>CAXYXW010000027.1:0-52247 GCA_964293005.1 uncultured Thiothrix sp.
AAAAATGCCCCATCAGGATTCAGACGATCCTGACCGATAATGGCAAGGAGTTCACCGACCGGTTTACCGCCAAGGGTGAGCGTGAACCCACTGGAAACCATGCGTTTGACAAGGTGTGTGCAGGCTTTGGCATTCAGCACCGGTTGATTCCGCCCAAACATCCGCAGACCAATGGCATGGTGGAGCGTTTCAACGGGCGTATTTCCCATGTAGTCAAGTCAACCCGTTTCGCCAATGCAGATGAAATGAAGGCGACATTGCTCCAGTATCTGGAGCTGTACAACCATCATGTCGTTCAGCGCAACCTTGGACACTTGACACCCGTCAAAGCCCTCAAGGGGTGGTATGCCAAGAAACCCGAATTATTCAATAAGCGGGTCTATGATCATATGGGTCTTGACACATAGCAAAGTGCTTCAACCCTTCCCACGCTTGCCTGCACTGGTTACACTCCTGATTTTTAGTGATGGGGTCATTCCTTTGGAAGCTTTCCTGGTTTCAACGGGCATCGTTGCCTTGGCTGAGATGGGCGATAAAACCCAGTTGTTGTCATTGGTGCTGGCAGCCAAATTCCGTCGCCCAATCCCGATTATCCTGGGTATTCTCGTTGCCACTCTGCTCAACCATGCCGGGGCGGGGGCGATTGGTGCCTGGTTGACTTCGGTATTGGGTGAAAACACCTTGCGTTGGATATTGGGCTTGGGATTCCTGGCGATGGCGGTCTGGATCATGATCCCGGACAAGCTGGATGAGGATGATGCCAATGTGAAGATGTCCGAATACGGGGTATTTGTGACCACACTGGTGGCGTTTTTCTTCGCAGAAATGGGTGACAAGACCCAGATTGCAACCATTGCCCTAGCTGCCCAGTACAGTTCGCTAGTGGCAGTGGTTGCCGGTACAACCTTCGGCATGATGCTGGCGAATGTACCGGCGGTTTTGGTTGGCGACAAGATGGCAAACAAGTTGCCGTTGAAGCTGGTGCACGCAGTGGCGGCGGCGATTTTTGCCGTGCTCGGCGTGTTGGCTTTGTTGGGGGTGGGTTAGCTTGCAAACGTCCCTGGCTTTTGTGCTGCGCCGTAACCCTTTCCGTGATAATAGCCTGTTGCTGGATTTGCTGACCGAGGATGAAGGTCGGGTAACGGCAGTGATACGGCTTCCCAAAAAGCAGGGGGCACGCATCAAGGGGATGCTGGAGCCATTCCGCCTGTTGGAATTGGGCTGGACGGGGCGTGGGGAGGTGTTCACACTGGTGCAGGCGGAAGAAAAAGGCCGTTACCGCATCCAGCAGGATGCCTTATTGCAGGCTCTGTATGTGAATGAGGTGCTGTTGCGGGTATTCCAGCCGATGCAGCCTATCCCGGAGCTGTTCCAGCATTACCGTGAAGTATTGCACCGCTTGCAGGCGGGGGCGGACAGGTTGGCGGTGTTGCGTTTTGAGCTGGATGTGTTGGCCACTTGCGGTCATGAGTTGAACCTGTGGCAGGATGATGAGACCGGGCAGGACATTGATGCGCAAATGCGCTATCGTTTCCGCTTTGGGCAGGGCATTCTGCCAGTGGATACCGATACGCCAGAGGTCGATGATACTTTGGTATCGGGGGCATTGCTGGTGGCCTTGCGTGACCCACAGGCCTTGCCGCCTGCCTGCCAGCAGGAGCTGCGTCAAGTGCTTGACCGCCTGTTGCGTTTGCTGCTGCCCGGCAAAACCCTGTATGCGCGACAATTGTTGAGTGAGTGAAACATGAATTTTCCGATTGAATTGGGTGTAAATATTGACCATATCGCCAATATCCGCCAAGCCCGCTTTACCCCTTACCCGGATGTATTGGAGGCAGTACGCCTGATTGAGGCGGCTGGGGCGCATGCCATTACCCTGCACCTGCGCGAAGACCGCCGCCATATTCAGGACGCGGATGTTTATGCCGTGCGCAAAATGATGAAAACGCGCATGAATTTTGAGATGGGTGTTACGGATGAGATGCTGGGGATTGCGCTGAATTTGCAGCCGGAAGATGTCTGTCTTGTCCCGGAAAAGCGTGAGGAGCTGACCACGGAGGGGGGGCTGGATGTGGTAGGGCAGTTTGCCCGTATCCGGGCAGGAACCCAGCAATTGGCGGCAGCAGGTATCCGTGTTTCTTTGTTCATTGAACCCAATCTTGAGCATATCCGCCGTGTGCCGGACATTGGCGCTCCGGTCATTGAGCTGCATACCGGCACGTATACCAATGCCCAGGGCGAGGCGCGTGGTCGTGAGCTGGAGCGTATCCGTGAGGCGGCAGCGTTTGCACATGGACTGGGTATCCATGTCAATGCCGGGCATGGGCTGGATTATGAAAATACCCAAGCGATTGCGGCTATCCCGGAGATGCGTGAACTGAATATCGGGCATGCTATGGTGGCACGGGCGGTATTTGTTGGTATCCATCAGGCTACCGTGGAAATGCTGGCCTTGATGCGGGAGGCTCGGGGTGGACAGCATGGTCATTAACCGGCGGCAATATCCAGAGTTGGATAAGTTGTTGTGGGATATTCATTGTGATGTTATTGAACCCGAGTTTGCTTTCCGTGTTTATGAGGAGCGCTGGGGATTTGTGCAGGAGCAGGATTTGTTGGCAAGTGAACGTGCCTTGATCCATTTGCTGACCCAAACCGTGGGGTACGGTATTTTCACCCCCGCTTTTGGAAGGGGGTAGGTATGTGCCAGTTAGCCCACCATCGTTTGATTATGGATGCACTTGCGCAATTCAATGCTGATTTCTTTACCCAACAAGGCATTTGTTTTGGAGGGGGAACGCGGATAGCCCTTGATTTGGATGAATACCGTGAATCAGTGGACATTGACTTTCTTTGCCCAAACAAGGATGCCTACCGTGTCGTGCGTGAACAAATCAGTAATGTTTCGTTAGGTGCTTTGGTTAGGCATGAATTTGAATATGTGCGGGAAATTCGTGCTGACCGCTATGCTGTCAGGACATTCCTGAAGCTGGGTGATGCCGTGGTCAAGCTGGAGATAGTCAGCTGTGATGAGTATCGTCTGGTTGCGGAGTCCAATGCTGATTGGTGTCCTGTGCCATATTTGGCGCGGGAGTCCTGTTTTATGACCAAGTTGTTGGCGAATGCTGACCGTGCCTTATCACCCCCCTTTAAGGATGTGTTTGATTTGGTTGCCATGTATGTGGCGTGGGGTGACATTCCGCCAGCGGCTTGGCAGGAGGCAGAGCGGCAATATGGTTTTGTGCCCCGCAGAGCCTTGCAACAAGCGTTGGCGGACATGCTTGCACGCCCCGCTGTTTATTTGGAAAAGGCAGATGGCATGAGAATGAAGCCTGATTGGGCAAAGCGCATTATCAGCGTTGGTGCGCAGTCCCTGCATGCTTCGTTATGACCCTCATCGGCATCGGTACGGACATTGTGGAGATTGCCCGGATTGCCCGCCTGTTGGTGGGGCATCCTGAGCGCTTTGTTGCCCGTGTCCTCCACCCCAACGAATTGGCTACTTTTGCCACCGTCCCGAATCAGGCGGCTTGGCTGGCGAAACGTTTTGCCACCAAGGAAGCTGTGGCGAAGGCGTTAGGGACAGGGATCGGTCAATATGCCCATCTAACAGGGATTGAAACCCGCCATGCACCCAATGGCAAGCCAGAAATCCATCTGCACGGTGTCACCAAGGAAACGGCTGAGCGTTTGGGTGTGCAACGGGTGGAGGTCAGCCTTGCGGATGAGCGTGACTATGCCGTGGCGTTTGTTATTTTGACAGGACAATAAGATGCATTACCCGACCATTGAAGATTTCATTGGCAATACCCCGCTGGTGCGTTTGCAACGCATGCCCGGCACTACCCGCAATACCCTGCTTGCCAAGCTGGAGGGTAATAACCCGGCAGGCTCAGTGAAAGACCGTCCGGCCTTGAACATGATCCGGCAGGCGGAAGCACGGGGCGAGATCAAACCGGGTGATACCCTGATTGAGGCGACCAGTGGTAATACCGGCATTGCTTTGGCGATGGCAGCGGCGATCAAGGGCTACAAGATGATCCTGCTGATGCCCGATAACCTGAGTATGGAGCGGCGGGCTTCGATGAAGGCGTATGGGGCAGAGCTGATCCTTGTCAGCAAGGAGCAGGGTGGTATGGAGGGGGCGCGGGATATTGCCCTGCAAATGGAGCGTGAGGGTCGGGGTAAGGTATTGAACCAGTTTGCCAATCTGGATAATCCTGCTGCCCATATTGCCAGCACCGGGCCGGAAATTTGGCGGGATACCCATGGTACAGTGACACATTTTGTCAGTGCCATGGGGACGACCGGTACGATCATGGGAACCAGCAGCTATCTGAAAGCCCAAAATCCAGCTATCCAAATCGTTGGTGTGCGCCCGGCAACCCAGCAGGATACTATCCCCGGTATCCGCCGCTGGTCGCCAGAGTATTTGCCGGAGATTTTCCAGGCGGCGCGGGTAGACCGGGAAATGGATGTGACCCAGGCTGAGGCTGAACACACCATGCGTCGCCTTGCGGTGGAGGAAGGGATTTTTGCTGGGGTGTCATCCGGTGGGGCGGTGGCTGCTGCTTTGCGGCTTGCACAGGAAGTTGAGGGGGCGACGATTGTGGTCATTATCTGTGACCGGGGCGACCGTTATATTTCGACTGGCGTGTTTCCCGGCTAGCCCGGTGGTGTGTGAAAACACAGCCTGTTTGTGTGCTTATACGCATGCTTTTAGGAGTGCTGCTTCTTATCACCTTGAATTAAATGTAAAAATAACTTGGCACAGTATTTGCTAATAACGATGTGAATTTTTCACATTTGAGGGTATTAGCAATGAAGACAATCCATCTGGGTGTTCCTTTGGTCGCTGCCTTGGTTTTGGCAGCCTGTGGCAGTGATGACAATAACACAAGCAATACGACCTCCAACCTGACCATTCCCTTTCAGGCCAAGGCAGCAGGGGTGGATATTGCGTGTGGGGTTGCCTTGTCATCGTTGGGCACGACGGCAGATCAGGGGACAATCGCTGATTTTGCCTTCTATGTACATGACATCAAGTTTAAAACCAGTACCGGGGCGACAGTCAGTGCCACTTTAGAAAAGAATGATTTCCAGGATCCCCAATACGGCGTTGCCTTGTTGGACTTCCAGAATAAGGGTGATTCCTGCAATGGTACGGCAAAACCCACCAACAAGGTGGTGTATGCCAAGATTGAAGGGATCGACCCGGCAACGATCAGTGGTATGGAGTTTAAGGTCGGTGTTCCGGCTGCTGCCAACCACCATAATGCCAATACATCTATAGCACCTTATAACCGCTCAGGCATGTTCTGGAACTGGCAATACGGTCATAAGTTTATGCGTTTGGATGTCAACCCAGCCAATAAGGTGCAATTGGCGTATGACTCAAACGGTTCTTCGGTTGCAAATACCTATTTCTTCCATTTGGGTTCGACCGGTTGCCAAGGTGATCCGGTGACAGGGGCGGTTGTGAGTTGTTCAGAGGCTAACCGGACAACCATTACCCTCAGCCAGAGTTTCAAGGTTGTCAACCTGACTACCAGCAAGGTGGTGCTGGACTATGCCAAGCTGATGCAAGGGGTCAACCTGAATACCGACGCGGCTGCTCCGGCAGGTTGTATGTCCGGCCTGACTGATGTTGAATGCCCCACCATTTTCAATAACCTGGGTATGGCCTACGGTACTATCCCGGCGACAGCGGCACAATCCGTGTTTAGTGTTGCCAACTGAAGCGGGGGATGGTCATGGTCTGGACAGGGAGCGCGCATCCACACGGCTATCAATCCTTGGCAACCCTATTGTTTTGCCTGTGGGCATTGGTTGGATGTGTTGAAAAGGACAGTATGACCGTGGTCACACTGGACAACGGCCTTGTCGATGACCGTGCATTCCAATGGGGGATTCCTGAAGGGTTCCCCTTGCCTATTGTGCATGCTGACAATCCGGTGACGGAGGAAAAATTCCAGTTGGGTAGGCACTTGTTTTATGACAAGCGCCTGTCCGGGAATGCGACGTTTGCCTGTGTTTCCTGTCACCGGCAGGAGCTGGCGTTTACGGATGGTTTGCGCCAGCCCCTCGGTTCGACGGGGCAACTGCACCCCCGCAGTTCCCAGGCATTGGTTAATGTGGCTTACAATGCTTCGGTCAACTGGGGCAACCCCGCGACAGTGACCTTGGAGCAGCAGGCTCCCATTCCGCTGTTTGGTGAGTTTCCGGTGGAAATGGGCATCAATGACAGCAACAAAGAGATAGTCCTTGCCCGTTTACAGGCTGAGCCACGGTATGCCAGCCTGTTTGCGGCTGCCTTTCCGGGCGAGGTGGCTCCCCTGCATTTTGACAATATCATCCGGGCGCTGGCGACGTTCGGGCGTGGACTGAACAGTTTTAATAGCCCGTTTGACCAATATCAGGCAGGCAATCCCTTTGCCATCACCGTAGCCGCGAAACGTGGTATGGATCTGTTTTTCAGTGAGCAAACAGAGTGTTTCCATTGCCACGGCGGGATCAACTTTACCCAGTCCAGTGTTGACCGCACACAATCCTTTGCCGATGTGACATTTTTCAACAATGGGCTGTATAACCTCGATGGCAAGGGTAAGTATCCTGAGGGTGGGCAGGGCATTTATGAAATCACCGGCAAGGCCGCCGATATGGGGCGTTTCCGCCCACCCACCTTACGCAATATCGCCCTGACTGCCCCTTATATGCACGACGGCAGCATTGACACCCTCGATGATGTTATCCGCCACTACATGGCAGGTGGGCGCAATATCATCAGTGGTGAGCACGCTGGGGATGGGCGCACCAATCCTTATAAGAGTGGTTTTGTGCGCTCCTTTGAGCTGACGGCACAGGAGTTTGCTGATTTACGCGAGTTCCTGGACACCCTGACCGACGAAAGCTTTATCAATAACCCGCGTTTTGCCAACCCTTGGGGGGAGTAACCATGTGCCGTATCACATTGGTCAGTTTATTGTTGTTGCCCCCTCTGGTTTTTGCCCACGGGGACGGTGGGCATGGTGAGGCGGCTTCTGCCACTTTGGAGGTCGGGGGCGCAGTGGCATTGTCCCATTATTCGGCGGGGGTAACTGACCCGGATGGCCTGTGGCGGATTCCAGGCTTGTTGATGGGTGGGGAGGCTTTTCCGGTAGAAAAGGGGACGCGGTTGGATGCGGCCTCCTTGTGGGGGCGTTACGCTTTAGGTGGGCAAGCCAATCTGCATGCTGCGGTCGGTGCGCATACCCACGGCTCAGAGACCAGCCTTGCCTTGGAAAGCCTGTATTTTGATTACCAGTGGCAGCGTGAACAACCTGTTTATATGGCTTTGGGGTTGATGGATGCAGCCTTTTCCCCACAGGCATCCACGCATACTTCCTCTCGTGAGTTTGCCGAGAATGCCTTGCTGGCGGATGCTTTTTGGGGAGGTAGTATCCACGACAAGGCGGTGCGTCTTGAATGGCAAGCTGCTGCGGATGTGAAGGCCGGTATGGAAATCCGTGAGGGGGATTTTTTCCCTGCCTCCCGTGATGGAAGTGCTAAGGACGTTTACGTGGAAATGGGGCGGACGTGGGCTGGCTGGCAAGCCAAGGGTGGCGTTTGGGGCATGCGTACCGAAGCCCATAACCGGGCAGATACACGCTATCAGGCGGGGCATAGCCACGGTACCAGTTCAACGGTTCCAGCCGATGTGCGTTTCACGGGTAAAAGCAAGCTGTTGGGGGCTTGGCTGGATCTGGCTGCCCCGGCTGGGCATGGGCTGGAGCCAAGTCTGCAATATGAGTGGGTCAATGCGCAGGAGGATGGCAAATTGTTTGACACCACCCATTTGGCAAATTATGTGGCAGACCACCTCGGCTATGCACTCACACCGGCTGTCCGTTATGGCAAGGCACATCTCAGTTACCGTTTTGAGCGGCTTTCGCTGGAAAACCGTTTGGCAGGTGCGGGGGCGCAGGTGCTGGCAGAGGATGCCAATCTGTTGACCCGCGACCACCCCACCAAACAGACGTTGCAATTGGGCTTGGATGCAGGCAAAAGCCTGACGCTGCGGGCAGCCTATACCTTCGATCAGACCTTGGCAGAAGATGATCAGCGTTTCAGTGTGGGCATGGTTTGGCAAGGGGCGCTATACCGGAAATAAGGTGGCAAGCCGGATAAGCCGGGTTGTCAATTTAAGTTTTTTCCCTGGGCAGCCAGTCCCTCAACCAAAACCAAAACCGAAACTGGTTGCCCCTCTTATTTTTAAATGTGTTTAATAAAGGATGATACATGACTTTAAACAAACAATGGGCTGCCCTTGCCCTCGGGGGCTTGTTGTCCCTGCCGGTGGCTTCCGTGACGGGTCACGAGGAGGAGAGTGGTGCAGACACGGAGCGCTGTGCCGGGATTGTCAAGGCAGGTATGAATGCCTGTGGTGCTAATGGGCATGCCTGTTCTGGCAAAGCCAAAACAGACAATGACCCTAACGAGTGGATCAACCTGCCGAAGGGGACGTGCGAAAAGATCACCGGCGGCAGGGTGCTGAAAAGTACGGACTGACCGACTGGTTCAGGCTAGGTCGTATTTCTTCAGGCGGTAATTCAGGGCATCGCGTGTTATTCCCAGCAGGCGTGCCGCTTTGCTCTTGTTTTGTTTGCTTTGTACCAAGGCCTGTTGAAGCAAGTCACGTTCCAGATCCTCCAGATTCAGGCCGCCTGAAGGCAGGGTAAAGCCATTGGTTTTATGGGCAGGGCTGCTGGCCTGCGGCGGTGCTTGCCGTTGGATGGCTGCGGGCAGGTTGGCGGCATGGATTTCGCGCCCGCCCAGCAGGATACTGAGGCGTTCACAGGTATTTTTCAATTCACGCACATTACCGGGCCAGTGGTATTGATGCAGGGTTTTCAGTGCATCCTTGCTGAGCTTTGCCGCTGCCATCCGGTGATGACGGGCAAAGCTGGCAAGGAAATGCTGGCTAAGCAGCTCAATGTCTTCCGGGCGCTCCCGCAAGGGTAACAGCTCGACCGGGACAACATTCAAACGATAATAAAGGTCAGGGCGGAATGTGCCTGCCTGGGAAAAGGCAGCCAAGTCGCGGTGGGTGGCAGCCAACACCCGTACATCCACCTTGCGGGGTCGCACTTCACCCAAGGGGAGGATTTCACCAGATTCAAGCACCCGCAGCAGTTTGGCTTGAAGTGCCAGCGGCAATTCCCCGATCTCATCAAGGAATAACACCCCACCATCGGCGGCGGCTACTAGCCCGGCCTGGTGGTGGTCTGCGCCGGTAAATGCCCCTTTGCGATGCCCAAACAGCAGTGATTCTGCCAGTGTTTCCGGTAAGGCAGCACAATTGACGGTGATGAACGGGGCATGCCTGCGGGGGCTGCCCTGGTGTATGGCCTGGGCAACCAGCTCCTTGCCTGTCCCGGATTCGCCGGTGATCAGTACGCTGGCATCCGTTCCGGCAATCAGCCGGGCAGAGCAAAGGATCGCCTTCATGGTGGGCGAGCGGGTAATCAATGTATCGAAAGGCATAACCTGTACCTGGCTTGGTGTCCATAAACTGCAAACAACCCCTCCGCTGTTGACGAAGGTTTGCCGCATAACGTTTCAGTCAGTATCAATCAGGCCAGTGGAGGGGCACGGGCAGGGTAAGGGAAAAAATAACGGGCAGCAGGTGAAATACCCACGAAATCCTGTGGAAACGAGGGATTGGCTGGTAGCAGAGCCAAGGGCAGGGCGGCAGGTGGGCTTCCATGTCCCCACGCTGCCAACAATAGCATGGCGGGACACATGACTTGCAGTGTGTCGGCATCAGCTTGGGCATCGGCATTGGTAGGTGGGAGCCTGACTTGCTGCATGCCTGCCAGCGTGCACATGAAAACACTTTCACCGCTTGCCTGGGTAATCAGGGTCGGGGTTGCCCACCAGTTCAGCCATGACCCCATCTGGATGATCAGGGCGACCATCCAGACAACCACGGGGCGGTGATGCTTGGCGAACAACATGGGCAAAAGCTTTCCAATCGAAATAATCAGTGGTTTTAATCCACGCCTGCCTGGGTTGTCAAGCCTGGCAGTACGGGTGAAGTGTAGTGTTTTGTAGTGCTTTGAAGTATTGGGGTTTTCGCTGTGTGCTTTTGCTAATCTGAAGGTAGGGCTTGTACCATCACAGCTTATCTGAAATAACCCTGCTTTGGTCTGTTTGTGCCAACGGGGAGTCTGGCAATCTGGTAAGTACAATCTTTGAACTATGCTTAACGATGTGAGTGAGGGAACATCATGATGCTTATAATTAAACCATTCATTAGCCCATTTACTGCTCCTTTTCGTGCCAGTGTGCTGGCGGTTGCTTGCCTTGCCGTGAGTACATTTGCTGCCCCGATTCAGGCAGATGATGTAACGGATTCCATTAAGGATGCTTCGGAAGCTTATGAAAAAGGCGACCACAATGCGGCGGTTGCCAGTTTGAATGATGCGGTGCAACTGATCCAGCAAATGAAGGGCAAGACCTTGGAGGGTTTGTTGCCTGCGGCTTTGGAGGGTTGGACGGCGGCGGCGGCTGAGTCAACGGCGGTGGGGGCTGCCATGTTTGGGGGCGGTGTGACTGCCGAGCGCCGTTATACCAAAGGTGACAGCTCTGTTTCTGTGCAGATTGTCACCGATTCGCCGATGTTGCAGGGCATGATGGCCTTGTTTACCAATCCGATGTTTGCCAGCTCTTCAGGTGGGAAAATGGAAAAGGTGGCAGGCCAGAAGGTCATTTCCACTTATGAGGAGGCCAACCAGTCGGGTGATTTCAAAATTGCCGTGGCGAACCGCTATTTGGTGACGATTACAGGGCAAAAAGTGACTAAGGATGAGCTGAAGGCCTACACTGAGGCCATTGATTTCAAACAGATGAAAGAGTAGTCCAACCGGAGTTACAGGAAAAACAGGAAAACTGACCGTATGGCTCGTTTTCCTTCCCAGTAGGCGGCTGGCGTATTAGCATTTGCCCATCATAATGATAAACCACACTGCGCACACTCGACATATTGATTGACTGGTCAGTCAATGTTGGTGAAAATGTGCCAGTAGCAAATAGGCCAGACTAACCATGAATAACGACGCAAGCAATCCGATTTCCTTTATCCTGCGTGCCAGTTGCGATGCCACCCGTGGCATTGTCGCCGCAGTTACGTCCATGCTGTTCGAGAACGGCTGTTACCTCAATGAAATGTCGCAGTTTGATGACCGCGACAGCGGGCGCTTCTTCATGCGGGCGCACGCACAAATCCAGGTGGGCGGCTGCACACTGGATGACATTCGTGAACGTTTTGTCCCTGTGGCAGAGCGGTTTGGCCTCGACTGGTCAATCCATGATGCCAGTATCCCAGCCAAGGTACTGATTATGGTCAGCAAGTTTGACCATTGTTTTGACAACCTGCTGTATCGCCACCGCAAGGGCGAGCTGCCGATGGAAATCACGGCAGTCGTATCCAATCACCTCGATTTGCGCCCGATGGCTGAGCGTGAGGGGTTGCGTTTCATTTATTTGCCGGTGAACAGGAACAACAAACTGGATCAGGAAAAGGTGCTGATGCAGGTGGTTGAGGAGACGGGGACGGAGCTGGTGGTATTGGCCCGTTATATGCAAATTCTGTCAGATGGCTTGTGCCGCCAGTTGCGGGGGCGTGCCATCAATATCCACCACTCCTTCCTGCCAGGCTTCAAGGGGGCGAAGCCTTACCACCAGGCTTATGAGCGTGGGGTGAAGCTGATTGGTGCAACCGCTCATTATGTGACCGCTGATCTGGATGAAGGCCCGATTATTGAGCAGGCTGTCCAAGTGGTTGACCACACCTATTCACCGGATGCCTTGACTGCCGTTGGGCGTGACACCGAAACCATTGCCCTGTCCAAGGCCGTCAAGTTCCATGTCGAGCGACGGGTATTCCTCGATGGGAACAAGACGGTTGTTTTCAAGTAAGCGTTTCAAGTAACCGGTCTGGGAATGATGCCTGCTGCCAGCCATTGGTCAAACTGGGCTAATGCAGCATCAGCAAAGGCGGCATCATTGATGTGGCAAGCAAGCTGGGAATACGGGATGCCGTGTTGCTGCAAGCCCGCTTGCAAGCGCTCCAAAAATACCTGCAAATCGGCAGGGGCATGTAAGTCAGCCCCTGCCCGATCCCATTCCTGAATGCCGTGCATGGGCAGGAACACATGCACGGGAGCGCTTGCCTGAGCCAGGCGCTCGACCATGATTTCGGCAACCTCTTCGCGCTGCGCGGCATCCATCACCACTGAACCCAGCAGGCGGTTATGTGCATGGTAAGGGCTGGCTTTGAATTTGTCCGGTACAGCTTGCCATTCCGGGAGGTCAACCAGATCCATCGCACCGGGAGCAACCAGTTGCGGGATGTTTGCCAAACCCGCTGCCAGCAGGCGGTTGTTACCCGCATGCACACATGAGCCTTGTACCCAGTTTGCCAATTCCTGGGTACAGAAATCCATGACTGCCGCAAAGCGCCCTTGCTGGGCAAGGCTTTCAAACGCCCGCCCACCCATGCCGGTGGCATGGAACACCGCCACCTCAAAGCCGCGCTTTTCCAGCTCAGGTTTGAGTTTGACCATGTATTTCAGGCAGGATTTGCCCAAGGATGTCATGCCAACCAGGGGTTTGGGGTCAAGGGGTGGCTCTACCGTCTGGCATGCACCCAATACGGCTCCGGCGGCTTGGCTCAGGCTGGCCTTGCAGACCGAGTTGAGGCCATACAAGCCACCTGCCCACAGCATCATCTGCACATCGGCGGCGATGCGTTCTGCGGGGATCAGTGCAGAAAAGGCGATGGTGGAAACAATATACTTGGGTACGCCCAGCGGTAAGGCCAACGCCACATCCAGGGCGAGGTCGGTTGCCATGCTGCCGCCGATGGCGAGCATGCCATCAAATGCCCCGCTTTGGTATAACTGGCTGGCGAGTCGGCTTGCCCCCAAAGCCATCCACTGCATGGCAGAGTTTTCATCACCCGAATCGATCACCTGCTGGATTGTGACCCCGGCAGCAGCAGCCACCTGATGTTTGCTGTAAGTAGAGGGGCGTGGCGGATCGCCGAGCACACTCACATCCATCGCGATGCACTGCCCCCCTTGACGTGTAATGCAGTCACGCAGGTAGTCCAGTTCGTCCGATTTGGTGTCATAAGTGCCGATCAGCAGGATGGTTTTGGCAGGCATGGTGGTGCTCCCTTTGGTCAGTCCTTGGTTTGCCCAAGTGCGGCAAAAGCAGCAGCATCATGGGAGCGCAAATAAGCCGCCAGGAGCAGGCCAACACCCGCAGCAATCACGACCAGTCCGGGCAAGAGTACCGCCAAAAAGCCGTTTGCCCCGGCAATACCGGCAAAGTTGAGGGTAATGAACAGGATCAGGGCAAGCAGCACCACACTGACTGCACTGGGCAGGATTTTGATGGTGAGTGGATTGCTTTCCAGGCCGGGGTTGGCTTTGAAAAACATCACGACCGCGATGCTGGTTAATAGCATCAGTACCAGAATGGCGAGTGTTGCGACATTGGTTAGCCAGGAGAACAAGCCCAGGATCGGGTCTTGCCCGGTAAATGCAAACAGGGCGACCACCAGGACGGCGGTCACGGTTTGGCTAACCGAGCCAATGTGGGGGCTTTGCAGTGGGTCATGGGTTTTACCAAAGAAATCCCACAAGAGGCGCTCACGCCCCGCGACATAAATATAACGCGCCACGCTGTTATGGAAGGCCAGCACTCCGGCAAACAGGCTGGATACGAACAGGATATTCATGATGGGCACAATCCACGCACCGACATAGCGTTCAGCCAAACTGAACACCAGGGTCGTTGGGTCTTGCAATCCTTGCAGGGTAGGCAAGAGCTTATCTGCACCCACACCACCGACAATCAGCCATGAACTGAGCATGTAAAAGCCACCAATGATCAGGACAGCAATATAGGTGGCACGCGGGATGGTTGTTTTGGGGGTACGGGCTTCCTCGCTATAGATGGTGGTGGCCTCAAAACCGATAAAGGCCGCAAAGCAGAACAGGATACCAATCGCGGGTGTACCGCTAAAGAAGGCGCTGGGGCTAAAGGAGCTGGCGACGGATAAGCCGCTATCCCCGCCTTGGCTGATAATGGCGAAGTCGATCACCATGACCACCAGATATTCCAGCAAGACCAGTACGGTGAGGATTTTGGTGGACAGGTCAATATTACGGTAGCCAAGGTAGGCGACGATGGCGATGCCGATATACGTCCAGACCCACCACGGCAATTCCAGTCCAACTCCGGCAAACAAGCCTGCGGTCGCTGCCCCAAACAGGCCAAACAAGCCAATTTGCATGCAGTTATAGGCCAGGATGGCAATGGCTGCGGCTGCCCCGCCGGGCAATCCGCCCAGACCTTGCGCGGTAAATGCATAAAATGCCCCGGCATTGCGGATATGCCGTGCCATCGCCAAATAGCCGACAGCAAACAGGAGAAGGATCAGTGTGACCAGCAGGAAGGCTGCCGGGACTCCCGCGCCATTGCCGAGGAGCATGGAGAGTGGCACACCCCCGGCAATGGCGGTTAAGGGGGCGGCGGCGGATATGACCAGAAAGGTGACTGCACCCACGCCAAGGGTATTACGGCGCAATTGGTTTGCGCCCGGTGTATTGCTCATCTTGCTCCTCCTCCAAGGTATAAAAATGCCAACGCCATGCCAGCAAGGTCACTGGCGCGGATGTGGCTACAACAGCTGGCTACAATTGGATCCACGCCGTTTTCAAGTCGACATACTTATCCAGCGCATGCAGTGACTTGTCCACGCCATTGCCGGATTGCTTCACACCACCTAATGGCACCGTAATATCCGCACCACCATAGCCGTTCACATGGACAATGCCCGCCTGCAAGCCTTGCACCATGCGGTGGGCACGTGACAGGTTGCTTGTCCACACAGCAGAGGCCAGCCCGTAATCCGTGCCATTGGCAATACGCAGTGCATCGGCCTCATCCTCAAAGCTGATGACCCCCAGCACCGGGCCGAATACTTCTTCTTGCGCCAGTTTCATGTCGGGTCTGACCTGGGTAAACAAGGTGGGCTGCATATAAAAGCCCCCGCTTTCAGGCAATAGGCGCTTGCCGCCTGCCACCAGCTCAGCCCCTTCCTGTAACGCCCCATCGATATGGCTCAAGTCCTTGTCCAATTGCTCGGCGCTGGCGACGGCTCCCACTTGGCTGCTTAACTCCAAGGGGTCTCCGACCCGAAGCTTGGCCATGACCGACTGCAAGGCCGCCACGAATTCATCATGGATCGGGCGTTGTACCAACAGCCGTGAGCCTGCCACGCATACCTGTCCTGAATTGCGGAAGATGCCCAGTGCCGATGCTTCGGCTGCTTTGCGCAAATCCGGGGCATCGGCAAACACGATATTGGGTGATTTCCCGCCCAGCTCCAGATAAACCCGCTTCAGGTTGGAGCGGGCGGAATACTCCAGCAGCTTGCGTCCGACTGCTCCTGATCCGGTAAATGCCAACACATCAATGTCCGGGTGCAGGCCGATGGCTTCGCCGGTTACACGGCCTTGTCCGGTGACAACATTCAATACCCCATCCGGCAAACCGGCTTCGGCACACAGTGCTGCCAAGCGCAAGAGGCTGAGGGAAGCGCCTTCTGCCGGTTTTAGTACCACCGAATTGCCCATTGCCAAAGCAGGGGCGATTTTCCAGGCGGCAATCATCAGTGGGAAATTCCACGGTACGATGGCAGCAACCACACCAACCGGCGCACGGTGGATTAAGCCCAGGACGTGGGGCGGGGTGGGGGCGATTTCCCCGTATACCTTGTCGATAGTTTCGGCGTAATAGCGGAAGGTGGTGGCGGCTGATCCGGGTTCGGCATTGAATGCCATCGTGATTTCAGTGCCATTGTCGCGCACACCCAGTACCGCCAACTCAAGTGCCTGCTGCTGGATCAGGTCTGCGATGCGGTGCAGCACTTTTTTCCGCTCCGCTGGGGCGGCTTTCGACCATACGCCCCGCTGGTAGGCCTGCCGTGCTGCCTGGGTCGCCAAATCAACATCCACACGGCCTGCATCCGCGAGGCTGGTCAGAAGGCTGCCGTCAATCGGGCTGATGACGGGGAGGGTTGCACCATCCTGGGCGGCTTGCCAGCGTCCATTGATAAATAATGCCTGGGCGGGGATGGCTTGCTGGCGGAGGGTGTTAATGCGGTTCTGGTCAAGCATGCAGTGATCCTGTGGCTGATCTTGATCGGTTCACTATTGTCACCGATGGTTCAAATAATTATTGCAATCGTTGATGATTTATGTCAATAATTTTCGTACATCATGGATCAACCTACCCTTTTAGGTGTTTATGCAAACCGTCGACAAGGCCATCAAGCTGCTGAATATTTTTACCGTGCGCCAGCCAGAAATTGGCCTCAGTGAGTTGGCACGCTTAGCTGATCTGGACAAGGCTGCCACGCGGCGCTTTTTGGTGGCTTTGCAACGGCATGGGTTTATTGAGCAAAATCCGCAAACCAAGCAGTACCGTCTGGGTATTGGTTTTTTGCATTTAGCGAAAATCCGTGAGGCGAGTTTTCCCCTGGATGCGATTGTCCAACCTGCCTTGCAACGCCTGACCGAAGCCACAGGGGAAACGGCTCATGCTGGCGTGTTGGCGGATGGTTGTTTGTCAACGCTGGGGGTCTGTTTCCCGCTGCGGGCTAACCGGGTGCATCTGGACATGGCGGAGCGCCTGCCACTGCATGCCACCGCTTCAGGTTTGGCGTTGCTGGCATTTGCAGCCCCCGAGGTGCGTCAAGCCTTGCCTAAAGTATTGCCCGCCTTTACCGCCAGTACCAATACCGATCACCAGACACTGCAACACCTGCTGGCACAGGTTGCCAGACAAGGATTTGGTGAGGTGGCGAATAGTTATGAACATGAAGTGACCGGGATTGCCGTGCCATTTTTCAATGCCAGTGGGTTTGCGATGGGAACCTTGGCAGTGGCTACCCCCAGCTCACGTATGACGGTGGAGCTGGGTCAGCAAATCCGCACAGCCCTGTTCACGGAAACACAAGCGGTCACTCAAGGGGTGGGGGGGCAATTGCCTGCCACGTATGCCCGTTTGCTCCTGTTGGCTCAACAGGTCTTGAATCAGAGGGTAGCGTAATGTTGGCACAAGCCTTGGTGCTGGATTTTGGCGGGGTCATTTCCCGTACCTTGTTTGAAACCCATGCCCTGACTGAGTGTGAATTGGGTTTACCTGCTGGAACTTTGGACTGGCTTGGCCCCTTTGCCCCTGCCAGCAAGCCTGACCCCCTTTGGCAGGCCATGCAGCGTGATGAAATCAGTGAGCGTGATTATTGGTTCACCCGTACCCGCGAGACAGGGGCTTTACTGGGTGAAGATTGGCAGCGGATGGAACAGTTTGTGCAGCGGGCACGGGGGCGGGATGTATTAGGTGTGATCCGCCCGGAGTTTTTGCAGGCCATTGCTGCGGTGAAGGCTGCGGGTGGGCGCTTGCTGATCCTTTCCAATGAGCTGGATTTGTTTTATGGCAATGATTTCCGCAGCAAGCTGCCTTTTTTACAGGATTTTGAGCGCATTATTGATGCAACCTATACCGGCATTTTGAAACCGGATCCGCGTGCGTATGCGCTGGTATTGGCGGGAACGGGGCTGGCAGCCGAACAATGTGTGTTTGTCGATGACCAGTTGCGCAATGTGCGTGGCGCGTTGGCGGTCGGAATGCAGGCGGTGCATTTTGATGTGCTGCAACCTGCCAGGAGTTATCAGCAAGCCCTTGCTTTGATGGGGCTATCAGGATTGGAGGAACCAACCGAATGAGTACAGAACACAGCCCGAATGCCCAACACTTTTGGCATCCCATGACCCATCCGGCAGACGCTCGTGCCAAACCCGCCAAGGTATTTGTCCGTGCTGAGGGTGTAGAGATCACCGATGCGGAGGGGCATACCGTGTTGGATGCGGTCGGTGGTTTATGGAATGTGAACCTGGGCTATTCCTGTGAGCCTGTCAAACAGGCAATTAGTGCGCAGTTGCAGGCCATGCCGTATTACTCCTCTTTCCGGGGGACCACCACCGCACCTGTGCTTGAGCTGGCGGAGGTGTTGCAAGAGTGGTTTGCTGAAGATGGTTTAAGCCGTGCCTTTTTTACTTCTGGTGGCTCGGATTCGGTGGAAACCTGTTTGCGTCTCGCCCGTCAATACCACAAGGTACGTGGCGACCGTGACCGCTATAAATTCATTGCCTTGAAAAAAGGCTACCACGGTACGCATTTTGGCGGTGCTTCGGTAAATGGCAATGCCAACTTCCGCCGTAATTACGAGCCATTGCTGCCCGGTACGTACCATATCCCCGCCCCGTGGGATTACCGTAACCCGTTTAACAGTGGCGACCCGGCAGAGGTGGCACAGCGCTGTGCTGCCCTGTTGGAAGATGAAATCCAGTTCCAGGGGGCGGATACGGTTGCCGCTTTCATTATGGAGCCGGTCTTGGGGGCTGGGGGGGTGATTGTGCCACATTCGACTTTCATGCCACTGGTACGGCAAATCTGTGATAAGTACGGTGTTTTGTTGATTGCCGATGAAGTGATTACGGCTTTTGGTCGCACCGGGGCGTGGTCAGGGTCACGTTTATGGGGGGTGAAGCCTGACCTGATGGCGACCGCCAAAGCCATTTCCAATGCCTATTTCCCGATGGGGGCGGTGATGATCAGCGAGAAAATCGCCGAAGCCTTTGAGTCGAATAAAGACAGTTTCGGGGCTATTGGGCATGGCTACACCTATTCTGGACATCCCGTTGGCTGTGCGGCGGCTTTGGCTACCCTGGCTGAAACCCGCCGTCTGGATGTGGCGACCAATGCCGCTGCCCGTGGTCTGGAGTTGCAGGCCGGTTTGCAGGCGCTGGCTGCGAAGTACCCATTGGTTGGCAATGCCCGTGGTATTGGTCTGATGGCTTGCCTTGAGTTGGTGTCAGATCGTGCCAGCAAAAAACCGGCGGATAAGTCCGTGGTTGAGGCCGTGGCGGAACGGGCTTACCGTGCCGGGGTGATGGTCAGGACTTCGGGTAACAATATGATCATTTCCCCGCCCCTGATTATTACAGCCAGGGATGTGCAGCGTATTGTCGGGGCGCTGGATGTGGGGCTGGGTGGCGTGGCTTGAGCTTGGACGGCTATAGAAAAAGCCACCGGGTCGGTGGCTTTTTCGTATCTGGCGTAGTGCCGCAGAAAATTACAGCCCTTTCGGGATACGGATTTTCTGGCCTGGGAAGATTTTGTCTGGGTTCTGGATAACTTCGCGGTTAGCTTCGAAAATGGCATTGTATTTTGCGCCATTGCCATAAGCCTTATCAGCGATTTTCCACAAAGTGTCGCCTTTCTCGATGATGTAAAACTCATCTTCGCTTGCCAGTTGAGCCGTTTGGCCTACAACCGTGGCTTCGTCAGCACGCACTTCCTGGATACCCATGGCATTACCTGCCATCAGGATGGCTTTTTCCAGAGCCTCTGGGGATTTGGCATCGCCCTTGATGGTGGCTACGCCATCAGTGACCTGGACTTGCAGGTTGTCAACGCCCGGATTGTCCGCAGCGATGTGCTCTTGCAGCTTGGTGGCCTGTGCCGCTGGTGGGTCATCGCTACCAAACAGCTTTTTACCGATATTGGCTGCAAAATCAAACAGTCCCATAGGTTTCTCCTTCCGATTTGATTGTTTAAAGGTGGCTTAACATGCCAAGTTGAGTATAACCCTAAATGGGTGCTCGGGTGGCAATTAATCATTCCCTAAGTCTGTTTTTATCAGCACTTGGTTCATCATCAGGCAAGGAAGGTTCCATATTTTACCAGGCGTTGTTGCCAATAGCCGCGCCGCAGGTCGTCGAGTGTTACACGCCCGCCACCGGAGGCTGCATGGATGAATTTGCCATTGCCCACATAAATCCCCACATGGTTCACGGTTTTGCCACTGGTGCGGAAGAAAATCATGTCCCCTGGGCGCAACTGCTGGCGGCTGATGGTACGGCTGGCCTGGCTTTGTTCGGCAGCGGTTCGCGGGATGCTGACATTGACGTTTTTGTGGGTGAATTTGGTCAGGCCGCTGCAATCAAAACCTTCGCGGGGGGTGTTCCCGCCCCAGCGGTAAGTGACTCCCAGGGCGCGGTAGGCGGCATCCATCAGGGCGCGGCGCTCTGGGGTGATATAGGCCTGCAAGGCGGTTACGGCTTGGGCTGGGGGCGGGGTAGGCCGCCAACTGGCAGGCAGGGTGTGGGCTTGTTGTTGGTAGCGGGGAGCCTGTTGCGGTTGGTAATGGGACTCTGGAGCCATGCCCGGATCGTAAGGCTGTATTTCGGGCGGCAGGTCAGGGTTGATCTGTTCACCACCCCAGCCCGGCTGCTGGTAAGCGGCATATTGCACCTGAAAAGGCTGTGCTTGCGGTGGATAAGCTGCATAGTCGCTATAGTCAGCTTTGGCAATACTTGGTATCAAGCCAAAGTGCCCAAATGCTAACACTGCCCCCTGCATCCATGTGGCTGTTGTCAGTTTGCCCATTTTTATACCCGTTATTTTTATTTATTAGCTATTTTATTGGTCGTGCCAATTTTTGTTATAGATATACGGCGAATGTGGCAACGATGCAAGGATTATCTGATCAGATGGTCAGGAGCAGAGCGCATGAGTCATGCAGAAGCAACTTGGCAGCCATGCGGCATGCACTGCCAAGTTCTTTGCGTTTCGGGGCAAACCACAGAAGCCAGCGGCATAGCCGCATGAGCACCCAACCCAAGCGCTGGCAAGAAGTGTTGGGCTACGGAAGCTATTGCACGACAATTAAGGGATCATCATTTTTCCTGTCAGATGAACCGTGCTTTGGGTAGGCTCTTTATCATCAGCCAAATCAGTATATGTTCCACCGGCTTCCGCTTTTTCATACTTGCCTGAGCCTCCGGTAATTTTCCAGACACCCTTCGGCCCCCCTTTTTCATTCATTTCCTGGGCTTCCCAAGCTAGCACGAATTTGTCTTTCTCAGCGTCCGTGAAGGTACAAAAGCCGTTACCTTTCATTTCCTTGCCTTTGATTTCTACGACACCTCCACACGTGCCGGATACACCCTTCCAGGGCGTATCGTCATAATCCTCAGCAACGACAGATTCTTCCATGGAAGCAAACAAGATCATATGCCCTTCTGCAATTTCCTGAATATTATGCTTATTATGACTGACCACTTTACCTGTCATATCATATTCTTCAGCATGAGCTGCATTAGCATTAAGGAATAACGTCAGTGAAAAAGCTGCAAGCAGCTTTTTACAAGATACACGATTGAGCGGATTCATAACATTCCCTCACTATATTAAGCGACCACCTTAGGCAGGATAAATCGTAATTCCAGAGCATCTGGGCGACCCGTTTCCTGACTATCACTATAATCCTAGCACATGGCTACCAAAGGGAATCCCTAAAAATCTGAATTAATATCCCTATCCCTATCCAATTATTGTCTGGTTTAGGCCTTATTCAGCTTTGGGCGCAAGAAACCCCATCCGTCCTAGCACCTTTTTGTAGGTATTAAGCATGTCTGGCATCAAGACCCGCTGGATATAGTCCAGTACCCACTGGCGATCCCGTGGCCCCAAGGCAGCGGCGATGTGGTTGCCAAACGCCAACCCCATCGAAAAACCTGGTTCTTGCCCGACCTTGCTCCACGAGGTATCGGCATAGTCATCCATGCGCGTGTTCAGTTTATTGATAAAAGGGTTACGGTAATCACCGGGGCCTGCAAAGTCCCGTGCATTGTCCTGGATGTGGTCAGCCAGCTTGATGGCAACGGCGGTGATCAGTTGCATCCGGTCATCCTCTTCCAGAATGTCGTAAGCTACCCGGTCAAGGATATGTACCATTAGCGCCATGACTTCTTCCATGACAGCGACCCGTTGCATTTGTGTGTCCGTCTGGAAGTTCTCATTCTCAATTTCCAGCAAGGTGTGCATGCCAATTTTCCAGCTATTGAAGGCCAAAACGCTGACAGTATCTTCCAGCGAGACCTCGCGTTCTTGTTTGTTCCATTTGGTTTTCAAGCGGATACGCATGTTGTTTTCTCCGGGTGGTTGTAGCGTGCATTATAGGTTGCATGGGATGGGGCATGGAAATACTCCTGATGGCATGGGGCAATGGCGGAAGCCTGTTCAAGTGACAAACCTATAGGCGGCGGCTATTATGCCTATAGGGCTGACAATGGGAGGTAATGAATGGATATTGTTGGGTGGCTGGAATGAAATGCCGTTACCGTTTCAAGTATGTATGGATCGCATCTTGTATTAGTTTGGCGCTGGTATGCCTCCCGGTTTCAGCCGAGGATGAAATCAGGATTCGTCCTCCTCAATCCCGTTTTGATGCCAGCCACAGCTATTATGTGGGCTTGCTGGAGCTGGCTTTGCAAAAGACAGAAGCTGAATACGGCAAGGGGCGTGTCACTTACCATGCGCAGCTTAACCAGACCCGTGAAATGAAAGAGCTGGAGCGTGGGGAAACCGTCAATGTGGTGATGGTGGGGACAAGCCGGGAGCGTGAGGCCAAGTTCATCCCGATCCGCATCCCCCTCAACAAGGGCTTGCTGGGTTATCGTGTTTTCATTATCCATAAGGATAACAAAGCGTTATTTGACTCCATCCGCTCAGTGGCAGAGTTGAAAAACCTGACTGTCTGCCAAGGCTCGTCCTGGCCTGATTCTGATATTATGGAGGCAGCCGGATTTACCGTTATCCGTAATCCTGACTATGAAAGCATGTTTGCCCAGGTCGCCTATAAGCGCTGCCATGTGTTTCCAAGGGGTATTAATGAAGCCTATATAGAAATGGCTGTCCGCAAAAAAATCTACCCGGATTTGTTGCTGTATGACCGTTTGGTTTTGTCCTATCCGTTTCCCATGTATTTTTTTGTGTCACCACATTATCCCGAATTGGCACAGCGTTTGGAAAAAGGGTTGCTGCTTGCGCTCGATGACGGTTCATTCGATGATTATCTGCGGAAAAGCCAGGTGACGGGTTCGGTGTTTCCGGTAGAAAAGTGGTCGCGTACATTGGAACTGAAAATTGATAACCCGTATTTGCCGGACAAAACTCCGCTGGGTGATGCCCGCTTGTGGCTCAAGTTACCATTCAGGCAACCTGAGCCACACCGGGAAAGTGGTGGGCGTTAGCGGATGCTCTCACACAGTCTGTAATTGGTTGCATGCTTTGGCTTGATCCAACGGGAAGCGTACCGAGATGGGCATCATAGTTGTTAACCCAAAAACATCAACAGGATGGCTAGGGCGCACAGTACAATCACCCAAAACAGCAATTGTTTTGCCTGCCAGTCGTTGGGTTGGTCAGCGGCTGGCGGGGAGGGACGACTGGTGAGCTTGGCATACAGCCGCTCCCGTACCTGCGCTTCCGTTTCCTCCAGTATCCCGCCCTTGTTACCTTTAAGGCTATTGAGTACCCGTTCGGTCACGCCTTTTTCAATGCCGATTTTCTCACCGATGATCAGGCCTTTCTGGATGCCGTCTTCTTCACCGTCCTGATGCCCCTGATCGTAGCCGCGTTGCCAACCAAAGGCATACACCAGGCTTAAAATGACAAGGAATACACCGAACCAAAGGATTTCCATATTTTATTATGTCCGAATGCCCGTTGCTGATAAGGGAGCTATTGCTCTATCAAGTGTAGCAAGCCGGTTTATGGGGGTTGGACTATTAAACGACAGACGCACTGCTATTCAGGATGCCTGCCTGACATGTTATCCTTGCTGCATCAGTGATTGAGGATAATGATTGTGGACATTGCGACATACATGCAAACCGTTGGCACACAGGCACGAGCCGCTGCCAGTGTGCTTGCCAATGCAGAAACGGCTACCAAGAACCGGGCTTTGCACGCGATAGCCGATGCCTTGTTGGCAAAGTCAGCCTGGTTGCAGGCGGAAAATGCCAAGGATTTGGTGGCAGGGCGTGACAAGGGGCTGGACAGCGCTTCGCTGGATCGTCTGGCCATCAGTGATAAAACCATTGCCGGGATGGCAGAGGGCTTGCGCCAGATTGCTGCCCTGCCTGACCCCATCGGTGGCATTGCGGAGCTGAATTACCGCCCGAGCGGGATTCAGGTTGGGCGGATGCGCGTGCCTTTGGGCGTGATTGGCATCATTTACGAGTCGCGCCCGAATGTGACGGCAGATGCGGCGGGTTTGTGCCTGAAATCCGGTAATGCCACTGTCTTGCGGGGTGGTTCAGAGGCTATCCACTCCAACCGCGCCATCGCTGCCTGTGTGCAGGAAGGCTTGCAGGCGGCAGGTTTGCCCGCATCCTGTGTGCAGGTGGTTGATACCACTGATCGGGCAGCCGTCGGTGAGTTGTTGCGTATGCAGGCTTATGTCGATGTGATTATCCCGCGTGGTGGCAAAAGCTTGATCGAGCGCGTCAGCAAGGAATCGCTGATTCCGGTGATCAAGCATTTGGATGGTATTTGCCATGTCTATATTGACGATGAGGCTGACCTCGATAAAGCCGTGGCTGTGGCGGTGAATGCCAAAACCCACCGTTATGGAGTATGCAATGCGATGGAGACCCTGTTGGTGGCCGCTTCGGTCGCGGAACAGGTATTGCCAACCTTGGCTGAAAAATATGCGGAAAAGGGTGTGGAGCTGCGTGGTTGCCCCCGTACCCGTGACATCCTGCCAATGGCTATCCCGGCTACCGAAGCTGATTGGTCAACCGAATACCTGGCTCCGGTTTTGTCGATCCGGGTGGTGGCGGGTATGCAAGAGGCGATTGAGCATATCAATACCTATGGTTCGCACCATACCGATGCCATTATGACGCAAAACTACAGCAAAGCCCGCCAATTCCTGCGGGCGGTTGATTCCAGCTCGGTGGTGGTGAATGCCTCGACCCGGTTTGCGGATGGTTTTGAGTTTGGTCTGGGGGCGGAAATTGGCATCAGCACCGACAAGCTGCATGCGCGTGGCCCGGTTGGTCTGGAAGGGCTGACCTCACAGAAATATATAGTGTTTGGTGAAGGGCATATCCTTACATGAGGCCAGCCAAACGTAGGGTGACAACACCATGATCGGGATTATGGGCGGGACATTTGACCCGATCCATTTTGGGCATTTGCGCACCGCACTGGAAATTGCCGAAAGCTGCGGGATGGGGCAAGTCCGCTTCATCCCCGGTCGCGTGCCGCCGCATCGTCCCCAGCCACAAGCCACTGCCGAACAGCGCTGGCAGATGGTGCAGTTGGCGATTGCAGATGAAGCCCGTTTCGTTGCGGATCGTCGTGAGCTGGAGCGGGTTGGCAATTCGTATACGGTGGATACCCTATCATCCTTGCGTGCTGAGTTGGGGGCGGATGTGCCGCTTGCTTTTGTGCTGGGCATGGATGCATTTCTGGCATTCCGTAGCTGGCATCGCTGGCAAGACATCATGCAGATGGCGCATTTGGTGGTGATGTCGCGCCCCGGTTACGCCCCTGACCCGACCGACTGGTACGGCAAGCTGTTGGCTGAGACCACCTGCCAATTGCGTGGAACAGCCGGTGGGCGTGTCACTTTCCTGTCGGTCACGCAACTGGATATTTCTGCCACCGCGATCCGTACTGCCTGCAAGCGGGGCAGCAGTGTGCGTTATTTGCTGCCGGAAGCGGTGCGCCGCTATATGCAAGCGCAGGGTTTGTACCAATGAGGCGGCAAGCATGGCATACCTGGTGGGTGATCAGCCTGCTTGCCATGCTGCCGTGGCTCAGTTTCTGGACAACGCCGCAGCTTGCTAACCACCAAGGCCAAACGGTGGTGCTGTGTACCTTGGAAGGCTTCAAGGAAGCGACCGTTTACCCGCAAGGCTTGGCATGGGATGGCTTGCATTGCCCCGCGCTGCATTTGCTGGATGCCTTGGGGCAGGGGGGTACTTGGGCAAGGCCTGCCGTGCTGTTGCCCGACGTTTATCCTTTGTTGTTTGCCCGCTTGCGGCCTTATGTCTACTCATCCCAACACGTTTCAGTATACTCCAGTCGTGCCCCTCCCCCCTTGTCCTGGATTTCCCTTGTGACCCTTGCAGGCGGCTTGGCTATGTGATTTAGCCGGGGCTATGCCTGTATTCCGTATGTTAAGTTCAGGATATAACCCCATGAAAGTATTGATTCTTTCGAGTTTATTATTCGTTTCTCCGCTGGTGCTGGCTGATGGTGCAGCTACCAGCCATCCAGTCTCCGCTCCTGCGGGGCAGATGCAGGCGAGCCACGCGACCGATGATGCGGGGCAAATTACCCATTTGCTCAAAGCCAGTTTTGACAAGCCGGATGCGCCGCTGTCGGTGGAGCCAGTTGTGGTCGCTGGCGAATGGGCGGTGGCTGGCTGGGTGCAGCAACAGGCTGGTGGACGCGCCTTGTTGAAGCAGGCTGATGGCAGTTGGCATGTGCATTTGTGTACCGGAGCCAGCTTGAAAGAGGCCAGTAGCCTGGAAAAAATGGGTGTCCCGGCGGAGCGTGCAGCCGAGCTTGCCCTTGCCTTGGCAGAGGCTGAAAAAACCTTGCCCGCCGAAAAAATTGCCTTGTTTGACAGTTTCAAGGGTGAGGTAAAAGGCACTGCGATGCAGCATGTCCACCATCAAGCCCACGCAGGGCATGCGGCTGCCCCGGTTGCGTTGGTGTCTGCGGATGGGGCTTTTGCGGTCGAGGCTGGCTTTGTCCGGGCTGTCCCGCCGGGGCAGGTCAATAGTGCGGCCTTTATGACGCTGAAAAACACCACCCATCAAGCCCATGCCCTGGTGGGGGCGAGCAGTACCGTATCGGCGGTTGCCGAGTTGCATACCCACACCAATGTCGACGGGGTGATGCAAATGCGCCGGGTTGACAAGATCGACCTGCCTGCGGGTGGGCAGGCGGAACTGAAACCGGGCGGTTTGCATGTCATGTTGATTGATTTGAGAAAAGAGCTGAAAGTCGATGAGCAGGTTGATCTGGTGCTGAAGTTTGATAATGGCAGCGAGATGAATATCAGCATACCAGTCAAGCCGGTGATGGCTACCGGTATGGGTGGGCAAGCAACTGGTCAAACGACCGCACATTGAGCCTGGGGCTGGCTAATGGATTTGGGGGGCGGTGCAGGCACTGCCCCCTGAAACAAGCAGAAAGCTTTCCGGTTTAACCGCAGCAGCCTTGGCTACTGCTTTGGGTGGCAGGCACGCAGCAGGCTTGCCCCGCTTCACTGCGGATCGGTTCGCAACAGGCGCTGCCGGTTTGGGCTTCTTTGGCTGGCTGGGAGCCAAATTCCAGCGCCTCACTCATGGTCTGGTAGTGTTCCCAAGCAATGCCTGAAGGGTCGACTGTCCAGTGTTTTTCGCTGTTGCTGTAGCAGCAGGTGGTTTGGCCTTCATCGAGGATATTGCCATCCCCGGCTTGCAGTGCCCGCTGTTTCAGTTCCCCCAGCTCTTCGGCATTTTCTGCCTGAAACCCCAGATGGTTGACACCGACGGCATGCCCGCGTGAGGATATGGCGAAATTCAGGCGCGGGTCTTCCAGCATCCATTTGGCATAGTCGGCTTTTTGGGTGGTGGGTTCTTGCCCAAACAGGCGACTGTAAAAGTTGATGCTTTCGGTCAGGTTGCTGACAGCAAGATGGACGTGGAAACGTTTCATGGCATAACTCCGGTGTGGTGTGTGGAATAAAAACTATATAACTAGTATTATAGTTTTATTTGGGAATCAGTCAATGGATAATCTGGATATTGAACAAGTTGCCCAGGGTTTTGCCGCGATGGGTTCAGAAGCCCGCCTGCAAGTGCTGTTGGCCTTGGTACGGGCAGGCCAGCAAGGTTTGTCGGTCGGTGATATTCAGGTGCGTACCGGCATGGCGGCTTCGACCTTGGCGCATCATCTGCGTTTTCTGGCTTCGGCAGGCTTGGTCAGCCAGGAAAAAAATGGGCGCAGTGTGATCAACCGTGCCGAGTTTGTGCATTTGCAGGCATTGGCGGGGTATATCTTGCAGGAGTGCTGTGTGGATGTGGATGGGCGTGGCTGTGGGTGTTGAGGGAAGCGCTTGCACCCAGCCCCACCCTCCGTTAGTCTCTGCGGTTTGCAACCGCCAGACCGGGTAGCCATGAGTACCATCACCTTACACAACTATACTGCCAAATTCGGCAAGCATTTCACCTTGCAGCAGGCCAACTGGCAATTGCAGCCGGGTGAACATTGGGTGGTGTTGGGCGGCAATGGCTCGGGCAAGTCGGCATTGGCGGCAACCCTGTTGGGGGCAGGGGAGCGGCTGGCGGGGACTATCAGCGGTGTGCCTGCCAAGGTCGGGGTGGTGTCATTTGAAGCCCAGGCCGAGTTGATTGAGCAGGAGCGCAAAAAGGATGATGCCGATATTCTGGATGTGATCCCGGAAGGCACGCCCGTGCAGGACTTGTTGGCTGTGCCCGGTCACGATCCAGCGGTGTTGGCGCGGCTGGTGGCGGCGTTTGGTTTCGGGGCTTTGTTGGGGCGTGGTTTCCGTAAGCTCTCGACTGGCGAAACCCGTAAGCTGCTGTTGATCCGGGCATTGGCCTGCCAGCCGGAGTTATTGGTGCTGGATGAGCCGTTTGAGGGGCTGGATGCCGCTTCGGTGGCCTTCTTGCGCGGCTTGTTGCAGGAGCTGGCAGGCACGGTGCGGCTGGTGATGGTGTTGAACCGGGTCGATGAAATCCCGGCTTTCATCACCCACATGGCGTATCTGGAGGCGGGCCGCCTATTGCATTGTGTGGCGGTGGATGACCCGGTAGCGGCGGCTGATTTGCAGCAGTTGTTGCACCTGAAAACCACCCACTTGAGCATTCCGCCTGCGGCGGGCGACCACCGCCCACCTGCGCTTGACCCGCAGCAGCCCTTGGTGCGTATCCGCCAGGCGCGGGTGGCGTATGCGGACAAGGTGGTGTTTTCCGGCCTTGACTGGACGATCCAGCCCGGTGAGCATTGGCAGGTGACAGGCCCTAACGGTAGCGGCAAGACCTGTTTGCTGAATTTGATCACCGGCGACCACCCGCAATGCTATGTGAATGACATTTTCGTGTTTGGCATGCAGCGCGGCACAGGCGAAAGCATTTGGCAGGTCAAGCAATACATTGGCTATGTATCCAGCGCCCTGCAATGGGAATACCGGGTGAGCATTACCGTGCGCAATGTGATCATTTCCGGTTTTTATGACAGTATCGGCCTGTACCAGAAATACACCGACCGTGAACGCGCCGTGGCTGGGCAATGGCTGGCCTTGCTGGGCATGAGCGCCCGCGCCTCCGAACCCTTCAGCCAGTTGTCGTTTGGCGACCAACGCCTGGTGCTGATTGCGCGGGCGATGGTCAAACACCCCACCCTGTTGATTCTGGATGAACCCTGCCTGGGGCTGGATGACCTGAACCGCCAATTGGTGCTGGCCTTGATTGAAAAGATTTGTACCGGCAGCGAAACCACCGTGCTGTATGTCAACCACCGTGAACAGGACAATATCGCCGGGATAGGGTGGCATCTGGCCTTGGGTCAGCGGGCTTGAGTCATGATGGCTGCCAACTCGGCATCGCGGCGATGGTAGCCGGTTTCGTCGATCAGGTGGGCGACGGCGTTGATGTGGTAGGAAATCCCCTCTGTCTCCCCTTTTGCAAAGTATACAGGTCACTACCATCCAATTGCTGTTGGTAATACCGGACACTCTGCCCATCGGGTAACAGCAATTCGGGGGCTATTTCAAACAAGGGATGGATGACAAATGCCCGCAGGTGCATTTGTGGGTGCGGGACAATCAGGTTGGCGGTGTTGATCTGTTCATGACCATACAACAGCAGGTCGAGGTCTAGCGTGCGTGGCCCCCAGCGCAGGGCAGGGTCACGTACCCGCCCATGTGCCTGTTCAACCTTGAGCAGGGTGGCAAGCAAGCGCTGGGCATCCAGATTGGTGTCGAGGCACGTGACCGCATTGACGTAATCCGGCTGGTCTTGGGGGCCGACAGGCTTGCTGTGGTAAAAGCGCGATACCTGCACCAGCGTGATGCCTGCCTGTTGTGCCAGCAGGGCGAGGGCAGAATGCAGGGTCGCGGGGGAATCGCCCTGATTGCTACCCAGCCCGATATAGCAGCGCACCTGCCCCATTACTCTGCTGTTGCAACGGCAGCGGCCTTGCTTTTGCTGCCTCGTTTGTTGCGGCGGCGCTTTTTGGTGGCAGGCTTGCACAGGTTCTGGCGTTCTTCCGGGTCGGCAGTCTGGAAGTGTGTCCACCATTCGCTGTCTTCCGCGACGGGCTCCCCGGCGGTTGCCCGCAGGCAGAGGAAGTCATAGGCGGCACGGAAGCGGGGGTTGCTGAGCAGCACATTGGCGCGGCGCAGGTCGCGGTGGCGGAAGCGTGACTGCAAGCCCCAGATTTCGCGGGTAATGTTGCTGTAGCGGCGCGGGATGGCTGTCACTTTGACCTGATCACGCAGGACATCGGTTGCCGCAATGTGCAGCGCCTGGAGTTCGGGGTGGCCTTTCAGTTGTGCCTGCACCAAATCGTGGTGTACTTGCTCCCACAGCAGGACAGCAAACAGGAAGGGCGGCATGACGGATTTGCCTTCGCCAATGCGGGCATCCGTATTGGTGAGCGCTGATTGCAGCAGCTTGCGGTAGATACCTGCGGGGTCATTGCCGAGGCTGCGTGCCGTGACCGGCAACAGGTGCGGCAGCAAGCCATACTCTTCCAGCAACTGGAAGGTTTTCCAGCCATGCCCGCTGTGCAGCAGCTTCAGCAGCTCATCGAACAGGCGGGCGGAGGCAACGCTGGTGAGCAAATGCCCCAAGGGGCGTATCAGTTCACGGGTTGCACCATCCAGCGTACAGTCGAGCTTGGCGGCGAAGCGCAAGGCACGCATCATCCGCACCGGGTCTTCCCGGTAACGCTGCTCAGGTTCACCGATCAGGCGCAGGTGGCGTTCCGTCAAATCCTGCATGCCGCCGACAAAATCAATCACGTCACCGCTGACGGGATCGTAAAACAGGGCATTAATGCTGAAATCGCGCCGCCACACGTCCTCTTCCAGAGTACCATAGACGTTATCATGGATAATGCGCCCATGCTCGTTGACCTGCCCATCCCGGCTTTCATCATGCGGGGCGCGGAAGGTCGCCACTTCCACATAGTCGCGCCCGAAGTAGATGTGAGCCAAGCGGAAACGCCGCCCAATCAACCGTGCTGAGGAAAATAACTTGCGTACCTGCTCCGGGTGGGCGCTGGTAGCAATGTCGAAATCTTTTGGGGTTAGCCCCAGCAACAAATCGCGCACGCAGCCGCCCACGAGGTAAGCCTCAAACCCGGCCTTTTGCAGGCGCTTGATAATGCTGTCGGCACGCTGGCAGATGTGTTCAGGCTTGATAATGTGTGCTGATGCGGGGATACGTACCGGATTCTCTGATCCTGCCTTCAAGTGTTGCCTTGCTCCCTGTTATAACCCTATTGTAAACATTACAGAATGGTAAGGTTGTTGCCAAAAACCGCAATAATACCACCCTAATGCAGCGACCACTAATCCTGATTGTGGATTAAAGCAAGGTTTTTGCCATCAAGACGGCATGTTCACGCCCCTGACGTGCCGGATAGTAGTTTTTGCGCAGGCCAATTTCATTAAACCCGTGCAGCAAATACAGGCGGATGGCGGCGGTATTGGACGGGCGCACTTCCAAAAAGCAGTCATTGGCCCCCAAACCACGCCCAAACGTTTCGGCGGTATGCAGCAGGCGCTTGCCCAAGCCTTGGCGCTGCAAGGCCGGTTCCACGGTGATATTCAGGATATGCAGCTCTTCAACGGCAACCGACAGCACGCAATAGGCCAGCAACTTGCCGTCCGCTTCATGCAGCAAGGCGTGGTAGCCGTGGCGCAGGCAATCACTGAAAATCCCGCGTGACCACGGGTAGGGGTAAGCGCGTTCCTCAATTTCCATCACAGTATCAAGGTCGGCCTCCGTCATGGGGCGGAGTGGCAGGAGCTTAAGCGGGGCGGGCATGGGATGTCAGATAATCCTGTTTCAATACGGTTGCTGGGAATAGGAATGGCTGGGTCAATGGCTGCGGCTGTGCATGAAATCGCGTGCCATTTGCAGGTCTTGCCATGCCTTGGCCTTTTCTGCCGGTTGGCGCAGCAGATAAGCCGGGTGGTAGGTGACGATGACCGGCACGCTGTTACCCGGAAGGGCGTGTACTGTGCCACGCAAGCGCCCCAGCGGGGTGGTGGTCTGGAGCAGATTGTGTGCCGCGATACGTCCGACCACCAAAATCAGGGTCGGGTTGACCAAGGCAATTTGCCGCTCCAGATAACCCCGGCAGGCGGCGGATTCATCAGGTTTTGGGTCACGGTTATTGGGTGGGCGGCATTTCAGGGTATTGGCGATATAAACCGCCCCGCGTGGCAGGCCAATCGCAGCCAGCATATTGTTCAACAGCTTTCCGGCACGCCCCACAAAGGGTTCACCTTGGCGGTCTTCATCCGCACCCGGAGCCTCACCGACCAACATCCAGCGGGCTTGCAGGTCGCCCGTGCCAAACACGGTCTGGGTACGGGTTTTGTGCAGGCCACACCCTTGGCACTGGCTGACCGCCTGTTGCAAGGCTTCCCAACTGTATTGCGTACAGTCAGGTATCAAGGCAGGGGGAGGCGGCGTTGCCGTTACTATCCGCGCCGGTTCAATAACCGGGGCTGGTGCAGGTTGGCGGGGGGTGTTGAGTTCAGCCAGCAATTTGGCACGCTGGGCACTGACATCCACTACTGCAAAGGGGGCATCATCATAGGGTATGTTATCAGGAGGGTAGGTCGTGGGCTGTGCCGGGGCAAGCTGGGGAGGCGTGTCAGGTTCCGGTGTAGCCACACGGAAACCTTTGGGCATCCATACCGGAATGCCCAAAGCGTGCATATAACGGTTGCGGGTTAGCACATCCAAACGTGCAACCCCTGCCTACACACCATCATGCTGGGGGTGCGCCCGCTGCTGGCTGGAGGCCAACTTGTTGAGCGCATCGACATAGGCCTTGGCGGAGGCAATCACGATGTCGGTATCCGCACCATGCCCATGCACCAGTCGCCCGGCCTGCTCCAGCCGCACGGTCACTTCACCCTGCGCATCTGTGCCACTGGTGATATTGTTGACCGAATACAATTGCAGGCTGGCATCCTCGCCAGTGATCGACTGGATGGCGCGGTAAACGGCATCCACAGGCCCGCCGCCGACTGCACGCGACTTTTGTTCAACGCCGCGTACTTTCAGGGTGACAGTGGCTTCTGGGGATTCGCCTGTTTCCGAGCACACATGGGAGAAAATCAACTCATACGCCGCCGCTTCGCGGGCAGAGCGTGATTCAATGATCAGCATCTGCAAATCTTCATCAAAGATTTCGTGTTTGCGGTCAGCCAAATCCTTGAAGCGCGAGAAGGCGGCGTTGATTTCTTCCTCGGTCTTGAGGTCAATGCCCAATTCCTGCAAGCGGGTACGGAAGGCATTGCGCCCGGAATGTTTGCCGAGGACAATTTTGTTGTCTGACCAGCCCACATCTTGCGCCCGCATGATTTCGTAGGTCTCGCGGTGTTTGAGCACCCCATCCTGATGGATGCCAGATTCATGGGCGAAGGCGTTCGCGCCCACAATCGCCTTGTTCGGCTGCACCGGGAAGCCGGTGACGCTCGAAACCAGACGGGAGGTCGGGACAATATGCGTGGCATCAATGCGGGTTTCGACCGGGAAGACATCGTGGCGGGTACGGATTGCCATGACGATTTCTTCCAGGGAGGCATTACCGGCACGTTCACCCAAGCCATTGATGGTGCATTCGACCTGCCGTGCGCCTTGCATGACAGCCGCCAGGGAGTTGCCAACCGCCAAGCCCAGGTCATTATGGCAATGCACCGAAAACACGGCTTTGTCGGCATTCGGGATGGTCTGGATCAGGCGGCCTACCATGTCACCAAACACATGCGGGATTTGGTAGCCGACGGTATCCGGGATATTGATGGTGCTTGCACCGGCGGCAATCGCCGCTTCAATCACCCGACAGAGGAATTCAAACTCGGAACGCCCGGCATCTTCGCAGGAAAATTCGACATTATCAGTGTAATTGCGGGCGCGTTTGACCGCATAAACCGCCTGCTCCACCACCTGATCCGGGGTCATGCGCAACTTGTTTTGCATGTGGATGGGGGAGGTGGCAATAAACGTATGGATGCGCCCGGAGTTTGCGCCCTTGAGGGCTTCAGCCGCGCGGTCAATATCTTTGTCGAGCGCCCGTGCCAAGCCGCAAATGGTGCTGTCCTTGACAATTCCAGCGATGGATTTGACTGCTTCAAAGTCATCAGGGCTGGCAATCGGGAAGCCTGCCTCAATGACATCCACGCGCATTTTTTCCAGCATCTTGGCGATGCGGACTTTTTCCGCTTTGGTCATGGATGCGCCGGGGCTTTGCTCGCCGTCGCGCAAGGTCGTATCAAAAATGATCAAACGGGGTTTGGATGATTCAAAGGGTTTGGACATGATAATCTCCAGTGCTCTGCTATTCTGGACAAACAATAAGAAAAAGGGTGTGCGTTCAAAGCCTCGCCAGGCATGCGTCGTCCTATGCCCGCAAGGGCAGTCGAAGTAGCAGAGAAAGGGGCAGGATGCAGCCGTGACCGCGAAGGTCAGGGAACAAACAAATTGTCTGGCTGCATGTGTTCATGAAATTCCAAAATTATTCCGAAGCTAAACCGCTTCTGTTAAACCTGCCACGAAAGCTACAACAAAACGCGGACAAGCTCAAGCACTTATATCTTTTTTCCGCCTTTGCCAGCGCCGATACCGACGGTTGACCCAAATCACAGGGCCAGAGAGCGTATAAAGCAGGAAAAAGCCGAACAGGACTTTCGGTGGGTCAAGCGTGGTCAGGGCAAAACCGATCAGGATGGCAATCATCACCACAAAGGGGACTTTATTGCGCAGGTTCAAATCCTTGAAGCTGTAGTAACTGAGGTTGCTGACCATCAGCAAACCGGCTGCCATGGTCATGATCAGGGCAGGGATTTGCAGGCTACGCCCGTTCAGGTCGAGGTCGTGGAACACCCAGACCATGCCCGCCATCAAGGCTGCCGCTGTTGGGCTGGGCAGGCCGACAAAGAAGCGTTTGTCGGTCTTGCCGATCTGGGTATTGAAACGTGCCAGCCGCAAGGCTGCACAGGCCACATAGACAAACGCCGCCAGCCATCCAGCCTTGCCCCAGCCTGTGCCCATTTCATTCATGTGCACCAAAGCCCACTGGTACATGGTCAGGCCAGGAGCCAGGCCAAATGACACCAAATCCGCGAGGCTGTCGTATTCCGCACCGAAAGCTGTCTGGGTATTGGTCATGCGGGCAACCCGCCCATCCAGCCCGTCGAGGATCATGGCGATAAAGATGGCAATGGCTGCCACCTCAAACTTGCCTTGCATGGCTGCCACAATCGCATAAAAGCCGCTGAACAAAGCGGCGGTTGTCAGCAGGTTGGGCAGCAGGTAAATCCCCCGGCTACGGGGTTTGGGTGATTCGCCCTGGCTGGATTCTTGGTGTTCATTTTCCACAGTGCTTGGCTCCTTATTGTTCGATAGTATTGCTTAGGGGGCGGGTGCTAACCCCGCCGCCAAGTGGTAACTCCGGCCTTGTCCTCCAACAATACCCCCTGGGCTTTTAGCCCGTCACGGATACGGTCAGATTCTGCCCAGTTCTTGTCTGCGCGGGCTTGCAGGCGTTGCTGGATCAGCGCTTCAATGGCGGCATCATCCAACCCTTGCGGGTCGTTCCCCTTGGCGCTGCCCTTGAACCAGTTTTCGGCCTCACGTTCCAGCAGGCCGAGGATACCCGCCAGCTTTTGAAGCAATGCCCCGGTGGGGGCAGCGGCGGCATCGTCCTGTTCCTTGCGGATACGGTTGATGTCGCGTGCCAGCTCAAACAAGACCGCAATCGCTTCCGGTGTGTTGAAGTCATCATCCATCGCTGCCCGGAAACGCTGCTCGGCTTCGCTGCCATCAGGGGCAGGCGCGGGTGGTAAGCCACGCAAGGCCGTATACAGGCGGGTCAGGGAAGCACGTGCGGTGTCCAGTGGTTCGCTACCGTAATTCAGTGGGCTGCGGTAATGGCTATTGAGGATGAAATAGCGGATTTCTTCCGCCTGGTAATGTTCGAGCACTTCACGGATGGTGAAAAAGTTGTTCAACGATTTCGACATTTTCTCGTCGTTGATACGGACAAAACCATTATGCATCCAGTAATTCACATACGGATGCCCGTGGCAGGCCTCGCTTTGTGCGATTTCATTTTCATGGTGCGGGAATTGCAGGTCATGCCCACCGCCGTGGATGTCAAAATGTATCCCCAGCAAGCGGCTGGACATGGCAGAGCATTCAATATGCCAACCGGGGCGGCCTTTGCCCCACGGTGAGTCCCAAGCCGGTTCACCGGCTTTGGCGGCTTTCCACAATACGAAATCCAGCGGGTCGTCTTTGACCTCATCCACCGCGATGCGCTCACCGGCCCGCAAGTCTTCCAGTTTGCGCCCGGACAGCTTGCCGTAGCCTGCGAATTTCGATACGGCGTAATAGACATCATGGTTGCTGCCCACATAGGCATAGCCCTTGGCAATCAGCGTGCTGATCATGTCGAGCATTTCGCGGATATTGCCGGTGGCACGCGGCTCATGCGTGGGGGGCAGGATGCTGAGTGCCTTTTCATCCTCATGCATAGCATCAATAAAGCGCTGGGTGAGGGTGGTAAAGGCCTCACCGTTTTCATGGGCACGCCGGATGATCTTGTCGTCAATATCAGTGATATTGCGCACATAGGTCACGTCATACCCAGCCGCTTGCAGGTAGCGGTATACCATGTCGAACACCACCATGACGCGGGCGTGCCCCAGATGGCAATAGTCATACACCGTCATGCCGCACACGTACATGCGGATTTTGTTCGGCTCAAGGGGGATGAAATCTTCCTTACGGTTGTGCAGGCTATTGTAAATCTTCAACATGGGTACTTTAAATCCAACAGGGAATCGTGTTCGGCATCGCGTTTAGCATCGTGTTCGGCACGGTTGCCCCCTTCCTGTGCAAGGAAGGGGTAAGGCAAGGGCTGGGCTTGCCGCTTAATCCACCAGCTTGCTGAGGATCGTTGCGCCGTGGCTCAGTGTCTTGTGTACCGGACAGCGGTCAGCAATCTCCAGCAGGCGTTGGCGTTGCTCATCGTCCAATGCCCCAACCAGCTTGATGTCACGTTCAAACATGCTTTCCTTGTTGGCATCACGGCTATGGCGCAAGGTGATGACAGCATCTTCCAGTGGCCATTTTTTACGTTCCGCATACATGCGGATGGTCATAGCGGTGCATGCACCCAACGCGGCTTTCAAAAACTGGTAAGGGGCAAGCCCTTGGTCTGTACCACCCAGCGGGATGGGTTCGTCAGCGACCAAATGGTGGTTGCCTGACTTGATGTCGCAAATATAGCCATCCGTGCCACGCAGGTTGACAGTCACGGTATGCGGGTCTTTGGCATTCATGTTCATTAAATCCATCCCTCTGGGTCGTCATACGGGGTAATTACTTGCATACTTTCCTGCATGGTAGCGGAAAGGCGTTTGTCCTGCTAGGGTTTGCAGCAATCTCAACAGTTATCAGGAGCGCATGATGGGGCTTGTGACGGGGCTTGGTTTTGCAGGAGGGCATCGTGGGCAGTCATCCGGCTGGGGGCGCAATGGGTGGGCAAGGGGGATGGCGCTATTGGCCTGTGTATTGTGGCTGGCGGGGTGTACCACTGCCAGTGTTCCCTTGGGGACTAAACCCGGAACACCTGCCTTGGTCGAACAGCCGGTTTTCCGCACCAGTGACGGCACGGAGTTGGCGGTGGAGCGTTGGTTGCCCGCTGGCAAGCCCAAGGCAAATATCCTGCTGCTGCATGGTTTCAATGAATACACCGGGGCTTTTGCCGGAGTTGGGCAGCAGTTTGCCAAACAGGGTATCGCTGTTTGGGCGTTTGACCAGCGCGGTTTTGGGCGCTCGCCCTACCGGGGCTTGTGGTCAAGCAGTGGGCGGATGGCGGCGGATGCGCGGGAAATGGCAGTCTTGTTGCGCCGTACCCATCCCCATACGCCCTTATACGTGCTGGGTACATCGATGGGGGGGGCGGTGGCTCTGTTGGCAGCAGGTCAACGGGAGTTGGAGGTAGATGGCCTGATTCTGGCAGCCCCTGCGGTGTGGATACGGGATACCCAGCCTTTTTACCAGCGTTGGTCATTGGAGGTGGCAAAGAAATTCGTACCGGGTTGGTCGCCGACCGGCGAGGGGCTGGGTGTGCGCCCCTCCGACAATATCGCCATGCTGCGCCGCATTTGGAAAAGCCCGTGGATGATCCGGGGTTCACGGATGGATACCGTTTATGGTCTGGTTGACCTGATGGATCAGGCTTACGCGACTGCTCCGGGTGTGAAAGTGCCGGTCTTGCTGCTGTACGGTGACAAGGATCAGCTCGTACCGAAAAAGCCAACCCAGATGCTGTGGGCGCGTCTGCCCAAACCAGGTAAAACACAGTTTATCCAGTACCCGCATGGCTGGCACATGCTGATGCGTGATTTGCAGGGGGATAAAGTGATTGGGGATATTGTGCGTTGGGTTGGGAAACCGTAAGGGCTGCCCATGTCGGTGGCATGGGCAGATCTGTGTGCCTTTAAGGGCGGGCTTCTGGGGTGTTACCAGCAGTTGCCGCTTGAGATGCAGCCGACCAGTACCGCTTTGGTGACTTCCTGCCAAAAAGGGGCTTGGGGAGCGGACAGCATCGGGTCAATGGCTTCTTGAGCATGCGTAGCGGCTGGTGTGACTGCCGGTGTACCCGCTGGCTCTTTCCAAAAGGCGTGTTTGACTTGTGGCTTAACGGGGGATTCCTGTGGAGCCATTGCCACACACCCTGAGAGGATTGCTGCAAGAATCAGGGGGAGGGTTGTTTTTGGGGTTGTATTCATGGGGTTCTCTCCGTTTGTCGTGTGTTTAGTGATGAATAAATAATAGTCATATCGAATAGATTTTGTTATGAATTTTGTTCAGTTACCGTTCAGCTTATGTGGTATACAAAATTTGCATATGCTCAAAATTCTGTCAAAATGGCTGAACTTTTTCTGAATGTGCGATAGCAAAAATAAAAGGGCAGGTTGAACATGAAACGGGCATCAATCGTTCCGCAGAGCGGGCAAAAGCTCCGGGATTTGCGGGAGTCGGCGGGGTTCACCCAGACACAAATGGCTGATGAGCTGGAAGGATTGCTCAAACCCCACATGAAAATGGGCTATACCATCCAACAGGCCGATATTTCACGTCTGGAGCTGGAGGAAACGGCGATTGATACCCCCAAGCTATTGGCTTATTCGCATTACTTTAACCAGCATATCGTCCATTTGCTGCGTCCGGGGTTTGCCGCATTTTGCAAGAGTGATATTCACCTGCAAAGTTTTGCCAACCACCAGCAGGCAGACCATTACCTGCATGAAATGGAGCGGGGGGGGCGGGTATTGGTACATGCCCATTTCCCTTCGGATTTTTTTTGCAATGGGCAAGACAGCCCGCGCTTCCAGCAGATTGCACAAGCCGGTTATCATTCCACAGAAATGTATGACTTATCGGCCTTCCTCAGCTTTTTGTTTTCCCCCATCAGCCCGTACAGTCTGGATATAAAAGCGCAGATACTGAACCGCTACTTGGAGTATTTCCGCAATAACCTGCGGCATCACCTGCGTTTTTTTACACGTACAACCTTAACTGACCTGTACCTCGTGCCCAGTATGGAAATGTTTCCGGCACAGGCTACCTTGCTGGTATCTTCGCCTGTCTTGCAAAGCCAGCAGGGGGTATCGTTTTTCGAGGTGCGTAATGCCGAGATTTTTGATGAGGCATCCAGTTTTTATCAACAACTCCCTACCTTGGATGGTAATCTGGTTTTTTTGCGCATTGGCTTGGAAACACTGGGTCGTATGCGGGAGGGGCAGGAGGTCAAGGATAGCATCCGCTTTTTTTACAATGAGGTTAGCAAACGTACCTTTGATTGTGCGGGCGCTGTGCTGGAAAGCTTTTGCCCGGAAGTTCAGGAAATACTCCATGCATAAGTGCATTGTCGCAGCCATCGCAGTATTTGTATCAATGCAGGTGTTGTGTTAGCGTTAGGCCGGGTGTTATTAGGGGATAAGGATATGCAGGTTAACAGCCATCCATCAGGCTCAGAAGAGGTTCCAGCAGGTAGTTATACCGCCTGGTACAGTTATGCCCGCCTATTGTACGGTTATCGCCATGTCTATTTTGGCTTTAACCTGTTGGCCTGTCTGGTGGTCGTGCTGCTGTATTGGGTCGAATGGGGTGTTGGGCTGGGGCGTGTCACGCTATTGTCGGTCGTTGGCCTGATCCTATTGTGCAGCAGTATCAACCTGTTCACCGATTCCAGTTTTTCCTTGAAAAAGTATGGCTCTGAGGCCGAGGCACGCAAGCTGCTCAATTATAATTTCTATATCAGCAGCCTGATCAGTGGCCTGTGGGGGGCGTTGACCCTGGTGGTCATTGTTTACAATAAGGAGATTGGCTATGCCCTAATGGCTTTGCTGGTCACACTAATGGCACTGAATATTCCACGGGCTGCCGTTTCCAGGGCTGTGTTTTATGTTCAGACCATGCTTATCGTATTGCCTGCGGTGTTTTTCTCGGTATTGCGCGGTGATTGGAGTATGGCTGGCCTATTGGTGATGATTGCCCTGAGCATTGGTTTGGGGGTGAATGCCATTATTGTTTTATTGTATGCCTACCAGGAACAGGAACAGCAGCTATTGCAGCAGATCAAACAAGGGCAGAAGAATGCCCTGTTGACCAGTGCTGAATTTGATACCCTGCTGAAAATAGAATGGCAGCGTGCCTCACGCGAGCACCAATACTTATCCGTGATGAAGTTGGCAGTGGTCAGTGATGACCCCAAACAGGTTGCCCAAGTGACCAGCTCGATCCGTTCCGTGGTGCACCGTGCGGCGGATAGTGTCGGGTATATGGAGGGGGGCGTTTTCAAGGTATTGTTGCCGAATACCGCCCCGGAACATGCCTTGGGGATTGCTGAGCGGGTACAGCGGAAAATCACTGGCTCCACAGGTAAACCGTCCAATGAGGAAACACCCGATGTCAGCATTGGCGTGGCGGGTTGCCGCCCCGGTTGGGTGCGCCCGCACTCGGGGCAGGGGAGTGGGGATGATGGCGTGGTGTTTTTCCCCGCTGCTTTGGTGGCTGCCTTGAACCAGGCACAGGAGGCTGCCAAGGGGCAAGGCAAGAACAAGGTGCATTTGCAGGCAGTCTGACCGTTAGCCCCTTCAGATCACCCCTTTTCCGCGCAACCCGGCTTTCTGTTCGGGGCTGAGTTGCAGCAGTTTATCAAGCACGGCATCGGTATGCTCCCCCAATAAGGGCGGGGCAGTGTCGGCATTCAGGGCTTGCCCATCAAAACGGATCGGGTTGCTGACCAGTGTCACTTCACCGGCCTGCGTGTGTGGCAAGTGTAATTCCAAACCCCGGTGTTGTACTTGCGGGTCAGCAAATACCTGGTCGAGGGTGTTGATCGGGCCGCAAGGGACACCCACTTGTTCCAGAGCCAGCAGCCATTCGGCTGTACTTCGTTGCTTGAGTGGTTCCAGCAACAAGGGGATCAGCTCATGCCGGTGGGCGACTCGCGCCGCATTGCTGGTAAAGCGTGGGTCATCAGCCAGGGCTGCACAGCCTGCCACCCCACAAAAACGGCGGAATTGGGCATCATTGCCAATGGCGAGGATCAAATGCCCATCCGCTGTGGCAAAGGCTTGGTACGGGACAATATTCGGGTGGGCATTGCCCAGACGTTGCGGTACTGTGCCAGCCGTCAGGTAGTTGAGTGCCTGGTTTGCCAGTACGCCCACCTGCACATCCAGCAAGGCAAGGTCGATGTGTGTGCCTTCCCCGGTGCGCCCCCGTTGCAGCAGGGCTGCCATAATGGCGTTGGCGGCATACAGACCGGTGAATATATCGGCAAATGCCACCCCTACCTTGACCGGCCCACCCCCTTCGCTATCAGGCTGCCCGGTCAGGCTCATCAGCCCACCCAGACCCTGGATCATGAAATCATAACCTGCCCGCTGTGCATACGGGCCATCCTGCCCAAAGCCGGTAATCGAGCAATAGATAATATCCGGCTTGATGGCCTTCAGGCTGGCATAATCCAGTTGGTATTTTTGCAGGCCACCGACCTTGAAGTTTTCCAGCACCACATCGCAGTGTTTGACCAAGCCATGCAACAGGGCTTGACCTTCCGGCTGTGCCATGTCGATGGTGACCGACTGCTTGCCCCGGTTGGCACACAGGTAATAGGCTGCCTCCTGCGTGCCATCCAACCACGGTGGCCCCCAGCGGCGGGTGTCATCACCTTCACCGGGGCGCTCGATTTTGATCACTTCCGCACCCAGGTCAGCCAGTTGTTGGCTGCACCACGGCCCCGCCAGAATGCGTGACAAATCAAGGATGCGGATACCCGCCAAAGGTTTTGGTAGGGGTTGGGCGTGTGCCTGGCTCATGCTGAAATCCTAGAAAAATGCCTGGATGCCGGTTTGGGCACGCCCCAGGATCAGGCCATGCACATCATGTGTCCCCTCATAGGTGTTGACGGTTTCGAGGTTGACCATGTGGCGCATTACGCCAAATTCATCCGAGATGCCATTGCCGCCGTGCATGTCGCGGGCAACACGGGCAATCTCCAGAGCCTTGCCGCAGTTGTTGCGTTTGACCAGCGATACCATTTCTGGAGCCCATGTACCCTTGTCCATCAAACGTCCAACTTGTAATACCGCTTGCAGACCCAGGGTGATTTCGGTCTGCATATTCGCCAGTTTGAGCTGTACCAACTGGTTTGCCGCCAAGGGGCGACCGAACTGCTGGCGGTCGAGTGTGTATTGGCGGGCGGCATGCCAGCAGAATTCCGCTGCCCCCAAGACTCCCCAGGCAATGCCAAAACGCGCTTTGTTCAGGCAACCGAAGGGGCCTGCCAGCCCGCTGGCATGGGGCAACAGGTTTTCTTCTGGCACAAAGGCTTCATCCAGGACGATTTCACCGGTAATGGAAGAGCGCAGCGACAACTTGCCGTGGATTTTCGGGGTGCTGAACCCCGCTGTGCCACGCTCGACAATAAACCCTTTGATTTTGCCGTCGTGGGCATCCGACTTTGCCCAGACCACGGCAATGTCGGCAATCGGGCTATTGGTGATCCACATCTTTTGTCCGTTCAGGATATAGCCGCCATCGACCTTTTTGGCGCGGGTCAGCATGGAGCCGGGATCAGAGCCGTGGTTGGGTTCGGTCAGGCCGAAGCAACCAACGATTTCCCCGCTGGCAAGGCGTGGCAGGTAGTTTTGCTTTTGTGCTTCACTGCCGTAGCTTTCAATCGGGTACATGACCAAGGAGGATTGCACACTCATGGCGGAGCGGTAGCCGGAATCGACCCGCTCGACTTCACGCGCAATCAGGCCATACGCGACATGCCCCAAGCCTGCCCCACCATAGGTTTCTGCAACGGTTGACCCGAGCATCCCAAGTTCGCCCATTTCATTCATGATGTCACGGTCGAAGCGCTCTTCACGGGAGGCGCTCAGGACACGTGGTTGCAGTTTGTCTTGGCAATAGGCACGGGCGGCATCACGGATTTGGCGCTCGTCGTCATCCAGTTGTTGCTCGAATAAGAAGGGGTCATCCCATTGGAAGGCTTGCATGCTGGTCTCCATCAGTTAGTGGGGGGCAGGGGCGGTGAACCGGCTGCGCCCGGTGATCTCCTTGCCAAGATACTGGATGGCATGCGATAAATAAAGCAGACACATAACACCAAGGCAGGAAAATAAAGATGGAAAAGACCAATGCAGGATTGATCGGGCGGAAGGCGCAGGCGGTTGCCCGTGGGGTGGGGCTGGCACACCCGCATTTTGTGGAGCATGCCGAAAACGCGACGGTCAGGGACGTGGAGGGGCGTGAATTTATTGATTTCGGTGGTGGCATTGCTGTGCTGAATACCGGGCATCTGCACCCAGCGGTCAAGGCGGCGGTGATTGCCCAATTGGACAAGGTATCCCATACCTGCTTTATGGTGATGGGCTATGAGCCGTATGTTGAGGTTTGCGAGAAGGTCAATGCCCTGGTTCCGGGGGCATTTGCGAAGAAAAGCGCCCTGTTTGTCACCGGGGCAGAAGCCGTTGAAAACGCGGTAAAAATTGCCCGCGCCCATACCCGTCGTACCGGGGTGATTGCTTTTGGCGGCGGCTATCATGGGCGGACTATGGCAACGCTGGCTCTAACTGGCAAGGTGGCTCCTTATAGCGCCGGGATGGGGCTGATGCCGGGGGATGTGTTCCGCGCCCAGTTCCCCAGTGAGTTGCACGGGGTCAGTGTGGCGGATGCTTTGGCTTCCATTGAGCGGATTTTCAAATTTGATGCTGAACCACAAAATATCGCAGCGATCATTCTGGAGCCCGTATTGGGTGAGGGTGGCTTTTATGTTGCACCGCCTGCGTTCATGGCGGGGTTGCGGGCTTTGTGTGTCCCGCATGGGATTGTTCTGTTTGCCGGTGAGGTGCAGACCGGGGGTCGGGGCACCGGCACCTTCTTTGCGATGGAGCAGATGGGCGTAGCCGCTGATATTACCACCTTTGCCAAGTCAATTGCCGGTGGTTTCCCGCTGGCGGGGATTGTCGGCAAAGCGGAGATCATGGATGCGATTGGCCCCGGCGGTTTGGGTGGCACGTATGGGGGCAGCCCCATCGCGTGTGCGGCGGCCTTGGCAGTGTTGGAAGTGTTTGAGAAAGAAAACCTGTTGGCGCGTTCCCGGCAAATCGGTGAAATAATCACCCAACATTTAAAGGGATTGGCTGCACGTTATCCGGTGGTTGCTGAAGTGCGTGGCCTGGGAGCCATGGTGGCGATGGAGTTTATGCAGGATGGCAAACCTTCACCCGAATTGACGGCTGCACTGGTGGCAAAAGCCCGCAGCAAGGGGCTGATCCTGTTGTCCTGCGGCATTTATGGCAATGTGGTGCGGATTCTGGTTCCATTGACTGTGCCGGATGCCCAGTTGCAACGCGGTTTGGATATTATCGGCGAATGCCTTGCCGAGCTGTAGGCCAGCATCAAGGCGCTGCCTGAAAAGGCAGTGCCTTTAAAGATTCGCACTCGTCGAGCCGCGCACATGAACAGATATTCAAACAACTCTCACCGGGTACGGACGTGAAGTCGATATGAGCAAAGAAAGCATCATGACCCTGACAGAAGACTACACAAAGTTGCTGGCATCCGTGAAAGAGCGGCTACGCACAGCACAGTATGCAGCGCTGAAATCCGTCAATACCGAACTGGTCGGCCTGTATTGGGACATTGGTCGCATGATTGCGGAGAAACAGGAGCAAGCTGAATGGGGCAAGTCAGTTGTGGAGCGGTTGTCCACTGATTTACGCCGGGAGTTTCCGGGTGTTACCGGCTTCTCAGTGCAGAATCTCTGGTATATGCGCCAGTTTTTCATGGAATACAAGGAATATGAAAGACTCCAACCACTGGTTGGAGAAATTGCCTGGGCGCATAACCTGGTGATCATGGGCAAGTGCAAAGACCCACTAGAGCGGGAGTTCTATATCCGCATGACTCGCAAATTTGGCTGGTCGAAAAATGTATTGATTCACCAGATTGACAACCAGAGTTATGAAAAATCCTTGTTGGGTCAGACCAACTTTGATCAGGCGTTGACTCCAGAACTGCGTGCCCAGGCCAAACTGGCGGTCAAGGATGAGTACATCTTCGATTTTCTGGAGTTGGGTGATAAACATACCGAGCGCGAACTGGAGCGGGCACTGCTGGCAAAAATTGAGGATTTTCTTCGCGCCATGGGTGGAATGTTTGCCTTTATGGGTAGCCAGTACCGGCTGGAAGTAGATGGCAAGGAGTTTTTCATCGACTTGCTGCTGTTCCATCGAAGGCTGCGTTGTCTGGTGGCTATCGAATTGAAGGTTGGCGAATTTGTGCCGGAATTTGTCGGTAAGATGCAGTTTTACTTAGCTGCATTGGATCGCCAAGTCAGACAGGAGGACGAAAACCCTTCCATCGGCATTATCCTGTGCAAGGAAAAGAGCCGTACTATTGTCGAATATGCGCTGCACGATGCCCGTAAACCTATCGGCGTGGCAACCTATGAAATCACCACAACCTTGCCCAAAGAACTGAAAGGCCAATTGCCACTGCCTGAGGAGATTATCGCGTTGCTGGAGGGGATTGAACCATGAAGCTGAAACTCAAGGTACAGTCTTACCAGATCCCTGCCGTTACCTGGGTACGTTATGCCTAAAGATTCGCACTCGTCGAGCCGCGTACAATCAGGTCGACTTCCAATACCTGCTGGTAGTGGCGGGTATTGCCTGATTCGATAATGCCGTACAGGTTGCTGGCAATCAGGTGGCCTGCTTTGGCAAGGGATGAGGATACGGTGGTCAGCGGTGGGTCGAATTTGCTGGCCTGGATATAGGGCAGGTCGTCGTCATGGGTAATCAGGGAGATGTCCTTGCCCAACTCCAGCCCGTGCTGGTGGATGGCGCGTTTGACCCCCAGGGTCAGGATCAGGCTCGATACCAGGAAGGCCGTCGGGCGTGGTTTTTGTGCCAGTGCCTGCATCGCAGCCTGATAGCCATTTTCTTCCGTCATGTCAACCGAATGGATCAGTTCCGGGCGGATGCCAATGCCATAGGCTGTCAGGGCGGTTTTGTAACCCAACTGGCGGTGGAAGGCGAAGGTAAAGCGTGGGTCATCGTTGATCAGCACAATGCGGGTATGCCCCATATTCAGCAGCAATTGCGTCGCCCGTTCAAATGCGCCCTTGTTGTCGATGTCCAGATAGGAAAAGGGCATATCGGTTTGCACCTTGTCGCTGCCAGGGGGGTGCAGCCTGCCGTGCACAATGAAGGGCATGCCCATATCGGTAATGTGTTCAATGCGCGGGTCTTGCACGAGTGGCGTGCTGAGGATGACACCATCCACCCGCCCGGATTGTGACAATTGCCGGTAGGTCTGCAATTCGTGCTCACCCCGCACGGGCATGATGGTCAAGTCCATTTCCTTTTCCACCAAAAAAGCCGTCACCCCTGCCAAAAATTCATTGAACAGGGTGGTTGCCAGCAAGTTGCGCTCCACCGGGAAAATAATGCCAATATGCCCCGTTTTACCGGTAGCCAATGACTTTGCAAAGCGATTTGGGCGGTAGTTCATTTCCGCTGCCACTTTGAGCACCCGTTCGCGGGTTTTTTCCCCAACCTCCGGGTAGCCATTCAAAGCGCGGCTGACGGTAGTTTGGGATAATCCCAATTTTTGTGACAGTTCTTTCAAGTTCATGGTTGGCAACACAGTAAAAACGGTTTCGTACAAGAATACTTCTGAAGTTCTTGCAGGTCTAGTCAGTATTTACTTAAACTGTGATCCAAACCGCTTGCATTCACGAAAATGAGAAGGCTGATCATGTACGAACCGGATTCCCACGCGCTCTTGGGGCGCATCCTTGATAAGCTCAAAGGTGACTTGGGCCGTAAAAACCTGCGCCCATTTTATACCCGTTTGGGTGGAAACTTTCATTCCATGCACAAATTGTTCCGGCAATTGTACGGTCAGCGACCGGATTATGAGGATCGTTTGGCGGATTTGGTCAAAGCGCTTGCGGACAGCTATGTGCAGCGTCCGGCGGCCTTGCGTGACCTGGATGCTGCCCGTGAACAAGATCCGGACTGGTTTTTGAGCCAGCATTGGGTCGGGATGGCGCTGTATTGTGACCGCTTTGCCGGTGGTTTGGCGGGGGTCAACCAGCGGGTGGACTACTTGCGCGAATTGGGCGTGAACATGATCCATATCATGCCGATGATGCAATGCCCTGCCGGGGCAAATGATGGCGGCTATGCCATCAGTGATTTCCGGGCGGTGGATGGGCGCTTTGGCAATATCACTGATATACATGGCTTAAGCAGCACCTTGCGTAAGCACAATATGCTGCTGACCCTGGATGTGGTCATTAACCATACTTCCGACGAGCATGCCTGGGCGCAGCAAGCCCGGCAGGGCGATGCCCATTACCGTGATTATTATTACCTCTACCCTGACCGCAGCCTGCCTGACCAGTTTGAGCTTACCTTGCCGGAAATTTTCCCGGAAACCGCGCCGGGCAGCTTTACGTGGGATGAAGCGCTGCAACAATGGGTGATGACGGTTTTCAATAATTACCAATGGGATTTGAATTACCGCAACCCGGCGGTGTTCACGGAAATGATCAGCATCATCCTGTTCTGGGCGAACCAGGGCGCGGACATCTTGCGTCTGGATGCCCCCGCCTTTATCTGGAAGCAACTGGGCACAAGCTGCCAAAACCTGCCGGAAGCCCATTTGATCCTGCAATTGTTCAAGGACTGTGCGCAAGTGGTGTGTCCGGGGGTGCTGTTTATTGCCGAGGCGATTGTGGCTCCGCAGGAAATCATCAAATATTTTGGCCCCAACCCGGTGGAAGGGCGTGAGTGTGAGATTGCTTACAATGCGACCTTCATGGCCTTGCTGTGGGATGCGGTTGCCACCCAGAACAGCCGGGTGTTGGAGCAGGCATTGCGCAGTTTGCCGCCCAAGCCAGAGCGCACGACATGGCTGAATTATGTGCGTTGCCATGACGACATCGGTTTGGGTTTTGAAAATGCCGATATTGCAGCGGCGGGTTTTGCACCGTATGCCCACCGCCGTTATCTGGTCGACTATTTGACAGGGAAATACCCCGGTTCCCCGGCTCGCGGTTTGGTGTTTGCGGCGAATGACAAAACCGGCGATGCCCGCATTTCTGGTTCATTGGCAGCCTTGGCGGGTTTGGAAAGTGCTTTGGAGAGTGGCGACCAAGTGCGGGTCGGTTTGGCAATCCGCCGGATTATTACCCTGCATGCCCTGATCATGGCCTATGGCGGCATTACCTTGCTGTATTACGGGGATGAGCTGGCAAGCCTGAACGATTATGGCTACCGCGACATCCCTGAACATGCACCCGACAACCGTTGGGTACACCGCCCACAAATCGACTGGGAGCAGGCCGGACAGCGCCATGAGACGGGTACGGTGCAGCAGCAGGTATTTGCCGGTTTGCAGCACCTGATTGCCAAACGCAAGGAAATGGCAGTGTTCGCTGACCTGAATAACCGCCAGTTGTTGCAGCAGGACAACCCGCACCTGTTTGTGTTTGCCCGCTATGACCCGACCGGGCAGCTGCCTCCGGTGCTGGTGGTGGCGAATTTTGAGGCGCGTGACCATTTCCTCAACCTCAATAACCTGCGCACCCAAGGGTATGGCTATGGCGCATTGTATGACCTGCATAGCGGGCAGGATGTGCCAAGCCCTGAGCCGCATTTGCTGACCGTGCCTGCTTGTGGCTTCTATTGGCTGGGGACGCGCTGATGGGGAACATGGCACCCGCCCAGCCAGCCGAGCCTAGCCGGAGGCAGGCGTTTTGGCTGGTGATCAGCGGTTTCTTTGGCATCGGGCTGGTGTTTGGTTCCTGGCAAGTGATGATGGCTGATTTGCAAAGCGCTTTCGGCTTGTCGCCCGGACAATTGGGTCTGGTGCTGACGGTGGGGGTGGTGGGGTCTTTCCCGTCCATGCTCCTGAGCGGGCGCTTGGCAGACCGTTGGGGGGCACGCCGCCTGATTATGGGAGCCACCCTGCTGACGGCATTGGCCTATGGTTCTTATGCGTGGATTGGTGGCACGGTGTGGCTGGTGTTGACGACCTTGTGCCTGATGGGGGCATCCGGGGCGATGGATGTCGCCATTAACGCGGCGGCGGTCAACTATGAGCAGAATACCGGCGACAAGAAAATGAGCTTTTTCCATGCCGGTTATAGCGGCATGGCAGGCACGGCAGCGATGACCACCGGCTTCTTATTGTTCAGCGGTGTGAATTTCCGCGACATTTATTGGCTGGTGGCGGTGAGCCTGTTGCTATTGACTGTCCTTTTTTGGCGAGCCAAAGCCTTTGATCCGCTGATTAGCCACCCTGCACCGGGGCAGGAAACCCATACCCCGGCCGGTGGCAAACGGTTTGACCTGTTCCGTACCCCTGCCATCTTGCTGCTGGCCTTGATCACGACCCTGACCTTTTTCTCGGAAGGTACGCTGGAGCTGTGGTCGGCCGTTTACCTGCGCCTGTCACTGGATTTGCCAACCCTGATCGGGGCGGCAGGGCCTGCGGTTTTCCACTTTGCCATGATGACCGGGCGCTTGGGTTCCGGCTGGATACTGCTGCATGTGCACCGCCGCCTGATGCTGCGGGTGGCGGGGGTGTTGGCTGCCATTGGCATTGGTTTGTCGGTCAGTACGGTCTATCCGCCGGTTATCCTGTTCGGCTTTTTGCTGGCGGGTTTGGCCTTGGCAGGCGTTGTGCCGATTGTGTTTTCCCTGGCGGGGGATATTGCCCCGCAGCGGGCAGGGGAAGTGATTTCCGTGATCACCATCCTTGGCTATGCCGGGTTTATGCTGGGTCCCGCCTTGATCGGCGGCCTTGCGGATATGTTTGGCCTGCGCATGGCGTTGATGGCTTTGGGTGTTGCCGGAGCCGGGATTGTGCTCATGAGCTTCTGGGTGCGGCATCCGGCATTGGACAGGAAGTAGGGGCATATGTTTGTCCAGTACAACCGTGGATGCTATTTGAAAAATCATCCTTGAAATAAGGAAGATTTCTTCTAAACTGGTTGGTATGACAAAGAAAGACTTGCTCAAAACACTGATACGCGACTTTCAGGTACGCGCTATCGCCGCGCTTAAGCCGCGTGACTTGGACATTCCGTTGCACCTCAACAAAGTGGTGACGTTGACAGGTGTGCGCCGTAGCGGTAAATCGTCCATCCTGCTGCAAGCGATTGGCAAGCTGCGGGAAACCGTACCAAGCGAACAGATTGTGTACCTGAACTTTGAGGACGAACGGCTGGATCTTGCCACGCAAGAGCTTGACCTGATTGTGCAGGCTTACCGCGAACTGTATCCAAGACTGGATTTGGCGCAGTGCTATTTCTTTTTTGATGAAATCCAGAATATTCCACAGTGGGAACTGTTCGTGCGGCGGCTGGATGACAGCGTATCGCGCCACTTGTTCATCACTGGCTCTAACAGCAAACTGTTGGGGAGCGAAATTGCCACCGCCTTACGCGGACGAACCTTGCGCTACGAAGTGTTTCCGCTGTCGTTTGTGGAGTATCTGGGGTTTCAGGGCACTGCGCCTGATCTGCATACGTCCCAATCCCTTGCGCTGATCAACCGTGCCTTTGAGACGTTTTTAACCCAAGGCGGTTTTCCCGAAGTGGCTCTGCTGGACGAAGACAATGCTGCCAACATCGGGCGCAAATTGTTGACCGAATATTTCGATGTGATGATCTACCGCGACCTGATTGAGCGTTATCAGGAACGCAATGTGCAAGCCCTCAAGTTTTTCTTGCGCCGCTGCATAGAGGGAGTGACCAGCCCGTTGTCGGTGAATAAAGTCCATAACGAACTCAAATCCGCCGGATTTCGCATCAGCAAAGACGCTTTGCATCATTATCTGGAACAAGCCAGCGCAATTTATTTGCTGCAACTGGCGTATAAATATGACCTGTCCTTGGTGCGGCGCGAACTGGGCGACAAAAAAGCCTATATCGTGGATAACGGCTTGATCAGCGCGTTTAGTTGGCGGGCAGGGCAAGACAAAGGCAAGTTGCTGGAAAATCTGGTAGCAATGGAGTTGCGTAAGCAAGGCGCGGAACTGTTGTTTATCAAAGGGGCGCAGGAATGCGATTTTGTGGTGCAGCAACCAAACGGCGATTATCTGCCGATACAGGTGTGTTATGAATTGGGCGATGCCGTGACCCGTGCGCGGGAAATCGCCGGATTGGTGGCAGCTTGCCGGTTTTGTGGTGTCCAGCAAGGCTTGATCGTGACGCGGGATGAAGCAGCAGAGTGGCAAGCGGATAGTATTGAAATCAAGGTTTTACCGACTTGGCAATACCTGTTACGAAACACCGCTTAAACTTCTATAATTCTTAGTCATCTCTTAAATAAGATGAGCCGTACCTGTCAAGACCTGTGTGATCATAGGCTCTACAATCATGCTAAACTCCAACAG
>CAXYXW010000028.1:0-51730 GCA_964293005.1 uncultured Thiothrix sp.
CTGGCGCAGCTATTGGGGCAAGTCATGTAAGAAAATGCTTCAAGCGATTGCCCTGGATATAAAATGTTGCGGTGCGGAATTATTTCATCTATTATAAATAATGAAGCGCAACGATTGGCTTCAATCCTCCTAGCGGTTGGGCATCCTGTTGGATGCCCCCTTTTTAGCGGCCTGTTCGCTTATCCCCCGTTCTGCCCACTTTTCACAATCAAGCCTAACGCCATTTGGATGGCTGCCTTGAGGCTGCCACTGTCTGCTTTGCCTGTCCCAACCAAATCCAGTGCTGTGCCGTGGTCAACCGAGGTGCGGATGACCGGTAAGCCCAGGGTGATGTTGACGGCATTACCAAACCCTGCATATTTCAGTACCGGCAAGCCCTGGTCATGGTACATCGCCAGCACTGCATCCGCCTGCTGCAAATGGCGGGGCGTAAACAGCGTATCGGCAGGCAAGGGGCCTGTCAGGTTCATGCCTTGCTGTTGGAGCTGGCGGATTACCGGGATGATGGTTTCGACCTCTTCCTTGCCCAAATGCCCACCTTCCCCGGCATGCGGATTAAGTCCACAGACCAAAATGTGGGGGTTGGGCAGGGCAAATTTCTGCTTCAGATCATGGTCGAGGATATGCAACACCTCGCGCAAGAGCGGTGCAGTGATGGCTTGGCTGACCTGTGACAAGGGCAGGTGGGTGGTAGCCAACGCGACGCGCAGGTTTCCGGCTGCCAGCATCATGACGGGCATCGGGGTTTGCGTCAGTTCGGCAAGAAACTCGGTATGCCCGGTAAACGGCACTCCGGCATCATTGATAATGCCTTTATGCAGCGGCGCTGTGACCATCGCATCAAATTCACCGCTTTGGCAACCGGCAGTGGCTCGCCGGAGCAGGGTCAGCACATAGGCTGCATTCCGGGTATCCAGTGCACCGGGGATGACGGGGGCGGCACAGGGCAGGTGCAGTACGAACAGCTCACCCGCTTGGCAAGCTGCCTGTTCCTGCTGCGGGTCGTAGGGGCGCAAACGGATGGGCAGATTCAGGAGCCGCGCCCGCGCCCGCAGCATTTCAATGTCACCCAGCGCGATAATGTCTGCTGCCCAATGGACTTGACTGGCGAGTGCCAAGACCAGATCGGGGCCAATACCAGCCGGTTCCCCTGTGGTCAGGGCGAGCCGTAAACGTTTTTTCATGCCGTCACCTTATGGGCAGTGGTTACTTCAATTGCAGCCCGGAAGCCAATCCTGGCATCCGGTACTCGATGTATGCACCATTGCGCAGGCCTTGCAGCCAAGCCTTGTACTGTTCCTCTTCCTTACGGTTGCCGAGGAAGGTCGTGGCTTTGTCACGCAATTGTTCATCGGTCTGGTCTGCCTGTTTGCGTTCCAGTACCTCCAGCACATGCCAGCCAAATGCGGTCTGGAAAGGCGCACTGACGGTATTCAGTGCTTGCTGGTTCATCGTCTGCTCGAAGGGTTTTACCATCTGTCCCTGTTTCGCCCAACCCAACTCCCCACCACGGGCAGCACTGCCAGGGTCATCTGAGTTTTCTTTGGCAAGTTGGGCAAAATCACCACCTGCCTGTAATTGTTGGTAAATGGCCGTAATTTTTTGTTTGGCGGCGGCGGCAGGCAGCTTTTCCGTACTCACCAAAATATGCCGTACCCGTGCTTCCCCTGCAAGGGCGCGTTTGCCGCCTTCCCGCTCCAGCAGTTTGAGTACATGGAAGCCATTTTGGTCACGCACGACGGTAGAAATATCGCCGACTTTCATCAGAGCCAATACACGGGTAAAGGCAACGGGTAAGGATTCGGCGGCCTGCCAGCCAAGATCGCCACCGTTATTGGCGGCATGGTTGTCGGAGAATTGTTTGGCAACCGCAGCAAAATCCTCACCACCGACAATCCGGCGGCGCAGGTCTTCTGCCTTGCTGCGGGCGACATTGGCCTGTTCAATCGGCGAGCCGTTGGGTGAGGCCACCAGCAAATGTTGCAGGTGGAAACGCTCACCTGCCGTCAGCTTCTGGCTTTGGCTGGCGATGAGGTCTTCCACTTCACGGTCGGATACGACAATTTTTCCGCCTGCCTGCTGTTTGCGCAGTGCGTCGGTCAACAATTTGCGGCGGGTTTGTTCACGCAGCCCCTCAAAACTGATGCCTTCCTTTTGTAAAGCTTGTTGGAAGGTTTGCATATCCATGCGGTTCTGGCGGGCGATTTTTTCGACAGCCTGATTGACGGTTGCGTCATCAACTTGCAGGCCATGTTCCTTGGCATACTGGGTTTGCAAGCGCTCCAGCACCAGCTCATCGGCGGCGGCCTGCAACAGTTCAGCCGGGGATAGGGACTGGGCAGCTTTGTTGCCTGCCCTTAATAATTGGGCGCGTTGCTGGACTTCGCTTTGCAGGATGACATCGCTATTGACGACCGCTGCAATCTTGTCGAGGCCTTCTGCCTGCACACCGGGTAAGGCGGCAGCCAAGGTCAGCGTGGCAAGCAGGAGGGTATTGCGCAGGGCATGACCCAGGCGGCGTTTGCCGATGGTGTAGTGGTCGGTTGCGTTATTCATAGCCATAGATTCGGTTTTCCAGAAAATTACGGGTTCCACTGCCAAAGCTGCCTAGCCCTTTCAGTTCAACTTCGACCAGCAAGGCATCATCGTAGGTGGTGTTGTCCGATAATAAATATTGACGGGCTGCCACCCGGCCTTTCCAGCAACAGCTTTGATACTCCGCCCCTGCCAGGGCTTCCAGCATGCGGTTGTTTTTCAGGTCTTGCTCATAGCCACCCACCAGCCTCCATTGTGCAGTCACTGGGGTGGCAAAGGAAATATGTGCGGCTTCATATTCACCTTTGCGCTGGCTGTAACCGAGGTTTAGTACCCGCTCTTTCTGGTCACGGTAATTGACGCGCAGCTGATTGGCTGAAACCTGTTTGCGGTCAGTATCAATGAATGCTGTCCCGGACAGGCGAGTGGAGTCATTCAAGTCGCCCGCCATTTCTGCGACCACTTCCGAACGTGTCCCGGTTTGCAGGGTTTCGTCCGGTAATGTCACCTTACGGTCAGCAAAATAAACCATTTGCCCAATACTGGCACGGAAAATCTCCCGCCCCTTTTCAATATGGTGCAGGCGGGTCGTGAGTGAGGTAGACAGCCGGTTGGTATCCGCCACCCGATCCTTGCCGGTGAAGCGGTTGTCATTGAATAGCTGGCTATAACTCAGGGTGCGTTCGGAGGAGTCAAACACCGGGATATTGTCTTGCTCCCGGAAAGGTGTGTAGGTGTAGTAAATGCGCGGTTCGAGGGTTTGCAGGCGTTTACCCCCCTCCAGCTCACGCTCAAAAAATAAACCTGCGTCCAATGAGGCCGTCGGTACAGTACGGGTAACAGTCTTTTCAGTGTCACGTTCCAGCTCATAGCGGGTGTGGTGCAGTTTGGCAGCGGGTGTGATGTAGGCATATTCATTGGCGAAACGCTGCCTGATTTCCGCCTGGGTATCAATGCGATGCCCGTTATCACCCTGGCTACGGGAAAAATAGGTGTATTCGCCTTTGGCTTTTACTTCCAGATTTTTAATGCCAGTGTCAGGTTGCCATATTGCTTGTAATTGTGGCAAACGCGCATAGCTTTCGGCGCTTGTATCCAGTACTTGATAGCTTTGGGCTAAGGCGGAAAAGTCCCATTCGTCCTGGCTGCTGGTATAACTCAGGGTGCGTTCCAGATTGACGATGCTGCTGGCTGCCAGTGAAGTACTGAGGTCATTGAAATAGTCACGATCCGAGACACCACTGGCCTGGAGGCTTAACTGGCTATTGGGGCTGATTTCGCGGAGGTGGTTGATGGCGTAATGGTAACGTAACTTGCCATCGTATTGATTATCATTGGGGATAATGTCATAGAGGATGGTTCCGGCCTGTTTTTTGTCAGTCAGGTAACGGAATTCATTTTTGAGTTGTACTCCCCGCTTGCTCAGTACGTTGCCTGTTACAGTTAGATCATAATTGGGGGCAAGATTGAAATAATAGGGGGCACTGATGCGTATGCCGCTTTTTTCATCTGTACCAAAGTTCGGTATCAGGAAGCCTGATTTTCGTTTGTCGCTTAATGGAAAAGAAAAATAAGGCAAATACAGCAAGGGCTTATTATGGATTTGTAGTGAGACATGGCGGGCAGTACCTTTTTCTGTTTCCCGATCCAGTTTGATTTCACTGGCCTTCAGGCTCCAGCTATCCATACCAGCAGGGCAAGTGGTATAGGTGGCATCTTCCAGCCGTGTGATCTGGTTGCTTTCCTGGACAAGGCGTTTGCTGTCACCGCGCCCGTCCGTGCCATTTAACAGGTAGGCAACCTGGTCAATCTTGCCCAAGCCGGTATTCAGGTTGTATTCCAGCCGTTCACTGTCAACTTGCAGGCGGTCATTTTGGAAGTGGACTGAACCGGAGGCAACGACCGACTGGGTTTTGGTGTCGTATTTGGCTTGGTCTGCCCGCACGTATTGGTTCCCTTGGGCAATCACCACGTCACCCAGCAGATCGGATGCCCCACGCTCACGGAATAGGGCTTGATTTGCCTCAAGATAAACTGCCATGGCATCCAGTCCTGCTGGGCGCAGGATCGGTTTGGGATCTGGCGCATAGGGCAGCGGGCATAGATCCCAACCTTGCTGGGCAAGGATGGCAGGGGAACTGAACGACAAGCCAACTGCAAGAACTCTTGCATGCCTGGGTGACAACATGTGCTTCCTTCATTCTTCTGGTCTGCTTCAAGGCTGCTAACATCGCATACTCTGCCAGGACAGACAATGGCTGAGCTTGATGTTCGTGGGGTGGGGTGGGGTTGTTGCGGGGTCTTGCACCCGAAACCGAGCCGATATGGGCTTGCCCGCTGTGGGTCAGATAAAATCCACTTTAGTTATTGGTATTATTTTAGTTAAATACCAATTGACCTGGTGGTATTGTTTAATTAGACTGTAATTCTATCAAATCAGGGAATTAACTGAGTTCGCTGCCGGTTACGGGGGCACGTTAACGGCAAGTGGTATGGTTAGGGTATCTTTATGGATTGTGCCGCTATAATAACTGGGTGTTATCCATTGTCAATAGGCTGGTATAGATGCCCAGTCAGAAATTCAGTAAAAATCAAGCCATTTAGGTTGTTACATTTTTAACGCTATCCATTAACTGTTTGTTGACCTTATACATAAGAACCTGGAGAACCGGGGCAGTTAAAGGGATTGCTTTATAAGTTTTACAAATATCAAATTATTGTGTAAGATTTGATCGTTGTTGTCGTGGGCCAATAGCAAGAATATATTCTGCAAGGGGGGCATTATGGAAAGCTCGGGTGTTGTTTTGTCATTTCATGGAGAACTGGGGAATTTGTCCGGGAATAATGGTGGATACAATTTTATGAGTGACAAATCCGTGAGGAAGCGAGGTCGCCCGAAAGGTGCTGTTTCTGCAACTGTTTCTGAAGTCAGGCAGCAGGCATCGGAAGAACGTAGAAAGTTGAAAGTTGAGTATTCCAGCCGCATTGATGCCTTACAGCTGGCGTTGGATGAGTGGAAGTCACGTTATGAAAGTGACGTTGCCCATTTGGAACATGAGCTTGAAATCCTGAAAAAACGGGAGCAGTGTTACCAGCAAGCACTCGGGGCGCGTTTGGAGGAGGTTGCCAAGCATTTGCACCACACCCTGATTACCTGGGGTGAGGCAGAGCTGGAAGAGGCGCAGGTCGACAAACGTAAACGCGGTCGACCCCGTAAAACCCTCAAATAGCACCCCAATAGCACTGGATGGCAGGGGAAATAAACGGCAGTTGGCTGCTTTTTTAAAGCAGCAACCCTTCCAGTATTTTCTGGTAAATCACGGTCAGGGTGTCCAAATCCTGAATTGAAACACACTCATTTATCTGATGAATGGTGGCATTGATTGGCCCCAACTCCAGGACTTGTGCACCGGTAGGGGCAATAAAGCGTCCGTCAGATGTTCCACCCGAGGTGGATAACTCCGTTTCGCGTGTGGTGACTTCCCGGATAGCCGCTACGCTGGCTGCAACCAACTCCCCCTTGGCAGTCAGGAACGGCTTGCCAGACAAGCTCCACTCCAGTTCGTACTGCAAGCCATGCTTATCCAGGATCGCTTCCGTGCGGGCGCGGATTTGTGCTTCGGTCAGTTCGGTAGAAAAGCGGAAATTGATCAGGGCATGCAATTCACCGGGGATAACATTATTGGCTCCCGTCCCGGCATTCAGGTTGGAAACCTGAAAGGTGGTAGGTGGGAAAAACGCATTACCCTGATCCCATTCAACCCGTGCCAATTCATCCAGTGCAGGTGCAAAACGGTGGATGGGGTTGTCTGCCAGGTGCGGGTAGGCAACATGCCCCTGCTTGCCCGTGATGGTCAGTTTGCCATTGAGGGAGCCGCGCCGCCCGTTTTTGATCACATCGCCCAACTGTTTGCTGCTGGAAGGTTCACCGACCAAACACCATTTGATCTTTTCCTGGCGGGCTTCCAGGGTTTCGATCACCTTGACGGTACCGTTTTTGGCAGGCCCTTCCTCGTCACTGGTAATCAGGAAGGCAATCGAGCCTTTGTGGTCAGGGTGCGCCCGCACGAACTGTTCACAGGCGACCATAAAGGCGGCAATGCTGCCTTTCATGTCAGCCGCACCCCGTCCATACAGGAGGCCATCACGGACTTCGGGTTGGAAAGGGGCAACCGCCCACTTTTCCAGTGGCCCGGTTGGTACAACATCGGTATGCCCGGCAAAACAGAAGAGGGGCTCTTGTGTACCCCGGCGTAACCACAGGTTTTCCACTTCCGCAAATTGCATGAATTCGGCATGGAAGCCCAAGGGGGCGAGGCGTTCTGCCATCAATTGCTGGCAGCCCTGATCCGCTGGGGTGATTGATGGCAGGGAAATGAGTTGTTTGGTGAGTTCGAGGGTTTGGGACATAGGTTTTGGAGTCAGTTAAGTTGGGTGTGACAAAATTAATTCTGGGAAATGGTTAGTTCTGGAAAAGCTGTCTGTAGGTATCAGCCACAAACCCGACCACCCGGCGGCTACCGAGATCCAGAACCGGGCGTTTGATCAGGCTGGGTTGGTCTTCCATTACGGCGAGTGCCAAGATTTCGTCCATCTGCGTGCGGGTTTGTTCCGGCAGTTGCCGCCATGTTGTCCCCCGGCGGTTCACCAAGGCTTCCCACCCCAGCTCATCCACCCATGCCCGTAATTGGACAGGGTTGAGGCCGTCTTTACGGAAATCATGGAAGGTATAGGGAATAGCTCGCTCGTCCAGCCATTGGCGGGCTTTTTTTACGGTATCGCAGTGGCTAATGCCATAGAGGGTGGTCATTTGTCATACCATTTGTGATAAGAGCGGCGCTTACCAGCACGTTGGCTGATAACGCCCTTAATTTGCCCCACCTGGATTTCAAGGGTTCCGTAAGCCGGGTTGAGCGGCTCCAGATAGTGTTTGCCATCCACGATATGCAGGCGGCGGAAAATATACTCGTCCTGATTGTCCTTGGCAAACACGAAAGCACCGTCCTTGAGCAACCCACCTGGGTCAACGATGATAATGCAGCCCCGGTCAAACTCAGGTTCCATGCTGTCATCCGTCACTTGCAGGGCAAAGGGTTCGGATTCGGCACAACTGCCACCATCGCCCACACTCTGGTTAATGGCATCTTCCAGTGCCTGGGTGGATTGGCCTGCCTGTGCGGGTTGGACAGAAATCTTGATTTCCTTGAAGCTCGCTTGTGCCATGCGTTAATCCTCAGTAGGTATAGGGTTGCGGCTGAACTCACTGGCAGCAACATGGCGCTCCGGCTGATACCAGTGCAGCTTTTCATGCAGCTTGACCACTTCACCGACAATGGTCAGGGTTGGGGCGCGTACCCCACCGGCTGCCACCATCTGTGGCAAGGTCGCCAGCGTGCCGATATGCACGCGCTGGTTACGGGTTGTGCCTTGCTCGACCAGGGCCGCAGGCATATCCACCGGCATGCCATGCCGGATCAGCTCCCGGCTGATCACTTCGATACCCGTCAGCCCCATGTAGAACACCACCGTTTGGCGGGGTTGGGCGAGTTTTTCCCAATCGAGGTCAATCGTGCCATCTTTCAAATGCCCGGTGGCAAAGGTGCAGGATTGCGCGTAATCGCGGTGGGTGAGCGGGATGCCCGCGTAGGAGGCACAGCCCGATGCTGCCGTTACCCCTGGCACAACCTGGAAGGGGATGCCGTTTTCAGCCAGGGTTTCGATCTCCTCGCCACCCCGCCCAAAAATGAAGGGGTCGCCACCCTTGAGGCGCAGCACCCGTTTGCCCTGTTTGGCGAGTTTGACCAGCAAGGCATTGATGCCTTCCTGCGGGACGGCATGGTTGGCCTTTTCCTTGCCCACATAAATGCGTTCAGCCTGTTGGCTCGCCATATTGAGGATGGATTTGGCAACCAGCCGGTCATAGACCATGACATCTGCCTGCTGCATCAGGCGCAAGGCACGGAAGGTGAGCAAGTCCGGGTCGCCAGGGCCTGCCCCCACCAGATACACCTCGCCCACCACCGGTTCCCCGGATTGGCGTGCCAGCATCGCATCCAGCATTTGCCGCGCGGCTTGCCCGTTTCCGGCATAGACCAGCTCAGCAAAGGGGCCGCGTAAAGCCTGTTCCCAGAAGTATTTGCGCTGGTCAGGGTCGGCAAAGCGCTGTTTGACGGTATCGCGGTATTCTTCGGTAATGGCTGCCAATTGCCCACAAGTGGACGGGATCATGGTTTCCAGCTTCATGCGGATTTGCCGTGCCAACACAGGCGATGCCCCCCCGGTCGAGACAGCCACCATCACCGGGGAGCGGTCAACCACCGAGGGGACGGTAAAGCTGCATTCGTCTTGTGCATCCACGACATTGACCGGGGTATCCTGTGCATGGGCAAGTTCTGCCACCCGTGCATTCACATGGCGTTGGTTGGTGGCGGCGATGATCAGGTATTGCCCTTGCACATCGCTATCGGCAAAGGGGCGTTGCTGCCAGTTGGCCTGCAAGGGGTAACGCTCAAGGACACTGCCCAGTTCGGTATCCAGTTCGGGGGATACAACGGTGACATTTGCGCCGCTTTGCAATAAGGATTCGACCTTGCGCAAGGCGACCTTGCCGCCACCAACTACCAGACAGGATCGCCCTTGCAGGCACAGGAACACTGGGAATTGCTTCATTTGCTACCTCCGTGCCGGTTTGCGCCGACTTTCGTAATTCAGTATACCCCTGACCAGATCGCCATACGGGAAGGTGGCAACCGCCCCATAACGACCGAGGCCGGTGTTGACCAGTTCATCAATGTCATCGACGGTTTCTTGTCCATCCCGCTCCGGGAACAGCACCGATTGCAAGGCACGGCAACCGCCTGCCTGCACTTTCAGCTCCTTGTTATGCGGCAAGGGGCCATCAATCACCGTTTCCTTGAGGGCAAAGCGCGAGCTTTCCCGCAGGGTCGTGAGGAACAGGGTGCAATTGCCCAAGGCCTCTGCGGATTGGCAAGCCACCCCCTCACGGGTTGCCAACAGGAAGCAGTGTTGGTGGCGGCAACGGCAGCGGCGGTTATTGATGGCCTTCTCAAATACACAGCGCTGTGTATTGATTTCACGGTAAATGGCGCGGAACTGGTCTTCATCCATAGGCTATAGGTAAGCGCAAGCAGGGTTTGCTTACTTTTCCCACTCCATCAGGATGGGCTTTTCACGTTGTTCGTGCAGGTGCTCTTCCGCCTCCAACTGATTGGCGGCAAACACCAGTTTGTAAGTTGCCTGATCACCGGGTGCAGCCTGCGCCCGTAAATCCCGGACTTGGCGGCGGGCATCTTGGTAGGCTTCAAATTGGCCTTGCAAATCAAGGTTTTTGACCATGATGTTCGGTTGGGTGATGCGAAAAACGTAATAGGGCATTGGAGTTGTCTCCCTTAGGTGTCAACTGTCCATTATTGATAGTTTTGCTCAGGTATCCTATAGCCCGGATGGAGGGTGGGCAATGAGCTCACGCCTCCACACCCGCCAAATGTCTTTGCAGCCATGTTTTGACGGCTGCCCGATCTGGTAAGGCGGACAGGACAAAATCAGTCAGGCGTTCCAAATCACTGTCCGTTACCAGGCTAGGATCGGTTTGCAGGGGGCGTTGGGGGTCACGGAAACGCTGCTGCATGGCAGGGTTTTCCATCAATTCACCCAATAAGTCTTCCAGCAAATCCGCTTTGCTTGGTGCACGGAAACCGACTGAGTACGTCATGCATTCGCCGAGGGCTAGCCCATAATGCGGCACATCCGGCGGCAGGTAGAGCATATCGCCCGGTTCCAGTACCCACTCCTGTTCAGCGGTAAATTCATGCATGATGCGCAGGTCAATGTCCGGCAGGAAGTTATCCTCGGCACAGGCCTGGCTGGTGATTTGCCAGCGGCGTTGCCCGTGGGCTTGCAACAGGAATACATCATAGGCATCGACATGGGGGCCGACTGAGCCGCCCTCCACCGCGTAGCTGATCATCAGGTCATCAATGCGCCAATCCGGGATAAAACGGAATGGCTCGATGATTTCAGTAAATTCAGGCAGCAGTTTTTCGACATCATTCACCAGCAGCGTCCAGTGGGTGGCGGGCAGCTTGGCAAAATCCTTTTTGCGCAAGGGGGGATGGCGTACCTCCCACGGGCTTTTCCCACCCTTTTCCAGCACCAGGCGGGCGGTGTCAATGTCATCACAGGCCAGATTGACCAGTTCTTTTGGGCTAAGTGGCGAGCTGAAACCGGGAAAAGCCTGACGGATCAGGAGCGGCTTTTGCTGCCAATAGTCATGCAAGAAGGTCGCAATGGGCATATCGCCCAAATGGGTCAGGGGCGTGTTGGGGACGATCATATCGCTTGTGCCTGCCTAACGGCATTGCCAATGTAACTGGCTGGGGTCATGGCAATCAGGCTGGCCTTGGCATCTGCGGGCAGATCCAGCCCACTGATGAACTCACGCAGGCGTTCCGGGGTAATGCGTTGCCCACGGGTCAGCGCCTTGAGCTTTTCATACGGCTGCTCAATCCCGTAACGGCGCATCACGGTCTGGATGGGTTCTGCCAGCACTTCCCAATTGGCATTCAGATCATTGCTCATGCTGTCGGCATTGGCTTCCAGCTTGCTGATGCCTTTCAGGGCAGATTGGTAAGCAATCAGGCTATGCCCCAAACCTACCCCAAGGGTACGCAAGACGGTGGAGTCGGTCAGGTCACGTTGCCAACGCGATACGGGCAGCTTTTGTGCCAGATGGGTCAGCAGGGCATTGGCAATGCCGAGGTTGCCTTCCGCATTTTCAAAATCAATCGGGTTAACCTTATGCGGCATGGTGGATGAACCCACTTCGCCCGCGACCACCCGCTGCTTGAAATGCCCCAGGGAGACATAACCCCAGACATCGCGGCAGAAATCAATCAGGATGGTATTAAAGCGTGCCACGGCATCGAACAGTTCAGCGATGTAATCATGCGGTTCAATTTGCGTGGTGTAAGGGTTCCAGCTAATGCCAAGGCTAGTGACGAATTGCTCAGCCACGGTTTGCCAATCCACGTCCGGGTAGGCGCTCAGGTGGGCATTGTAATTGCCGACTGCACCATTTATCTTGCCCAGATACTCGCAGGACTGGATTTGCTCAAGCTGGCGTTGCAGGCGGTAGGCGACATTCGCCATTTCTTTGCCCAGTGTGGTGGGCGATGCAGCTTGCCCGTGGGTGCGCGACAACATCGGTTGGTCGGCATAGCGGTGTGCCAGTTCGCGGACGGCATCCAGCGTGTGTTGCATGTCCGGGATCAGAACTTCACGCATGCCGCCTTGCAGCATCAGGGCATGCGAGAGGTTGTTGATGTCTTCCGAGGTGCAGGCAAAGTGGATGAACTCGCTGACAGCCTGCAATTCAGGCTGGTCGGCAATCTGTTCCTTCAGGTAATACTCGACTGCCTTGACATCATGGTTGGTGGTGCGCTCAATCGCCTTGACCCGGCGGGCATCCTCCTCACTGAACTGGTGCAGGATGCCTTCCAGAAACTGGTCTGCCGCAGCGGACAAGGGGGCAACCTCGCCAATGGCAGGGTGGCGGGACAGCATTTGCAGCCAGCGGATTTCCACCAGGACACGGTGGTAGATCAGGCCGTATTCGCTGAACCACGGGCGCAGCTCGGCGGTTTTGCTGGCATAACGTCCATCAACGGGGGAAATGGCGGTGAGGGCAGAGAGTTCCATCATGAGTCCTGTCAGGGGAGTGTCGAAAGGGCAGTATTATACTGAAACTGACGGTCAACAAAAAGTCAAAGGCCGCTGGTTTGCAGCGGCCTTTGGGTTTGGTCTAGCAGGCGTTACGCGGATTAGTACCGGTAATGATCCGCCTTGTAAGGCCCGTTCACCGATACACTGATGTACTGGGCTTGATAATCAGTCAGCTGGGTCAGTTGTGCATTCAGTTTCTTCAACTGCAAGCGGGCAACTTTCTCGTCCAGATGCTTGGGCAGGGTGTAAACCCCAATCGGGTATTTGCCGGAGTCACGCTCTGTCCACAGCTCGATTTGTGCGATGGTCTGGTTGGCAAAAGAAGAGGACATCACATACGACGGATGGCCTGTACCACAACCCAGGTTGACCAGACGGCCTTTTGCCAACATGATGATGCGCTTGCCATCCGGGAAAATGACATGATCGACCTGTGGCTTGATTTCGTCCCATTCGTACTGTTCGAGGCTGGCAACGTCAATCTCATTATCGAAGTGACCGATATTGCAGACGATGGCCTGATCTTTCATTTTCGCCATGTGGTCATGGGTAATGACGTGGAAGTTGCCGGTCGCGGTGACGAAAATGTCAGCCTTGTCAGCGGCATAATCCATGGTCACAACCCGGTAGCCTTCCATCGCGGCTTGCAGGGCGCAGATCGGGTCGATTTCAGTGACCCAGACTTGCGCAGACAAGGCACGCAGGGCTTGGGCTGAACCTTTGCCCACGTCGCCATAACCGGCAACCACGGCAATTTTGCCCGCCACCATGACATCGGTTGCACGCTTGATGCCATCCACCAAGGATTCGCGGCAGCCATACAGGTTGTCGAACTTGGATTTGGTTACAGAGTCATTGACATTGATGGCTGGGAACTTCAGGTCGCCACGGGCATGCATCTGGTACAAACGGTGTACGCCGGTGGTGGTTTCTTCCGTCACACCCCGCACTTCTGCCAAGCGGCTGCTATACCAGCCCGGTTGGGTTTCCAGACGCTTGCGGATGGCGGCATACAGGTAGGTTTCTTCTTCAGACGTGGGGTTTGCTACCAGCGTTGGGTCTTTTTCAGCACGTGCACCCAGATGCAGCAACAGGGTGGCATCACCGCCGTCGTCGAGGATCATGTTGGCTTGTTCGCCATTCGGCCACTCGAAGATTTTGTGGGTATAGTCCCAGTATTCTTCCAGTGTCTCGCCCTTATACGCGAAAACCGGGATATTGGCGGCGGCAATCGCTGCGGCTGCATGATCCTGGGTAGAGAAAATGTTGCAGGAAGCCCAGCGCACATCGGCACCCAATGCCGCCAGTGTTTCAATCAACACCGCTGTCTGGATGGTCATGTGCAGGGAACCGGCAACCCGCGCACCTGCCAAAGGCTTGGCAGCGGCGTATTCCTCACGGATAGCCATCAGGCCGGGCATTTCAGTCTCGGCGATCTTGATTTCCTTGCGGCCCCAGGCAGCAAGGGACATATCGGCAACGAGATAATCTTTGAATGTGGTCATGTTTAACAATTCCTAATTACAGTCCAGCCGCAGAGCGCAAAGCAGCGGCTTTGTCGGTGCGTTCCCAAGGCAGGTCCAGATCGTCACGCCCGAAGTGACCATAGCTGGCAGTGGGGCGGTAGATCGGGCGCAGCAGGTCGAGCATCTTGGTGATGCCGTAGGGGCGCAGGTCGAAGTGTTCGCGTACCAGATTGGTGATCAGTTTCGGGTCAACCTTGTTTGTGCCGAAGGTTTCAACCGTGATCGAGGTCGGCTCAGCCACACCAATGGCGTAGGACACCTGGATTTCGCAGCGCTCAGCCAGACCAGCAGCAACAATGTTCTTGGCTACATAGCGGCCTGCATACGCGGCGGAGCGGTCAACCTTGGAAGGATCCTTGCCGGAGAATGCGCCACCACCATGCCGTGCCATACCACCGTAGCTGTCAACGATGATTTTGCGACCGGTCAGGCCGCAGTCACCCACAGGGCCGCCGATAACGAAATTGCCGGTTGGGTTGATGTGGAACTTCGTACCCTTGTGCAGCCATTCGGTGGGCAGTACGGGGAAAATCACCTCTTCCAGCACGGCAACCCGCAGGTCATCCAGGCTGATGTCGGGGCTATGTTGGGTAGACAGTACCACGGCATCGATGGCAACAATCTTGCCACCTTCATAACGCACAGTCACTTGGGACTTGGCATCCGGGCGCAGCCACGGCAAAGTGCCATTCTTGCGCACCATCGCCTGTTGTTTGACCATGCGGTGGGCAAAGGTCAGGGCAGCAGGCATCAGCACGTCAGTTTCATTGCTGGCATAACCGAACATCAGGCCTTGGTCGCCCGCGCCCTGGTCTTCCGGTTTGGCACGGTCAACGCCCATGGCGATGTCCGGGGATTGCTTGCCGAGTGCATTGATGACGGCACAGGTATGTCCATCAAAGCCGATTTCGGAGTTGTTGTAGCCAATGTCATTGACCACGCCACGCACGATGCCTTCATAATCAATTTCAGCGGTGGTGGTGATTTCACCTGCCAGTACGACCATGCCCGTTTTTGTCAGGGTTTCGCAGGCCACGCGGGCATACTTGTCTTTGGCAATAATGGCATCTAGGATGGCATCAGAAATCTGATCGCACATTTTGTCTGGATGGCCTTCAGATACAGACTCAGAGGTGAACAGATACGCCTCAGTCATGATCAATCTCCTAATAGTTGATATTAAGTAATAATGACTGAGCGCCGTTGCTATTTGTGTCACTGCCTGAGCCTGGCGGGAATGTCTCCTCCCGTTGCAACGCTCCTCAGGCAGTGAGGTTTTTTCGGTGCGACAGCTTGTCCGACAGACGATGGGGTGTCGCCCCAAAAATGGCCTGAAAGAATACCTGAAAAGTATTCAGCTTGCATCTGCTTTTCGATGGGCGTTGCGTTTGTCTGGGTGTGTAAGGGGCGTGACATGATTTTTAACGAAAATAACAGCTTTTAATACTTGAGTTTTAAGGGGGCAGTAACCATGAAGAAGGTAAGCTTAAGGTATGGCTATGCTGCCATTTTGGTCTTGTTGTACGGGGTTCTACCACAAATGGCATTATCTGGCGAATCTACCAGCGGGGGCAGCACCGCACAGCGGATACTGTTCATTGGTAACAGTTATACGCAGCACATGCGCCCGTGCTTGTTGGAAATGTTGGCAAACTCCTCATGGCATGATGCCCAGCTGGAGTTTATTGCCAGGGGCGGCGTGCGTTTGGAAGAGCATCTGCACGATGCCACCACGCTCGGCAAAATCCAGCAGGGGCGCTGGGATAAGGTGGTTTTGCAGGAGCAAAGCCAAATCCCTGCGCTGGCTGATTTTGCCAACAGTTTTCATGCAGCAGTGGATGGTTTCAGTGAGGCAGCACGGTTAGCGGGGGCAACACCGGTGCTCTACATGACATGGGGGCGGCGTAATGGCGATGCGGCGAATGCGGGGGAGCTGCCGGATTATCCAGTCATGCAAGCCCGATTAAGCGATGCCTATACCGCCGCAGCCGGGCGTAATGCCGCACAACTGGTTCCGGTTGGTTTGGTTTGGTCGCTATTGCGGCAAAGGAATCCGGTCTTGTGGGGCAGTTTGTATACTAGCGATAATTCGCATCCATCCCCCAAAGGGAGTTGTGTGGTGGCAGCAACTTTTATGCATGTCTTGTTTGCGGATCGTTTGTCTATGACCAAACGACCTTCCGCTTTGGATGCCGCAGAGTGGGAGGTGGTTAAGGCCGCCATCCTTGATGCCAATGCGCTGGAGGATGATTAAGTAGTAATCTGGAATTAATCGGGTTGAATGAGGGTATCGCTGACTTATGAAAAAAATAATCTTATGTGCTACATGGATGGCTGTTTTGGCACAAGCACCTGTATTTGCCAATGGTACATTGCCCACCCTGTCCATTCTGGGGAATGAGAAGCAGACTACCGAGCAGGGTGTGTGGGGTGTGATCCATCTGGAGCTGGCGAAAGCGCTGGTGACAAAGGCCGGTTTCCAGCCTGCTTTTGAGGAGCTGCCCTGGAACCGGGCGCTGGCGAATATTGAGAGTGGTCGTCTAGAGCTGATTACCTACCTGACTAAAACACCCGCCCGCGAAACCTTTGCAGAATTTATCGGGATCGCCGCTTATGAACAGGCCGGGTTGGTGGTGACGAAAGAGAACGTGACATTGGCAAGGTCTTTTAAGACGCTGGATGACTTGTTACAAAAAAATTATCGCTGGGGTGCACAACAGAATGTCTGGTATTCAGATGAGCTGGAGCAACGTTTGCAAAATGATACTGCCTTGAAAGAGCGGGTTGATATGGTCTCAAAAATTACCTTGAATCTGAGTAAGGTACAAAAAGGCCGCATTACTGGGGCATTTGTGGAAAATTTGTCTGAAGTCAAGTATCTACTGAAGTCAGATAAAGCACAGTATGGTGATTTGGTTGTCATGGAAGTGCCATTCCTGCCTCCCTCGCCTGTCTATTTTGCAACCAGTAAAAAAGCACCCGCAGAAAAGCGTAATAAATTGCATGCTGCTTATGATGAATTGCAAGGCCAGGAGGCGTTTGCAAGCATCATCAAAAAATGGATTGAGTAGGGAAATACCGTTTGCGGGGATTATTGGCAGCTCATCCTTATCTATGCCAATATGGGGGCTTGGTGGGTTATAAATCATGGTGGGTTGATGAAAAAAAGACATATCCTGCCCAAAATGTCCTTGTTATGTTTGTTTACATCGGCGTGGGCGGCTGATGGCAATTATCCGGTGAAGGCGTATCAGGTTTCACCTTATGCAGATGTCAAACTGTTCAATGAGCATATTAAGGCGGTTGCTGCCAAACAGCCGCGCGGGGTACTTGCTCCGCTAAAACTGTTGGAGGGTTTGCCCTTGCCGGAAGGCCATACCCGAGCTTATAGCTGGTGTGCCAAACCGAAAGCAGGCAAGCAGGTTTGCACCTACCGGGAAGAAAATATCCCGGATGCTTTGGTGGCAGGCGTATTGCAGCGCGTTACTTTTAAACTGGGGCAGAGCGGCTGGTATGCGGCATCGATCCAGCGGGCGTGGCGTTGCCAGCCGAGGCGCGGCAATTCATGGGCATACCAAATCCATTTGTGCGGCTAAGTGCGGCTAAAGGTGTCCGTTGGCATTGTAGGTCAGCACCGTCCAGTGTCCCTTGGTGTGTTGCAGCACGGTCATGCTGGCATTGTGCAGGATGGTTTTGCCAGTGCCGATTTCACCGCTGCTCAGGTTGGCGAGAATGGCATTGATCACGCCGCCGTGGGCGACCACGAGGGTCGGGTAGTTCCCTTGGTCGTGCAGGGTTGCCAAACCGGACATGACCCGTTGCTGTAAGGTAGCCAGTGGCTCCTGTCCGGGGATATTGCCATCCGGGTAACGGTTGCGGCGTTCAAGGCCGGTCAGCCCCGAGCATTCGCCATAATCGCGTTCCATGAATTCCGGCATCTCCTGCACCGTGGCAATCCCGGTCAGGCGGGCGATGATCTGGGCGGTTTCCCGCGCCCGCAGCAGGGGGCTGGAAACCAGCCCGCTCCAGCGCCATTGGCTGAGGTAGAGGCCGGTTTGTTCTGCTTGCCTGCGCCCGTTGGCATTCAGCAAGGTATCTTCGCGCCCCTGGATGCGCCCGACCGCATTCCAGTCGGTTTCACCGTGGCGGATCAGGCAGAGGCAATCGGTGGGCATGCGGTCAAACACTGGCGAGGTTCCCTTTATCTTCCAGCCATTGCTTACGGTCGGAGGCACGCTTTTTGGCAAGCATCATGTCCATAATGGCATCGGTGGCAGGTGCATCGTCGATGGTCAATTTCACCAAGCGGCGGGTATCGGGCGAAATGGTGGTTTCACGCAATTGCAGCGGGTTCATCTCCCCCAAACCCTTGAAACGGGTGACAGCCACTGTGCCGCGCTTTTTCTCGGCGGCAATCAGGTCGAGGCGTGCCTGTTTCTCGGCCTCATCAAGGGCGTAATAAACTTCTTTCCCAATATCAATGCGGTACAAGGGCGGCATGGCAACGTACACATGCCCGGCCTCCACCAGCGGGCGGAAGTGGCGCACAAACAGGGCGCAGAGCAGGGTGGCGATGTGCGCCCCATCCGAATCCGCATCCGCCAGGATGCAGACCTTGCCATAACGCAGTTGGCTGAGGTCGATATGCCCCGGTTCGACACCAATCGCCACCGAAATGTCATGCACCTCTTGCGAGGCCAACACTTGGTCGGAGTCGACTTCCCAGGTATTCAGGATTTTACCGCGCAAGGGCATGATGGCCTGAAATTCGCGGTCACGCGCTTGTTTGGCGGAGCCACCTGCCGAGTCGCCTTCCACCAGAAACAATTCAGTGCGGGTAATATCCTGTGAGGAGCAGTCCGCCAGTTTGCCAGGCAGGGCAGGGCCACTGGTCACTTTCTTCCGTACCACCTTTTTGCTGGCACGCTGGCGGCGGTTGGCGTTATTGATAGCCATCTCTGCCAGTTGCTCACCAACGGTGGTGTTCTGGTTGAGGTAGAGGCTGAAAGCATCCTTGATCGAACCGGAGACAAAACTGGCGGCTTCGCGGGAAGACAGGCGTTCCTTGGTTTGACCAGCGAATTGGGGTTCCTGCATCTTGAAGGAGAGTATGTAGCTGATGTTTTCCCAGACATCATCCGGGGTCAGCTTCAGGCCGCGTGGCAACAGGTTGCGGAACTCGCAGAACTCGCGCAAGGCATCGGTGACTCCGGTGCGCAAGCCGTTGACATGCGTCCCGCCTTGCACGGTCGGGATCAGGTTGACGTAGCTTTCCTGCACCGTTTCGCCACCTTCCGGTAGCCAAAGGATTGCCCAGTCGACACTTTCACGGGTGGCTTGCAGTTTGCCGGTGAAAGGCTGTTCCGGCAGCAGCACAAATTCACGCACCGCCTCCACCAGATAATCACGCAAACCATCCTGATAATGCCATTCGGTGACTTCCGGAGTGGCTTCTGATTCATCGGTAAAGCGGATGAACAGGCCAGGGCAGAGGACAGCTTTTGCCCGCAGGTTGTGTTTGAGGTGGCGGACAGAAAACTTCACGGTGTCGAAGTATTTGCCATCCGGCCAGAAATGGACGGCTGTACCCGTGTCTTTCTTTGCTACCTTGCCAGTGGCGGTCAGCTCACTGGCCTTGTTGCCATCGGCAAACTGCATATTCCAAATCTGCCCATCGCGCTTGATATTCACCTCAAGGCGGCGTGACAAGGCATTCACCACCGACACCCCCACGCCATGCAAACCGCCGGAGAATTGGTAATTCTGGTCGGAAAACTTGCCGCCTGCGTGCAAGGTGCAGAGGATGACTTCCACCCCCGGTTTGCCTTGCTCGGGGTGGATGTCGACCGGCATACCGCGCCCGTTATCGGCAACGGTGACTGAACCATCGGCATGCAAGGTGACTTCAATACGGTTGGCATGCCCCGCCAGGGCTTCATCCACACTGTTGTCGATCACTTCCTGAGCCAAATGGTTGGGGCGGGTCGTGTCGGTATACATGCCAGGGCGCTTACGCACGGGGTCAAGGCCGGTGAGGACTTCAATCGCGGATGCGTCGTAGGTGTTGTTGGTCATTATTTTGGTTTGTCAGTTTATGCATGGGTTGCACAGCTTAACGCAAGGGCATGTAATGCTGCAAAGTGTTCTGGTGAAGAGATGGGTTTGCAGGAGGGGTTCCGCATTTCAGCAGCACCCTGCAATTCAGTGACGGCATTGCCGTTGAGATGGAGGAGTTTGATGTCGCTCATTCTGACCTATACACCGGAAAACAACAGGTCAAGGGCTGCCATGATTTCCTGACGATATTCAGCCAGTGAGCCAACATGTTCGCCTAAATGTTTGGCATAAATACCTGCCAGCTCAGGGGTACACATCATTACTGGGGTGTCTTCCACAGTAAACACCGGGCTGAGTGTTTGCACTGGTTTGTTGTTATTACAACGCTCCAAAGGGATGACAACCCGTGTTTTCAACACATCTAACAAATCTGTTTGCACATCTATTAGATAAGGGATGGCATCATTGGTGGCGCGGTTGGTGTTACGGTAAACGTCAAACTGTGCCATTAAAATAACCTCAAACCATCGCTGAATAGGCCGCGCTGTTCGATGCGCTCATTGTAGGCATTCAACGCCGTGCGATTTTGGGCTAACCACGTTTTTTGGTTTGTATTCTCAGGAAGTGTCTTGTTGGTTGTACCTGAGCGGCTGCGCAGGAACTGGATAAAATCCAGCACTTCTTGCCGCTGGCTGAGGGGGAGATAGCGCAATTCGTGCAGGATGGTGCTGTTGGTAGCTAAGGTTTGCATGGTCAATCCTCCGTTTGGTGTTTGGTTGATGTTTGCCTCACACAGTGTCATCACTACTATGATAGTGTTCGTAGATTTCTTTAACCGTTTTGCCGTTGAATGTCCAGTAAGGTGATGGTTGCAGCGGGTAGCTATCCGGTAAGCCTAGCACTTTTCGGGTGGCAGCAGTGAGGGAACAGGTAATACCCTCAAACTGTACTTTACGCTCATCCAATACTGTCATTTGCGCTTGCCCGTCTTTAAAGACGAGGATTGAGCCACTGGGGATGCCGATGTGATGGAAATTCATGCGTGGGCGACGGGCTTCTTTGAGCTGCTGGGCGGATTGTTTGTCCACCGTTTCTACGTCAGCTTCGAGTCGTTGTTCGAATTCGGTGGTGATGTCGTCCACTTTCAGCAGTTTTAAGACGGCAATCACCCGTTCGGCTTCGATGCTGAAAAATTCGCGGTTGGGGTTAGTGCGGTGTTGTCCGAAGGCAAAGTGCAGGGCTTTTTCCACTTCACCCGCATCCCTAACCTGACAGGCAAACGCGCAATCAAACGGTACAGGAACGCCTGTGCTGTAGAGTTGTTTCATGCGTTCGCCGACTTCCGACTGCGTGGTTTTGCCGATTTTGACCAGTCCGGGCATGGCGGGGTTGGTGAGCACGTAGACGATTTGGGAGAGGTTATCCGCCATGTTTTGCCTCCACTTGCGTTTGGGTTGCTTCCTTGAGTGCTTGCCAGTTTTTGTTTTCCACCCAGACAAAACGGCAACGCCCGTTGCTGCGCCGCGCCCAGAGTTCACCAATTTGGCGTTTTTCTTGGTCGTGTTCGGCGATATGCCCGCCTTTGTATTCAACCGCTAGCGTTACACCATTTTTTAGGCGTACCAGAAAGTCGGGGTAGTAACGGTCTTTGGCGGTTTGTAGCCAAAAAGCATTGGGTTTGCGGTCAACATTGCGCACCCACCAGTCGATATTGTCGAGCTGGTCAATACGTTGGGCGCATTCAAATTCTTCGCCATGTGATTTGAGGTCGCCAATGACGGTGAAAAAATGTTTTGGGAGGTTGATAAAGCCGGAATAAGGATAGTTATATGCATAGCTACCTTGTTTGAGCGTGATGCTGTGTTCGTCACGCACTTCAAAGCGGTTTTCGTCATGAAATAAGTCAGTAAAAACCATTTGTTTGGCTTTCACTAATCCTGCTGCCATTTTGCGTTCCAATGCACCGCGCAGGCGGAATTTGCGGTAAGCGAGTTCTTCCAAGGTGAAATTGCGTTCATGCAGCAAATACTGGATGGCTTGATTCAGCCACGCCACCTTTTGCGGTTGGTCGGCGTAAATGAAAGGAATGTTTCTGTCTAGCCATGCTACCAATTCGATGGCTGTCCAACCCAGTTCAATCGTGTCGATGTTGAGCTGTGGGTTATCCAGTTTGGCGTAGAAATCGAGTTGCAGTTTGCCCTTTTGGGAAATGGATAGTTGGGCGCGGTTCATGATCTCCGCATCGGGTGCAAATTCGTCAGCGCTGAGCTTGGGGTCAAAGTCGGTGAGTTCCCAATCCGCATCGGATAAAGCACGGGTATCAAATACATCAAAGAAACCAAACTGGTGAATACCCAGCAAGGGTACGGTAGCGATAATGCCGCGCTCGGCGGGTGTTTTCTCGCGTTGCGGCGGGGCGATAGCGGTTGCACGAGCTGTATCCAGTCGTTCACGCACAGCTTTGGCTGCTTCCGGTTGTTTGAATGTTTCCGCCACTTTTTTGATTTGTTCGGGGGTAGCTCCCCCTTTAAGTGTCAGCGTGCCTGTTTCGGGGGAGATTTCGATTTTGTCACGCAAGGCTTTGGGTAACACGGCAATCGCCGCACTACTGGGGGTAACAACGGTGTCGTTGGCAGTGGGCAGTATGACGACCAAATCGTTGCTGGGCGCGAATAAATCCCCATTGGCAGTTTTCGGGATGGTGATTAAATCTTTGGCTTCTTGGCGTTCAAAGCCGCTTTGCACCAAGCCGTCCCGTAAACCTTGCACGGTGGCAGCCAATTGGTCGGAAACCACATAGGCGTAACTGCGGTTGAGGGCTTCGCGCTGTTTGCGTTTAACGTGTGGCATCCTTAATACACGTCCTAGCACCTGTTCAACAGCAGTGGCAGAGGTGGTATTGCGGAACGAAAACAGCACATAGGCAAACGGGCAATCCCAGCCTTCACGCAGTTTGTCCACGGTGATAATAAACTGTGGGTAGTCGGGGTCAGTCAGCTTTTTGCCGGACAATTCATCTAGTGCGCCCGTGGCAATGGCGATGTGTGCGGCGGGGATTTGGTAATCGTCGATGAGACATTGCCTGACCCGTTCCGGCACGAAGCTTTCACTGTTGGCGTTTTTGCGTTCGGCCTGGATCAGCATAATGACCGGGTTGATGATTTCACCCGTCAATTGCTGTTCGGTTTGCGCTTCCTGTTCGAGGGTGCGTAAACGCGCAATCGCTTCGGTCAAACAGGTGCGCCATTCGGGGTGAGTTGCCAGCTCCAGTGGCAGTTTAAGCATATCTTCCGCTTGCAAGGTGGCGGCGGAAACGCTATGTAGCACGTTGGAAGGCTGGTTGATGCGGTCAGGGGTGGCGGTCAACTCAAGAATACAACTGGGGTTAAACCGTACCAAGGTATCCATTGCTAACGGTGTGCCTTGGTTGTGGGCTTCATCCACGATGATGAACGGCATCTGCAAACGGATGGCATCCACCAGCGAATGGTCGCCTTTCAAGTCAGCGGGCAGGTGTTCAAAGTGCGACATTAACGCGCCGTTTTGTCGATAGACACGCAAACCTTCGGCGGTGTCGCGTTTGAAACTCTGCATGGTGGCAACAATAATCGTGACACCGCTTTCCAGCATTGGGCGGGTCATGTAAAGGGCTTGGTTAATGTCCAGCACATTCACCGCGCCGAACAGTTCGAGCATATCCGCGTGGAGCATTTCGCCGCGTGTTTTCAGGGTGTGGAGCGTTTGCTCCAGAATCGGTTCGGAAGGGACAAGCCATAACACCAGTGGGTATTCGGTGGCGAGTAAGGCGCTTTTGACCCGTGCAATCGACTGCCCTGCAATGCGGGTTTTGCCGCCACCCGTGGGGACGCGCAAGCACACATACGGCACTTGTTCTGCGTTGGGTAACGGAGTGTAGGGCAAACCGTAGTCGAATACTTCCTTGGTACTTTCCCAAAATGCCAGCGCGGGGTTTTGCAATTCGCGGGTACGGCGCAAAAACGCTTCGAGTGCGTCCAGCAATTGCTCTTGGTAATCTTTGAGTCTTAAAACCATGTTTTCGCCGCCAGTTCGTAAGGCAATTGGTGGAAGGTGATGTTCAATTTGGTCAGCGTGGCTTTGTCGAGGCGGCTACGTGCACCGAACACCACACACGGCATATCTTTTTCAGGCAGTAGCGTTTGCAGCAGGTGTAAGGTTTTGGCGTTCAACACATTGCCACCGAGATCGGTTTTGTCTTTGAGAATGCCGTTGTAGAGCATGAAAATGGCGCGGTTTTGGAAGATCCCGAGTAGTGGGGTGGTGAACGAAGAAACCCCTCCTAGCCTCCCCTTGTCAGGGGAGGAACAAGAGGTTAAGCCTGTGCCTGTTTCGGTGAACCAGACAAATTCGGCGAGTTGTTGGAATGTTACATCGGGGCGGACTTTGCCATCGGCGGTGAATAGGGGTTCGGTGGAGAGTTGGTAGAACTGGAAACCGCTACCGAGTCCGTCCACTGCTTTGCCTTTGGCGCTGGTATAGCCTTGGCTGACGCGCCTGACCCGTTCGGCGGTAACGGTTTGGGCGATGGTGTTGTCCATTTCGACCAGAATGAAACGGCGGTTTCCGCCATCTTCCGCGTTCTGTTTCAGTACGGCGTGGGCGGTAGTTCCTGAGCCTGCGAAGCTGTCCAGCACCAATGAATCCTTATCCGTCGCAATCTGCAAAATCCGCTGAATCAACCGCGTCGGCTTCGGTGTGATGAAAACATCATCCGATGTTTTAAAGGGTACAATATCTACCAATTCTTGTTTGGCTTCTTGAGTATGTCCCACATCCTTGTAAAACCACATGGTTTGAGGAACACGACCATCTTTAACATCTGTGAGAAATCGCTTTAGTTGAGGCGTGGAGTTACCATCTTTACCCCACCATATACGATTATCCTGATCTAGCTCTGTAAGTCGTTTATTTGATATTGTCCAGTATCTACCTTTTGGAGGGGATTCGATTACTCGTCCTGATGGAGATGTAACTGAATAGCTACCCTCTGAGTAATAGTTTCTTGCTGATAAATCACTTGTTTTCCAAATGCCGCGAGGATCGTTATCAGGGTTTTTGTAGGCGGCGTTTTGCTCATCAGTACGAGGTAGTAAATTGGGAGTCCATATCGCGGAGTTTTTCGCATATACGACTAGGTAATCATGATCTTCAGAGAAATGACGAGCTGAGTTTTTAGGTGAGTATACTTTTTGCCATAGTAACGTTGCGATGAAGTTCTTGCTGCCGAATATTTCATCCATGATCAGGCGTAGGGATGCAACTTCATTATCATCAATTGAAACAAAAATCGCGCCATCTTCACGCAAAAACTGCTTGAGCAGCATCAACCGTGGGTACATCATGCACAACCAACGGTCATGCCGATCCAGAGTTTCACCTTCCCGCCCCACGGTTTCCCCCAACCAGCGGCGGATTTCCGGGCTGTTGACGTTATCGTTATACACCCAGCCTTCATTGCCCGTGTTGTACGGCGGATCAATATAAATACACTTCACCTGCCCAGCATAACGCGGCAACAAGGCTTTCAACGCCAACAAGTTATCGCCCTGCACAATCAAGTTACCACTTTCCGCATCGCCAGCCGCCAAGGTCGGCACAGCTTCCAGCAGGCGAAATGGCACATCCTTGTGATGCGCGGCGACCGCCTGCTTACCAATCCAATTCAACGTGGGCAAAATGCACTCCTTGGCGCGGACAGAAAAACCTCCGTAGGGTAATCGTCACGCGCCCCGCGTGCAAGGTGGTAAACTCCCTGGCTGTTTGCACTTGACTGCATCCAAGGCATTGGGGCAATCATGGCGCATGGTAATGGCATCCTTTTTCCCCATAGAGACAACCCTATGAAAATAAAAGCATTCGTATCATCCCTATTCATCGCTGGCGTACTGGCAACCAGCAGCCTGCCTGCCTATGCCAAGACCGATACCCTGATCATTGCCGGTGGTGGCTTTTGGTCGGTGGAGTCGGATTTCTCCCACATACCGGGGGTGATTGAGGTGGTATCCGGCTATACCGGCGGCACGGTTGCAAACCCGACCTATGAGCTGGTAGCCAGCAAGACGACCGGGCATTTCGAGGCGGTGATGGTTTCTTTTGATGATTCGATGGTTTCCCTGCAAGAGCTGGTCGATTATTACTGGAAAACCATCGACCCGACCGATGCGGAAGGGCAGTTCTGCGATAAGGGTGCACCATACCGCACCGCGCTGTTTTATCAAAATGACACGCAAAAACAGGTATTTGAACAATCCCTGGCGGATGTGACTGCCAAAAAGCCCTTCAAGGAAGCCATCGTCACGCAAATCCTGCCTGCCTTGCCCTTTTATCAGGCAGAGGAGTACCAACAGGATTACTTTGAGAAAAACCCGGTGAGTTATAAATATTACCGCCGTAGCTGCGGTCGGGATGACCGGGTGGAGACTTTGTGGGGTGAGTTGGTGAGTGACCATTGAGACTGAGACTGAGGCGGGGTATGGGCTGAATGGGTGGTGATGTTGTAGCGGGTCGGGTACAATAAAAAGTGTACCTGCATTATGTAGTATAAAAGGTGATTGCCATGCATTCTATTGCGATTCGTGAGCTGCGTAACAACCCAGCCAGTTTGACCCATTGTTTGGAGCGGAACGAGTATGTTTTCATTACCAAACACGGGAAGCCGATTGGGGTTGCCCTCCCGTTGACAGATGAAAACCTGTCGATTGGTTTGGCGAAAGCGGCGGCTTTGCAAGCGTGGCGTAATGGTGATATTTCCTTGGGAAAAATGGCTGAGTTGCTGGAAATGCCGAAGGACGAGCTACGCCAGTTATTGGCACGGATGAATTTGCCGGTGCTTGATTATCCGGTGGATGAGGTTGCCGATGAGGTTGATTTCCTGCTTGGAAAAGCGGCGGTATGAAGCAGTGTGTTGTTGCGGATAGTTCCCCGCTGATTGCCTTGCTGAATATTGGGCAGTTTTCTTTGCTGGAACGATTGTTTGGCAAGATTCTTATCCCGCCGATGGTGTTTGCCGAGGTGAGCCGTGGGGAGCTATCGGCATCCCCCTGGTTTGCTGCACAACAAGCGGGCTTTATTGTGCCCACCGTCCTGCAAGCTGACCCACGGCTGGATATTGTGCGCTTGCAAATTGATCCGGGGGAGTCTGAGGCGATTTTATTGGCAGACCAATTGGGTTTGCCCTTGCTCATTGACGATAGGGCAGGGCGCAAGGTGGCTAGCCAGATGGGGGGGCAAATTATTGGGCTGGTTGGCGTTTTGTCGGCATTGCGCCAGCAAGGTGATTTAGGTTTGGAACAAATGCCCGGTATCGTAGCTGCTTTGGAGCAAATCAGCTTCCGCTTAAGCCCTGATCTGAAGCAACGTTTACTATCAGGCAACCGCTAATTAAAAACAGTTAAAACACATGAAAATCCAAGAACACTATGACCTTACTTCTCTGAATACCTTTGGTATTGCTGCCAAAGCCCGGTATTTTTGCAGCTTGCATACCTTGGGCGGCTTGAAAAGCGTCATGCTGTGGCGCTTGCAGTATCCTGATTTGCCGGTGCTGTTTTTGGGCGGTGGCAGTAATATGCTGTTTGTTGCGGATTACCCTGGGTTGGTAGTGCAGGTGCGCTTGCGGGAACGTACCGTGCTGGCTGAGGATGCCGATTATGTGTATGTGCGGGCGGGCGCGGGCGAGGTCTGGCATGAGTTTGTGCGCTGGACGATTGAGCAGGGCTATGCCGGTCTGGAAAACCTGTCGTTGATTCCGGGAACCGTGGGGGCAGCACCGATGCAGAATATCGGTGCGTATGGCGTGGAGTTGAAGGATTGCTTCCATGAGCTGTTGGCGCTGGATTGGCGGACGGCAGAGCTGCGTACTTTCAGTTTGGCGGAGTGTGCCTTCGGCTACCGCGATAGCCATTTCAAATCGGTGGAGCCGGGGCGTTGGTTGATTGCCGCCGTCACGTTCCGTTTGCCGCGCCACCCGGTCTGGCATACCGACTATGCCGGGGTGCGTGAACAATTGGTGGGTAAGCCGCTGGATGCCCGCACCATCAGTGATGCCGTGATTGCCTTGCGCCGCAGCAAGCTGCCTGATCCGGCAGAAATCGGCAATACCGGGAGTTTCTTTAAAAACCCTTCGATTCCGGCGGGGCAATTTGCGGCCTTGCAGTCTGAGTACCCGGCTATGCCCGGTTGGGTGCAAGCGGATGGTAAGGTAAAGGTGTCGGCGGGCTGGTTGATTGACCAATGTGGCTGGAAAGGGCAGCGTAGCGGCGATGCAGGCACGTATACCAAACATGCTTTGGTATTGGTTAACCACGGCAAGGCAAGCGGGGCTGAGATTTGGGCATTTGCTAGGCGGATTATTGATTCGGTGCAGGTGCGTTTTGGCATCCGTCTTGAGCCTGAGCCGAATGTCATTCCCGCTTGACCTGAATGGATGACCGGCTATCGCCTTGACAGGCTGTTTGCTCTATAATAAAAAATACTTATCATAAAAATAATACGGGATCATGGTATGAGCACTACCCCTGAGCATTTACAGCAGCAATTCCAATCGCAGCGGGAGTGGATTCCGCAGGCCTGGGCTTACCAGGATCATGGCGCAACCCGCGATTTGCGCCTGGATTTGATGCGGGGTTTTGTTATCCCCCTTCTGTTTGCCAGCCACTTCGACTTTTTTTCAGCCCTCATGTACATCGGCTGGGAACGGATTGGCGTGGTTTCCACTGCTGAAATCTTTGTGATCCTGGCGGGTATTGTTGTCGGTATGGTCTATGGCAAACGGGTTAAAGCGGATGGTTTGTCGGCGGCCTTGCCGAAAATTATGGATCGGGCGGTGGAGTTATACCGCGCCAGTGTCCTGATGATTCTAGCAGTGGCCTTGATCCGGTATGTGCCACAGATTGACGCGACGATTATCACGACTTTTTTCTCGCCGTATGAAAACAAGACCTATCCATTATACCCGCCGTTGGAAGCAGGGTTTGCGACATTGGTCAGCAAGGCATTGCTGTTGCAGATTAGCCCGCACCAGTTCCAGATCGTGGGCATGTATGTTGCCATGTTTATCCTGTTTACCCCGGCGGCTTTTTTCCTGCTGGCACGAGGACGCTGGAAACTGTTGATGGCAATCAGTTGGGGCTTGTACCTGATCAATTCCGGTGCGCCGGAGTCCCTGCGGCCTTTGAATATGCAGTATGAATATGCTTTTCCGACCTTGGCATGGCAGTTGGTTTATGTGCATGGCATGATGGTTGGGTATTACAAAAAGGAAATCATCAGCTTTTTTGAAACCAATCCGGGCAAATGGGTAATTTATGTGTGTATTGCCTTATCCGTATTGTTTGCCCTGTTTAGCTGGAATCACCCCATGCGTGAATTCTCCAATATGCGCCTACACATTATACCCAATGATACCTTCCATTATTTATACAATACGTATTTCCAGAAAAACACACTGGGCATTGCCCGCCTGATCAATGCAACCGTTTTGTTTATTGCCATTTATGCCATCCTGACCCGTTGCTGGCAGCCGATTAACCGGGCGTTGGGCTGGTATCTGATTCCTTTGGGGCAAGCGTCCTTGTATGTTTTTATCATGCATATTCCTTTGCTGCTGCTGGTTTACAATACACCGTTCCCCGGCTATAAGGATTTCTGGGTTAATACCCTGTTGCATTTGCTGATTCTGGCAGTGATTTGGATCATGGTAAAAAAAGAATTCCTGTTCCGCTGGATACCCCGTTGAGGCAATGCAAGCGCCTTAAAACTTCCAGCCCCGACTCACCGTAACCGTGCCTTTGTCGAGGTTTGCAAACGGGTGGCGGTTGTTGCCGTAATTGCTGTATTCCACCCGCCAGCCGCCCGGACTGTGGTCGGCATAGCCAAAGCCGTAGCTCCAGTTGGTGGAGCCGCCTGCCAGTTTCTGGGAGGCGGTGGTGCGGACATATAAGTTATTCCCAGGATTCCATTGCATCGTGCCATTGACACTGGGTTTGCCTTTGGCAGGAGCGGAGAAACCGACCGAGGATGACAGTTTATATTGGCTGAGTACGTCCGAATCAATTTTATGCCCAATATTGAGGGTCGCCTTGTCGAGCGCCAGACCGTCACCTTTTTTTAGTGGCCCCCAGTTATTGATCTGTACCGAGGTGGTTCCCGGTCGCCAGTCGCTATAACCGGCACTCCAGGCATAGGTCAGTTGCTTGTCCTTGTAAGAGGTTGCCGCCGTGATAAACATATTGTCCGCTGGAGTCCAGGTGACATTGGCATTTAAGGCGGAGCCGCCGCCTTTGACAGGTGTGCTCCAGGCAACACTACCGGAAAGCTTCAAACCCTTGCTTTTGTTGGTGGCCTGACCTTTACCTTGTTGGGCAGTATCATCCAGATAGACAAACGGCAAATCCATGCCGGACGATGGCCCGGTTGGGATGACCACCATGCCTTTCGGTGGTGCTTGCATGGCAGCATAGTTGGTTTTCTTCGGTTTTTTCTGTTCTGCCAATTGCTTGAGGCGTTCCAGTTCGGCAGCCTCACGCGCTAGCCGTTCTTTGAGTGCCTTTACCTTTTGTGCGGCTGCCAGCCGTGCTTTTTCTTCCTCCTGCTTTTTAAGGGCTGCCAAGCGTGCTTGCTCTTTGGCGCGTTGCTTTTTGCGGGCGGCGGCTTCTGCTGCCAAGCGTTGTTTGGCTTCTTTAGCGGCTTTAGCGGCTTTGGCTTGTTGCTGTAGCCGCTTGGCTTCTTCAGCGGCTTTGGCTTGCCGCTCCCGTTCGGCGGCGGCAGCCGCTTGTGCCTGTTTTTGGCGTTCTGCTTCTTCAGCAGCAAGTTTTTGTTTGGCCTGTGCAGCCGCGATTTCTTGTTTTTGCACCTGCTCGCGTATCGTCAAGGTGCTGATTTTCTTTTCCAGTGCGCGGCTGGTTTTCTGATAGGTTTTTTCCAGTGTTGCTTTTTCGGTATGCAACTGGGTCAGTGTGCTGGAGGCGGATTGCAGATCGCGTTCAATATGCTCAAGACGCTGGCTGATTTTTTGCGTGACCGCTTGCGGCCAGGCCGGTTCGGGGCGGTAGCCGACCCGTGGTAGCTCACACAAGGGTTGCCACGGGTAGGGGTAGTCCTGACTTTTTTCTTCCGGTGCTGGCAAAATCACGCTGTGGGTGACTTGCCCCTGGTTTGCATCGGTTTCGGTATAACGCTCACCCGTGACCGGATGCGGGAAGCAATGCAGGCGGTAGACCTGATGCAAAAAAATCTGGTAAGCGTGGGGGGCTAAGGTAATCTCCGACAAGAGACGCGGGATGAAGCGTGTGTCTTCTGCGGGTGGCGTAGTCAGGAAACCCCATTGCCGGAAACCTCCCCATTGTAAGGGGGCATTGCTGGCAGCGGTGCGCTGTATCTGCCGGTCTTGTACCGCGAGATCAAAAAACTGACCATTTTCCAGAATAGGGCAGTAATCCCATTGCAGGGCAACCCGTTCAGCTTTTTCGCGTAAATCCGGGAAGCGTTCGACAGTACGCTTCAGGGTGGCGAGGGCGATGTCCACTGTTCCGGCATGCAGAGCGGGAGTATTTTTACCGAGCCATTCATCCGGCCAACCCCGTCCTGGCGGGCTAATGTCGAATAACCGCTGGAGTTGTTGGTCGGCTTCGGCGCTGGTTTTGGCACAATGTAATTGTTCGATGCTTTCCAGCAGCGGCGGACGGGTTTTACGCTTGCGTTGCTCTTCAGCAATGCGCTTAAAAAATGCCTGGCTGGCACTATCGGTGGGGGGATTGCGGTCTTGGCTGGGGGGCGACAGCACGGCCTTGCTGACGAGGATATTCAGGGCATCAAGGCCGGACTGGATGGCCTGTTGCTGTTTGCTGAGTGTGCCTTGCTGCTGTTGGGTGGCATCAATCAGGTCTTGCAGTTTTTTCAGGGTGGTCTGGTAAGATGCGCCCTGTTGTTGCTGGCGTTGGACGAGTGCTGCAATTTCAGCAGCATAATCAACGGTGGTTGGTGTGGCCTGTTCAGTGCTCGTACCGATGGGTGCGGGGATGGGGGCTGCTTTGGCATTTGTCGGCGTACACAACAGGCCGCTGGCGACCAAAGCCGCCAGTGTTAAGGTATTGCTGCAAGTGGTGTTAGGCTCCATCTCCGTTCAACGGATGTGGATCGTACTAGGCACTTAGTCGGTCGCACAGACATCGCAGGATTTTTTGACCTTGATGTCCAGCTTCAAACCACGTCCACATTTCTGGCAGATTGGCATGAATTCCCCATATTTTTTATACAGCATAATGCTCATGATGATGCCGTTGGTATTGGCGGTGATGGCAGTGTTATAGCCTTTGCCATTTTCATAAATGCCCGAATACCAGCCCCGTTCCGGGTTATAGGCGGTACTGGTCATATAGGCCAGCTCTTTGCTGTACGGGTCATCCGGGAACAGGGCAGCCAGTGAGACCGCAGCCTTGACAGAGATGGTTTTCAGGTCGTCGTAACGTTCACCCTTGTCGGTGGTGGTATTCCACGGCAATCCGGCAGTAAAGATGGTGTTGTAGAGGAAGTAAGGTTTACGGTCGATATTGTCCTCAGACACGGCGGTGACAATGCCGGTTTCTTCCCAGCGGCGTTTTTGCACGTCGAAGATATTTTTCAGCAGCGGGCGGTTCTCGTCATCAATGCCATTTTCCACCGCATCCATCGCATAGGATTCGGTGACGACATAGTTATAAGCCCCCAATTGACGCGGGTCACGGCTGTCATAGGCGACCGGTACACCCAAAATATCCACTTTGCTCAGGAATTGATTGTTATAGGTGGCAGAAATGTCCTGTTTGAAGCCCAGGGATTTGAATATTTTCCCGGCGTATTGTTCGTAACCGAGGCGGCCTTCCTGCAATATTTTCACTTTCTTGCTGACGGCATCACGAGCCAGGCCATACATTTGCCCATCGGCAATCAGGTTCTCAAAATTCCAGCGTTCAATCGCCTTTTTCGCCGGGTAAGCATATTTGGGGTGCAGGCAACCCAGGGTATTGAGCCATGAGATCATCCGTGCCAAATCCAGCGCGGATACCCCAATCCCCTCGGGTGAGGGTTGGTTACGGTAATCCACCATTTCGGCTTTGGTGGTGTTGTATACCTTGTTGGGGGCTTGCCCATCAAACAGCTCAAGGCTGCTGAAGGTTTTGAACATGGCATTGATGCGTTCGTCAAAATCCTTTTCGTCGATAAAGCCAAAATCGCGTGCCGCAATGGTTGCCGCCAGCGCAGAACCCGTATCCCACATAGTGGTGGATGGGTATTTGTCTACCGCATTGTAGAGGCCGGTTGCCGGGTTATAGTTATTTTCAAAATACTTCCAGGCAACCTGTGCCATTTCCAGATCCTTGCTGCATAGGCCTTGGGTGGCAAAGCAGCTATTATCGGGGCCGGTTGCCAGTGCACAGAAGCTGTCAGTGCGCACGGCTGGGACAGCAGGTTTGCTTTTGAGCATATCCATGAGCGAGGTTTGCCCCGGCTGGGCGGGCGATCCGGTTGGTTGGCTGAGGTGGCTTGCCAGCCAGATAATACCGCCCGCCAGCAGTAAGCCTGCACCGACTGCCAGTAAGCCTGACCACCAGGATGACTTATTCTTGTTATTATTTTCAGTCATTATTTAACTCTCCGAGGATAGCATTCAGCTCTTTACGAAGGGATTCAGCAGGTGCTGCCATATCGCCGCCTTGCCATGAGCCAACCAGTTTGTCGATGGGGGTCATCAGGTTTTGCAGGCGGGTTTTGTGCGCTGTGAAAAAATCACCCGCTGTCCAAATCACTTTTTTGGTGCTTTTGAGTTTTTCAGCCGCTTCCTTGCCTTGTTGCTGGGTGCGCAGGAGGTCTGCCTGGGTGACATCCGCCAAGGCTTGTACCAGACTGCTGCGCATAGTGACTTTTTTGATCAACTGGTTGGTGGCTTCATCATTACCTTTCACCAGTTTATCGACACTGGCTTGCACATTTTCCACCTGTTTGCCGACCGGCTCCAGGGTTTGCGCCAAGAGACCGGCAGTCTCCTGTTGCGGTTGTTGCAGGTTATGCAGTTGTGCTTGCAGGTTTTGTTGTTGAATTAACTGATAAGCCACCAGTGCCAACAAGCTGCTGAGCAATGTGTTTTGTATCCAGGCCATGATGTGCAGTTGCCCCTGTTTTTCTTATGGTGGTGGGTCATGCAAAAACCGGACACCACTGTGCAAGCGTTGTTTTTAATAAATCGAGTTGTATGGGCTTGGTCAGGCAGTCATTCATGCCCGCCTCCAGGTATTCAGCCTCATCCCCTTTCATGGCGTTGGCGGTGAGTGCCAGGATCGGAACAGGCCAATCCGGGAAGCGGTCACGTATTGCCCTGGTGGTATCAAGGCCATTCATGCGCGGCATCTGGATGTCCATCAGGATCAGGCTAAAATCCCGTTGCCTGCCCAGCAGCTCCAGGGCGTATACACCGTCATCAGCTATCGTGCAGCCATAGCCCAGTTTTGCCAGCATCCCCTTGATGACCATCTGATTGATTTTATGGTCTTCTACCACCAATAAGTGCATGGTAGCGTGTCCTGCCTGTGTCGCCGGTGAATGGGGTGCGGACAGTTTTGCTTGGGTACTACGGGTGTGTTCCGGCGGAGTTTGTGCAGCTGCTGTTTGTGCGGGAACCTTGGGTTGCTGGATGGCAACGGCGGTGAGGGCTTGGAGCAGTTTTTGCTGGGTGACAGGTTTGCGGATGGCGTGGTTGTAGACGGTATTGCCGGATGGATTGCCAGAGCTGTCGAGTTTTTCCGCTGAGCAATAAGGGTCGGTTGTGTAGCCAATAATGATGCAAAGCGGCGGTAAGGGGACATGACGGGGGGCGCTGATCAGGTCGCAGAGCTGGGCTTTCTCAGCAGCAGTGTAGGTGTTGACATCAAACAGCAGCTTGTCAAAGGTTTGCTGCTCAAGTGCCTGTTGTACCGCTGCGGGTGTATGTATGAGGCAGACTTCTGTCCCGAGCATTTCCAGTTGTTCCCGCAGCAGCCCGCCCAAGTGGCTGTCAGGATGTAGTACCAGACAGCGCATTCCTGCCAGTGGTGGTGGGGACAGTTTTTGGTCTGCCACCCGCGTTGGTATTTCAAACCAGAATAAACTGCCTTTCCCGACTGTGCTGCTGACCCCGATTTCGCCCCCCATCAGGCTTACCAGTTTGCGGCTAATGGCAAGCCCCAAGCCTGTGCCACCGTGGTTGTGCTGGTCGTAGCGGTTGATTTGGCTGAATGCACGGAAAAGGTTCGGAATCTTTTCAGCGGCAATGCCACAACCGGAGTCCTCAATCTCAAAGCGGATAAAACCGGACTGGGTGGCAGGCAAAACCCTTAAGCTCACCGTCCCTTGCTGGGTAAACTTGATGGCATTGCCAATCAGGTTCATGATGATTTGCCGCAGGCGCAGCGCATCCCCGCGCATCTGTGCGGGGGCATCCTTGTGGATAAGGCTGACCAGTTCGAGTTTTTTCTGGTTGGCAATCACCCCCATGGTTTCCAGGATGGATGGCATGGTACTTTCGATGCTATAGGCTTCCTCGACCAGCTCCAGCTTGCCTGCATCCAGACGTGACAAGTCGAGGATGTCATTGATGATCACCAGTAGCGCCTGGGCAGAATACAGGATGGTTTCCGCTTGCTGGCGTTGCTCCTGGTCAAGCAAGGTATCTTTCAGCAAGGTGGTGATGCCAATGATGCCATTCATCGGGGTGCGGATTTCATGGCTCATGGCAGCCAGGAACGCACTTTTGGCGCGGTTCGCTGCCAGAGCCTGATCACGGGCAACACTGAGCTCGTGGGTACGCTCTTCAACCTGCGATTCGAGTGAGTCTGCGAGCTGGCGCAAAGCCTGATTTGCTTGGTATAGCTCCAGGCTTTTGTCTTCCAGCAGCTTTTCCGCTTGCTGGCGTGCCGCCTTTTCCCGTTCCAGGCGGCGTTGCAGGCGTATCAGCTCGTCCATGCTTGTCAGGCCTTCTGGATATAAAAACGCGTATGATTCCCGACCCCACCCGACAGGTCTTCTGCGGTGATGGTGGCTTTTTCCCTGAAATAAGCCAAGCAGCCGGTGACCAAACCTTCTGCCAGTTTGGCAAAGGCATGTTTGGAGCTATAGGTCATGATCAGTTGGTCGCCATTGCGCTCGGTGGCAAAAGTGGGCAATTCGGCTTCTGGGTAGAGTTTGCGCACTTCGACATGGATGTGGCCTTCTATCGACTCCATGAAGCTGAAAGCATCCTGCTTTTCGGCAAAGAAGGCGGGGTACAAGTGCGAAAAGCGCCCAAAAAGATGTTCTCCGAAGGATTGGATCAGCGCCGGGACTGGCAAACCTGTCACCTTCGACAGGCTCACCACGAGGCTGACCATTTCTGAATGGGGGTACGTGCCAACCGAGGTATAGGCTCCCCCCGAAGGCAGATCAGCATCATCAATGATGTCGTCAACGGTATCTGCCGTAAACCGATCCTCCACCATGGCGAGGAACTCCGTAAAAACAATGCCCTTCATTGTCGTTATCCTGTGATTGTTTATCGTTGTTTGTGATGGTTATCGTTAATTTTTATCGTTATGGGTTAGGCCGCTTGCACCAGTTGTTGGTCAAGCCAGTCGATCACCCGTTCCAGTTCTTGTTGGATGGCGGTCTGTATGCGCTGTGCGCGTGCAGTGTCGTGGTGTTGGCGGTAGTGCTCCAGCTCTGTGACCAGATCCGCCAGCTCAAGTGCACCGACCAGCTTGCTGCTGGATTTGAGGCGATGGCAAATGCCGCCGACGACATCCGACTGTTCATGCTGGATGGCTTGTGCCAAATGCTCGACCGAGCGGAGGGTGTCTTCACGGAAAACGTTGATGATTTCCTGGAAACCGTCGTCACCCATCAATTCTTGTAATAAAGAGTAAGTCTGGACATCGATTGCATCGGGGTTTGCTACTGTGTTCATGATTACCTGTCATCGTTTATTTTTATGGATTGCTGTTATCTTAGCATAGAATGTCATAAGCTGAATATATTGATCAAACAAACCCCCTAATAAAAATGAAAATCTTGTTAGTCGATGACGCTCTTGATATGCGTTTGGTGATGAAGCGCACGCTGCTCCTGATGGGGCATGATGTTACCTTGGCAGAAGATGGTGAAGCTGCTTGGGAACGCTTGCAGCATGAGTCTTTTCAGGTTGTGATTACCGATTGGGTGATGCCCCGCATGGACGGGCCCGCCTTATGCCGCCGTATCCGCCAAACGCAGTTCCCGAATTATATTTACATCATTATGCTCACGGGGATGTCTGGCAAACTCAACCTGATTGCGGGGATGGATGCCGGTGCGGATGATTTCGCCAATAAGCCGGTTGAGCGGGTAGAAATGGATGTGTTGTTACGTGCCGCAGAGCGGGTCATTTCGCTGGAAAAGCGGCTTGAGCAGCAAAACCGCTCATTATCTGAAACAAATGACCGGCTCCGTGAGGCTCAGGATATTATCCAGCGTGATTTGCGCCACGCTGCTGCTTTGCAGACTGGTATTTTACCTACACAAAAACAACTCGGCCCTTTGAATATTGCTTGGTTTTTCCGCCCTGCCAGTTTTATTGGCGGTGATACCTTCAATTATTTACCCTTGGGCAATGACTGTTATTTGTTCTATACCGTGGATGTGTCCGGGCATGGCATTTCGTCAGCCTTGTTGTCGATGTATTTGGCAAACTTGCTGAGTTCGTCGGCGGAACAACTGGAGCTTGCCTGTACCCACACGGGGCGGGAGGCCTTGAAGGAGGAAATGTCGCGTTTGGTCGGGAAGTTCAATACCCACTTGCTGACCATGCTGGATTTCAGTGACCATTACTTCACCATGCTGCTGGGGGTGATTGATGTCCAGGCTCAGCAAGTCCATCTGGTGCAGGCAGGCCACCCCAAGCCGTTCGTGGTGGATACGCGCCAACAGCTGGTCAAGGAGTTGGACTATACCGGTTTTCCGGTGGGCCTTGTGCCCGGTGTCGATTTTGAGACATATACCCACCCGTTCGGGCCAGGGCAGCGTCTGGCTGTTTTTTCCGACGGTTTGTTTGAGATGCGCGACAGCGATGGCCTGCCACTGGATGAAAAACGCCTAGCGGCGGCGTTGCAGGACTCTGCCGGGTTGTCGGTGGAGGCTGCCATGCAAGCGATTTGCCATCTGTGGTTAGGCCAGCAGGATGTGCCTGCTGACCAACCGGATGACCTTTCGTTACTGATAGTTGATTTTTGTGATTTGAGTAATTTATACTTGGATCAACTATAAAAATAACCCAAGCCAATGGAATAATAATATGCAAATCAATATTACGACCGAAGAAGAGTATACCCTCGTCAAAATTAACGAAACCCGTCTTGATGCTGCCAACTCCCCACAATTACGTCAGCGTATAGTCGATTTGGTCAATGTGGGCAGTACCCGCATTATTCTGGATATTAGCAGTGTCCAATTTATGGACAGTAGCAGTCTGGGAACCATGGTGAGCATCCTGAAAATGATTGGCGGTAAAGGTGAGCTGGTCATTTCCGGTGCAAAAGGGGTTGTCTCTGACCTGTTCAAACTAACCCGTATGGATCGTGTGTTCCGCATGACCCCTGACGTGGGTGTTGCCATCCAGTTAATGGCGATTGCGTAACGGCAAGCCGGTCATTCTAGCTAAATTAACACAGATTAATTACAGATTAATATTGTCGCTATTCAGGAGTAAGGGGCTATGAAGGCAATGATCTTGGCTGCGGGTAAGGGAACCCGTGTCCGGCCAATCACCTATGAAATTCCCAAACCGATGATCCCGATCATGCGTAAGCCGGTCATGGAGTCGATTATCGAGCTGTTGCGGTTGCACGGTATAGATGAAATTGTCGTCAATACCAGCCACCTTGCCCCGGTCATTGAAAACTATTTCCGTGATGGTGGGCCGTGGGGGGTACAGATTGCCTATTCCTACGAAGGCGAGTTGACTGAGCAGGGCTTTGAAGGCAAGGCCTTGGGTTCTGCCGGTGGCATGAAGCGTGTACAGGAGTTCTCCAGCTTTTTTGATGACACCTTCATTGTGCTTTGTGGTGATGCGTGGATTGACCTCGATATTACCGCTGCCATGCGTTTCCACAAGGAGAAGGGCGGCATTGCCACTATTATCCTGCAAGAAGTCCCGCATGATGAGGTGTACAAGTACGGTGTGGTCGAGTTGGGCGCAGACCAGGAAATCTTGCGTTTCCAGGAAAAGCCCAAGCCAGAAGAAGCTATCTCGAATGTCATCAATACCGGCATTTATATTTTTGAACCTGCCATTTTTGACCATATCCCGGCTACGGGTGAGTACGATATTGGCAGCCAGTTGTTCCCTGCACTGGTTAAGGCAGGCATTCCTTTCTATGGCTTGCCGTTGGATTTCCAGTGGGTCGATATTGGTTCTGTACCCGATGTCTGGAGTGCGACCCGTAAGGCCTTGGCAGGGGAGATTGATGGCTACCATATGCCCGGTCAGGAAATCCGTGAGGGTGTGTGGGTTGGGACGAACCTGAGTGTCGATTGGGACAAGGTGGAGATCAAGCCCCCTGTGTATATCGGCAGCAGCACCCGGATTGAAGCAGGCGCAAAAATCATTGGCCCTTGCCTGATCGGTTCCAATTGCCTGATCGAAAGCAAGGCAGAAATTGCCGATTGTATTGTCAGCGATTACACCCGCATCAGTGGTATGGCCTCACTGGAGCGCAAGCTGGTGTTTGGTGAGCATTGCATTTCACCGGATGGCGACCCGATCCATATTGGTGAAACCCAATTGCGTTGGTTGCTGGATGACGTGCGCCGTAAAACAAAACCAGCCGTTTTGGCTGATTTGCATGAGTTATTGGGTATGCAGGGTAAAGCGCGTATTGATGAGCCGGTTTGTTAGCCGTGTTAGGGGATAGAGATGAGCGAGGGTGTGAGGGTTTACAATATCCAGTTGGTGATTGATAGCCAGTTGGAGCATGTACGGTTGTTGGGTAGTGCATTGCGGGGAATTGGTCAGGAGTTGACCTTGCCGGAAGAGCAATTGGCGCAACTGGAGCTGATTCTGGTCGAGGCTGTCAATAATGTGATTGAACATGCTTACGAGTTCAAGGCCGGTCATAGTGTGCGGGTGCGGGTTGAATGTGAGCCGCACCACCAAATCCGTCTGGTCGTGTCTGACCGGGGTAAGTCGATGCCAGAATCTGCTGAGGGAGCCGATCATTGTCATCACCAGGGCTTTCCCGATCCTGATGCCTTACCGGAGGGGGGCTGGGGTTTGGCACTGATTCATGCATTGGCTGATTCCTGCCGCTATGTCCGTGACCAGTCTGGCAACCATTTGCATGTCAGTAAAATGCTGGCTTGAATGGGGATTGGGCGTGCGCAACAGAGGTTTCAGGCTTTGGTGGGTAGGCATTTGCCTTTTGCTATTGTCTGCCTGTAGTTTGCCTGCCCCAAGTAGTTTGCCTATCCCTAGGGGCATGTCATTGCATGCTGACCTGCCTCCAGCCGGGGCGGGTTTACCCCGTGTTTTGACATTGGATGGGCAGTGGGATTTTTTACCCTCAGCCCGTCCAGAACCACCCAACCCACCCAACGCTGATGCTGCTTGGCAAACGATCCGTGTGCCGGGCAACTGGTATCCCCAGGGGTACGCACATCAGGGTTATGCCTGGTATCGGCTTCAGTTCCAACAATCTGCCCCGGCAGGGGCTGTGTCCACACTGACTTTCAATGGGGTCGATTATTTCGCCGAGGTTTGGCTGAACGGTCAGTATCTCGGTGGTCATGAGGGTTATTTCCAACGGTTTGCTTTTGATGCTTCCCCTGCCTTGCAGGACGGGGAGAATACCTTGTTGGTACGGGTCGATAGCCCGCAGGAAAAGCCGGAAGACTTTTCCTTGCGCAAACGCCTGCTCAAGGGCATTTTTGCTCATCATGACACCCGCCCCGGTGGGGCGTGGTCAGCGCGGGGGCAAGAAGGCAATACGGGCGGGATTTGGGGCAGTGTGTCCCTCAAGCAGTCCCTGCCAGTGCAATTGGCGGTGGGGAGCGTGCAGGTGCAGCCTGTCAAGGGCTTGGAGTCTTGGCGTGTACGGCTGGATTTGTCACTGTTGGGTGAGTTGCCGGAATCTGCCCAATTGGAATGGTCATTGGAGCCAATAACGACTGCGGCTGACAAGGGGCAGGCAGGGGAGGGTGGTTCTGAACCGGGAATGGCTGCGTATGGCGGTGTGCTGGTTCCTGCTGACCCGGTGGCTGGTTCAAGGCAGCCGATGGTGTTTGATTTGCCCGTCGACAAGCCAACCCTTTGGTATCCGCATGGCTATGGCACGCCACAACTTTACCGCCTGCGCCTGCAAGCCGTGCAGGAGGGGCAGGTACTTGACCAGCTTGAATACCCGCTCGGTTTCCGCTTGCTGGAAAAGGGGGCGGATGGGATTTGGCAGGTAAATGGGCAGCGTTTGCTACTGAAGGGTACGAATTACATTGCCCATCAATGGCTGGGGGAGATGGATTCGGCAGGATTCCGGCGTGATATTGGTTTGATGCTGGCAGCACATATCAATACTGTCCGCGTGCATGCCCATGTGACGGCGGCTGAGTTTTACCGCCTGTGTGACGAGTTGGGGCTGATGGTCTGGCAGGATTTTCCCTTGCAGTGGGGTTATCAGGATACCAAGGTTTTCCATGCAACCGCGCTGGCGCAAGTACAGGACATGGTGCGGCAGTTTGGGCATCACCCGTCCTTGATCCAGTGGACTTTGCATAATGAGCCGCCCTGGGATGCAGACTGGATGCAGTGGAAGTACAAGGGCGAGTATGACCCGGCACAAAACCGGGAGCTTGACCAGAGCTTGTATGCGGTGGTGCAGGCACTGGATCAGACCCGCCCGACCGAGATGCTGTCCCGTACCAAGGAGCATCCCTGGTTTGGCTGGTATTCCGGGCATTGGCTCGACTATGCCAAACCGACCCGGCAGCACACCATCAGCGAGTTTGGGGCGCAAGCCTTGCCGGATAAAACCAGTTTGGCACGCATACTGGGCGAAACTCCGCGTTTGCCGCAAACCGATGCGGATTGGGCAAAGTGGGTTTACCACAATTTCCAACGCAAGGAAAACCTGGAAACGGCACAGGTGGTGATGGGGGCGGATATTGGGGAGTTTATAAAAAATAGCCAACAGTATCAGGCTAGGTTAATCCAGCTTGCGGCAGAATCGTACCGTCGGCAGGCTTACCAGCCGGTCGGGGCTTTGTTCCAGTTTATGCTGGTGGAGAACTGGCCTTCGATGAATTGGGGGGTACTGGATTTTTGGCGTAATCCCAAGCCGGGTTACGTGGCTTTGCAGCGTGCCTATCAGCCCGTGTTGCCCAGTTTGGCCTGGGATAAGGTGGTTTACCCTGCGGGCGAGGCAGCAGCGGTGGGTGTGTGGGCACTGAATGACAGTTTTGTGGCTTACCCGCAGGCGCAATACCGTATTGACCTGTACCGGGATAATGTCCGGTTGGCGGGTAAGCAATGGGTATTGGATGTGGGTGCAGATATGCACCAGCAATTGGCTACCTATCCGTTGCCCACCGAACAACCCGGTGAGTACCGCCTGCTGGCTGAGTTGCGCAGCCAGGATGGGCAGTTGCTCGGGGATAATGAATACCGTTTTGCCGTATTGCCAGCGCCCTGACCGATGCAGGGCTTCCATGACTCAATGAATAATAAAGACAATAAGCGGACTGATTATGGCCTTCTACTTCGATGCATATGAACACCGTCGCCCTGAGCCTCCCCTGCCTTATTCACCAACCGTCGAACTGGTGTGGCAATATTTGGCGGTGGTCGCACTGACGGTTGGCGCTTGGTATTTGTGGTGGCGCTGGACAGCCTCGCTGAATATGGATGCGCTATGGTATGCCATCCCCTTGGCCTTTGCGGAGACGGCGGCCTATTTCGGCCTGGCCTTGTTCATTTTCAACCTGTGGAAAGTACAGGATTACCCCGTGCAAGCCCCCCCCAAAACCTTGGGTGATGTGGTGGCGGATGTGTATGGTGAGGATCGCCCCATCAGTGTTGATGTTTTCTTCCCAACTTATGACGAAGACCCTGAATTGGTGCGCTTGAGCATCCAGGATGCGAAAAAAGTCACTTACCCCTACCCGCTGGATTTGAAAATCCATGTGCTGGATGACGGTCGGCGAGCGCGGATGGCGGAGGTGGCTGCCGAAGAGGGGGTCAACTATATCACCCGCAGCAATAATATCGGTTTCAAGGCCGGTAATTTGCGCAATGCGATGGAGCAGACCGGCGGGGATTTCATGGTGATCTGTGATGCCGATACCCGCCCGTTCCCCACCCTGCTTGAGCACACCTTGGGTTATTTCCGTGACCCGGATGTGGCCTGGGTGCAAACCCCGCAGTGGTTTTTTGATCTGCCCGATGGCAAGCGCTTGCCTGACTGGTTGGGGCAATACCTGTCCACGCCGGGGCGGTGGTTGGGTAAGGGGGTTGAGCGTCTGATTGGCGCGGTGACAGTCGGGGATGACCCGTTTGTCAATGAGCCGAAGATGTTCTACGACATTATCCAGCGCCGCCGCAATTGGGTGAATGCATCATTCTGTTGTGGGGCTGGTTCCATCCATCGCCGTGATGCCGTGATGGAGGCAGCCCTGAAAACCTATGCCGACACGATTGAGCAACAGGTAAAAGGGCAAACCGCCCACTGGCTCAAGCTGACCGGTGAACAGCAGTTGGATGAGAGCTTTGTTGGGATGGTGCGGCTGAATGTGGCGCATCAGGAAGAGTTCACCCCCTACCGTTTCCATGTCTCCGAAGATATTTATACCTCGATTGTGCTGCATTCGGATCAGGGGCGGAACTGGAAATCCGTGATGCACCCGGAAGTCGAATCGAAGATGCTGTCCCCACAGGATTTGTTGAGCTGGTCGGTGCAACGCTTCAAATATGCCGGTGGGACGCTCGACATCGCCTTGCATGACAACCCGGTATTCCGCAAGGGCTTGAGCATGGGGCAGCGCCTGATGTACGGGGCAACCATCTGGTCGTATCTGGGCGGGATCTGGAATGCCTTGTTTCTGGTTGCGCCACTGGTTTACCTGTTTACTGCGATTGCGCCGGTCAGCGCCTATACCGCCGATTTCTTTATCCATATCCTGCCCTTCCTGATCTGCATGGAGCTGGCCTTCATGATGGGGACGTGGGGGATTGCCGGATACCGCTCCAAGGCCAGTTACCTGTCCTTTTTTCCGGTTAACCTGCGGGCGATCTGGACGGTATTAAAAGGGGAAAAAATCAAGTTTCCGGTCACACCCAAAGACCGGCAGAAAGGCAATTTCTTCCGGCTGGTGTTGCCACAGGCAGCGGTGATTGTTTTGACCCTGCTGGGGCTGTTGTATGCCTATGTCCAGTATTTCCTGCTGGATAATACCGCGTATTCGCTGGGTGGGCTGATTGTGAACCTGTTCTGGGGGCTGAATAATGTGTTTGCCCTGAGCGGTATTGTGATGGCGGCATTCTGGAAGCCGGATTATGAAGAATAAGAAGGGGCAAGCATAATGGATATAAAACAAGGTTTGGTACGGGCGCGTAGTCACCTGATTTTTTTGGTGGGGCTGCTGTCAGCCTTTGCATTGGTCATCTGGTTGGAAGGGGTTAGCATGCAAAGCAGGGAGAATGATCTATTCACCCAGTTGGTGGCTCCCAGTGAGGATAGGGTCACGCCAAAGGTCAAGGGTTTGACCCCGGAGGAAATGCAGTGGGCGAAAACCGCCTGGAAGTATTTTGAAAATAATACTATCCCGGAAACCGGATTGGTTAATTCGGTAGACCAATATACTGCTTCCACCTTGTGGGATACCTCGTCCTACCTGATGGCACTGATTGCTGCCCAGCGTTTGCAGCTCATTAGCCAGGCGGAGTTTGATGCGCGTGTCAGCAAGCTGTTGGGGTCGCTGGAGCGCCTGCCCTTGTTTGATGGCAAGCTGCCCAACAAATCCTACAATACCCAGTCGCTGGCAATGGTCGATTACAACAATCAGGCCACTGACAAAGGGATTGGCTGGTCTGCGATTGACATCGGGCGGGTGCTGGTTCCATTTAATATTCTGGTCTGGCAGCATCCCCAGCATACCTTTGGAGTCGAGAAGGTGCTAGCACGCTGGGATATGAAATCCGTGCTGAAGGAAGGCGAGATGCAGGGTGCAACCGTCAATGCCAAGGGCAAGGTTGAGTACCCACAGGAAGGCCGTTTGGGTTATGAGGAATATGCTGCCAAATCGTTTAGCCTGATGGGGCTGGATGTGTCGGTGGCACTCGATTACCTGAAAAACCTGAAGCTGGTCGACATTTACGGTATCCCGGTTGCTACCGATGACCGTGACCCCTTGATTTATCAGGCACACAACTATGTGGTCAGTGAGCCATACATTCTGGATGGTGTGGAGTTTGGCTGGGATCGGGTCTCGCGTGAGTTTGCCTGGCGGGTCTATCGGGTACAGGAAGAGCGTTATAAGGAAACGGGGGTGTTGACCGCTGTCAGTGAAGATAACATCGATCAAGCACCTTACTTCGTTTATAACACCGTCTATACCGGCGGCAAGACCTGGAATGCCATTACCGATGATGGCAAGGATGCCGCAAAGTTCAAGACCCTCAGCACCAAGGCCGTGTTTGGTTGGCACATGCTTTATGATACCGGCTACACCGGCAAGCTGATGGATAAGGTTGCTACCGCGTTTGATCCAGCGCGTGGCTGGTATTCCGGTATTTATGAGGTGGGTGGCAAGCCCAACAAGGCCATTACTGCCAACACCAATGGCATTATTCTGGAGGCGCTGGCTTTCCGGCAGGGTGGGCCGCTGGTGCAGATCGGGCGCAAGGATTAGGCCGTTACCTGGGGTCTGGGGTGTGCAGGCTTATCCACCTGCACCTGCCCAACCGGGTGGGCAATCACCAGCGGTTCGTTGCAGTGGGGGCAGTTGAGGTGGGTGCGCAGGCGGTTGGCGTGTTTTACTTCCTTGTAAATCAGGCGGGCATCGGTGTGGCTGACTCCGATTTGTAGCCGCAAGGCTTCCAGATGGCGTAACTCTGCAAAATCAATGGTGCGGTCGGCGAGTGCCTGTACCACTTCGGCACGGAAGGTTTCACGCCGCCGGTTGAGTTCATTGATCAGGCCAGAAGACAGGATGGCGGCAGGCAGTGCAGCCACGGCTACCCCGGTCATGATGATCAATCCGGCAAACAGTTTCCCGGCGATGGTCATGGGGATGGCATCGCCGTAACCAATGGTGCTGAGGGTGACAAGCGCCCACCACAAGGCACGCGGGATGCTGCCAAATTGCTGCGGTTGCAGGTGGCCTTCCACCAGATACATGCCGGTGGCAGACAAAACAATCAATACCCCCAATACCAACAAGGCAGAGATCAGGTTTTCCGCCTCCTGTTTGGTCACTTGGATCAGCAACTCCAGCGAGGCGGAGTAGCGGGTCAGTTTGAGGATACGCAACAGGCGCAAACTCCGCAGGATGCGCAGGTCGTTTACCCCGAAAAAGACCCCGAGGTAAAAGGGCAGGATGGATAGCAGGTCAATGATTGACATCGGCGTGAGCATGTAACGCAAGCGCCCGCGCAGCGCAGGCTGGAAGCGGGGCTTGTCCGATTCGGTGGCAGCCCAGACGCGCAGCAGGTATTCAGCGCTGAATACCACGATGGATAAGATTTCAAACCGTTCAAACAAGGGGCGGTATTGGGCATGGATACCCGGTTCCGACTCCAGGATGACCACCAACACATTGAGCATGATCAGCACCATCAGGCTGATGTTTAGCCATTTGGCAAGCGAATTGCCCTGCTGCTTTTCCAGTGCCGTGTAAATCCCGTGCTTTGACCACAACATGCGGCGTTTCTCCCCAAATTTCTTGCAGGCTTGAGGTTATCACAACGCGGATTTATGTTATAACGCCGCCATGATCAACTATACACCTCCTCCAGATAACGGTCTGGATCTTCAATACGTGGATGATGCCTTGTTGGTGGTCAACAAACCGGCTGGGCTATTGTCTGTCCCTGGGCGCGGGGAAGAAAAGCAGGATTGCATGATTGCACGGGTCATGGCTGTTTACCCGGATGCGCTGATTGTCCACCGGCTGGATATGGATACGTCTGGCTTGCTGCTGCTGGCGCGGGGCAAGGCCATGCAAAGTGCGCTGAGTATCCTGTTCCAGCAGCGGGCGGTACACAAACGCTATCTGGCGGTGGTGGGCGGCAAACCGCAGCAGGCTGCCGGGGAAGTCAATTTGCCGCTGCTGCTGGATTGGCCTAACCGCCCCTTGCACAAGGTCGATTTTAAGGACGGCAAACCTTCCCTGACCCGTTATCAGGTTTTGTCTTATGATGCCGCTACCGACACCAGCCGGGTGGAGCTGGAGCCATTCACAGGGCGCTCCCACCAGTTGCGGGTACACATGCAGAATCTGGGGCATCCGATCGTCGGCGATAGCCTGTATGCCCCGCCTGCCTTGCGCGGGATGGCAGGGCGTTTATTGTTGCATGCGTGGCAGTTGGGCTTTGTGCATCCGGTGAGCGGGCAGGCCTTGCAGTTTGAGTGTGCTGCCGGGTTCTAAGCAGATGAGCAGGTTTCTCTGCTCAGGTTTCAGCATATTTCGCTTTGCGGTAATCGCTGGGCGGTGTGCCTGCCAGTTTCTTGAAAAAGCGTGAGAAATACGCCGGGTCTTTGAAGCCCAGCAGGTAGGCAATGCGGTCGAGCGGTTCCTGGGTGTAGATGAGCCGCCGCTTGGCTTCCAGCAGTACCCGTTCCTGGATCAGGGCTTTTGCGCCCGATCCAGTGGTTTGTTGGCAGAGACGGTTGAGGCTGGAGGCCGACATGTGCAGGGCGGCGGCGTAATCCTGTACTGTCCATGCTTCGCGGTAGTGGCTGTCGAGCAGGCTGCGGAAGCTGACCAACAGGTGATTGCTGCGCTGGCTGCTGGGGGGAGCTTCACAGCGGTCAAGCTGCCGCCGCAAGGTCATCAGCACCATATTCACTTGCCAGGCCAACATCAGGGTATGGCCTGCGCCCATGTGCAGACGTTCCAGCCGGATCATGTCCAGATACTGGCGCAGTTGCATGAAAAGTGCATCCCCCTTGTCGAACTGGATCAGCAGCGGACTTTGCAGCAAGGGCGCTGCATAGGGCTGGAAGGGTTGCCGGTCGGCATCTGCCAGCAATGATCCCCCTACCGACAACACCACACCCTGGGTATCCGCCGGAAAGCGGAAGCCATGCACACAGCCCGGTGGAACCGTCACCACCCAATTGCCACTGAGGGTATGGTTGGCCTCATCCAGCAGCACGTCCATCGTGCCATCAAATAAACACAGCAGTTGCAATAACTTACCATGCCGGTGCGGTTTGATTTGCCAGTCGTATTGGCGGCTGCGGGCGGCAATGTCCTCAATCGACACATCAGCAGTGGGCAGGCTGGTTTCACCGTATAAGCCAAACTGCGGGATCGAGCCGCTACGCACCTTATCGGTTTTCATGTCATGCTTCCTGAGTACCTGGGCAGGGGGTGATGATAGCGGATTGGTGGAAAAGTACAAATGCTTGCGCCACAAATGTATTCATCAAGCGCGGGCAGGGGAGGATGATGGGTATGATGGACAGGTGTGCTGAATGAGTCTGAATGGGTGGGAGAGCGGTCGATGAAAACACTGAAAACACAAGTGGCAATTATTGGTGCAGGCCCGTCCGGGCTGTTGCTGGGGCAGTTGCTGGCGAAGCAGGGCATCAGCAATATCATCCTTGAGCGGGTGACGGGCGAGTATGTGCTGGGGCGGATCCGTGCCGGGATACTGGAGCAGGGCTTTGCCGATTTGGTGCGTGAGGCCGGGGTGAGCGCCCGGATGGATGCGGAAGGTGAGGTGCATGAGGGGTTTGATATTGCGGTGAACGGGCAATGCACCCACATCAACCTGAAAGCACTGACTGGCGGGCGGGTGGTGGTGTGTTATGGGCAAGTGGAGATCACCAAGGATTTGATGGAAGCCCGTGCCGCTGCCGGGTTGGTGACATATTATCAGGCATCCGCTGTGCAGCCCATGCAGGTTGATACCGATACGCCACGAGTGCGTTTTGAGCAGGGTGGCGAAACCTATGAGCTGCATTGTGATTATATCGCCGGTTGTGATGGCTTTCATGGGGTGTCGCGCCAGACCATCCCGGCTGCCTTGCGCACCGAGCATGAGCGTGTTTACCCGTTTGGCTGGTTGGGTCTGTTGAGTGATACCCCGCCCGTGAGTGATGAGCTGATCTATTGCAAGCATGAGCGCGGGTTTGCCTTGGCGAGCCGCCGTTCTGCCAGCCGTTCACGTTATTATCTGCAAGTGCCGTTGACTGATCAGGTGGAAAACTGGTCGGACGCGGCATTCTGGGACGAGCTGAAAAAACGCCTGCCCCCGGAAGCGGCTGCCCGTTTGGTGACAGGCCCAAGCATTGAGAAGAGCATTGCCCCCTTGCGCTCGTTTGTCTGTGAGCCGATGCAATATGGGCGTTTGTTCCTGGTCGGTGATGCGGCGCATATCGTGCCACCAACCGGTGCAAAGGGCTTGAATCTGGCGGCTTCTGATGTTTCGACCCTGTATAAAATCCTCACCCGCGTTTACCAGCAGGGCGACACGGCCTGCACCGCGCAGTATTCGGCGATTGCCTTGCGGCGGGTGTGGAACGGCGAGCGCTTTTCGTGGTGGATGAGCAATATGTTGCATACCTACACCGGTTTTGCCATGCAAGGGATGGAAAGCCGTACCTTCAGCCGCTTCATGGAGTCTGAGCTGGGGTATTACCTGCAATCGGAAAGCGGGCGCAGGGTGATCGCCGAACAATATGTCGGTTTGCCTTACGAGGACTTGGCGTAGGGGCGCAAGGCGTGCGCCAAGTCGGGTTGGGGGATTATTGGCAATAGGCCTGGGTCGGTGTGACCGCATGGACGGCGATGGCGGCGTTTTTCATGATGACAAACTCGCTGGCTCCGACCTTGTTGCCCGGATTACCCCAATCGTAGGTGTAACCCAGCCGTGTCCACGGATAGCCTTTTGCACCGTAGGAGTGCTGTTTCAGGTCGCGGAACCATTGGGTATGTGCGCTGCTGACCGGCACAAATTCATTCGGGGTGCGCAGGTCGATTTCTGCCTGGTTGTCGCTGATTTCCGGGTCGGCACTGGGGCGGAACAGGTCGGCGGGCTTGACCCACATTTCCACAAACTTGGTTTTACCGGCATTCGGCGGCAAGCCCAGCAACTGCTCCAGGCGCAGGTTCTTGTCCCCCCGGATTTGCTGGCAGAATTTCTTCACCTCCGGTACAGCCGTTACCCACACTTCCCGTGACAGCCGCATGCTTTTGCTGATTTTCTGGTCATAACCATCATAATTTGTCCACGTCGCCACCAAGAGGGCGCGGTTACGGCTGTCCTTGTCTTTCCAAACCAAATCGGGGTTGGATGGGACAAGGGCGGTCAGGTTTTTCGAGACTTCGGCAGGCGTGGCCTGTTCCGCATCCTTGACAGCGGTCTGGTAAGCCTGCTGCAAGGCAGCCGGATCGGGCGCTTCCGGCTGGACAGCGCAAGCGGATAGCAAGGACGCGGCAAAGAGCATGCCGACAGTGTGGGCGTATCTGGTGTTCATGTTAGGTTCCCTCGTAGATGCAAGCAGTTGCGGTTGCTGATCTATTCTACACAGTAGGGAACGCCCAGCAAGCACCGGTTGCGGTGGCGGGTGTAGAGACTGCGGTATTGCTTAACGCCTCCTCTGAGAAGTCCGACCTGCACGATACGCTGCTCAAACAGGGCGGCATTCAAAAGGTCAAGAATAAACCCCACCTAACCTCCCCTTATCAGGGGAGGAACAAGAATCGGCGGGATTACTTAACTCCTCCCCTGATAAGGGGGGGCCCGGAGGGGTTTTTTTTTAAGGGAGGCGAAAAATCAAGTGCGGTTAGTATTTAAACTGGCTCGTGATTCGATTATCGGACTAAACGATACTCTTCTCAAACAGGGCGGTATTCAAACACTTCGGAACTGACTTCCATGCCTTCCTCTTGGAGTCGTAATCCCTTCTCAAACAGGGCGGTATTCAAACTGCCAACGCCGCCAACCTCAATGCAGGTGCATTGTCGTAATCCCTTCTCAAACAGGGCGGTATTCAAACTATTTCTGATTATTTCCATGCTCATATCATTCACGTCGTAATCCCTTCTCAAACAGGGCGGTATTCAAACACAGCAGGGGTTATTTCTGGAATTATCGAAGCTGTCGTAATCCCTTCTCAAACAGGGCGGTATTCAAACAACAGCTCAAGTCTAGACAAGTTACGGCAAGAAGTCTTAATCCCTTTTCAAACAGGGCGGTATTCAAACGAAGTTGAAAGAAGAGGTGTCCAAGGCTCCGGTGGGTCTTAATCCCTTTTCAAACAGGGCGGTATTCAAACTTTGCGCGGCGAACGCATGCCGAAAGTGGCCACAGTCTTAATCCCTTTTCAAACAGGGCGGTATTCAAACGTTGAAAGAAGAGGTGTCCAAGGCTCCGGTGGTGTCTTAATCCCTTTTCAAACAGGGCGGTATTCAAACACACAAGCAATGAGGAATATTAGATGGAATTGGTCTTAATCCCTTTTCAAACAGGGCGGTATTCAAACACAAGCAGAATCTTATCACACACGACCTGAACGTCTTAATCCCTTTTCAAACAGGGCGGTATTCAAACTACCCGCAAACGGTGAATCAGACCGGCGGGTATTGTCTTAATCCCTTTT
>CAXYXW010000029.1:0-51315 GCA_964293005.1 uncultured Thiothrix sp.
AGCAGCATTTCGTAATCGTTGGCCGTCTTAATCCCTTTTCAAACAGGGCGGTATTCAAACCCCCTCTTTGAGGGGAATCTAGTGTGGGGGGCATGGGTCTTAATCCCTTTTCAAACAGGGCGGTATTCAAACGTCTCCCACTTAGAGATACACCATAAATCTGATAAGTCTTAATCCCTTTTCAAACAGGGCGGTATTCAAACGGCAACTATTTAGCTTGTTTCTCCCTTGCCCTCAAGGTCTTAATCCCTTTTCAAACAGGGCGGTATTCAAACCCCTCGACCCGAAAACGGGTTTATTTTTCAACGACTTGCAAGGGTACTTAGCAGGTTTTGCAGTGCTGAAAAAGTAGGCTTGAACAAAAAACAGACAAATCCGGTGTTTTGCTCAGTCAGCGGTCAATTCATATTGTTAAAGAACGATTTCACCTGTTCAGTGTAGCGTCAGTTTTTAATCAGGTCAAATGGCTTTTACCATTTAATCACAGCCCACGCAACGGGTAAGGCAGTTTTAAACCTGTCACCATCATTCCTTCATCCCATAACGGTTTCCCCAACGCGATCCATTCCGGTTGGTCGGGCAGGGGATAAATGCGTACATCATCTTGGCGCGTATCGATCAGCTCCCGTAAACCCCGCAGCAGTTTTTCCCGCCGCGCCTGATCCAACTCCACCAGGAACACTGAATATTGCAAAGGCACAGCCTGTTTTTTCAAATAACGGTGTACCCGCCCCAAGCGTTTCGGGTTGGCAATATCATACGCCACAATATGCGGTAGTCTGCGGTGTGCCATTTTAATCGGCCTCCGCGTGTTTCAATAGCCGCCACAAGCGGTTGAGTGCCACCCGCGCCCGTTCCTCGAAGTGCGCCTGATGCGACTCATAAAACTGCACCACCGCATAACGCAAGCCACGTTCACCCAATTCCGGCACACTGCCCCGTGCCACCCACCAACAGGCCTCCAGCCACAACAAACGCCCCACATCCCGCGACACATGCACCCGCCGGGTCAAGGGCAGGTGGATATTGTCACTGAAACCATACATCGCCAACACCTCTGCCACATGGCTGGCTATCGGTGCTTCCAGTTGCGCCCGGAACAAGGCAAACGGACACGGTAACCGCTGCTGCAACAAGGATTCCAACCCCGGCAACACCGCTTGCGCAGTTGTCACCCGCAGCCGCAGGCCACACGCCTTGCCCATCCGCACCACCCAGCGGTTTTCCTCATGCGCCCGCCACTGCTGGTAGAGTGCATCCCCTTGAGCTGAATCAGCCCCGGCGTGCAACAGGTTTTCCAGGCTAACCGTACTGCTGCGGTCACTCAGGCAATGCCCCAGCAAACGCCCATCCCGCCCCCGGAAAGCCACCGGAACCCCATACTCCAGGCAGGCCAGCAAAGCGGCGGTTTCCCATTCCACTTTGCCTGTCACCACCACCCGCGACACCCGCCGCAACGGGAAAAACACCTCCGCTTGCGCATGCGTCACCACCCGCAGGGCGGAACCATCCACCCCCACCCGGTCAGCCTGGGCAATATCCAAATACAAAGGGCTACGCATGTCCATCTTCCCCCCAACCCCGCATGGTTTGTAACCACTGGCGCACTTGCAGGCGCATAGCCCGCGTGACAGGGCGCAGCAAGGTCTCTGCCCCGGCAAAAAACAACGGTCTGCCTGCCTTTCCCAGATAACAGCTACCGCCCTCAAAACTGAAGTGCGAACCACGCAGGTATTGCGTGCGGAACATATCCCATACCCAGCCATCCACATAAGGCCGCCATACCTCCACCAAATCCGAGGCCAGCGACTCCCGCCCCCAGGCCGTTTCATGGTAAAAGCCCAACAAAGGGTCTAAACCCTGCCCATGCAACACCTGCACCGCCCGCCCATGCAGCAGCGTATACCCCAGCGACAGGCAAGCATTCACCGGGTCAGGCGGTGGGCGGCGCTTGCGTCCCCGGAACTCCAAGCTATCCGGCAACACGGCTGCCAATGCCTGGAAACTGCTGCGGGCAGCACTGCCTTCCAAGCCCAGCAAGGTGTCAAGGTTATCGGCGGCGGCGATCGGTGCATGCAATGCCTGCAATTGCTGGGCTGCATCAACCAAAGCCTTATGCTGGTCAGGCCGGGTGGCCTGCATCCGTGCCACCAAGCGCCCCTGACCCCGCAACTTGCCCAACACCAGCCAACGGGCAAAACCCAGCCGCCAGCCCGCCTCCAGACTCAGGCGGTACTGCAACAGGCGCAAATCGGCATTATTATGCCCAGCCCCCAACAGCATCGCCCGCTGCCCCGGCTTGCGCACACTGCCCAACTGCACGGCAATCCCCGCCTCGGCCAGCGTCATCAAAACGCCAGTATCCAGGCTGACATTCCCAACCAGCACCACCCGCTCCAACAAGGCCAACGGCACAGGCCGTTGCCGCTCACCATCAAACCGCACCACCAACGCCTGCCCCTCGGTTTCCAAACTGGCATGGCGGCGGTCAATATACAGCGTCGACATCACAATCCCTCCCATTCCATAGAAATAACATCACTTCATTCTGCAAAGCCTTAGCCCAGATAAAACCAGTCCGGTGCAAGTGGTGGCACAGCCTTGCCCAAGGTGTCTACCTTTTGGCGCGGATCGAGCCGGATCAACAGGAAACTGTCTGCCCGTGGCTCCAATACCTGAGCCATCGTTGCCAACAAATCGCCCTTTTCCGCATCCGTCAGCCAGCACTCATGCACCGACTTCTGCCCACCGGTAGCGAAAGCCCGCACCACCTGCAAAGCAGCACGCAAACGCCCCTCCTCCGCCACGTCATAACAGGCCAAATACAAACTGCGCCCATGATCAGCCATGCGCCACCCCACCCAACGCGGGTACGGCAGGCAGTTTCAGCAAACCAAACCATCGGTAGCCGTCAGCCTCATGGTGGTACAACAGCACCGGGCAGCCGTTACCCAGCTCCGCCCCCACCATCGCCGCTGCCATAGCAGGGCCTGCATGGAAGTAGTGGATGCGGTCGACACCTTGGGCATACATTTCCCCGACCTGTTCGCGCACCGCTGCTTTGAAGGCATCCACGGCATACATAGCCAAGCCATCGCGTTGCAGATGGAAAATGCGTTCAGCGGGGATACCACCCAGCCCGGCGTGTTGCTGGCAATGGTTTTCCACTGCTGCCCGGATATTTTTCCCCGGCAACAAGTCAATGATCAGAATGGCAGGGCGATTGCCCGGTGTGGCGTGGATGGCTTGCAGGTATTGGCGGTAACGGCGGCGGTTTCCCCACACCACCTGATACCAGGTCGAAAACACCGGAATGGCAAGGAGCAGGCCAACGACGATACCCAGCGGGTCAAGCCAATGGCTGATAAAATCGAGGATGGTTTGCATGGGTTCCCCTGTGTGCGTTGCTGATGACAGCCATCATGCCGCAAACAGGGGAAGCAGGCTTGTATGACAAGCTTGTTGTGGCGGTGAGCTAACTGGGCAAGCGTGCGGGATCAGGCATCGGCTTCGGCGGGCTGGCTGAAATCGACGCTGGCATAAATATCGGCAAGTGCTAGCGGTGTATCGAGACAAGGCAGGGTAATGGTTTGCTCCAGTGCTTCAAACGCGGCGACCCACCACGCACCGTCGTCCGCTTGCCGGTAGTAGAAGGTGACATGGGGCTTGTCTTGGGCAACGATCAAATAAGCCTGCAATGAATCCAAGGCTTGATAGGCCAGCAGTTTTTCGCTGCGGTCTTTCCAGTCCGTGGATTTCGACGTGACTTCGACAATCAGGCAGGGTTGTTCCACGTAATAGGCATCGGCATTATCGGGGCTGCACGTCAGCACGACATCGGGATAGTAGAAAGATTTGCGCTTGCTTGCCCGTACTTTTACGTCGGAACTGTAGACTTCGCACGCTGTGCCACGGGTGAGGGGGTTGAGCAGCGCGGTTATATTGACGGTAATACGGTTATGCCGCCGACTGCTGCCTGCCATTGCATACGTTTGCCCATTGACATACTCATGGCGGATTTCCGCAAGCTTTTCACCTGCCAGATAATCGGCTTCGCTGAGGTAAGCGGTATTGTCGGGGGGGATTTTTATGGCCTGCATGGTGTTGATCCGGTGGCTACCTGAGGTTTGATCATAGGTCAATCTGGCTGGTTGGGCAACGGACATGGTTTACCTGCCCAACCCCTTTTAAGCCTGATTTTTTTGAGCAGAATACCCCTCCAATCGCGCTCCATAGGTACGCATATCCTCCGCTGTCAGTTCCTTGCCCCTGGCTTCCGCTGGCAATTCCAGCGTCAGATGGAAATACGCGCCACCCCGTGCATTCACTTCTGCCACCAGATTGATGGGCAGCGTACCAAGCACCCGATCCCCCGCTTGCACCAGGTTGACATCAAAATGTGCCAAACGCTCATCCACAGCGAAACCCTCGGACTCTGCCCACGCAGCCGCGCCGGGGTGACGGGAAATGAAATAAGTGGTCATGCGTATTCCTTGTTGTTGTACCAGAAAGCATGCAAGTGTAAAGGCAGGAGGCTGCTTTGGCGAGTTTGGCAAGCTTGTCATGCTATACTTGGCGCATCACTGATATAGGCTTGAGCGCATGGCAAACTTACCCAACCTGCCGATTGGCATCCAGAGTTTCAGCGAGTTACGTACCCGCAATATGCTGTATGTGGATAAAACCCAACCCATTCACCGGCTGATCAGTACTGGTAAATACTACTTCCTGTCGCGCCCGCGCCGCTTTGGTAAGTCTTTGACGCTTTCCACCATCCGTGCCATTTTTGAGGGCAAACGCGAACTGTTCCAGGGCTTGTGGATTGAAGACCAATGGGATTGGGGCAAGGTACATCCGGTGATTTACCTGTCCATCAACCAGTTGGACTATCAAGGGGTTGGTTTGGAAAATGCCTTGATAGCCGCATTGCAAGCGTGTGCGGCTGATTATCAGATTGCCATCAGTGGTCATACCGCCAAAAGCCTGTTCGCAAGCCTCATCAAAACATTATTTGAACATCATGGCAAAGTGGTGGTGCTGATCGACGAATACGACAAGCCTCTGATTGATTACCTCGACGACATCCCACTGGCAAAAGCCAACCAACAGGTGATGAAAACCTTCTATTCGGTGATCAAGGACAGCGACCCCTATCTGCAATTCCTGCTGATCACGGGTGTATCCAAATTCAGCAAAGTGTCGATCTTTTCTGACCTGAACCACTTGTTTGACCTGACCTTTGTGCGGGAAGCAGCCGCCCTGACAGGCTACACCCAAACTGAGCTGGAGCATTATTTCACGCCCTATATGCAGGAAGTGGAAGAAAATCTGGGGCTTGGGCACACGACACTGCTCGAAAAAATGCGTGAATGGTACAATGGCTACAGTTGGGATGGGCGCACGCGGGTCTATAACCCCTTTTCCATCCTCAATTTTTTCCGCGCCGGGGATTTCCGTAATTTCTGGTTTGAAACCGGCACACCGACCTTTTTACTGAAACTGCTACGTGAGCAAAACCTGTATAAGCTGGATAACCTCACCGTGCATGAGCGCACCTTTTCCAGCTACGACATTGAGTATTTGCAGGCAATCCCGATCCTGTTCCAGACCGGCTACCTGACGATTAAGGCCAAACAGGAGTTTGGGCTATACACCCTCGATTACCCGAACAGTGAAGTGCGGGAATCCTTGCTGGATTACATCATCAGCGATTTGCGCGGGATGCACACCCCGATGAGCAGCCCGATGGTGGTGGATTTGCACCAAGCCTTTGCCGCCAATGAATTGGGGCGTGTCATCACGCTGGTGAAAAGCATTTTCAAAACCATCCCCTCGCACATTTTCATTGCCAAGGCAGAACATTATTACCACAGCCTGATTTATCTGGTGTTTTTCTACCTGGGGCAATATACCGATAGCGAAGTGAATACCAACGATGGGCGGCTGGATTGCGTGGTGAAAACCCCCACGCATATTTACGTGATTGAATTCAAACTGGATAAAGGTGCGGAAGAAGCGCTCCAGCAAATCAAGGATAAGGGCTACGCAGAAAAGTACCGGGCTGATCCGCGTGAAAAGGTGCTGGTCGGGATTAACTTTAGCAGTGAACTGAAGACGGTGGAGGGGTGGCAGGAGGAGGTGTTGGCATGACACCAGCGAACTTACCCAGCTTACCGATTGGCATCCAGAGTTTCAGCGAGTTACGCACCCGCAATATGCTGTATGTGGATAAAACCCAACCCATTCACCGGCTGATCAGTATTGGTAAATACTACTTCCTGTCACGCCCGCGCCGCTTTGGTAAGTCGCTGACACTTTCCACCATCCGTGCCATTTATGAGGGCAAACGCGAACTGTTCCGGGGTTTGTGGATTGAAAACCAATGGGATTGGGGCAAGGTACATCCGGTGATCCACCTCTCGTTCAGCAGCATCGGCTACCGTGAACTGGGGCTGGAACAAGCGATTCGCCAAGAATTGACCACGCAAGGCGAAAAGTTGGGTATCGCTTACAGCCAACAGGTAAGCATTGCCGTCATGTTCGAGGCGCTGATCAAGCAACTCGCCCAACGTGATGGCAAAGTGGTGGTACTGATCGACGAATACGACAAACCGCTGATTGATTATCTCGACGACATCCCACTGGCACAAATCAATCAGAAGGTCATGAAAAGTTTTTACTCTGTTGTCAAAGACAGCGACCCCTACCTTGAGTTTTTGCTGATCACAGGCGTATCCAAATTCAGTAAAGTATCCATTTTCTCGGATTTGAACCACCTCAAAGACTTGACCATTGATCGTCATGCCGCCGCATTAATTGGGTATACACAAGCCGAACTGGAGCAGTATTTCACCCCGTACATGCCCGACGCTGAAGAATACCAGGGCATGACCCGTCCCGAATTGCTCGACACACTACGCGATTGGTATAACGGCTACAGTTGGGACGGTCGCACCCGTGTATATAACCCCTTTTCTATCCTGAATTTTTTCAGCGATGGGCAATTTCGTAATTACTGGTTTGAAACCGGTACACCCACTTTCCTTCCCAAACTGATGAAAGCCCAGAACAGGCTGGATGTGGATCAGGTCGAACTCGACGAAATGGGTTTCTCGGTCTACGACATTGAAAAGCTGCAAGTCTTGCCGGTGTTATTCCAGACCGGCTACCTGACGATACAGGCCAAGCTGGAATACGGTTTGTATCGTCTGGGCTACCCCAACCGCGAAGTCCGCGCTTCCATGCTGGCTATTACCACAGTCTGATCTATCTGGTATTCCATTACCTCGGGTTGTACACCGACAGTGAGGTCAACACCAACGATGGGCGGCTGGATTGCGTGGTGAAAACCCCGACGCATATTTATGTGATTGAATTTAAACTGGATAAAGGTGCGGAAGAGGCGCTCCAGCAGATCAGGGATAAAGCTTACGCGGAAAAGTACCGGGCTGATCCGCGTGAAAAGGTGCTGGTCGGGATTAACTTCAGCAGTGAGCTGAAGACAGTGGAGGGGTGGAAGGCGGAGGTACTGGTCTAGTCAAACCATGCCTGCACCGGTGTTGCCAAGAACATCTCCAGCGGAATGCCACCTGTTCCCACCACCAGCTTGGTAACATTTGGAAACTGTTTGGCAAAGGCATCCAACCCGGTCAGGACTCCTTTGTTGCGCCCGCTTTTTACTTCAATCGCCAGCAGGCGCGTACCATGCTGGATAACAAAATCAACTTCTGCGTTACGTTCCCGCCAATAGCTCAAACTCATATTGGGGGATAAGGTGTTGTAAAGGTATGCGCCGACGGCTGATTCCACCAGCCTGCCCCATTGTTCACCATCCTGACGGGCGCTTTGGAAATCAAAACTGTGCTGGGCAGTCAGCAAGGCGGTATTCAGCACCAGTAATTTAGGGCTGGCAGCACGGCTGCGGGCAAGGTCGCCTGCGAATTTGTCCAGCCCTGCCAGCATCCACGCGCCGTTGAGCAGCGTCAGGTAATGCGCCAGCGTGGTGGTGTTGCCCGCTTCCTGCAACTGCCCGACCATTTTCTGGTAAGAAAGTATCTGCCCGGAGTAATTGCACCCCAGCACAAACAGGCGGCGCAATAATGCGGGCTTGTCGATACGCGCCAGTTGCAGCACATCCCGCGAAAGTGTCGGCTCGATGATCGCGTCCAGTACATAACTGCGCCAGCGGAATTCGTCATCAGCCAACACCGCAGCACCCGGATAACCGCCAAAATAGATGAAACGCTCCACATCCCAACCAAACGCGGCCTGCATTTCGGCAAACGACCAGTGTGGGACGCGGATCAGTTCAAACCGCCCCGCCAGACTTTCACCCAGCCCTTGCTGCATGAGGAATTGGGCAGACCCCAACAGCAGCACATGCAGGTTGGTTTGCTTGAAGCTGTCCTCATCCCACAACATTTTGACCGTTTCCGACCAACGCGGGACTTTTTGCACCTCGTCCAGCACCAGCAGGGTAGGCTGCTGGGCAGCCATGAATCGCGCCAGCCGCCATTGCTGCTCGATCCACTGTGCATCAGGGGCGGCGGGCAAATCAGCGGTGGCGTAGTGTGATTTGCCCGCAAACGTTGCCATTGCTTGGCGGGCAAGGGTGGTTTTGCCGACTTGACGCGGCCCCGCCAGCACTTGCAGGAAGTGGCGCGGTTGCTGCAAGCGGGCGGTGAGGGTGGCGAGTTGGGGGCGTTGGTGCATGTGAAGTTCCAAAATACTCAATGTATTGAGTGATTTTACTCAGTATTAAGTATCTAATGCAACCATGCACCTCTAGAGTCCTTCGGTAACAGGACTCTGTAAGAAATCAGGTATCAGGTACTTACTTAACTTATTGATTTATAGCGTGAATGCTTAAAGCGCTCACGCCGCCCCCCTAACCAGCATAGCTAATCTTTTTTAGTTAATACACGTAACAATAGTTTAAAGCCAGCAAATAGTACTATCGACATCATAAATATGACGATAAACACTAAGGGCAGGTAATACCAAAAGAAAGCGGCAATTGCTTGCCAGCTCTCCCAGTGCCAAATCTCAGTGGCTGTCCAATAGGAGATCAATGAACCTAGGCCAGGTACAAAGCCAACTATCAGCGCCACGGGAGCAGCTAACAATCCATGTAAATCAAAACGCCATGTAAATACTTGCAGGTCGCGGATTAAAATCGTGGCTGGCTTACGCGCATCTTTTTCCTTAAAGCTAGTCGTACTGGATGTCATTTCTTATGTTATATCTGGTCACCATCTACTTTGATGAGTCTTTGTTAGGAATAAAGCCAGCTTATGCCTTGATACCTAGCTTGTTAAAAAGATCATTCAAGCATATTGCTAGTTTCTCTTGATTTTTCATCAGATCTGCAATATCAGTAGAAGGCTCTGTGCCATGAGCTAATGCATTGCGGATGCGGCTCAACTTCTCAAAACTTGGAAACAACACCACATCACCACGTTCTGATCGATGATGGTTTTCATAAGCACTCTTGAATTCTTTGGCTGCCGTATTTCGAGTACGAAAATTTTGTTGTCTGTTAAACTCCTCCCTCTTAAGCAAGGAGGTAATGAAAGACTCTACCGCGAAAATAGCAGCTCGTACAAAATCTCCATTATCCAAATAAAAATGAGCTAACTCACTTTGACGCTGTTTCAGTGTCAGAGTATTAGACCAAGCAATGTGCTCTTTAAATCGCTCTGTAAAGAAGCCACCAATACCATCAAATTGATTAGGTAAATGCTGTTTAACGATACTAAGCTTTTTCCCTGCCTCTGTGAGATTGAAAGTTCGCTCATAATACGCTGCTTCCTTCAAAGCGTTTATTGCAGTTGAGTTGATTTTTTCACTTTTGAGCGGCTCTTGAAATGCAGTATAATCACCATCCTGCTCATAACGGTGCAATGCTTTAGTCCATCGGTCTATTTCTAATATGCCATCTAAGGTCATAATAGGGGTTTTGTTATTTTTTGCCAGATGGAATGCGCCATAAAAAATATTATGAACTTTAACATTTTTTATGGATTGTAAAAGTAAAGCACTCTGCTGCATTAACATGGGTAGATGTCTTAATCCATACGTTACATCAATAGTTGCCTCATCGTGTGGCTCAAAATTTCGCATCATAATACTTAGCGTTTCTGTTTGCTCCGCTTGATTGCGTCCATAAGGAACAAGGGTCAGCATATATTGGCAATCAGTTTGATCATATTTAGAAAGAATTTCTGATGCTATATCCAGATCAACTTGACTAACACAGTCTTGTTTATAATCACTTGTTAATTTACTCAGTAAATCACGATAGTTAGATTTCTCAATAAGTGGATTTTTTCTAAAACAATAATCTATAAAACTATGCCAAGTACTACCTGTAGTGCCAAGAATAACTATTTTATTAGGTTTAAGGGTCTTTTTTAATACAAGTCCGATATAGCTAGACTCTGCTTCATTTCCATCCTCAAATTGATAGATAGTCTCTGGATAACTTCCATCTTCTTTGAGTTTTGGATCACCTAATAGCGTCACTAATATATGCATAGCCTACACTCCTTCCTTTTATTGACTAGGTAGCTCACCTTGAATGTCACACACTTCTCGCAACTTGGTATAGTCGAACTGCAAAAGCTCATCCTGCTGAAAAGGAATGATAACTTCGGTTATTAATGAATTAATTTGAGCATCTTCTAATTCATCAAAGAAGACTTGTTTATTTAAATTACTCAACTCATAGCGTTGGCCTTTTGTTTTCATAGGCAACATACCTAACAACCCCAATATTTCAGCACGAGTCAGATCCTTGCGACGAATTTGGCCTTGCAGGGTAATGGTTACAGCAGGATTATCACAGCGCAAACGGATATGAATTAAAGCGTTATCGCGCTTCTCTTTACGTTTCTGGTGTAACCAGATCAAAACAGAAAATACCATTGTGATGAAAGTGGTAAGTAGTGCAACCGCAATGCCAACTTTATCAAAATAATCCCAGTAAGGATGTTTCCAGAAAGCTTCCCAATTCATTGAATTAACTTCCCTGTGCCTTTCAGTTTTTTATAAGCTTTTTCTTCGGATGTATTTTTTCCTGCTGTTTCCCAAGAATGAATTAAGTCACCTTTTACTTCGAGCAGGGCTTCCAATTTTAATTCCCAATCGCTACCTGCGGACTCTTGAGTTTTGTTAAAACCCTTGCCAAACATTTCGGCGATTTTTTTGTCATCCATTTCCTGAAACTCTTGTCTGAAGCGTTCTTTCGCAGGCATTTCGCTTCTTTCGGCATCCTTGCGTTCTTTTTCGATGGCTTTATTAGCAGGCACATCATCCATCATCCGCCCGTAACCGGTAGCGGTTTTAGCGCCCGCTCCCATGTACTCTAACGCATACTCCAACGCTTGTAGAACCAACGGTAACTGCTCTTGGGCGTTTGTATCCTGCGGATTGCGTGGTGCAATACTGAAGAGGAAACTACCCTCTTTGACCACCAAAAAGGGAATAGGAACAGGATTATGCCAATCAGCAGGCAAGCTATCTGAATTCATTGTCACGTTTTCGATCTTGTCACCTTTGGCGTACCAATCCCCCATGTGTGGAGTCATGGTGTCACACGCCAATGTCACTGGTGCTATAGGTATAGCATCAAAGAAAATATAAGCACCTGCTGGTGAGGGATTATCTTTATCTTGCTTCTTAGGGTTTTTAGATTCGCTACCAAACCAGAAACGACAGATTTCAGATATTTCATCTTCTTCCAACCCTGACCATGCCTCAATATAAGCACGAATCAAACCTTTGACAGATGCACCCGATAAATAGGGAGTCCCCAACGTTGGATGCCAAGCAAAGCCGTTCTCTACTGGATGTGCATTGCCAAGCCCTGTGGTGAAATGCCACTCCGCTTTGAAGACTTTTGCCTGCCCGCTTAAACTGAAACATAGTCGCTTTTGCCGTTCATTGGCTTTTTCCAGCGATGTTTTATCACCACAAGAATCTGTTACTACATCAATCCACGTTTTTTTATCCCCATCAGGCACTTGCCATTGGCGGTCATACTTATCAAAAAAACGTTCAAACCATAACCCTTTATGCGTGTTAAGCTGTTTTCGTGGGTGATCCGTAGTTTTATATAAAGGCATAATACCCATCTGATCAGTCCTCCATATACGCTTTGGCGAATTTTTTTACCCAATCCAGCAGGGCTAATGCTTCTGCCTGTGCCAGCATGTAAGCCTGCATATTTTTAGTAGTGATACCCTGCAATAAATCTTGATTATGGTAAGGCTGCTCCGGCTTTTGTAGCCAATTAGACAAGGTGTCATAAAGTGCCTGATATGCTCGTGCTTTGGCATCACTTCCCACGCCTTTGCTACGGTAGAATGCCGCTGCTTGCCCTAAGCCATTCATTTGAATCATGGCTGGAAATCCAGATGCATAGCTTTTATATTCGCTGGAATTGCCCAGTCTAGCTTTGGCTGCTTCAACTTCTGTTAGCGCAAATGCAGCGCGTTTTTGCTGAATGGTCTGTTTCATCATTGACCCCCAATGGTTTCAACGTGGACAGCGCACCAGCCCATTCCCACCGTTTCGTTGCCGCCAACCTGCAACCAACCATTACCTAAAATGGCTTGTACAAAGTTAGCAATCGCTGAAGAATCCGTATTATCTCCTGCCTTGCGAGATTTTTGCGCCATAATGGGGATGTATAAAACAGTTTCCGGTGGCAGGGTTTCCTCATACCACAACGCACCTTTTGCAACCGTTTTGCTACCATCATCTTTAAGCGCAATATGCGCATTAACTGGTGTAGCACTACGTGCCAGATGTGCAAACATATTGTTACTGACGATTGCCAGTTGTTCCTTAAGTGCTTCGGCGAAACCATCGCGCTTGACCAAATCACACAAGGCATTGATCACAGCATCCAAGTTGGTGCTGCTATCGACAGTAAATCGGTACTCTTCCAAAAACAGGTTTTCACCAGTGGTACACAAGGCGGTTTCGTGGTTGTCGTTTTTGGGAACTTCTGGCGTTTTAAAAGTTAAGTTCTTGCCCAACATCGCAGAATCTCGCTTGAAGCGATCCAGTGCAGCAGGGCATGTCACCCACTTGAAAGCTGAAGTCAGGGAGCGGACTGGCAACAATAACAAGCGGGCATCACCCACCGAAATTGCCCCCGCATGGTCTGAAGCATTCTGAGTATCCGGGCCGAAAATCGTATTCAGTGTGGCATCGTCACGCTTGCTATCACTTGCTGTTAAAACCTGCTCTGCTTTGGTACGCAGCGCACCTTTGACAGACGAGCCAAAAATACAAGGCCAGCCATTATGTCCTTCACGCTGAATCGGTAAATCAACCGCACCCGCAGAACTACCCGCGCCTGCATGAATACTCGTTTGGGCAATCAAGCCTACCATTAGATTTGTTTGGTTTTTCATTGTGCGGTTTCCTCTTGGATAAATTCCGGTTTGTTCCAAAGCCCACAGGCAATAAGCCCTCTGCCCAGTTGGATGTCTTCACCAATACGCGAGCCATGAAGTGTTTTAATAGCATTTTCCAGTTGTTTCCGGTCGGCTACTTCCACGTAATAGCTGCTACCGGCTGGAATAAAACTTTGCATATCACGTGGTTTGTGTTGTGCCATATCCCAGCCACCTTCGCGTTGTACCTTGCCAATCACGGCAGCATGAAGCGTCAGGTAAATCCCATTGATTTCACCCGTCCAACATCTTATATCGCTACTGGATTCTGTAAATTTTGGCAATACCCACGAACCATCCGTAAAGCGTGCTGGCGTTAGGAAGGTGATGATTAAACCTTTTGTTTCGTTGGTTGGTTTTGGTGCTGTTGGCAAGCTCGATTTTTCAAGTGTTTTCACAACTTCCAACCCCGCCATACGACCTTCAGCCCCCAAGCGTAATACTTGCTGATTCAAAACCGCATCCGGTACACCTGTTAGTTCGACTTCCAACGACAATTCTGATGTCGGGCGGATATGACTGGATTGGTATAACAAACTCTCTTTAGCAGTCCGTGTTTCATTATTGCGAGCTATGCCAAGGCGGGCTTCACGTTCAAACAAGCTTTTGCTACTGATTAACTCATCCTTGGCTAAAGCTGACGCGCCAGCCAGTATTTTCGCTAACCCACCAGCCGTTACCCAGTGATTTTCCAGTGGTTTGAACCCAAACTTTTTATCAGGCAATGCAGGTAAGCGCACGTTGCCAAGGTGGGTACATGTCGGTTTACCAATGCGCAATCGCTCAAATTCGGCGGCAGCTTCGCCTTCTTGCTTGCGTAACAGATACAGGGGAACGGGATACAAACGTTCATGTTTGCCGTCTTTGAAACGACTCAGCCAAATACTGTTTAGTGATAATTTTCCAAGATCATCGCCATAGCCAATAACATCCCGTACTGCTTGGTTTTCTGGTGAATCCTTAATTTTGAAGGTTTGCCAGTTGACACCCTCAGCCATTGCATCGCCAATAGCGGCACGAATCGCCCCTAATACAGTACGTGGTGGCGGTGGAAACACACTGGCAAGTTCGCTACCGCCAATACTTTCAAACGGACGGGATTCGCGAAAAAATAGGGTATCGAATGCGGTTAAATGCAAAGTGGTTATATTACTCATCGTTCAATCCCCTTGTGTGCCAGAAAACGTACCAGCAAAGCCGCATCAGCCTTGAAACCGTATTTCGCTTCGACTTCATAACCGATTTGTGGTTTGCTTTTAGTATCGCCTTGATAATCAACCTTGCGTACCACATGACGGCACTGTGTTAGCAAGGGTTTGATGATTCCTCTGGCTTGTTCCATCGTTTTAATGTGATTGGCTTTTGCCATACCGGAGTTGAGGTATTCCATTGCCATCAAACTCACTGCTTTATCAAAGCCTTCGCCATCACGCACGTCAAAAATCGGGTCTTCGCCAACGTCGGTTGGGTTCAATAGCTCAAAACGCTCACGGATACGGAAAAAGAACTTGCTGGCGAACTGCTCGCGTTCGTTATTGCTGTCATCCTTGCCAGCGCGAAATTGCTCGGCAATCATATCCAGATAAACGCGGTTTTCATCATCCAATGCCAGTTCCCAAGGCATTCCCCATTCCATTTGTAAACCACCCGGTTTCCAAATCCGACAAGCAATGCTGTCGCGTCCATGCTGATCTTTGGCAATGTTATCCAGCAATTTGTGAGAGTCACCTAATACCTTGCCCAGCGGGGTTTTGATGTGTGCGTATTCGATAGCAGCAGAAATGGAGGTTTGAATCCACACTTGTTTCTCTGCCTGTGCTTTGGCGTTGATGGCAGTGAAAACTGCATCGTAAGCGGTGCGTAACCCCACCGCACAATTCATGGCATATTCCAGTGGTAGGATTGCCAGCACATCATCACCACCGGCATAAACCAGAAAGCCGCTGTGTTCACAAACAATTGTTTCAACCTGTTTAGTGAAGTCAGACAAGCCCTTGGTGATATACGGCTGCTTCTCCGTATCGCTCATCTGTTTACCAAGGTCATCACCATCCATCATTAAAATGGCATAGAATGGCGAAACCGGCTCAAGCTTGGCTTGCTGGCGTAATTTTTTTAGTGTTTTCAGCAAATCTTTCGCAGCGTCGGCTTTTTCTACCCACAGCAGTTTGTTTTCCAGCATTGCATCAAAGAACACCGTGCCATCAATTGCCTCCCATTTTCGATGCCCTTTTTTATTCGCTTCTTGCACACAGTGCACTTTGCTCTGCCATTCAGGATGTCCATCTGTGAGTTGGACGGCTGCATCATGGAATGCCCACATTAAACGGTTGAGATCAGTATCTTGGCTGGCTTTTTTAAGTAACTGTGCCAACCAAGGTGCGGCTGCCATGTAATGCACAGATGGAACACTCTTTGGAATTGTCCAGCCATGTGCAGACCACGCTTTATCTCCCGGCATGGGGATGTTCAGGCTTTCATTGAAGCTGTGAACAAAACGCCGTTTTACATAGGCAATCGCACAAAGGTATTCTTTTTCCCTTAAATCGGTTTCTTTACCTTCGCGCAATGCCTTCCAAAAATTATATGGGCCTTCTGGGGCTTTTTCTTTACGACCCGGACTTTCAGCACCTGATAATTCCCGCCATCCATCCATCATCATGCATTTCACACCGGTTTCGGGGGTGGGCAGGTGGGTACGCCAGTTTTTCAGTTTATCTAATGTGCTGGACTCAGACACGTCCTCCACAATCGCCCATTGAATGTCCCAAAAACCGTCTATCTGACTATTCCATATTGTTCGTGTCTTATCGGTTTTTAGAGAGAAGTTTTCAAAATCAGCTTTCCATACTGCTTCTGCGAGTTCTTTCCATGCAGTAAGAACAGCTTGTTTTACCAAATCAGGTTTAAAGGTTTGGCTAACTTCAGCTTTGAAGCGATTTGGTACATTGCCCTGCTTAATCTCTGCCTTGCCTGACCCAATGGCTTGCATGAATTGTTCATCTGGCAAAGGGAATTTGATGGCATCCTTGCCCTCCTGCATAACGACTGCTTTCATTGCTACGGTAGCCAGCCATGAAAGAATGAAAGAACCTGCCCAAAAATCGCGGGTACGACGCGCTTGAGCAACGAAGCCTTGCACCGGGCCGATGGTGAAGTGGAAGTATTGTTTGCCGCTCATAGCTTATCCCCACCCACAATGACTGTTTTATTTGGAAAATATTTCTTACCACCTTTGCCATCTAAAAAGTCGGTAATGACTGCCCACTCAATTTTCTGCGGTACAAGACGCATGTTCGCACTGATTTTTTTGTTATCAGGTAGAAAAGTTGCGGGTAGAAAAATGGCAACACCGACATAGCTCGAACCATGTATTTGATGGACATGGAACAGCAATGGGCTTGCCCGCCGCCCCTCACCGTTAGAATCGCCATTAGGCTCAGGAATTACATGATGAGTTTCTTTGTGGTAGTTGTGAGGCAAACCAAAGACAACCCGACGTGGATGAAAATCTTCAGGTAATTCAGCATATTTATCTCTGTACCAGTCATGGTCATCCTGAAAGTTTTTATCTGACTTCAAACCACCATTAAGATCACCACCTCTGCCCCAACTGCGATAAACCAACATCTTTTCCGCAAAGCTATCCAGAACTTTATAAGGGGATGTTCCGTTTACTAGTGCTTCAATCCGTGAAGTGCTACTGAATGCGGTGAAAGGAGGTTGTGGGGATGCCAAGTGTTTGCCTTGTAACAGTGAGCGTACTGCTTCCTGATAGACTTTTGTGTTTGCTGGAACATGAAAAATCTCCACTTCATCAGTATCAGCTTTTTTGTGAGTTATTTTTTCTAAAGCAACACTTCCCATGCCATGACGAGAGCGACTACCAAGCCCACCTAATAACCCTAAGGCTTTCAAAGCATCAATTACACTGCTATCAGGTTCGCCACGGAAAGCAAGTTTGACAGTAAATAACTGATTCTTATCAATGCAGCCTCTATCTAGCTTCCCTGCATTTGCTCCAAATGCTCCCATCAAGCCATAAGCTAGGTAATGTGCTGTTTGGCAGTCTTTAAATTCTTTATGGATAGAACCTTGCTCTGTTGTTAGTCGGTTTGAGGGTTGCTCTATAGACAAAAGAAAACCACCTTGACCTGATCTTTCTTTTTTCTCATCCATTGAGCTACCAAACAAGCGGGCTTCTGCTTCATGCAATGCTTTCAACGCTGCGGCTTCATCACCCTTTTGTTCTTCCCAGAATGTTCCCCAGTGCAACGCTCGCCACCAAAATCGCAATGCTCCTTTGACAGAAGAGGGGCGGATACCATCGGTAGGATTCTTATCTGCATCACCAATAAACATTGGCGTAACAATACGATAGGTTGCCTTTATGACGTAAGGCTCTTTAAACTGGAGGGGCATGGATGCTTCCTTTGTGGGGTTATTCAACAGGTGTTCCCATCCCCCCGATCATATCCACTCCTGCCTACTTATCCAACATCAACAAGCTTGTTAAAAGAATTATTATGTAACAGGTTTGGCAGGAAAAAGACTGGCTCAAACGCCATCTAATACAGTAGATGACAGTGCTAAACCATATTTCAGGGGGCGTTTGCCAACCCCTTGCACACAATATGGTTTTGCCATCAATTTGCCTAATGCTTGTTCCAGTGCTTTATTGGTATTTGATTTCCGTTCGTCAAACCACTTCTGAACATTGGGTAGTAGCTGATTACCTTCTTTTTGTAACAGTTCTGCGGTTGATTCATAATGACCGGTCATACCATATAGACGGCGGTAGACGGTTAAAAAGGATTCGCGCAAATAATATTCACCCAAGTCTTTGCGGCTGAATGGTGAAACACCATCGCGGCAACGTTCCAGCATCCACACATAAAACGCCAAATTAACCGGCTGCATATTGACAGGCCGTCCGCCGCAGGTGAGTTGGGCGGTTTTCCAGTCCAGTTGTACGCTTATCGGGTCAAGGTGGCGCTGGGCAGCTTGCACGGCGGCACTAAAGCTGGTTTGGCCTTGCAGCAGTTCGGTGGGCAGGCCATCGCGTAGGCGCACAAAGGGGATGTCGGCGAGTGTCACTTCCACCTTGCTGGCATCAAATGGTTTTTTATCCTTATCGATTTGCCACTGGCTGCGTGGTGGTGGGTAGTAGAAGTCGCTGAGGTAGTAATAGCAATCATCCACCCGCACATGCTTGAGGCGGTCTTGTGGCCTGCCAAACAATGACAAGGCATAGCCAATGTAATAGGTCATCGTGCGTCGCCCACCCGACAGCAGTACCGTGATGCTGGCGTGTGGGTCAGCAGTGAATTGCTGTAGCTGTTGGCTGATGTAATTGGCGGTGTGCTCGTTGTCCTCTGCTGAGCGGATGTCCCACAGTGCCTTGCCTTGGTCATCCGTCATGACATGGAAGTGTGGTTTGGCACAGGCATCAGGTAAGCCATAATCGGTGCATAGGCGCTGCAACCAACCTTCATACAAGAGTGCCTGCCTGACCAAATCCCGCCCCCGCTCGGTGGTGATGATATGCACCTCGGTCGGGATAAAGGCCGGTTGAGCGGTTTGTGTGAGTGCGTAGAGTGTCTCAGTGATGGTTTGCGGAGAGTAGGCTTCAACAGCCAATAAAATTCGGCGTGGATAGCTGTGCGGAGATTTCGGCTTGGTATCAGTCATGAGCTGATTATAGCCAAAACGATGTGAAAGGGGAGTGGGGCAAAAGCATTGCCCCAGTAACCCCGTTCCTATAACCCCTCCACCCCTTGCGGGGGGAGGGTTGGGGAAGGGGGAGTTTCAGAGCGGGGTCAAGCAGGTTTAGACGACAGACCCATCCGGGTTTGCGCCTTCAACTTCGACTTCTTTCACCATCAGGTGTTCACGTTTCAGGCCAAACAGCAACACCAGTGGGGATGCCACCAGTACCGATGAATAGATGCCGAACATGATGCCGATGGTCAATGCCAGTGAGAAGTTATGCAGCGCTTCACCCCCAAAGAAGAACATCGCCAACACCATGATCTGGGTGGACAAGTGGGTGATGATGGTGCGCGACATGGTGGTGGTGATGGCGCTGTCGATGGTTTCCGGGATGCTGGTATCACGCATCTTGCGGATGTTTTCCCGTACCCGGTCAAACACAACCACCGATTCGTTCACCGAATAGCCCAAAATTGCCAGCACGCCTGCCAATACCGTCAGGTCAAATTGCCATTGGAAGAAGGCAAACACCCCAAGGATAATCACCACGTCATGCAGGTTGGCGATGGTGGCGGCAATCGCAAAGCGCCACTCAAAGCGGAATGACAGGTACAGGATAATCCCCGCCGCTACCAGCAAGAGTGCCAAGCCACCGTTTTCATACAGTTCCTGCCCGACCTGCGGGCCGACAAACTCTACCCGGTTCAGTTGCACATCCGGTGCATCAGCCTTCAGGGTTGCCATCACCTGTTCACTGACTTGCGCCCCACTTTTGCCTTCTTTTACCGGCAAGCGGATCAGCACATCCTGGGTAGAACCGAAGTTCTGCACCGTCACTTCCTCAAACCCCTGTTGTTTCAGGGATTCGCGGATGTGGTCAAGCGGGGCGGCTTGCGCATAACGCACTTCAATCAGCGTACCGCCGGTGAAGTCAACGCCCAGGTTCAAACCTTGGTAGGCCAGGAAAAATACCGAAAAGAGAAACGTCCCCAGGGAAATCAGGGTGGTGATCCACCCGTATTTCATGAAGGGGATGACTTTTTTGAAATGGAATACTTCAATCATGGCGGTTCCCCTTAAATGGACAGGTCGCTGAGGCGTTTACGGTAGCCATACACCAAATTGGTGAGGGCGCGGGAGACAGTCACGGCACTGAACATGGAAGTCAGGATGCCAAGGCACAAGACGACCGCAAAGCCGCGCACGGGCCCAGAACCGAGCATAAACAGCGCAACACCCGCAATCAGGTTGGTCAGGTTGGAGTCGAGGATCGTGCCCCACGCCCGCTCATACCCGGCATGGATAGCCGCTTGTGGTGAAGCACCTGCCCGCAGTTCCTCGCGGATACGTTCATTGATCAGGACGTTGGCATCAATCGCCATACCGAGTGTCAGGGCAATGGCCGCCATCCCCGGCAGGGTCAGGGTAGCCTGGATCATCGACAACAAGGCAAACAACAGGAAACCATTGACCGCCAGCGACAGGCTGGAAATGATGCCGAACATGCGGTAGTAAACCATCATGAACAGGACGACCGCGACAAAGCCCCAAATATTGGAGTGGAAGCCCTTTTCGATATTTTCCGCGCCCATGCTGGGGCCGACGGTACGCTCTTCAACGATATACAAGGGCGCTGCCAATGCACCTGCCCGCAGTAACAGTGCAAGGTCACGCGCTTCTTTGGTTGAATCCAGCCCGGTGATCTGGAAACGTTTGCTTAACTGCTCCTGGATGCGGGCGACATTGATGACCTCTTCCGTCTTGAGTGGCTTGCGTACTGTTTTGCCGTCCACCACCGTTTCCTGGAACTTGGTTTCAATGAACACCACCGCCATCAGCTTCTGCACATTCTCGCCGGTGACTTTGCTGAAGCGGCTAGCACCTTTGCCATCGAGGGTAATATTGACGGCGGGTTGGTTGTTCTGGTCAAAGCCAGACCCGGCATCGGTAATATATTCCCCGGTCAGCATGACTTTGCGCTTGAGCAGGATCGGGTCGCCATTGCGTTCATGATAAAGCTGTGTGCCAATCGGTGCACGCCCGGAAGCAGCAGCGGCGGCGGGGTCGTTCCCGGCATCATCCACCAGGCGGAATTCCAGGGTAGCGGTTGCACCGAGGATTTCCTTGGCACGCGCTGTATCCTGTACCCCTGGAAGTTGCACGACGATGCGCCCAGCCCCTTGTTGCTGGATGACCGGCTCAGCCACGCCCAGCTCATTCACCCGCTTGCGCAGGGTGGTGATGTTCTGCTGTACGGCAAAGCGCTCAATCTGGAGCAGGTTTTGTGGGGAGATGGTGGCGGTCAGGCTGAAAACATCCGCATCCTTGTTGTCCCACAGCAGTTCACTGTTCAGGTACAGCTTACGCAGCACCGCTTCACCGGCAGTACGGTCTTCAGCGGTTTTGAACTTGGTGACGAGCTGATCACCCTCACGCGCCACCCCCAGATAAGCGACTTTGGCTTCCCGCAGGGCATCCCGGAATTCATCCTCGAAGCGCTCGAAAGCCTTGTCCTTGGCGGTATTCATGTCGACTTCCATCAGAAAGTGGACGCCACCACGCAAGTCCAGACCCAAATACATCGGGTTGGCATGCAGGGCGCGAAGGAAGGAGGGGGTGGAAGGGGCAAGGTTCAAGGCAATCGTGAACTGGTTGCCGACTGCTTCTTTCAGGGCTTCAGAGGCCTTCAATTGGGTATCGGTATCGCTAAAGCGGATCAGGGCTTGTGTCCCTTGTGTCTCGCTGGAACGGAATGCCAACCCCTTTGCCTGCAAAGCCTGCTCGATTTTCTGCAAGGTTGCCGGGTCAACGGGCTGGTCTACCTTGGAGTTCAGTTGCACGGCAGGTTCTGCCGGGAAGAAATTGGGGACAGAGTAAATGATCCCGATCAAAAGGATGATCGCGATCATGATATATTTCCAGACTGGATAGCGGTTCATTATTATATTCCGTTGCAGCAAGCCCCCATGCTGCCTGCCCCAGTGGGGTGTTAGCCAAGGCAGCGTGGGTGGCTGGGTGGGAAAACGCTCAGGCGCTTTTCATCGTGCCTTTCGGCATGACGCTAGCGATAGCATGCTTCTGCACTTTGAGTTGCACATTGTCTGCCACTTCAAGTTGGATGAAGTTGTCGCCAATCAGTGTGACTTTGCCCAGCATGCCACCACCGGTAACGACCTCATCACCCTTGCTCAGTGCATCCAGCATGGACTTGTGGTCTTTGGCACGTTTTTGCTGGGGGCGGATGATCATGAAATACATAATGGCAAAGAACACTGCCATCATCAGCACCATTTCAATCAAACCACCGCCAGCCGGTGGTGCAGCACCTTCAGCCCATGCATCAGAGATGAAAAAACTCATTGCCTTACTCCTTTACAAATCGAAAATTTAGGGGGTCACGCCACATCCCAGGCAAAACTGACGACCCGGTGCAGGTGTTTTTCCTGCATGCGGCATAATAAAATCCTGTCCAGCCCGAGTGCTATCCCGGCGCAGAATGGCATACCGGCCTGCACCGCTGCAATAAAACGCACATCGACCGGGATGGTTTGGGCGTGCTGTGCGCCTTCTTCACGCAAGACCCGCTCCAGGGGGGCGGCATCCGTCTGTTCCTGATAACCATTCCCCAGCTCCAAGGATCCTAGATAGACCTCAAAGCGTTCAGCCACCCAATGTGAATGCTCGGGTGAGTGGCCTGCTTCCTGCCGTATCCGTGCCAAGGCTGCCTGGGTTGCCGGATAGTGGCAAACAAAGGTCAGGCGGTCAGTCGGGAAGCGTGCCTCAATACAATGCGTGAACAACAGGTCAAGCCATGCCTGGCGGCTCAGCGTACTTGGTGTACCTTGCATGTCGATGCCCTGGGCAGCAGCAGTCGTAGCCAGCTCCGCTTCTGGGGCAACATGGGGATCAATCCCCAAGGTTTCAAGGAAGCACTCACGATAAGTCCGTACCTCGGGTGCAACCTTTAAGTGTGGGATCACCTCATGCAGCAATGCAGCCACTTCCCGCATCAATTGCGGGTAGGTGAAGCCGACCCGGTAATATTCCAGCATGCTGAATTCGGGGTTATGCTTGCGCCCGCTTTCATCCTGCCGCCAAACCTTGCAGATTTGGAAAATGTCACCGCTGCCTGCTGCCAGCAGGCGCTTCATCGGGTATTCCGGCGAAGTGTGCAGATAGCGCGACCCACCGGGGGTATCGACCCGGAAGCTATGGATGTTCGGATCCGTGTTGCCCGCCTGTGATAAGGCAGGCGTTTCCACTTCCAGGACACCGCGTTCCTGGAAAAAGGCGCGTACTTGCCGGTACAGGCTGGCACGCGCCCGGAGAGCTGCCAAGGAGCCGGTTGGTTGCCAGTCCATGGGGTTTTCCTTGGGGTCGGGTTACTTGACGCGGGATAAGTATTCGCCAGTACGGGTGTCGACCCGGATGACTTCATCCTGATCCATGTACAAGGGAACACGCACGACCGCACCCGTTTCCAGTTTGGCAGGTTTGCCACCACCGCCAGCCGTATCACCCTTGAGGCCAGGGTCAGTTTCGACGATCTTCAGTTCGACGAAGTTGGGCGGGGTGACAGTCAATGGGGAATCATTCCACAAGGTCACAACACAGAGTTCATTGCCACGCAACCACTTGATGGCTTCTTCCATCGATGAGGCATTGGCGGTGAACTGCTCGAAGGAGCCATCCGTCGCCATGAAGTGCCAATATTCACCATCGGTGTAAAGGTATTCCATTTCGCGGTCAACCACGTCAGCGGCTTCGACGGTATCGCCTGATTTCCAGGTTTTTTCCACGGTACGCCCGGTCTTCAGGTTTTTCACCCGGACACGGTTAAACGCCTGACCTTTACCCGGTTTTACAAATTCGTTCTCAACGATGGTATAAGGATCGCCGTCAATCATTAGTTTGAGTCCTGAACGGAACTCGCTGGTGCTGTAGCTTGGCATTGCCTTGTTACTCTCCAAAAATCACTCAATTTAAACAGGTGCGTATGATAACCGGAATCGCTGCAAAAAATCAGACAAAAAATATACCTTCCCGTTGGCAACGTGCATTGGCGACGGCTGTGCGCGACCCTTTTGAGCTAATCCGCCTGTTGGCGCTGGAAGGGGAGGGGCAAAAAATCAGTTTGGAAGCAGCCCGGCAGTTCCGCCTGTTGGCTCCGCATAGCTATGTGCGGCGCATGCGCAAGGGCGATTGGCACGACCCCTTATTGCGGCAGGTGTTGCCATTGGCCGATGAAATGCAGGTCACTGGCGGGTATCTGGCTGACCCGGTGGGCGATCAGGCGGCGATGGTGGCTGAGGGTGTCCTGCATAAATACCAGGGGCGGGTGTTGCTGGTTGCTACCGGGGCTTGTGCCGTGCATTGCCGTTATTGTTTCCGCCGCCATTTCCCTTATGCGGATGCCAACCCGGCACGTGACCAGTGGCAGGAGGCACTTGATTATATTGCAGCCAATCCGGACGTGAGCGAGGTATTGCTCAGTGGTGGCGACCCATTGACCCTGACCGATGAGCGCCTTGCCAGTTTATGCCAGCGATTGGCGGCAATTCCGCATGTGCGCCGGGTACGTTTCCATACCCGTTTACCGGTGGTGTTGCCGGAACGGGTGGACGATAGCCTGTTGGCCTGGCTTCGGGCTTTGCCTTTGCAAGTGGTGATGGTGCTGCATGCCAATCATGCACATGAGTTGCAGGATAGCGAAGTTCAGGAGGCTTTGGCGGGTTTGCGGGCAGCCAATGTGCTGCTATTGAACCAAAGCGTCTTGCTGAGGGGGGTGAATGACAGTGTGGCTGCTTTGGCGGGCTTGAGTGAGGCACTGGTTAGCCAACATGTGACCCCGTACTACTTGCATGTGCTGGATCGGGTACAGGGTGCTGCGCATTTTGATGTCCCGGAAGCCGAGGCACGCGAATTGGTAGCGGGGCTGCGCCAATGTGTACCCGGCTATATGGTTCCGCAGTTGGTCAGGGAAGTGGCAGGGGAGGCCTCGAAAATACCCGTGTAAATGGCTTGTGTGAATAGCTCATGCCGGTGGGTGAGCCGGGCTTCAGTCCAAACCAGAACCTGAAATGTAAAACCATTGGTTTAAATACTGGTTGAACGATTGGGCTAAAGTCCGGGTCTGGTGGCTTATTCCCCCACTGCCGGGTTCAAACCCTCATCAAGGTATCGCTGCAAGCGTTTGGTACGCTCGTCGGTCAGATCCTGGAGGGCATAATGGTACAGCATCGGGTACATGCTCCCCCAGCACAGGGACATGTCATTGTCCTCACAGGCAAACATGGCAGCCACTTCAGCATCCCGGAAAACAATCCAGGCGCGTTGCGAGACTTTCAGGCTTTCTGCATTCTTGTGTTTTTTCAGCAGTGCCTTCCACGTCGTGTTTAGTTTTTTATCTGAAGCGGTGTAGGCATCCAAAGCACACTGGTTCAGCTCATGCTGGTTGCCATCCGGTTTGCATGGGATGTCACCCGCTGTGGCAAAGCCCCCCGTTAATGCCAGCATTAACACCGCACACATTGCATTATGTTTCATCGGTTCATTCTCCTGCACTATCAATAAAATGCCTGCCTCGCCAGGGTTTGCTACCTTCGTTTGGTGTAGCGCACGCCTCCCGTTATTATGCCTGCCCCCGCAGGCAGGTTGGTAATTTTTACCTGCCAAACAGCCCCAAGTATTAATACAGATTAAGGGATTTTTCGTGCATAATGCCCGCTCCTGTGAAAGTGAGTACGATTGATGAATGCGTTGTTGCGGCGTGGCTGGGCTGTCTCCCTGTTTCCGTTGGCAGTGGGTTTGGTGTTGGGCTGCGGGTTGCCTAGGGTGCTGTGTGCCGACAATCAAGCTGCATTGGAAGAGAACAGCCATCTTAGCGGTAAGACCATTGACTTGTCGAATGCGGATGCCGATGAAATGGCGCAGTCGATTGTCAAAATTTATACGACTGCCGAAAGCCATGCCAGTTACGCCCCGTGGAATTCGGATAGCGAGTCGCTGATTGGTAGCGGGTTTGTCATCAAGGGCAACCGTATCCTGACTAATGCCCATGTGGTGGAGGACAATACCTTCATCGAGCTGCAACGTGATGGCAAGCCTGACCGCTATGAGGCGGAAGTGGAAGCCATTTCCCATGAGGCTGATTTGGCCTTGTTGAAAGTCAAGGATGAAGGCTTTTTCAAGCGTGGCAAGTTTCTGGAAATTGGCGAATTGCCACGTGTTCACCAGGAAATCAGTGTGTATGGTTTCCCGACCGGGGGGGATACCCTGAGTGTCACCAAAGGCATTGTCTCCCGCATTGAGTATCTGGAATACGCCCATAGTGGCCTGTCGTCACAGGCTATTCAGATTGATGCCGCCATTAACCCTGGCAATAGCGGTGGCCCTGCCTTGGCGGATGGGCAAGTGGTCGGCGTTGCCATGCAAGTGGCTGCCAATGGTGAAGAAAATATTGGTTACATGATCCCTCCCTCCATCATCAACCATTTCCTCAAGGATATGGAAGATGGGCGTTATGATGGGTTCCCGGATTTTCCGATTGTGACTGAGCATTTGGTCAACCCCGCCTTGCGTGCCAAGCACAAGCTGAATAAAGACCAGACTGGCGTATTGGTGACGAAGGTCTGTGCCGGGACAACCGCCGAAAAGCACCTGAAAACTGGCGACATCATTACCAAGGTCGATGGGCACAAGGTGGAAAACAATGGCACGGTTGTGTTCCAGCCGGGAAAATACATTGACCTCAATTACCGGGTTGACCAACTGCAATTGGACGAATCCTTGTCATTGGAACTGATCCGTGATGGTGAGCCGCTGTCGTTGGAACTGCCGATGGATGAGGCCGTCAGTTCGGCCTATGCACATGACCAGAAGCCACGTTATTTCATTTACGGCGGTTACGTGTTCACGCCCACCGAGTTGTCTGGCCTGTGCCAGCACCGCAAGGACTATGACAAGAATGAGTTCAAGGATCGGACTGAGAATGTCAGTATTGTCAAAGTGTTGGCATCCAGCAGTAATGTGGGCTATCACGATCTGACCATGCGTGTGCATTCCGTGAACGGTCAGACATTTAACGACTTTGAAGCGTTTTATGCCCTGATGAAGCAGGTGACAACCCCCTTTATTATCCTGGAGGATATTGAGGGCTATCAGGTTGTCATCAACCGCGAAATGGCGGAAGCGGAGCATGGCGAATTGTTGCGCCGTTACAATATGGAGTCTGACCAGTCGAGTGATCTGGATGAGTTGGAGCGCGAGCTGGAGCGGGCAAAAGCAAAGGCCAAACCCAGCAGATCCTGACCTGTCCTGACCAATTGTCGGCAACCCTCACGGGTTGTCGGCGGGCTATTTATAAATGCCTTACCGTCATGATAAAATAAAATAATAATTATCAAGCGTATGCTTTTGGACAATAACGATGAAAATAAACAACAGGTGCATACAAGCCATTCTTTATACAACCCTCTGCTGTACTGGCGGTAGTGCATGTGCAGGTTTGTTCCGTTGGGTTGATGATAATGGCAACGTCCATTATTCAGACAGCGTGCCACCTTCTGCCTCCCAGGGCGGGCATGCCGAGTTGAGCCATACCGGTATCACCCTGAAGCAGGTTCCGGCTGCCAAGAGTGCTGAACAGGCAGCGGAAGAGGATTGGCTGGATGATCTGGAAGCCAAACGCCGTAAATCCAAAGAGCGGCAACAGCGGGAAGATAACCAGCTGCTGAGCAGTTACTCCGATGTGGATCAGTTCGACAAGTCCCATGCTACCCGTATAGCCATGATCCAGGATGGGCGCAAGCAACTGGAGTTGTTGCGTGAAAAGCTGAAGGAAGAACTGGTGAAGCTGCAAACGCAACTGGAGACAGTCCAGGGTAAAGACCGTGAGCGTGTCCAGGGGTTTATTACCGACAAGCAAAAAAGTGCAGAAGAGTACGACCTGGCAATCCGGCAGAACCTGACGGAAGAAAAAGATATGCAGCTTGAATTTGAAAAGCAGCGTACCCGCTTCCTTGACCTGCTGGAAAAAAAGAAAGCCGAACAGGAACAGGCAAAGAAAACCGCCAATACCCCGTCGTCATAACAACCTGCATGGGGCAGGTCAGTTTTGCATGATATGCCCGGTGTTGGGTATGCTGGGGTGGCCTTTTACTTTGATGCATAGGTTGCCCCATGTTAGAAACCCGTATTCCCCCTCCCGTTTATGCCCTGAGCATTGCTTTGCTGATGTGGGGGCTGGCTGCTTATGTCCCTGTGTTGGAGTGGCTGCCCCATCCGTGGAACCGTGTCGGTTTGTTGGTGATGGGCATGGCCTTGCTGGTCGACCTCTGGTCACTGTGGCTATTCTTCCGCGCCCGTACTACCCCCAATCCGTTACGGCCTGACCGTACCCGCCAGTTGGTCACACAGGGCTTGTACCGTTATACCCGTAATCCTATGTATGTGGGTTTGTTGGTGATGCTGGCTGGCTGGGCGCTGTATTTGGGTAAATTCAGCCCCTTGCTGCTGCTGCCGGTGTTTGTCTGGATCATTGAACGCCAGCAAATCCTGCCGGAGGAGGCTGTTTTGCAAACGAAGTTCGGGCAAGCCTACCGGGATTACCAGCAGCGTGTGCCACGCTGGTTATGGTAGGGGGCGCAAGCATTCTTGCCCAATCATGATCAGTGCCTTTTCCACCAGCGGTGACCACGGTTGGGCACAATTCAGGCGGATGCAGTTATGGTATTTCTGGTTGGCAGAAAATAGCCGCCCTGGGGCAATACTGACTTTATGCTCCAGCAAACGGTGGGTGAGTTGCAGGGTGTCTATCTGTTTGGGCAGTTCCACCCAGAGCACAAAGCCGCCCTGGGGTTGGGAGATGCGTGTCCCAGTCGGGAAAAACTTGCTGATGGCGCGGGCAAACAGGTTAACTTGTTGGGCATAGCGTGCCTGTATCTGCCGCAAGTAGCGGTCGTGCCCACCATGCTCCAGATAATCCGCCAGAGCCAGTTGTGACAGGGTGGGGGCAGCCAGGTTGGTAACGTATTTGAAGTATTCTGCCTGTTGCATCTGCTGTTCGGTCGGCAGCACCATCCAGCCAAGGCGCAGACCCTGTGCCACGGTTTTGGAAAATGATGAGCAATAGATCACCTGCTGGCCTCGGTCAAAGCTGTGCAGGGTGCGGGGGCGTTCACCGTTGTAACCCAGTTCGGCGTAGATGTCGTCCTCAATCAGGATGACTTGGTGGCGTTGGGCGAGTTTGACCAGTTTCTGTTTGTTGTCGTCACTTAATAGGCAGCCCAGTGGATTATGGAAGTTGGGGATCAGCACGCAGGCTTTCACCGGCCATTGTTCAAGTGCCAGTTCCAAGGCAGGCAAACTGATGCCTTCTTGTGGGTCGGTGGGGATTTCCAGGGCTTTCATACCGAGTGAATCAATTACTTGCAACAGGCCATAAAAGGTCGGTGACTCAATCGCAATCACATCCCCCGCCTTGGCAACGGCACGCAGTGCCAGGGTCAATGCTTCGTGCCCGCCATTGGTGATGAGGATGTCCTCGGGGGCAATACGGCTACCACCTGACAGCATGCGGCGGGCAATTTGCTGTTGCAGGGCGGGCAAGCCAGGCGGGAAGGCATAATTGGCTGCCCGGTTATCATAATGGCGCACCACTTTGCTGAGGCTACGTTGCATGGCCCGCATGGGCAGGAAATGGGCATGAGGCACGGCAGCCCCCAACTGCACAAAATCCTCCTGATTGACTACCCGCGCCAAATGCAGCGACAGCTCTTGCCCCGTCACCGGCATCGGTTTTTGCAGGGGCTGGGATAAGGTCGGGAGTTCAGGCTTGGTCCACAAGCGTGGGCAGATATAATACCCGGAGCGTGGGCGGGCTTCGATAGTACCTTCATTTTCCAGTTGGCGTTGTGCCTGCACCACGGTGGATACGCTAACCCCGAATTGTTGGCTCAAGCGCCGCACCCCTGGCAAGCGTTCCCCCGGTGGATAGCTGCCATTATCAATGCAGGCCGTGATCTTGCTGGCAACGTTCTGGTAAAGGGTCATGGGGGTTATCTACCTGTTAATGCGGCTGTTTATAGGGCTGTTTATGTAAGCAGGGCAACCGTCTTGGTCAGTAGACAGTACAGATCAGTCCGTGCTGGGGCAATACAGTTTTCAGTCTTATTAAAACTGTGCTGCTTAATTAAAATAACTCTGAATCTGTATTGTGTCCAGTCGGCATCGTATCCTGTCAGGCCTTAAATGAATAACGATGACAGGAGATGCCGATGGATATGCAGTTGGTGCTGGCGATGCTCAGCTTTGCGTTTGTAACGTCTTCCACACCGGGGCCGAATAACCTGATGTTATTGGCTTCTGGGGCAAATTTTGGTTTTCGGCGCACGATCCCGCACATGTTGGGGATTGCTTGCGGTATGATTCTGCTCTTGTTGGTGACGCTGGCGGGCTTGGGTGAGTTATTCGCCCGCTTTCCGCTGGCACAAACTGCCTTGAAAGTGATTGGGGTGGTTTACCTTTTGTGGCTGGCGTGGAAAATAGCCAGTGCACCTGTCCATGAGCAGGCGGTTGCCGGGAAAACCGCTGCGGTCACGGATAGCAAGCCGTTCCGCTGGTGGCAAGCGGTGGCTTTCCAGTTTGTTAACCCAAAGGCATGGATGATGTCCCTCGGCGCAGTCAGCAGCTTTACCCTGGCAGGCGAGCAGTATTGGTATTCTGGCGTGGTGCTGATGGTGGTATTTGGTTTGGTGAATTTGCCGTCGATTTCCATGTGGGCAGGGTTTGGGGTCATCATCCAGCAGTTTTTATCCAGTGCCAGACGCAAGCGCTATTTTAACTGGATCATGGGTGCGCTGACCGCTGCCACGGTGGGGATGATTGTCGGGATTTGATCCCATGAGTATATGACAGCTAAGGAGAATAAAATCATGTTTGAGCATGCACGTTGTTGGGTGAATGGTCGCCTCGTTCCAGCGGAACAGGCCAGTGTGTCGGTGTTTGACCACGGCTTTTTATATGGGGATGGCATTTTTGAGGGGGTGCGCTTTTATAACCGCAGTGCCTTCCGTTTGCCCTTACACCTGAAGCGTTTACAGCGTTCGGCTGCTGCTTTGCAGTTGCAGATGCCAGCCCTTGCGGTATTGGAGGAGGCCGTAGCAGCGGTGATTGAGGCTTCTGCATTGGCAGATGGCTATTTGCGCATCATTATCACCCGTGGTGTCGGGGTATTGGGGATTAATCCTGCCAGTTGCAAGGAACCAGGGGTGATCGTGATTGCTGACCAATTAAAAATGGTCAGTGATGAGGCGCGGGCACAGGGGATTCGCGCCGTGATTGCTTCGACCCGGCGTTCAACACCTGACCGGCTTGACCCACGTATCAAGAGCCTGAATTATCTGAACTCGATTTTTGCCCGTATGGAGGCAAACTTTGCCGGGGTGGAAGAGGCGATCCTGCTTAATGAGCGTGGCTGTGTTGCGGAAGGGACGGCTGAGAATATTTTCATCGTGCGTGACGGCGAGTTGCTCACCCCAGCACCCACTGAAGGGGCATTGGCAGGCATTACCCGTGGCACGGTATTGGAGTTGGCAGCCAGCCTGGGTATCCCGACCAAGGAAACGGTTTTGACCGCTTACGACCTCTACGCTGCGGATGAGTGTTTCTTTACCGGAACGGGGGCACGCCTGATTCCGGTACGGGAAATTGATGGGCGCAAGATCAGTACCTGCCCAGGGGCGGCTTATCAGCGTTTGGCGACGGCGTTTGCCGAGCTGGTACAGCGTGAAACGGGTGGGGCAAGCTGAAGGGTGACGGTTGCTAAGTCACTGAAGGTCATTGGATTTCGGTCTTTGGCGGGGCGATGAATTTAAATGTTCATCTGCCTTGGGGAGCATGTTATGCTAGACCAGAGGATTGTCATGCAAGAATAAATGTACTTAAAAACATGACAGTGCCTGATCGGTCGTTATTAGTGAGTAATGTTCAAGAAATAGGGTGTTAACATGGATGTTTAATCCCCCGTTCTTGATGTGTCTTTACGCAGGAGGAGGCGTATGGAACCAGCCCTTGGAACCTTGTCGGAACGCCGACATGTGATTGAAAACCAGTGGACCCGTTTTGTCGCGGGCGGTTCGTGTCCGAAGGCTGATAATATCCGTGATGATATTATCTCGTCTTGGCAGCGTAGCGCCCAATATCTGAAGCCCCGGCAATACCATGCCCCGGCAGATGATGAGTACACGGCTTCGCATTTATGGAAAGAATCCCTGCTACGGCAAGCCGCCCAGCGTGAACAGGAACAGATGATGCAGCTTGCCAATGAAGGCGAGTTGGTGGCGGCGATTGCAGACCCCAGCGGCAGGTTGCTGTGGACATTTGCCAGCAGGCACATGCGTAGCTTGGCAGAGTCTGTCAACTTCACCGCCGGTGGGCATTGGGATGAGCGTTCTGTGGGGACGAATGCGGTCGGGCTTTCCCTGCGCCTGAAACGTTCCGTCACAGTGTTTTCTTCCGAACATTATCAGCCGTTTGTGCATGACTGGGTATGTTATGCAGCCCCGATTGTGCATCCACAGTCCGGTGAGTGTATCGGTATCCTTGACCTTTCGACAACATGGAACCGCCATACCCCCCTGGGGCAAGCTGCTGTGACGGAGTTGGCGCGTTCGATTGCCCGTTGTTTGCCGGAAAACCTGCCCAAAGCCGAATTGGAAATCCATGCCCTTGGGCATCCGCGTGTGCTGTTCCGGGGTAAGCCGCTGAATGTACCGCAGCGTTATATGGAAATGCTCTGCCTGTTGGCCTTGAACCCGCAAGGTTTGAGCCTGGAGGCTTTTCATGCGGCGTTATATGGCGACTCGATGACCTCGACAGCGACCCTGAAGGCTGAGGTATCGCATTTGCGCCGCCTGTTGGATGGGCAGATTGGTTCGCGGCCTTACCGTTTGCTGGTTCCGGTCTGGGCTGACTTTATCCAGGTGTGGCAAGCCCTGCGCCAGCATCAAACCAGTGAAGCCCTGTCCTTGTACCGGGGGGCGTTCATGCCGCAATCCGAATCACCGGAGTTGGGTGAGTGGCGGCATTGCATTGATGCCGTCATGGGGCAAGCACTCGAATCCTGCGACGAGCCGAGCCTGTTAATGGACAAGCTCTGCACCAGTCCATCGGGCAGTGAGTTGGTACGGGAGCGTTTGGCTGAGTTGGCGGTGCGCACACCGAAGTGGTGAGCAAGCTGTTTTCGCCTAAAAAAGCAAGCCGGGGCTAACCCCGGCCTGCAACCAACGAGGAGGAGTTAGAAGAAGCCCAGTGGGTTGATGTCGTAGCTGACCAGCAGGTTTTTGGTTTGCTGGTAATGGTCGAGCATCATTTTATGGGTTTCGCGGCCTACGCCAGATTTTTTGTAGCCACCGAATGCAGCATGGGCTGGATAGAGGTGGTAGCAGTTTGTCCATACACGGCCTGCCTGGATGCCACGACCCATACGGTATGAGCGGTTGGCATCGCGTGTCCATACACCTGCGCCCAAGCCAAACTCAGTATCATTGGCAATTGCCAGTGCTTCGGCTTCGTCTTTGAAGGTTGCAACAGACACGACGGGTCCGAAGATTTCTTCCTGGAAGACGCGCATATTGTTGCTGCCTTTCAGCAGGGTCGGTTGGACGTAGAAGCCTTCGCAGTAATCACCACCCAAGCTTTCTGCATCACCACCGATCAGGACTTGTGCGCCTTCATCCTTACCAATCTGGATATAGCTCAGGATTTTCTCATACTGTTCTTGTGACGCTTGTGCACCCACCATGACTTCGGTATCCAGAGGGTTGCCACGTTTGATCTGCTTGGAGCGCTCGATGACCATGCCAATGAATTTTTCATAGATGGATTCCTGGATCAGCAGGCGCGATGGGCAGGTACAAACTTCGCCCTGGTTGAAAAAGGCCAGTACCGCGCCTTCGACACACTTGCTGACGAACGCATCATCCTTGTCGAGGATGTCGGCGAAATAGACGTTCGGTGACTTGCCACCCAGCTCAACGGTCGATGGGATGATATTGTCAGCAGCATATTTCATGATCAGCGAGCCGACCGGGGTGGAGCCTGTGAACGCAATCTTGGCGATACGCTTGCTGGTGGCAAGTGCCTTACCTGCTTCCACACCAAAGCCATTGACGATATTCAGGACACCGGCTGGCAACAGGTCAGCAACCAGTTCGGCAAACAGCAGGATGGAGGCTGGAGTTTGCTCAGCAGGCTTCAGGACAACGCAGTTACCCGCTGCCAATGCTGGGGCGAGTTTCCATGCTGCCATCAGCAGTGGGAAGTTCCACGGGATAATTTGCCCAACTACGCCCAATGGCTCATGGAAATGGTAAGCAACGGTATTTTCGTCGATTTCACCCATTGTGCCTTCCTGGGCGCGGATGCAACCTGCGAAATAACGGAAATGGTCAGCACACAAGGGGATGTCGGCATTCAGGGTTTCGCGGACAGCCTTACCGTTGTCCCATGTTTCGGCAACAGCGAGCTTCTCCAGATTGGCCTCAATGCGGTCAGCGATTTTCAGCAGGATATTGGAGCGGGCAGCGACAGAAGTACGCCCCCAGGCATCTTTGGCTGCATGGGCGGCATCCAGAGCCAACTCGATGTCTTCAGCGCTGGAACGTGGGATTTGGCAGAAAGGCTTGCCATTAACCGGGGAAATGTTGTCGAAGTACTCACCTTTAACCGGGGCAACCCATTGGCCGCCGATAAAGTTTTCATAGCGCTCTTTAAAATTGACAACAGCACCTTCGGTGTTTGGATTTGCGTATTGCATTCCTCGTCTCTCCTCATTGAATCAGAATGTTGGGTTTGAGGACGCGGGGTCATTGCTTCCCGGCCTCTGCGACAGAAGATAAGGCAAGCTGGGTAGGGTAGAGGTAGAGAATAGGTAGGTGGATGGTAGGGTCGGGCGATTTTTTTAAAAATGAACGCTCAGCATAGGCTGCGTTGTTTGCTTTCCAGCTCCAACAGGTAGCGTTTGGCTTCCAGCCCGCCCGCATAGCCAGTCAATTGACCGGATTTGCCAATGACCCGATGGCAAGGGGCAATAATGGCAATGGGGTTCAGGCCATTGGTGCGCCCAATAGCACGGACGGCTTGTGGGTTGCCCAGGCGGGTTGCCTGTTCGCCGTAGCTGATGGTTTCACCATAAGGGATGCTGAGCAGGGCTTGCCATACCTGTTGCTGGAAGGGCGTGCCTTTAAAGTGTAGGGGGAGGTCAAAGTGCTGGCGTTGCCCGGCAAAGTATTCTGTCAGTTGTTGGGCAGTGTGCTCCAGTAAGGCGGTGCTTCGCTCGTATAGTTCACCCAGCTTGCTGCGTTCAACATCCCATGTTGTGGCGAATGTCAGTACATGCAAGGCGTGGTCATCGGCTACTGCATGCAGTGTGCCAATCGGGGAGGGGATGGTCTGGTGGTAAAGGGGCATGGGTGTTCTCCGGGAAAAAGGCTGGATCAAGTGCGTCGTGCCACAAAAGCACTGACCGGTCGACCATCGTCCAATAATTCAACCTCATCCAGGATGATGTCAAAACCGTGGAACAGGTTCGCCAACTCACCGGCAGCCAGCAGAAATTTCGGGTTGCGGGGGCGACCGATAGCCGTTTGTTCGCAGCCTTGCATAAAGGTTTGGTAAATGACAATCCCCCCACGCGACAGCAAACGCCGGATCGTCGGGAACAGGGGGCGGTGCAGGTAGCGTGCCACGCAAACCAGTTGGATACTGCCATCCGCCAGTTCCTGGAGTGGGGCAGCCTCAGTTTCCAGGTCTTGCAATAAGGTTCGTACCTTCACCTGAGTGGCTTGTGCCAGGCTTGCAACCCGTTGCAAGGAGTCCTCTGACCAATCGACCCCAGTCATGTCCCAGCCGTGTTGTGCCAGATAAATCAGGTCACGCCCCGCCCCGCAAGCGATGTCGAGTCCCTTGCCCGGCTGGATGCCATAACGTGGCATCAGGTCGTTGACAAAGCGCTGCAACAAGGGGGCAGCCTGCCACAGTTGGCAAGAGGCCATGCCTGTCTCCAGTTGACCGGTGGCGGCAAGGTGGGCGGCTAAGGCCGGTGTCCATTCAATACGTTGGGTGATGATATGACCGCGTGCGCCCAGAAATTCCTGCGCAAGGAACAAGGTGGCAGCCGTCCCGTAGAGGCTCAGGGCTTGGCTGCGCTTGGGCAATTCGTGCATGCGGGCAAACAGTTCCGTGGCGGGCAGGGACACTGCCCCTTGGAGATGCCCGGCACAATAATCACTGAAGGGGCGGCAGTCGATGGCGTTCATGGTTTGGCTGTTTCCAGTGGTTGACCCTTCGGTTTGAGCAGGTAAAACTGTGCTTTCTGTTTCATGTGGCCTGCCCATTCCTCGGCCTGTTTGCCCGTACCAAAGAAGAAGTCACCCCGCAGGTCGCCTTTGATTGCCCCGCCGGTATCTTGGGCGAACATCAGGCGTTGCAGGGGCTGCCCATTATCCGGGAATGTGGTATTGACCCACATCAATGAACCCAAACTGATGACCTTTTTATCAACCGCCAGACTGCGCCCTGCGGTGAGGGGCACACCCAGCGAGCCGGTCGGCCCTGCATCGACATTTTCCCGCAGGCTGAAAAAGACGTAGCTGGGATTTTCATTCAGGAGCTTATCCGCTTCAGTGGGGTTATCCCGTATCCACTGTTTGATCGAAAACATATTGATGGTTCCCGGCTGCAACTTGCCCCATTCCTGCAAACGTTTGCCGATGGCAACATAAGGATGCCCATTCTGGTTGGCATAACCCACTCCAAGCACGCTGCCATCCGGTAGCTGTACCCGCCCGGAGCCTTGGATTTGCAGGAAAAACAGGTCTTCCTTGTTATCAACCCACAGGATTTCTTGCCCCGCCAGCGGCTTGTCTGTGCCATCAATCGCAGCCCGGTCGAAATAAGGGATGATCCGGTTGCCGTCCACCAATCGCCCGCGTACCCGCTTGTCTTTCAGTTCCGGGTAGAGTGTGCCTAAGTCGATGATCAGCATGTCCTTGGGAACACCGTAAATCGGGTACTGGAAGCGTTCGCTGCGTTCGTAGCTGCCTTGCAGGAGGGGTTCATAATAGCCGGTGAGCAAGCCTTCTGCTTTTAGGTTTTCACCAAACAACTGGAAAGGGGTGAAGTGCTGCTCAAAAAAGGCTTTGGCGGTCGGTGCATCCGGGGCAGGCAGGGTTTCTGCCGCTGCACAGACAGTCAACCACGCGGCATCCTTATGGGCAATGGCCTTGCAGTTATGTTGCAAGGCAGGCCACGCCTCCTGCGGCTGGTCTTTATCCCAACCCGGAATTTTGCCCCAATCCAGCGCATCACCCAGTATGGGCAAGGTGGGGGCGGTGGGTGGTGGGGTGGGTTTGTCATCATCGCAGGCACTCAGGAGCAGAGCCAGCACCAAGGCAGGCAAAGCCGTGGCTAAAGTCCGGGATACCTGACGGTTGGGCGGCATGCGTGCATCCTTTGCTGATTGGGTGGTCACGCTGGTCATCAACCAGCTTGTGCCATTATCGGGAAAAGCGGCAGGTGGTACAACCTGCTTGGCTTAGACCTTCTTTACAAATTCCGATTTCAGGCTCATCGCTCCGATGCCGTCGATTTTGCAGTCGATGTCGTGATCGCCTTCCACCAGCCGGATATTCCTGACTTTAGTCCCGACCTTGACCACCAGTGAGGAGCCTTTTACTTTCAAATCCTTGATGACCGTAACGGTATCCCCGTCCTGCAAGATATTGCCATTGGCATCTTTGATCACCCTGGTTTCTTCCGTGTTGGCGGCTGCCGCGTTTTGCGGCCACTCATGGGCACACTCCGGGCAGACATACTGCTGCCCATCTTCGTAAGTATAGCTTGAGTGGCATTGGGGGCAGGCTGGCAAAGTGCTCATGGGGACAGTTCCGCTTGGGTTAAAAGTGGCAGAGGATAGCATTATGTGCGGCTGATTTGTATGGTTTCACCGTGGCTGCGGCAGGGGCGGGCGGTTGCTCATCACTGATACTGAAAGCGTGGTACTTGATGGATTGCTTGTTTTTTAGCCTAAATGTCAAGGGGTTTGGTAACGAATTAATCTGTTCTATCCCGATGTTGTCATTGAAAATTTCTATAGATAAAGTAGAATAGGCCTATAAAAATATAAGCAGTCCGTTTGCTCCTGCACTAACTAAAAAAATAATCATGATGGAGTATGTATCGTGAGTCCTCAGTCTCCAAACTTGCCAACAATCCTTGACCGCGTGGGCGGGATGTTGCTGCTCCTGTCCATCATGTTGCTCAGCCCTCTTGCCTCAGCGGAGTCAGGAACCAAAAGCACTTTCCGCACGACACCCACCACCTTGAATTTTACCGGGGATGATACCCCGTTTTGTACGACCAACGCAGTCACCAATGGCAGTTTTGAGACGCGGACGGGTGCAGGGGATTACTTGGTTACGCCCAACCGTGACAATGCCGCAGTCGGGGTATTGACCGGCTGGACGGCAACTGGGGCAGCCTATAACTACATGCGTTCAGAAATGTATTCCTTGCCAGGTGGGACGACCGCTGGGGCAGGTTGGCCTGCGGGGACGCGGGGGGCTTATTTCGGGACAGGTACGGCTAATTTGCCCGGTACGGATTGGGTAACGCAGATTACCGTCAAAGCGGATGGAACCATTGTCGTCCCGGCAGCGGTCACACCGGCTTTCCGCGATCCTTTTCTGAATGTCACGAAAATTCCGACCACCCTGGCAACCACCGTGGCTGGCTTGACGACCGGGCAGACCTATCACATGGAGTTCTGGGCTTCAGGTGAGTTCAGCAACTATGATTATGATGGTCTGGCGGCGGTTGAGCTGAACGGTTTGCGCTACTATTTTTCCTTGCCCAGCAATAACCGGGGGGATGCCAAGCGGTTGCATGACAGTTCTGCCTCCACCTTGGGGTCACAACACCGTTATCACATTGAATTTGTGGCAGGTGCGACTAGCCTGGAAATGAAGTTCATCAACTGGGGGCATTTGTCTTACTGGCGGGGCGGTACAACGCTGATCAATGCCAATGAGATGATGCTGGATGATGTACGCTTATGCTCGGTGAATTTTGATTTTTCTGATGCTCCCACCACAAACACCACTTATGGTTCTGCCTATCACCGGTTGAGCAATACCGCCCGTTTGGGGGCGACCGTGACCGCAGATGCAGGCGCTTATAATAGCCCGACAGCCAGTGCTGATAGTGGCGACGATGGCCTGGTTCTGAATGCGGTGGCGGGTAGTTATTTACTGAAAGCCAGTACAGAGGTTGCCATTGCCAATACCCTGACCGTGAGTGCATCGACGGCGGGCTATTTCAATTTATGGATTGACTATAACCAAAATGGCACGTTTGAGGCGGGTGAGCAGATTTTTAATGACCGTGCCTTGGTCAGTGGCTCACAAACACTCAATTTCAATGTTCCTAACAGTGTTGTACCAGGGGTTACGTTTGCCCGTGCCCGGTTTAGCAGTACGGCTGGGGTTGCGAATGTGCCCACCGGTTCTGCCAATAGTGGTGAGGTTGAGGATTATCAGTTCAATGTTCACAAAGCAACGGTGCCATTGGCGTGTGATGTGGGTTCTGTTGTCGTTTATACGTCGCTGGATTTTCGGAATTTTGAGCGGGTGGATTTACGCACGCATTGGGCACGTCGGGCAGGTACATTACCAAACGGTACCGTTGTTGATGTGAGGATAACATCTAATATTGACCTCTATGATTGGGATCCAGGGGAAACAGCGCCGTCTGATCCTCGAACCACTATTGGTTCGTATGCAGGACAAAACATTACGTTTACGCTGGATGTTTTCCAGGCTGGGACATTAACCCCGGTCGTCGGTAATTTTATTTTGAACTCGGGTGATATTGATGGTGATAACCAGGATGTAGCGCCTGTGGATGGTTTGGGTGATGCAGCACCCCACCTGCCGACTACGACCTATAACGTCAATAATGAATACCAGCATTTTTATAATATCAAGGGTTTTACCTTTGATGTGGCAACCCGCCTTTTTCAGCAAACCGGCTCCAATCCACCCACTGATTTATACGTCGCCTCCAGTGGCGCGAATAATTACGATGCATCCGTGCAGCCTAAGCATATTGCTGTGCGGGTGGCTTGGGAAAATGTCAGCAAGATGGTTTTAAGCTATTTCAGTGGTGAATTTGGGGGGCTTGTTCTGGATGCCCAAGGCTACAATAGCTTTGGCATTACCCCGACCTGCGGGCAGGATTTTGGTGATGCCCCGGCCAGTTACGGTGAGCCAGTGCATAGCCGCCCGGTATCATCCACGTTTTATCTGGGGACAGCTGCCCCTGATACAGAGGCACAGGCCTTAAATGCCGCCAATGGCAGTACCGATGGTACAGGTGACGATCTCACCGGGGTGGATGATGAGCAGGGTGTCACTATTCCTGCATTAAACCAGCAAGCCTCCAGTACCATTACAGCGGTCGTGTCCGGTGTGGGTGGCTATTTGCAAGGCTGGATTGATTGGAATGGTGATGGTGATTTTGCCGATGCGGGTGAGCAAGTGGCGACCAACCTGCAAGACAATGCAGCGGGTGATACCAACGCCGCCGCAGGTACGATTGCCTTCAATGTCGCTGTACCTGCTACCACTACCATCGCAACCACCTACGCACGCTTCCGTTGGTCAACAACATCAGGCCTGAACAGTACGGTTGCCGCAACGGATGGTGAAGTCGAGGAATATGCCCTGACAATTGCCCCTGCCCGTGATTGGGGCGATGCACCTGATACAGGGGTTGGGGTTGCTGCGGGCAATTACCGGACATTGGCAAATGATAATGGTGCAGCCCACGCGGTTATTAGCGGATTGCGTTTGGGTACTAATCTGGATATTGAATTAAACGGTTATAACAGTGCAGGCACGGGTGATGACACAACGGGTACGGATGATGAGGATTCACTCCCAGTAAGCTTGCCCACCCTGACCACCGGGACGGGCAGTTACCGTATCAGTAATATCCCTGTGACCAATACTACAGGCAGTGCTGCGACCCTCTATGCCTGGATCGATATGAACCGCAATGGGCGTTTCGATGGGAATGAGGCGACCACCGCAACGGTTGCCAATGGCGCGGTCAGCACCAGTTTGGTTTGGAATGGCTTGCCAGCCGGAGTGGCAGGTGCATCCTATATTCGCCTGCGTTTGACCACCCAAGCCTTGACCAATACCGCCAGTGCCACCCCTGCTAATGAGGATACCCGTTCTTATGGGTTTGCGTCGAATGGTGAAGTGGAGGATTTCCCCGTCACTATCAGTGCCGCAACCTATGACTGGGGAGATGCCCCGGATACCGCCGCTGGGGTGAGCACTGCCAATTACCGTACCCTGAGCACCGATACCGGCGCACGGCACGTTATTGTGACAGGTTTACGTCTGGGCATTAATCTGGATGCGGAAGCGAATGGGGTCAATTCAGCAGGAACTGCCGATGACACCACCGGGACAGATGATGAAGATGCAGTTAGTACTTTCCCTGCGTTGACCCGTGCAGATACCTCGTACAGCCTCAACAATTTGCCCGTCAGCAATACCACCGGTAGTCCGGCTACCTTGTATGGCTGGATCGATTTCAACAAGAACGGGCAGTTTGACGGTAATGAAGCGACCACTGCGACCGTTGCCAATGGTGCGACCACAGCGACCTTAAACTGGACTGGGATTACGCCCCGTACCAGCCTGTCACCCGGTTTTACCTATGTCCGCCTGCGCCTGACAACCCAGGCACTAACTAATGGCAATAGTGCTAATCTGGCTTTGGAGGATTTACGCTCGATTGGTTTGGCAAGTGATGGTGAGGTTGAGGATTATCGTATCCAGGTGACATCGCGTGTTCCCACTGCGTGTTCCAGCTCGCTCCTGATGGAGGGAGGGAATTTTATTACCAACCCTGCCAGTGCCGGTTGGTTCTATGGTGCAGCCCCCTTCGACAGCACCGCAACGGCTGCTTACAATTATGTCGGGAATGCACAGTCCTATCAGAATTCAACGTTAACGGGCGGCTTGTTTGATAGTGCCCACCCTGGGGCAGGCAATGCTGCAACGGGGATTTATAGCGCCCTCCAGGAGTCGGATGGCCCAGCCGCCGCCTTATATTATATTAGCCCCTATCCTTTGGCAGCAGGCACGTACCAGTATACATTTGACCTGAGTTCCCGTTTTAATCAGTTGTCATTTGCTGATCAGTATAAAGTCTCCCTGTACAACGCCGATACCGATACTGTGGTTGCGGTATTGGAGCAGGATTTTGTTGACCATTTGCCAACAGCTTCAGCGGCTGAACAACCGTTGTGGGAAAACTTCACCGGTACATTTACCGTGACGACACCGGGCAATTACCGTCTGTTGTTCCAGATTGACCAAAATTTGGCGGCACAAAACTCCGATTACATGATTGACCGTATTGCCCTGCTGGATTGCACCAATAGCGCCAAAGATTATGCGGATGCCCCTGCCAGTTATGGTAATCCGCAGCATTATATTGTCAGTGGTAAACGCCTGGGGGCAGCAGTCACCGCTGATAGTGGCGCTTACAACAGTGCTAACGCGGATGGGGATGCGGATGATGGTGTCAGCATCCCAACCCTTCCCCAAGGTCAAACGGTTGTCTTGACTGCGACTGTTGCAGGGGCAGGTGCTTATTTGCAAGGCTGGATTGACTGGAACGATGACGGTGATTTTGCGGATGCCGGTGAACAGGTCGCCAACAATATGCAGGATAATGGCGCAGGTGATTTGAACAGCAGTGCGGGTGTGATTCGTTTCAATGTCAGCGTCCCCGCCACTGCCAGCCTCAGCCAGACCTTTGCCCGTTTCCGTTGGTCAGGTGTTGCCGGTTTGGGCAGTACCGCTATCGCTGGTGATGGGGAAGTGGAGGATTATGCTGTTACCCCAACCGCAAACCCAGCCAGTTGCGTGGTCAACACCACCTTTGTGAATTACTGTAATGGCAATTGGTCGGGGCAGTTTGATAGTAATCCGCGTGCCTGTACCTACTCGGCAGGTTCCGGCGCGACCATCCTTGATTACCTTGATGCAAAAAGTGGGGCGGCATCCACAGCTTATACCTTCACGATTGGTGGTTTGAACCCGAATGTGAATAACACTTTGTCATTTCGCCGTCACACCAATATCCCCTGGAACCCGAAAAATCAGAATGCCAAGCTTTATATCAACGGTGTTTTGAAAGACAACTACGATACGGTTTATGACGGCTCCATGACTGCCGGGACGATTGACTTCCAAGACCGGACAGTCAGTTTTGTGCCAACTGCAACAACGGCTACGGCGGTTCTGACCTATACGGTGGCTGGTGGGGATATGGCAGGGCGTGATGCGGTTTATTCCCGTTTTGATGTTAATGGCAGTTATGGGGCAAATATCTGCACATACTACGATTTTGGGGATGCCCCAAGCAGTTATGGTCAGCCTTCCCACCGGATTGTCAATGGCATCCGTTTGGGGAGCGTGGCTCCTGATGCCGATATTAGCGCCCGTAATACCGCGAATGGTGGGCTTGATGGCTTAGGTGATGATAATAACGGTGATGATGAAGACGGCGTAGCTGCATTAGCCTTTCCGCAAGGGCAATCAACCACACTGACGGTGGCGGCTACCGGGGCGGGTGGTTATTTGCAGGCCTGGGTCGACTGGAATGCTGACGGTGATTTTGCTGATGTGGGTGAACAGATTGCCACGAACCTGCAAGATAATAGCGCCAGTGATACGAATACCAGCGCAGGTACGCTAGCTTTTACGGTGAATGTACCGGCAACCGCTGTTACCACGGCTCCGACCTATGCACGCTTCCGCTGGTCGACGACTGCTGGATTGAACAGTACCGCCATTGCCAACAATGGTGAGGTTGAGGATTATGCGGTAACGGTCAGCACAACGGTGACTGATTTCGGCGATGCCCCCGCCACCTATGGTAATGCCAGCCACGTCATCGTTGCGGGTATCCATTTGGGTGATGATGCACCTGATTCTGAAGCAGCCAGCAAATACAGCTTCAATGCCCGTGCTGACAACTATGATGATGGTGCACCCCGTCAGCCGATTGTCGAGGCCTATATCCCCCTGTTCCCGATACTGCAACAGACTGATACCAGCTATGGCAGCAGTTTCAAAGTGACTAACACGTCAGGTACAGCAGGTCGGCTGTATGGCTGGATTGACTTTGACAAGAGTGGCACATTTGAGGCAGATGAGGGGACATCGGTCAGCGTGCCGACAGGCTCCACCGGAGCAACGGTTAACCTTAATTGGGCAAGCATTCCGCTGGACATCAAGCTGGGGACAACTGCCCTGCGTGTGCGACTGACGACGGATGCCAGTGTCACCACCAGCACCCCTACCGGCGCTGCCAGCAATGGGGAAGTGGAGGATTACCCCATTGCAGTGGCTATGGACATTCCACCCAACAGCCCATCCCTGTCGATTGTCAGTGGCACAACTCCGGCTGCGTGTGAGGTGGTGGTGTTCCAGGACAACTTTGATGATTTGACTGCGGATATGTTTTGGGCGGCTAACCGCCCCGGTAGCCAGAACATCCGCAACTGGACACGTTCCGGCGGTGGCACTGATTCGTATGCCCATGTCACGTCCAGTGCAAGCTACCTCAACAGTATCTATTTTGGGAATGGTGGTGTCCGTGAGATTGCCCCTTCGATTGGCATGGGTTTCAGCTTTGATGCCAATGGCAAGTTACTGACGGTGATTGATGCGATTGCCTTGCGTGATGATATGGACGACAACACTCCAGGGACGACGCTGCCACAAACCGGCAGTTCCGCAGACTGGGGGCCGGAGCCGGTCAAGCTGTCACGCACCTTTGCAACGGTGGCAGGCAAGGTTTACCGCCTGTACTTCAGTGCTATCCCTGAAGATGCCGCTGGTGGCATCCAGCCGGGTATCATGCGTTTGGATATGCCTGGTGGGTCAATCCATTTCAAAGCCCCTGGCAATACCGAGCCAGTGCAAAAGTATGCTGTTGATTTCACCGCAATAGGCGCAAGCTCGACCATCACCTTTGTCAACTATGGGCATGTTGAGGCCAGCAACAATGGCTGGTGTGACCCCAATTCGGTTTTCAGCAACAATCCGTTTTGTACCATTGGCGGCAGGACAGATGACAAACATGCCAATGAACTGATCCTTGATGATGTGGTGTTGACGGAGGCAGGGTGCGCCCGTGACTTCAGTGATGCACCTGCTTCGTATGGTACACCTAACCATAATATGGTGGCGGGCATTCGCTTGGGTGCAACTGCCCCGGACAGTGAGTCCGCCGCACAGCCAGGTGTAGGTGCAAATCTTGATGATACAACCGGCACAGATGACGAGGACGGCATCACGATACCAACCTTGAGACTGGGGCAAACAGCCAGCATCACCGCTGCTGTGACGGGTGCGGGTGGCTACCTGCAAGGCTGGATCGACTGGAATGGCGATGGTGATTTTGCGGATGCAGGCGAGCAGGTTGCCACCAACCTGCAAGACAACGCCGCAGGTGACAACAATGCAACGGCAGGAACCTTGGCCTTTAATGTGTTTGTGCCTGCCGGTGCGGTGACTACCCAGACCTATGCACGCTTCCGCTGGTCGACTACTTCTGGCTTGAATAGTACGGCTGCTGCCAGCAATGGGGAAGTAGAGGATTATGCCGTCACGGTTACGAGTAGTTTGGTCTGTACCCCACCGATTGCAACAGCCAAAGGGTATGACAATGGCAGGGGGCCTGGCTCGGTCGCCATTAATAGGGATGGTATCATTGGAACTAATGCGAATAGTATGTATGAGGGGTTTGCCCCCATCCCTGATTCCCTGTTCTTTCATAACCCGGATATGACAGCGAACAGCAACTATTTCGTCACAGGCGATGGTGATGCTAATGGGGTGATCGCTGCTTTGCAGAGTGGTGATTTTGTTTATGCGGACTGGACTCCTGGCATTGGTACAAACCGCATGTTCCGGGTTAGCCCAGGTGGGGTACACAGTGCCTATGGGACAGGTATGGCGGGCTTTGTGGGTGTGCAGAAAATCCACCCATCTGCGTATACAGACAAGGTGTATGTGGGTGTCAGCACCGACAACTGGGGGCGGTATGACATACATCGCCTAGATAATGCCGGGGCTAGGGATACGACCTTTAACTACACACTGACCAAGAGTGGCATAAACAATTTTGGTGGCATCCGTGAGTTGGCCGATGGCAAGGTGCTGGTCACACAAACACAGGAGGGTATCTTCCGCCTGAATGCCGATGGGACTGTGGATACAGGTTTTACCCGGTATGTGGCGGCGGGGGCAAGTGACATTGGCTTGCAACGTGATGGCAAGATTATTGTGGCAAGCACTACGTATACTTCCGGTGGCAAAACATGGAATGGCCTCATCCGCCTCAACCCGAATGGCACGGTGGACACCACCTTTGCGGCATTTAACGCGGGCGGGGCATTCGTGCAGCATATTGAGGTAAACGCACAGGATGAAATTTTCATCGCGGGTACGTTTACCCGCATTAACGGTCAACTCGTCTCTTACTTGGCAAAGTTGAATGCGGATGGAACCCTGAACCAAGAGTTCATCAGGAACACCTATGGCGGCCTGGATACACTGTTACTTGATTTGGCCTTGCAATCGGATGGCAAACTGGTGGGTGTCGGGGGATCATTGGAGGGCATTGGCAGTTTGGGGCATAACGGGATTGTGCGTTTGCACAGCAATGGCTTGCCGGATACGGTGGTCAATAATACGGTGGCTAATGTGGCATCGGCTTGTTCGTCGGTTGCAGTCAGCCCTGTTGTCTCCAACACCTGCTCGGGTGGCATCAAGGATGTCCTGTACGCTTGGAGTGATAACGTGGCTGATGTTGCCCCGCTGGTTGCCTATAATTTGGGTAATAGCGCGTTTATCCAGCAGGAAGGGTATGTTGGACAAGTTGATCTGATCCACACCGCAAAGCCGCTCTTTGATGTTGACGCTAATGGGGTTGTTTATTATGCAACGGGTGGCAACTGGAGTCCGGCACAAATTACAGCTTACGATACCGTCAACAAGGTGCAGTTGTGGTCAATTACCACCCCCATGTTACCGGGTCTTCGGGAGATTTCTGTTGCCCCGGATGGCTCACGGCTTGCTTACCGGCATGATGACAGCGGTGGTATGGGCAATAACCTCATGGATGTCATTGACGGACGTACCGGCTCTTACGCGGTGTCCCATCCTAACCTCAGTGGCATGAGTGCCCTGGAGTTTGGGTTGGATGGTCAATATCTCTATTACACCACCGGTGGTGGCATTTACCGTACCAAAGCGGATGGCTCATCAGGTAACACCTTGGTTGTGGCTCAGGGGTTCCGCGCCAATGAGATAAAATGGCAAAATAGCACCACTTTTTATGTGTTTGACTATATTGCCAATAATGGTGGTGATGGTGTCATGAAGTTTGTGTTTAACCCACTGACAGGCACAGCAACGCTGGATACCTCCTATGGTTCTGCGGGTACAGGCCTGGTTGGCCTGAGCAACATGGTCTGGGGCGGGGCGAACTCGTTTGGTGTGGATGCCCAAGGTTATGCTTATGTGGGTGGGCAAGGTTCGGAGCATTCTACCGGCTCACCGACGGAGGTCGAAAACAATATTGCCCGAATTAGCCCAGACGGTAAAACGATTGATTACCGCTATATCCCGGTGCATAACGCCTCAGAAGACAATGCCATTTTCCTGACGGTGGCAGCGAATACCGTTTGTGCATCTTCCCCGGTTGACTTGTCTGATGCACCGATCAACTACGGTAGGGCGATGCATACCCTCAGTGGGGGGTTGCGCATGGGGGCTAATCCCCCTGATGCTGATACAGCCTTGACTTTGGGTATTGCAGCGACGGGGGATGACACCACAGGTATCGATGATGAGGATGGGCTGACCTTACCCGCCTTCAAGCAAGGGCAGGCAGCCATTGTGTCGATCAATGTAACAGGTCTGGGTGGCTACTTGCAGGCATGGGCAGACTGGAACCAGGATGGGGACTTTGCCGATGCGGGTGAGCGCGTGGCTACTGACCTTCAGGATAATTCAGCGGCTGATGGCAATGCGGCATCCGGGACGTTGACATTCACGGTGAATGTGCCTGTAACGGCGGTTGTTGGCTCATCCTTGGCTCGTTTCCGTTGGTCTTCAGCGGCAGGTCTTGCTGTTACGGGTCTTGCTACTGATGGTGAGGTTGAAGATTATGCCATCACCGTCAGTGTGGCAGCGGGTGGTGTTTCTGGCACAGTCTTCGAGGACATCAACTACGGTGGCGGTGCAGGTCGTCCGGCAACCGCAGCCGGTGCTGCCGGTGTCAGCGGGGCGCGGGTTGAGCTTTATAATGCAGCCGGTGCATTTGTCACCAGCACCACTACTGCCGCCAGTGGTGCTTATAGCCTGCCTAGTCTGGTGAGTGGCAACTATTATGTGCGGGTTGTGAATGATACCGTCCGTTCGACGCGGACAGGCACGAATGGTACTGAGCGGGGTATCCAGACCTTCCGTACCGACGGCACAACCGCAGTCACGAATGAGGTGGGTGGGCGTAAGCCTGCGGTGGCGGATGCTGCCAGCAACACCACGAACCAGACCCTCAACACGACAACGTTTGTCCTGTCCGGTGGCGGTCAGGTGCAGTCAGTGCAACCGATCACGGTTGCCAGCAGCAACCTCACCGGGGCTAACTTCGGCTTCAACTTCGATACCATTGTCAATACCAATGACAGTGGGCAGGGTTCCCTGCGACAGTTCATCCTCAACAGTAACCTGTTAGCGAACACAGGCCTGAATCAGGCAGCCAATGCTGCCTTTGACCCCCAACCGGGTCATGAGACTTCCATTTTCCAAATCCCTGCCACCGACCCGAATGTTGCAGCAGGGTTGGCAACCATCACGCTGGCCTCCAGCATGCCCAGTGTGATGGCGGCAGATACCCACTTCAATGCTTATACTCAAGCGAGTGCAGTACCGGGCAGCATTGGTGCACGTACCTTGGCAGTCAGGGTCGTTCCGGCAGCGGAATACTACCTGTTCAACCTCACATCCATTGCCAACAACACGGTCATTGCGGGTTTCAACCTGGATGGCTTCAACAAGAGTAGTGTCCATAGCCCGATCGTGGTGAGTGGCGCTAGCAACCTGCATGTCAAAGGCAACTATATCGGCACGAACCCTAATGGTATGGGTGGTACGGGCGTTGGAGTCGGTGTGACCGGTCAGGATGCGCCCGCGATGATTGTCGGGGTCAAGCTTGATGCGGGCAGTGCCACTGCCAACGATGGCATGGATGATGCCAAGGAGGGCAATGTCATCGGCAAAGGCGTGACAGGCGTTTCCATCCGGCAAATGGGTGGGCATGTCGTGGCGGGCAACCATATCGGTGTCGATGCGGCTGGCTCCGGCTCCTTACCGAACACCACTTACGGTATTTATTTGGTGAGTATGGTGGATGCCCAAGTGGGTGGGAACAACCCACTGCAACGTAACGTCATCGGCTTCAGCACTGTGGGTACTTCCATCACCGGCCTGTCTGGGGCGGCTCCCCGCAGTGAAAATGTCCATGTGCTGGGCAACTATTACGGGGTTGGGGCAGATGGCATCACCGCTACCCCGAATAGTAATGCTGGCTTGTTGGTTGTTGATGCCAACAATATTCATATCGGGGATGGTACGGCAGTAGGTGCTAATACCATTGCAGGCAACACCAATTCCGGCATTGTCATCAACAGCTATGGCAGTGGTTCTGATACGAACAATGTGTCCATCTCCGGCAACCTGATCGGTGTTGCTGCCAATGGTACAACCGCCCGTGGTAATGGGCGTGCAGGGGTTGCCATTGCGGGTGGCTCCAGCGGAGTCCTGATTATCGGCAATACCATTGCCAACAACACCGGTGATGGTGTCGAAATGGCCATGACCATGCCCATCTATGCTGGGATCGGGGTTCCCACCCTTAACACCGTATCCCAGAACAGGGTGTATAACAACGGGGGCTTGGGCGTGGATTTGGGCGCAGATAACGTCACCCTGAACGACACAAACGACAGTGACGCAGGGGCAAACGGCCTGCTGAACTACCCCTTGCTGCAACAGGTGGTGATTGCCAACGGTAATGCCATTGTGCGTGGCTGTGCGCCTGCTGGGACGGTGGTTGAGCTGTTCGAGGCTGATGTCAGCCCCGGTGGTGCGGCATCCCCCGGTGCGAACCGGTTTGGCCTGTCTGCCGATTATGGTGAGGGTCAAACTTACCTGGGCAGTTTGGTCGAGGGCGGGGCAGCGGACACCGACAGTGGCGGCTGCGCCATACCTGCATTCGACGGGCATAGCAATACCGGCATGGGCGCTTTCCAGTTCTCGATACCCGCACCTGCCAGCATTGTTGCCGGTGATTACCTGACAGCAACAGCCACCCGTCCAACTGGTGACACATCTGAGTTTGGTCCGGCGGTTGCCGCCATTGCTGGCCCACCCCCCGTTGGTTCTGGTAGCTGCGCGGCGACGGGTGGTTCTGACATCCTGTTTATTGTCGACAACTCCGGCTCCATCGACCTTAATGAGTTCGTGGATTTTGCCAACACCATCCAAGGCGTTGGCACGCAACTGTTGGCGGACAACCCCAACAACCGCATTGCCGTTGCCCATTTTGGCGGGCCCTATGAGTCCGTCGTCAGTGGTGGTCAGCATGTTTATATCGAGCGTGACTTCGCCAATACCGCCATCAGCCCCCCTGTCCGCCAGTTCGGCTGGAATGCTGCCTACAGCCCTGATTGGCTTGCCGACCACCTGTCGGGTGCGGTACAACAAATGCGCTATGCGCTGGATGGTAATACAAGCACCACCTCCAGCTATATTATCAGCCCGATTAAGGAAACATCCCGCAATACAGCCGCACCATTACAGGTGGTGCTGATGACGGATGCGCTACGCTATAACCCCAACGGAGCCTTCTCGATCCTGATCGACCCGCCTGGCTCCGGTGCGGAACCGGATGATGGGTCGAATTTCACCATCTA
>CAXYXW010000030.1:0-50529 GCA_964293005.1 uncultured Thiothrix sp.
TACACGGCATTGTCCCATAAAGGCTGCGTCCTTTCCTTATCCCGAACTCAGGTTAGGTACTTTCCCAACCTTGTTTACCCCACCATTTTCCTTTAAAAATTTTCTTGACTTGGTAAAGTGAAATCTGCAAAATGCGCAACTTCACAACGCGTCCATAGCTCAGTTGGATAGAGTACCTGGCTACGAACCAGGCGGTCGGAGGTTCGAATCCTTCTGGACGCGCCATATACCAAAGGCTTGCACTAGTGCAGGCCTTTTTTGTTTTTGGCATCTGCCAACGACAAAGGAAGCCAGCCAAAAACCGTGCATGGCTGGTGGGCTACCTTGGTTAAACCATCCCGCCGCCTCAGGCAGCAGGATTGGAGAACAGGTTGGGGCGTTGCGGGTTACGCTGGTACAGGACGGCCATATTGCCAATTTGCTGGATAAGCACTGCACCACTGGCATGAGCCATGATTTGTGCCAGCAGCCCGTCACGCTCATCGCGGTCGCCAACGCTGATTTTAATCTTGACCAACTGGTGATGTTCAAGCGCCCCATCCAGTTCGGCAAGTACAGTGTCTTTCAGGCCATGCTGCCCGATCATGACGACCGGCTTGAGGGCATGAGCCATGCCTTTCAGGCGTTTTTTCTGTGTATCGTTGAGTTCCATCGGTTTTTCCCAAAAAGGCGCGAGTTAAACAGTAATTCTACAGTATGGCAAGAAGCAAAAGCAGTCACAAATGGTTGCGTGAGCACTTTGATGATGAATACGTAAAAAAGGCCCAGCAAGAGGGCTATCGCTCCCGTGCGGTTTATAAACTCAAGGAAATCCAGGAAAAGGATCACCTGATCCGCCCCAACCACAAAGTCGTTGATTTGGGGGCAGCCCCCGGTGGTTGGAGCCAGCTTGCTGTGCAGTTGGTCGGGAAAAATGGACGTGTGGTGGCGAGTGACATATTACCGATGGATCCATTGCCTGCGGTGGAGTTTTTGCTGGGTGATTTCCGTGAGGATGCCATCTTGCAAGAGCTGCTGCGTTTGTTGGGTGCAGAGAAAGCCGACCTTGTACTTTCTGATATGGCCCCCAATATGAGTGGTATGGATGCGGTTGACCAGCCCCGTGCCATTTACCTGTGCGAGTTGGCGCTGGATATGGCGCAACAGGTATTGCGCCCCGGTGGTTCCTTTTTGGTGAAGTTATTCCAGGGGGATGGATCAGATGCGTTCTTGCAGGAGGTGCGCAAGCATTTCAAGACGGTGAAAATCCGCAAGCCGTCGGCTTCAAGACCCCGTAGTCGTGAAGTATATGTGCTTGCCCAGGGTTTTATGGTGTAATATTTAAAAAAACCTGTAGTGGTGTGGTGATGGTCGCTGCACTGGAGATGGAGATGCTTCCTTGAATGAATTAACCAAAAATTTGCTGATATGGGCTGTGATTGCATTCGTCCTGATTGCAGTGTTCAGCAAGTTCAGTGGCCCTGCCCAACAAGCCCCTGCCCAATCGTATTCTGAGTTTCTCCAGAATGTGCGTAATGGCGCAGTTGAGCAGGTTGATATTAAGGGGCAGACGATCACGGGTGTGACCACCAGTGGTAGCCGCTTCACAACCTACAGCCCACCGGATGACCCGCAATTGGTGAGTGACCTGTTGGCGAATAATGTCAAGGTGAATGCCATCCCCCCGGAAGGGCGTTCCCTGTTGATGGAAATCATTATTAGCTGGGTTCCTTTCCTGCTGATCATTGGCTTGTGGATTTATATCATGCGCCAAATGCAAGGCGGCGGCGGTGGGCGTGGTGCAATGTCGTTTGGCAAAAGCCGCGCCCGCATGATGACCGAAGATCAGGTGAAAGTGAATTTCAATGATGTTGCCGGTTGTGATGAAGCCAAAGAGGAAGTCGGCGAGCTGGTTGAGTTCCTGCGCGATCCGGGCAAGTTCCAGAAGCTCGGCGGCAAGATCCCTCGTGGCGTGCTGATGGTCGGTTCTCCGGGGACAGGTAAAACCTTGCTGGCGAAAGCGATTGCCGGTGAGGCGAAAGTGCCGTTCTTCAGTATTTCCGGCTCTGACTTTGTGGAAATGTTCGTGGGTGTGGGTGCATCCCGTGTGCGTGACATGTTTGAACAAGCCAAGAAGCATGCCCCCTGCATTATTTTCATTGACGAGATTGATGCCGTGGGTCGCCAACGGGGGGCGGGTTTGGGTGGTGGTCATGATGAGCGTGAGCAGACCCTTAACCAGTTATTGGTGGAAATGGACGGTTTCGAGGGCAGTGAGGGCATTATCGTGATTGCGGCCACCAACCGCCCGGATGTGCTTGACCCTGCCTTGTTGCGTCCGGGTCGCTTTGACCGTCAGGTGGTTGTGCCTTTGCCGGACGTGCGTGGGCGTGAGCAAATCCTGAAAGTCCACATGCGTAAAGTGCCGTTGGGCGATGATGTAAAGCCAAGCCTGATTGCACGCGGCACACCGGGTTTCTCCGGGGCTGACCTTGCCAATCTGGTGAATGAGGCCGCCCTGTTCGCAGCCCGTTCCAATAAGCGTACTGTGGACATGTCCGAGTTTGAAAAGGCCAAGGACAAGATCATGATGGGCGCAGAGCGCAAGTCGATGGTCATGAACGAAGACGAAAAGCGTATGACGGCTTACCATGAGGCTGGGCATGCGATTGTTGGCCTGAAAGTGCCAGAAGAGGATCCGGTTTACAAAGTGACGATTATCCCGCGTGGGCGTGCTTTGGGTGTAACCATGTTCCTGCCGGTTGAAGACCGTTACAGCAACAGCAAGCAGCGTCTGGAAAGCAAGATTTCCAGCCTGTATGGTGGGCGGATTGCCGAGGAGCTGATCTTTGGCGCGGAAAAGGTGACAACAGGCGCTTCCAATGACATTGAGCGTGCGACTGAAATTGCCCGCAATATGGTGACGAAATGGGGCTTGTCTGACCGCATGGGGCCACTGTCCTATTCCGAGGATGAGGGCGAGGTGTTTTTGGGGCGCACTGTGACCCAGCACAAGCACATGTCGGATGATACGGCGCATGCGATTGATGAGGAAGTGCGTGAGGTGATTGAGCGCAATTACCTGCGTGCCAAAACCATCCTGACCGAATACATGGAGCGTTTGCATGCCATGGCGGATGCCCTCATGAAATATGAAACCATTGACCGTGAGCAGATTGATGCCATTATGCGCGGCGAAGATCCACCGCCGCCTGCCGATTGGATTGATGGGGATGATGGCAAAGTGCCACCGCCACGCCGTCCGAAAAGTCCAGGTTCCGGTGATGCCGTCGTGGGTGATCCTGCCGGTTCACATTGATCCGATTTAAGTTATAGGTGACTTGAAAGGCGTGGGTTTATCCCGCGCCTTCTTTTTTGTGCGGAGCTTCCATGTTTGACCTTGCCTCTTCGCGTGTTCAGGTGATGGGTGTGTTGAATGTCACCCCGGATTCGTTTTCGGATGGTGGTCATTTTATTGGCTTGGATGCGGCTTTGCGGCATGTGGAAAGCATGCTGGCAGAGGGTGCGGATATAATTGATATTGGTGGCGAATCAACGCGCCCCGGTGCTCAGGATGTCCTGTTGGCGGATGAGCTGGTGCGGGTTATTCCGGTGTTGGAGGCCATCAAGCAGCGCTTTGGGGTGGCGGTGTCGGTGGATACCAGCAAGGCCGGGGTCATGCAAGCCGCGATAGCAGCGGGGGCAGACATGATTAATGATGTGCGTGCCCTCCAGGAGCCAGGGGCGTTGGCAGCGTGTGCAGCCAGCTCAGTGGCGGTATGCCTGATGCATATGCAGGGACAGCCCCGCAGTATGCAGCATAGCCCGCAGTATGGCGATGTGGTGCAAGATGTGGCGGATTTTTTCCGGGCGCGTATTCAGGCTTGCACAGAGGCCGGGATTGGGGCAGGGCGGTTGGTGTTGGATCCGGGGTTTGGGTTTGGCAAAACACTGGAGCACAATCTGGCCTTGCTTAAGCATTTGGATGCCTTGCAGGTGTTTGGTTTGCCGCTATTGGCGGGGATGTCACGCAAGAGCATGATCGGCACGTTACTGGGCAACCGGCCTGTTGGTGGGCGTTTGCATGGCAGTGTGGCAGCAGCAGTGGTGGCTGCATTAAAAGGGGCACGGATTGTGCGGGTGCATGATGTGGGTGCAACTGTGGATGCATTAAAAATTGTGCAAGCTGTGCTATAACTAGCCTTCCTATGCGTTATAAAAGATAAGGGATTGGGTGAATGGCAAGAAAATATTTTGGTACGGATGGGGTTCGCGGCAAGATCGGTCAGCGTCCGATGACACCGGATTTTGTGCTCAAGCTGGGTTGGGCGGCGGGTAAGGTGTTGGCTGGCAATGGTCATCCCTTGGTACTGATTGGCAAAGACCCACGCATTTCCGGGTATATGCTGGAGTCCGCCTTGCAGGCAGGCTTGGCGGCTGCCGGTGTCAATGTGCGCTTGCTGGGGCCGATGCCAACGCCTGCGGTGGCCTACCTGACCCGCGCGTTCCGTGCGGCGGCGGGTATTGTCATTAGCGCCTCCCATAATCCTTACGATGACAATGGCGTGAAGTTTTTCTCCGCCACCGGTATGAAGTTGCCGGATGCGGTTGAGGAGGAAATCGAGGCCTACCTGGATCGGGAGCTGGTGACAGTCCCATCCGCTGAGCTGGGCAAGGCAGTACGCATTGACGATGCAGCGGGGCGTTATATCGAGTTTTGTAAGCGTGCCTTTCCAGCGGATATGTCCTTGAAGGGCTTGCGCATCGTGGTGGATTGCGCCAATGGTGCAACGTATCACGTTGCCCCGGATGTGTTCCGTGAGCTGGGTGCTGAGGTGATTGCGATTGCCAATGAGCCGAATGGTTTTAATATCAATGACCATTGTGGCGCAACCGATACCGCCAGTTTGCAGGCGACTGTGCTGAAATACCGTGCTGATATTGGTGTGGCACTGGATGGTGATGGTGACCGCCTGATCATGGTTGACCACCGTGGTGAGGTGGTGGATGGTGACGAAGCATTGGCAGTGATTGCCCAGGATCGCGGGGCAGTGCATTTGCAGGCTGGTGTCGTTGGGACACAAATGAGCAATCTGGGTCTGGAAAAGGCCATCCAGCGGATGGGGATACCGTTTTACCGTGCCAAAGTCGGCGACCGTTATGTGATGGAGTTGATGTTGCAGCATCAGGCCTTGCTGGGCGGCGAGTCATCCGGGCATGTGATTGCCCGTGATCATATTTCAACGGGTGATGGCATTGTTGCCGGTTTGCAGGTATTGCGGGCGATGTTGGTGGCGGGGCGCTCCTTGCATGAACTGAAAAAAGTCATGGTTAAATACCCGCAGAAGCTGATCAATGTGCCGGTTAAGGCGCGGATTGACCTGAACGCAGCACCTGCCATCCAGGAGGCTGTGCGTCAGGCTGAAGCTGCCATGGGTGAGCGCGGGCGGGTGCTGTTACGTGCTTCCGGGACTGAGCCTTTGATCCGGGTGATGGTGGAAGGCGAAGATTTGACCGAAACCGTGCAGCATGCCGAGGCGATTGCAGCGGTTGTGCGGGCTTCTGCCTAAGCGCTGGTGAAAAAGGATTGATTTCTTAGCGTACTATCGGTAATCTTTCGCGCTTGCCGATGAGAGAGGTAAGGTAATGAGACGCTCGCTGGTAGCAGGTAATTGGAAGCTGAATGGAAACAAGGCAAGCATCCAGGCTCTGGTGACAGGGCTGGTTGAAAGTGCTGGTAGTTTGACTGAGGTTTCAATCGCAGTATGCGCACCTTATGTTTATCTCCCGCTGACTGCTGATTTATTGGCAGGCAGTACAATCGGTTTGGGTGCGCAGGATGTCAGCGACCAGGATGCAGGTGCATTCACCGGTGAAGTCTCTGCCCCTATGCTGCTGGAAAGTGGTTGCCGTTATGTGATCGTTGGTCACTCCGAGCGGCGGGCATTGTTCGGTGAGCAGGATTCCGATACGGCACGCAAGTTTGCTGCTGCCCGTCAGCATGGCCTGATACCGATTTTGTGTGTCGGCGAAACGTTGGCAGAGCGTGAGCAGGATCAGACTGAATCAGTGGTTGCCCGCCAATTGGATGCTGTCATTGCACTGGAAGGTGTAGGCGCATTGGCAGATGCTGTGATTGCTTATGAGCCAGTCTGGGCGATTGGGACGGGCAAAACAGCCAGCCCCCAGCAAGCACAGGATGTGCATGCTTTTATCCGGGGCAAGATTGCGGCATTGGATGCCGATGTTGCAGCAGGCGTACAGATTCTGTACGGTGGCAGCGTCAAAGGCTCGAATGCAGCTGAGCTGTTTGCAATGGCAGATATTGATGGCGGCCTGATTGGTGGTGCATCGTTGAATGCCCAAGAGTTCCTTGCCATTTGCCAGGCTGGGCAAAATCAGAGCCACTAAAGGTTTATTTAGAAGTAAAACATGCTTTATAATATTTTATTGATTGTACAGATTGTTGTTTCCGTCGCCATGATCGCACTGATTTTGATGCAGCATGGTAAAGGCGCGGATGCCGGTGCTGCTTTTGGTAGTGGTGCTTCTGGTACGGTATTCGGTTCAGGCGGGGCAGGTAACTTCCTCAGCCGGACGACGGGTATTCTGGCAACAGTGTTCTTTTTGAACTGTATTGCTTTGGCATGGATGGTTGCTCACCGCACGACTGCACCTAGCAGTATTATGGAAGCAATCAGCAGCGGTGCTGCACCCGCTCAGGTAGAGTCTGCTGCACCGGCTCCAGCCGTGAGTAGTGAAGTACCCGCAGCGCCTGGTGCTGAAGCAGCCAAAGCGGCTGCGCCTACTGCAACACAAGCTGAAGTTCCGGCTGCTGCTCCAGCTCCGGCAGCGACAGAAGTTCCAGCGGCTGCACCTGCTCAAGCTGCGCCAGCAGCGGGTACAGCAACTGAGCAAAAGCCAAATTGATGATTTATGCCGACGTGGTGAAATTGGTAGACACGCTATCTTGAGGGGGTAGTGGCTTAGGCTGTGCGAGTTCGAGTCTCGCCGTCGGCACCATTTTATAGTCTGGATTAATCCAGCAAGTACATAAAGCCTTGATTTTTAACTGAATCAGGGCTTTTTTGTATTCAGGTTAGTCTAATAAGACTAGACGAATCTAAGGCAAGTAGGTATATAGGTAGGTATATGGACTTTTTACCCTGCCAAGCATGCAAACCAACATATCCGACATCAAGCTTAAAGCCGCAAAACCAGCCAGCAAAGACTACCGCATCCAGATAGGTGGGAATACCTACTTGGACGTGCTCAGCACCGGGCGCAAAGTCTGGCGCATGCGGTTCAATGACCCCGCCACCAAAAAGCCAGCAATTTACACCTTCGGCAATTATCCAAAGATTCCGTTACGGGATATTGGCAGGCCTGCCGATGGGGTGAAGGAGCTGGTCAGGCAAGGCATCAACCCAACCGGGCAGGATGCGGTTTTCCAGAAGGCCAGGGGCACGTGGCTGCTTGGCATTGCCCGTGCAACCACTGCTTGGGGGACTATAGCGGGATGTCTGTCAACGGACTGTCAACAAGAGCGGGAAAATCAGGTTCGTGGGTTGAAATGTGCGGGGATAGGATGCAGCCTCCGTGTTGGATAAGCTGCATCCACTTATGGCATAAAGACCATTTCCAGCAAGGTGACAATCCCAAGATTGCCGTTAGTTTTGCCCATCTGCTGCTGGGCGGCTGGTATGACGAACATCCTTGCCTTCGACCAAATAGATCACATACTCACAGATATTTTTGCTGTGGTCGCCGATCCGCTCCAATGAGCGGGCACACCACATGACATTCAGGCTGTCACGGATATTGCGGGCATCTTCCATCATGCGGGTCAGTAATTGGCGGGAAAGGTCATCAAACTCCGCATCAATCTGCTTGTCACTTTCAGCAATCACCCGTGCCTGTTCAGCATCCATGCGTGCCATCGCATCCAGGGTACGGCGCAGCATTTCACGGACATGATCCCCCAAATGGCGCAGGGAAGTATGCAGGGTTGTGCCCAAGCCTTCGCTGGAAATCGCATGGCGGGCAATTTTTTCTGCCTCATCACCAATCCGCTCCAAATCCGTCACGGATTTGACAATGCTCATCACCAAACGCAAATCACCCGCAGCGGGTTGGCGGCGGGCAATAATCTGCGTGCATGCCTCGTCAATCTGCACTTCCAGACGGTTTACCTTATAGTCCGAATAGGCCACTTCCTCGCCCAATTGACTATTATTTTCCATCAAAGCCCGCAATGCCTTGCCCAGTTGCTCCTCAACCAAACCGCCCATTTGCAGGGCTTGGTTTCTGGCATTTTCCAGCTCTTGGTTATACTGGTGGGATGTATGATGCCCAATATCCATCGGAACGGCTCCTTTAATAAATTATGTCTTTAATTTTAATCATTACTTAGCCAAAACGCCCGGTGATATAGTTCTCAGTCAGGCGGTGTTGGGGATTGGTGAAGACCTTATTGGTTTCATTGACCTCAACCAGATACCCCAAATGGAAATAGGCGGTGCGCTGGGAAATACGGGCGGCCTGTTGCATGGAGTGCGTCACAATGCAAATGGTGAAGCTGCGCCGCAATTCGTCAATCAGCTCTTCAATGGTCGCGGTTGCAATCGGGTCGAGTGCTGAAGTGGGTTCATCCATCAGGATCACTTCAGGGCTGACCGCAATCGCACGGGCAATACACAAACGCTGCTGCTGCCCACCGGACAAGCCTGTCCCCGGTGATTGTAAACGGTCTTTGACCTCATTGAACAGACCTGCCTTGCGTAAGCTTTCCTCCACAATGTCATCCAGCTCGCTGCGGTTATTCGCCAAACCGTGGATGCGCGGGCCATAGGCCACATTATCGTAAATCGACTTGGGGAATGGGTTTGGCTTCTGGAACACCATCCCAACCCGCGCCCGCAACAGAACCGGATCCTGGCTCTTATCGTAAATGTCCTCACCATCCAATAACAACTGCCCGGTCACACGGCAACCATCAATGGTGTCATTCATGCGGTTCAGGCAACGCAGGAAGGTCGATTTGCCGCAACCGGAAGGCCCGATCATGGCAATCACCTCATTCTTGCCGATGTCCAAATTGACATCAAAAATGGCCTGCTTCGCCCCGGTGTAGAACACATCCACACTACGGGTAAAAAACTTCGGGTCATCCAAGAATGGGCGACCGACTGGCTGTTTCGCCTGCTTCAACTCGTCAACAATCGTATGGATGTCAACAGGTTGGCCTTTAAGGATCGCAGCAGGTTCCTTATGGGAAGGGATAGTCATAGTATCGGCTGTCAAGGTTAGGTTACTCATAGGGATCACCAGCGTCTCTCAAATTTTTTGCGGAGCATGACTGCCAGTAAGTTCATTGTCACCAGAAAGAATAACAGGACAATGATGGCAGCAGACGTTTTTTCAGTAAAGGCACGTTCCGGGCTATCTGACCACAAATAAATCTGCACGGGCAAAATCGCAGCAGGGTCAGTAATGCCTTGTGGAATATCCACAATGAAGGCCACCATACCAATCATCAGCAACGGGGCGGTTTCACCCAAGGCATGAGCCATACCGATAATCGTGCCAGTGAGAATGCCGGGCATGGCTAGCGGCAAGGTATGATGGAACACGGTTTGTACCCGCGAAGCACCCATACCGAAGGCAGCCTCACGTATGGAAGGCGGAACCGACTTCAACGCTGCACGGCTGGCAATAATGATGGTGGGCAAGGTAATCAGGGTCAACACCAGACCACCCACCAAGGGGGTCGAGCGCGGCACACCAAAGAACTGGATAAACACCGCCAGACCCAACAAGCCAAACACAATCGAGGGGACTGCCGCCAGGTTATTGATATTGACCTCAATAAAATCAACCAGCGGGTTATTCTTGGGGGCAAACTCCTCCAGATAAATCGCCGCCGCCACCCCAATCGGGAAGGACAACAACATCGTCACCAGCATGGTATAGAACGACCCCATCAGGGCGCTCAGGATACCGGCCTGCTCAGGTTCGCGTGAATCACCGGAGGTAAAGAACACCGTATTGAAACGCCGCTCAATCTCACCTTTGGCCTCCAGATCATCCAGCCAAGCCAATTGGAAATCCTTGATGCGGCGATCCGCTTCCGGCATGTTGCGGTCGATATTTCCTTTCACATAGGTATCAACATCATCATCCGCCATCACCCAGACTGACTGCTTGGAACCAATCAATTGCGGGTTCTCCATCACCATTTTTTGCAGGTCAAATGCAGCACTGCCACTGACGAGCTTTTTCAGGGCGGCTTTTTGCTTGCGCTCCGTCACACCGGGGAAACGGGCATTCAAGGCATTCAGAATCACCGTCTCATAACTGGCACGCCGCAAAGCTTCGGCATCGGCAGTGGCATCCACCCCGAGTGCCTCGGCATTCAACTCGACATCGACCTTGATATAGGTCTGGGTGAATGCCGAAAAGCCTTGCATCACGATAGTGGACAGCAGAATCGCCAGAAACAGCATACTGACGACAATCGAAGTCGCCCCCAAAAAGCGGAACCGCCGTTCGCGGGCATAGCGCTTGCTTAAACCGGCACGGACTAATTCAGTCTTGTTCATAATGAATATTCCATTAAATAGCCCATTAAACGTATTGTTCGCGGTACTTGCGCACAATGCGCAGCGCGACAATGTTCAGGATCAAGGTCAAGACAAACAGGGTCAAACCCAAAGCAAACGCTGCCAAGGTTTTCGGGCTGTCAAACTCTTGGTCACCGGTCAGCAAGGTGACAATCTGCACGGTCACAGTAGTAACGGCTTCCAGCGGGTTGATGGTCATATTCGCCGACAAACCAGCCGCCATCACCACAATCATGGTTTCACCGATGGCACGGGAGGCCGCCAGCAGGAAAGCACCGACAATCCCTGGCAGGGCAGCAGGAATGATCACCTGTTTGATCGTTTCTGATTTGGTTGCCCCCATCCCATACGAACCATCGCGCATCGCCTGCGGCACGGCATTGATTACGTCATCCGACAAGGAGGACATGAACGGGATCAGCATCACACCCATCACCAGACCGGCTGCCAAGGCACTTTCAGACGCAACACTCAAACCCACCGCCTCACCGACATCGCGGATAAAAGGTGCAACCGTCAAGGCCGCAAAGAACCCATACACGACGGTTGGAATCCCCGCCAAAATCTCCAGTGCAGGCTTCGCCCACGCCCGCACGCGCTTGGTGGCATATTCAGACAGGTAAATCGCTGCCATCAAGCCAATCGGTACGGCAATCACCAAAGAAATAAATGAAATCAATAAAGTGCCAACAAACAGGGGGATAGCGCCGAAGCTACCGGAGCTGCCTGCCTGGTCATTACGCAAGGCGGTTTGTGGACTCCAATGCGTCCCAAACAGAAAATCCGTAGCCGGAATCGCCTGGAAAAAGCGGATCGACTCAAACAATACCGACAAAACAATGCCGAGCGTGGTCACAATCGCCACGGATGCACACAACATCATCCCATATTGGATGACGACCTCAACCTGGTTCCGGGCGCGGAATTGGGGTGCGATTTTTTTCCAGCCCCAGAAAAAACCCAGCATCGCCAGCAAAATCACCATGACAGACTTGATCAGGTCGCTATTGGCTTGCAATGCCATGTATTGGCGGGCAGCTTCCTGTTGCACGGCATCGGCACTGGCATCAATTTCACCCTTATGCACCATGCCCTGCACTCGATTCATGAACAGGTTAATACTGGACTCACCCGATGCCTGGATCTCTGCGGGTAAACCTGAGACCACACTTTGGGTAATAAATGTCGGGCTGAACATCGACCACAAAGCCAATGCCAGCAAGGAGGGGATCAAACACCAGACAACGACCAGATAACCATAGTAGCCGGGTAAGGAGTGAAGCTTCGATTGACCCCGATTGCCATTGGAAACAGCCAGGGAGCGCTTACGCCCAAAATAGTAACTGAACCCGGCGAGAATCAGCAAAACCAGCAAGATTGTTGACGAACTCATACATACACCACGGAAGGGGTTAGGAGATTAGCAGCAGAAAACGGGAAGATGATACGTGCACTTTATGACAGTTCTGTTACACACCCCGCCATCAGCAAAAAGGGAGGATGAACACCCATCCCCCCCCTCAAAGTTATCACGTCAAGAAGCTTTTTATTATGAAGTAACGTAACCGTCAGGTTACAGAGACTCTAAAACCTTCATCGATTTGGCAGCATCACCGAATGCCTGGCGCTCCTCTGCTGGCATTGGGATCATGCCTTTGTCAGCCAAGTAGCCGGTATCGCCCCAAGCAGCATCACTGGTCAGTTCAGCCACGAAATCTTCGATACCCTTTACAGTACCAACGTGCTCTTTCTTCACGTACACATACAGTGGGCGGGAAACCGGGTATTTGCCAGCGGCGATGTTCTCGAAGGAAATCTCAACACCTTCAATGGCAGCGCCCCTTACCTTGTCAGAGTTTTGGTCAAGGAAGCTGAAACCAAAAATACCCAAGGCTTTGGGGTTGGCTTGCAGCTTTTGCACGATCAGGTTGTCGTTTTCACCCGCTTCAACAAACTTGCCATCTTCACGCATGCTGCCACAAACGGCCTTAAACTGCTTCTCGTCTTCCTTTTCCATTTTCTTAATGGCTAGGAATTCTTTGCAGCCTGCATGCATGACCAGTTCAACGAATGCATCACGCGTACCGGAGGTCGGTGGTGGCCCGATCACTTCGATGGCTGCATCGGGCAGCTCTGCATTGACTTCTTTCCATGTTTTGTAAGGGTTAGGAACCAATTTTTCACTATCCGCTGTTTCCGGGACTTCTTTAGCCAGAGCCAAGAACAAATCCTTACGGCTGACATTGAACGTATCGCCACTTTTGTCGTTGGCAATGGCAATACCGTCGTAACCGATTTTCACTTCAACCGGGCTAACACCGTTTTTCTTGCAATCTGCCAGTTCGCCTTCCTTGATACGGCGGGATGCACCACTCATGTCCGGGTGATTGACACCAGAACCTGCACAGAACAGCTTCATACCACCACCTGTGCCGGTAGACTCAACCTTAGGAGCCGGATTGCCGGTTTTCTTGGCATAGGTCTCAGCTACCGCAGTAGAAAATGGATAAACCGTTGAAGAACCAACGATTGAAATGTTGTCACGAGCTTGAGCAGCACCTGCTACAACCAGCAAACCGGCTGCGATAGCCATGGACAGTTTTTTCATTACAGCGATCTCCATTAAATGAGCGTTTCAATTGCTGCGCAGTGTAGGGCTGGATTATGACAACAACATGACACAGAAAAGAAATTTACGGGTTGCCATCCCCCTTCCCCTTGTGCAACCAGACTGTCAACAGGCTGTCACTGCACCGTCACATCGACATTTTAATGTTAACGGTTAATCAATCGGAGATAACACAGGACATCCCTCATGAGCGTAATGATGCAGCATAATGACCGGTGCAACCGCACCACCACCCACCCACCCCACCTGATGGTCGAGTTGGCTAGCGGCCCAGAGGACATCCGTGCCTCCCAAGCCTTGCGCTACCGTATTTTTGCCCAGGAGCAAGGAGCCACGCTGGAGAACGCTGAGCAGGGTCTGGACTGCGATTATTACGATGACTATTGCCACCATTTATTGGTGCGCGAGGTGAACAGCGGTGAAGTGGTTGGCTCCACCCGCATCCTGACGATGGAAAATGCCCGCCGTGCAGGAAGCTTTTACTCAGAAAACGAATTCAACCTGCGCAAGCTGTTCCCCTTACCGGGCAACCCGATTGAGATTGGGCGCACCTGCATCCACCCTGCATTCCGTAATGGGACAGGTATCGGCATGTTGTGGGCTGGCTTGGCACAATTTGTCGAGTTCCAGCGTGCCGACTTCCTGTTTGGCTGTGCCAGCATCAGCATGAATGATGGCGGTGCACAAGCGGCTGCGATTATGCAGGTGGCACGCCAGCGGTATTTGTCGCCTGAACACCTGCGCGTGCAACCCTTGGTACATTTATTACAGACCACGCCCGCCGCCAAAATCGACATGCCCCCCTTGCTCAAGGCCTACCTGAAGCTGGGTGCATGGATCGCGGGTGAGCCATGCCTTGACCCTGACTTTAATGTGGCTGATGTTTTCATCTTATTGGACATGAACCGGCTGGATCGGCGCTACCACCGCCACTTTGTCCAAAGCGGACTCCAGCAGCAGGCTGCCTGAGTGCCCGATGGCTTCACACAAATACAACCAGCCTGTCATTGTTCTGTCAAACAAGTCACCTAAACTGACAGCGTTCCCGGAATATGCCACCAATGGAACGCTCAAAGATTCTGACCGATCAGCAAGCCAATACCTAAAATAAGCACCCGAAAGTTTGGAATAGTCGATGCAATTGCCGGGTGTAATGCCCGGCTTTTTATTACCAGCTTTTTATTATAGGGGTACGGTTTGGCAAGCAGGATGCTTCATCCATCTGTCATAAGAATGTAGCTGCCCCGTCATAGTCGGGCATTAATCTGGGACAACTTTTTGATAATCACAATGAGATGATGTAATGGCAGGTATATCCGCAGCACTCCGTGACGCTGTACACCAGCATGCGCCCACTTCCATCATGGGCATACAGCAACGGATGTTCAGTTTCTGGTTCAACAGCTTCATTTACAACCAGATTTGGGAAGACCCTGTTGTCGATATGCAGGCCTTGGCCTTGACCCCTGACAGCCGCATCCTGACCATTGCCTCAGGCGGTTGCAATGTGCTGAACTACCTGACCGCTTCCCCGGCACACATCACGGCAATTGACCTTAACCCTTACCATTTGTCACTCACCCGCCTGAAACTGGCCTCCATGCAGCATCTGCCGAACCATGCCGAGTTTTATAACTTTTTCGGGCATGCCGACCGTGAAAGCAATCTGGCGAACTACCGCTACCACATCCAGCCGCACCTCGCCCCGGATTTGGACGCATTCTGGCAAGGCCGTAACCTGCTCGGGCAAAAGCGCATCCACATGTTCCGGGATGGTTTGTACCGCCATACCCGGTTTGGCTACTTCATGCGCTTCCTGCACTGGATAGCCAAACGCACCAACCACCGCCCGGAACTGCTGCTAAAAGCCAAAAGCCGTTATGAGCAGGAAGCGATTTTCCATAAGCACATCGCCCCGTTCTTTGATAACCGCCTGGTCAAGTTCCTTGGCAAGTTGCCGGTGTCTGTCTTCAGCCTGGGCATCCCACCCCAGCAATACAAGGCCATGAAAGCCGATGGCAACCTGATTGCACAATACCGGGAACGGGTACGCCGCTTGGCCTGTGAGTTGCCGGTCGCAGACAATTATTTTGCGTGGCAAGCCTTTAGTCATGCTTATGACCACGAAAAACGCCAAGCCATCCCCCCCTACCTCAAGGCTGAAAACCATGCCCTGATCCGTAGCCAAATCGGGAAGGTGGATACCCATCTGGGGTCGATGATTGATTTTCTTGAGCAGCAACCCGCCAATAGCTATGACCGCTTTGTGTTCCTCGATGCCCAGGACTGGATGACCGATGAAGTCCTGACCCAGCTTTGGACACAAGTGGCACGGGTAGGCAAGCCGGGGACACGCATTATTTTCCGTACCGCTGCCGCCACCTCACCGCTGGAAACGGCCTTGCCTGTCGAGTTACGCGCACAATTCATCTATGAGGCAGGGCAATCGGCTGACCTGTTCAAACAAGACCGTTCCGCCATTTACGGTGGTTTCCACCTTTACCGCAAGGCCAATTGATATGGAAATGCTGGATGCTGCCACCCGTATGGATCGCCAATACCGCTACCAGCGGTATGTCTATGACTTCTCGCGCCGCTATTACCTGCTGGGGCGCGACCAACTGTTGAATCGTATCCAGTTGGCAGCGGGTGAAACGGTATTGGAAATCGGCTGCGGGACAGCGCGGAACCTGACCAAGCTGGCCTACCGCAACCCCAGCGCCCAATTCCACGGTGTGGATGCTTCCGCCATGATGTTGGCGGTAGCCGCAAGAAAACTGCACGGCACGCTCTACGAGAAAAAAATCCGGTTACGCCAAGGCTTGGCTGAACGGGTCAGCCCAGCCGATTTTGGTCTGGAAGAACCCTTCGACCACATCGTATTCTCTTATGTGCTATCCATGATTCCGGGCTGGCAGGCCGCCCTGGATCATGCCCTCACCCTGCTCAAACCCGGTGGCAAACTCCATGTGGTTGACTTCTCCGACCAACAGGCCATGCCGCCCTGGTTCCGCCACAGCCTGCTGACATGGCTCCGCTGGTTCAATGTCCATCCAGAGCCCGCCATCCTTACCCGCCTGGAACAATTGGCAACCCAGCATGGCGACCACCTGGACATGCACCATCTGCCCGGACGTTATGCCCTGCTCGCCCACTACCGCAAACGGGAAACAGCCCATGACCATGAACCCAAACTCCCACACTTATCGCAGTATTTGGATTTCTGATACCCATTTAGGCTCACGGGGTTGCAAAGCAGAACTGTTGCTCAGTTTCCTGCAACACAACCAGGCCGAGCATATCTATTTGGTCGGCGATATTATTGATGGCTGGGCGCTGCGCAAACGCTGGTATTGGGACTCATACCACGACCAAATCCTGCATCTGCTGTTTGAACGGGCACAACGGGGCACAAGCATCACCTACATCAGCGGCAATCATGATGAATTCTTGCGCCCCTTCATCCACCACAGCATTACCCATATCAACCTCGAAGATGAGGTCATCCATACCACGGCGGATGGGCGCACCTTCCTCGTCCTGCATGGCGACCAATTCGATGGGGTCATGCAGGTTGCCCGCTGGGTGGCAAAACTGGGGGACTGGGCTTATGAAAACCTGCTGGTGATCAATACCTTATACAATAAAGTCCGGCGCTGGTTAGGCTACCCGTATTGGTCTTTATCATCCTACTTGAAGTATAAGACCAAATCAGCCATCAATTTCATCTCCGCCTTTGAAGAGTCACTCGCCCTGGAAGCAAAAAAGCGCGGGGTGGATGGCATCATTTGCGGGCATATCCATCATGCCGAAATCCGCCCTATCAACGGGATACTCTACTGCAATGACGGTGACTGGGTAGAAAGTTGCACAGCCTTGGTGGAAAGCTGGGATGGACAATTAACCATAGTGGAATGGGAACAGGCCGGGGGTGTGGCTAATGCCATTACCCCCCATCAGTACGGTCAGCCTGTGATGCCGGTCAATGCTTGATTGAGCTTGAAAACAGGTGGATCACCAATACACCGGCAATAATTAACCCCATGCCCGTGACGGCTGCCCAATCCAGCCGCTCATTGTAAAACATAACCCCAATAATACTGATCAGGACGATTCCCATGCCAGACCAGATGGCATAAGTAATGCCCAAAGGAATTGTCCGTAACGCCAGTGTCATAAAATAAAACGCCAGCCCATAGCCCACGACCATAATGAATGTTGGCACAGGTTTGGTAAATTCCTCGGTTGCCCGCATTGAGCTGGTCGCCACCACTTCAGCAATAATCGCCAAAGTAAGATAGAAATAAGACATTTAAAACTAAACCCCATCCAAACTGAAGATGCCGCCATCATAACGGTAATCGTTTGATTGTCACGCTAAACCATGCACCAATCTGACGACCTGCCAATAAGTCATCATTATTATGCCCATATTCATGGAACTGCCATTTTCATGTCACCAAACTGCAAGAATCCTCCCTTACAGTGCGTGGATTCAACGATATAACGGAGACCATGATGAACCCCTTGAAATACTCCTTGTTGGCATTGGCCATTGCGACCGCCCTGTCTGGTTGCAATGATGACTCCAGCACCAGTTCAACCAGCAAAACCTTCAAGTCCATCGAATTCAGCAGCATGTCAGCCCCATCGACAGCGGCTGACATGGCAAAAACACATTCATCCTCTGTTGCCACTATTACCTATTCGGATGGCTCCACCACCAAGCACAATTTAGCTTATAACAAGCTGTTTGGTGTCAAGGACAAGGTGGGCGGTAATACCCACCCGGCTGGGCAGGTCTATAACTACAAAATGGAGCCGGTGAACGACCCATTCGGCAAACCGGTTATTGCAGAAACCCCCGATGCCAACAGCCTGCTGAAAATCGGCAGCAACCTGTTCATGGTTTCCCACTTGGAATATGACTGGCTGTTGTCCGATGGTACGGAAGCCTATAAAGCAGCCAACTGGTACAGCCGTATGCCGATGGGTATGCTGCTGACAGGCCTTACCCAAGGTACAGATGGCAAACTGGCGGTCAAATCGCAGCGCCCTATTGATTTTTCAAGCATTGATGGTCAGTGGGTGGGTTGCTTTGGCTCCCAGACCCCCTGGAATACCCATTTGGGCTCCCAGGAAGACTACGACATGCAGTACAGCCCACTGGTAGCGAGCAATTACGCCACCACCACTGCTGCGGTGAAAGCACTGAACGAAGTGTATTTCAAGGGTGAAAAGACCGCCAACATTTACAATTATGGCTATATCCCTGAAGTGACCGTTAAGGAAGACGGTACAAACACTGTCACCAAACATTACGCGATGGGACGCGGCACGTGGGAAATGGCAAAAGTCATGCCCGATGGCAAAACAGCCTACCTGGGTGATGATGGCACACATGGTTTCATGCTGATGTTTGTGGCAGACAAATCCGGCGACCTGTCCGCAGGCACGATTTATGCCGCCAAATGGACACAAACTTCGGCAGAGGCCGGTGGCAAAGCTAACCTGACGTGGGTAAAACTGGGTCATGGCACAGATGCTGAAATCAAGGCTTTGGCAAATACCGCCAAGTTTGACACCATTTTTGATGCAGTCGCCCCCACCGCTGCAGTCGCCCCCGCGACAGCCGCCACCTGTGCTGCCGGTTATACCCGCGTGCGCAGTGGCTCCACCGCCGATGAGTGCCTGAAAGTTAAAGGTGGTCAGGCAAAGGCTGCTGCATTCCTGGAAGCACGCCGTTATGCCGCCCTGCAAGGTGCAACCACTGAATTTACCAAAATGGAAGGGATTGCCGTCAACGACAAGGACAAACGCCTGTATGTCGCCATTTCTGCCATCCGTGACAGTATGACCGACACGGCTGATGAACCTGCCAACCATATCAAGTTGTCAAAAGTTTCTGCGGGTGCAACCTATACTGCTGACCTGAAAGGTGGTCAGAAAGACACAGCGGGGGCAGCCATCAATTCCGAATATGTTGCAACCACGATGTACGTTGAACCGGCCTTGCTGGGGGAAGATCTGGCAACCGCCGATGCATTCACCAATACCGCCAACCCAAACAAAATTGCCAATACCGACAATATTTTCTTCTCTGAGAAAATACGTACCTTATTCATTGGCGAAGACTCCGGCATGCACGTCAATAACTTCGTGTGGGCTTACAACGTGGATACCAAGAAACTCAGCCGTATCCTGAGTGCGGTTGCCGGTGCGGAGAATACGGGTCTGCAAGTGTTGGATAACCTGAATGGTTATGCCTATATCATGAGCAATAGCCAACATCACGGCGACTGGAAAACAGGTGTCAATGCAACGGTAGATGCAGCACTGACAACGATTGATAAATTTGATGCCAATATTGGTTATCTCAGCGGCTTACCCGCCATCAAGTAAGTGTTGCCCTGTCATTATTTTCACTTCCGGGTCGGTGAGCAACGCTTACCGGCCTTTTTCCATTCAGAAGATACCGGACATTGAAGAACCCGCACTTAAAAACCCGATTACTTGCCAGCCTCATGGTGCTGCCCTGTATAGGGCTGGCAGCCACCAACCTGCCACCGTGGCAAGACATCCCCATGACCCATCTGCCCTTGTCCTTACACGGCACACTCGACCTGCCCGGCAACCGGGGAATCGCCATCATGCAGCATGCCAAACGGCAATTTGTGGTCAATGCCGGGGAGCAACTCCCCCATTTCCCTCAGGTGCGCCTGCTCGAAGTGCGCCACACCTATGCATTGCTCCAGCATGGCAACCATCTGGAAAAAATGGCTTTGGGCATTGCCACCCCTGCCCCACGCCAGGAAACACCCCAAACACGGCTGGCTAGCGTATCTGCTGACGAACTGGCAAATACCAACCTGAAAGCATTCCGTGACCGGGTGGCACTCGACCCTTACCTGCTCGGGGAAGCCGTGACCGTGGAAGCCATACAGGCCGCAGGCAAACTGACCGGCTATCGGCTGATGCCCGGCTCTGACCCTGCCTTATTTCTGAAAGCAGGATTAAAGCCCAGTGACTTATTGCTGGCGGTTAATGGTGTCAGGCTGGAAAGCGAAACACAGGCCATTGCCCTTCTGGAGCAATATGCCGGGGCGATCCAACTGAGCCTGACCTTGCAGCGCGGGCAAGAGGAAATCAACCTGCCCATCAACTTTCAGGAGCTGGGAAACAACGGCATTTAGGCGGCAGTTAGACAACATCCAGCACCGTATCCCGTACCGATCAGCACATGCCATACAAGTGTCATGCAAGCGTCACGGCCTTGCAGCAATCCCAAGCCATACTGGGGAGGCGTTTAAAGTAAGCTGAGGCTCCCCCTGCATGCAACCCATTACCCTGCCCCCGCGACCCCACACAACCCGGCTTGCCGTGGTCACAGAAACATGGCCACGACTTGAGCACGTACCATGTGCCTGAACGTTATGCCTTGCTCGCCCACTACCGCAAACAGGAAACCGCCCATGACCATGAGTCCAAACTCCCACACTTATCGCAGTATTTGGATTTCTGATACCCATTTAGACTCACGGAGTTGAAAAGCAGAACTCTTACTCAGCTTTCTGCAACACAACTAGGCTGAGCATACTCTATAGGCCTTACATCTTGACAGATGATGTTATTTTGTGAGATGAAGAAGTTTTAGCCCATCAAGGAATGAGATGATCAGAAAACTCAATCAACCACAGATGCCCCATTGCACATTGCCAAGGCGTATAGTTTTTTCATGAGTGAACGAAGATTAAATTCCTGTCTAATCCACCCCACCAAAAATGACTTCATGGTTGGCAATGGATATATAGACACACAAAATCATACCACCATCAATACGTAAATTTTATTTATGAAAAATAAAACACCAAAGCGAAAAACAGACATTAAAAAAACCTCATTGAATGAAAAAAAATCAATTCATTCTGAAAGTAATAAAATTAAACTTTTATATGTAGCTCAAAAAGGAAAATCCCTGATAAGATTATTTGCATTAGTTCCACCAATTGTATATGGATTTTTAAATCTAAAAGGCATAGATTTTTCTGCTTATATGACAGATAAAGTAGCAGAATTCCTATTATATCTAGCTTTCTTTACATATTACATCAGTTGGGTCTATGGAACTATTTTTGACATGAGAATACATGAGCAGACTTTAGTCTCTCCAGAAGATTATCCTGGAATTACATTACTGGACTGGATTATGAGTGCACCAATAATAATAATATTCATATTAACAATACGATTTGCACACGAAGATGTTTATATGTCTTTATTTTTATTTGCTTTTTGGGGCTATAATTTTATTTCTTATTATTATTTAATTACATTTAAAATAAAACCACTATTTGACCAAAGCAAGGAGTCATATAAAGCCAACAATGATGGATGGGCTCTATTAAGGCTTTCAATTGCAGAATATTATTTTTTCGGACAGTGGATCAAAAAAAGAGCTGCTATAGGATTATTTTTTATAGTAATATTATTATTTATTTCGCTTAATCAAGGCTTTATTCAAGAACTAGAAAAAATAATTGGATTTAGCTCTCATGAGTTTATTAGATGTGCAACTTTTTTAGCCTTTGTCTTAGTGGTAGAAGCATGGCAATGGAAAGAAAGAGAAAAAGTTGGCTCCTCTTTGCAACTAACCATAGACAATATAGACAAATACGAGATGACTATTAAAAATTAGCCATTTTAAATTATGTTCCTTAAAAAAACCATTGCACTATTTTATATAATATTTTTTTACACGTCATGTGCGTCTGTAGAAAAAAATGGAGACTATTGTAACTTTTCACCTGAAAGAAGTGAACCAGAAAGGTGCTTTCATGGTATAGGAGATCGTTGTAAAGGGGTTCCAATTCTTGCACCAATTCATTTAAACTTTGATTATTGCACTGCTTTTGGATATATGTCTATTGGAAGCATCCTCCATGACCAGTGTTGTGATAAAAATAAAAATGGTTATAGATGCGCTTTTCCAGATAAAAATACCAGTTTATGCCTAAGTGAGTGGAATGAAGCTGTAAGAGATACTTTTTGTTCTACTATAGGTGCATCTAGGCAGTGGAAAGTAACATTTGGTCCTTATTATAAAGACAATAAAGGTGATAATTTATATTTAAAAAGCAATGCTCCTTCAGGTCAAAGAGTCGATATTAAGCATATAGCATACTGCAAAAACGGATGCCAAACTAATGAAAAAGGTATTATAATAACAAAACAAGATTTTTGTGGTCAGTATTGTATTTGCCAATAAATAAAAAAAGATTGATGAGTGTGTATACACAATCATATTTTTTATAAAAAATCAGCAACTACCTACCCACAAAGCTCAAAAACTTAGCACTTTATAGAAGTAACCATATCATGCTACCTAAACCAATACCACAATTACTTACCTTTCATTCTTTACTGTGTTTAGCCATTCACTGGCAAGCCTTAAATAAATAATAGTCTAAGATGATGTCGGATGCGGCAATTGGAAATTGGCGGAACCTGGTACGCCAGCGAATACCAGCGTTGTGGTGTCAACCTGGAAAGCAAATACCTGCTGATGCGCCACGCCTTCGAAACCTTCGGTATCTTGCGCGTACAATTCAAGACTGACATCCGCAATCTCAACTCCCAAAAGTCACTGGAAAAAATCGGGGCAGTACGTGAGGGGGTATTACGCCGCAGCGCCGTCATGCCGGATGGGGTGATCCGTGATACCTTGCTCTATAGCATTCTGGATACCGAATGGGGGATGGTCAAACAAGGGCTGGAAGCCCGTTTGCGTCATGCGGAAACTCTACGCATGGCAAGGCCATTTGAAACAGCATGGACAACACCTCAAGCCCCGCAACGGGATTTGTGTATAGCAAATTGATGGGCAATATGCCTGCCTGACCAAGCCCAATTTTGGCATAAACCCCAGTTTATGCGCTTCAAACTAAGCTTTGAGTAGATTTCCTGCCCAAGACAATCTGTCTATGATGGTAAGGGTAACGACACCACTTGCAACCAAGTCAGCAAGAATAAAGTCGAATCCTCAGTTACCTACATCCAAAAAGGAGAAAACCAAGATGGCACACCAAACACCCGTGCAGGCAGGAAAATACCGGGCGAAGCCGTGGGTTGCTTTACTACTGGCAACCCTACTCCCCCTGATGGCTCCGATTGCCCAAGCAAATCAGCCTCCTGAAATCCCCTTGCCACCTATGGATGCAAATGCCTTCCCACCTGCCAAACCGGGGCAAACCAAGGTTTTCATCAAGCTGCCCCCCATCCAGAATGAATACCGGACGATGGTCGAACTGATCCCCGGCAAAACCCTCATGGCTGACTGCAATACCTTGGGCTTTACTGGCAGGCTACAGACCAAACGCACCGTGCAGGGGCAACTCGAATACCATGAGCTGACCCAGGTTGTCGGCCCGCTGACCTCCCGCAAGATTTGCCCTGCCAACAGCAAGCGCAAAAAATTTGTCGAAGTGACCAATGCCCGCCATACCGTGCAATATAACAGCCCTGTCCCGCTGGTGATTTATGTGCCGAAAGGCTTCCAGGTCAAGCAGGTGCTGCATCGCGCAATGGATTAAGCAGAATAAACAGGGTTATGGTATAAAACGCCCATAACCCTTTTAGACGTTTAGAGTGGAGTTAAGTCAATGATTAAAGGAAGACTTCTGTTTCTCGCTGCCTTGCTGGTGCTGGCACAAAGCCCAGCCACACAAGCGGCTGAGCCGATAGAGGTGCAGGTTGTCAAAAAGCTGCAAGCCCAAGGTTATGTGATCAAAGAAGTGGGTACAACCTTGCTGGGGCGGCTGAAAATCGAGGCAGAATACAAAGGCACACGCAGGGAAGTCATTGCTGACAATTACAACGGAACGATTTTGCGGGATGCACCGGCTGTCACCTACTCCTTTTTTGGCGGATTATTCACCTTTGGTCAGCAAGAAGGCGGTGAAGGGGATCAGAGTGCAAGCAGTACAGGGATTGCCTCTACCGCTACCGACGGTAACGGGGGTACAGGCGTTGGGGCAACCAGTGCTGATGCAAGTGGTGGATTGTCTACTGGCGCAGCATCAGCGGATGCCGCCTCTCCTGGGCTTGACGGTTCTGCACCCAGTGAGTAAACCCCAATACTGCCAACCCATTTGTACATTGCCATCTCGGTGTATCCATGCAAACATCATCCATAAAATAGGATAGGACTCCTGCCAGATGATACGTAAGCAAATGTACTGGTTGTTGGCGATAGCCCAGTTATTCTGTGCCTTTATTGTTGTTGGGCAAATGGTGACTTCACTGCTGGGCTGGCAAAAAACCGCCGTTGCCTGGGAAATCCTGGAGCTGCTGGAAATTGCTGCCAGCGTGGGTTTGGTACTGGGGAGTGTGCTCGGCCTGTTGTTGTTGCGCTCGACATTGCAACGGAATAACAAGGTCGAGAACCAACTCAAAATTGCCTCCGGTGCATTCGCCGAACTGGTCGATGCCCATTTTGCCCAGTGGAAACTCACCCCTGCCGAACGTGATGTGGCGCTCTTCCTGCTAAAAGGCTTGAAGACGGCTGAAATTGCCACCTTACGGGGTTCCCGTGAAGGCACGGTCAAGGCACAAACCAATGCCGTTTACCGTAAAGCCAATGTCTCCGGTCGTTCCGATCTCCTCAGCCTGTTTATGGAGGAGTTGATCAGTGTCGAAAACATCAGCGAGCTTTCAGCAGCCGCCAACCTAACAGCGAAAACGCCCACCCCACTGGTTGCACCTAAAGCTGAAGCCCCCGTCGCTGTGTTATGATGGCAGAACCTAAACTTCCCTACAGAACTCACCATGCACATTTGGGTTGATGCTGATGCTTGCCCTGTCGTCGTTAAGGACATCCTGTTCCGGGCTGCGGAACGGACAGGCGTACCCCTGACACTGGTTGCCAACCAGCCCCTGAAAATTCCCGCTGCGGCACATATCACCCAGCTCCAAGTCGCGGCGGGCTTTGATGTGGCTGATAATGAAATCGTCAAACGCGCCCAGCAAAACGACCTGGTAATTACCGCCGACATTCCGCTGGCGACTGAAGTGATTGCCAAGGGTGCACATGCCCTCAACCCACGCGGTGAGCTTTATTCGCCCGATACTATCCGCGCCAAACTGAATATGCGCGATTTCATGGATACGCTCCGTTCCAGCGGCATCCATACCGGGGGGCCACCGCCACTCAACCAAAGTGACCGCAAGGCCTTTGCCAGCCAGTTGGATAAACTGTTGGCAAAACGCGGCAAATAACCCCCATTCACCAACCCCATTCAGTTGGCAACGATACAATGGGCAACCGTGTGGATTTGTACGCTGTGCTGGGCACACACCGTCACCAGGCGGGGATGGGGTAGCGCATCCATAAACAGCCCGGTCAATTGTGAAACATGCCCAACCCGCACGGGGGCAGAGCGCTCCAGCTTGCTCTTGTCTGATACCAAAAAACGCTCACGGGCATTGTTGAGAATTGCTTGTGTGACCCGTACCTCGCGGTAGTCGAAATCCAGCAATGCCCCCTCTTCATCCAAGGCCGATGCACCAATCACCGCATAATCCAGCTTGAATTGCTTGACGAAATCAGCCGTCGCCTCACCGATCACACCCCCATCGGCATGGCGCAGCACCCCCCCGGCGATAATGATCTCAAAGCTGGGGTTCTGGATCAGGATATTGGCAACATTCAGGTTATTGGTGATCACCATCAGGTTATGGTGCTCCAACAAAGCTTGCGCAACGGCTTCAGTGGTTGTACCGATATTGATGAACAGGGAACTGTTATTGGGGATTTGGGCGGCACATAAGCGCCCAATCCGCTGCTTTTCCTCCAAGGCCATCGCCCGCCGCTGCTCATAGGCGACATTGGCAACCCCGGAAGCCAATACCGCCCCTCCATGCACCCGAGCCAGCAATTTGGCCTCGCATAACTCGTTCAAGTCTTTGCGGATCGTTTGTGGGGTCACATCAAACGACACCACCAGTTCATCCACTGTCACCCGCCTGGCCTCACGGGCAACATTCATGATTTGTTGCTGGCGTAACGATAATTGCATGAGCCTCTCCTCTGCGAAAACGGGCGACACCATAGCATGTTTCAGGCTGGTATGAGTATAGCGGTGCAAGCACTCAAAAAAGAAATAAAAAGAAAATAAAATATTGCCAAAACGAAATAAACCGAAGATACTGAACCCCATCAGTTAGCAAACAAGACGGTGAAACCGGATGTCCACACGGCATGACACAATTTATGACATGGCAGTCATTGGTGGTGGCATCAATGGTTGTGGCATTGCCAGGGACGCAGCCGGTCGTGGCCTGAGCGTCCTGCTGGCTGAACAGGGCGACCTTGCCCAAGGTACATCGTCCGCCAGTACCAAACTGATCCACGGTGGTTTGCGTTATCTGGAATACTACGAGTTTCGTTTGGTTCGTGAAGCGCTCACTGAGCGTGAAATCCTGTTAAAAAACGCGCCCCACATCATTTGGCCGCTGCGTTTTGTGCTCCCCCATCATGCTGAATTGCGCCCTGCCTGGTTATTGCGTCTCGGCTTGTTTATGTATGACCATCTCGGCGGGCGCAAACTGCTGCCAGCCACCCAAACACTGGATTTGCAACAGGATGAGGCTGGGCTACCCCTCGCGCCGGGTTTCCACAAGGCCTTTGAATATTCGGATTGCTGGGTTGATGATGCCCGTCTGGTCGTTTTGAATGCACTGGATGCTGCCGCCCGTGGTGTCGCCATCCATACCCACACCCGCTGCACCGGGGCAAAACGGGTGGATGGGCTGTGGCATGTCACCTTGCATCGCAGCTTCCAAGCGCAGGCTGAAACCATCCGCGCCCGCACTTTGGTCAATGCAGCGGGGCCTTGGGTTGACCATGTATTGGGCAGTATGGGGGAACAACCCACCCAGGCACACCATGTCCGTCTGGTGCGGGGCAGCCATGTGATTGTGCCCAAGCTGTACTCGCATGACCGTGCCTATATTTTCCAGAATGGCGATGGGCGCATTATGTTCGCCATCCCTTATGAACAGGATTTCACCCTGCTTGGTACAACCGACCACGATCATCAAGGCTCACTGGAGCAGGTCACGATTACCCCGGATGAAATCGACTATATCTGCCGCTCAGCCAGTGTCTATTTCAAACAGCCGGTCATGCGTAACAGCGTCGTCTGGACTTATTCGGGCGTGCGCCCCCTGTATGATGACGGAGCCAGTGCAGCCCAGGAAGCAACCCGTGATTATGTCCTGAAAGTAGAGGATGAAGCCGGGCAAGCGCCACTGTTGAATATTTTTGGCGGCAAGATCACCACTTACCGCCGCTTGGCAGAAGATGCCCTGCACAAACTCAAACCGTATTTGCCGCAGCAACAGGCCGCATGGACAGCTCATGCCCCCTTACCCGGTGGCGATTTCGCGGTGCAGGACGTGGAGCAGTTGGCTGCACGCTTGCAGGCTGACTATGCTTTTGTTGACAGCGCCTGGGCACACAGCCTGATCCGCCGTTATGGTACGCGGGCTTGGGCGGTATTGGGTAAAGCCAAACAGATCGGTGATTTGGGGATGGCATTTGGAGCCACCCTGACTGAACAGGAAGTCCGCTTCCTGCAAGCCGAAGAATGGGCGGTTGATGCCGAAGACATCTTGTGGCGACGCAGCAAACTGGGGCTGCATATGACCGCAGCGCAACGCCAACAGTTAACGGACTGGTTGCATAACGACCTGCAACAGACAGGTTCGGCGGCCTGAGCACAGGCTGGTACAAGAGACGAAGACGATTTTGCACCTGGAGGAGGGAGCATTCATGAGTTTGACACTGGAGCAGGTTTCCAGACAAGCCGGACGGGAGATACACATCCACCCGACCCGCTTGACGCTGGAAGCAGGCAGCCTGAATGTATTGCTGGGGCCTACCTTGTCCGGCAAGACCAGTTTGATGCGCCTGATGGCTGGCCTCGACCAGCCATCCAGTGGGCGCATCCTCTGGAATGGGCAAGACGTGACCGGCAAGCCGGTGCAAGAGCGCAATGTGGCAATGGTCTACCAGCAATTCATCAACTACCCATCCCTGTCGGTGTTCGACAATATTGCCTCGCCTTTGCGTATCCGTGGCCTGAAAACGGCTGACATCCAGCAACGGGTCAAAGCCGCTGCCGACCTGTTAAAGCTCACCCCCTTGCTGCAACGTAAACCGCTGGAATTGTCGGGCGGACAACAACAACGCTGTGCATTGGCACGTGCCTTGGTCAAAGAGGCCGATCTGGTCTTGCTGGATGAGCCGCTGGCTAACCTCGATTACAAACTGCGCGAAGAGCTGCGCGAAGAGTTGCCACGCATTTTCACCGCATCAGGAGCCGTGTTTGTGTATGCCACCACGGAGCCAACCGAAGCGCTGTTATTGGGCGGTAATACGGCAACCTTATGGCAAGGACGGATCACCCAATTTGCCCCGACGCTGGAAGTATACCGCCAGCCGCGCGACATCGTGACCGCACGGGTATTTTCCGACCCACCGATGAATTTCCTCAGCGTTACCAAAGTCGGCAACCAACTGCTGTTTGGTGAGGGGCAAAGCATTCCCGCCAACGGCAGGTTAGGTGAGTTAGCCGATGCTGGTTATACGGCAGCTTTCCGCCCCAACCATTTGCGCTTACAAGCCCCCTCTAACTATGCACTGTCCTTTACTGCCACCGTGACCGTGGTGGAAATCACCGGCTCGGAAAGCTTTGTCCACCTGCAACAGGGCAATGAACGCTGGGTGGCACTGGTACATGGCATCCACGATCTGGCGAGTGGAACGGACATCACGGTGTATGTCGACCCCGCACAGGTGTATGTATTTGGTACGGATGGCAATCTGGTTGCCGCCCCCGAACCGGCAATGGCAGCATGAGGACGCAACATGGCTGAAATCCACCTGAAAACCCTCGCCCATAGCTACTTCCCCAACCCGAAAGGGCCAGATGATTTCGCCCTGAAAGAAATCGACCATGTATGGGAAGATGGCAAGGCCTATGCCTTGTTGGGTGCATCCGGCTGCGGCAAATCCACCTTGCTGAATATCATTTCCGGCCTGCTGCACCCCAGCCAAGGCCAAGTGTTATTTGATGGCAAGGATGTCACCCACCTGCCCACCGAACAACGCCAAATCGCGCAAGTGTTCCAGTTCCCGGTGGTGTACGACACCATGACGGTCTATGACAACCTTGCCTTCCCCTTGCGCAACCGGGGACATGATGAGTCCACCATCCAAAGCCGGGTGAATGAGATTGCCAGCATGTTGGAGTTATCCGATGTACTGAAGAAAAAAGCGCGTGGCCTGACCGCTGATGCCAAGCAAAAGATTTCCCTTGGGCGTGGGCTGGTACGGCAAAACGTGGCGGCTATCCTGTTTGATGAGCCACTCACCGTCATCGACCCGCACCTGAAATGGCTGCTGCGGATGCAACTCAAAGCCTTGCACCAACGCATTAGCCGCACCATGATTTATGTCACCCATGACCAAACCGAAGCGCTGACTTTCGCGGATCAGGTAGTAGTCATGCATAACGGCTATGTGGTGCAGATTGGCACGCCACAGGAGCTGTTCGAGCGTCCTGCCCATACCTTTGTCGGCTATTTTATTGGTAGCCCTGGCATGAATGTCCTACCCGCCACTATTACAGGCAATACCGCCCATCTTGATGGTTGCCAGATCACACTGCCAGGCACTTACCGTACCGATGGCACACAGAAACTGGAAATAGGTGTGCGCCCTGAATTTGCGCATTTAAGCCGCGAAAATCCGGGGAATAGCCTGCCGGTGACGATCCGCCGGATTGAAGACATTGGGCGGCACAAGATTGCCCATGCTGAGTTTTTCGGGCGGGAAATCAATGTGATTGTGCCTGAAGGTGTCCCGGTTTCTGCTGAGCACACCTACCTGAGTTTCGACACCGCCCACATCAATGTGTATGCCAATGACTGGCTATTACACCCGGAGGCTGCCCAATGAACAAGACATGGAACAACAAGGCATGGTGGATGGTGTTGCCGGTCGTCTTGCTGGTGGCATTCAGTGCGGTTATCCCCCTCATGACCGTGGTCAATTACTCGGTGCAGGATACCTTTGGCAATAACCAGTTTTTCTGGGCGGGTCTTAGCTGGTTTGAGGAAATCGTCAACTCCGAACGCTTCCATGCTGCCCTGCTGCGCCAATTCCTGTTCAGCGGCATTATCCTGGCGATTGAAATCCCACTGGGCATTTTCATTGCCATGAATATGCCGAAAAAAGGCTGGGGTGTGCCGGTGTGTCTGGTGCTGATGTCGCTGCCCTTGCTGATTCCGTGGAATGTGGTCGGGACAATCTGGCAAATCTTCGGGCGGGTGGATATTGGCTTGCTCGGTGCATCCATGGCGGCCTTGGGTATTGATTACAACTACACGCAGGATGTGATTGATGCCTGGGTGACGGTGGTGGTAATGGATGTCTGGCATTGGACTTCCCTGGTTGCGCTGCTGTGTTACGCGGGCCTGCAATCCATCCCGGAAGCCTACTATCAGGCTGCCAAAATTGATGGTGCAAGCCATTGGGCGATTTTCCGTTATATCCAGTTGCCAAAAATGCAGGGTGTGCTGCTGATTGCCGTGTTGCTGCGCTTTATGGACAGCTTCATGATTTATACCGAACCCTTTGTAGTGACAGGCGGCGGCCCCGGCAATGCCACCACCTTCCTGTCGATTGACCTGGTAAAAATGGCGATTGGGCAGTTTGACCTGGGGCCTGCGGCGGCCTTCTCGCTGGTGTATTTCCTGATCATCCTGCTATTGAGCTGGGTGTTCTATACCGTCATGACCAACCTCGACAAGCGGGGGAACTGATATGTCGACCACCAGCCTTCGGGCAAGCGCCTTTGGTTTCCGCATTACCCGTCCAGGTGTGGTAATGACGGTGTACATCATCTTCCTGCTGCTGCCGATTTATTGGCTGCTGAATATGAGCCTGAAGACCAATGAGGAAATCCTCTCTACCTTCAGCCTATGGCCGCAGAACCTGACCTTTGAAAATTATATGACAATTTTCACTGACCCCAGTTGGTATTCGGGTTATATCAACTCGATTACCTATGTGGTGATGAATACGGTCATTTCCATTACGGTAGCCTTGCCTGCGGCTTATGCCTTCTCCCGCTACCGCTTTCTGGGCGATACCCATCTGTTTTTCTGGCTATTGACTAACCGCATGGCTCCACCGGCGGTGTTTGCCCTGCCCTTTTTCCAGTTGTATAGCTCCGTGGGCTTGTTTGACACGCATATTGCTGTGGCTTTGGCGCACTGCCTGTTCAATGTGCCATTAGCCGTCTGGATTCTGGAAGGGTTTATGTCCGGTGTACCCAAAGAAATTGATGAAACCGCCTATATCGACGGCTACAGCTTCACGCGCTTTTTCACGCGCATCTTTATGCCGCTGATTGCATCCGGGATTGGGGTCACGGCCTTTTTCTGCTTCATGTTTTCATGGGTGGAATTGCTCTTGGCACGCACCTTAACGTCGGTTGCCGCCAAACCGATTGCCGCCACCATGACCCGTACCGTATCGGCATCGGGCATGGATTGGGGCGTGTTGGCAGCCGCCGGGGTATTGACCATTATCCCCGGTGCTTTGGTGATTTGGTTTGTCCGCAATTATATCGCCAAGGGTTTCGCCCTTGGGCGTGTGTAGGGGGATTTGCATGGAAAACACCGCCACTTTTGATTTGGGCTGGATGGCCTGGACATGGCAAACCGCCCTGTTTTTTAGCCTGATTGTCCTGACCTTATTCGGCATGGGCATCTGGAGTGTGAAATACCCGCAGGCTCCACGCTTGGGTATTTTGCAGATTGAAACCACGCCGGGCGACCGGCTGTTTATTTCCTTATTGGGCAGCGCCTTTATTTGTCTGGGCTGGCTGGCCTTATTCGGTTCACCGTTATGGTGGGCTGTGTTGGTGTGTTGTGTTTATGCCTTTGCGGTTTTCCGCTGGGTATGACACGGGTAAAGCTGGGTAACAACTTATTACTCCCGGAGGAGAAGCAATGAAACTCAAACTGTTAACGAGTGCCGTCACAGCAGCCATGCTGTTTACTTACGGTCAAATGGCGTTTGCTGATATGGACTCTGCCAAGAAATGGGTGGAATCCGAATTCCAGCCCTCGGCTTTGTCCAAGGATGACCAGCTAAAGGAAATGGAATGGTTCATCAAAGCGGCTGAGCCATTCAAGGGTATGGAAATCAATGTGGTATCGGAAACCATTACCACCCACGAATACGAAGCCAAAACCCTTGCCAAAGCCTTCACGGAAATCACCGGCATCAAGGTCACTCATGACCTGATCGGTGAAGGTGATGTGGTGGAAAAACTGCAAACCCAAATGCAGTCCGGCAAGAACATCTATGATGCTTTCATCAATGACTCTGACCTGATCGGCACACACTGGCGCTACCAGCAAGTGCGCAATCTGACTGACTGGATGGCAGGTGAAGGCAAGGATGTCACTAACCCTGGCCTCGACCTGGCTGACTTTGTGGGTTCCAGCTTCACCACCGGCCCCGACAAAAAACTCTACCAGTTGCCAGACCAGCAGTTTGCCAACCTGTACTGGTTCCGTTATGACTTGTTCAAGGACGAAAAGAACCGCGCAGATTTCAAGGCCAAATACGGCTATGAACTGGGTGTGCCGGTCAACTGGTCGGCCTATGAGGACATTGCCGAGTTCTTCACCGGACGTGAAGCTGATGGCAAGAAAATGTACGGTCACATGGACTACGGCAAAAAAGACCCCTCCCTGGGCTGGCGCTTCACCGATGCGTGGATGTCGATGGCAGGCATGGGCGACAAGGGTGAGCCAAACGGCTTGCCGGTTGACGAATGGGGTATCCGCGTCAATGAGAAATCCCAACCGGTTGGCTCCTGTGTGGCGCGGGGTGGTGCAACCAATGATGCGGCAGCCGTTTATGCCATCCAGAAGTATGTCGACTGGTTGGGCAAATACGCACCACCAGCAGCAGCCGGGATGGTGTTTGGCGAAGCAGGCCCTGTCCCTGCCCAGGGTGAAGTCGCCCAGCAGATGTTCTGGTACACCGCCTTTACTGCGGATATGGTCAAGGAAGGCTTGCCTGTCATGAATGCAGATGGCACACCGAAATGGCGGATGGCTCCTTCACCTCATGGCGCATACTGGACACCGGGCACAAAAGTTGGCTATCAGGATGCAGGTTCCTGGACACTGATGAAGTCCACCCCACCTGACCGTGCCAAGGCCGCCTGGTTGTACGCACAGTTCGTCACTTCCAAAACCGTCGATGTGAAAAAGTCCCATGTTGGCCTGACCTTCATTCGTGAATCGACCATCAACCACGACAGCTTCTCAGAGCGTGCGCCGAAACTGGGTGGTCTGGTTGAGTTCTACCGCTCACCGGCACGGGTACAATGGTCGCCAACCGGCACGAACGTCCCGGATTATCCGAAACTGGCACAATTGTGGTGGCAAAACATCGGTGATGCCTCTTCCGGTGCAAAAACACCGCAAGAAGCGCTGGATGCTTTGTGTGAAGCCCAGGAAAAAGTCCTGGAGCGTCTGGAAAAGAGCGGTGTACAAGGCGAGATTGGCCCGAAACTCAACGAGCCAAAAGACCCGAAAGAATGGCTGAGCGATACCCAGGCTCCGCGTAAAAAGTTGGAAAACGAGAAGCCAACACCTGAAACGGTTGACTACGATGAGTTGATCAAATCGTGGAAGAAAGGGTAAGGTAGGCTAAACAAGGCCTCTCCCAACCCTCACCCGACAAGGGGAGGCTGGGAGGGGCTTATTGAGCCTGACACCACGAACCCCAGAGGCCATCCCATGCCCTACATCATCGCCATCGACCAAGGGACAACTTCTACCCGCAGTATTGTCTTCAATGAAAAGCTGTACCCGTTGGCCTCTGCACAACAGGAATTCCCACAATATTTTCCGCAATCTGGCTGGGTTGAACATGACCCGGAAGACTTATTGCGCACCACCCTGGCAACCTGCCAAGCAGCCTTGCAACAGGCAGGCATTACCGCAGCCGAAGTCGCTGCGATTGGCATTACCAACCAGCGTGAAACCGTGGTGGTTTGGGACAAAGATAGCGGCAAAGCCGTTTACAATGCGATTGTCTGGCAAGACCGGCGTACTGCTGATTATTGCCAACAGTTAAAGGCAGATGGTACACAAGACCTGATCCGGGCAAAAACCGGTTTGTTGGCTGACCCGTACTTCAGTGGTACGGAAGTGCGCTGGGTATTGGAGCATGTACCGGGCGTGCGGACGCGGGCAGAAGCAGGACAACTGCGCATGGGTACGATTGATACCTGGCTGATTTGGCATCTGACCGGCGGCAAGGTACACGCCACCGATGCAACCAATGCCAGCCGCACCCTGCTATATAATATCCATACCGGACAATGGGATGCAGATTTGCTCAAGCTGTTGGGCATTCCTGCCAGCTTGTTGCCGGAAGTGAAAGACAGCGCGGCTGATTTCGGTGTCACTGACCCTGCCATCTTCGGTGCTGCCATCCCGATCTGTGGGGTTGCAGGCGACCAGCAAGCCGCCACGGTAGGACAAGCCTGCTTCCAACCGGGCATGATGAAATCCACCTATGGCACAGGTTGTTTTGCTGTGCTCAATACCGGCGACCAAGCCATCCTTTCCAGTAATAACCTGCTGACCACACTCGCCTACCAGCTCAATGGCAAACCAACCTATGCACTGGAAGGCTCCATTTTCATGGCAGGGGCGACGGTACAATGGCTACGGGATAGCCTGAAGGTCATCCAGCACGCCCGCGATACACAAACACTGGCAGAACAGGCTGACCCGCACCAAGCAGTTTACCTTGTGCCTGCATTTGTCGGTTTGGGAGCACCGTATTGGGATCCTGATGCACGCGGTGCATTGTTTGGCATGACCCGTAACACCGGCCCTGCGGAGCTGGCACGGGCAGCCCTGGAAAGCGTCGGCTACCAGACCCGTGACCTGCTCAATGCGATGCGGGCAGACAGCAGCCAATTGCAGGCGGCGCAAACCGTCCTGCGGGTAGATGGCGGTATGACCGCTTCGGATTGGACGATGCAATTCCTCGCCGACATTCTCGATAGCCCGGTTGACCGCCCACGCATACTGGAAACCACCGCGTTGGGGGCAGGTTGGCTGGCAGGCTTCCAGCAAGGCCTATGCCCCCCCCCCGCACAATTTGCCGCTGAATGGGCGTTGGAGCGGCGCTTTATGCCGCAGATGGATAATGCGATGCGTGTCAAGAAATACGCCGGTTGGCTGGATGCAGTGGGGCGGACGCGGAGTTAGCCTGACATCCGCCCCCTTCCACAGATATTCCCGATCAGACCCGATGATTTATGGGTAAATGCCCGGTCTTCACCCAAATCACCGTTTCTTCATCAGTATACGGAAAATGCCCGCTTAAATGCGGGCTACGTAGCCATGTGCCTGCTGGGTAAATGCCGTGCTCATCCTTGAATGTGCCGGAGAGTACGAGGATTTCCTCACCGCCAAAGTGCCGATGTGGCTGGAAATGTTCCCCGGCAGGCCAATGTACCAAGGCGACATGCTCATGCTCAAATTCGTGCAATGACATGACCTGCAAACCACCGATGCCCTGTTGCCAAGGGGTTTGCAAGGTATCAATCCGCACGGTTTGCTGATCACGTGGGTCGAATTGCTCCAGCTTGACCAACAAGGTACAGCCGGTTTTGCTAAAAGGGCTGTGGGCACTACCGGGCGGATTGCGCAAATAAAAACCTTTCCCATAATCGCCGTGCTCATCCGAAAACACCCCATCCAGCACCAGAATTTCCTCACCCAGCGGGTGAGTGTGGCGTGGAAAATGGCTACCCGCCGCAAAACGCACGATGCTGGTGGTATGGCCTGATTCGGGACGTTCACGCTCCAGCGGCTTTCTGCCAACGCCATCCGCCGGGCTATTGATCCACGGCATGGTTGTGGTGTTGAACACCAGTGCTTGGGTGAAATCCATGTTCAACATGATCGAATCCTCAGTTACGGCCTGCGATAACACCGCCATCCACATCCCAGATAGCGCCTGTCACCCAATCGGCCTCCTTACTTAATAAAAAACAAATAACGGCAGCAACATCATCCGGTGTACCAATTCGCCCAATGGGATGGAAAGCATTAAGTCCCGCCAGTGTCTCATCCAATACACTTTTGTCAATAAATGACTCATAAATAGGCGTTTTCACAACGGCAGGCGATACTGCATTGACACGAATATTGTCATCAGCCAACTCCATCGCCATGTGCTGCGTCAGTGCATGCAACCCTGCCTTGGCCATAGAATACGCAGATGATGGGGTGGCTTTAATAGCTTGTTGCGCCCACATTGAGCCGATATGTACGATTGAGCCGCCTCCACGCTGCTTCATGTGTTGTGCAATCGCTTGGGAGATGAAAAATCCAGCCCGGTTTAAATCCATATAAATATCATAATCAGCGTTACTGTGTGCGAGGAATGGAATTGGCTTAAAATACCCTGCTGCATTGACGAAGTAGCGGATCGTTGCTGTACTGCCCTGGATGTGGTTGATAAGCGCTTGCACATCACCAGACTGGTATAAATCAGCCACTATGGTTGTTACCTGACCGTATACCGAAAGCTCTGCCTGGGCTGCATCCAGTTTGTCGGCTTGATGACCAACAATCGTGACATTGTTTCCTTCTGTGAGTAAGCGCTTTGCTGTTGCTAGCCCCATGCCGCTTGATCCGCCCAGAATAAAGGCATTTACTATGTCGTTTTTCATGTTATGTTCCTTGTAATGTTTAAGTTTGTGTAGCATATTAAAATTAATAACTTATTGAAAAGCAGGAACAAATTGGTAATGCAGGTACTTTTTGGTATATATTGATGAAAGAAAGGGAAAAAATATTTTCACGGAAATCAGCCCCAGAACGTTCTGCCCGCATGGTGGAAAGCATCTATGGCTGCAAATGGTCACTGACGGTTTATCAACTGCTGGCACATGGCATTAATCGTCCCGGTGAAATGGTTCGCCAGGTAGAAGGCTTGTCCACAAAGGTGTTGAACGAATGTTTACGTAAAAATATCCAGTTTGGCATTCTTGAGCGGGTTGCTTTCCCTGAAGTACCACCACGGGTTGAATACAACGTGACACCCTTTGGACGACGATTCTTACGGATACTGGATGAGTTGGATAAGCTTCAGGAAGAGAGCCATGATTTAGATGGGGTGGAGCCACACTTGCAGTAAGTGGAATTTGTTTGTCCTATTGGCTGTAGGGCGGGCGCGGAGTTAGCCTGACACCCGCCCCATCCACTTCAAACTTCTGCCGCTGTGATACCTGTACTTCACTGTATATTGATGAGCGTGTCCAACACGACAAAGCCCTCATCACGGTTGCCGATAAGGTACAGACAGGATGCAGCCAGGCAGACAAGAGTGTGATATAACCACAGCCCTCGTCATCGGATTTTGGATACCCATGAGCCATTCCCAACGCCACACCACCCTTTCCGGCTTGGTGTTGGCCATTATCGCCGCCGCAGGTTTTGCCTGCTCGATTGTCTTGGCACGTATCAGTTATGACTACGGCACAGACGCACAAACCGTCTTGGTGATGCGCTTTGCCCTATTGGGTTTGCTGATGTTGGGCTGGAACCTGTGGAAAGGGCAATCACTCCGGGTCACGTCAGCATTACTGCTGGGCTGTGTCTTGGTCGGGTTGGCTTATTTCATTGGCATTGGCTCTTACCTGACGGCGGTTTCCTACCTGCCGGTCAGCCTCGCGGTACTGATTTTCTATACCTCCCCGATTGTTGTCACCCTGATGGCTGCCGCCCTCGAGCGGCGCATGCCCAATCCATTGCAACTGCTGGCCTTGTTGGTTGCCTTCGTTGGCCTGACCCTGGCACTGGATGTACAAGCCAGCAACCTGAATACGGTAGGGTTACTATTCGCGGTAGTCTCCTCGATTGGCGTTTCCCTGAATATGCTGGGCAGTGGGCGTATCCTGAAAAAACTGCCGACCACCGTGTTCAGTTTTTATATGTCCCTCAGTGTATTGGTACTTGCGCTGTTAATGACCCTTCCCAAAGGCGGGCCTGCCTTGCCCATCAACCAAACGGGTTGGCTGATCTTCAGTGGCATGCTGCTGGCCTTTATCATTGGTTTTATGGCGGTCTACAATGGGGTACGCCTGATTGGGCCGGTACGCATGTCCACCGTCATGAACCTGGAGCCGGTCGGAACCGTGCTGATGGCAGTCTGGCTGCTCGGTGAATCACTCAATGGCACACAAATCATCGGTGGCTTAATCGTATTACTGGGTATCCTGCTGGCACAATGGCCGAATATCCGCCCCCTCCTTTACCCTAGCCCAGCTGCAATTCAGGAAGGTTAACCATGCCAATGCCAAACCTCACCCCGTTGGACTGGTTTTCACTGTTCTGGTTTTGTCTGTGCTGGTTCGGCTATACCCGCTATTCCGGCTTCCGCCCCAACCACGGCATCCGCTTGCAGGACGCATTGCACGGGCATATCCGCTTGTGGATCAGCATATTACAAGCCCGTGACAACCGCATGGTCGATACCTCAGTAATTACCAATATCGAGCGCAGTTCGGCATTTCTGGCCTCCAGTACCTTACTGGTGATTGCGGGCTTGGCAACCGCACTTGGCTCCACCGACACCGCCACCCATGTCCTGTCCAGCCTGCCACTGGTGCAACCTGTTACCCCGCAGCGTTGGGAAATTGGTATCCTGATCCTGCTGATGGCCTTTGTGTATGCTTTTTTCACCTTTACCTGGTGCATGCGCCAATGGGGTTTCGCCGCCATTCTGGTGGGTAGCGCCCCCATCGCCAATGACCCCGATACCAGCCCGGAACAGCGCACCCAGCATCAGGAAGCCTTGGCTGATATTGTCTGGCTGGCGATTTACCATTTCAACATTGGTTTGCGAGCTTATTACTTCAGTCTGGCGGTACTGGCCTGGTTCATCCATCCAATCGCTTTCATGATCGCCAGCACGTGGGTGGTCGCGGTGCTGTACCGGCGGGAGTTCCGTTCCCGCACCCTGAAAGCACTCAATGCGGGCTTGCCTACCCCAGCCCAACCACTAAAGTAGCTTGTTTTTAACAAGAATTTTAACAAGAATATTTACAGGGGAACTACCCAGCCACCCCGGCTTCAGCTATGCTACTGACCATGAGTCATTTTGATAATAGCCATATTTACTTCCAACCAAGCTGAATCATAGCCAATCATGAAACCAATTCTGCGCCGCACGCTACGGGCAACCTTCTACAGCCTGCTTGGGTTGGCTGTTGCCATCAACCCACTCGCACTGTATGCCGAAACCACTGCACCCACCCCTGCCCCCAAACCCGCCCTGACTGTCAGCACCGTGACACCGCAAAACGACTCCTGGGACATCAGCATTAGTGCGGATGGGGTCGTTGCCCCTTGGCAAGAAGCTGTCATCGCCGCTGAAATCGGTGGCTTGCGGATTACCGAGGTATTGGTGGATGTGGGGACTGAGGTCAAACGTGGGCAGGTATTGGCACTGCTGGCACAAGACACCATCCAGGCTGACATTGCCCAACAACAGGCCGTGATCGCCCAAGCCAAGGCGGAGATTGCCCGCGCCGAAGCCGGGGTGGTACAGGCCAGAGCCGGGGTCATGCAGGCCAAAACCGGGGTGGCACAAGCCGAAGCCGGTATTATCCAGGCACAAGCCGGAGTTGCCCAAGCTGAAGCCGGGGTCGCCCAGGCCAATGCCACCGTCAACCAATTCCAGGCGAATATGGCACAGGCCGAAGCAGGGGTAGCGCAAGCCACTGCCAGCGTCGCCCAAGCCGGGGCGGGGGTGACCCAAGCCAGTGCAACCCTCAACGAAGCCAAAGCCAATGCTGACCGCGCCCGCCAATTGAAAAGCACCGGGGCATTACCCCTGCAACAGGTTGACCAATACCTGACCGGCGAAGCCACTGCGCGGGCTGGGGTGGAAAACCAGAAAGCCGGTTTGTCTGCCCAAAAAGCTGCACTCGAAGCCCAAAAAGCCGGGGTAAGTGCCCAAAAATCGGGTTTGCAGGCACAGAAATCCGGGGCAACCGCACGGCAGGCAGAACTCAAGGCACAATTGGCCTTGGTCAACTCGCGCCGCCTGGAAGTGGATGGGCAAGAAGCCACTGTCCAAGTGCAGGAAGCCACCGTTGCTGCCCAGCAAGCCGCCCTTGAATCCCAGCACGCCGCCCTGAAAGTGCAGGAAGCTGCCCTCAAGAACCATACCATCCGTTTGGGGCAAACCGAAATTGTCGCAGCGGATGATGGCATTATCAGCTCACGGGCTGCCGCCTTAGGAGCCGTGACACAGCCTGGCACAGAACTGTTCCGCATTATCCGCCAGCATAAACTGGAATGGCGAGCCGAAGTCTCCAGTAATGACCTCGGGCAAATCCGCGAGCAACAAGCTGCCAGCGTTACCTTGACAACCGGCGAAACCATTGAAGGCCAGGTACGCCTGATTTCACCGACGCTGGATGCCAATACCCGTCGGGCACTGATTTATGTGACCTTGCCCGCAGGCAGTTCAGCACGGGCAGGGATGTTCGTCCAAGGCCAGTTATACCAAGGCAAAACGGATGCCCTCACCTTGCCACAAAGCGCGGTTATCCTCCGTGATGGGCGGAATTATATGTTTGAAGTCGCTGCTGACAACCACGTGCGCCAGCATGAAGTCAAAGTTGGGCGGCGCATCAAGGATCGGGTGGAGATCCTCAGCAAACTGGATAGTGCCGCACAGATTGTGGCAACAGGCGGTGCATTCCTGAATGATAATGACCTGGTACAATCCAGCAGCGCACCGGCTACTGCAACCACCAACAGCACCGACGGTAAAAAGCCATGAACGTCTCAGCGTGGTCAATCCGTAACCCTGTCCCAGCCCTGCTGCTGTTCATGGTATTGACCTTTCTGGGGGTACAGGGCTTCCGCTCACTGCTGATCCAGCAATCCCCGGATATTGAGCTGCCGGTCATTACCGTTGCGGCGGCACTCGAAGGGGCTTCACCTTCCCAACTGGAAACGGAAGTCGCCCGCAAAATTGAAGATGCGGTCGCCTCGCTGGGTGGCATCAAGCACATTATCACCACCCTGAATGATGGATCAGCCAGCGTCGCCGTTGAGTTCAGTATCGACAAGGATACCGAAATCGCCCTCAGCGAAGTGCGCAATGCGGTTGACTCCATCCGCAGCGACCTGCCAGACAGCATGTCTGATCCGATTGTGTCGAAAGTAAGCACCTCCGGCAACCCCATCATTACCTTCACCGTGGCCTCCGAACAGATGGACGAGGAAGCCTTGTCCTGGTTCGTGGACAATGAAGTGTCCAAGGCGATGATGGCGGTCAAGGGCGTGGGGCGCAGCTCACGCATTGGCGGTGTTGACCGTGAAGTGCAGGTTAACCTCAACCCCGCCCTGATGACCGGCTTGGGCGTGAGTGTGGCGGATGTCTCACGCGCCTTGGGGCAAGTGCAAAAGGATGCATCGGGTGGGCGTGGCGATGTCGGCGGCGGGGTGCAATCCGTGCGCACGCTGGGCGCAGTTGGCTCGGCAGAAGATATTGCCGCCCTGCCCATCCCCTTGGCGGGCGGGCGTTATGTCCGTCTCGACCAGATCGCCAGCATTGAAGACACCTATTCCGAACGTGCCACCTATGCACTCTGGAATGGTGCGCCCGTCGTCGGCTTCCAGATCACCCGTACCCGTGGCGCAGGCGAGGTGGAAACAGCCGCCAAAGTCCGGGATGCGGTCAAGAAACTCAGTGTGCTGCACCCACAAGTCAAAATCAGTGAGGCTTACGATACCGTCACGAGCGTAGAGGAAAACTACTCCGGCTCGCTGACGCTGATGTTTGAGGGGGCGGTGCTGGCGATTCTGGTGGTCTGGCTATTCCTGCGTGACTGGCGTTCGACGATTGTATCCGCCATTGCCTTGCCAATGGCAATTATCCCGACCTTTGCCGTCATCAACTACCTCGGTTACTCGCTTAACCTCCTGACCTTGCTGGCCTTGGCCTTGGTGGTGGGGGTTCTGGTCGATGATGCCATTGTGGAAGTGGAGAACATCGTCCGCCACCTGCACATGGGCAAAACCCCGTTCCAGGCCGCCATGGAAGCGGCGGATGAGATCGGCCTCGCGGTTATTGCCACGACCTTCACCTTGATTGCTGTTTTCCTGCCAACCGCGTTTATGGGCGGTGTGCCGGGCAAATTCTTTGAACCCTTCGGCATTACCGCTGCCGTTTCGGTGTTCTTCTCGCTGGTGGTGGCACGCTTGCTGACACCAATGATGGCTGCTTATTTCCTGAAAGCACCCAAGCAACACCAGCAAACCGATGGCTGGATCATGCGCCATTATCTGGCAACCATGAAATGGTGTTTGCGTCACCGCATTATCACGACCCTGTTTGCCATCGCGTTTTTCGTTGGCTCCATTATGCTGATCCCGCTGTTGCCCACTGGCTTTATCCCACCAGGGGACGAGGGGCGCACGGCAGTTACATTGGAACTGCAACCGGGCAGTACGCTGGAGGAAACCCGCGTATTGGCAGAACAGGCACGGCAACTGCTGACCCCCGTGAAAGAGATAAAAAATGTCTTTTCCATTGTCGGCTATGAAGCCGGGCAACAAGGCGGCCCTGTCAGCATGGGTGGGGCGGTTGACTCACGCAAAGCCACCCTCACCCTGATCCTAAGCCACCGCACGGAACGCAAACAGACCCAGCAGGAAGTTGAGAACGAAATCCGTGAGCACATCAAAGGGCTGGCGGGGGTACGGGTTAAGGTCGGGATGGGCGGCAATGGCGAACAGCTGCAAGTCACCTTGGCAAGTGAGGATCCCCATGCGCTACGCACCAGCGTACTGGCGGTGGAAAAGGATTTGCGCACCCTGCCAGGAATTGGCAATGTCACCTCCAATGCCAGCCTGCAACGCCCGGAAATCCATATTACCCCGGACTTTGCCCGCGCTGCTGAATTGGGTGTCAGCACCGAAACCTTAGCCAGTGTGGTGCAAATTGCCACGGCGGGGGATTTTGAAAGCCGTCTCCCCAAACTCAACCTTCCGCAGCGGCAAATCCCGGTACGGGTCAGGCTCGACAAGCAGGTACGCACCGATTTGCAATCCATTGCCCAATTGCGTGTCCAAGGGCGCAATGGCGATGTCCCCTTGTCAGCCGTGGCGCATATTGAGATTGGTAGCGGCCCGACCCAAATCCAGCGGCTAGAACGTAAACGCAATGTGACCATTGATGTGGAGCTAAATGGGCGTACCCTTGGTGAAATTGCAGCGGCAACCGACAAGCTCCCCAGCCTGCAAACCCTGCCGCAGAATGTTGACCGCCCACCCTCCGGAGATGTTGAGAGCATGCAAGAACTGTTTGGCAGCTTTGGCCTTGCCATGCTGGTGGGCATCATGTTCATTTACGTGGTACTGGTCTTGCTGTTCCACGATTTCCTGCAACCAGTCACGATCCTGACTGCCCTGCCCTTGTCACTGGGCGGCGCTTTCATTGCCCTGCTATTGACGCACAGTAGCTTCTCGATGCCTTCTGTCATTGGCTTGGTCATGTTGATGGGGATTGTCACCAAGAACTCAATCCTGCTGGTCGAATACGCGATTGTTGCCATTGACCAGCGTGGCCTGCAACGCTTTGAAGCCTTGGTTGATGCCTGCCACAAACGCGCCCGCCCCATTGTCATGACCACGATAGCGATGGGTGCAGGCATGCTGCCAACCGCGATGGGAGTGGGTGTAGACCCCAGCTTCCGCTCACCGATGGCAATTGTCGTGATCGGCGGCCTCATCGCCTCCACCCTGCTTAGCCTACTGGTCATCCCGGTGGTTTATACGTTTATTGATGACATCGTGCGTGGCCTGCGCTGGCTGTTCTGGCGGAAAAAGCAGGCAACCCCAAAAGTGCCGGAGGCGGTGGGGTGATGTTTTAATGTGTGAAATGGGTAATGCCGTCCATGATGGCAGCATTACCCATCTGGTCTAGCTCAAGGCTGGGTAGCCCGCATGGAGGAGCGTGTTTTAAAGGCTTCGTACCATGCCAACAAACGCGGATATGCCGCCACTGACGGACAAGCAGCCTCATACAGCACCTCCGGCATCCGTAAATCCAGATAACCAACCGCCGCCCCCACCGCCAAATGGGTCAGGGTAATATCGCCCGTCAATTCAGCCGCCTTGCTTTCCATTTCGTGCAAAGTACGCTGGATTTCTGCTGCCCAATGTGCCAGCCAAGTGGACGACTGTTGACCCGCAGGGCGGCGGCGCTCCATCACGATATTGTAGGCGGTATCCGTCATGCCATCCGCCAAGGCTTCCCAGCGCAAGGTTGCCCATTGTTGCCAGCCAGCGGGGGGAATCATGGGGAAAACATCGGACAGGCTATCAAGATAACGGCAAATGACGGGGCTATCGAATAAGGCTTCGCCATTGTCTAACAGCAGCGTGGGGACTTTCCCCAAAGGATTGGCAGTATTGAGTGGGTCACTTGCCCCGAAAGGGTCGACGAGTACAGTTTCGACCTGCCCGCTTAAGCCTTTTTCAAGGATGACCAAGCGTACTTTGCGAGAATAGGGCGAGGTGCTTGAGTAGAAAAGTTTCATGCGGGATGCCTTTGGTTGCATATACAACCTTACTCCGGTGGGTTGATTAAAAGTCACGCTCAACATGCAGAGCATTCGACACAATGTCGCCCGCTACCATCCACGCGCCCAGCGCCAAACCTTCGTAAATGTCCTCATCGCTGTAACCCAACGCCCGCAGTGCATCGACATCGGCTTGCGTGGTGCTGTTGGAGTCCTTCACCGCCTTGAGGATGAACAGCAACAGTGCCTTTTCGCGTGCGTCAAGGTTGGCATTCGCAGGGTCGGCTTGGGTTGCAGCCACTTGCTCGGTTGTCCAGCCGAACATATTGATCAGCATTCCCGCGTTCATGTCGATGCAGTAAGCGCAAGCCGTCCCCTGTGAAACGGTCATCCGCACCGTGGCTTGCAATGCGCCCGACAAATTCGGATTCTGCATACTGTGCTTGATGAACTCCCATCTCTGACGCAAATGGAAAGGCACGGCGCTATGCACCTGCATGATGCCCGGTACACCGCCAAAGCTGGCGGTCATTTCCTGATAAACAGCGGCAACATCGCCCGTGGCTTCAGCCGTGCTAATGGTTTTGAGGTAACTCATGAGGGTTCTCCCTGGTTTGGTTGGTTCAATTTAACTGACCGGTCGGTCAACTATTTGGCTAAAAAATTTTCAGGTCGTGGATGATACCCCGATGCGGATGCCCAGCATGGCACTGCCAAGTTCACGGATCACTTCCGGGTCATTACGGGTCTTTGCCAGCAACATTAACCCCTCCAGGTACGAAAACATCGCGGTTGCCGTTGCAGCCGTATTGCATGGCGCAATATCACCCTTGCCCACAGCTTCATCCAGCGTGGCTTGCAAGGTAGCCTCCATTTGCTGGAACAAGCTGGCGATACGTTGGCGGATTGGCTCATCCTGCGTGCTTAGTTCCGAGGCGATATTGCCGTAAGGACAACCCAGCGTTTTGCCGCTTTGCTCTTTGATGGTTTTTTGCAGGGCATAACTGTGCTCAATTAAAGCCGCGAGCCGTTGCATCGGCGACAGCTCAGGGCGGAATGCACGCGCAAAAACGGTTTCCCTCGAAATGAGAAAGAACTCATCCAGCACCGCCAGCGTCAGCTCCTGCTTGGAAGGGAAAAAATGGTAGAAGCTGCCCTTTTGCACACCTGCCATGTCGCAAATTTCTTTCACACCCACGTGCCCATAACTACGCGAGTAGAGCAGGTTGCGGGCACTATGGAGCAAGCGGTGGCGAGTGTCAGTCGGTACGTTCATCTGGCTTATGGTAGTTGACCGTTCGGTAAAATGTAAATAGCGTCACACGCCATGGAAAATAGAAATAAATTCAACTTCCAATTGAAAACATTGAAATTGATTCCATACCCACAAACCCAGACAATACACATCATTTTTGTCCGGGAGATACCCAACCATGACACGGCAAACCCAACTGCACGCCGCCCTTGCCCAACGCATCCTTATCCTTGATGGCGCAATGGGGACGATGGTGCAGCGTTACAAACTACAAGAACAGGATTACCGTGGCAGCCGTTTCGCCGCTTGGCACAAGGATGTCAAAGGCAACAATGACCTGTTGGTGCTGACCAAACCTGACGTGATCCGGGAAATTCACGCGCAATATCTGGCAGCCGGGGCGGACATCCTCGAAACCAACACCTTCAATGCCACGCGCATTTCCATGCACGACTATGACATGCAGGCTTTTGCACGGGAAATCAACGTGGCGGCTGCCCACCTTGCCCGCTCAGTGGCGGATGAATACAGTACACCGGACAAACCACGCTTTGTTGCCGGTGTACTTGGGCCAACCAGCCGTACCTGTAGCATTTCCCCGGATGTGAATGACCCTGGTTTCCGCAATGTCACCTTTGATGAGTTGGTAGCATCCTACATGGAATCCACCCGTGGCCTGATTGAAGGCGGGGCGGATATGATCCTGATTGAAACCATTTTTGACACGCTCAATGCCAAGGCCGCTGTGTTTGCCGTCAAACAGGTGTTTGATGAGGATGGGGTTGAGTTGCCGGTGATGATTTCCGGGACGATCACCGACCAATCCGGGCGCACGCTTTCCGGGCAAACCACCGAAGCGTTTTATAACTCACTCGTGCATGCAGATGCCCTGTCATTTGGCCTGAATTGTGCGTTGGGGCCAGATTTGCTGCGCCAATATGTGGAAGAGCTATCGCGGGTGTGTGCCTCGTATGTGTCTGCCCACCCCAACGCCGGTTTGCCGAATGAAATGGGTGAATACGATATGGACGGTGCAGACATGGCTGTGCATATCCGTGAATGGGCGCAAAGTGGCTTTTTAAATATTGTGGGTGGCTGCTGCGGCACAACACCCGACCATATCAAAGCCATTGCTGCTGCCGTACAGGGGATTGCCCCGCGCCCCTTGCCCAGGCTGACCCCGGAAATGCGCCTGTCCGGTTTGGAGCCGTTCAATATCAGTAAAGACAGCTTATTTGTGAATGTGGGTGAGCGCACCAATGTCACTGGCTCTGCCAAATTCCGCCGCTTGATCAAGGACGGTGATTATACCTCAGCACTCAGTGTGGCATTGGAACAGGTGCAGAATGGCGCACAGGTGATTGATGTCAATATGGATGAGGGCTTGCTGGATGCCGTGGCAGCCATGACCCGCTTCCTCAACCTGATTGCCGGGGAACCGGATATTGCCCGCGTGCCGGTGATGATTGACTCATCCAAATGGGAGGTGATTGAGGCTGGCCTGAAATGCATCCAGGGCAAGGGCATCGTCAACTCCATTTCCATGAAGGAAGGCGAAGCCAAATTTGCCCAGCAGGCCAAGCTGGTACGCCGTTACGGGGCGGCGGTGATTGTGATGGCGTTTGATGAGCAAGGCCAAGCGGATACCCAGGCACGCAAAATAGAAATTTGTGCGCGTGCCTATAAAATCCTGACCGAACAGGTGGGCTTCCCGCCGCAGGATATTATTTTCGACCCAAATATTTTTGCGATTGCCACCGGGATTGAGGAGCACAACAACTACGCGGTGGATTTCATCGAAGCGACCCGCTGGATTCGCCAAAACCTGCCGCATGCCAGCGTGTCGGGTGGGGTTTCCAACGTATCATTCTCGTTCCGGGGCAATGACCCGGTGCGTGAGGCCATCCATAGCGTTTTCCTCTACCACGCCATCCAGGCGGGCATGAACATGGGCATCGTCAACGCCGGACAAATGGCAATCTATGATGAGTTGCCAAACGAGCTACGCCATGCGGTGGAAGACACGGTTCTCAACCGGCGCGACGATGCCACCGAGATAATGCTTGAAGTTGCCCCCAAATTTCAAGCCGGTGGTAAGGGTAATGAGAAAAAGGAAGACCTTGAATGGCGCTCATGGGACGTGGAAAAACGCCTGCAACATGCCCTGGTCAAAGGCATTGATGCCTATGTTGATGCCGATACGGAAGCAGCACGGATAAAGCTGGGTCGCCCCTTGTGGGTCATCGAAGGCCCGTTGATGGATGGCATGAATGTGGTGGGCGACCTGTTCGGTGCAGGCAAAATGTTCCTGCCGCAAGTGGTCAAATCCGCCCGCGTCATGAAAAAGGCCGTTGCTTACCTGCAACCGTTTATGGAAGCCGAAAAAGCCGGTTGTGAAGCACAAACCAATGGCAAAATCCTGATGGCAACCGTCAAGGGTGATGTGCATGACATCGGCAAGAACATTGTCGGGGTGGTGCTGCAATGCAACAGTTATGAGGTCATCGACCTGGGTGTGATGGTATCCGCTGAAAAAATACTGCAAGCCGCCCGTGACCATCAAGTGGACATCATTGGCTTGTCAGGGCTGATCACCCCTTCCCTGGATGAGATGGTGCATGTCGCCAAGGAAATGCAACGCCAAGATTTCCATGTCCCCTTGCTGATCGGTGGGGCAACCACCTCAAAAATCCATACCGCCGTCAAAATCGAACCACAATACCACAATGACATCGTGGTCTATGTGCCAGATGCATCACGGGCAGTCGGTGTTGCCAGCACCTTGTTGTCGAAAGCACAAAAAGCCGATTATGTCGCCAGCATCCGGGCTGAATATGAACAGGTGCGCGTGAAACGGGCTGCCAACCAGACCGAACGCAAGCTCGTCAGCCTAGCAACGGCACGGGACAATGGCTTTAAGGGGGATTGGAAACACTATACTCCGGTACAACCACAAATCCTGGGCTTGGCAGCCGCCCCCCCCAAACAAAACCCATCGCCCGAAAAGGCATACTGCTGCATTGCACACCAGCTACAAGCCGAACGGGATGCACAACAAGCAGCAAAAGCCAGCGCCATTCCTGCCGGGGCAGAACTGATCCACGCAGGGGCAGGCTGTATCCTCAATTTTGCTGATTATCCCTTGGCTGAACTGGTCGGGCGGATTGACTGGACACCGTTCTTCCGTAGCTGGGAACTGGCAGGGCGTTACCCGGACATCCTGAACGATGCCGTGGTCGGAACAGAGGCCAGCCAGCTATTTAACGATGCACAAGCAATGCTGGATAAGCTGGTGACAGAGCGCTGGATCACCGCCAAGGCGATTGTCGGCTTTTTCCCAGCCCAGGCACAAGGCGATGATGTGCAGCTCTATCAGGATGCAGCACGCATGCAACCCTTGGCAACTCTGCACCAGTTGCGGATGCAGATGGATCGTAATGGGCAGCAGCCAAACTACTGCCTGAGTGATTTCATTGCCCCCGCAAGCTCCGGCACAGCCGATTGGCTGGGCGCATTTGCCGTCAGTGCCGGATTTGGCATTGAAACGCATTTGAAAGCTTTCCGGGCACAACACGACGACTACAGCGCCATCATGCTCGAAGCCCTGTGTGACCGCCTTGCCGAGGCTTTGGCAGAACGCATCCATGAGCGCGTGCGCAAGGAGTTCTGGGGCTATGCCGCCGCAGAAACACTGGATAACACGGCACTGATTGCTGAGGCCTACCAAGGTATCCGCCCTGCCCCTGGCTATCCCGCCTGCCCTGACCACACCGAGAAAGGCACACTCTGGCAACTGCTGGATGTGGAAAGGCATACCAGCATGATCATCACCGAATCGTTTGCCATGTACCCGGCAGCGTCTGTATCAGGCTGGTATTTCAGCCACCCTGAATCCCGCTACTTTGGGATTGGCAGGATTGCCCGTGATCAGGTGGAGGATTATGCACAACGTAAAGGCATGACACTCGTGGAGGCAGAACGCTGGCTGGCTCCGGTCTTGGGGTATGAGGGGTGAGGTACTAAATCTTGCTGTCACTTAGCGACGGCTGGACTCGAACTGGCTTATAAAATCAATAACTTAAAAAATAAAACACTACCCATATACCTACTTGAAAAAGCACACACTTAACAAACCCTCCGCCAGACACAAAAAAGCCGGGAACATGCCCCGGCCTTTGGTTGATGGTTGGTTGGCTCAGTGCATCACCAGCCGGTCATGCCCTACCCCGAGGGGTAACGTCGATTGCATCCGGGTGGATAAGTACCTAACCTGAGTTCGGGATAAGCTTTCAGCCTATTCAAATCACGACTAGGGCTGAT
>CAXYXW010000031.1:0-50018 GCA_964293005.1 uncultured Thiothrix sp.
GCACAACCTTGCCAAGGTTGGGGTCGCGAGTTCGAATCTCGTTTCCCGCTCCAAATCGTTTTAAATAATTAAGGCTGGGTGGCAGAGTGGTCATGCAGCGGATTGCAAATCCGTCTACGCCGGTTCAATTCCGACCCTAGCCTCCAATCTTCAAGCGATACTCAGCCCGGGTGGCGAAATTGGTAGACGCAAGGGACTTAAAATCCCTCGGCTGGTGACAGCCGTACCGGTTCGATTCCGGTTCCGGGCACCACATGCAGGCCTTTCTCCTCCCTCCCAGTGTTTATATCCATTATTTATATCTATAATGAGTCCTTGTCTTAGGGGCTGTCATGCATATACCTCCCAAACGCTTAAATATCATTGGCTGCGGTCATGTCGGTCAGACCTTGGCACGCTTATGGTTTCTGCATGATTGTGTGCAGATCGGTGACATCCTCAATACTTCTTTGACCAGCAGCCAGGCAGCAACCGGCTTTATCGGTGCAGGCAGGGCAGTGGCAGAACTGGAGGCGATGCAGCCAGCAGAAATCCATTTGCTGGGTTGCCCGGACAAGGAGCTGGAACGTTGTGGGGCGGCTTTGGTGGGGAGTGGTTTGCTACGTCCGGGGGATGTGGTGTTCCATTGCAGTGGGGCATTGTCATCCCGCTTATTGCAGCCTGCCCACCCCTGCGGGGCTTGGGTTGCCAGTGTACATCCGGTTAAGAGTTTTGCCGAGGTGGATAGGGCGGTGACAAGTTTTTCCCCGACCTTTTGTGGGGTCGAGGGTGATCCACTGGCTGAGGCGGTTTTAAGCCCCTTGTTTGCAGCGATTGGCGGCATCCCGTTTGCCATTGACCCCAGCAAGAAAACGCTCTACCACGCGGCGAGTGTGCTGGCCTGTAATTATCTGGTGGCCTTGCAGGAGTTGAGCATTCAGACCTTTGCGGAAGCCGGGGTGGGGCGGGAGCTTGCCATGCAAATCCTGCAACCCATTGTGCAGGAGACCGTCAGCAATGTGTTTGCCTTGGGTACAGCCCAAGCCCTGACTGGGCCGATAGCGCGGGGTGATTATCCGGTGGTGGGGCGGCAATTGGCTGCCTTACAGGCATGGCAACCGGCGGCGGGAGAGCTTTACCGTTTGCTCGGGCAGCAGGCTTTGGCCTTGGCTGGGCAACGCGGCAAAGCCAATCCGGCGGATTTGATGCAGGTGTCAGCACTGCTGGCAGGTACACCTTCAGGGGATGCGTTGTCTCACAGACCCAATCCGGTAATACATCCATGATGCCAGTCGGTCGTGCAGGAACCCGCTCTTTGCGCCAACCTGCCAAGTCGTGGGTTGGGCAATGGTGTTGGTGGTAGCGTACACTGATTTCCGTCATGATCCACCAGCCGCCCCCACCCGGTTTGCGCTTGAATGGCAATACTTCATCAGACAGGCCGGATTGCACAAGGGCATGCTCTGAGCGTGCCATTGGGCGCTTAATCAACTCACCGTGGATCAGCTCAATGCGCTGCTCTTGGGCGTGCAGCAGGTCATCAATTGTTTGCAGGCGGTGCGCTTCCACGGTATTGCTCCGGTTGGATGGATATAAGGATTGCCTTTAGTTGTGAATTTCGTCACCGGGTATGGGTGGCGCATCTGCTACACGGTCAAGAATGCGTTTGAATGCATTCAAGTCTGCCCGTGCTGCCCGCTGGCGAAGTAAATCTTCCGCCTCCAATACCGCAAGCTTTTCGGCAATTGCAGTGATGAACAGTTGGTTCATGGAAACGCTGTCACGTTTGGCTGTTTTACGCGCTTGCTTTAACAGGGAATCTGGCAGGCGCAGTGCGTATTGGCTCATGGGTTACACCTCTCGTTGTTTAAGGTTACGCAGGCATTCACCGGGGGTAAGGGTGGCGATATTCCAATGCGATGCCGCTGGCTGGAAGTCTTTCACATTAAAGGTAACGATAGCCTCTGCCATACCGTTTACCGCGAGTTCCAGCACCATATCGTCTTTTGCATCCGTCAGTTGTGGTCGCCACAGGTAATGGATCAGGATTTCGTCACCACGTAAGCACAACACATCCAACACAGTATCCACTTCGTCAATACTTAGCCCCATAACGGCAAGGTTGTCTGGCCTTTTCAGCACATCTTCGTATTCCAGGGCGAGCGGTACGGACAATAAAAACGGCAGGCTACCTTCCCAGATGCGTTGCAATAGTTGGAAGGATGCGCCGTGCTTCGAGCGGAATCCGGCAATGATGACGTTGGTATCAATCACTAGCTTCATATGGTATGTGATATTACCTTGTCTGTTAACGCCTGCCAAGAAACGGGCAAAAGATGGTCTGCCTTCTGGGTGGTTTTCAAAGTCGCAAAGGATTTCCTTCCTTGCCAGTCGATCCTGTTCAATCCCCCCATATCAGGTTATTATCCTTACCCCAAGCGTGATACAAGGTTCTGCCTCTTGCCTATCCCGTCCAGTGTGGTCAGCCCCGTTAACCTATCTAGCATGGGGGAGTTGTCCTTGGGGTGGAAGTTCGCCACAATCGTCAGGGATTGTCTGGAAGCAATAGTGACTATTGAAATGTATGTAATCCCCTGAATGAAGGGTTCCCATGCCGGGTTGCGCCACAGGCGGCAAGGGTATCTTTCATTTGCCGCGACCATGACCGGTGTTTTTCCGGTATGGGCAGAACTATTTTTTGATTACAGGAGATCCTTCCATGACAACCCGCCAAGATCTGGCTAATGCGATTCGCGTTTTGGCTATGGATGCTGTCCAGCAAGCCAATTCCGGCCACCCCGGTGCGCCGATGGGGATGGCTGACATTGCTGAAGTCCTTTTCAATGATTTTATGGGGCATAATCCCCAGAACCCTGCCTGGGCTAACCGTGACCGTTTCGTTATGTCGAATGGGCATGGCTCGATGCTGCCGTATGCGGTGCTGCACCTGACTGGTTATGACCTGCCGATTGAGGAAATCAAAAACTTCCGCCAGCTCCATTCCAAAACCCCCGGACACCCCGAATACGGCTATACCCCTGGGATTGAAACCACCACCGGCCCTTTGGGGCAGGGTATCACCAATGCCGTCGGCATGGCATTGGCAGAAAAGGTATTGGCTGCCCAGTTCAATAAGGAAGGCCACACCATTGTTGACCACTACACCTATGTGTTCCTCGGTGATGGTTGCCTGATGGAAGGCATTTCCCACGAAGCCTGCTCCTTGGCGGGTACGCTCAAGTTGGGAAAACTGATCTGCTTCTATGACGACAATGGCATCTCGATTGATGGCGATGTGGTTGGCTGGTTCGCGGATGACACCCCCAAGCGTTTTGAGGCTTATGGCTGGCATGTGATCCGTAATATTGACGGGCATGATGCCGACTCCTTGCGGGTTGCCATTGCGGATGCGCGTATGGAGCGCGACCAACCCACCCTGATCTGCTGCAAGACCGTGATTGGCAAGGGTGCGCCTAATAAGCAAGGTGGGCATGATGTCCACGGTGCGCCGTTGGGTAAGGATGAGATTGCGGCTGCCCGTGAACACATGGGCTGGAAATATGGGGCATTTGAGATCCCGTCTGAGATTTACGCCGCTTGGGATGCCAAGGAGAAAGGTGCAGCCCTTGAGGGTGCATGGAACCAGCAGTTTGCGGCTTATCAGGCGGCATTCCCAGCAGAGGCTGCGGAGTTCCAGCGCCGGATGGCGGGTGAGCTGCCTGCCAATTGGGCGGTTGAGGCACAAAAAGCAATAGATGCCATCGTTGCCAAGGCTGAATCCCCCGCCACCCGCGTGGCCTCCAAGAATGCGCTGGATGCGTTTGCACCGTTGCTGCCGGAGTTTTTGGGTGGTTCGGCTGACTTGACCCCTTCCAATAACACTTTCAACAAGCGCAGCAAATATATCAACTCCAACCACGGCCCAGAGCAGGATTTCAGCGGTAATTACCTGTCCTATGGGGTGCGTGAGTTTGGGATGAGTGCGATCATGAACGGCGTGTCGCTGCATGGTGGTTTCATCCCTTATGGTGCGACCTTCCTGATGTTCTCCGAATATGCCCGTAATGCCCTGCGCATGGCGGCCTTGATGAAAATCTGCAATATTTTCGTCTATACACATGACTCCATCGGCTTGGGCGAAGATGGCCCGACCCACCAGGGTGTCGAGCAGACCGCGACCTTGCGCATGATCCCGCGCATGTCGGTATGGCGGCCTTGTGATGGCGTGGAAACCGCTATTGCATGGAAAGCAGCGATTGAAAAGGACAATGGCCCCACTTCCCTGATCCTGACCCGCCAAAACCTGCCTTTCCAGCAGCGTGATGCAGCCCAGCTTGCCAATGTTGCCAAGGGCGGTTATGTGTTGAAAGACTGTGCAGGCACGCCTGATGCGATTATCATAGCAACCGGTTCAGAGGTGGCACTGGCGATGGGGGCTGCTGAGAAGCTGGCTGGCAAGCAGGTACGGGTCGTGTCCATGCCGTGCGTGGATGTGTTCCTGGCACAGGATGCCGCTTACCGTGAGGCTGTCCTGCCTGCTGCTGTCAGCGCACGGGTCGCTGTCGAAGCCGGTGTGACCGCCGGTTGGTATCAGTTCGTTGGCCTGAAGGGTAAAGTGGTTGGCATTGACACCTTCGGTGAGTCTGCCCCCGCCGGTGTACTGTTCAAGCATTTCGGCTTTACCGTTGACAATGTGGCGGCAGCGGTCGAAAGCGTCCTATAAGTTTGCACCACTGAGAGGAATAGTTAGACAGGCTTCCGTCCCGGAAGCCTGTTATTGGTTTTTATAGATATAAATGAGTTTTAGGAGTTAGTTTCATGACAGTTAAAGTTGGTATCAATGGTTTCGGGCGTATCGGGCGTATGGTTTTCCGTGCTATCGCCAAGGACTTCCCTGACTTGGAAGTGGTTGCGATCAACGATCTGCTGGCCCCAGACTATTTGGCCTATATGCTGAAATACGATTCCGTCCACGGGCGTTTCAACGGTGACATCGCGGTTGAAGGCAACAGTTTGGTGGTGAATGGCAAAACGATCCGCCTGACGGCTGAAAAAGATCCAGCCAACCTGAAGTGGGGCGAAGTCGCTGCGGACATCGTGCTGGAGTGCACAGGTTTCTTCCTGGATGATGCCGGTTGCCAAAAGCACATCGAAGCGGGTGCAAAGAAAGTGGTGATGTCTGCCCCTTCCAAGGACAGCACCCCCATGTTTGTTTATGGTGTCAACCATGAAACGTATGCAGGCCAGGCGATTGTTTCAGCCGCTTCCTGCACCACTAACTGCTTGGCTCCAGTGGCGAAAGTCCTGCATGACAACTGGGGCATCAAGCGTGGCCTGATGACGACAGTGCATGCCGCAACCGCTACCCAGAAAACCGTTGATGGCCCGTCCATGAAAGATTGGCGCGGTGGTCGTGGTATTCTGGAAAACATTATCCCATCTTCCACCGGGGCGGCTAAAGCGGTCGGCGTGGTACTGCCCTCCCTGAAGGGCAAGCTGACTGGCATGGCGTTCCGCGTCCCGACTTCCGACGTGTCCGTGGTTGACCTGACTGTTGAACTGAGCAAAGAAGCTTCCTATGCTGATATTTGTGCTGCAATGAAAGCAGCCTCTGAAGGCTCCATGAAAGGCGTGCTGGGTTATACCGAAGAAAAGGTGGTTTCTACCGACTTCGTTGGCAACACCGCACCGTCTACCTTTGACGCTGAAGCCGGGATTGCACTGGACAGCACCTTCGTCAAAGTGGTTGCCTGGTATGACAATGAATACGGTTATACCTGCAATATGCTGCGCTTTGTTGGGCATGTCGCAAAAGGTTAAGGGTTAGGCCTTTTCCCTTCTTCATCCCTTCCCCGTGTGGGGAGGGATGGGGCAAAGGGGTCATGTAAACCCATCCCACGTTGACGCAGTTGCTGTGTGCCCGTGGGTTTACATAACCAATTTGCAATTCAAGGAGCTACCACATGGCTTTTATCAAAATGACTGACCTGGATCTGAAGGGCAAGCGCGTCCTGATCCGTTCTGACCTGAATGTGCCTGTCCAGGATGGCAAGGTCACATCAGATGCCCGTATCACGGCTTCGATGGCAACCATCCAGTATGCCCTGAATGCCGGTGCAAAAGTCATGGTCACATCCCACCTGGGTCGCCCCACCGAAGGTGAGTGGTCGGAAGAGGTTTCCCTGAAACCCATTGCGGACAATATTGCTGCCCGTTTGGGTAAAAGTGTGCGCTTGGTCAAGGACTGGGTAGAGGGTGGTTTTGAAGTGGCAGAGGGTGAGCTGGTGATCCTCGAAAATTGCCGCGTCAATAAGGGCGAAAAGAAAAACCTCGATGACACTGCCAAAAAATACGCCGCCTTGTGTGATGTGTTCGTGATGGATGCATTCGGGACAGCACACCGGGCTGAGGCTTCAACCTATGGTGTGGGTATGTTTGCCCCCATCGCTGCTGCCGGTATCCTGATGACCGAAGAGCTGGACGCTCTGGCAAAAGCCTTGGCAAACCCTGCCCGCCCGATGGTGGCGATTGTCGGTGGCTCCAAGGTTTCCACCAAGCTCACGGTGCTGGAGTCCTTGGCAGAGAAGGTTGACCAGATGGTGGTGGGTGGTGGTATCGCCAATACCTTCCTCAAGGCCGTTGGCAATAATGTCGGCAAATCCTTGTGTGAGGATGATCTTGTCCCGACCGCCCAAATGCTGATCGGGAAGATGAGTGCACGCGGTGCAGGCATTCCGATTGCCAAGGATGTGGTTTGTGGCAAGAAATTCGATGCCAATGAGCCTGCGGTATTGAAAGCTGCCAATGAGGTGGCTGACGATGACATGATTTTTGACATTGGCCCCCAGTCAGCCCAGGAGCTGGCGGACATTATCATGCAAGCCGGTACAGTGGTATGGAATGGCCCAGTCGGGGTGTTCGAGTTCGACCAGTTCGGCGCAGGTACAAAAACCATTGCCATGGCAATTGCCAAGACCCAGGCGTTTACCTTGGCGGGCGGTGGCGACACGATTGCAGCCATCCAGAAGTATGACATCTACGATCAGGTGTCCTATATCTCGACGGCGGGTGGTGCGTTCCTGGAGTATCTGGAAGGTAAGGTATTGCCTGCGGTGGAAATGCTGGAAAAGCGTGCAAACGGGTCAGTGCTTTGAGACGTACCAAAATAGTCGCCACTCTGGGACCTGCAACCAATACCCCGGAAACGGTCGGGGCTTTAGTCCGTGCAGGCGTGGATGTGGTCAGGTTGAACTTTTCCCATGGCTTGCCAGAAGACCATGCCTACCGCGCCCAATTGGTACGGGATGCTGCCCGCCAATATGGGCGTACCGTGGGGATTCTGGGTGATTTGCAAGGGCCAAAGCTGCGCATTGCCCGCTTCCGGGAGGGGAAAATAATCCTCCAGCCGGGTGATGCCTTCATTCTGGATGCGGCCTTGCCCAGTGATGCCGGGACGCAGGAACGGGTTGGCTTGGGCTATAAGGAACTGGTCAATGATGTCAAGGCAGGGGATGAGCTATGGCTGGATGATGGGCGGATTGTGCTGGAAGTCCACGCGATCCACGGTCAGGAAATCCATACCCGTGCTATTAATGGCGGCATCTTGTCCAACAACAAGGGCTTGAACCGGCGTGGCGGTGGCCTATCGGCAGCCGCCCTGACCGACAAGGATCTGGAGGACATCCGCACGGCAGCCTTGATTGGGGTGGATTTTTTGGCAGTATCCTTCCCGCGCAATGCGGCTGATATGCAGCAAGCCCGCGCCCTGATGCAGGAGGCAGGTTGTACGGCTGCTCTGGTGGCAAAAATGGAACGGGCAGAAGCCGTACAGCAGCCTGATATGGATGAAATCCTGCTTGCCTCCGATGTGATTATGGTGGCACGGGGCGACTTGGGCGTGGAGATTGGTGATGCCCGCTTGCCACTGACGCAGAAAAGCCTGATCAAGCGGGCGCGGGAGCTGAACCGGGCGGTGATCACGGCAACGCAAATGATGGAGACGATGGTCGATAACCCGATCCCGACGCGAGCAGAGGTGTTCGATGTGGCGAATGCGGTTATTGATGGCACGGATGCAGTGATGTTGTCGGCTGAAACCGCTACCGGTAAGCATCCGGCTCTGGTGGTGCAGGCGATGGCGGCGATTTGTGAGGAGGCGGAGCAGGCGATTTCTGCCCGCAAATCCAACCACCGCATGGAGGAGTGTTTTGGGCGGATTGATGAGGCGATTGCCATGGCAACCATGTATACCGCCAACCACTTGGGGGTGCGGGCGATTGCTGCCCTGACCGAATCAGGCTCCACCCCTTTGTGGATGTCACGCATCAGCTCAGGTATCCCGATTTATGCCCTGACCTCCCTGGAGGCAACTGCACGGCGGGTGAGCATGTACCGGGGGGTATATCCGGTTAAGTTGGAGCATGTCATTTCCGACCCCAAAGTTGCCAACCGCGAGGCGGTTGAGTTGATGTTACAAGGAGGGATTGTTGATCAAGGCGACCTGGTGATTGTTACCAAGGGTGACTTGATGGGAATCCAGGGCGGGACAAATATGTTGAAGATCCTGCGGGTGGGTGAGCACCAGGAAGGTTAGCCTCCCGCTATAACAAAAAATAAATGAATGAAGATTTTTACCAAGCGTTTTTATAAATTGTTTTTATAAATTGATATTCAGGAGAACAACCCATGGCTTTAATTTCGATGCGCCAATTGCTCGACCATGCTGCTGAGCATGGTTATGGTATGCCTGCGTTCAACGTCAATAATATGGAGCAAATCCATGCCATTATGCAGGCTGCCGATGAGGTCAGCTCCCCGGTTATCCTGCAAGGCTCTGCGGGGGCACGCTCCTATGCCGGTGAGCCTTTCCTGCGCCATCTGGTGTTGGCTGCGGTTGAAATGTACCCGCATATCCCGGTTGTAATGCATCAGGATCACGGTGCTGAGCCTGCGGTTTGCTTCCGCTCCATTCAGTCCGGTTTTTCATCAGTCATGATGGATGGCTCGCTGATGGCGGATGCGAAAACCCCATCCACTTACGAATATAACGTCAATGTGACCCGCAGTGTTGTCGAGTTGGCACATGCGTGTGGTGTTTCCGTTGAAGGGGAGCTGGGCTGCCTGGGTTCCCTGGAAACCGGTATGATGGGTGAGGAGGATGGGCACGGTGCGGAAGGTGAGCTGGATCATTCCATGCTGCTGACCGACCCGGAAGAGGCTGCTGACTTTGTGAAGAAAACCGGGGTGGATGCGTTGGCAATTGCGATTGGCACCTCCCACGGTGCATATAAGTTTACCAAAAAGCCGACAGGCAATGTCCTGCGCATTGACCGCGTGAAAGAAATCCATGCCCGTATCCCGACTGTCCACTTGGTCATGCACGGTTCTTCTTCTGTGCCAGAAGACTGGTTGGAAATCATCAATAATTACGGCGGTGATATGGGGCAGACTTATGGTGTGCCGGTATCCGAAATTGTTGAAGGCATCAAGCACGGTGTACGCAAGGTCAATATCGACACCGATTTGCGGATGGCCTCTACCGGTGCGATCCGTAAGTATTTGCATGATGACCGCAAGAACTTTGACCCCCGCAAGTTCCTGAAAGAATCCACCAAAGCGATGAAAGGCATCTGCAAGGCACGCTTTGAAGCGTTTGGTTGTGCAGGGATGGCAGGTAAGGTTCAGCCTGTTTCTTTGGAGACCATGTTCAAGCGTTACGCTTCTGGTGAGTTGAACCCAAAAGTGGTTTGATGAAAACCGCTTGGTTTGGCAGATGAATGCGGAAGGGGGAGTTTATCCCCCTTTTGCTGGGTGTTACAAGTGTGTTGTACGGGCTGCTGCTGGGGGGCGTAGTGCACGTAATGATGCCCGGACATCGGGAGGCAAGAGACCCAAGCAAATGTTTTCGCGTGGTATTCCCCGCTCGACCAGCTCATCCTCCAGTTCATCTTCCGTATTATTGGCCTGGATGACAACCACGCCATCCTGAATATCAATGTGTACCAAACATACATGCACCCGTTTCTGACCATTCCAGCCGACCCGCATCACTATGTAACGCTTTTTTTGGTCATCAAAGAGGGTTTCGATGCTTGCCCAGTCTGTATTTAAGGACTCATACTCAGCAAGCAGGGTTTTAATGCAATCTTGATAGAAGTCTATTGGTGTGGAATCCATAGTAATGCCCCTTCCCCTGAAATAGGGTAGACGATTAAGCGCATTTGAAGTTTGTCCAGTACCATCTTGCCGATGGCTTGTGAAAAAATGCCTTCATAAGCATGCACAGGAACAGCAACATAGAGTGTCCGGTCAGGTTCAACCTCTTGTAATAGCCAGCGGTATAGCTCGTATTGACCCATTGCCTTTTCTAATTCTGAAACTTGGGAGCCTTTCAGGAAACTTTTGATTTCAACGGCAATCTTTTCGTTGCCACGTGATGCAGCTATCGGGCGCTCCGCACCGAGGTCTGTTGATAAGGCTGGATCACTTTTGAAGGCGAGTGGATCGTGGGTGATTTGTCACCCCTCACGCACCAATGCCTGCTTGACATAATCATGGTAAACATCCCTACGTGACATTACATTTTTGCTCACTAGTCCGGTACAGGGGATTTTAGCACGTTCTGGGGCAGCGTTTAACGCAGCTTTTCCCTACTCTTTTATGCTATCCTAGCGCCCCTGTTATCTAGCCCTTGTTTTGAGCGTAACCCATGCACCCGATGTTGAATATTGCCACCCGTACCGCCCGCCAAGCCGGGGAACTGATCCGCCGTTATGTGGGGGAGGTGGACAAGCTGCGTGTCCAGCTCAAGGATGCGAACGATTTTGTCTCTGAGGTGGATCGCCAGTCTGAGCGTGAAATTATTTATGCACTGCGCCGTGCTTACCCCGACCATGCGTTTTTGGGTGAGGAAGGTGGCAAGGTGGGGGACGATAGTGCCGAATTCCAATGGGTGATCGATCCACTCGATGGCACGACCAATTTCCTTTACGGTATCCCACAATTTGCGGTATCACTGGCGTTGAAGCAGCGTGGGCGTTTATTGCTGGGCGTGGTGTATGACCCGCTGCGTGATGAAATGTTTGCCGCTGCGCGTGGTGAGGGTGCAACCCTGAATAACCGCCGTATCCGGGTCAGTTCACGGCTTTCCATGGAAAATGCCCTGCTCGGTACAGGCATACCGTTCCGTGCCAACCAAGACCTTAATCTCTACCTGGAAACCATGAAAGTGCTGTTGCCCGGTACAGCGGGTGTACGCCGCCCTGGTTCGGCTGCGCTGGACTTGGCGTGGGTCGCCTGTGGGCGTTTCGATGGTTTCTGGGAGTTTGGCTTACAGGAATGGGATTTGGCGGCAGGCGCTTTGATTGTGCAGGAAGCCGGTGGGTTGGTAGGGGATTTGCAAGGTGGCAATGAGCACTTGCTGACAGGCAATGTGTTGGCAGCCAACCCGAAGGTATTCAAGGAAATGGTGCAGCGCCTGCATCCGGTACTGGGCAAAGCCTAACACCGGTCAGTCCGTGCTAAGCATCTGAATATGACAGGATTGTAATTTGAGTTGCTCAGGAAAAACAGCTACATTCTGGCAGCAGTATGGGTCTTGCGGGCAGGACGGGCGCTGCATCCCGATTCTTTAAGGTCTGAAGTGATGATAGAAAAAACAATGGTCAAGCGTGCAACACGGCTGGGCGCAATAACCTTAGCCTGCTTGTGCTGGGGTGGCTCAATGTTGCCAGCCCAGGCGGAAACGCCACGCATTAACCTGCAAAACACCGAAATCCGCGCCCTGGTCGAGACTGTTTCACGCCTCACCGGCAAAAACTTTGTCATTGACCCGGCAGTCCGTGGCAATATCACGTTTGTCTCGGGCAAGGGTCTGAGCGAAGAAGAGTTGTACGAGGCCTTCCTGTCCATCCTGCAAGTGCATGGGCTGGAGGCAATCGAAGCGGGAAATATCATCAAGATCATCCCGATTGGCAAAGCGCGTGCCACGGTTGCCCCGATTGTTGAAGTCAAACCCGATATTCCCTCCCCGAAGGTGGATGTGGATGCGACCATTACCCAAGTCTTCAAGCTGCAATATATTCCGGTTGCAACAGCTGTCCAAACCCTGACACCCTTGGCAGGCCAAGGCGAAACCCGTATCCAGTTCAACCAGTCCAGTAACTCGGTGATTGTCACGGGGCGTGGGCAGAACGTTGAGCGCCTGGCTTCGGTGATCAAGAGTATTGACCAACCGAACAATAATGATTTTGAACTGGTTGCCCTCAAACACACGGTTGCCAGCCAGTTGGTGCAGACCTTGCGCGAAGTCATGAGCAATGGTGTGAGTGCCGAGGGTGCGCCGTTGCCGCAGCAGGTACGCATTTCTGCGGATGAGCGCACCAATAGCATTCTGGTTGCCGGTGATAAGGCTGACCGTGAGCGGGTACGCAAGGTGATTGACCGCCTGGATACTCCCCGTACCCAACCGGGTGATACCCAAGTGGTGCAGTTGCAGCATGCGGTTGCCTCCCAGCTATTGCAAACCTTGCGCGACCTCCAACTGACCCCGAATGCTGTACCGGTAGGGGCTGATGGCGCAGCGGCAGCAGCGGGTGCAAATGCAGTGCCCTTGAGCAAGCAGGTGCGGATTGCGGCGGACGACCGCACCAACAGCATTTTGTTGGCGGGCCCCAAAGCAGAGCGTGACCATATTGTGGCAGCGATTGCCAAGCTGGATGTACCCCGCACCCAACCCGGTGAAACGCAGGTTGTACCACTGAAGTATGCAGTTGCCTCCAAGTTGATCCAGACCTTGCGTGAGCTTCAGGTAACGACTGCGGTCGCTGCGGGCGAAGGGGCAGCGGCGGGTGCTGTGCCTGTAACCAAGCAAGTGCGGATTGCCGCTGATGAGCGCACCAACAGCATTTTGCTGTCCGGCTCCAAAACAGAGCGTGACCCGATTGTGGCGGCTATCCGGCAATTGGATATTCCCAAGGCCAGCTCAGGAGGGACAAAGGTTGTCCAGTTGCGCTATGCCAAAGCCGAGGATATGGTCAAAGTCCTGACCGAGGCTTCCAAAGGCATCCTTCAACAAACAGCCGGGACTGCGGCGGCAGCGACCCCCGGTGCTGCACCAGCGGCTGCGGCAGCGGTTTCCGGTGGTGGTTCGGCGATGGATGCGGATGTCAGTATTCTGGCGGACAAAACCACCAATTCGATTATCCTTTCTGGCCCGGCTTATGCCCAGCGCGATTTGCTGAAAGTGGTTTATCAGCTTGACCGCCGCCGCGCACAGGTGTTGGTTGAGGCCATTATTGCTGAAGTATCGACTGACCTGTCCAACCGGCTTGGTTTCGGGGTGGGGGCAATGGATGCTGCGGAAGGTAAGACCGGCTTGGTGGGCAGTAGCAATTTCGGTGGCCTGAATACAGCCCTGAATATTGCCAATGGGGTGAGCAGCTTGCCTAATGGCCTGCTGATGGGCATTGCCAATACCAACTTTGCTTTCGTGGTTGATGCCTTGAAAGGGGATGGTGCAACCAATATCCTCTCCACGCCTACGATTGTCACGATGGACAATGAAGAGGCGAAAATGGTGGTGGGGCAGAATGTGCCATTTGTCACCGGCTCCACCACCAGCAGCGCTTCAGGCAGTTCGACAACGAACCCCTTCACCACGATTGAGCGCAAGGATGTGGGTCTGACCCTGAAAGTCACCCCGCAAATCAATCGTGGTAAAACCATCCAGATGAAGATCGCCCAAGAAGCTTCCAGTATTGCGGCCAGCAGTTCGGGAGCCTCTGACCTGATTACCAACAAGCGCTCCATTGATACCAATGTGATGGTGGAAGATGGGCAGGTGTTGGTGCTCGGGGGGTTGATCCAGGACAATTTCAACAGCACGGAAAACAAAGTGCCGATCCTGTCTGATTTGCCGGTGATTGGTGGCGCATTCAAGCAAAACTCGGCACAAAAGAATAAGCAGAACCTGATGGTGTTTATCCATCCGGTGATCCTGCCTGACCGTGAGGCGGCGGATGCCTACACCCGCAGCAAATATCATACCTTGCAAAAGCAGCAGCAACAGAGCCGGGTCTTGCAGCGTGGTAATGTGGCGGGGGCTGCTGCCGTATTCCCGGACATCGAATGCATTGATGGGGCTTGCAACAAGGGCGGGAGTGCGGATGACCTGCATTTCCCGGCACAACCGCAGCGCCAGGTAAGCCAGCCACGTCCGCAGCAGCGCCCACAACCGAAAACAAGCAGCAACTCGACGGTAGGTGATTGTGTGCCTGGTTTTTGCCAATTGGAAGAGCGGTAAGACGTTATGGCAGACTTGGGGGTAGTCGGTGCTTTGGCAGAAACGGGGCAGCCGTTGGTGTTGCCGTATGCTTTTGCCAAGCGGCATGGGGTCTTGCTGGATCAGGAGCAGGGTAGCCACTCCCTGCTTTACCGTGACAAGCTGAAGCCTGCGGTCTTGATGGAGGTGCAGCGCAGTTTCCCGTTGATTGCCTCCGTGCGGCAGGTTGATTCGCCGACTTTTGAGCGCTTGTTGGCTGCTTCCTACGACCGCAGCCAGACGGGTGCAGCGATGATGCAGGATTTGGGCGATGAAGCCGACCTGTATGACATCGCTGAAACCATGCCCGAACCAGAAGACTTGCTGGAATCGGAAGATGATGCGCCGATTATTCGCCTGATCAATGCGTTGTTGACGCAAGCCGTCAAGGAAAACGCCTCCGACATTCATATTGAAGCGTTCGAGACGCGCATGCAGGTGCGGATGCGGATTGATGGCGTGTTGCGTGAGATATTGGAGCCACCGCGCAAATTGGCTCCCCTGATCATTTCGCGTATCAAGGTCATGGCGCGGCTCGACATTGCTGAAAAGCGCGTTCCCCAGGACGGGCGCATTTCCTTGCGCTTGGCTGGGCGCTCGGTGGACGTGCGGGTTTCGACCCTCCCTTCCGGGCAAAGTGAGCGGGTGGTATTGCGTTTGCTCGACAAACAGGCTGGTCGCCTGAATTTGTCCAATCTTGGGATGGCTGACAGCCTGCATGAGCGTTTGACGGCTCTTATCCAGAAGCCACATGGCATTGTGTTGGTCACAGGCCCCACAGGGTCAGGCAAAACCACGACCCTGTATGCTGCACTGGCTAACCTCAATGATGCCCGCCGTAATATCCTCACGGTCGAAGATCCGATTGAATATTACATTGACGGCATTGGTCAGACCCAGGTCAATACCAAGGTCGATATGACGTTTGCACGCGGTTTGCGTGCCATTTTGCGTCAAGACCCGGATGTGGTGATGGTCGGGGAAATCCGTGACCTGGAAACGGCAGAAATTGCGGTACAAGCCAGTTTGACCGGTCACTTGGTATTTTCCACCCTGCATACCAATACAGCGGTCGGTGCTGTCCCACGTTTACAGGATATGGGCGTGGAGCCGTATTTGCTCGCCTCCAGTTTGCTGGGGGTGGTGTCACAACGTTTGGTGCGGACACTTTGCCCAGAATGCAAGCAGGCGGCGGAGGCGACTGACGCAGAAACCACCCTGATCCAGGCCAATTCCAGCTATGACCTGCGGCGGCAGCGCCCCATGATTTATCATCCACAAGGTTGCCCGGCATGCCGTCATGGTGGTTTTATCGGGCGTACTGGCATTTATGAAGTAGTCGAACTGGACAATAACGTCCGGCAGATGATCCATGACCGTGCCAGTGAGGTGGAGTTGGAGAAGTACGCCCGCCGTACCATGCCGAGTATCCGTGATGATGGCATCCGTTTGGTGTTGGCAGGCAAGACCTCCCTGGATGAGGTGCTGCGCGTTACCCGTGAGGATGAGCGTTAATGCCTGCCTATGAATACACCGCCCTGAATGCGGCTGGCAAGGAAGAAAAAGGCATCATGGAAGCGGATGGGGCACGGCAAGTGCGCCAATTGCTGCGCAATGGTGGCCTGACCCCGCTGGAAATCAATGAGGTTGTCCAGAAACAGAAGAAGGCTGACGGGGCGCGTCTGTTCGGGGGCAGCCTGAATGCCGCTGATTTGGCCTTGTTGACCCGGCAACTGGCAACCTTGGTGGGTGCAGGTTCACCGTTGGAAGAGGCGTTGGGGACGGTGGTACGCCAGACGGAGCGTGGTTCTGCCCGGCGGATTGTTTCTGCCATCCGCTCGCGGGTGATGGAAGGCCATACCTTGGCTTCATCACTGGGACAGTTTCCGTCGGCCTTTCCGGCCTTATACCGGGCAACCGTCGGTGCTGGGGAGCAGTCAGGCCATTTGGCAGAAGTACTCGACCGCTTGGCTGATTACACCGAAAACCGCCAACTTAACCAGCAGAAGGTATCGACAGCGTTTGCCTATCCTGCCTTGTTGTCGGTGGTTGCGATTGGCATTATTGTTGCGCTGCTGAAGTTTGTTGTACCCAATGTGATCAGCGTGTTTGACACGTTTGATGGGCAGTTGCCCATGCTGACCCGCATCCTGATTGCCAGCAGTGACTTTATTGAAAAGCGTGGGTTGCTGGTGGTTGGGTTACTCGTGTTTGTGATCATTTTTATCCGCTACCTGTTGAAGTTCCCCTCGTGGAAAGCCCGTTATCACCGGTTGATTTTACGCCTGCCCCTGGTCGGGCGTTTGGTGCGGGGTGTGAATACCGAGCATTTTGCCCGTACCCTGAGCATCTTGGCTTCCAGCGGTGTGCCGATCCTGGATGCCCTGAAGATTGCCGGGGGCGTGGTCAGCAATATCCCGATGCGGACTGCGGTCGATGAGGCCACGGTCAAGGTACGTGAAGGGATGGCAATCAACAAGGCTTTGCAGCAATCAGGCTATTTCCCGCCCATGGTGATTTACCTGATTGCCAGCGGCGAAGGCAGTGGCCAGCTTGACCAAATGCTGGAGCGTGCTGCCATCCAGCAAGAGCGTGAAACCCAATCACGTGTTACCAAAATGACCAGTTTGCTGGAGCCCATGCTGATCCTGATCATGGGTGGGGTTGTCACCCTGATTGTCCTGGCGATCATGATGCCCATCCTCAATATGCCGCAGTTTATCCGCTAAACAGGCGCGACTGTAAGAGCCAGGCTGGCTGCCAGCCGCCGTCCCAGTCCATTATTTACTCTCAACAAACCCAACCCCGTCCTTGGCAGCAGGGCTTGCATCCTACCAACTAAAAACGCCAAGGCCGGTTATTTACTTTTGAGAGTAAATGCGAATGAGCCAAGGCAATTATAGCCTGGAGTTGCATCTATCCCAGCCCCTGCCATTTGTGGGCGATGCTGACGCACCAGGATTCTCACGTGCAAACCCGGTCTCCCAACGGGCTGCTGTTTTACCGCCACTGTATGTGTATGCACCGGTTGATGAGGTTCCTTACCTCTATGCGGTCATGACCAAACTGGGGATTACCTGTCATTTCAATTGGTATGGTATCCAGGATTGGCAAGGCTTGCAGGTGTGCTTTTTCAAGCGTCCCGCTTTGAACCCGTATCAAGCGCAGGTATTGCGTGAAGCACAGGCGATGGGTGCTCAAGTCCGTTCTTTGCAGGAGTGTCTGGAAGAGCACCTCAATTGGGTGGAAATTGATCTTCTGGATGCTGAGTACCTGCTGGGGATTGAAACGACCAGTGCAAGTGGCTCCTTATGGCGTGGGCGCATTATACGTGCGTTTGATGTGGTGGCGGCTTGCCTGTTATTGCTGTTGGCCTTGCCATTGATGTTACCGGTCGCTTTGGCGATCCGTCTGGAGTCTCCGGGGCCAATCCTGTTCCGGCAGCTACGCACTGGTTTGTTCAACCGTGAGTTTGAGATTATCAAGTTCCGCTCCATGCGCCAGGATGCCGAGAGTGGGGGCGCACGTTGGGCGAGCAAAGGCGATGCACGGGTGACACGGGTGGGGCGGTTTATCCGTAAGACCCGCATTGATGAGTTGCCACAATTGTTGAATGTGCTAAAAGGCGACATGGCCTTGATTGGCCCCCGCCCGGAGCGTGAGGTGTTTATCCACCAGTTGGAAAAGTGCATTCCGTTCTACCGTTTCCGGCACATGGTCAAGCCGGGTATTACCGGTCTTGCCCAGGTCATGTATTCCTATGGTGCGTCGGTGGAGGATGCACGGCAGAAACACCGCTATGACCTCTACTACATCAAGCACCGCAGCCTGTGGCTGGATTTGCGCATCCTGTGGAGCACCGCACGGATCGTTTTGACAGGGCAGGGCGTATAGCTTTCTAAAGGCACTTTCCCTTATCATATTGCCCCTTTCATTGATGTTTTGGGGCAAGCATGGACACAGGCATTCGCATGACAGAATACAGCCACGGGGCTGGTTGTGGCTGCAAGATTTCACCCGCAGTGCTGGATGTAATTTTGCGCAGTGATTTGCCAGCGGATGTGTGTAGCCAACTGTTGGTTGGCAACAGTTCACGCGATGATGCGGCTGTTTATGATTTGGGTAATGGTACGGCGGTTGTCAGTACCACCGATTTTTTTATGCCCATCGTGGATGACCCCTTCACCTTTGGGCGGATTGCAGCCACCAACGCCATCAGTGATGTGTACGCGATGGGTGGCAAGCCGATTATGGCGATTGCGATTTTTGGTTGGCCGCTCGACAAGTTGCCGCCCGAGGTGGGGCAGCAGGTAATTGAGGGGGGGCGCAAGGCCTGCCAGGATGCAGGTATCCCGTTGGCAGGTGGGCATAGTATTGATGCCCCCGAGCCGATTTTTGGTTTGGCTGTCACCGGGATTGTCCAGGTTCGCCATCTTAAGCAAAACAGTACCGCCACCGCCGGTAATGTGTTGTACCTGACCAAACCCTTGGGGATTGGTGTCCTGACAACGGCACAAAAGCAAAAAAAGTTGCGGCCTGAACATGCACAAGTGGCGGTTGATGCGATGTGCCAGCCCAATAGTTTAGGCAGTGCCTTGGGTGAGTTGGAAACCGTCAAGGCCTTGACTGATGTGACTGGCTTTGGTTTGGGTGGGCATTTGCGCGAGATGTGTGAGGGTAGTGGTTTGCAGGCGGTGCTGGATTTTGACCGCATCCCTTTATTGCCGCATGTGCATGAATATCTGGATATGGGATGCTCACCTGGTGGGGCACAGCGTAATTTTGACAGCTATGGTCATGTGCTGGCTAAGTTGACAAAACGTCAGCAGCAACTGATTTGTGATCCGCAAACCAGCGGTGGCTTGTTGGTGGCACTTGATCCGGCGGGCGAGGCTGATTTTCTGGCCTTGGCACGGGCAGCAGGGATGGCATTGCAGCCGATTGGTGTGTTGCGTGCCCCTGAATTGGGTCAACCTTTGATCAGTATCCGCGAATGACAACACCTTCTTTGTTACCGGATGCGGATTTATTGCCTGTACTGGATGATTGGCATGCCTTATTGGTATCTGGTGTGCCTTTGCTGGATGCCCGTGCCCCGGTCGAGTTTGCTGAGGGCGCATTACCGACCGCGACTAACTTGCCCTTAATGGATGATGCTGACCGTGATGCCATCGGCAAGCGTTACAAGCATGCCGGGCAGGATGAGGCCATTGAGCTTGGCTTGAAACTGGTCAGTGGCGACCTTAAAGCCCAGCGGATTGCCGCGTGGGAGCAGTTTGTGCGTGAACATCCGCAGGGGGCTTTATACTGTTTCCGGGGTGGTTTGCGCTCCCGCATTACCCAGCAATGGTTGTACACCCATACGGGCATTGCTTACCCGCGTGTACAAGGTGGGTACAAGGCGATGCGCCGTTACCTGCTTGAGCAACTGGAGACTTTGCCCACCCGCTATCAGAATTATGTGTTGAGTGGTCGTACTGGCTCAGGCAAGACCCGTTTCCTGTCCAGTTTCAGGCAGCAGGTTGATTTGGAGGGGCTGGCAAACCATCGGGGTTCCGCGTTTGGCCCCCAAGTCACCCCGCAACCGAGCCAGGCAAGTTTTGAAAATGCCTTGGCTGTCCGTCTGCTACAGCAGCTTGTTGCTGGGCATCGGGCATTATTATTTGAAGATGAGAGCCGCAATATTGGTTCTGTCCATTTACCGGATGCCTTATTTTTGGCTTTACGTGCCGCCCCCTTGGTGATGTTGCAAACGCCTGATGAAGAGCGGGTGCAGATCAGTTATCAGGAGTATGTGGTGGACATGACCGCAGCATTTGCCCGCTTGTATGGGGAAGACGGGTTTGCGGCATTCAGTGCCTATCTGTTGGGCAGCTTGGCAAAGGTACAAAAACGTCTCGGCGGTGTCCGCTATGCACACGTTTTGGGGCTGATGCAGGCGGCATTGGCAGGGCAAGCGCGTACTGGCGACACCGAAGCCCATCTGGATTGGGTGCGGTTTATCCTGCTGGAGTATTACGACCCGATGTATGATTACCAGATCAGCAAAAAACAGGAGCGTCTGGTGTTCGCGGGCAATGCACCTGAAGTGCGCGAGTATTTGGCTTCCTGTGCGGTGTGTTAGGCTGGGTTTCGGCTCCGCCCAGCCATCGACAAGTCACAAGTCCTTGCCGCAGGCTGGGCGGAGATAAGCCCCACTAGAGGTGTCTATCAGGTAACAACATCCGGTGCTTCGCGCCCCGTCAGCTCCTTGATATTGGCAATTTCATCGGCAATAGCGATCAAGTCTGCCAAGGCTTCCTGAGGTTCCTGGTCATGTTGCATGACATCAGCCTCGTATTGTTCCAGGTACACCCGCAAGGTTGCACCCTGTGTCCCTGTGCCAGACAGACGGAAAATCAGCCGTGAACCATCTTCGAACAGGATGCGGATGCCCTGGTTGGCACTGGTTGAGCCATCTACCGGGTCAAGGTACATGAAGTCGTCCGCTGACTGGATCAACTTGCCTTGCAGCATGCGTCCTGGCAGGGTACTGAACTGTTGGCGGACATGCTCCATCAGGATATTGGCCGCAGCGGTTGGGATGGCCTCATAGTCGTGGCGTGAGTAATAGTTACGCCCGTATTCTGCCCAGTGCTTGCGCACAATGTTTTCAACCGAATCCTGTTTTTCAGCCAGCAGGTTCAGCCAGAACAGGACTGCCCACATACCATCCTTTTCACGGATATGGTTGGAGCTGGTGCCAAAACTTTCCTCGCCACACAGGGTAATCAGGCCTGCATCCAGCAGGTTGCCGAAGAATTTCCAGCCAGTGGGGGTTTCATAACTTGGTACACCCAACTTGGCAGCAACCCGGTCAGGGGCTTGGCTGGTGGGCATGGAGCGGGCAACCCCGCTGATACCATTACGGTAGCCGGGGATCAGGTGGGCATTGGCTGCCATCACCGCCAGACTGTCACTTGGGGTGACAAAGAAATAATTGCCCAGAATCATATTGCGGTCGCCATCGCCATCGGAGGCTGCCCCAAAATCCACTTTTTTGGGTGAATACAGCAGTGCCATCAGCTCTTTGGCATGAGCCTGGTTAGGGTCAGGATGCCCGCCCCCGAAGTTTGCCAAGGGCATGCCGTGTATGACTGTACCGGCGGGTGCACCCAAGCGTTCTTCCAGAATGGTTTTGGCATAAGGGCCGGTGACGGCATGCATGGCATCAAAGCGCATGCTGAAATCACCCGAGGTCAAAAGTTTGTTGATCTTGTCGAAGTCGAACAGCTCCTCCATGAGTGCCATATAATCCGTGACCGGATCAATCACTTCAATCTGGAGGCCATACAGCTCATAGTGACCGAGCTTATCCAGCGGGACAGGCCTGATACCGGCAATCCGGTATTCTTCAATGGTTTTGGAGGTCTGGTAAATGGCTTCAGTCAGGCTTTCTGGCGCGGGGCCGCCATTGCTGATATTGAACTTGATGCCAAAATCACCTTCTGGGCCACCCGGATTATGGCTGGCAGACAGGATAATGCCCCCGAGTGCCTGATTTTTACGGATCAGGTGCGAAGCTGCCGGGGTTGACAGAATGCCACCTTTACCGACCAGGATTTTACCAATACCATTGGCGGCTGCCATGCGCAGGATAACCTGGATGGCTTCGCGGTTAAAGTAGCGTCCGTCCCCACCCAGGATCAGGGTGCAGCCCTCCCGGTCTGGCAAGGTATTGAAAATGGCTTGTACAAAGGTTTGCAGGTAATCGGGTTTTTGGAATTGTTTGACACTTTTTCGTAGCCCGGATGTGCCTGGTTTTTGATCGCTATACGGTGTGCAGGAAACGATTTCTATATCCATGGGGTAATTGGCCTGATGCTTTGTGTTTTATCTGTTTTAGTTGGCTGCCTAGTGGTTATCCGGGTTAGCCTGTGGACAGCCAACGTGCTGTCTTTTCGAAACCTAGACCCATTATGAAACCATGGTAATTAAAGAACAAGTCCCTGCGGTTGTTTCCCCATACCCCAACAGTTTTGCCGGTCTGATGGAAATGTATGAGAGCAATTACATGCAGTTGCAATTGCTGCTGACGAATATCCGGCAATTACCTGACTTGCAGGTGGTCGCGGTTGAGGGGCGTGTCCCCGTCCTGCTGCAAGTACGGGAGCGCAGCCAGCATACTACCACCTTGCTCATGACCTATTGCTTTACGGGTGGGCAAGGGGCAGGGAATGACACCCGCCCTGATATGCTGGTGCGGGTTTACCATGATGCTTTGCAGGCGGAGGTGATCAGTCACCGCTGCCGCCTGTCCGACCGCCTGTTCCGTTATCAGGATGCTGATCCTGACAGCATGTTGCGCTGCCGGTGGCGCATGAACCGCTTTTTGTTCAAGTGGGTGGGGTATCTGCGGAGGCAGGGCTACCGCTTCCATTTACAAGATGGATTGTAGATATATTGTATAGGTTTTTGCTATTTAAGTGAGTTAAGGGAAATAATCGAACGTCTTAATACAACTTTTGTCGAAAGCTTTGTACCAACTATTCTTGATCATTTGGTTCGGATCACTTACTATTCCTAGTATATTACTCAGGAATTAATGGCATTTACAGGAGCAGCACCATGAAGCTTTCAACAAAAGGGAGATATGCAGTCACCGCCATGATGGACTTGGCGATCCATGACTATGAAGGCCCTGTTACTTTGGCGGATATATCCAACTGCCAAGGCATTTCACTGTCCTATTTGGAGCAACTCTTTGCCAAGTTGCGCAAGCATGGCTTGGTCGAAGGGGTACGTGGCCCCGGTGGTGGTTATCGCTTGGGTAAACCCGCCAGTCAGATCAGCATTGCCGAAATCATTATGGCGGTTGATGAAAGTATTGACGCGACCCGTTGCAAAGGCAATGAAGACTGTCATGGGGGCGACAAGTGTTTGACCCACCAGTTATGGGCAGACTTGAGCAAGCGCCTTTACAGTTTCCTGGATGACTTGACGTTGGCAAGCTTTATTAACCGCCCGGAAATCCGTGCGGTTGCCCGCCGTCAGGACACCTTGGCTAGCCGCATTGCCACCATGTTCCCACCGCGTGTGGCGGTGGGCATGTAAGGCTAGGCAGCCATGCCGCTGTTTGTCAGGCGGGAACCTTCTCTGCTTCCCGCCTTTTTGGTGTACGCGTAACCGGCGTGTTCCGCGTGCAAAACTGGTGGATTTTCATGTTCGGCTGGATTTCGAGCATGGTCAAATGCCCCAGGTTCTTGTCCGTCACGTAGGTTGCCCCAGTGTCGATATAACAGATATTGCTTTGCTGCAAGGGCTGGTTGACTGGGGTGTGACCAAAAATCACCATATCAATCCCTTCCACTGGCTGTGTCCGCCCCATCAACTGCAATTGCTTGAAGCGGCTGCGTGACCACAGTGCCTGATCACGCACATCAGCGTCATTTGCCAATTGGTTGATAAAGTCCCGCCAGCTCATACCCGAGGGTATGTCGGCATGGACAATGCCAATGCGCCCGGATCGGGTGTTGACTTCAATGGCTAACGGCAAACGTTTCACCACACTGCGGATGCGGTCGTGGTAATGCTCGGGAATCTTGCGCCACCATTCACCGCCGTTATAGTTCACCCAGTTTTTGTCAATGGAGGGGTTAAAGGCGGAGTCGAGCAGCATTTGCTCATGATTGCCCATGATGGAGTGGAACCAGGGGTGGTTCAGGAATTCGATGACCCGCCATGACTCCGGCCCCCGGTCGATCATGTCACCGACCGAAAATACGCGGTCATGCTCAGGATCAAAATTGACCTGTAGCAGCAGCATTTCCAGGGCAGAGAAGTGACCATGAATGTCGCCTACGACAAAATCACGTCCCCGCTGGTTACGGTTGAAAAACTTGAACGGCATTTCTGACATGGTTACTTCGTGGTGCTGGTATCCAGCAATTAATAACGCTAGGGGATGTAACAGCTATGCCCCCATTCTTACACTTGGCTTTGCCATGTTCGATGGTATTCAGATTAACGTAGCTGAAGTACCGCACAAACTGTGTGTTATAGATACTCCTTAAGCTGGCGTTAAGCAAGTATTTCTCTATTGGAGTCTGCCTAAAAGTATAAGTTGCAGTTAACGCCCTGAAATTTTGACGGTTTTTCAAGTAGTGCCTACCAGTCCAAACTGGGGCTTTGTTGATGCAGGTCAGTACATTGGCAATAACCGATACCCGGTTGATAAAGGTCAATTACGCCCCCCTGCACGGCAAGCTAGTGTAAGGCTGACATCCAAAGACACTCCCAACTGGAAAAGTATCCATGAACGAACTGCAACTCAACCGCCTCATGTATGGGCTAATCATCGTCGGCTTGGGGATTGCCGCGTCCGGGGTTGGTTTGGTTGTCTTCACTGACATCGTGACGGCGTATGGGGTACAGGGTATTGCCTGGGTAGCGGGCTTGATTGCCGGGGGCTTGTTCTTGTCAATCCCCGCAAAAATTTACCTGACCCTGCAACTCATGAAGCACAATGACGAGAAAGTCAAAGCCCAGCGTGAACGTAATGAACGTTGATGCGGGTTTGGTTTTTAAGGGGTTCTTGGTGTTTGCCAAACCGCCCAGCCCAGTAGACCCCATCCGAGGATAAATCCCAGGCCGCCGATGGGCGTGATCATGCCGAAGGCTTTCATGCCGCTGAGGGCATAGGTGTACAGGCTGCCAGAGAAGAGTAAAATTCCCGCCATGAAGGCATAACCCGCCCAGGCCAAGCCGCGTGCAGGGGTTTGTTGCCAAAGCAGACCCGTCATGAACAGCGCCAGTGTATGGTAAAACTGGTATTCCACGCCGGTATGGAAGCGCTTGAGTAGCTGGGGGTCGAGCCACTTTTCCAGCCCATGTGCGCCAAATGCCCCCAATATCACGGCAAGCATTCCAAAGACGGCAGCAAATAGCAGAAAATGGTTCTTTTGCATGAGACAGGACTCCTATGGACACACATGAAAAGCGGCAATTATACCGGGTTATTCTCAGGATTATGACGTGGATTATACTGCTGGTGATGGTCGGGATTTTTTTACGGGGTTGTTTTGCCTGACTGGTCGCCCATTTGTCCGCAGTTCGTCCGTGAGTTATCCCCTATAACCGGATAACAGGGCTACACTCAGGCAATTAATAACACAAGAGGGATGCATATGAGCGAGGGTAAATCTGAGGGTAAGACCGGCTGGATTGCTGGGGTTGGTGCGGTGGCTGCCTTGTTGGCGGCGCTGGGGGTAAACCAGTTTTTTCCTGATTTGATGCGTGACCTGTTTGGCCTGCCTGCCAAAAATGCACCGGCAGTTTCTACACCCCCCACCGCAGCGGTTGCCGCGCAAGCGGAAACGACTGTCTACGGCTTGCGCCTGGATGGGATTTATCGGAGTCCGGGCACAGATTCGGTACGTTACCTGCGTTTTTACAATGATGGCACGGTTTTGGCTGCCAGCGTTGAAAAGGAGGGTAATTTGGGTGAAATCCTGCATTGGTTTAACCGGGATGGGCAAAACCTGTCACGCGGGGTTTATGCCATTTCCCCGCAGCAGGATGTGGAGTTTTCAGCAAAAGGGATGTTTGGTACGGTGGCTTACAGTGGCAAGGTACAAAATGACCAGCTCAACCTGCATGTGGTGAGCCGTATCAATGGGCATACCAGTGATGAGCAATATACCTTTATGCAGGTTTTGGGGAAGGAATAGGCAAATATACGTCATAGCGGATTGCTTTCCCGCCAATCACAAAGGCTGGTTTTTGCCCGCCCAGTTCCGGTGCAAGGCGGGGGCGTTTGACGACAACCCGATGCTGGGCATGGCGGCGTGCCAGCTCCAGCAAACCGTCATCATCTTGGTCATCGCCAACAATAGCGTGCAGGAAACGCATTTCCTTTTGTACCAGCGCTGACTTTTGCCGCTCCGGGAACATGGGGTCGAGGTACACGACATCCGTGTACCCGCTGGGGGCGTGGGTGAGCCAGCTTTGGGCATCCGTTGGGGTAGGGCATAGGGTCATGCGCCTGATAATGGATTGCAGGGATTCATCAGCATGCTGGGCGGCGCGTTGCAGGCCATCTGCCAGTAGGGCATGGATGGTGGGGGAGCGCTCCAGCAGTGTGACGGTGCAACCGAGGCTCGCCAAGACAAAGGCTTCACGCCCCAGACCGGCGGTAGCGTCCAGTACCCGTGGGTTTTTCAGCTTGTGCAGCCCAATGGCTTTGGCAATGTCTTGCCCTTTGCCACCGCCAAACAACAGGCGGTGGCGGGCTTTGCCTTCCACAAAATCGACATGGACAGCCCCGATTTTGGGGTCGCGGATGTCATGTAGCTCCAGCCGCCCCTGCGTATGGACGAGTTGGTAAGGTGCCTGCATCAATAATGGGGTGGCGGTGTTTCTTCCGCTGCTGAAGCCACGGGTGATTGCGCCAGTGACTTCATGCGGTCTTTGAGGACATTGACCTGCTGGATCAGCAGGGCAATATCCTTCTGTTGCAGGTAAACCTGTTGGCTGAGAGCCTCCAGGGTTTGCTCCTGCTCCATGAACTTGATTTCAAGTTCGGTAAGCCGCTCAGACATAAGGGCTTATCTTCCTTTGTTCGCCGCAATCCGCATCCGCAGGGCATTCAATTTGATGAAGCCTTCTGCATCTTTCTGGTTGTATGCACCACCGTCTTCGTCAAAGGTAGCAATACGCGCATCAAACAGGCTGTCATCAGACTGGCGGCCTGCCACCACGACATTGCCTTTGTACAACTTCACGCGCACCACACCATTGACGTACTCCTGGGAGGCATCAATCATGGTTTGCAGCATTTTGCGCTCAGGACTCCACCAGTAGCCGTTGTAGATCATGTCGGCATATTTCGGCATCAGTCTGTCTTTCAGGTGCGCCACTTCACGGTCAAGGGTCAAGGACTCAATGGCACGGTGTGCTTTCAGCAGGATGGTTCCGCCGGGGGTTTCGTAACAGCCACGCGATTTCATGCCCACGTAACGGTTTTCCACCAGATCGAGCCGCCCGATACCATTATCACCCCCCAGCTTGTTCAGGGTAGCCAGCATGACCGCAGGGCTGAGGCGCTCGCCATTCAGGGCAACCGGGTCGCCTTTTTCATAGGTCAATTCAATATAGGTGGGTTGGTCAGGGGCAGTTTCCGGGGAAACGCTCCAGCGCCACATGTCTTCCTCGGCTTCAAACCAAGGGTCTTCCAGTGGGCCACCTTCATAGGAAATGTGCAGCAGGTTGGCATCCATCGAGTAAGGGGATTTCTTGCCTGCTTTCTTGAAGTCAACCGGGATATTGTGCTGTTCGGCATAGGCCATCAGCGACTCGCGTGAACCCATGTCCCACTCACGCCACGGGGCGATCACTTTGACACCGGGTTTCAGGGCATAAGCGCCCAGCTCAAAACGCACTTGGTCATTGCCTTTGCCGGTTGCGCCGTGGGAAATGGCATCCGCGCCGGTTTCATTGGCAATTTCAATCAGGCGCTTGGCAATCAGTGGGCGGGCAATGGATGTGCCGAGCAGGTATTCGCCTTCGTAAATGGTATTGGCGCGGAACATGGGGAACACGAAATCACGCACGAACTCTTCACGCAGGTCGTCGATGTAGATTTCCTTGACACCCATTGCCTGTGCCTTGGCGCGTGCGGGTTCCACTTCCTCACCCTGACCGATGTCTGCGGTGAAAGTGACAACTTCGCACTGGTAATTTTCCTGCAACCATTTGACGATGATGGAGGTATCCAGCCCGCCGGAGTAGGCCAGTACCACTTTTTTGACGGATGCCATGCTTATGTTCCCTATAAAATCTGTGAAAGGGCGCATTATATGCTGGTTAAGGTGGCAAATAAACGTGGCAAACAAACAAAGCCCACCCCATCGGCTGGGCTTTGGGGGCGGGCAGGGCTAAGGTTAACCCCGAAGCAGTTTGCGTACCCAATGGTTGGAGAGTGCTTTGGCAGCATCGCGCCCACCCAGGCCAAAGGCAATGGACAAGGCAATCGCAACCGCCCCCAGGGTAAAGCCAAACGCCATATTGACGATATTGTCTGCCAACCCCATTGCCCGCAGCCCCATCGCCAACACCAAACCGAGAATGGCAAAGCGGGCAATATTGGCAACGGCTTGCCCGGTTGTGTTGGACAGTTTGTTATAGGCGATGCTGCTCAAGGTATAGCCGATGACAAGGATAATGCTGCCAATCAGGATGCCACCGCCAAATTGCAGGACTTTGGCGAAAATGTCTGAAATCACGTCAATGCCCAGAGTGTTAACCGCTGCGGTAGTGGCAGTCAGCATGGAGAAGAACATCACCGCACCACTGACCAGCCGGGTCGGGGTAAAGGATGCGTTAAACAGACCCTGGATACCGAGTTTGGCGGGGAGTTGATTAACACCCATACCTTCCAGGATGCCCGTCAGGATATACACCACGAACTTGGCAACAAAATACACCACCAATAGGATAATGCCTGCACCGATCACGTTCGGGATGGCCGCCATCAACTTGTTGATCATGTCCGAGGCCGGTAGGGTAATCGCGGGTATATTCAGGACACCCAAGGCCGCGACGCTAATCGGCAGCAAGATGGCAGGGAATACCAAGGCACTGCCTAGCGTGGAAACCTTGATGTCTTCCCGCTGGGTGCGTTTGGCGATTTGTTGGTCTACCCGCCACAAGCCAGCCGCCACCAACTCAGCCACAATCTTGGCAATCACCCAACCTGCATAGGCAATGACCCCCGCACCAATGATATTGGGGATAACAGCAACGAACTGATTGAACATGCCCTTGAGGGGTTCCAGTACCCCGGTCAGGCCGAAGTGTTGCAGGACAGCCATGAGCACAAGGATCGTCAATAATGCCTTGATCAGCGAGCTGATGGGGCGTGCCAGGTTTGCCCGGTCAATGAAGTCGATGCGGTCGAGCAGGCGCTGGATAAAACGGGCGATGAACTTAACGGCAAGCAAGCCCACCACCAGAATCAACAGGCCGAGCAGGGCATGCCCCAGTTTACCTGATGCCAGTGGCCCCAAGGCTTCCGTCAGTGGGGAAAACAAGCTTTCCATGGTCTTTGCTCCTTAATTCTAATTCTAACAAGTGATTGAGAGTGATAAATCTGAGGTTTTGGGGTTAGGTTACTCGACGAGCAACAGCTCAATGCGCCGATTTTTTTGCCGACCGGCTTCGGTATCATTGGGTGCGATGGGCTCCAGTTGACCTACACCTTCGATCTGCAAGCGCTCTGGATCAACGCCCAAGGTGATCAGCTCATTTTTCACACTGTCACTGCGCATCAGGGATAACAGGCTGTTATCAGCCGCCGAGCCAATATTGTCGGTATGCCCACGGATCAGGATGGTGTTACCCTGATAGGTATAAAGCAGGGCAGCGACTGCCTTGAGCTGGTTTTTGGATGCCGGGGTGAGGGTTGATGAGCCGGTGTCAAACACCAGCTTGTCAAATGTCAGGGGGGTATGGGTATTTTGCGTCAGCAGGGCTTGCTTTAGCTCATCCTCAAAACCTTCGCCAATTTTGACCGTTGAACCATCGGGCAGATCAAAATCAGTACGTTCCACCTCCGCTTGCAGGAGTGCTTCCTCATCATTGGGTGGGGCAGCGGTTGGTGTCATTCCGGTTTGCGGGGCGGTTTGTACCAATACCGGTTGTGTCACTGGTGGTGTCCCGGCTGCTTCTTGCTGCTTGGGCTGTTCCAGGTTAATTGGCTGGCTTGCCTGTTCTTCGGTTTTTGGCTGTTTCGGCTCTGCCGGTGTGCGGGCTTCGTCAGCCGTCGTTAGCTTCACCCCTTCAGTTTGCTTTGCATTGTTACTGGTATCGGCAGACGCTGTAGTTGCAGTAGTCGCGGTAGTCGTTGGCGGTGTAAGCGCTTGTGTAGTGGGTGCAATAGGTTCAGTGGGTGTTGTTTCCACCTTGGCCGGTGCTGCGGCAAGCTGGATGCCAGATAGGCTGCTGGAGGTTGGGCTGGCATGCAGGCTTGCGTTGGGTAAGTTGGCGAAGTCCTGGGCAGTTGACCCTGACCACAGGCTGTTGCCGTGGTTGATCAGGAAATACAGCAGGCCAAAAAACAGGATGGCAAGCCCGGTAATGAGGTATTCCAGCGAGGTTGTGTCGTCTCGGTTTTCTGACAGGTTCTCTGACATAGGTTTGGTTCCAGGTTAATCGTTTTGATGCAAGCCAAGCCAGGCATTAGGGGGCGTATGTCCACTTCCTGCCGCTGTGTCAGTGGGGTGTTGCTCAACAGAAGCAAGCTGGGGGTAAGGATGGACAGTTCCCTTGTCAGGATTTTATAGGCCGGGTTTATGAATCTGCGCATCCTAAGCGATGTACGAGCGGATAAGATGGATGTACGTGCCGATTGCTGGCAGGATAGGGCAGACGTGATTGCCCGAATTTGGGGCGATGGGGCAGGTTAACTGAAAGGAGGATGGGACGATGGGGCAGCATTTTGCATCGGATAATTATGCAGGCACGTGCCCGGAAGCATGGCACTACTTGCAGCAAGCAAATGCCACGGGGCATGAGCCTGCTTATGGGGATGACGGCTGGACAGCACAGGTATGTGAACGTTTTCGTGACCTGTTCCAGACCGATTGTGAGGTGTTCTTTGTGTTCAATGGCACGGCTGCCAATTCATTGGCGCTGGCTTCACTTTGCCAAAGCTACCACTCGGTCATTTGCCATGAGTTGGCGCACATTGAAACCGACGAGTGTGGCGGGCCGGAGTTCTTTTCCAACGGATCCAAGCTACTGGTCGGCAAGGGTGAGTTGGGCAAATTGACCCCGGACAGGATTGAGGCGTTGGTGACAAAACGCAGCGATGTGCATTACCCCAAGCCCAAGATTGTTTCCCTGACCCAATCGACCGAGGTGGGAACGGTCTATTCGGTCGAGGAAATCCGGGCGATTGCCGCGATTGCCAAGCGCCGCCAATTGAAAATCCACATGGATGGTGCACGGTTTGCGAATGCTGTTGCAGCGCTCAATGTGCACCCTTCCGAGCTGACATGGCGGGCAGGGGTGGATGTTTTGTGCTTTGGCGGGACGAAAAATGGCTTGCCTGTGGGTGAGGCGGTGGTGTTTTTCGACAAGGCACTGGCAGAGGATTTTGCCTATCGTGTTAAGCAGGCTGGGCAACTGGCTTCAAAAATGCGCTTCATTTCCGCCCCGTGGCTGGGCTTGCTGGAGCAGGATGTCTGGCTGCGTAATGCCCGCCATGCCAATGCGATGGCGGCTTTGCTGCATGAGCGTATCCGTGGTTTGCCGCACGTCCGCATCATGTTCCCACCGCAGGCGAATGCCGTGTTTGTGGAACTGCCTTTGCCGGTGATCCAACGTTTGCGCGACAAAGGCTGGCGGTTTTACCAGTTTATTGGTGAAGGCGGCTGCCGCCTGATGTGTGCGTGGGATACCCAGCCAGAGACAGTCGAGGCTTTGGCTGCGGATATGGCGGAGTTGTGTGGGGCGTTTCATCAGCCTGATCTTGCGTGAGATGTTTCGGCTCTATCCACCCGTTTTCGCTGCTTCATGCAATACATCCAGCAACGCAGGCTTATTATGGGCGATAACGGAGCCCCGTGTGTGCTTGTGATGTGGGAAAGTATGCAATTCAGGGAAGTGTGGGGTATCGTCGTAGCGAAAAATCAATACGTTGGCTTCGTTCTGGCAATGATAGCGGTATCCTAATGCTGTCAGTGTTTCCGCTTCCACTGTAACTGCTTCATTGATTTCAAGCAGATTGCCGCTATCGAAACGTAGGCGAATGCGTAGATTTATCCGTTCCGATGTGATGACTTCTTCGACATAGCTTTCTGCATAAGCAGGCAATGCCGTAACAGCCGTTTCTATTGAATTCAGGTAGGCATCCAGCAAATCATGCAGCCGCACGGAGTAGCCCCTCCAGTTGTTGGCGTAATGAGATGTAATGCTGGTAGTCGTTTGACCATTCTACAAAGGTGGCATCATCGGGCATTAGCCCTTTGCGGTAGTGGTCAATGAAGGCTTCGGAGTCCATACGTTGCTGGTTTTCGTACAGGCTCAAGCGTTTGCTGACGGCAATTAAGGCATCCAGTGGTGATGTGTAAGTAATCCGTTGTTTGCGCATACGAAACTCCTGTGGGTGACGTGGGGCAATTCTAGCAGGAAAACCTGCCGCCTTCATCCGCCCGCATACGGCTCTACCCAGCCCTCTTCGCCGGGAGCGGGCAAATCTGGGCAGGTTTTTTCGTAGGGCAGGGCATCGCCGATGAAGCGCTGCCATTCGGCGAGGCTGAAATTGCGGTTGACGATGGAGCAGGCTTTTTTTGCCCAGCTTTCGGGGTCAACGTCCCACAGGCGCAGAGTGTGGTCACTACTGCCACTGACCACGAATTTGCCATCGGGGCTAAAAGCAGCGGCAGTTACTCCAGATTTATGTCCTCGCCAAGGCTCACCGATAGCTTGTCCACTGGCAGCATCCCAAAGCAGCAGCGTGCTGTCCCAACTGCCACTGACCACGAACTTGCCATCGAGGCTGAATGCGACTACATTAACCCTTTCTTCATGCCCTCGCCAAGGCTCACCGATAGCTTGTCCACTGGCAACGTCCCACAGGCGCAGAGTATGGTCACTACTGCCACTGACCACGAACTTGCCATCGGGGCTGAAAGCAACGGCAGTTACTTCAGATTTATGTCCCCGCCAAGGCTTACCGATAGCTTGTCCACTGGCAACATTCCAAAGCTGCAAAGTTTCATCAAAAAAACCACCACCACTGATTACGTGCTTGCCATCTGGGCTAAATGCCACGGCTTCAACACTGTTTTTATGTCCGCACCACGGTTTGCCGATGGCTTGCTCTGTTGCTGTGGTTAAAACAATAAACAGATACGACACAAGACCGTGCCACCGCTTACTTAATGCCTGCTCTGTTGTTGCATCCCATAAGCGCAGAGTTTTATCCCGACTCCCACTGATTACGTGCCAGCCATTCGGGCTAAATGCCACGGCATTGATACGGTCTTTATGCCCACGCCACACCCCACCCACAGCTTGCCCCGTTGCCACATCCCACAAGCGTAGGGTTTTATCCTGACTCCCACTGACTACGGATTTGCCATCTGGGCTAAATGCCACCGCAGTAACCTCTTTTTCATGTCCATACCAAGATTCACCCACAGCTTGCCCTGTTGCCACATCCCACAAGCGCAGGGTTTTATCCTTACTCCCACTGACTACGGATTTGCCATCTGGGCTAAATGCCACCGCAGTAAACCAACCCCTTTTTTCATGCTCGTGCCACCTCTTACTCAGTACCTCCCCCGTTGCAATATTCCAGAAACGCAGGGTGTGATCCTCACTCCCACTGACCACGAGCTTGCCATCGGGGCTGAAGGCGACGGCAGTAACCGCACTTTCATGCCCTTGCCAAGGCGCACCGATAACTTTTCCGCTAGCTACATCCCATAGATGCAGGATTTTGTCGCCACCACCGCTGATCACCCGCTTGCCATCAGGACTGAATGCCACCGCATTAAGTCCCTTTTTATGCCCATGCCACGGGTTACCAATAGCTTGCCCTGTTGCTGTATCCATCAGACATACATCCTGATGTCCTCCGACTATCTGTGTGCCATCTGGGCTAAATGCCACGGCAAGCCCTCCTATTTCATGTCCATGCCACGGTTTGCGAATAGCTTGTCCTGTTGCTGCATCCCACAACAGCAGGATGCCGTCCCCATCAACACTGATCACCTGCTTGCCATCCGGGCTGAATGTCACGGCAACAATCCCCATTTTTTCATGTCCGCGCCAAGGTTCACCAATAGCTTGCCCTGTTGCAGCATCCCACAAACGTAGGGTGTTATCCTGACTCCCACTGACGATATGTCTGCCATCCGGGCTGAATGCTACGGTATAAATAGTATCTTCATGACCGAGCCATGGTTCACCAATAGCTTGCCCTGTTGCAGCATCCCACAAACGTAGGGTGTTATCCTGACTCCCACTAACGATATGTCTGCCATCCGGGCTGAATGCTACGGTATAAACATTATGTCTGTGTCCATACCACAGCCTACCCACGGCTTGTCCTGTTGTTACATCCCACAGACGTAATGTGGTATCTCTGCTCCCGCTGACCACATGCCTACCATCTGGGCTAAATGCCACTGAGAGAATACCACCTCCATGTCCATGCCAAACTCTCTGCAACTGTTTCACCACCTGTAACCCATCAAGCATAGCTACTCGTGCTGCAAGTGATTCTGGATTTAGCCTAAATGCCTGTATTGCTAATAATAATCCTCGCGCCACATGCCCATTTGCTAGTGAGGGTAAATGTATCGCTAATGTAGATTTAGTAACCATCTTGTCTACCAATGCGATATTTGTTTGTCGCTTAGTTTCTGCTTGGCTGGCAGCAATAAATCCGCGCTCATCTGCGCCAATCAACAGGGAATCTGGGTATTGCTCCAACACCTGCTGTGCCTCTGCTAACCGCCCATCACGTAGCAAACTACCGCCAGTTTTTCCCCAGTCAGTAACATCAGGTTCAGTGCGCAGCCGCCAGCTTTTGATCTCGCGGTTGCTTTCCAGACAGCCTCGCAGCCTTTGCCAATCGCGGATCAGTGCTTCGTGTGCCACCGTGACTGTAGCTTGCCCGTGGTCGTCATGGTCTTGGGTCAACAGCCGTTCCTGTGTGACCAGTTGCGCTAGAAGTGCGTTGAGAGCCTCGGTGTATTGTGGTTGGCGGTTGTGGAGTTCTTGCAGGGGGACGGTGCGGCGCGTGTCTTCCTGCCCCTCGTTGACTTGCACCAGTTCGACCATAAGCCATTCCATCAGGCGTTGCCGTTGGGGTTCGAGTTGCTGGTAAAACGCATCAGCCTTTTCGTTCAGCACGCCGCGCAAGCCGCTGCCGTGTTGCCCGCCCAATTGCTGGTACATCGCCAGCGTCAGTTCGCGGCTGCGTTCCTGCCGGGCGGATTGCCAGAGCTTTTCCAGCACGTATTGCAACAGCGGCAAGCTACCCTTGGCGTGCAGGGTCTGGTCAACCAGTTCATCTTCCAGTGCCTGTTCGCGCTTCATCCCCACCAGTGCCAGTGGGCGGGCGATGGCTTCGCGCAACTCAGCCGCAGCGGGCGCAACCAGCAGCAGTGCGTGGTGTTGCAGGCATTGCCCCAGCCCTGAGTACGCCTGTTCGGTGCAATGCCCCAGAAAATCCGCCCGCAAAGTCAGCACCAGATGTAACGGATTGTCGCCGTCCAAGGCTTCCAGCAGGCAGGCGAAAAATGCCGCCCGCGCCGCATCATCGCGGCATTCGGTGAAGGCTTCTTCAAACTGGTCAATCACCAGCAGCAAGCGTTTCCCCGCCGTTGCCAACCGCAGGCTTTCGCGGTGCAAATCCGCACCACTCGCCAGCGTACCAACCTGCACATCAGGAAAACCGCGCACCAGCGTATCCCGCAAGTTCTGCAAGGGGTTGGCAGTGGGGTGCATCACCAACACCTGCCAGTCGCTTTCCGGCAATTTGGGCAACAACCCCGCCAGCACCAGCGACGACTTACCACTGCCCGAAGCCCCCAGCAGCGGTACAAAACGGCTCGCACTGAGTCTGTCGAGCAATTGCTGGATCATGCCATCACGCCCGAAAAAGAATTCCCGGTCAGCCTGCGTGAAGGTCAATAAGCCTTTGTACGGCGGATGGTCAGGCGGATAAGGCGAATCGACGGCGATTTCACCCGTGAGGTGGGTCAGCGTAAACGGGGTATCGCCCCAGCGGCACAACACATTCTGCGGCAGGTTCTTGCGCCCGGCTTCGACTGCCTGCACAAAATCCAGCACGCGGATTTCCTGCCCATTAACCGTGCCCGGTGTCAGTGCCTTGCACAACAACTCAGTCAGCAGGCTGCGACCATCTAGGGCAAGAGCCTCACCACCCGCTGCGGAGGCTGCCACCACACAAAAGCCCTTGTCGCCCAGATCGGCAAACTTCAACACCTCGCCACTGTGGCAACAATCCAGCCACAGGCAGACGTTTTTTACCGCACTGTTTTTCGCCAAATCTGCCAGCCACGGCAACGCTACCGCCAGCCGTTCATCGCTTGCAGATAAATACACCACCTGTCCACGGTCAGACACGCCATGCCCAGAGAAATAAATCACCGCCAGCTCAACCTCATCCCCCGTCACCGGTGTCAGAAGCTCACGCAACCTGTCTGCCAATTCGTGGGAGGGCACAAAGCCGGAGGCATCAACACCCTCCGTTCCCAACGGCAACGGGTACAGCGAATCAAACCCGCCATACTGATGCAGCACCTCATACACCGCCTGCGCGTCATTGACGGGCGCGGCAAGGCTATTCAATCCGGTACGGTATTTGTCATACTGGCTGACACCAACAATCAGGGCGATACGGCGCGGCATAAGGGGTTTCTCTGTAGCAGCAAACGTGTCCATGATAGTATGAAAACCCCACAATCACTAAAGGTATCAACGATGGCAACCCTCAAGGCAATGGAACTGGAAAACGGGCAATGGGTGTATGTGCAAGTGAATGAAAACATCCGCTTTGCCGATGCCTCTGCCGATACACAGCCCGTCACACGCGGTGGTGGCTTTGAACGCAAAGGCGACACCACCAGAGGTTTGGCAAACCAAGCCCACAAAACCGTGGAGAAACTTGGCGACGTAATCCGCGCCATGTCAGATACCGCCGCCAAAGCCCTACAAGATTCTGCTTTTGGTAATGTGGACAAGGTAACGCTGGAGTTTGGCATCACACTCGGTGGGGAAGCAGGTATTCCGTTTATCACCAGCGGCAAAGCTGAGGGTTCAGTTAATGTGACGGTCGAGTTTTCCCCAAATAAACCCGCTGCGCCATTATAACCCACAGCCCCCGCCAAGCCGTTTGGTTTTTCCCTGCAACTCGGCTAGCATACCGGTCATGAAATTATCTGGCACACTGTTGAAAATGCGTACTGCGCTTGATACGCCGGTACGTTATGACCTGCCTGTGGGTGAGCAGTCCCTTGCGCTCAACCCTTTGCTTGGGCAGCCTTTGCACCTTGCGCATACCGGCAAAATTCATTGCATCCACTGCGGGCGCAGCACCAAAAAGAGTTTTGACCAAGGGTATTGTTATCCTTGTTTTACCCGTTTGGCGCAGTGTGACACCTGTATTGTCAAGCCGGAGTTATGCCACTACGCCGCCGGGACGTGCCGTGAGCCTGCATGGGGGGAAAGCCACTGCATGCAGCCGCATGTCGTGTATCTGGCGAATTCCTCCGGCCTGAAGGTGGGGATTACCCGCCAGAACCAGGTTCCGACCCGTTGGCTGGATCAGGGGGCGGTGGCGGCTTTGCCGATCCTGCACGTGCAGTCACGTTATATTTCCGGCTTGGTGGAGGTGGCTTTCAAGCCGCATGTGGCGGACAAGACGCATTGGCAGCGCATGCTCAAGGGCGAGGCTGAGCCGGTGGATCTGGAGGCGAGCCGTGACCAGCTCTTGGCCTTGGTCGAGCCTGCACTCACTGGCTTGCGGGCGCGGTTTGGTGAGGATGCCGTGTTGCCGTTGCCGCAGGGGAAGCCTGTGCCGATCCAGTATCCGGTGCAGGTTTACCTCGCCAAAGTGACCGCCCTCAATTTTGATAAAACCCCACAGCTCGGTGGGGTCTTGCAGGGTATCAAGGGGCAGTATCTGCTGTTTGATACGGGCGTGATCAATATCCGCAAGTTTGCCGGTTACGAGGTGGAAGTCACCGTCGGCTGAGGTTTGTCGGCTTGGCTTGCCAGTTTTTCCAGGACATGGCTAACCGCAAACAGTGCAAAGGTGGCGGTGACAGTCATCACTGACCCCAAGCCCCCGGCACAGCTCAGGCTGGTTCCTGATCCATCGGTGGGGCGCTCTGTGCAGGTGTCCCCGCCGCTGGTCGGGAAGCGCATTTGCTCCTCTGACCAGACACTGGGTACTTCAAAGCGGCGCTGCGGGTTGCGCGGGAAGTGGTGATCCTGCCGCAATTGCTTGCGTACCCGCGCCAGCAGGGGATCTTGCTGGCTGCGTGCCAAATCCCCGAGGCGGATTTTGCTAGGGTCGCGTTGCCCACCTGCACCACCAATGGTGATGACCTTGATCTTGTGGCGGCGGCAATGCGCAATCAGGGCGGTTTTCACGCGGGCATTGTCGATGCAGTCCAGCACGTAGGCAAACTGTTGTGTCAGCAGGGTGGGGATATTGCCATCATCCACAAAGTCCTCCACCAGGGTCACTTGGCAGGTCGGGTTAATGTCTTGTATCCGCTGTTGCAGCACGCTGATTTTCGGGATGCCCACGGTACTGCCCAAGGCGGGCAGTTGGCGGTTGATGTTGGACTCTGCCACATTGTCCAGGTCAATCAGCGTGAGTGCGCCAATGCCGCTGCGTGCCAGGGCTTCCACTGCCCATGAGCCAACTCCGCCCACACCAATCACGCAGACGTGTGCCTGCATGAAGCGTTGCAGGGCAGTTGCCCCGTAGGTGCGGGCAATGCCACCAAAGCGGCGGTTTAGGTCGCAGTCCGGCATGCTGTCCGGTGTGCTGGGCATGGGCTTATTGCCGCAAGCTGGCAAAGGTATCGCAACGCTGCATATCGCCAAATTGCAGGCCGGTCTTGAACCATTTTACCCGCTGGTCGGATGTGCCGTGGGTGAAAGCATCCGGGTTGACCCGATGCCCCGACATGCGTTGCAGGCGGTCATCGCCAATCGAGGCGGCAGCCTGTAGGCCTTCTTCGATGTCACCTTGTTCAAAAATGCTGAACTGTTTCTGCGCATGGTGTGCCCAAACCCCGGCATAGCAATCGGCTTGCAGCTCCAGTAACACCGACAGTGCATTGGAGTCACGCTCGCTGACCTGGGTTTGCAGGCGGCTTACCTTGTCCGATGTGCCGAGCTGGTTTTGGACGTGGTGGGCAATTTCATGCCCGATAACATAGGCGCGGGCAAAATCACCGGGCGCACCCAGCTTTTTCAGCTCATGGAAAAAGCCGAGGTCGATATACACCTTGGCATCGGCTGGGCAATAGAAGGGGCCGGTGGCGGCTGAGGCATACCCACAGGCGGATTCAATCTGGTCAGTGAACAACACCAGTTTCGGCTCCTGGTAACGCGCCCCGCTAGAGCGGAACATCGGATTCCAGATGTCTTCGGTCTGGGCAACGACTGCCGAAACGAATTCGGCATCTTCCTGTTCCGCAGCAGAACGCTCAACCACGGCGGTATTGCCACCGCCAAGCAGGTTGTTGCCTGCCATGCCAAGGAGCTGCATGGTGTCTGCCCCCATCAGCCACGCCACCACCAGCATGAGGATGAGGCCAACCCCCCCGACTTTGGCAGGTGTGCCCACGCCCCCGCGCCGGTCTTCGATATTGTTGCTACGTCTGCTTGTTCTCCAGCGCATATGAATTCTCCTGAATGGGTGTTGGGGAACTTTAATCCAATAAATATCTCACAGAAATAAGACAAACACTGAGTAGTGTCAACATTTGGGGCGATAAACCGTTATTAAGGATGAACCAGGCAAATGTCAGCACAAGGAATTCACCAGAAAGGGCTAACAGCAGAGATGCCAACCACTTGGCCACTTGGCCGGGTTGGGGACAAGGAAGAAAAGGAGCGTGATCTGGATTCATCAGCCTTGATGGACCGCTTTTTGCGGGGCGTGGAACGGCGTGCGTTCCTGACTGCCCGGATGGCAACCCAGGATGAGGATGAAGCTTTGGACATCGTGCAAGATGCGATGCTGGGGCTGGTACAAAAATACAGCCATCATCCTGAGCAGGAGTGGGGAGCCTTGTTCCATAGCATTTTGCACAGCAAAATCAACGACTGGTATCGGCGCAGGCAGGTACGTAGCCGTTGGCGGGTGTTTTTTACTGCCCCGCGTGAGGACGAGGATGATATTCCCGAACCCGATGAATGGGTTGCCCAAACCCAGTTCCTTGAGCCAGACCGGCAGATGCAAACCGAAATGCTGGGTGAGCAGTTGGTCGCCCTGATTGGGCAATTGCCGCTCCGCCAGCAACAGGCATTGGTATTACGCGCCTGGGAAGGCTATAACATTACGGAAACCGCCGAGATTATGCGCTGTTCGGAAGGGAGTGTGAAAACCCATTTCTCCCGTGCCGTGCATAGCCTGCGGGAAAAACTGGGAGACTATTATGAATGAGCAGCGGGATAAAGAATGGCTGGCAGCCATCAGCAGGGGATTGGCCCGCGAAAGTGAGCAGCTTCGCCCAGACATCCAGGCACGCTTGCAAGCCGCCCGTGAGCGGGCGTTGGCAGCAGGCAGCAAGGCTCCAGCTACCCGTCCTGTCGCGCGGGATGCAGGCTGGGGGCGTTGGCTGGATAACTGGATCGGTAAACCGGTCTGGCAGGCCGCAGCACTGGCTTCGGTTGCGGTGCTGGCAGTGACGGTATTGCTGTCGCCACAGGGCTTGGGGCCATCCGCTGAATTGGCGCTGGATGATCCGTTTGTCCAGGAAGCCGGTACGGTGGGGAATGTTGCCGATGTCCTGATGTCCAATGAGGAAATGGACTTCCTGGAAAACCTGGAACTCTATGAATGGTTGGCAGCTGAATATGGATAGGCTATTTGTAAAAAACATTTGCGCTGAGGTGGGATAATGATCAGGAAAGGACTCCGCTGGTTTGCCCTGGCTTTGTTGGTATGGCTGTTGCCGGTAACGGCAGATGAGTCTCCCGATGAGATTGTGGCAATGATGGGGTGGTGGGAAGAATACGGGCGTTATTGGGAAGAACTCGGCGTTGATGTCGCCGGGGATAATGAAATGACATTTGCGTTGCTGGAGGAAATCGCCAAGCAACCACGGGGGGAACCACAATGAAAGGCAAGGGCTTTGGCTTGACGGGGAAGCCGTTTTGGTTAGGTGCGGTCGTCGCATGGTCGATGTCTGCCGGGGGCGCATGGGCAGATGGCACGGCCTGGGATACCTTAAGTGCGGATCAGCAGGGGGTGTTGCAGTCTTATCAGGAGCAATGGGCTGCCTTGCCGGAGAATACCCAGCAGGTTTTATTGCGCTGGGCTGCCTTGCCGGAGTCCGAGCGCGTGCGCATCAAGAGTCGCCATAAGCAGTGGAATGCCCTGTCAGCCCAGCGACAGGCAAAGATTTTGCGTAAGCTGGAGCGTTACAAGCGCATGCCGCTGGAGAAGCGCTTGAAGATCAAGGCGTGGCGCGATTGGGTAAAAACGCTGCCAGAACATGAGCAGCAGTCGCTGCATGAGAAATGGCCTGATATGGGCAGTGGTGAGCGCAAGGAGTACATCCAGCAACTGGAAGACAAGTACGGCAAGCATTAACTGCATTACACAACGGCATTAAATTACCGCCCCATGCCCGTGTTTCCCCCATCCTTTTTTCTGATGACCGCCCGTCGCCGATATGACCGTTTATCGCCGATATGGGCGGTCATTTCCATTTTGCTGTTTCCTCCAGCAGCGTTCCCAACGATCATGGGTGTGTCAAAATCCTAGCCAGCCCCGTTGGTTTGATGCCTGGTCTGGGTACAGGTTTGCCCGTTGCTTGGGGTGAAGGGCAGGGTTGCGTGTTGGCAAAATTTCTGACGAATGGTTGTTAAAATTCAGCTTCAGTTCAGTTTGAATTTTAACCATTTTCAGTCCGTCTCATTAAAGTCAATAAAAATCAGCTAATTAAAAAATTGTTAAGTTTGCGTTAAGGTCTTTTCAGATTGCCGATTTTGTGATAGTTTTCTCATAAATAAAACGAAGATTAGAGAGTGTCGACTTAGGGAGTGGAAGCATCAGCCTGACAGGCGATTGCTGGACTTTTTCCTGATACAAACCCACAGAGGAGTGATGCAATGCATAGCCTACAGACTCATTCCCACCTTGAAGATGATGCTTTCGCGCCTAATGAGGACGAGGGCATTGAACTGGATGACCTAGGTGAGATTGAAGATGAGTCGGAAGATTTGCTGAGTATCGTCGAAGACACGGAGCCGTCTGTCAGTCCACGTACTGAGCGCGTTTCCAACGCTGTTGATCGTGATGCCACCCAGCTTTACCTGCGTGAAATCGAGTTTTCCCCCCTGTTGACCCCTGAAGAGGAGGTTCACTACGGGCGCTTGGCACGTGCTGGCGATGAATCTGGCCGCAAGAAGATGATTACCTGTAATTTGCGTCTGGTGGTGAAAATCGCCCGCCGCTATTTGGGGCGTGGTTTGCCTTTGCCTGACCTGATTGAGGAAGGCAACCTGGGGCTGATCCATGCGGTCGAGAAGTTTGACCCTGAACGCGGCTTCCGTTTCTCCACGTATGCGACGTGGTGGATCCGGCAAAACATTGAGCGGGCGCTGATGAACCAGACGCGCACCATCCGTTTGCCGATCCATGTCAACAAGGAACTGAATGCCTACATGCGCAAGATGCGCGAAATGACCCAACAGTTGGGGCGTGAGCCAACCTTGCCAGAAATGGCTGAAGCCTTGGGCAAACCAATTGACAGTGTACGCCGTTTGTTGAACTTCAATGAGCATGTTTCCTCCCTGGACACTCCGGTCGGCAAGGATGGGGATAGCCCATTGGTTGACTTTGTGGCGATGGAAGAGGAGCGTGAGCCAGCAGCCGTACTGGAGGATGAGGATGTCACCCATTCAGTCGAGAACTGGCTGGGCCAGCTCGACATCAAGCAAAAAGAAGTGATTGTCCGCCGCTTCGGTTTGCATGGGCATGAGCGTTGCACCCTTGAACAGGTTGGCGAAGAGCTGGGTTTGACCCGTGAGCGTGTCCGCCAGATCCAGATGGATGCCCTCAAGCGCCTGCGCCGTATCCTCGAAAACAAAGGGCTATCCAGTGAAAGCCTGTTGGGTATTTAGTCCTCATAAAAAGATAGCCGCCACCACAGGACGGTTTTCCGCCAGCAAGACATTATAAGTCCGGCAAGCGGCATCGGTCGCCATTACTTCAAAACCGATGCCGTTTCGCACCAATGCCCGGTAAATATCAGGGGGGGGTAATTGCGCTTCCCTGCCGGTTCCAATCAGGATCACTTCGGCTTTGACCGCAAACAAGGTTTCCAGATGCTGGGGTTCCAGCTTATCCCAACTGTCTGCTGCCCAATTTTCCCGTAAGGTCTGCCCGCTGATAATACAGGGGCGGTACAGGCGCTTATCCTGCACTTGTATCCATCCATCGCCATACGCCTGTATACGTTGGTGGCTATCTTTGCCTTCTTCGCTAAACTGCATCTTTACGTCCGGTAATTTGGCATAATTGACAGGGTGCATGGTCGATTGTAATGTGACCGGCTGCAAATAAACCCAATTGGGGTCATTTTATAGAGGTTAGCGTTGTGCAAGACAATTTTCAAAGGATAGACCGGCTGCCGACTTACGTATTCAAGATCACGGATGCCTTGAAGCGTGAGGCGCGGGCGCGGGGCGAGGATATTATCGACTTTGGCATGGGTAATCCTGACCAGCCCACCCCGCAGCATATTGTCGATAAGCTGGTTGAGAGTGCGCAACGCCCGGATACGCACCGCTATTCGATGTCACGCGGCGTGCCCCGCTTGCGCAAGGCGATCAGTAACTGGTACAAGCGCCGTTTTGATGTTGACATTGACCCGGAAACAGAAGCCATCGTCACCATCGGTTCCAAGGAAGGCCTGGCTCATCTGGCGCTGGCGACCTTGAGCCGGGGCGATACGGTATTGGTTCCAAATCCGGCTTACCCGATCCATCCTTATGGCAGCATTATTGCGGATGCTGACATCCGCCATGTGCCGCTGGTGGAAGGTGTGGATTTCTTTGCCGAGTTGGAAGCTGCCATCAAGAATTCTTGGCCGAAGCCGAAAATGCTCATTATCAATTTCCCTGGCAACCCGACCGGGCAGTGTGTGGAATTGGACTTTTTTGAGCGGGTAGTGGCTGTTGCCAAAGAGCATGACATTTGGGTTATCCATGATATTGCTTACGGCGAGATTTGTTTCGATGGCTACAAAGCCCCGTCCATCCTGCAAGTGCCAGGAGCCAAGGATATTGCGGTCGAGTTTTATTCCCTGTCGAAAACCTACAATATGCCCGGCTGGCGGGTAGGTTTCATGTGCGGCAACCCGGTGTTGGTCAAGGCCTTGGAGCGGATGAAGTCCTATCTGGATTATGGCATGTTTGCGCCCATCCAGATCGCGGCGATTGCAGCCCTGGATGGCCCGCAGGATTGTGTAGACCAAATCCGCTCCATGTATGAGGCACGCCGCAATGTGTTGTGTGATGGCCTGAATGCAGCGGGTTGGGCTGTGGAGCGCCCCAAGGCGAGTATGTTCGTTTGGGCAAAAATTCCAGAGCGCTACCGGCACATGGGGTCGTTGGAGTTTGCCAAAAAATTGCTGAATGAGGCCAAGGTGGCGGTGTCACCGGGTATTGGTTTTGGTCAGTATGGTGATGATCACGTGCGCTTCAGCCTGATCGAAAATGAGCACCGTACCCGGCAAGCCATCCGTGGTATTAAACAAATGTTCCGCCAGGACGAATTGAACAGTCCGGCGAAGTAATAATGCACCAAAAAGAAGGAGTACACATGAAACCTGTCAAGGTAGGCCTGTTGGGTTTGGGCACTGTCGGCGGTGGCACTGCAACAGTTTTGTCACGCAATGCTGAGGAAATTGCCCGCCGTGCCGGGCGTGGCATTGTGATTGATTTTGCGGCTGCCCTTGATACCAGCCGGGCTGCTGAACTGGGCTTGTCCGGTGTGCGTTTGAGCAATAACGCGATGGATGTGGTCGAAGACCCGGAAATCGAAATTGTGGTCGAGCTGATTGGCGGTTATACCATTGCCAAGGATTTGGTCATGCATGCCATCCAGAATGGTAAGCATGTAGTCACTGCCAACAAGGCACTGATTGCCCTGCATGGCAATGAGATTTTCGCTGCTGCCCAAAAGAAGGGTGTGATGGTGGCGTTTGAGGCGGCGGTGGCGGGTGGTATCCCGGTCATCAAAGCGGTACGTGAAGGTTTGGCTGCCAACCGGATTGAATGGCTGGCAGGCATTATCAATGGAACCAGCAACTTTATCCTCACCGAAATGCGCGACAAAGGCCGCAGCTTTGGCGATGTGTTGGCGGAGGCGCAGCATTTGGGTTATGCCGAAGCCGACCCAACCTTTGACATTGAGGGGGTGGATGCTGCCCACAAGCTGACCATTCTGTCTTCCCTGGCGTTTGGTATCCCGTTGCAGTTCAACCAGACTTATGTCGAAGGCATTTCCCGGATTACGGCTGAAGATGTGAGCTATGCCGCCGAGCTGGGCTACCGTGTCAAGTTGTTGGGCATTGCCCGCCGCACAGCCAATGGGATTGAGCAGCGTGTCCACCCGACCCTGATCCCGCATCGCCGTTTGATTGCCAATGTTGATGGGGTCATGAATGCCGTGCTGGTGCAGGGCGATGCTGTCGGGGCAACCTTGTATTATGGGCGTGGTGCAGGGGCAGAGCCGACCGGATCGGCAGTGGTGGCGGATATTATTGACGTGGTGCGGGCTTTGACTTCTGACCCGAACAACCGTGTACCGCATTTGGCATTCCAGCCCTCAACCCTGGCGGATACCCCGATCCTGCCCATTTCCGAAGTGGAAACGGCCTTCTACCTGCGCATGCGTGCCGTTGACCGCCCCGGTGTCCTGGCTGATGTGACCCGTATCCTTGGCGATGGCGAGATCAGCATTGAAGCCTTCCTGCAAAAAGAGCCTGCCAAAGCCGGGTCTGAAGTGGACATTATCATGCTCACCCAGCGGGTGCGTGAGGGTAATATGAACGCCGCGATTGCTGCGATTGAGCAATTGGACAGCATTTGTGGCAAGGTGGCGCGGATTCGCGTGGAGACGTTGGGCTGATGGACTATATCTCGACGCGCGGGCAGTCGCCTGCGCAACCTTTCAGTGAAATCCTGCTGGGTGGTTTGGCTCCAGACGGTGGTTTGTATTTGCCAGAAAGCTATCCGCAATTGACCGAAGCCGACCTCACTGCCATGCGTGGCATGGATTATCGGCAGTTGGCTTTTGCGGTGCTGTCACGGTTTGCCACCGATATTCCGGCGGCTGACCTGAAGGCGATTATTGACAAGACCTATACGGCGGAAGTGTATTGCAATGTCCGCCCCGGTGAAAATGCGGCGGATATTACCCCGCTGCATACCCTGGAGCCTAACTTGCACCTGCTGTGCCTTTCCAATGGCCCGACCATTGCGTTTAAGGATATGGCCATGCAATTGCTCGGCAATTTGTTTGAATATGTGCTGGCAAAAGCAGGGCAGGGGATCAATATTCTCGGGGCAACCTCCGGTGATACCGGCTCTTCGGCTGAATATGCCATGCGCGGCAAACAGGGTGTGAAGGTGTTCATGCTCTCGCCGCATGGCAAAATGAGCCGTTTCCAGACCGCACAGATGTTCAGCCTGCAAGACCCGAATATTTTCAATATTGCCGTCAACGGGGTGTTTGATGATTGCCAAGATATTGTCAAGGCCGTTTCAAATGACCATGCGTTCAAGGCGCAATACCAGATTGGGGCAGTCAATTCGATCAACTGGGCGCGGGTGGCGGCACAGGTGGTCTATTACTTCAAGGGCTATTTTTCGGCAACCCGCGATAATGGTCAGCAGGTCAGTTTTGCTGTGCCCTCCGGTAATTTCGGCAATGTCTGCGCGGGGCATATTGCCCGGATGATGGGGTTGCCGATCAAGCATCTGATTGTTGCCACCAATGAAAACGATGTGCTGGATGAGTTTTTCCGCACAGGGGTTTACCGCCCGCGTACTTCCCAAAATACCTACCATACCAGCAGCCCGTCCATGGACATTTCCAAGGCATCGAATTTCGAGCGCTTTGTTTTTGATTTGGTGGGGCGTGAGGGTGACACGGTGCGTAGCCTATGGGCGGGTGTGGACAAGGGCGGTGCATTTGACTTGAATGCGGATGGTGTATTTGCCCGCGTCCCTGCGTTTGGTTTCCAGTCCGGCTCCAGTTCACATGCTGACCGGCTGCGTACCATCCGGCAGGTCTGGGCGGATTATGGGGTGATGATTGATACCCATACCGCCGATGGCCTGAAAGTTGCCCTTGAGTACCGTGAGGCCGATGTGCCGATGCTGGTGCTGGAAACGGCCTTGCCTGCCAAGTTTGAAGAGTCGATCCGTGAGGCACTAGGACAAGATCCGGTAAGGCCAGCCGGTATGGGGCATCTGGAAAGCCTGCCGCAGCGTTTTGAGGTGATGGATGCCGATGCGGAAGCCGTGAAGCGGTTTATTGCGGATCGTACCTGATGTCCCTCGCCAGAACCGTCTTCTCATCCCCCGTCCATTGTCTGGCCTTTGGTTTGGGGAGTGGTTTGTCACCCAAAGCCCCCGGCACGGTCGGCACAGTGGCTGCCATCCCGTTTTACCTGCTGTTGGCGCAGTTGGATCCTGCCAGTTATGCCGTGTTGGTGGTGTTGGCGGCGGCTGTTGGGGTTTGGGTCTGTGGTGAGTCAGCCAGACGCTTGGGGGTGCATGACCACGGCGGGATTGTCTGGGACGAGTTTGTCGGCTTCTGGATCACGATGTTCCTTGCCCCGGCGGGTTGGCTGTGGGTCGGCTTGGGTTTTGTCCTGTTCCGGTTATTTGATATCTGGAAGCCGTGGCCCGTCCGGGTGGTGGATGCGCAACTGCATGGCGGGCTGGGCATTATGCTGGATGACATCCTCGCTGGGGTTTATGCGTGGCTGGTTTTGCAGGGCATCGCGTGGCTGGTCAGTTGGTGAGTGCCGCGTGGCGGTTTGTTTTGGGCGCATTAGCTGGTAATCTGCGCCCTTCACGCTGTTTTACTGGGATAGATACATGAAAGTCAGAACCCGTTTTGCCCCTAGCCCGACTGGCTACCTGCACATTGGTGGTGCGCGTACTGCGCTGTTCTCATGGTTGTATGCCCGCAAGATGGGCGGGGATTTTATCCTGCGCATCGAGGATACCGACCGTGAGCGCTCCACGCAGGAGTCGGTGGATGCCATCCTGCACGCGATGGATTGGCTGGGGCTGGATTATGATGAGGGCCCGTTCTACCAGACCCAGCGTTTTGACCGTTATAAGGAAGTGGTGCAGCAGTTGCTCGATAGCGGGCATGCTTACCACTGCTATGCTTCCAGGGAAGAGCTGGAGCAGATGCGTGAAGCGCAGATGGCACGCAAGGAAAAACCGCGTTATGACGGGCGTTGGCGTGACAGCACTGCTACACCCCCCGCAGAGGTTGATCCGGTGGTGCGTTTCAAAAACCCGCTGGATGGCGTGGTGGAGATTGACGATCTGGTGCGTGGCAAGATCACCATCAGCAATACCGAACTGGATGACCTGATCATTGCCCGCTCGGATGGCACACCCACCTATAACCTGTCGGTGGTGGTGGATGATATGGATATGGGTATTACCCACGTTATCCGGGGTGATGACCACATCAATAATACCCCCCGCCAGATCAATATCATGCTTGCGTTGGGGCATACCTTACCGAAATTTGCGCATGTCCCCATGATTCTGGGGCCGGATGGGCAGCGCTTGTCCAAACGGCACGGAGCAGTGAATGTCATGCAGTACCGTGATGAGGGCTTTACCCCAGAGGCGCTGCTCAATTACCTGATCCGCCTCGGTTGGTCACATGGCGATCAGGAGATTTTCAGCCGGGCAGAAATGATTGAGCATTTCACGCTGGAGGGCATTAACCGTGCCCCGTCTGCCATCAACCCGGACAAGTTGATGTGGCTCAGCCAGCATTACCTGAAAAGCTTACCCCCGGCAGAAGTCACCGCCCAGTTGCAGTGGCAGGTGCAAAACCAGCAGTTGGACATCCACCAGGGCCCTGCATTGGAAGACGTGGTGGTGGCTCAGCGTGAACGTGCCAAGACATTGGCGGATATGGTGGCGATTAGCCGCTATTTTTATGAAGATTTCAGCAGTTACGATGAGGCGGCTGTACAGAAAAACTTCAAGCCAGAAACAGCAGGCTATTTGGCAGCGGTTGCGGGTGCTTTGGCGGCATTGCCTGAATGGGAAGATGCGGCTATCCATCATGCTATCCAGCAAGCCTGCGAAAGTTTGGGTGTGAAACTGGGGAAGGTCGGGCCTGCTTTGCGGGTGGCGGTGACGGGTGCGGCTTCTTCGCCCTCGTTGGAAATTACCCTGCGTTTGATTGGGCGCGACCGCAGTTTGGTACGGATCCGGGCCGCCATAAAATTTATCGAAAAAATGTAGACAGGGTATTGACAGAAAACGCGGATTCCTTCAGAATTCGCGCTTCTTCGGGGGGCTATAGCTCAGCTGGGAGAGCGCTACAATGGCATTGTAGAGGTCAGCGGTTCGATCCCGCTTAGCTCCACCAAATCCTACCGGGGAATAAGCGTTTAAGGAGTCTTGAATGCTGTTATTAGGTCGGATTGTATTTTACTTTGGCCTGTTCTTGACGATTATCAGCATCATTGCCGGGTTTTCGTTTATGTTTTCAGGTGTTAGCAACTGGGCTCAGTTTTGCTTTATGGCGGTTCCACTTGGCTTTCTATTACTGTTTGCCGGGTTGTCCACGAACGTATTGCTAGAACCCAGAAGCAACGAAAAAAATTGATTTATCGACGTCCCCATCGTCTAGAGGCCTAGGACACCGCCCTTTCACGGCAGTAACCGGGGT
>CAXYXW010000032.1:0-49606 GCA_964293005.1 uncultured Thiothrix sp.
GCCCTGACATTGAACCCTATAAAATCAATTGGTTACATTTTTGTCGTGTACAGAGGAAAAGAATAGAACTGGCGAATGCATTGACCGACTTCGTACAAAGCAACCTGTCCAAAACAACAGCTTATTGTCTGGTTGAACAACATCAGCCGAAGAAGGCGAAGGTTGATAACCAACTGTCTGCAAGGGTGTTGGCTGAGTTTGACCGGGTACACGCACCAGCCCTTGAACGTGAGTTCCATCTTCTGACTGATCCGGCAGGAAGTACCCATACAGGCAATAACTTTATTCCAGCGAGTTACCAACGTGAAGTTATCAGGGCTGCCCTTTCAGACCTGAATGTATTGTCGTTGGTCAATATTGCAGTAGACCCCACTGCAACCTATGCCGCCAACGTTCCATTTGAAGAAAAACCAAGGGGTCATTTCCCAAATGATGGGGTTGTCTATGAGGGGCAAGGCATTCCATTTTCTGGTGTTGGTTTGGGAAATGATATTGCATATATCCAGCCCATGAAGTTGGCAATGAGTGTTACCAATGAAGTTATCCACTTCAGCCAAAACGGGGCTATAAACTGGGAGGCTTGGGGTAATAACATTATTGCAAATTCGAGGGTATTGAAAGAGTTGGTTCACCTCCGGGTTTGCAATGAAATGTTAAGGTCTTCAGACTGGTGTTTTTCCGGGAGTGTCAGTAATGAACCTTTTTTGGTTTCTGAAAGTGGATTGATCAAGACGGAAAGGTTTCCTGTTGTCCGTCCCCTTCAAGTAAGGGACATAAAAGGAAATGCTATTGGTATTGTTGAGTGCCCGGTAAGCATCCTTATTGGCGGGTTGCCAATCAATTATTTCACAGGCGCAAGAAATCTACCCAATGGATTGTACTGGCGTTTTGCAAACTTGAATCTTGGCTATATCCAGCTTGTTGATAACATGGGAAATCCTGCTGGATTCGGTGCATCTGGCACGATCAGCTATAGCGAGGCCAAAAACCTGATAAAGTTCGACCTTCATAGACCCGATGAAACCCCTTATAAAAAACATTTGAATGGCCTGATTGATGCAGTCGGCGACCAAAAGTCAATGTTGTCAAGCCATCGCTACTCAAACCCAAGCTATGCATTGATGTCAAGTGCGTTAAATAACGAAATCACAAAAGCAGAACAGTTTGCCATCTCCCTTAAGCGTGATGGCACAAACACCGACCTTCAAGGGGATTTGGAGGCCATTAAAAGCTTACCTGTATTTGATACCAATGCACCCAGTGATATGGGGGATTACCGGATATTGTTGGGGCAGAAGGGGTTAACAACCTACACCATCAGCAAACCATTCAGTATTGGCCAGCCATTTGAGGCAGTCAATGCACAAGGTGAGCCAACCGGCGTAAAACTGGCTTACGGTGAAGAGTATAGCTCAATCCATACGCCCAAGGTATTACGGGAGCGGTATGCTTCAGTTTTGGTTTTTGACAGCAGTAAACGATAGGCAGGCATATGGATTCTAACCCTAAAAAGAAAGTATCTGTCCGGTTTTTAGTGAGTGCTGAGTTGCACTCATGGCTAAAAAAGCGGGCAACCATCAATGACCGTTCTATTTCAGGTGAGTTATTTAGAATCCTGAAAGACACTAAGGCCAAATCGGAACAGCCGGGGAACTGTGGGTATTCATAGTGGATAAAAAGTTCAAGCAGAGGTTGAAAGAGACATACCAATCAATGCAACAGTTTAGACACCAAATAGAGCAAAGGGCGCGTATTGCGCCCGGTGCTTACAGGGCAAACCTTGCAAGGGAATGGAGGCGTTTTCTTGAAGGCCTGCTGCTATGATTTTTAACGTTCGATTTTATAGATGAGCATTTTTGACAAGAAAAGCGAACTAAAAAGACGGAAATGTTTTCTTGGCAATTCCTTATGCTGCTTGGCTTGGGATGGCTATTTGGATTCAGAAAAGCGAAGTAATGTCATGGAAAAAACCACTGAATTAACTTCGCTTTACTTTTTTGATTGAGATGTTTTATCCACTGGACAGTATGGATAGAAGTTTTTTAAATAAAAAAGGCCATGAAAACTATAAACATGGCCTGAAAACTCTAATGGATAAGGTTAAAGTTTAATGCATCCGAAAGCACGGTTCAATCCACAAAAAACCGACAATTCAAGCACTTGTCATCCTGCCCTATCCACGTTGGCAGGTTTCCGGCTACGGGTGGATGCACCTACCCGTGAAAAAACCGACAATTCCGGCTTGACGGAAAACCCGACACCGACTAGCATTGAAAACGTACCCGGTAACGACACCGGGCACAACTTCAAGCAAACTCAAGGCGGCAAAGTAAAGACTACGCAACCGCCTGACCTGAGCGGTTTTTTTATGCCCGCTACCAGCCCGTGCGATTGTAACCGATTGCCGGGAGTAGCAAGGAATAGAAAACCGCCATGCGGCAATACTTGCAGCGTTTCCGTAAGGACGCTTGAAGGCTCCCGGCAGCCTCAAAACTGCCAACACTTCAAACAAACTTACGAGGTAAACGCGATGCAATGCACGCAACCACACGCCATCGGTGCGCCTGCACCTATGGACAAGGGCTTCACCCCTACCCCAACCGGCACAACCTGCCTACTCTCCACGGCTGAACTGTTCGCAGCCATCAAACAAGCCAAACACGACAAAGCCCATGATGGGCGCGGTCATGCCTATGCGGACTTGTTGACCCTATTCCATGCAGCGATCCTGCCTGCCTTCTTTGTCGAAACACAAGGCAACCTGTCGGAGGTTGCCCGCCTGTTGGGTATCCACCGCTCCACCATCAAGGAATACTGCCTATTGGCAAATGTGGACATGAGCGGCGCAAGCGTTGGGGGTGCGGTATGAAACCCATTGGGATTGAACGCCATTGCACCCTTGAGCGAATCCATGATGATTTGGAGCTGGTGCATAGCATGTTATGGCTGTCGATTGACTCCCTTGAGTACCATAACCTGAGTCAGTTGAGCCATGTTAAGCAGGCCTTGCACTTCAGCACCGAACGCATTTGGGAGCAAATGAAGGCAGCCAAACAACTGCACCAAGAAGCCTGTCAAGAGTTTATGGAATGCCAAAAGCAGGGGGGGCAAGCATGAGTACCCTTACCCCACGCTTTGACCGGCAATTGCACCAAGCACAAGTTAGGATTGAAAAGCGCGTCCAACGTGCCAAGGAAGACCAAGCCAACCCATTGCGTAACCACCTATGGGTAAACTGGATCAAGGAAACTGTTTTTGGCTCGAAAGCCACCCAAAACAAGGGGGGCAAATAATGAACCGGAACACTGAATACCTGATTACCCAACGCTGGGCAAGGGCAGAAACACCAAACGCATGGGACAAGCTGGAGGTGATTTTGAATGCGTTGGCATTTTGCCGTGATGACCAGTTTGATGACGTGGCGGATGAATTGCACTTCCTTTCGGTGTTGGCCTGTGAACGCTGCCTGATGGTTATCGAAGCGGATATACAGGGGTTTGCAACCATGAGCCACTCCCCCACCCTAAGCCTTGTGAGTGACTGCTATTACACCGCAGACGGCGAGGCCATCCATGTACCCTGCCTTGATTGGCTGGAGGATGGGCGCTACTACGATAAAGAGTCAGAAGCATGGCTTGCCTGTTCCCGCTATTACATCGGAACCGGCGATGATGAGGACGGTTCAAGCGTCTGGTTGAATGCTGACATGGTGGAGGTGCAACCATGAACCACTCCCCCACCCTACCTGCCCCAAACAACCGCCCTGCAACTCCTATTGGCGCACGGGTACAGGACTTCGCAACCGGCAACCACCCGGAAAGCGAAACCAGCACCGCCACGGCTATCCCTAAAAATGACGGCTATGAACTCCTTGCCGTTATCACAGCCGTCCTGACCGTCGCCATCGTTGGGGTTCTCCCGACACTGGTTGAGGCGAACTTGCGGCAATTGCTCTTCTGCATGATGTCGGTTGCCTTTGTGTTTGGGGCGGTACTGGCCTACCAGCACCAGCATCATGGGCGCTTTTGGGCGTTCATTGTCGCTGCCATGTTAATCACAACCGGATACTGAGAGGTGCAACCATGAATGACTTGACCCTTTACCAACAGCATGGGCAACAGCACCACGCCAAGGCCGTCCACTACTCCAGATATTACACACTGGAGCAACTGAAGCAGTTTTACAGCACTGCCAGTTTTGGCTTTATCTGTGCCAGTTTTGCAAGCTGGTGTCTGATGTCGTTTTTCATTGGGCAGTTTTTTGCTGGGGCTGAATTTGAATACATGCATGAATGGCGTGCTATCCAATACCTTTACGCGGCGATGGGGATTGCCTTGGCAACGGCAATTACGGTCGCTGAGGCGGTTCTGTTCAATTCAGGCCGGGCGCGTGAATATATGGCGGTGGTTGTGTTTGCGGTGGGCTTCTCAGTATTTGCCGAATCAGCCGCCACCATGCAGCGTGAACAGAGTACGGTGGCTTTCAAATCAACCCAAAGCGAAGTTTACAAGGCCACCATCCAAGCTATTAATGTGCTGTCCACCACAAGCACATTAACCCCTGCCCAAGTGCAACTCAGCCGCCTGCAAGCATCCTATGAGCAGGCCAAACAGATGGGCAACAAAAACGCAATGGAAGCCCTACAGGGGCGGATATTGCGGGTTGAGCAACAAGCGGAACTGGAACAGGCCAACCGCTCAATGGCCTTGCAAAACACCATTGGACAGGCAAAAAGCCTTGAATACGATGAAACCAAGCATCAGGCCATGATTAGGTTTTTGGCTGAAGTGTTTGGGTTCTCGCATGTGGTCAGTTCTGCCCTACTCGCGTTCTTTCTCGTGCTGACCTTCAAGGTCTGTTTCCACTACTTGGGGCTGATGCGCCAGCTCAATGAACGGGCTATTTCGGTGAACACCGGCAAGCTGGCGGTAGTGGTTGATCAAGGCGCATCCCCTGCCCTAACTGGTCAATCTTACCCCCTGTCCGTGCAATCGAACCCTTCCCTACAGTTAACTGTGGGGGAAGACGATAATAGTGGAAATTCAACTGTTTACGCTATCTCATCGGCTGCGAAGGTAGGCGAGGTGATTGCTTGTCCAAACTGTGGTGAAGCCTTCCAAAAATCGAACAAGTGGCACTTGTTTTGCTCGAACTCCCGCAAGCCAAGGGCAGATGGTGGGAATTGTTCGGATGATTGGCACAACGCCCAAGACCCAGAAAGGGCTGCCCATGCCAAGCGCAGGAAAGGGTAAGTGATGATAGGGCAGAGGGGGATGCCTTCCCCCTTTGCCCACTTTTAAAAGCAACAAGGAACCGTGATTATGGCAACAGCAAACAATATGCAGGTGATCAATTGGGATATTGCCCGCCAAAAGTTGAAACAGCGGGAGCAAGCCATTTTGTATCCGCCTGAATGGATCGACATAAAAACGATTTGCAGCCGTTACAACACCAGCCGCTCAACCGTTTTCCGGTTACGCAAGGCAGGTAGCTTTCCAGAGCCGTCAACATTCCTGGGGGATGGAAGCCAAAGATGGAACGCTGAAGAAATTGATAAACTGATGGAAGCCAGAAAAGGACGGAAACAATGAACCGCATAAAAAACAAAGCCCCGGCTGCTGGTAACAGTCAGGGCAGAAATACAAAAAACTTGAAGCCCAAGTATATAACAACAGCAATCTTTTTTCACCCCGCTTTGGCGGAAAATCCGCTAAATACCAACATTAACGGGGGGATGGATTATGCATAAGCCGAACAACACCCAACGGGCAGAAGCTATCACCAGCCGCCTACAGGCCGACTATGGCCTGAAGCGCAAGGGGGACTACTTGCGGGAAGGGCGCTGCCCGGAATGCGGCAAAAAGGAGCTGTTTATCAGTGCCAATGAGCCAAACCACCTCAAGTGTGGGCGTGAAAACAACTGTGGCTGGAGCATCAACACCCGTGAGCTTTACCCGGACTTGTGGAAGACCTTACAGGAGCTTTACCCGCCCACACCAGCAGACCCCAACGCCACTGCCAAGGCTTACTTGCGTAGCCGTGGGCTTGACCCTGCCTTGTTTGTTGGGCAGTTCCAACAAGGGCAGCGTGTCGAGCGTGAGGCGATCCGGGAGCCTAAGTTCACGGATACGGTCAGGTTCTTCCTGACACCGGACAAAACCGTTTATTGGGAACGTTTTTTCACCGTTATCGACATGCCCGACAAACCCAAGAAAGCCCACTTTAGCGGCGGGTACAAGGGCTTATGGTGGCAACCGGCAGATTTTAACCCAGAGCGCGGTAATCAAGTGTTTTTGGTGGAGGGCATCCTGGATGCACTGTCATTGATCCAGTCCGGTTTCAAGGCAGTCGCCTTATTGTCCTGCTACAACTGGCCTGAAAAGTCGCTTGAGCCGTGGCTGGGCAAGGGCATCCATTGGGTTTTGGGGCTGGACAATGACCCAGCAGGGCAGCGCTGGAACCTCAAGTTCCACCGTGAACTGATCAATCGGGGTGAACATGCCGAAGTGTGTACCGCGCCCGACCTGGACAAGCGCGATTGGAACGACTTGCTGAAAGGGTGTGGTGGGCATATCCAGAAAGACCACCTGACTGAATGGTTTTATACAGGCCGCCTGTTGGCTGCCAGCAGTGCCAGTGCCAAAGCGCTGGAGATCGTCAACCATACCGGGAAGCACCGTTTCACCTTCGAGTATGGCAATCAGCTTTATGCAGCCAAGTACAGCGAGAAGGATGAGGACAACCCGATCCAGTTGGAGAATATCGCCAACTGCAAGCCTGAGTTCCTCTATTTCCAAAAGGATGCATTGACGGGGGAAAGTGCCTATTACATGCGTATCACCCGACCTGGTAGCCAATACCCTTACAAGGATGTGTTTTCATCGTCAACCTTGGCAGCCGCACCCAAGTTCAAGGACAGGCTAATGGATGTGGGGGCAGGGCTGATGTTTACCGGAAATACCAAGCAACTGGAGCAACACCAGAGAATGTATTGGTTTCCACCGGGCCAGGCGTTACCGGAGGTAAAGACCATCAACTTTTTGGGTTATACCCATGAGCTGGGGGGATGGCTGTTCCCCAAACATGCCGTATTCAATGGGGAGTTGTACCCCATTAACCAGGATGATTTTTTTGACCTACCGGATGGGCGGCAAGTCAAAACCACTTTCCGCAAAGAGGATGCGGTGGTGATTGGAAAACCCGACGAGGCACACCAGCCGGAGTTATGGCTTCAGGACTTCAAGACTGCCTATGGGGTAAAGGGTCTGGCTACCCTGGCATTTTGGGCGGGTTCCTACCTGGTGCAGCAAATCAGGAAAGGGCAATCATCCTATCCCTTTTTGGAGTTATCCGGGCAGCCGGGAACAGGCAAAACCAGCCTGTTACTGTGGTTGTGGAAGCTCACCGGCAGGGATGATTACGAGGGGATAGACCTTTCCAAGGCAACACCGGCAACCCGTTGGCGCTCCTTTGCACAGCTTGCCAATATGCCACTGGTTGCCATTGAGGGCGACCGCAGCACAGAAGGCCATCAGCGGCGCACCTTTGACCTGAATGAGGCCAAGCCATTGTATAACGGTCGTGGCATGCGGGGGACATCACCCAAAAACCAAGGCATTGAAACCCATGAACCACCTTTTAGGGGTGCGTTAGTCATTGCACAGAATGCCCCGGTTGAGTCGGAATTGGCGGTCATGGAAAGGATAGTCCGCATCCATTGGGACAAGTCACACTTCAGCACCAACGGCTACCATGCAGCCAGCCGCCTGCATAGCCTGGATATGGGTAAGGTTAATGGGTTCATGACCGCCTGCATCCTCCAAGAAAAGCGTTTTATGGAGTGCTACCAGGAAGGCTATTCATTTGCCATGAAAAGCTTGGAGGCTGACAAGGGCTTGGGGAACCAACGGATACGCCATAACCATGCGCAAATCATGGGAGCCATGCATGCGCTCAAGGCAACCGGCATCTTGTCCGGCCTGTTACCCACTGACCTGGAGCAGGTTGACCAGTTCCTGAAAACCTGTTGCCTGGAGCGCCACCAATGCCTGGAAGCCGATACACCCTTGGTTTCCGAGTTCTGGGATATGTTCAACTACCTTGAGCATGAGGCCGGATGTCCTGTGAACCACTCGAAAGACCCTACCCGCATTGCCATCAGCATTTTGGACTTTGAGGCCAAGCTTGCCCACCTCAAATTGAGGCCGCTTGACCTGACTGCATTGAGGCGCGAGCTTAAGCAAAGCAAGCGTTATCCCTTTATTGAGCAAAACGCGGTCTGGTCAACTGTAAACAGTAATGTTGGGCAAGGCAAAACCATAAAGTGCTACATCTTCGCCAACCGGGAGAAGCAGGCAGAACGGATGGTGGCCTGAGCAACCAACAACCCACCCAACAAAACGAACCGGGCAATGACCCGGTTTTTTTACGTCATCTACCCAAGCAAATGAACAAGCAGCAGCCGTGATAGGGGTGAACGTAAGTTATTGATTTTTGCAAAAACAAAATTATGCAATCTAGCGTCGGAACAGGGTAAGAAAGGTAAGGATTTCTAAAAACCTTTACTATTCATTAGGTTATTGCACTTTTTCCGGGTAAGGAAAAGGTAAGGATCGGGTAAGGTCTTACCGTAAGGAGAGGTAAGGAAATGCTTTTTAACGGAACAAAGTAAGTTACTGTTTTTATTGAAAATAGCATGAAAGTTGGAAAATTCCTTACCTTTGGGGGGTAAGGGAAGGGTAAGATTCCAACCCGTTAGTAATTTACTGATTATTAAGGATTTATTCTTTTATCCACCACAATTCCTTACCCGTCTTACCTTTCTTACCCGTTTCCCACGACACAGAAATTTTTTTTCTGCCTTACCCGCCTTACCTTTCTTACCCGTTTCCCACGATACAGAAATTTTTTTTCTGCTTGCCATCCTCTCATGGTTCAAACTCACAAAAGCGCTATGCTTGTGCTACAGGATCAACCCACTTGCCCCAGTGCAGACCCACCCACAAACAAGAGGGGCAGGTTTCATTGTGTGGGTATATTTGTGGGCAAAATGCCTGTTCAATTCCGTTAAATGTTCTTTGAAACAAAGGATTATCATGGTTATTCAGTTGTCCCCGCCTTTATTGTCCCAAGCATTCCCATACAGTACCAAATCCCTTGTAGAACCAAGCTTTACAAGGGGTTATGGGTTCCAGAACGTCCCAAACAATCCCTATACATCCCCAAAAAAACACAGTATTTTTCACAGTATCCAGCTACAACCAAGAAACAGATACTGTGAAATACAAACTTACCGATACTGCTGTGAAAGCAGCAAAGGTTGTAATAGGGTTTTACGACAATCTCCTTGTGGAGCTGTGCTCGAATCAGAGCCATGAAGCATTTCCCCAAAGCCCCTTGTGCGGTGATGGATGGGAGTCAGGGCGAGACGCATACCCCTTGCCGGAAAATGGCTATTTGCGGCTTACTCCGTCGTCCACCGAAACCCCGTTGCACCGATGATCAGGAACACCACCGACATGGCTGCCAAAAACAGCAGTTGTGGTGCAATGTCGAGCAGGCCAGCCCCATCAAGCATAATGGCACGGGCGGCGCTGAGGATGTGGGTGAGCGGGAACGCTTGGCTGACCCATTGCATCACCGGGTTTGTACCCTCCATTGAGAACCAGACACCCGACAGCAACATCATTGGCCAGGTCATCAGGTTGAGGAGGCCATCAGACAGCTCTTCGCTCCTGACCCGGCTGGAAACCAGCAGCCCCATCGTGATCAGCGCGAATGTACCGAGCAGCAATACGACAAACAGGTCGAGGTAGCTGCCCTCCATCACAAAGCCCATCATCAGGTTAGTGGCAGTAAACACCCCAACGGTGATCACCAGTGTCACTGCCATGCGTGACAGGATTTGCGCCAACAGGAACTCGGTGGCGGTCAGTGGGGTGGCGTTGAGGCGTTTCAGGTAGCCATTTTTGCGGTAACGCACGATCACATACCCGACCCCCCACAGGCAGCCAAACATCATGTTCATGCCAAGGATGCCGGGAACCACCCAATCCACATAGCGGATTTGCTGGCCTGTTGCCTGTTGTGCCGTCAGGGGCGCACCGCCGCTGCCACGCAGGATCAGTTCCAGAAAATAGCCTTTCGGTGATTGGTCATTGACCCAGTATTTCATTTGTTCCGGGCGCAAATCGACCAGCATGTCAACCTGATGCCGCCCAACTTTTTTCACCACCGTACTCAGGTCATTGGCAGGGACACCGTAATAGTCAATATGCCGGGTGGCAAGCAACGGGTGCAGGCTGGAATCCGGGGTGGCATTGGCGGATAAGCCTTCTGCCACTACCCCGACCTTGAACAGCGGTTGTCCGTCGCCGGAAAAAATAAAGGCCAAACCAAATACCATCAACACCGGCATCAGCAAGCTCCACGACAGTGCGGAGCGGTCACGGAAAAACTCCAGGCTACGGGCATGCAGGGTTGCCCAGATACGTTTCAGGCTCATGGGCGCAGCTCCTTGCCAGTCAATTCAAGAAATAAATCTTCCAGTGTGCGTTGGCGCACCTGCAAATGGGTGAGGGATGCCCCGGCCTGCAAGAGTTCTGCCACCGTTTGGTTAACATCGCGAGTGGTTATTTCCACGCTGGGGTTTACCTTGTCCAGCCGTCGGTGGCTAATGCCGTGGGCAGCCACAGGAAAATCCTGCTCCGGCAACTCAATCACCACATCCTGAAAATGCTTTGCCAATAGCTCATCCGGTGAGCCATGTGCAATGATGCGCCCGTGATCCATGATGGCGATCTGGTCGCAGAGGTTATAGGCCTCTTCCATGTAATGGGTGGTGAGCAGTACGGTTTTATTGCGCGACTTGATGCGGTTGACCAACTCCCAGAAGTTCAGCCGTGCTTGCGGGTCGAGGCCGGTGGTCGGTTCGTCAAGGAAAACAATATCCGGGTCATTCACCAGCGCAATCGCCAGCAACATGCGTTGGCGCTGCCCCCCCGACAGCTTGCGGGCATCGCGGTCAAGGAAGGATTGCAGTGCACACAACTCGATCAGCTCATCCAGTGGCAGATTTTTCGGGTAGAGGTCGCGGAAAAAGGTCAGGTTCTCGCGCACGGTCAGGAAATCCTGCAAGGCCGTGGATTGGAACTGGATACCAACCTCGTTGCGGAAGCGTGGCCCCATCGGTTCGCCCTTATACAGGATTTCCCCGCTGGTGGGGCGGGTGATGCCCTCCATCATTTCAATGGTGGTGGTTTTGCCCGCACCATTAGGCCCCAACAGGCCGAAACAAATACCCGCCGGGACGCTGAAATCCACGCCATCGACGGCTTTCACGCCAGGGTATTGTTTGTGTAGTTGCCGCACTTCAAGGATCGGTGGTGTACTCATGGATGCATCAGGGCTTTATGTTGGATCGGTGGACAGCATTAAAGCAGCCTGCAAGGGTTTTGGCTATATGTCCCTGCATTTCCTTGCAAGTGGTTGACTGAACAGTCAATCAAACCTACCCTATACGCTAGGCCAATAGAGGATAGTGCGGTGAGTGACCACAAAATTTCGGAGCGTTTCACTTTCGGTGAGCTGGCAGAGGATGCAACGCCCTTGCGCATCGTGCATTCAGCCTTGGAAGAAATCAGTTCCAATGGGCTCAGCGGCCTGACCACCAAAGGCATCAGCCAGCGTGCCAACCTGTCGACAGGGATTATCCACCATTATTTTGACACCAAGAATAATCTGGTTTACGCCGCCTATGTGTTTTTGGTGCGTGATCTGCACAAATCAACGCTGGAGATTTTCCGCCGCGAACAAGACCCGAAACAGCGCCTGCTGGCGATGATCCACATGAATTTTTCATCGGTGCACATTTCCCCGGAAGCCCGTGATGTCTGGCCGCAACTCTGGGCGCAAGCTGCCCACGATGCCCGTTCTGCCCGGCTGCTGCGCGTTTATTACCGCCGTTTCCACAGTAACCTCGCCCATGATTTTCATGCCCTCTTGGGCGACCGTGAGCGGGCGCATGCGGCGGCGAGCCTGCTGTTATCCGCGATCCACGGCATTTGGTTTACCCACCGCTTCAGCGACCGCCCGGAAGGGTTGGCACAATCCATCCACTTGGTCGAGCAGCAGTTGGCCTTGTTGCTGGGAGAGTAATGTAATGGTCAATTTTTTGGGGAGTACCATAGTTCCAAGCTGTGCCACAGTATACCAACCAATGGTTGGTACTATCACAAGCCAGCTACTGCTGCGGCTTCAAGCCACTCGCCACCTGAAAACCACTGACTGAATAATAAACTTCCTCATCCGCCATCATTTTTTCAAGGTCAATACTGATCGAACTGGGGAAGCCGTATTGCGCATCGTATTTGACCTCTACGCTGGCAGCCTCACGCTTGATTGCATCACGGATAATCCCAAACAATTGGTTGATGGTTTTGGCTTCAGCTTTGCGGTCTGCGGGTAATGGTTGACCTGATTGCAGGGTCACTTGCTGGATTTTTCCCTTAAAGACACGGATGGCAATCGGTTGGGTGTATTCAGGTGGGCAGAAGCAGGAGCGCTGCAACTGATAGGCATAATGAACCGGTTGCTTACGCTTCCAAAGGGCTTCAGCCGCCTTGAGTTTTCGGCTAGCCACACGGTGGTCTGGTTTTGCGGCCTTGGCAACCGCTTGCACAGCTGCAATCGCTGCGGCTGTCCCTTCCAGCTCATATTGCGGCGGGAATGACTCACGGACAGCCAACACGCGCAGTTGTTTGGCCTGTTCCAGCTCACGGATTTTTGCCTCAACCGGATCAGGCAACAGTTTGCTGCCTGTTATGCTGACATGCACACGGGCAGGCACGCCACTGGTCACAAGCGGTTTGGGCGAATCTTGTGCCATGCTGGGTGCACCTAGCAGACATAGCGACAAAATAGACAGCGGTATCAGTTGTTTATACATAGTTCACCTTTTCCCTTCATTGCAGATAAGGGGTTAGACACATTGCACAACCATAAGTGCGGCTCGGGTGCAGTATCCGACCATCCTGCAAATATTACCACCAGCAAAAGCTGGCTGTTGACAAGATAGACGTACTCGGCAACCATGCCCCAGCAAGAATTGCCCTACACTCAACAAAAACCAAATGAGTTTACACGTATGAAAATTGCTGTCGCCGGAACCGGATACGTCGGATTGTCCAATGCCTTGTTGTTAGCACAACACAATGAAGTGGTGGCACTGGATATTGTTGCGGACAAGGTAGCCCAACTGAACGCAGGCCAATCACCAATTATCGATAAAGAGGTGGAGGCCTTCCTGCAACGCACTGACCTGAACTTCCGTGCCACCCTCGATAAACAGGATGCCTATGCGGGGGCTGATTTTGTCATTATCGCCACACCAACCGATTACGATACCGATACCAATTACTTCAATACCCGCTCCGTGGAAGCCGTGATCCGTGATGTGCAGGCGATTAACCCTCAGGCACTGATGATTATCAAATCCACCGTTCCAGTTGGCTATACCGCACGTATCCGGCAAGAAACAGGCTGCGAGAGCATTGTCTTCTCCCCGGAATTCCTGCGTGAGGGTCGTGCATTATATGACAACCTGCACCCATCGCGGATTGTGGTGGGGGAGCGATCCGAGCGGGCGGAAACCTTTGCCTGCCTGTTGCAACAGGGTGCAATCAAACAGAATATTCCCGTCCTGTTTACGGATTCGACCGAAGCCGAGGCCATCAAGCTGTTTGCCAATACCTATCTGGCCATGCGCGTTGCCTATTTCAATGAGCTGGATACCTATGCCGCCACGCATGGATTGAATACCCGGCAAATTATTGAAGGCGTTTGCCTCGACCCGCGTATTGGCAACCACTACAACAACCCCTCGTTTGGTTATGGCGGTTACTGCCTGCCAAAAGATACCAAGCAGTTGCTGGCAAATTACAGCGAAGTCCCCCAAAACCTGATTCAGGCCATTGTTGCAGCCAATTCAACCCGGAAGGATTTCGTCGCGGACAGCATCATCCAGCAAAAGCCCAAAGTGGTAGGTGTTTACCGCCTGATTATGAAAGCAGGTTCCGATAATTTCCGGGCTTCTTCCATTCAAGGCATCATGAAGCGCATCAAGGCCAAGGGGATTCAGGTCGTGCTGTATGAACCGGAGCTGGAAACGGATGATTTTTTTAATTCCAAAGTGATCCGCGATCTGGAAGCCTTCAAAGCCATGAGTGACATCATCATCGCCAACCGTATGCATGATGACATCCGGGATATAGCTGCCAAGGTTTATACCCGCGACCTGTTTGGCAGCGATTAACCGTATAGCCGCCCCGACCAGCCACTCACGAGTACGGGCTTGACACAAACCGTACTCCTATAATAGGCTTTTACCTATTATCAAGCTTTTTCTACAGGAGACATAAAACATGCAAGGTCGTAACAACACATACAGGATTTCATTGAAAATCTAATGTCTCCCGCCTTTTGCCGGGAGACTGTTTAAACGGTCATCCGGCAAAGTGCGGCACGTATGTGTCAGCATGTTTTAAGCCCGGATGACGCAAGTCTCCGGGTTTTTTTATGCCCGGAACAAACGTGAAAAGGAAAATAGGCCATGCCTGTTAAATTGACGCTCAATAAGGGCTCTGTTCCGGTAAAGATTTTTACAGACGACATCGACAGTGCGTCCATGACCCAACTGGGCAAACTGTCACAACTGCCCTTTATCCATAGCCATATTGCCGCCATGCCAGATGTGCACCACGGAATTGGTGCAACCGTTGGCTCCGTCATTCCGACCCAAGGGGCGATTATCCCGGCGGCGGTAGGTGTGGATATTGGCTGCGGGATGAATGCCATCCGCTTGTCCCTCAAAGCTGCTGACCTGCCGGATAACTTGCACACTATCCGCAGCCAGATTGAAAAAGCTGTACCCACCGGGTTTGATGAGCACCTGCGCCCGAGTACGCAAGGCTCTACCCTGAACAATATCGGCAAACATCTGGATGTGATTACAGACAAGCATCCGGGCTTGGTGAAAATGGTGAAAAATTTCCACCATACCTGGGGCAAGCAGCTGGGTACACTGGGGGGTGGCAACCACTTCATCGAATTGTGCATTGATGAGAGTGATGATGTTTGGGTAATGCTGCACTCCGGTAGCCGGGGAATCGGTAATGCCATCGGGCGCTATTTCATTGAAAAGGCGAAAAAGGATGTCGGAACCCAGTTGGGGCGCTTGCCTGACAAGGATTTGGCGTACTTTACCGAAGGTACACAGCATTTTGCTGACTATGTGGAGGCGGTCGGTTGGGCGCAGGATTATGCCACCCTCAACCGCCGTGAAATGATGAAACTGGTGCTGAATGCCCTGCAAAACAGCAAGCAGTTACCCACTTTTACCACGACACGGGAGGCCATCAACTGCCACCATAACTACGTGCAAAAGGAAACGCACTTTGGTGCTGAAGTTTACCTGACCCGCAAAGGTGCAATCAGTGCACGGGATGGCGAACTGGGTATTATCCCCGGCAGCATGGGGGCAAAATCCTACATCGTGCGCGGCTTAGGCAATGAGCAATCGTTCTGCTCCTGTTCCCACGGTGCAGGACGGCGTATGAGCCGTACTGAAGCCAAGCGGCGTTTCAATACCCGCGACCTGGAAGCACAAACCAACGGGGTCGAGTGCCGCAAGGATAAAGGCGTGGTGGATGAGATTCCCGGAGCCTATAAGGACATTGATGTCGTGATGCAGAACCAAACCGACTTGGTGGAGGTCGTACATACACTGAAACAAGTGGTTTGTATCAAAGGTTAATTGTACGGTTGATTTTAAGGTAAAAAACAGGAGAGCAACAGATGGCCAATAAACGCCAAAAACAACAGCGGCATGTCCGCTTCAACCCAGTGGCACGCGCCCCCATCCTGAGTAAAGGTGGCGCTCACCAGAAAAGCCGTTCTGCTGAACGGCAAGCAAACAAAAACCAGTTGCGCAAACTGGTCAACAAGGTGGGAGCCGGTGACGGCTCCGCCGATTTCACCCACACCCCACCCCGTTTAGCCGCCTGACTTACTGGATTGTTGCCAGTGCCGCATTAAAGGTTGCACTTGGACGCATCACCGCTCCCACCTTTGCTGCATCCAGTTGGTAATAGCCGCCCAAATCAACCGCCTTACCCTGACCTTCTGCCAATTCAGCCACAATCACTGGCTCACTTGCCGCCAAGCTTGCTGCCAACGGTGCAAACTGTGCTGCCAAAGAGGCATCTTCTGTTTGTGCCGCCAAAGCCTCTGCCCAATACAAGGCCAGATAGAAATGGCTACCCCGGTTGTCCAGCTCCCCGGTACGGCGTGACGGTGATTTATTGTTATCCAATAATTTGCCGGTTGCCAGATCAAGGGTGGTTGCCAGAATTTTCGCACGCTGGTTGCCAGTCTTGATGCCCAAATCTTCCAGGGATACGGCAATCGCCAAAAACTCGCCCAAGGAATCCCAGCGCAGATGGTTTTCTTCCACCAGTTGCTGGACGTGCTTAGGGGCAGAACCGCCCGCCCCCGTTTCATACATGCCACCGCCTGCCATCAAGGGCACAATGGACAGCATTTTGGCACTCGTACCCAGCTCCATAATGGGGAAAAGGTCAGTCAGGTAATCACGCAGGATATTGCCCGTCACAGAAATGGTATCAAGACCACGCACCACCCGCTCCAGCGTATAACGCATCGCACGGACTTGTGACATGATCTGGATGTCAAGACCTTTGGTGTCGTGGTCTTTCAGGTACTTGGTAACTTTCTTGATCAGCTCGTTTTCATGCGGGCGGTAAGGATCCAGCCAGAACACCGCAGGCATACCGGAATTGCGCACGCGAGCCACTGCCAGCTTGACCCAATCGCGGATCGGTGCATCCTTGACCTGGCACATACGCCAGATGTCACCCTCATCCACCTGCTGCACCAGCAACACTTCGCCCGTCGCAATATCAACGATCCGCGCCTCACCCGCCGCCGGAACTTCAAACGTTTTGTCGTGCGAACCGTACTCCTCTGCCTGCTGCGCCATCAGGCCAACATTGGGGACTGTCCCCATCGTGCGTGGGTCAAACGCGCCATTGGTTTTACAGAAATTAATCATTTCCTGATAAATACGCGCAAACGTACTCTCTGGAATAACTGCCTTGGTATCCTGCGGACGGCCATCAGCGCCCCACATCTTGCCACCTGAACGGATCATGGCAGGCATGGACGCATCCACAATCACATCATTCGGTGCATGCAGGTTGGAAATGCCCTTGGCAGAATCAACCATCGCCAAGGAAGGGCGGTGCTCATGGCAAGCATGCAGGTCACGGATGATTTCTTCGCGTTTGGATTGTGGCAAGGTAGCAATCTTGTCGTACAGGTTGACCATGCCGTTATTGACGTTCACGCCCAACTCGTCGAACAGTTCACCATGCTTCTCGAATGCATCCCGGTAAAAAATCTTCACGGCATGCCCAAACACAATCGGGTGGGACACCTTCATCATGGTTGCCTTGACGTGCAAGGAGAACAATACGCCGGTCTTGCGGGCATCTTCCATTTGTTCTTCATAAAACTTGCATAAGGCCTTCTTGCTCATGAACATGCTGTCGATGATCTCGCCATCCAGCAAAGACACTTTCGGTTTAAGGATGATGGTCTGCCCATCCTTCGTCACCAAATCCATCTGCACATCCCGCGCCCGATCCAGTGTCATCGACTTTTCGCCATGATAGAAATCACCGTGGCGCATGTGGGCAACGTGGGTACGGGAAGCTTGGCTCCAATCACTCATGGAGTGCGGGTTTTTCTGGGCATAGCGCTTGACCGCAGGCGGGGCGCGGCGATCCGAGTTGCCTTCGCGCAGCACCGGATTGACCGCACTACCCAACACCCTGGAATAACGCGCCCGGATTTGCTTTTCTTCATCCGTTTGTGGGTTTTCTGGAAAGGCAGGAATGTTATAACCCTTTTCCCGCAACTCGCGGATGGCGGCCTCTAACTGCGGGATGGACGCACTGATATTCGGCAACTTGATGATATTGGTGTCAGGATCCTGTGTCAGCCGCCCCAGCTCAGCCAAGTTGTCCGGCACATGCAGCCCCTCAGCCAAACACTCCGGGAACGTTGCCAGAATCCGCGCCGCCACTGAAATGTCACTTTCAACCATCTCAATGCCAGCCGTCGCCGCAAACGCCTTCACAATCGGCAACAAAGAGTGGGTCGCCAGCAATGGCGCTTCATCGGTAAGGGTATAGATGATTTTGGTATTTTCAGCAGTCATTTTTCTTCCCTGGTGGTCAAGTAGGCGGGACGGGGCGCACTATCTCGGCAACACCCAACCCGAAATGGTGCACAGTATACCCCATCCACTATCCATTTTGGGATAGGTGAATAGAAAGTGCTAACCGCAGCACTCCCCTCAAACAGGAGACAAACACCCTGCTTATCGGCTCAACCCTTACTTTCAGCGGGTTTTGCTTGTGACAATGAGGTAAAAAAATAAGCTCCTGTTGTATACTGACCGCATGACAGACACAACATCCAGTAGTTTGCTCCAACAACCCGTCACCGCCCTCAAAGGTGTCGGCGAGGCACTGGCGGAAAAGCTTGCCCGCCTTGGTATCTTGCGCGTGGTTGACCTGTTGTTCCACCTGCCCTTACGCTATCAAGACCGCACCCGCATTTACCCCATCAGCAGCATCAAGTTGGGACAGGATGTGATGGTGGAAGGCGAAATCGAATCCTCGGAAGTGGTGATGCGCGGGCGCAATATGCTGCTGTGCCATATCAATGATGGCAGCGGCATCCTCACCCTGCGCTTTTTCCATTTCACAGCGGGGCAAAAAAACAGCCTCACCAAAGGGGCATTCATCCGTTGCTTTGGCGAAGTGCGCCAATCCGGTTTCAAGATGGAAATGGTGCACCCGGAATACCGCCTGATCAATGCCCATCACCCACCGCCGTTGGAAAACACCCTGACCCCGACCTATCCAAGCACCGAAGGTTTGCAACAACGCAGCCTACGCCGCCTGATTGAAATGGCGCTGGAGTATGCCGACGAGCTGGGTGAGTTGCTACCAGAGCATGTGGTGCGGCGTTATGCCTTTCTGCCCTTGCCGGAATGCCTGCGCTTCCTGCACCAGCCACCGACCGAACAGGCCAGCCGCCAGTTGTTGGATGGCAAGCACCCGGTGCAACAACGACTGGTGTTTGAGGAACTGCTTGCCCACCAGTTAGGTGTGCAACAAGCACGGCTGGAACTGCGCCAGGTCCAAGCCCCCGCCCTGCATGAACCGAACCGGCTATTTGCAGAATTGCTCACCCGCCTGCCGTTTGCCCCGACAGGTGCACAAAACCGGGTGATTGCTGAAATCAGCCACGACCTGCAACAAGGCTTGCCCATGAACCGGCTGGTGCAGGGCGATGTCGGCTCAGGCAAGACACTGGTGGCGGTTGCTGCGGCACTGCATGCCATCACCAACGGCTATCAGGCTGCCTTGATGGCTCCCACCGAACTGCTGGCAGAGCAACATTACCGTAACTTTTGCCAGTGGCTGGAACCGCTGGGTCTGGATGTGGTGTTCATTTCTGGCACACAAACCCCACGCCAGCGCCGCCGCCAAGTCGAAAACCTGCTGTTGGGGATTGGGCACATCGCCATCGGCACACATGCCCTGTTCCAGCGCACGGTCGAATTCCTGCAATTGGGGCTGGTGATCATTGATGAGCAACACCGCTTTGGCGTGCACCAGCGGTTGGAGTTGCGGGAAAAAGGCAAACAGGGCGAGCATTATCCCCACCAACTGGTCATGACCGCTACCCCCATCCCACGCACACTGGCAATGACTGCCTATGGCGACCTGGATTACTCGATTATTGACGAACTCCCGCCGGGGCGTACCCCCATTACCACGGTTGCGCTCAGCAATGAACGCCGCGATGAGGTGATTGGGCGGATAGCCATTGCCTGCCAGGAAGGGCGGCAAGTCTATTGGGTTTGCACCCTGATTGATGAATCGGAAGTGCTGGAATGCCAAGCCGCCGAAGAAACCGCCCAATTGCTGCGTGAGCGTTTACCGGATGTGCAGGTGGGTCTGGTACATGGTCGCCTGCATGGTAGTGAAAAAGAACGGGTGATGCGGGCATTCAAGGACAATGAACTGCAATTGCTGGTTGCCACCACGGTAATTGAGGTTGGGGTGGATGTGCCGAATGCCTCGCTGATGATCATTGAAAATGCTGAGCGCATGGGGCTGTCGCAACTGCACCAATTACGCGGGCGGGTCGGGCGCGGCAGCACAGCCAGCAGTTGTGTGTTGCTCTATCAGGCTCCGTTGGGCAAAACGGCACGCAAACGGCTGGATGCCTTACGCAATAGCACCGATGGTTTCGAGATTGCAAACATAGATCTGGAGCTGCGCGGCCCCGGTGAGGTATTGGGCACACGCCAGACCGGCGATGCCCGCTTACGGATTGCCAGCCTGCTGCGCGACCAGCATTGGCTGCCTGCGGTACAACATGCGGCACGGGAAGTGGTTGAGCACTATGCAGACCGCGTACCTGACCTCACCCGGCGCTGGTTACAGCAACCGGGTGGGGAAACCGCCTTACGGTTTTTCCAGAGCTGACTTAACCCAGATCAGCCAAACGCAGGAAACGGTGGTTATCCTGATCATCGCGGGATACCAAGATGCGGTAGAAGTGGAACAACACCGCCTCACCTTCCGCCACTGGACTGACATCACCGCCCACTGCCACAAAACCCGGCTTGGTGACACCACAATGGACAGAGCCCAACTTGGCATACGACCCCGGCTGGAGGTTTAGTGAACCGTCATGATCCAACCATGAACAGTCATAACCGGCATCAGCGTCCCATAAACGGGTTACAGGCCGTGCACCACGCCAAGAGCCAGACTCATCCAAAGCACGTTGCATGGCAATACGCTGCTGGGAAATACGCCAATCCGTATCATCCCCAACATCCACGCCAACGCTCCCATCAGCGGCACTATCCAGCCCTTGGGCTACGACGTGAGATGCTTGGGCTTGGCCTGCACTACCCTGTGGCAAATGGACAAAGCTATAGCCAGTATCACTATCACGGCAAACCACGATGTCATACAAGTGGAACAGGACAGCCTCACCCTCTGCCACCGGGCTGACATCACCACTGACCGCGACGACACCCTGCTTGGTCACACCACAATGGACTGAGCCCAGATTGTCATACATCCCCGGCTGGAGCTTCACAGCACCCGACCCAGCCAACAAGGAGCAATCATAGCCAGCATCGGCATCCCACAAGCGGGAAACCGTCTGTGTAGGTGATGTTTTTGCCTCAGCCACCAAATGCTGCACCGCAAGACGCAGCGGGTCAGTCTCCGCCCCAGCAGTAGCTTTCACCGTGGTTGCACCGGCAACGCCTGCGGACTCAACGGATTCAGCGCTATTGGCAGCACTCGCAACACTCGCCGCAACACCTGCCCCAGCAGCTACTACGGCTGTTTTTGCCGCAGTCAGCCAGGAAGCCCCAGCCGTATCCGGTAGGCGGGCAAAGGTATACGCATTGGCATCATCACGGCTAACCGCAATACCATACAACTTGGACAGGACAGCTTGCCCCGGCTCCAGGTTTCCGGCAACCCCGCCCAGACTGATCTCCCCGGCGGCGGGAACCGCACAGGACACCAGACCCAACTTGCCGCGTTGACCTGCCTGCAAGGTCAGGGTATCGTCCAGACCCGCCAAGGCAGCACTATCCAGATCGACATCATCCCATGCCAGATTAACCTCTTCTGCTGCGGAAGCACCCAAAGCCATATCAGGGGCAGCGACGCGAGTAAAGGTGTAGTTGTCATCGCCATCTCGGGAAACAGCAACACCGTACAGCTTGGAAAGGCCAGTTTGCCCGGCTGCCAAACCACCACAAAGCCCACCGAGGGACACCGTACCCACCTCAGGAACCGCACAGGACAACAGACCCAGATTGCCGGTTTCACCCGGACGCAAAGTCAGCGCCCCGGCACGGGCATCGACCGCATCGGCATCCCAGACCAAGCTGACATCTTCATCAATACCTGCAACCGCTTCACCCACATCGGCATCCGCTGACTGGGCAAGACCTGACGCAGCAGCAACCACGCCACCCGCTCCAGCCGCCAAAGCCGCAGCCTTCACCGCCTCCAGGACGCTGGAAGCATCCATCCCATTCAGGTTTAATGCCTGTAGGTCTAACTTGCCATCCTGCATCTGGGCTGCAATTGCCGCCAGACTGGACTGGCCTGCTGCATCCGTTGCAAAAGCCGCCAACTCAACCCCACCATCCGGCTTGGTCAAACGGACAGCCGTCATGGCTTCACTGCTGCCATCAGCGCGAACAGAAATGCCTTCCAGACCGAAATGGCCTTCTGGCGTTTTCAGCTCAGCCACCCCCAAACCCACATTACCATGCGCGATATTGCCATCCGCATCCGGCAAGCCAATATCCACATCAGGCACATCAACCCGCAATGCAGTCAGGTCAAGGTCGCCACTGCCTGCACGCACATTCGCCGCCGCCAGCCCGACATCCATCGCAGGCAAACGCCCTTCAGGCAAATCAACTTGCACACCGGGCACATTCAAGGCCGCGACATCAATATGCACATCACCCTCATGCCACTCAGCAGCCGTCAAGTCAGCACCCGTCGTGGGCATACGCATATCCAGTGATTTCAAGCCAACATCCGCATCCGGGGTTTGCAGTTCGGCAAGCGTCAAATCAACGTCACCGTCTGGAGCCTTCAGGGTCGTACCGACCACACCTAAAGTAGCCGCCCCAACACCTAGTACAGTACCCGCCACTGACTTCAAGTCAACATCAGACAAACTGATCTCTGGCAGGTCAACCTTCGGCAGGCTCACATCAGCATCAGGCAAGCTGATCTCTGGGACATTAACTGCTACTTCTGGCAAATCAACCTTCGGCAAGCTCACATCAACATCAGGCAAACTGATCTCTGGAACATTAACTGCCACTTCTGGCAGATCAACCTTCGGCAAGCTCACATCGACATCAGGCAAACTGATCTCTGGCACATTAACTGCCACTTCTGGCAGATCAACCTTCGGCAGACTCACATCAACATCAGGCAAACTGATCTCTGGAACATTGATTGCCACTTCTGGCAGGTCAACCTTCGGCAGGCTCACATCAACATCAGGCAAACTGATCTCTGGAACATTAACTGCCACTTCTGGCAGATCAACCTTCGGCAAGCTCACATCGACATCAGGCAAACTGATCTCTGGCACATTAACTGCCACTTCTGGCAGATCAACCTTCGGCAGGCTCACATCGACATCAGGCAAACGGATCTCTGGAACATTGATTGCCACTTCTGGCAGATCAATCTTCGGCAAGCTCACATCAACATCAGGCAGTTTGACTTCAGGTGCACTGACCTCCGGCAATTTGGCAGCGACTGCACCTATTGCAGCAGCACCCAAACCAACAACCCCACCTACTACAGACTTCATGTCCACATCAGGCAGCTTCACATCGACTTTTGGCAGGCTGACATCAGGTACATTTATCTCAGGCAGCTTCACATCGACTTTCGGCAGGCTGACATCAGGCACGCTTACCTCAGGCAGCTTCACATCGACTTTCGGCAATGTGACATCAGGAACCTTCACATCAACTTTCGGCAACCTGACATCAGGAGCCTTCACGTCAACTTTCGGCAACCTGACATCCGGGGCTTTCACTTCCGGCATTTTAGCCCTGATGTCTGGCGCTTTAACGTCAGGCATTTTCACCTTCACGTCTGGGGCTTTGATCTCTGGCGCTTTCACCTTCACATCCGCCTGCCCACGGTTACGGGCAGCAACCGCCGCCGCTGCCGCTGCCGCCGTACCTGCCACCACCGCAGCAGACGTAGCGGGCACATGCAGGCGCGTTGCGCCATCCTGTGCGTGAGGAGCATTACTTTCCAGCGTAACCGAACGCTTGCAGAACAGGCCTTTCAGGAAACGGCCAATCCCATAACCCAAGAGGAACGCAACCAGTAACCACAATAAGGATTGGAGTAAAAACATCGTCATGGCTTACTCCCCCTTGCCTGTGCGTGAAAACCAACCCATGACCAAGCCGAACACGAATGCCAGCAGTAGCCAGATGAAAAGTTTGGAAAATAGGTACATCATGGCAATGGCCTCACTTCTGTTTGATGTCAAAAGAAATCCGACGGTTTTGGGCACGCCCCGCTTCCGTATCGTTGGTGGCAACAGGCTGGGTTTCACCGAAACCAACCCCCTGAACCAACCCCGCATCAACCCCAGCCTTGCTAAAGTAATCCTTGACGGCATCTGCACGACGCTGGCTCAAGTCCTGATTATAGGCATCGCTGCCGATATTATCGGTATGTCCACCGACTTGTACTACTTTACCGGCAATCACGTCCTTACACTCCGTCAAAACCTTCACCAAGTCATCCAAAATCGGCAAACTGCCACGCTTGATCACGGCCTTATTGGTTTCAAACAGAATTTCCTTGCCATTCATGACCTCATTCAAATGATCCTGGCAGGAAATTACCGCCTTTTGCTCAGCCGTCACTTCTGGAACTGGAGCTGGCTCTGGTGCAGGCGCAGGAACGGGCTCAGCGGCTGGTGCAGGCGCAGGAATGGCAACTGGCTCTGGCGCAGGAGCAGCAGGTGCGGGAGCAGGCTCAGCGGCTGGTGCAGGAGCGGGTTGTTGCACCTCAGGCATGGCAACTGGCGCTGGCGCAGGTACGGGCTGTTGCACTTCAGGCATGGCAACCGGCTCTGGTGCAGGTGCTGGCGGCTGGACAGCAGCCATTTCAACTGGAGCAGGTGCAGGCGGCGGCGGTTCCTTAAACTTCAAACCATCCACCAAATTCAGGCCAGAACCCGCCAAAACCTTGTTCACATCCGCAATCATGCTGTTGTATGCGCCTTCATTTTCAAGCATACCCGCCGCTTCCAGCGTGCCTTTCTCAATCACCAGCTTGCCCTGATCGTCCGGCATCATACCCAGCAATTTTTTAGCGGCATTGAGCCAATCCGCTAACGCAAAATCACGGCTAATATTCAATTGGTTGATGACATTATCTGCCCCAACCCTGGCAGCCGCCGCCGCAACCAATCCATCAGCCTCGCCTTGCGAACCGACATTGCCTGTCAGGGTCAATTTACCATTGGCAATGGCTGCCAGCAGATTGGCGGGAGCCAAGTCCTTAACCTTGACCTGATCCTCCACTGCGTCACCCAACAACTTGCGTGCTTGCGTCACCAGGCTGGTCTTTTCAGCATCCGCATAAACCAAGCCCTTGACGACACTGCCTTTATCAGACACCGAGAAGCCGGTATCCATCCCTTGTGGCAAAGCACCCAGCAAGCCTTTAGCGGCATCCAGCCAAGCAGCAGCGGCAAAATCCTTGCTGACTGCCAGTTTATTGATGACCTTATCCGCACCCGCACGCTCAACCGCCGCTGCCAATAAAGCATCCGCTTCGGCTTGGGAACCGACCGTGCCCTCCAGGGTCAGCTTGCCATCTGTCAAAGCCGCAGCCACGTTCGCCGGGGTCAACAACTTGACCGTCACCTGGTCTTGCACTGCATCGCCCAGCAATTGGCGGGCTTTTGCCAACAGGTCGGCCTTGCTTTCATCCGAATGCACCAAGCCACTGATCTTGCTACCCTCTTCCGAGACAGAGAAACCGGTATTTAAATCAGCCGGGAGGGCGGCAAACAGCCCTTTAGCCGCATCCAGCCAAGTGGCGGCAGCAAAATCCTTGTTCACCTTCAACTTATTGATGACATTATCTGCACCGACCCGTTTGGCGGCAGCGGCAACCAAAGCATCCACCTCATCCTGGGAAGCCAAGTTACCTTCCAGAGTCAGCTTCCCATCCGCCAAGCCTGCATTCAAGCCAGCTGCCGACAGGATCTTCACCACCACCTGGTCGTCAATTTTGTCGCCCAACAACTGGCGAGCCTTATCCAGCAAGGCCTGCTTGGCATCTTCAGAATATACCGTACCACTGACGACAGCAGCACCATCGCCCAGCTTCAGGCCTGCGCCATCCACACCGTCGAATGAACCCAGCAAGCCATCCCATGACTTCAGCCAATCAGCAGAAGCTACACGCTCACCGACTTTCAACTGGTTGACAATCTGGTCAGCACCATACAACTTACCAGCGGCGGCAACGGCGGCATCGACTTCGCCTTGTGAACCCAAGACCCCTTCAAGCACCCATTTGCCATCACGCGACAATAAAGACAGCGCTGGTTTGGCAAAGGGGACAACCTCAATCAGGTTTTCGACCACACGCACGCCATACACACCTTGAGCCAAGGCCAGCGCCTTGTCACGCTCAGCTTCACTGGCAGCCACCCCTTGTAGCTGGACATCGCGCCCACGCTGGTCAACATTCACTTTCGCCCAGTCGAGACTGGCCGCTTTCAAACCGTCCGTGGTTCTGGCAGCGAGATCATTTTCAACTCCCCCTTGGCGGGAAGACACCATCAGCCAAAAAAGCAGGGGCAAGCCCAGCAAAGTCAGGAGCCACCACCACAGGGAGGGGATGACACCACAACAGCACGAACGTTTTTCACCCATAACATGTTCCTTGAGTTATCACATTTAAAGCGGATCGATCTGAATTATAGTTCAGTCGAATCAATTGGTTAAAAAGTTTAACCCCATCGGGAAAATTTGCCGCTATCATTAGCTGTATTTTTCGACCATAATCCCTTTAACACCCAACAGATGCAAGGCCTCATGTACGAAACCCTGATCAACAGCACCAACCTCGTCGCATTGACCCCTACCGCTGGTCATAAAATTTTCGACTGCCGCTTCAATTTGGCAGACACATGGGCAGGACAGCGTGCTTATGATGCCGGACACATCCCCAGTGCGTATTACTTGCACCTTGATAATGACTTATCCTCCCCCATCACCCCGGCCTCTGGGCGACACCCCTTGCCTGATACACACCAATTGGCAGCACGGCTGGCGGCATGCGGTGTCACGCAGGACACACAAATCATTGTGTACGATGATAACAGTGGGGCATTTGCTGCCCGTGCGTGGTGGTTGCTACGCTGGATGGGGCATAAGGCCGTGGCGGTTTTGGATGGTGGCTGGTCAGCATGGCTGGAACAGGGTGGCAATCTGGAGCAAGAAACACCGCCCTTGCCGGTCGCGGGTAACTTTGCTGCCCGCCTGCAAGCAGGCGCATTCTTGTCGACCAGCCAATTGCTCGGTGCTCATGGCATGCAACTCGTGGATGCGCGTAGCCCAGAACGCTTCCGGGGCGAAGTGGAACCACTGGATACCGTGGCGGGACACATCCCCGGTGCTTATAACCGCCCACTGACCGATAACCTGCTTGATGGTGCATTCAAACCCGCCGCCACCTTAAAAGCCGAATGGCAGGCACTGCTGGGGAATACCCCTGCCGGGAAAGTGGTGCACATGTGTGGCTCCGGGGTAACGGCCTGCCACAACCTCCTGGCAATGGAAATCGCCGGGATCAGCGGCTCCAGGCTTTACGCCGGATCGTGGAGTGAATGGATACGCGATACGGACAGGCCGATTGCGAAGGGGGCTTGAGACTGCACGACAACTCAAGCCTTAGCCCTACTCCTTGCGGCGCAACTCGTGCATCTCCTCACGCTCTCACAACATCCTCTTCAAAAACTGCCCGGTAAACGACCCCGCCACCGCTGCCACCTGTTCGGGTGTCCCCACGGCAATAATCGCCCCGCCCCGGCTCCCGCCTTCGGGGCCGAGGTCAACGATCCAGTCCGCCGTCTTGATCACATCGAGGTTATGCTCAATCACCACCACGGTATTGCCACCATCGCGCAGGCGGTGCAACACACCCAGCAGTTGGTCAACATCATGGAAATGCAGGCCAGTGGTTGGTTCAACATCCAGCATTAGGCAAACCGCAATTCTCTGTTTTGCCCAACCAGATATTCATCATTTTGTGGAGCATCCGGGCGCTCCAGAGCACGGAAAACAACGTCAGCAACAACATGTGCCAACTTACAGGGAACAGCATTACCAATTTGGGAAAAAACTTTACTTTGAGTCCCATGGAATCTGTAGTCCGCTGGGAACCCTTGCAAGAGAGCCGCCTCATCAACTGTCAACCGCCGTAACGAAGCAGGAGCAGCATCAGCAGGGTAAGGTTTCCCACTTTTCATCAAATGGCGGTGGTACTCTTCTACCCAAGGCTTTGCGCCATCAAACAAATGTGCCTCGTCAATAATGGGAGTTCGGTTTCCCCCCATGCTGGCAGGCAGGGTGCTTGCCCAGCCGTCAGGATTCAGGGGTCGACCCTGACCATTGAACAACATGCCTGCATACGGGGATTGCCTCAGTACCGGCTTAACTGCTAAGGTAATTTTTGCTCTGCAAATTTTGCAGTTTGATAGGGTTCCTGCTTTCCCCAAAGGGGCAATGATCTCCCTTAATGTAGGCGGAGTTGCATGATACTTGCGGAAAGATGCCAACGTAACAGCATTAACAGTTTGGTGAAGCCCAATAAAAAATACCCGCTCCCGTGATTGAGGGATGCCGAAATCTTTTGCATTCAAGGTGACAATCTGTACAGCATAACCCGCTTTAACGAAACGCGCCATTAGCTGTCTGCGAAGCAGGGCAAACTTCTCCAGGCTACCCAATGCCTTGACATTTTCCATCACAAAAGCGCGAGGATGAAGCCGCTCAACCACCTCAGCAAAACTGAAAATCAGCTGGCTTCTGGGATCGGCAGCATCCATTTTTCCCGCAACCGAAAACCCCTGACAGGGTGGCCCACCAAAAACAAGATCAATATCCGCCAAACTACCCAACGCATCCATATGCTTGGCAACATCACCTTCGTAAAGAGTTGTTCCACCATGGTTTGCCCTGAAAGTTTGGCACGCATAAGTGTCGGTCTCATTCGCTGCAACAATGGTAAAGCCAGCTTGCCTGAAACCTACATCCATCCCACCAGCACCAGAAAACAGTGACACAGCCTTCATATCAAAATATTCCATTTACGAATAATTTACAAATCATAGCATAATTTTCGCCATGAAAAAAGACAAAGCCATTCACGACCAACGGTATCGCTCGATAGTCGAAGCTATTACCAATGAACGCAAACGCTTGGCTATTTCACAAACGGAACTAGCCGACAGGGTAGGTATGCACCAATCGGATATTTCAAAAATTGAACAATTCGAGCGCCGTCTGGATGTCCTAGAGTTCACGCTCATACTGGAAGCCTTCCGTGTCAGTGAGAACAAGCATTTTTCCAAAAAAATAATGGCCTTACTGGGAATAACCAATGAAAGTTGCTGAACGTAACGAAGATGCCAAATATTATGTCAATGCCAAGCTGCTCAGGGCTGCAACATTACAAAATGATGATTTTCCTGATTTTTCCAGGGGAACTCCCACGCACACACTGTTGACCGAATTGATAGAAATTCACGCTAAAGGCTTTCGCGGAGTAGTACTGACTGCCTTGGTTGGCATCCATCTCAATCCTGACTATGACCCTCTCAAAAATTTTTACGGTTGTAACCCTCGGTCAATTTTTGAGGAAGGTATTTGGTATGCCCTGACGGAAAAGGGCATTCCCTGCGGTAAGTCAGACCCGTTAAACGTTGCGAAAAACAGTAACCAACTGGATGAGGGTTGGGCAAAAGGCAAACGCCCTGAATCTGCTGCCTTGGCTGCGGTCAGCTTTTTACGCATGGTCATGAGCAAAACGGGTAAAGAAAGGACATACTTGATCGACTACTTCTTTTTCAGATTGCTCAAGTACGCCCAGCAGCTAAACCAATATGAGGTTGCTACCATAGATCACGGAGGCGACAGCTCGAGGCAAGTAGCAGAAAAACTTGCGAAGTTTTGCATCGCATACCCTGAGGCGGGCAGTATTCCCCAGTTTATTGTAGCGAAATTATTATCACTCTTATATTCGGGTTCTTCCATCACCGTGCATGGTGGCGATGAAAGTGTTTTCGGGACTAACACCACATCCAAGAAACCTGCGGATATTTGGACAAGTAAGGACGGCAACATCCTTAACTTGTATGAGGTCACGGTTAAAGCTGTCAGCTTGAAGAGGCTAGATGACTGCATTGACGCGCTGAGCGGGCTAAATATGCTGGACAAACCGATAACTTTCATCTGTCGTATACCAGAGGATATGACAACATATATGGTAGATGCCGCCACTTACCAATACAAAGGTAAAATATTTGACTTTATTGATATAAGGCAATTTATTTTTGTAATATCAGCGCTGCTGACGCAGACTCAAATGCAAAAATTCCTGCAAGAACTTCAGGCTTTTATTGCTGATGTCAACGTTTCACCCAAAACCAAACTGGGTTGGAACAGCATTGCGGCAAACACCATTCCATCGTTATGACTTATCAATCAGGATGTCGGTATCAATCAACGTCAATCCTAACACCAGTACCCCCCACTCCTTACGACACAAGTCACGCAGCCACTGCCTCCATATATCTTAAATAAAATCAAAAAGATAGTTGTCAATACTCTATCACAACATCCTCTTCAAAAACTGCCCGGTAAACGACCCCGCCACCGCTGCCACCTGTTCGGGTGTCCCCACGGCAATAATCGCCCCGCCCCGGCTCCCGCCTTCGGGGCCGAGGTCAACGATCCAGTCCGCCGTCTTGATCACATCGAGGTTATGCTCAATCACCACCACGGTATTGCCACCATCGCGCAGGCGGTGCAACACACCCAGCAGTTGGTCAACATCATGGAAATGCAGGCCGGTGGTTGGCTCATCGAGGATGTAGAGGGTCTTGCCAGTTCCGCGTTTGGACAGCTCCTTCGCCAGTTTGACACGCTGCGCTTCGCCGCCGGAGAGGGTGGTGGCGTTCTGCCCCAGGGTGATGTAGGACAAGCCTACGTCCATCAGGGTTTGCAGTTTGGTGTGGATTGACGGCACTGCGGCAAAAAACTCACAGGCATCCTCCACCGTCATCCCCAGCACTTCACTGATCGACTTGCCCTTGTAACGGATGTCGAGGGTTTCGCGGTTGTAACGCTTGCCGCCGCACACTTCGCAGGTCACGTATACATCGGGCAGGAAGTGCATTTCCACCTTGATCACGCCATCGCCTGCACAGGCTTCGCAGCGCCCGCCCTTGACATTGAAGGAAAACCTGCCCGGTTGGTAACCGCGTGAACGTGACTCCTGGGTGGCGGCAAACAGGTCACGGATCGGGGTAAACACCCCCGTATAGGTCGCCGGGTTTGAGCGCGGCGTGCGCCCAATCGGGCTTTGGTCAATGTCGATGATCTTGTCGACCTGCTCCAGGCCGTGCACTTCCCGCACCGGCGCAGCCTCCACACTGCTGTCATGCAGATGCCGGGCGAGGTAAGGGTATAAGGTGCGGTTGATCAGCGTTGACTTGCCGGAACCGGAGACCCCGGTGATACAGGTCAGCAGACCCAGCGGGATTTCCAGCGTGACGTTTTTCAGGTTATTGCCGCTCGCACCAACCAGACGCAGCAGGCGTTTCGGGTCAGGCGGGGTACGTTGGGCGGGCATGCGGATAGAACGGGTTCCACTCAAAAACTGTCCCGTTACCGAAGCCGGATTCGCTGCAACCGCAGCAGGCGTGCCGTCCGCAATCACTTGCCCGCCATGCACACCCGCACCGGGGCCAATATCCAGCACATAATCGGCAGCACGGATGGCATCCTCATCATGCTCGACCACAATCACGGTATTGCCCAAATCACGCAAGCGGAACAGAGTCTTCAAGAGGCGCTCGTTATCACGCTGGTGCAAACCGATGGAAGGCTCATCCAGCACGTACATCACCCCGACCAGCCCCGCGCCAATCTGCGAGGCCAAGCGGATGCGCTGCGCCTCCCCGCCGGAGAGCGTTTCCGCGCTGCGGGCCAGGGTCAGGTAATCAAGGCCGACATTCACCAGAAACTCCAGGCGCTGCACAATCTCGCGCAAGATTTGCTTGGCAATCTGCCCCTGTTTACCCGGTAGCTCCAGTGTCTGGAAAAATGTATGGGATTCGCCAATCGCCATCTGGCTGATGGTCGGCAAATTGTAGTTGGCAACCAGCACATTCCGCGCCTGTTCGTTCATGCGCGTGCCGTGGCAATCCGGGCAAGGGCGACTGGACATATACTTGACCAGTTCCTCACGCACCATATTCGAGTCGGTTTCACGGTAACGGCGCTCAAGGTTATTGATCACCCCCTCGAACTCGTGGCTGCGTTGGTACACCTGGCCTTTTTGCCCGATATAGGTGAAGTTGACCTTTTCCTTACCACTGCCATACAACAGCATTTGCCGGGTCGCATCCCCCAACAAATGCCACGGCGTATTCACATCAAAGCCATAATGTGCCGCCAAGGAGGTCAGCATCTGGAAATAATAGGCATTGCGGGCATCCCAGCCACGCACTGCCCCATCCGCCAGATTCAGGTTCGGGTTCTGGATCACCCGTACCGGGTCAAAATACTGCTTTACCCCCAAACCATCGCACGTCTGGCACGCCCCTTGCGGGCTATTAAAGGAAAACAAACGCGGCTCCAGCTCCGGCAATGACCAACCGCAATGGGGGCAGGCGTAATTGGCAGAAAAAGTCAGCTCTGCACCCGCCTCACCCTCCATCGGCGCAACCACCACCAGACCTTCCGCCAATTTCAACGCAGTTTCAAACGATTCAGCAAGGCGCAATTGCAGGTCATCACGCACTTTAAAGCGGTCAACCACTACCTCAATGGTGTGCTTTTTGCGTAACTCCAGCTTGGGGGCAGCATCCAGATCATATACCACACCGTTCACACGCACCCGGACAAAGCCCTGCAAACGCAAGGACTCAAACAACTGCACATGCTCCCCCTTGCGTTCACGCACCACGGGGGCAAGCAGCAGCAGGCGTGTCCCTTCCGGCAGCGCCAACACCTGGTCAACCATCTGGCTGACAGTTTGCACTTGCAAATCGACCTGATGGTTTGGGCAGCGTGGGACACCCGCCCGCGCAAACAACAGGCGGAGGTAATCATGGATTTCAGTGATGGTTCCGACCGTCGAGCGCGGGTTATGGGAAGTGGTTTTCTGCTCGATGGAAATCGCCGGGGACAAGCCTTCAATATGGTCAATATCCGGTTTGTCCATCATCGACAAAAATTGCCGCGCATACGCCGACAAAGACTCCACATAACGGCGTTGCCCCTCGGCAAAGATGGTGTCAAACGCCAGCGACGACTTGCCGGAACCCGACAAGCCGGTGATGACAATCAACTTGTCACGCGGCAGGTCAACATCAATATTCTTCAGGTTGTGGGTACGCGCACCGCGCACACGGATGAATTTTTCCATGACAGGCAAGCTCGTTGCTGGGGCAAAGCGGGGAGTTTAACAGGTTTTGGGGGATCGGGAGATTTCCCGCTTTCTCGAACCTGCATGTCGGAGCGGTAATTTTCGCATCGGCACACAGATGCAAAAGATTATTTTGACACTAACCCAGCATTATGAAACCATCATCTTACTTTCATCTTACCTTGGAATGAGCCATGCCAACCGCTACCCTCACCCGCTTGTCCAGCAAAGGGCAAGTGATCATTCCCAAAACCATCCGCCGTACACGCCAATGGGAAAGTGGGCAACAATTCATCGTGGAAGAAACCGATCGTGGTATTTTACTGCGCCCAGTCAAACCTGTTTTGTTTGCCAAAACCACGCTGCAACAAGCCGCAGGTTGCCTGCAATCTGCCTATGTAGGTAAACCCAAAACTTTGGAAGAAATGGAAACCGCCATCCGCCAAGGCATTGAGGCGCAATATGGTCGCAGTTGATACCAATATCCTTGTCCGGTTTCTGGTCAAGGATGATCCCGAGCAATTCCAACGCGCCGAGCAACTGCTGCAAGACCATGAGATCTACATTCCCGACACGGTACTCCTCGAAACCGAATGGGTATTGCGCTTTGCCTACGGCCTGCCTCCTGATGCCATCCAGCAAGGTTTCCTGCTTTTATTGGGCATGGAAAATGTGCAGGTACGTGATGCGTTTACCGTCAAACAAGCGCTGGACTGGTTTGCGCAGAAAATGGACTTTGCCGATGCGTGGCATTTAGCGTTGAGCCAGTCTTGCGGACGCTTTGCCACTTTTGACGACAAGCTGGTCAAACGCGCAAAAGGCAAAGGGAGCTGTAAAGCGTTCACGCCTTAATAGATAACAGTGTGACCACCACCCTAAGCCCCCATCCGCCTAACAATTCCTCTTTATCCTCACCATTCAACCGTGTAATGTGCTTGTTACAACATCAATGATTGGGGAATATCCGATGCCAGACCTTGCAGCCTCTTTGCCACGCTTGCATGACCTCCTGCCGGAGAATGCCGGGCTAACCCTTGCGGACAAACGTACTTTGGTCGGGCAGGCGAAAATCCTGATTGAACAGGTGTATGCCCACATCTACCTGAAGAAGGCGCTGTACGGGATTGACCCGGTGCAACGCCTCAGCCTCCTGCAATACCGGCTGGAAAACCCGGCAGATGAGGTGGTAAAAAACGAGCTGGAATTCCACCGCGAACTGATCGCCATTTTCACCAGTATCCACGACCTGCACACCAATTACGTGTTGCCAGCCCCCTACCGCACCCTGACAGCCATCTTGCCGTTTTTGGTGGAAGAATACTTCGATGATCAGCAGCAACCGCATTACCTTGTCACCAAAGTGACCGGCGGACTTAACCTCGAAAGCTTCAAGCCCGGCGTGGAAATCCTGCTGTGGAACGGCTTGCCGATTGTTGATGCCATCCGCCAACAAGGTGAACATGAATCGGGGAGCAATGCCGCCGCCCGTTATGCAGTCGGGTTGCGCTCCCTGACCATCCGCCCGTTGGCTGTCAGCCTGCCGCCCAGTGAGTCGCGTATCCACCTGCATTACCGCAGTGCAGATGGCAAAACCGGTGACATCAACTTTGAGTGGCTAGTGCTGCGTACCAGCTCCGGCTCCACCGCAGACCTCGGTTCCCGCCTGCCCACAGGTGATCATGAACTGTTGCAACCCGCCCCCACCGATCTCTACTGCGAATTCCTGTTAGGCAACCATTTGCAGGGCGAGTATATCAACCAGTCACGCAAACGCCTGTTCGCTGAAACCACTTGGGATGAGGGTCTGCTGGAGCCGGACGGATTGCCCCTGTCAGCCGGTGAAACCATTGAAAGCAAATTAACCAGCATCCGTGCGCAGTCCGTCACAACCCCCAGCGGCACGTATGGCTACCTGCGTCTGTTTACCTTCATGGTGGATGATGACCAGCAGTTTCTGGATGAAATCCTGCGCCTGCTGAAACTGCTACCCCAGACGGGTCTGATCCTGGATGTGCGTGGCAATGCCGGTGGCCTGATTACAGCCGCTGAACGCCTGTTGCAACTGTTCACCCCCCACCCGATTGAACCTGAAAAGGCACAATTTATGAGTAGCCCCCTGCTGCGTGAGCTGTGCCGCCGGAACGCCCCCTCACCGATTGTCCCACAAATCGACCTGCAAGACTGGGTTCCCTCCCTACTCCGCGCCCCGGTCAGTGGCACAATTTATTCCACTGCACACAACATCACCAGCAGTGCCGAGGCCAATAATATCGGGCAGGCCTATACCGCCCCGGTGGTGCTGATCACGGATGCACATTGCTACAGTGCCACCGATATGTTTGCTGCCGGATTCCGGGACAACAACATCGGTAAAATCCTCGGAGCCAGTGACAATACCGGTGCGGGTGGAGCCAATGTCTGGCAACACCTGGTGCTGCGGGTACTGGCACAAGCCCCCGCCAGCGCAGAATCCGGCGACCTCAGCCATATATTCACTGAGTTGCCGCGCCTGGCTGATTTCCGGGTATCCAGCCGCCGCATGTTGCGGGTGGGCGCACAGGCAGGCATGCCGCTGGAAGATTTCGGGGTGGAGCCGGATGAACGCCATTACATGACCCAAACCGACATCCTCGACAATAATAAGGACTTGATTAACCATGCTGCCAAGCTGCTGGCTGCCCAACCTCATTATCAACTACAGGTGCAAGTGGATGCCACCGCCTGTACGCTGGCAGTGCAGACCCAACTGATTGACCGCCTCGATTGGTATATCGACGGGCGGCCTGCCGGGTCAGCCGATGTGAAGGATGACAAGGCGAACCTTAAACTCCCCCCAGCCGCTGGCGAACGAAACGTGCGGCTGGAAGGCTATGCCAAGGGGAAGAGAGTGGCGGTGGCACGGGTTAGCGTCAAGTGTGGCTAAGGCGATACTACAGGACTTGGCCTACCCCTGTTTTGTGGCGGAACACTAATTGTTGCTGAACAGTATCATACTGATAATGAACAATTTGTTCTGTCATCAGCAAAAGGATAGCCTGATTAATCACAGTGAGTGGTACAATAAACCATTCACGCGGGCTATACCTTCGCCCCGTTGCATCTAATATGTCCAAGTTCAAACAGGCTTCGGCAAACAAGGTGTGCAACAGCAATTCCAGTTTTTGTGGATTTAAGTCATAAGTCAGGTATTCTGCAACCACTTCGACATCAGCCAGCAGATAGGTTGGCTCCTGTGCTGCGTTTTTCAGACGCTGCGTCACATCCTGGCTGGAGAAACCAATCTTGTGCAAATACGGTAACTCACGAATGACCGGGTTGCTGCTCAGGGAGCGCAGCACATAGATTCTTCCCGTTTGTGTTCCAGTTTCACTAACCCCTGCAAAACCGGCGGCAAAACGGGCATGGGTTTCTGCTTCCGTATCGGTAACAATATAACCATCCTGATACAGTGCCTTGGCAAGAGAACGGTATAGCATGTTGGATTCCGTACCATTCTCGAAAATACAATGGGTACGCCCATCCTTGCGGTAACGCTTGCCCTGAACCGTTTTTTCCTCAGAGGTGAAGGCCACCTTTACCAGCTTGAGCAAGATACCATCCAGCACATAATACGCCCCCTCTACCAATTGATCGCCTTTATCGGTAAATCGCAGCAACTTGCGCTTGCCCACCGCCAATTCCCGATGTACCTGTTTAAACTCCGGCTCATAGGCAGCAAATACCGCAGGATCGCAGGCTTGGCGCTTAGCAACATACTCACTGCTGGCGCGAGGCGTCGAACTGATATTGTGTAGCTGCAAAATGCTGTCAGCCGCTGTCTCCTCTGCTGATGCTGCGCCTAGCAAACCAAGCGGGTCATCCAGTACATCCTCCACTGTTTCTATGAACTTGGTTTCCAAGGGGGTGGTGTCTGCCAGCAAGCCAAAACGGTCAGCACCTTGCAGGGATGCCGCTTTTTCCGGGTCACTCCGCAAACCCTGCAAACGGCTGTAGAGTTTGCGCTCCTGTATGTCACGGCTGGTCGCAGGCTCACGTCCATTCTGCGCGAAAAACGTGTTAATTTCCTCAAATGCAGCTAACAAACGGGCCTCAGCCGAAAGGATGTTGCTGGCTTTGGGCTTTACATCCAGCAAGCCCAAAGGATCATCTTGCAGGATGGATTGCAACTCCTTATCAAACCCAATCATGCCTGACTTACCTGTGTTGCTTGCCGAGCCTGCTGCTGGCGACGTTTGTTACGCAAATAAACCAATGCTTCCGCCATGCGCTTTTCCAACGGGTCATAGGCATTGATATGGGGTTCACGCCCTTGTTGTTTCATGAAAGGGCCGATCCTGTCGCGGTATAAAATGACCGCTTCTTCATCCGTCATCTGGATACGCCCGGCATCAATCGTTTCCTGGATCACTTTGAGCAAGGAAGCTGTCACCGATTTGGATAACACCTCAAAGGCTTTCTGGAACGGATTTACCCGGTCAATCAAATCAATGTGCAACTCCTCGATATTGACGAATTTACCCGCCATACGCACAAACTTCTTATCGCCAACCTCCTTGATTTCGCCATTCTTGATGGCGGCATCAGCCACCACATGCTGGCGGATTTCTTCCACCTGCTCTTCGCTTAAGTCGGGGTATTTGGTACGGATAACACGTGGAATGAGTACCTTGTTGATGACTTCCGGGTCAATGAACTCACCCGGCAATACTTTTAATAGGGTGGAATCTTGCAAGATGCTGGCCTTGAGGTCATTCAAATCTGACTCGACAATATCCCTCACCCGTTTGGAGGTCGGCTCCTTGAAACCACGAATGTGGATCGTGCCGGGTTCAGGCTCATCTTCCTCATCCCGATGTTTGGTCTTGAATTTGAAATTGGGGGCAAGCACCTGTTCCATCAGCAGTGAGGCAGTAATGGCTTTGAGCATATTGTTGACGGAAAGCTTTACCTCACCATCCGCAGCATCCGGTTGGGCAATCAGGTTGGTGAATTGGGCATGGGTTTTATTGGCACTATCGCGGGTAGCCCGCCCGATAATCTGGATGATTTCCGTCAATGAGCCGCGATAACCAACCGTCAGCGCATGCTCACAGAAAGGCCAGTCGAAACCTTCTTTCGCCATACCCAGCGCAATGATCAAATCCATATCATCAACGCTATTGAGACTACGCAGGTAAGCAACGATCTTGTCACGGTCTTTGGGGGTATCATTGACCAAATCGGCAACCTTGATCAACTTGCCGTCCGTTTTGCGCCGCACATGCAATACGCCCGTTTCTGAATCCTGTTTTTCTACATCACCGATGCTGTCGATGATGTAATTGACTTCATCATGCTTTTGTTTGGTCGATTCACCCGCATTGACGTTGGGGATATGCAGGATGGTTTTCTTGTCAGTATCCAGAATCTGGCTGATCGCGCTAAGGTAGCGTCCCTGATAGAAGTGATAGCCGATCCCCAGTGTTTTCAGGTAGGTATAGCCGTTCAACTGCTCGTAATAATTGTATGTGACCGGGGTAAAACGTGCCTCATCTCCTGCTTGTAACACCGGCACACTGTCACCCCGAAAATACGAACCTGTCATGGCGATAATGTGTGCGTTGGTATTGTTCATGATGGAACGCAGTACTTCGCCCAAACGATTATCCACATCTGCTGACACATGATGAAACTCGTCAATCGCCAGCAGGACGCTGTTAAACTGATTTTCTTCCAGTGCATCAAAGGCAAAGCGCAAGGTAGCGTGGGTGCAAATCAAGGTGGTAGCTGTCTTATCGTCCATGAAGCGGACAAAAGTTTTGACTTTGCTGGCCTCGCCACCGGGAGTACACAGGTTATACTCATCATTGACTTTCCAATCGGCAAAAAAACCGTGATCCGTCAGATGTGTGCTGGCAAACGATGCGCCAATGGAGCGTTCTGGCACAGCAACAATGACCTTCTTCAAGCCCTGATTAAACAGCTTGTCCAACCCCAAAAACATCAGGGCACGGGACTTGCCAGAAGCAGGCGGTGCTTTCAGCAGCAGGTATTGGGCATTGCGGGCGGCAAAGGCTTTGGCCTGCATTTCGCGCATCCCCATGTGGTCAGTCGCCGTGCTTTTACCCGTTTGGGCGTAGGTGACATCAACAAGATTTGGCATTCGCTGCTCGCTTTATAGGTTTTGCTCAAAAAAAGCCCTGATTTGCTGCTTGCTCACCACCTCTTTGGGATGAAGATAGGCGATATTGTCATCTGCAATGTCGTCAATGTAGAGCAGCGCAATACACAGCAGTTTGTAACTAATTCCAGCCACCACTCCTTGTGCAGCGGCAAAAATATCCTTGATGCTCATGCCGTGTTTGACCAGACAGTAAAGGTCGTAATAATCGCGGTATTTGGCACGCAGAAATAAGGTATTGGTCTTCATCGCTGCGATAGCTTGCAGTGATGCTACATTGAACTTACCGATGTTGGTAGGGCGTAAGAATTCCCACTTGGCATTGAAGAATGTGACCTTGACACCATCAACCAGCAAGTCCAGTTGGTCAGCATTGTCGTTCAACACTTCGGTTTGCTTGAAATGTTTGAGGTAACGCAGAATGTCTTGTTTCTGGAAATTGTCAGCATAAGTGAAGAAATCAAGGTCTTCGCTGTGCCGATGGCGCAGGTGCAAAGCCAATGCAGAACCACCCACCAGCACATAACTCTGTAAGAATGGCGCGGTATTGATCAGCTCCAGCAAGACGGCTTTAGTCTTAACCAGCAAGTAGTCTAAATTTAGTGAGTCGTTCATGTTGCAGGTTCTCAAAGTCGCTGGCTTCAACATCCAGATGAAAAAATACGCGGGCAAGGAAGTAGTTCAGACGTTTGAAACGGGCATCTGGCTTCACATCACGCTCCCATACTTCACGCACTTTGCTTTCGCCGTACAGTGCCAACAGGTAACGAATATCGTCAATATCGCTGTATTTCAGCACGGTTTCGCACAATAGGTTATCTTTGTCTTCATCGTAGGTGATGTCTGGCGCGTAGCTCCAGAACAGCCCCTTGTCACGAATACGCTCAAAGAATATGTGTTTCATAGCTGTTTCAGTAATCATCTACGCCTCTGCCCTGTCGCTGGATGTCTTTAATTATAATCACTTTTTACCACCTTTATTTTCAGCGGCGATCATCTCCTCATACAACTTGAACAGGTACTCCAGCCGTTCTTCGTCGCTGCTGAAGGGTTTGGCGCGGTAGCATTGTTCGATAGCGATGTCCATTTCATGATGGGCTTGGCGCAAGCCTGCGGGCATTTTGTCGGGGTCATAAAGTTGCGCCATCGTCTTTTCAGGATGCTTCTCACGCTCATCCAAAACCGCAAACACATGTTCCTCCAGCCTTTCTTTTTGTTTGTCTGCAATATAAGGAAACGGAAAATTGTTATAACTCACCGCAGAAGAGTAGCGAATATCGTTTTTCATTCTACCAGATGTTACTCTTACCCAAACCAAGTGAATTCCAGATGAAAGAATAGCAAAAACATGAATTGGTGCATCATAAATGACTTGAGCATCTACTGTTATTGTTTCCGATGGATAGAATTTAATTGGTAAATATTCCCTTCTTTCAGATGAAACTCTGGGAATCAAAATCATGTTTCCTGAGCTTTCTTTGTAAGTATACTGTTTGAATCTATGTGAAAACTCCATTGCTTTATTGGTTGATTCAGTTTTACTACTACTCCTGAATTTTTTCACACCATCTATTCTTTTTTGAATAAATGGAATTTTCAATGCTTCTCCAAGATCTTCATTATTAATCCATAAGCACCACCGTTCAATATTTTTTATAAGCTCCGCAGAACCGATTGCTAACCGAACAAATTTATTAGCATTCGGATATTCTTTTAGTAGTGTTTTATATTCTTGACTTGTTAAAAACAAATATCCACCATCATATGGAATGCTTCCAAAGAATACCGGTGGTAATCCTGATATTGAAGAACTGCGGCGGCTAATTATTAGATTAGGTGCATCCAATAAGTAACTATTAATATTCTTAGCCTTTTTTGCAACTTCATTATTAAATATAAACTTATCTTTTTCACTTTTATTTCTTACTCCGACTATTACGCAAATCACACCAGCATTAGCTTTTGCATTGTTCCTCCACTTGAATGAGTCGTGAGCAAAATATATTTCCGCATCCATCTCTATAATATTTCTCCAAAATACAACCTGCTCTCCTTGGCAAATTGAATTTGTTGAAACAAATGCAAATTTTGAGTTTGATTTTTTTATATAACTAGTAGCCTTCATAAACCAACAAAATATATAATCGTAGGTTTTACTTCTTGAGTCACTTTTAAAAACAAGCTCCATATCTGTTTTGTGGTTTATATCTTGGACTTTTGAGCCAAGATAAGGCGGGTTGCCGAGGATGTAGATTTCGTGGTCGGGAGTTTTAGGACAGACGCTTTCCCATGAGATGCGGGTGGCATTCCCACACACGATATTGCCACCGCTTTGCAACGGTAGCGTAGGTTTGGCATCGCCGAACACCTCACGGAAGGCCATGTTCATCTGATGCTCAGTCAACCACAACGACAGCTTGGCTGTTTCATGCGCAAAATCATCAATCTCAATCCCGTAAAACTGCGTCAGACGGATACCGGACTTGGCAGTTTTCCACTTCGTATTCAACGCCTGTAACTGACGGAAAATCTCAATTTCGAGTTTGCACAGCTCCTTATAAGCAATGATCAGGAAATTCCCCGACCCACACGCCGGGTCAAAAATCCGCAAGTGATACAGCCGATCCAGCAATTTCACCAGTTTGCTTTCACTGCCCGCTGCCTTGCCCAACTCCTCCCGCAAGTCATTCAAGAACAACGGCTCAATCACCTTCATGATGTTCACAACAGACGTATAATGCATCCCCAAATGGCTACGCTGCTCATCATGCACCACGGCCTGAATCATCGAGCCGAAAATATCCGGGTTAATTGCCTTCCAGTTCAACGAACCACATTCCAGAATCAGCTTACGCGATTTCCCGCCAAACTGCGGTACAGGCAAGGTTTTCTCAAACAAGCCGCCATTCACATACGGAAATGCCTGCAAAAATACCGGCAACCCATCCCGCTTCTGTAACGCCAACACCCGGAACAATTTGTCCAGGTAATTCCGCAAATCGCTGCCATCATCCGCCGTATGCGATCCGACCGCGTTGGTGAACTGCCCACCTTGAAAAATCCCGGTATCTTCTGCGAAAAAGCAGAATAGCAGGCGAGATAGGAAAATATTCAAGGCGTGGCGATCAAAACCGGGGTTATCCTGATGGATCAGGTCATACAGCCTCCCCATCCGTTCCGCTGCTTTAACATCGGCTGGATTTTCACCCTGGAATTGGGTTTTCTCCATTCCCGCCCACGGCAAAAAGAAATCAAAATGCTGGGGCAAATCCGACAACGGAATATCCAGTGTGTCCTGGGTCTTGGTATCAATCACCACCAACTGCCGCAGGTTAGTCACGATCAGGAAACGCGGGCTATGGCGGGCAATAGCTACATCCTGTTTCAGCGCATCAATCAGGACATGCAAGTCCTGATGATGCTCAAGGCTGAAATAGACTTTCTTTTTCCACAACACATCATTGCCACGCTTGGCAAGGTTGTAGTCGCCCTTTTGCAGGCGCGTGATTGAGGCACGGGGCTGCTCATACGCCAGCAGCAACTCATACAAAAAACTGTCAGGATTCGGCTTTACCACCAAAGCACGTAAATTTTGTTCCAGCGTGTCGATGTTCATACCCTAACAATGCCGTTCAAGAAGAAGCTTGCATCATATACCAGAAACACCGACAAGCTAATGCCCAAGCAGGCGAGTCTTCGCGCAGCAGGGTCAATTCTCTTCAAACAGATAAGCCAGCAAAGCAGGGGTATCCAGCACAAACCTACTCATGGGTTGCTGCCTTACGCCTAAACCACCCGTCCATCGGCAATAAATACCTGCACATTGTCAATCAGGCGAGCTTTACCCAGCCAAGCGGAGACAAGAATTACCAGATTTTCATCCCCGATCTGAGGGGGTTGCAGGTCATTGGCGCGGCGCACTTCCACGTATTCGGGGCGGAAACCATGCTCTGCCAAGCGCCCCATCATAATTTGCTGGATAGGCTCGAAAGCATCCGCCCCAGCACTGCCTAAAACCAACACCTGCCGGGCGGCTTCCAGCAAGCGCTTATGCAGGAACGGGGCTTGCTGGCGCTGCTCTGGGGTCAAATAGCCATTGCGTGAACTCATCGCCAAGCCATCCGCTTCACGTACAGCGGTTACGCCAAGGATTTGCACATGGATGTTCAAATCCTTGACCATCTGCCGCACCACCAACAATTGCTGGAAGTCCTTCTCGCCGAAGATGGCTATATCCGGCTGCACCAGGTTGAACAGCTTGCAAACCACGGTCGCCACACCGGTAAAATGACCGGGGCGTTTTTCACCCTCCAGAATGTCGCTAATCCCAGGGGCTTCCACTTTGGTACGCAGCTTGCCAGTTGGGTACATGCTTTCCGGGGTGGGTGCAAACACCAGATCCGTATCCAGCTTCGCCAGATAACCACAATCCGCATCCAGCGTTTTCGGGTAAGCAGCCAAGTCTTCAGCACGGTCAAACTGTGCCGGGTTGACGAAAATCGACACCACGACCTTCGTCCCTTTTTCCTTGGCACGCTGTACCAAGGTCAAATGCCCGCCATGCAAATTACCCATCGTCGGGACAAACGCAATCACCTCACCCGCCCTGCGCCATGCGCTGATTTGGGTCTGCAACTCCTCAATCGAATGGATCAGTTTCATCAGCAATCCTCAGCAATCCTAATTTAAGACACACTCACACAAAACAATGCGCATCCGCCGGGAACGACCCGTTTTTGACAGCATCCACATAAGCCCGTATTGCCTGCGGGATGTTGCGGCCTTCCTGCATGAAATCCTGGGAGAAACGCGGGGCGCGGGGGGTAATGCCCAGCATGTCGTGCAACACCAGCACCTGCCCATCACAACCACGCCCTGCCCCGATACCAATCACCGGGATGTCCAGATCGGCGGTAATGCGGTCAGCCAACACCTGCGGCACACACTCCAGCAGCAACATATCTGCCCCGGCCTGTTGCAGGGCAAACGCATCCGCCTGCATCTGGCGGGCAACCGCCTCCTCACGCCCTTGCACGCGGTAGCCACCCAATTTGTGCACCGATTGTGGCTGCAAACCCAAATGGGCACAGACCGGCACGCCGTGGTGGGTCAGTTGCTTGACGGTTTCCACTTGCGGTGCGCCACCTTCCAGCTTGACCATGTGGGCATTGCCTTCCTGCATCAGGCGGGCGCAATGGCGCAAGGCCATCTCGGGTGAGGTGTAACTCATGAACGGCAAATCAGCCAACACCAAGGACTGTTTGGCAACCGCAGCGACCGCGCGGGTATGGTAGATCATGTCATCCATCGTCACAGGAATGGTGGTGTCATGGCCTTGGATCACCATGCCCAAGGAATCACCAATCAGGATAATGTCAACGCCCTGCTCATCCAGCACACGGGCAAAACTGGAGTCATACGCGGTCAGCATGACAATTTTCTCCTTGTCATGCTTCATCTTGCGCAAAGTCGTCACAGTACGGCGCTTCGGGGCTTTTGCGGCTGTGCTGTCTTTCTGGTCGGGCTTCTGATCCATACGGGCGTTCTCCTCCAAAACAATGGGGCACAGTATAACCTGAAGAAACCCGCAAGATTCAAGCATTTTTGCGCCGCACAAGGCAACAAGAGATAGGTGGGCAAATGGCGGGGATGTACGTCTAAAGCTTCCCGTCCGCAGGGTTGGGACGGTGGTTAGTCTTGGGATTGAGGTTGGGATTGTGGGCAGGCAACACCCCCAAACAGCTCACCGCTCCATGAAGTCATACTTTTTTAGTAGCCGGTATACATTGCGCTCACTGATGCCCAACGCCCTGGCTATTTTCCCACGGTGGCTACCGAATTTATCCAACAACAGATCCAAATACTTTTTTTCCAGCTCATCCAGAGTAGGGGCTTGCTCAAAATCAAGCATGATTTCCTTTTGCTTCAATGACTGGGCATGGTTATTGCCCATCGCCAGCTCTTGGTTCAGGGTAATATTCTCAGGCAGGATATATTTGGAGTCACTCGAAAGGATAATGGCTCGCTCCACCATATTTTTCAGCTCACGGATATTACCAGGCCAGGCATAAAGCAATAATTTTTGCAACGCACCATCGGTCAGTTTTTTATTCAAGCGGCGGGAAAAGTCATGATTGCTGATGAAATGCTCGATGAGTGCAGGAATATCCTGCTTACGTTCACGCAATGGCGGGACATAAATGGTAAACGCATTCAAACGGTAAAACAAATCTGCGCGGAAGCTTCCCTCGCGGGACATATCCAACAAATCCCGGTTGGTTGCCGCCACCACACGCACATTAGCCGTGAGGTCGCGGGTTCCACCTACCCGCCGGAAACGCCCGGTTTCCAATACACGCAATAATTTTGCCTGGATCGCCGGGCTAATTTCACCAATCTCGTCCAGAAACAAGGTTCCACCTTCCGCACTTTCGATCAGCCCTTTCTTTTGCCGGTCAGCCCCCGTAAAAGCCCCTTTTTCGTGCCCAAACAGCTCTGATTCAAACAGGTTTTCCTGCATGGTACAGCAATCCAGTGCAACATAACCCCATTGTGCCACTTGGCTGCGCTCATGGATTTCCCGTGCCACCAGCTCCTTCCCTACCCCACTTTCTCCCTGGATCAATACCGTCATGGTGCTGGGGGCAACTGCATCAATCATATGTTCGACTTCTTTCAGGGCGGGGCTTTGCCCAATCATGAAGGATTTGTGTTTTTTAACCTGCTCCTTCAGATAAAGGAACTCGGCTTTCATACTATGCGCATCGAGCGTTTTGCGGATCACCAGCTCCAGCTCATCCAAATTGATGGGCTTCAACAGATACTCCGCCACACCTGAGCGCATGGCAACAACTGCTTCCTTGACATTACCATAAGCAGTAATGATAACCACCGGGTAATCTGGTACTAACTGGCGGATAATATCCCCCCCATTGGCATCAGGTAGCTGGCAGTCCAATAAAATCAGGCTAGGGTCATGCTGCTGGAGGTAATGCTGTGCATCTGCCCAAGAGTGCACCCCCGTTGCCGCATAACCCATTTTATTTAACTGCCCGACCATTAACCGGTTCAAGGTAACATCATCATCAATCAGCAAAATTAAAGGGAGCATACGACCTCTGTATCGGATGTGTCTGCATCTGCATCAGGAAAGCTGACCATAAAAACGGTATTACCCGATAGGTGTGACATGATCTGGATACTACCGCCATGTTGTTGCACCAATGAGCGGGTAATGGTTAACCCCAAACCCGACCCACGTTGGTCATGCCGCCGACTAAAGAACGGGTCAAAAACATGGGGCAATACCTCATCTGCAATCCCAACCCCCGTATCTTCAACACTGATTTTCACCTGCCCACCTTGGCGGCAAGTGAAGATAGATAAACACCCTCCCTCTGGGGACATGGCATGGAAAGCGTTTTGTACCAAATTCAAAATAATCATGCGCAAGTCATTATCGGCTGCCAAAATACGGGGATTATTGGCATCCAGCCCCAAGTGTTCACGAATACCATTCTGCTCACGCTCAAAACGCAGCAATGAGAGTGTTTCATGGATGACCAGGTTAACATCAACCAACTCAGGATAACTGCTTGCCAATGACCCCAACCGCATCAACCGATGGGTAACATCCAGACACTGCTCCACCCTTTCATCCACCAAATGGAGATAATCCCGCAACTCGCTGACATCCTCATGCGAAGCATCGAGGATTTGGTCACTGGCTTGCAAGGCAATACGGATGGAGGCCAATGGATTATGGATTTCATGCCCGACACCCGCCGCCAACACCCCCAAGGATGCCAGTTTTTGCTCGTGGGAATAATGCATGGCCTTATTGATGTCGCGTACTGCCTCAACCACCCAAAAAGCAGGCTGACCGCTACCTGCATCCAAGACAGGAAGTTGCGCTGCATAGACCTCGGTTAAGCGGGACGAACCATCCGCCTGTTGCAGGGTTTCCATGAATCTCAGGGTCGGCTGTTCAGCACTCAATACACTGAATGGGCAGGTACACAGGGTTGCTGGGCAAGGCGAATCGCGTTGATAGGTTATTTTGTGGCAAAACTGTTGGCGTAACGCCAGTGGGGATGAATAACCGCTTTGCTCGGCATAAGCCTGATTTGCCACCACGATTTGATAGTTTGGGTTAATCACCCGTACCCCATCAGGTACAGCATCAATAATATCTTGCAGAAACTGCTCACGGCTTTTTAGGAGATTATGGCTTTGTTGCACCTGCTCTGCCATAGAATTAAATGCCTTCCCCAAGTTAGCCATTTCATCTACCCCGGTTACGGGTACGCGGGCATTTAACTTCCCCAGTGATAAATCCCGGCTTGCCGCATCCAGGACACGGACAGGTTGCAACACATAACGCTGCATAAACCACCAAGCTGCCCATGCGCTAAACAGTAAGGCCACTAAGCCGGAACTCACCAGCATCAGCATATTCACCCAGCCTTTAGCCCGAATCGGTGCGGCATCATAATCAACAATCAGAATTCCATTGACCGGATGGACATCTGTGGCTCCATGACAGCTTGTACATTCTGATTTATTTTTAACGGGGTGAAAAGTACGCAAGACCTCACCGGCATCCTGTACTTGCACGAAATGCGTCACTGGCTCTTCAGGCAATTTGGAGGCGGGGCAGTCCGGGCAAAACTGTTGGATAATTTTAAGTTCTGCCTGCCCCAACTGCTCAGGGCGCGAAGCAAACCGCACTTCACCCTGTAAATTGAGGATCATGACATTTTTCACCCCAGCCTGCTTACCCAAATCATTGATAATATCACGCAGGCCAGGTAGATCGCGGCGCAACATGGAGCGCTCCAAGGAGGATTTGAGCAGCAAGCTAACCGATTGGGAGGCTTGCGTGCGCTCCCTGGCGAGGTCATCGGTATAGATATGGAAAAACAATAATAAAAAAAACAATGATACCAAGCCCAGTACCGCAAACAAAAACACAACGAAACGGTTACTCAAATGTTCTACATAACGCAAACGTATCGAATCCAGTTGGTTCACTTCCTACTCATTCTCATGGCAACCCGAACCCCTTTAGTATAAACCCGATCATGACAAAATGTCTTATTTATTAACTACCATGACAAAGAGTCATTATCATCATGACATTATGTCATTAATCACCTATCAGGCAAGATGAAAGACATCGGGCGAAACTATTTAAAATATCAATAAAATCAATATTTTGTATAGAAAACAACAAACTGGCACACATTATGCTTTATGTCTGGTGAGTACGAGTAAAAGACGATCCAGGAGATTCAACCCATGCGAGTAAAAGATGCTACACCTTCCCTGATGCTGTTGGTTATGCTGTCGCTGCCTACCCCGCTGGTGCATGCTGCGGATACAGGCATTTATATTGCTGGTACGAGTCCCTCCATACGCCCAGTAGGGATGCCAACCATTACACAAGTCCAGCACAACACCCCTTGGTATGTTGCTGCCTTGCATGGTGTCGAGCCACCTTACCCGCCTTCATTAAATTTTTTGGACAACCAAGGTGATTGGTTTACACCCTTTACCCACGCCGGTATGTCCGCCCCCTATGACATTCGTCAGTGGCACGCGCAACCTTAGAATTTTTCACCCAACTTTTATAAACCTAATTTCTTAGGAGAGACATCAAATGAAACCAGTCGTTAAAAAAGCATTGGCAGTATTAATGGGTGCGGTCTTATTTTCCCCAGTCGCATTTTCTGAGCAAACCGGTATGGCCGGTATGTCGGGCATGGGCGGCATGGGTGGTATGTCGGGCATGAACGGCATGTCAGGCATGGGTGGTATGTCGGGCATGTCCGGTCAACAAGGCTCCTGGGTATGTGTTCCTGCCCAACAAGGCATGTCAGGCATGAATGGGATGTCCGGTATGAACGGCATGGGTGGCATGTCGGGCATGAATGGGATGTCCGGTATGAACGGCATGGGCGGCATGTCGGGCATGAATGGGATGTCCGGTATGAACGGCATGGGTGGCATGTCG
>CAXYXW010000033.1:0-47969 GCA_964293005.1 uncultured Thiothrix sp.
AATGCCAAACCCGTCAACTGGCGCCTTTACCACCGAAGATGCCCGCATCAAACTGGAACGGCTTTACCCGTCAATAGACTCATGGCGTTGTACTAGTACAACGTCATCTTTGATTTGTCGATCTTCATGAGCCATGATTCCCTTTCATGCAAATGGAAGGGGCAGCAAGTTGATCAAGAAGTATATTGTCCGTCTGGACAGCAGCGAACGGGAACAACTGGAACAGTTGGTCAAGGTAGGCAAAGTGGCGGCGTATAAACGCCAGCATGCACAAATCCTGCTGAAAGCCGACATTGTCCCCGAAGGCCAAGGCTGGAGCGACCGTGAGATCAGCGAAGCGTTTGATGTCAGCACCCGGACAGTGGGGCGCGTGCGCCAGCGGTTGGTGGAAGGCGGCCTGGAAGCCGCCCTGTCCCGCGCCAAACAGGCACGCTACCGTATGCCCTGCGGATGGCGACGGCGAAGCCCATCTGGTCACGCTGGCCTGTTCAGAAGCGCCGGAAGGGCACGCCCGCTGGACACTGCGGTTGTTGGCAGACACGTTGGTGGAACTGGAGGTGGTGGAAGCCATTTCCCACGAAACCGTGCGCCAAGTTTTAAAAAAACATCATCAAACCGTGGCAAAAGCAGGAAGGGTGCATCCCGCCTGAAACCAACGCCGAATTTGTATGCGCGATGGAAGATGTACTGGAAGCCTACAAGCGCCCGCTTGACCCCGATCAGCCGCTGGTGTGTATGGACGAAAGCAGCAAGCAACAGATCAAGGAAGTCCGTACCCCCATTCCGGAGATCAAGGAAGTCCGTACCCCCATTCCGCCAGAACCCGGCCAACCCGAACGTTATGACACCGAATACGGACGCAACGGCATCAGCAACCTGTTCATGTTCTTTGAACCCCTGACCGGGCAGAGCCATGTCGCGGTCACTGATTCCCGTACTGCGCTGGACTGGGCGTACCCGATACGCCACCTGCTGGATGTCCGCCACCCGGATGCCCGTCAGGTCGCGCTGGTCATGGACAACCCCAACACCCATACCCCGGCTTCCCTGTATAAAGCCTTTGAACCCGCAGAAGCCCGTCGTCTACTGGAACGGCTGGAAATCCATTACACCCCCAAACATGGCAGCTGGCCCAACATGGCGGAAATCGAATTCAGCCATCTCAACCGCCCATGCCTTGACCGCCGGATTCCCGACCAGGCAACCTTGCAGAAAGAAACCGCTGCATGGGTAGAAAAACGCAACACCAGCGCCAAACCCGTCGATTGGCGTTTTACCACTGAAGATGCACGCATCAAGCGGAAGCGGCTATACCCGTCAATAAATTCATGACAATGTACTAGGTTGGGCAATTAGTGCAGCAAAATCCGATGGGTTATTTCCACATCGTTTCTAAAGATAAGTGTCAAGATCCCGTTGATTATACCTTTCAAGGTGAGTCCTTGCCCTTCCGCTGGCTGAGCAGCCTTGCCGTTGAGACATGGGGGGTTGCCGGGTCATTCTTCCGGGTGGGCATCGTTTTTTTCTGCCCCCGTGGATGCTTGGCATATTTGCGCAGTTGCGCCCTCCCTGCCAGCAACAGCAACCATGCTGCCAATCCCGGGACAGTGGCTTCCCGAATGGGTTGCCAGTCTTCCGGGGCAATGATGGTGTCAAGGCTTTCCGCCCTGTTCGCCATTTCGTTGGCAATGTAATAGGTGGAGATGTCGGCCTGGATGTCTGTCTTTGGGTGGGCTGCCCGTAAGACCGCCATCACCACCGCCACCGTGTTGAAGGCCACTGCGGCCACGGCAAAGCCGAACAGGGCAGCACGTGGGTAGCCCAGGGTATTATTTCACAGCGTAACTGTACAGTCATCTGGAGGAGTGCCACCCCAATCCGCCAGCGTTTGCGGTAGAGGGCAGCCAAGGTTTGGGCATCCGCTGTTTCCACCGGGATGTGGGTTAGCAGGGAAATGATGCGTTCGCCATTGCGGTCAGGGGTATCCCGTTCCACCCGGATACGGCGCAGGATAATGCCCGGCTCACCATCGGTCATGAGTTGTACCCGTTGTTCGCTGACGCTTGCCCCGTCGACCCGCACGGCCTCCCCCACCGCTTCCAGCGGGCGGTAACGGATTTGGGCATCACGGATTAGCCCCATCGCGTGGCGTTGGCCCAGCCCGGTGAGGAGTTCCGTGGTGCAGAAATTGCGGTCAGCCACCAACATATCGTTTCCCCCCCACCGTTTCCAGCACGGCCGGGAGCAAGGCGCGTTCCTGGGTATAGGCATCCTCACTGGGGAAGGAATGGGTGATCAGCCCCAGTTCCGGGTCATAGATGTCCAGTGTTTTGCCCAGTAAGGGGGCTGCGCTGCTTACGGGTTTCCGCCAGACGGTGTTCCCGTTTGCCCAAGGCGTTGCCATCCAGCATTTTGACCCGCAAGCCCGGCAATAGGGCAGGCTCCATGCCACCCGCCTCCCGGATCAGCGCTTCTGCCTGTTGCGCACTGAAACTGACCAGTGCTGCGCTGGTGGTCGGTTCGATGCCATTGAGCTTGTTGTAAACCGAGGCCAGCGATACCCCCAACGGCTCCACGGCATTCTGGTAGGCGGTATTGATGGACGGCTGGTGGCGGAAAACCACTTGGGTCATCAAGTTATACACTTGTGAAAATAACAACTTGCGGGTGTATTGTCGCCCTGCCACTGCTTCAAACCACTGATCCGGGCGCATCCAGGCAGCGTTCCAGGACACCACGGGCGAGGACGGGCAGTGAGCGTTCCAGCAACGGGGAGTGTTTCATCAGCGGGCAACATCCAGGGGGGTAAACGCCTATTGTCTACGCTTTCACCTTGAAAGGCATAGACCCGTTGATTGCGCACTTGAAGCAGCAAAAAGTGCTAGCAGCTCGGCACGATGAGTTTACAAAAATTCCAGTATTGGTTGATCAACCCGCAACGCTGCCTCCGCTCGATAAAATTGAATTTTTAACGAAACGGTTTTCTCAGCATGTGACTAATCGTCCAACAGCACGAGACAGTTTGATGTCCTACATTAACGCTACTTTTGCAAAGCGGCTATCTGAAAATGATATTATCGGTTTGGTAAAGGAATTGCAGCAATGTAAGCTTATCAGTTTTGATGAAAATAATAAGGTGCAGTACTGCCTGTAGATAGTCTGGTTCAGATGTTTTGAAAGCATACTCCCTGATTCTCCCTGGCGAATGCAATCGGCGTGCATGGTCAATGCAGCCGAGCAGTGATGTCATCGCTTTGGGCGAATAACCTAAAATCCCTACAAATCAGCCAACAACGGGCTGGTAAACAATAGCTTCCCGACATACTTTGCGCCATCAGGGGTCAGGTGTCCGCCATCGAAGGAAATCAGGCGTAAGTCAGGGGTGAAGAGTGGGCAGGTGTCACCTTCACCGCAGACCAGTTGGTGTATGTCGATAAAAATGCTGGGGTCGAGTTTGCTGCGGAGGGTCTGGTTGATGGCAGACTGATGTTCATCAACCGGGTTGCGCAGGGTGGGCAGCGTGGCTTCCGGTTGGCGCAGGTAGTTGCGGACGTTGATTTTGCCGAAGCTTTTGCGACCCAAAACCCGCAAGGTTTGTTCCGGTTTCAGTTCCAGATTTTTGATAGTGGTGGGTAGGCGTTCGGCTGACCAGTCTTTCCAACTGGCAACGATCATCACCAGGTCGGCTTCGGCGATTTGGGTTTTGGCTTGCTGGAGGTTGTCGGCTTCAGCGCAGAGTGCCTTGTTTTTTTCTTCAATAAAAGCAGAGACATCTTCATCACCCAGATACAGCTGGCAAACGTTTGGCAGGTAGCGGGTACGGATTTGGTAATGGTTGAGTGCCCCTTGTTCGAGCACCGCATTGAGGAAATCTTGGGCATGGCTATCGCCGATAATCAGCGCTTTTTTGCGTGAATCCTGGCTATCAAACGGCACTTTGGCGAGTTGCAGGTAGCGGGTACGCACGTATTCGCCGCCGGTTTCATTATCGGCTGCCTTGAGGATGGCATCACGGATGTCATCAGCCTGCACAATGCCAACTCCCAGCATGAGCGCAGGGAGGAGGCCGGTAGCCAGTAAGGTTTTTATCATGGACATGGATTGCCTCTTTTATGTTCAGTCATTATTCCATTGTTCAGACCCGCGCCCCTGCGGGTCAGTTCCGTATCATACGGTGCTCAGAAGCGTCCCGGAACCCCATCCGCTGCCAGCAAACCGACACCGATTGCCAAAAAAGTGCAACTGCCCAGGAGTGCCAGCAAGAAAATTCCCCAGCGGCTGAAGCGTTGCCGCACCCGGAAGGGGCGCTCGACAAAGCGCCAACTGAGCCAGGCCAACAGCAGGCTCAAGGCGGCAGTCGTCCCCAACAGCCATGCATCCGGTTCGCGGTAGGGCTGGATGCGGGCAAACACCAGCAAAGGCTGATGCCAAAGGTAAGCACTATAGGAAATCAAGCCAACACCAACCAATGGCGGCAGGGATAACAATTTACCGGCTCCATTATTGGGGGTTGCAAACAGGATGATCAGGGTTGCACCGACGGTGGGCAGCAGGGCATACAGGCTAGGGAATGGCAGGCTATTGTCCAGCAGCATGGCAGAACCCAGCACCAGCGCCAGCCCAAGCAGTGCCAAGCCCTGTGCCAGCCAGCCACCCGGTTGGGGACGTTGGTGCAGGTACAGGGCAGCCAGTGCGCCCAGCATCAGTTCCCACGCTCGGCTCGGCAGGCCGTAGAAGTTAGCCCCAGCATCCACCCGCCAAAGCCATTCGCTGAAGGCCAGGCTGAGGGTTGCCACCAGCACGATCAACACAGTAAGCCGGGTTTTGCCCAGCCGCCAGCCAAGCAGCAGCAACAGTGGGAATAGCAGGTAAAACTGCTCCTCCACCGCCAGGCTCCAGGTATGCAAGAGGGGGATCAGTTCGGCTTCCGCGGCGAAGTAGTCGCTTTCCTGCCAAAACAGGAGGTTGGATAGAAACAGGATGACCGCAATCAGGCTGCGGGCAAACCCTTCCAGTTCATGGGGCAGCAACAGCCACCACGCCAAAGGCAGGCACGTTGCCAGTACCAGAAACAGGGCTGGCAGGATACGGCGGGCGCGGCGTTCGTAAAAACCGCTAAGGGTGAACGTGCCAGCCTGTAATTCATTCAGCAGGATGGAGCTGATCAGGTAGCCGCTGATGACAAAAAATACATCTACCCCCACAAACCCCGCCGGAAAACCGGGCAGTCCGGCATGGTAGAGGATAACAGGTAGGACAGCCAAAGCCCGTAGGCCGTCGATTTCGCTGCGGTAATGCACCCGTGTTGCTTCCATTCTCATAGGTTTATCGGGATAGGCACGGCTTCTGGTCTGGCTATGCGCTGTTTTGCTGGGTATTCTAGGGCAAATTCGCTGATGAGGGGAATACTTATGCACCTGCGCCAGCGATTGGCTGCCCCTATCACTGGGTGTCTGTGCCGGATGGGGGCTAGCCGCTGACAATGCATGCTGGGGGCGTGGGCTTATCCGTAAAACATCGGCCCATGCCCTTTTTCGCGGAACCATTTGGTGATGATGACCTTTTTGCCTTCTTCCACCGGCATGCCGTGGTGCATGGTGAAGGGGTTGGTGCTGCCATCCGCGTTCAGGTTGTTCCAGATCACAGCCATGCCCTGTTTGGGGTAAAACGTGTGCCCAATTTCGGTGAAGAATGTACCACCGCCTTTCGGGGTGCTGTTCAGGTAGACCATGAATGTCCAGGTTCGTTGCCCCATTTTCCCGGCAAAGGTCTGGTAAATGTCGGTATCGGGTGCAAAGTAGTCATGGTGTGCCTTGAATTCTTGCCCAACGTCGTAGCTTTGGATTTGCAGGGGTTCAGAGTAAGGGAGGCGGATACCCAGGGTGCGTGCGATCCGCTCCTCAATCCCATTGACGAACGGGTTGGGGGCATCGGTGAAATAGCCGGTTGAGCTGGTGCGGAAACGGTCATCACCGTTGCTGTGCGTCACTTCAGAAGGGCGCAGGCGTGAGGCCGACAACTCGATCAGGTGTTCGCAGTCGGCTGCGCTCATAAAGTTTTCAATGATGTATAACTGGAACAGGTCGGTGTCAAAGCGCGTAACGGACAAGCTAGCGTCATTCTTGCCCAGGGGCGTGTCATACAGTGCTTGGTGATCCAGTGAGATTTTTTGATCCATCCCAAGGTGGGAGGGGAAAGCCTCGCCCATCATCCGCTGGATAACCGTGGTATTAAAGCCGTTTTCACGCAGGATATTGTATAGCTCAACCGGGTCGCACTGCCGCTCAAGGTTATTGTCTAGCCAGCCTTGCCATTCCTGCTGGTAGGATTGGGTTTTGGTCATAGGGTGTTTCCGTTATTAGGATTATGTCTTTTCCATAGGGATTATGGGGAATGCTAACACGGACATCAAGATAGGTAGCGGTGAGGCTGGGTTGGCGGATACAGTGGGCTGATGGGTGCGCATAAGGGCGGGGCTTTGTCTTGACTGTTGATTGGTTCTGGCTGATAATCATCCACTCATAAGAATAAATTATGATATATAATATATTCAATAAATAAACAAAAAGGCTTAACCCATGACAAGTACAGATCCTTTTTCCGCAACGGATATTGATTTTTTGACCCAGGTTCATGCTGAAGCAAAAGCAGAGTCTGATCTTCCTCCTTCCCCTGTCCCATCTGTTATCGCGCCCACCAGTGCGGCTGCCCCCAGTGGTGGTGATGTCTTATTGGGTAAGGTACGGGAGGCTTATCAGGGCTTGCAGGCTCAATTGCAGGAAAATCAGCGGCTGATCCAGGAAGGGCGTGACAGTATTGCTGCCCAGCGTAGCCGCATGCGTGAGCTGGCAGCGGTTGCGTATGGAAGTGATGAGGAACAGAATTTCCATCACGGCAAGGTCGAAGTGCACAATGACAGTTGCGGTGCACTGATTGATCAGGTTGAGCAAATCCGTGACAACATTTACCACAACACCGGGCAAGCCGAGTCCCTGTTAGTCCCCTTCAAAAATGGTGTGGAGCTACTCGAATTGCGTGTCCGTCATGTGCGGGCGATTGAGGCGATGTTGCCACGTATGAAAGAGGGCATTGCCCTGCAAGACAGGCTGCTGGAAGCGGATGTCCTGTTGGAAGGCTTGGCAAAACAGCTTGGGGTGAGCATTTAAGATCTATTGCTCCCTGGTGTTTGCTTGCATAGGCTTGTATAGGCAGGCAGGGGGCATTCCCCCTCCTGCCAGTCCCGTTAAAAAATTGCCAGTTTGCTGCTGTTGCCCTTGAAATTTGCTGGGACTACCCCATTCTCTGCCCCATCCCAAGTAGACATATCAGAGGAACATTAAGCACATGACTGCAACCGCTGTAAAAGAAAACCTGCAATTCCAGACGGAAGTGAACCAACTGCTGCATTTGATGATTCACTCGCTGTATTCCAATAAGGAAATCTTCCTGCGCGAGCTGATCTCAAATGCGGCTGATGCCTGTGACAAACTGCGTTTTGAGGCGATTGGCAACGATAACCTCTATGAAAATGACGGCGACCTGCGTGTCGAAGTCGAGTTTGATGCGGATGCCCACACCGTCACCCTCCGTGATAATGGTATTGGTATGAGCCGCGATGAGGTGGTCAACAATATTGGCACGATTGCCAAATCCGGCACGAAAGAGTTCCTGCAAAAGCTCAGTGGCGACCAGAAAAAGGATGCGCACCTGATTGGGCAGTTTGGGGTGGGTTTCTATTCGGCCTTTATCGTGGCGGATAAGGTGACGTTGACTACCCGCCGTGCCGGTTCTGCCAAGGGCGAAGGCGTGCGCTGGGAATCCGATGCGCAATCGGGTTACAGCTTGGAGACAGTGAATAAGGAAACCCGTGGTACGGAAATCGTCCTGCATCTGAAGGATGAAGAAAAGTCATTGGCGAATGGCTGGCGCTTGCGTTCCATTATCACCAAGTATTCTGACCATATCCCGTTGCCGGTGAAAATGCTCAAGACTAATGATGAGGAGCAGGCCACCACGGAATGGGAGGTCATCAACAAGGCCAATGCCTTGTGGCGGCGTTCCAAAAATGAAATCAAGGATGAGGAGTACCAGGAGTTTTACAAGCACGTTTCCCACGATTGGGAAGAGTCTTTGGCTTGGTCGCATAACCGCGTGGAAGGCAACCTTGAATATACCTCGCTGTTGTATATCCCGTCCAAAGCCCCGTTTGATTTGTATGAGCAGAAGCAGAAAAACGGCATCAAGCTGTACGTGCAGCGCGTCTTCATTATGGATGACGCTGAAAATCTGATGCCGCGTTATATGCGTTTCGTGCGCGGAGTGATTGACTCCAGTGATCTGCCTTTGAACGTGTCGCGTGAAATCCTGCAAAGTAACCGCATTATCGACTCGATGAAAAGTGGTTCGGTGAAAAAGGTATTGGGCTTGCTGGAAACGATGGCAAAAGACGAGCCGGAGAAATACCAGAAATTCTGGAAAGAATTCGGGCGCGTCATGAAGGAAGGCCCCGGTGAGGACTTCAGCAACCGTGAGCAGATTGCCAAACTGTTGCGTTTTGCCTCAACCCAAACTGACAGTGCTGACCAAACCGTTGCGCTGGATGATTACATCAGCCGCATGAAGGAAGGGCAGGACAAGATCTATTTCATCACCGCAGATTCGCATACGGCTGCCAAAAACAGCCCGCACCTGGAAGTGTTCCGTAAAAAGGGCATTGAGGTGTTGTTGTTGTCCGACCGTGTGGATGAGTGGTTGACCGGCAACCTGCATGAGTTCAATGGCAAGCAACTGCAATCCGTGGCCAAGGGTGAGCTGGACTTGAGCAAGCTGGATTCGGATGCCGACAAGGAAGAGCAGAAAAAGGTTGAGGAGCAATCCCGCAACCTGATCGGGCAAATCAAGGAAACGCTCAAGGAAAAGGTTGAGGATGTGCGTGTTTCTCACCGCCTGACCACTTCCCCTTCCTGTATCGTGCTGAATGAGCATGATATGGCCTTGTACATGCAACACCTGCTGAAACAGGCTGGGCATGATATGCCATCCACCAAGCCGGTGCTGGAAATCAACCCGACCCATCCGTTGCTGGCACGCATGGAAGCAGAAACCGATGACGAGCGTTTCGGTGAGTGGGCGAGTGTGCTGCTGGATCAGGCTATCCTTGCCGAAGGTGGACAATTGGAAGACCCCGCAGGCTTCGTGCACCGCCTGAACAAACTGATGTTGGCAATGGGTTAATAGGTTTTAACCGGTTAATCAGCGAACGCTGGTCTTGCCTTGTATAAGCCCGCATACCGGATTAGCCGGATGCGGGCTTTTTTATGGGCGGGGCAGATGGGGTCGCCTGCACCGCGATCCGCGCCCCATTTATGCTAAACTTCCCCCGACACCATCCAGAGGAGCCGGATATGTTCCCGCAACCGTCTGGATGCCCAAGCCGTTGCCGAGATGGTGGAGCTGCCATTGGAGGCGGTCTTGCTGCTTAAGCCATAGGAAAAATCAGTCCATGACCATGCCTACGTTTTTTCAGGATATTTACCTGTTGGCGGCTAGCCGTTTCTTGCCCGGTCAGCCGGTGGATAATACCCGGATTGATGCCTATGTTGCCCCGCTTGACCACAGCTCGCAGCGTATCAAACAGCGTGTGTTGGGTGAAAATGGTATCCAGACCCGCTATTACGCGCTGGATGAGGCAGGCAATACCACCATCAGCCATACCGAGATGGCTTGTCAGGCGGTACGGGCTTGCTTGCAGCAGGCCGCGATTCCCTTAGCGGAGCTGGATTTGCTGTTGGCGGCCTCATCCGGGGGCGATGTGCTGATGCCAGGTTTGGCGAATATGATCCAGGGTGCATTGCATGCCCCACCGTTGGAGGCGCACAGCCATCACGGGGTTTGTGCTGCCAGCGTGTTGGCCTTGAAGGATGGGGCGCAATCCTTGGCACAAAATCCGCAACAGCAACTGGCAATGGTAGTGGCTGCTGAAATGCCATCGCGGATTTTCAAGCGTTCCCGTTTTGCCAGCCAAGCCTATTCAACCGACTTTGAAGCCCATTTCCTGCGCTGGATGCTTTCGGATGGGGCTGGAGCGGTGCTGTTGGGAACCCGGCAGCAGGCCTTGCGCCAGTTCGGTCTTGCCCAAACCGCCTTGGCACGGCAACGGCTGGCTCTGCGGCTCAAATGGGTGCATGTGAAATCATTTTCCGGTGATTACCCGGTGTGCATGCAGTTCGGGCAGGGCAGCCACCGTGCCAAAGGGCGTACTCCTGCGGATGGTGGTTTGGGGGCGGATGTATCCTACCTGGATTTTCCGTCTGTGGCGGAGGCTGAGGCGGCGGGGCATTTTGCCTTGCGCCAGAATTTGCGCATCCTGCCCAACCTGTTTGAAGTGGCTGTCCATGAGTATGCCGCCTTGGTGCGTGCCGGGCATGTACAACCCGCTGCCGTGGATGTGTTCCTCTGCCATTACTCTTCGGAAGCACTCGGGAAAACCTGTGATGACATGATGCAGCAGGCAGGTTTGGGGATTGCCCGCGATAAATGGTTCAGCAATCTGCGCCAGTGTGGAAATACCGGGGCAGCATCCATCTTTATCATGCTGGCAGATTGGCTGGAGAATCAGCCACTCCATGCAGGGCAGCAGATTTTTGCGTTTGTGCCAGAGTCCGGGCGTTTTACCGTCAGCTATTTTATGCTGGAAGTTGTCAGGTTGGAGGATACTGCATTGCCTGTGCCCAGCCGGGTGGAGTCGGTACAACAGGTGTTATCGGGTGGTTCTGTTCCCTTGCCACCTCCCTCGGCAGACGGGGCTGCGTCAATCGGTGTTGATCCGCAGGTGTGTGATACCTTGCTGGCCTTGGCGGATATTTGGCATACCTTCCGTTCCCGCATGTGGCGCACCCCCTTGGTGGAAAAGATCAATGCAGGCAAGCTGACCCCAGCCGATTATGTGACGTGGATGGCACAATGGATTCCGCAGGTGCGCGAAGGCAGTCTCTGGATGCGTCAGGCAGTTGCCAGTTTGGACGAGCCTTACCAGGCGTTGGCAAGCCTCATTACCCAACATGCGGATGATGAGCAGCATGACTTCAAATTGCTGTTTGAGGATTACCAATATGCAGGAGGGACAGCAGCAACGCTGGATGCCTTGCAGCGTAACCCTGGCGGTGAAGCACTGAACAGTTACATGTACCGCAAGGCGGCTTCCCCCAACCCGTTTGGTTTATTGGGTGGGATTTATATTATCGAAGGCACGGGACAGCGGATTGTGCCGTGGCTATTGCCGTTGGTGAAACAGCAATTGGCTTTGCCGGAGCGCTGTTATCGTTTCTTGCGTTATCATGGCAACAATGACGAGCACCATTTGCAACGCTGGCTCGTTGCTTTGCAATTCGTGCTGGAGGTGGGGGGAAGTGCGGCACAAGAGGATATTCTGCGCACCGCCCGTGATGTGGCGACGTTATATCACCTGCAAATGGAGCATATTTTATGAAGCCGGATACGGATTGGTCGCAGTGGCAACACAACCGGGATGACCCCAACCCGTGGTATGCCTTATACGTTGATAGCGTAACCCCACTCTCGCCAGCGGTGAAACAGGCGTGGCTGGAGGACAGCAGCCGCAAAAGCCGCCAATACCTGTTGCCGATTGTGCGCCCGCTGGCGCGTGGCTCGATTATCCTGATCCAGTTGCTCAAAAGTGTATTACCGGAATGGCGCAATTCGGCTGCTTTGCACCGGGCTATTGTCTGGGGGCTGAAAAACTTTGTCAGCCCGCAGGCCAACCGTTTTATTCTGCGGCATTTTCATTTGGGCAGCGAGATCCAGCGCTTTATCCTGGATAACCTGCCCGGTATTGAGATCCCACCCTTGCATTTCATGCGTTTCCAGACGCTGGATGAGTTGAAGGATGATGCGTTTCTGCGCCATGACCTGAACCTGTTCAACTTCATTACTGAGTTGAATCTGGCCTTGGCTGCCCAAGGGCGTAGCCTTGTTGCCCCGGAAAAACTGGATTTTTCGGCAATTACCGATGGGGATTTTCCCTTGGAGCCGATGCCCCAAGGACGCTTTAATGTGTTGGATATTCAGACCGCGATTGAGCTATATACACCCGTATTCCAGTTTTTCCTGACGGACAATGATTTTTGGCGCTCCGTTAATTCGCTGCAACTGGATGAAACCATTGCCCTGTATGTGTCACGGATTATCAATGACCCATCACCCATGCTGCTGGTGAATAACCGCCACCCTCTGGTTCCCCACTCGACCTTGCAGGCGGGCTTCCGGTTGGTATTGCATGGCCTGGGGGCGGAAATGTTGCATCACCATTTGGTTGTGTTGAAACGCCAACAGGCTTTGGGCTAACGGCGTAGGTGATTGTTAGCCGCCCACCGTATTGCGGCGAATGATTTCAGCCATGCCGGTTGGTTCCGGGGGGAGGTTTGCCAATAGGTTGGCAACAAATGTTGCCTTATCCGCCACCAACGCCGTGTTGAAACGCTTTTCAAAGGCCAGGGTCGAGGATGGTTTTCCAGAAATTCCTGCACCACACACGCTGCCTGCCTGAGCACCCGGATAAATCTCCAGATGGTCGGGCAGGGTAAGCAGTTTCTGGAAAAGCGAGTCGTGCAGCATTGCACCCATGCGCTCCTCCTCTCCGCGCAAATCAGTGCGGCCTGCACTGCCAACAAACAGGGTATGCCCTGTCAACACAAACCACGGCTCCGCACTGCGGCGTTGGTCTGTCACCAGCAGGCAAATGCTGTCTACCGTATGCCCCGGTGTATGCAAGACCTGTGCAGTGACGTTACCAATGGTCAATATTTGCCCGTCCGTCAACGGGGTGAATTTGAATTGCGGCGCTGAACTTTCGTGTAGACAATAGGCTCCGCCTGCCCGTCGTGCCAGTTCACGCCCACCAGAGAGGTGGTCGGCGTGGATGTGGGTGTCGATGGCATAATCAATTTTTATGGCCTGTTGAGCCGCTTGCTGCAAAAACCAGTCCACATCTTCGGCATGGACATCGACGGCAATGGCATGGCCTTTGCCACCACAACCAAACAAATAGGCCAGTGAGGAAGGATCTGAAGGGGCTGGGCGTTGCAGGAAAAACATGGGTGTGTCCAATGGGGTCAATGTAGTGTCTGTATAGGGAAACCTGCTGCTCGCCATTCGGGTAGGCCGTGGGCAAGGCGTAGTGCGGTGATACCCTGTTTGCGTAAGGTTTGCACAGCATGGAAGGCATACACGCAATATGCACCCCGGCAATAGGCAACGATGGTCTTCTGGTCATCGAGGTTTTGCAGGTGCTCCCCCACTGCGTCCGGTGGGATATGAATAGCGCCGGGTATATGTCCGGCTGCATATTCCGCATAGGGGCGTACATCCAATAGGGTGACTTCATTGCGGGTCAGGCGTGCCAACAGTTCTTCCGCATTGATCGCCTCCATCGCCTGCTTGTCAGTCAGGTAGGTATGGGCAAGGCGCTTGACCTCAGCCAAATGCAATTCCGCTGTGCGCCGCAGTGAGGTAATGAGCTGCACCACATCATCCCCCGCTAAGCGGTAGCGACGGTGTTTGCCATCGGTGCGGACATGAACTAGGGCAGCTTGCTTGAGGGTTTGCAAATGGCGGGAGGTGTTGGCGACCGTGAGGCAGGCAAGCTGGGCAAGCTCTTCCACGCTGCGCTCGGTTTGGGCAAGGTAGTCGAGGATTTCCAGGCGCTGTGGCGAAGCCAATGCTTGTGCAATCAGGGCGAACTGGGCATTGAATTGTTGTTTCGGGGTTGTGGGTGTCACGCTTATTCCTCTGATTTACCCGTGCTAGCCGCCCGGATGCCTTGCATTGTAGTAGCTGAAAGCCTTATATTCAATCAATCAATTGATCGTTTTGTATGAAGCTTAATGTTAGGAGGGGTTAGATGGGTAAGGTATTCAGTTTTACCAAGGCTATTGGTTTGGCATGGCTGGTCACTTGTGCTTCCCTGTCAGCGGAAGAAGTGACAGTCAAGCAGGGTGACACGCAGTTGCGGGCAAATCTGGAGTTGGCAACCGGCAAAACTGTCAAGGACGGGGTCGTGTTGATGTTGCATGGAACATTGGCACATAACCAGATGGAGATCATGCAAAACGTCGCGGGCTTGCTGAAGGATGCGGGCTATAACACGTTGGGCATTAATTTGAGTTACGCGCTGGATAATCGTCCTTCACAAATGCTGGATTGTGCCATCGAACACCAGCACAAACACGAAGATGCGGTTGCCGAGCTGGAGACCTGGATGGGGTGGTTGCAGGGGCAGGGTGCAAGCAAGGTGGCTTTGCTGGGGCATTCCCGTGGTGGCAACCAGGTGGCCTGGTTTGCTGCCGAAAAAGACTCGGCCTTGTTGGAAAAGGTGGTGATGGTGGCTCCGGCAACCTGGGATGCAGGCAAATCTGCTGCTGATTATGAGGAGCGTTATAAAGCTCCCTTGGCCTCAGTGATGGCTGAAGCCCAGAAGCAGGTGGATGCGGGTCAGGGTGGTACGGTGACTGAATTGCCTGGTTTCGTGTACTGTGAAAAAGCCAAGGTGACTGCCGATGCTGTCCTGTCGTATTACCGTAATGACAAGCGCAAAAATACCCCGGATTTGCTGCCACAGATTAAAAAGCCGATATTGGTTGTGATCGGCTCAGCCGATACGGTGGTGGCGGATTTGCCTGCCAAGTTGCAAGGGGTGAAGCAGGATAATTTGGTTGTCGAAACAGTCGAGGGTGCAGACCATTTCTTCCTTGATTTGTATGCGGATGAATTGGTGGAAAAAACCACCCATTTCCTGGGTTGGTAAGGGGGAGTGGATAAGGCTGCTGTCCAACATGGCATCCGTGCCAACCTTGCCCAGATTCTTCACCAACTGTTGCAGGTGTTTCTGGTTGGCCTGGCCATTGGCATGACCCGTACCGTTGTCCCCGGTTTGGCGGAAACGGCATTTGGGTTGGGTGGGCAGCAGTTCTTTTTGCTCACCACCTTCGTCGTCACCTTCGGTGCGGTCAAAGCAGTGATGAATCTGTTCGCCGGACGCTTCTCTGACCGTTTCGGGCGTAAGCGGGTGTTGGTGGCAGGGTGGGGGGCAGCATTGCCGATCCCCCTGCTGTTGCTGTATGCACCGGACTGGAGTTGGGTGGTGGTTGCCACTGCTTTGCTTGGCATTAATCAAGGTTTGTGTTGGTCGATGACCCTCAACAGCAAGCTTGACATGGCACGCCTGAATCAAAAGGGTTTGGTGAACGGTATCAATGAGTTTGCCGGTTATGTGGCTGTTGGGCTGGCGGGGATTGCCACGGCATGGCTGGTCAGCATGTATGGCGCACGCCAGGGCTTGTTCCTGTTCGGTACGGTGGTCATTTTGGCAGGTTTGGCCTTAGCCATCCTTGCCATCAAGGAAACCCGCCCGTGGGCATTGGCGCACACATCGGCTACACCCTCCGGCTCTGGTATACAGCCAGCACAACAGCAAGCGTCACTGGGGCAGGCATTCCTTTATGCCAGTTGGCAGAACCGCAACCTGGTGGCCTTGAACCAAGCCGGATTGGTGGAGAAATTTACCGATGCCCTGGTATGGGTGATCCTGCCGGTCTGGTTTGTGGCACAGCACCTGACGTTGGTGCAGGGTAGCTCCATCATTGGTGTGTATGCCTTGGTATGGGGTGCAAGCCAATTGCTGACTGGCCCCGCTTCCGACCGTTTGGGGCGCAAGCCCCTGATTGTCGGTGGTATGTGGCTGTGTGGGATTGGCGTGTTGCTGCTGGTGTTAAGCCATTCGGTGGGGTGGTGGACTTTGGAAGCCGGATTGATTGGGGTGGGTATGGCGATGCTTTACCCAACGCTGGGGGCAGCGGTCGCTGATGTCAGCCCACCTGCACAACGTGGCACACTGCTGGGCGTGTACCGCTTCTGGCGTGACTTTGGTTATGCGGTGGGTGCGCTGTGCATGGGCGTGTTGGCACAATGGGCGCAAGGTTTGGAAGTGACTTTTTGGCTGGTTGGCGGGGCAATGCTGCTCTCTGGCGCATGGGTGGCCTTGGTGTTCAAGGAAGGATAATGCTTCCCCTTACTCCCCCCCATTCTCTTGGCGCACATACCCCAATGCCACACACAGGGTTTGTGCCAGGCAAAGGGTTGAGTTCAGGGAGCGGAAGGCACGTACTTCCGCTTCGCGCACGATCAGCAAATGGTCTGCCAAGGGGGCAAGCGGGCAAAGTTCGCTGTCGGTGATCAGGATGACTTGTGCGCCCTGGGTTCGGGCGGCCTGCACTGCTTCCCCGGTGGTTTTCGCATAGGGGCTGAAGGTGCTGGCGAGCAGTACGGAGCGCGGGTTGATCCACTTCATCTGTTCGGGAGCCATGCTGCCTTGCCCATCAATCAGGTGGCAGCGCACATCCATCTGGCTTAAGGCGTAGTGGAAGTAAACCGCCACCGGGTACATGCGCCGCACCCCACAAATGAACACCTCATCTGCCGCTGCCAGTGCCTGTACAGCGGCATTCAGGGTTTCCGGCTTGAGTTGCTGTTGCAGCAGACCCAAGGCCAGCACGTTGCCTTCCGCAAACTCATGCAGCAACCCAGACGGGGTATCCCCGCGTGTACCACGGGCTTTTTTCAGTTGGCTGATGCGTTCACGGTAGTTGCTGGGGTGTTCCAGCATCTGGTTTTTGTAGAGTTTCTGCATCTCCGAAAAACCACTGAACCCAAAATAGTTGGCAAAACGCACCAGCGTGGAGGCATGTACCCCAGCCTTGTCAGCAATTTCTGCCAGGGTGCTGAAAGCCACCTGTTGCGGATGCTCCACCAGATAGACAGCCACCAGTTTCAGCCGTGCGCTCAACTCGGCCTGCTGCCCGGCAATCAGGGCATGCAGGGCATCCACACTTTGTGGCAAGGTGGGGCTAGGGTCTATGCTGACAAGGTTGTCTGTCTGGGCTGGGTTCATGGGGTTCTCCTGAAAACGGTTATTCTACCTGAAGACAACCGTTTTGTTGCCATCCAGGAAGACCCGGTGTTCAACATGCAGCAAGACGGCCTTGGCGAGTGCTGTGGTTTCCGTGTCGCGCCCGATGGCGGTGAGGGCATCAGCACTGAAGGTATGGTCAACCTGCTGCACGGCCTGCTCAATGATCGGGCCTTCATCGAGGTCGGCGGTGACATAGTGTGCCGTTGCGCCAATCAGTTTCACCCCACGCTCATACGCCTGATGGTAAGGGCGAGCGCCCTTGAAACCGGGCAGGAAGGAGTGGTGGATATTGATGGCACGACCGTGCAGCTCCTTGCACAGTGAATCCGACAGGATTTGCATGTAACGCGCCAACACCACCAGCTCCGTGCCTGTTTCCGTCACAACCCGCAGCAATTCCCGCTCCTGCTGGCTTTTGGTTTCCTTGTTAACCGGCAGATAAATGAAGCGGATACCTTCCCGCTCTGCCATAGGGCGCAAATCCAGATGGTTGGCAACCACCGCCGTGATTTCAATCGGCAGCTCACCTTTGCGGTAGCGGTAGAGCAGGTTATCAAGGCAGTGGTCAAACTTGCTGACCATGATCAGCACTTTCATCGGCTGGCTCAGGTCGTGGAAGCTGAATTCCATGCCGAAACGCTCTGCCACCACCGGGAAGCTGTCGCGGATACTGGCAATGGTATGGCTGCTATGGCGGATTTCGCAGACTGTCCGCATGAAGAAATAGCCTTGCTGCTGGTCATCAAACTGCGCCAGTTCGCTGATATAGCAGCCGCGCTCTGCCAAAAAAGTGGTGACGGCGGCAATTACCCCCGACGTGGCAGGGCAGGTGGCTTTAAGCACAAAATGTTGGTGTTCGGTCATGGTGTCACTTCAATAGTTTTTTTAGGGGGAAAGCGGGGTCAGCCAGCAAAGCCGGGTCGGGTGAGGCTTGGCGGGCAATCAGCAGATCCGCAACCCGGATGTCTTTTGCCACGCGGGTACTCACCCCCAGGCCACTGGCAGCCACCAGCCGCCCATCGGCGTGCAGGTGGAACAACAGGACAGCGTTATCGGACAGCTCACGCCGCACGGTATGGCTTGCCAGCTCAGGCCAGCCCGCCACTTGCAGCCCCCAATCATACTGGTCAGACCAGAACCAGGGCACGCTTTGGATCGGTTCTGCCTGCCCCAGCAGGTTACGGGCTGCCAGAGTGCCTTGTTCTTGCGCATTGCGCCATGTTTCCAGGCGGGTACGCTGCCCATTGAAGGGGGAGGGGAAGTTGCAACAATCCCCGGCAGCAAACACCAAGGGGTCACTGGTTTGCAAGCAGGCATCCACCGTAATGCCATCCGCGACTGCCAAACCGGCCTGTTGGGCAATCCGGGTATTGGGTACAGCACCAATTGCCGTGACGACCAGATCACACGCAACCTTATCGCCATCCTGCAAGTGTACCCGCAAGCCATCAGCAGTGGTTTCAATCTGGCGGATACCGGCCTGGCAACGGATATTGACCCCTTCCGTACAGTGGCGCTCATGCAAGGCAGCCGCCAGCACGTCCGGCACGCCCCGGTTGAGGATGGTTGGGTCGCGCTGGATCACAGTGACACTGCAACCGAGTTGCCGTGCACTGGCTGCCAGCTCCATGCCAATCAGCCCGCCACCCAGGATCAGCAGGCGTTTGCCCGCATGCAGGGCGCTGCGGATCAGCAAGGCATCCTGGAGTGTGCGTAGGCTCACGCAGTGCGGGTTGCCATCCATACCGGGGATGTCAATAGTGCGCGGCGACGAGCCGGCTGCCAGCAACAGGCGGCTATAGGGAAACGTGGCTGGCGTGCCATCGGCGGTATGGCATTCGACTTCCTGCTTTGCCCGGTCAAGCCGGACGGCGGTATGGCCTGCCAGAAACGCGATGCCCGCCTCGGCAAAGCGCCCGGCGGTGGCGATCAGACGCGGTTCTGGTGTGGCAGGGGTTGTGATGGCTTCCTTGGACAAGGGCGGGCGCTCATACGGCAACAGGCTTTCCCCGCCAAGCAGCACTACCTCACCCGTATAGCCCTGTTCACGCAGGGCGAACGCCGCACGGGTTCCGCATTCCCCTGCCCCGATAATGACAATAGGTCTGGTATCCATAGGCAGTCAGCGCACCTGGATGAAGACTTCCCCATCCTCCACTTTGGCGGGGTAAGTGGTGAGGTTGACACACACCGGCGCACCCAGCGCGGCTCCGGTCTTATAATTGAAGCGCCCATTGTGCTTGGGGCATTCAATGACGTGATCCATCACCAAGCCATCGGCAAGGTGGATTTTTTCATGGGTACAGAGGCCGTCGGTGGCAAAATAGTGGTCATCCGGGCTACGGTAAATGGCGTAGGTATGCCCTGCATGGTCAAAACGCATGACATCTTCTGCATCAATTTCGTCGGCATCACATACTTTTATCCAATTGCTCATGGTTCGCTCCGTCGGTTAGTGGCTGCTGGGGATGACCCGCTGCACATGGTAGTCAGGTTGGCTCAGTTGGCGGCGCAAGGCCGGAATAATTTCCTGGTATGCTTCGCGCAAACTGCGGTAAGGCGGTGGACAATCGGCCTGCATTGCCTTGTGCAGTTCGGGCAGGGCATGGTAAGGAACCATCGGGAACATGTGGTGCTCCAGATGGTAGTTCATGTTCCAGTAAATGAACTGGCTGACCGGGTTCATGTAGCAGGTGCGGCTGTTCAGGCGGTGATCCAGGGTATCCTCAGCCAGACCTGCATGCTGGATCAGGCCGGTGAGGATGTGGTGCCATGCCCCATAAAGGCGTGGCAAACCGACCAGCACCAGAGGCAAAATCGAGCCTGACCAGAAACAGGCCAACAGGGTGGCAGTGTAAATCGCCAGCCAAATCCGGGCAACCCGGTAAACTTTCGGGAATTCACTGTCCGGTACAAAATCCAGCTCTTCGGCATTCATTTTGCCTTGGGCGTGCAGCAGCATGCGTCCCAGTGCATTCCACGCATCCAGGATGCCAAACACGTTCAGGAACATGACCCCAAGCCGGGGTGGGCGTTTGGCAGCGATTTCTATATCACGCCCGACAATGAGGGTGTCGGTATGGTGGCGCGAGTGGCTCCATTTCCACGTCACCGGGTTACGCATCATCATAAAGCAGGCGATCTGGTATACCACTTCGTTTTTCCATGCGGTTTTGAAGGCCGTCCCGTGGCTGCACTCATGCCAGCGGCTGTCCCCCCCTGAACCGTACAATACGCCATACGCGAGGAAAAACGGTACAGCCAGCCAGCTTCCCCAGAAATGGATGCCCAAACCGGCAAACAATACCATCAAGCCTAGCCACAGGAGCGTATCGCGGGTGGCGGGGGCATCAGAGCGTTGCATGAGTTGTTTCATCTGCTTGCGGGGGATGTCGGTTTTATACCAACTGGCATTGGCCAAGCCCCGTTCTACGGCACGTGCATTTTCCGGCCCAATGAGGGAATAGTCCCTGCCTGCTGTGACCATGACCTGCTCCTCCTGTCGGTTCGTCTGTTTGGGTTCCTATGGGTCTGGATGAACGATAGCATGCAGGTCTACCCCTTGGGCAACTGGATGATGTATTTCATTTCATTTTGTTTCATTTATTGGATCACTAATGCTATGGTTCATCAAAACAAGTCAGGAGTACTGGGATGGCAAAACGAGCAACCATTGCTGATGTGGCAGAAGCTGCCGGGGTCAGTGTCGCCACGGTCGACCGGGTGTTGAATGGGCGTTTCAAGGTAAGGGAAGGGACGGCGCAACGGGTTTACGAGGCGGCGTTGCAGGTTGGCTATTACGCTGCCAATGTGATTGGCTCACGCTTGCAACACCACTTGCCCCAATACCGCCTGGGGGTGCTGTTGCAGCGCCCGAACCAGCCCTTTTACCAGCAATTGGCCAACACGCTGGCTGAGCATGCCCGCCAATCCAGTACTTGCCGGATCGTTTTGGAGATTGAGTTCCTGGATTCACAGATTCCCTCCGAGGTGGCAGCACGTTTGCGGCAGATGGGGCAGCGGGTGCAGGCAGTTGCCATTACGACCATTGAGCATGCCACCATCAATGGCGTGGTCAGTGAGCTGAAAGGGCGCAATGTCCCGGTGTTTTCCCTGCTGTCGGACATAGCCCCTGGCATCCGTGAGGGTTATGTCGGCGTGGATAACCGCAAGGCCGGGCGGACAGCGGCCTGGTTGATCAGCCGGATGGCACGCGGGGCGGGCAAGGTGGGGATTTTTGTCGGTAGCCACCGTTTTTGGGGGCATGAAATGCGTGAAATCGGTTTCCGCACCTATTTCCGTGAGCATGCGCCGCAGTTTGAGGTCATTGATACCCTGCTCAATCTGGAAGCCCGCCAGATTACCCACGAAGCAACCTTGGAGTTGCTGGGGCGCTATCCCGATCTGGTCGGGTTTTATGTGGCGGGTGGGGGAATGGAGGGGGCGATTTCTGCCCTGCGTGAAGAGCAACGCGCTGGGCAGTTGATCGTGGTTTGCAATGAGTTGACCCCTGATTCCCGCAGTGCTTTGGCTGATGGCACACTGACGATGGTGATTGCCACTCCGGTGGCGGATTTGTCCCGCGAGTTGCTGGCACAAATGGTCAAGGCGGTGGAAAACGGGGTGGGCAGCACCACTGGGCAAGGTATCCTGCCGTTTGTGGTTTATACCTCTGAAAATATTTGATTTAATTACATCATTTAAAAAATAAAAAGATGGCATAACTTGCTATTAAATCAGCGTTATTTGATTGACGCATATCATTGAAACAGTCAAAACTGCTCCAAGGCACGGTATGGCAACCGTGGCTTTGGTAGGCCAAGCGGTTGCTGCACTGCACCTTTTTCCCTCTTTCAAGTAACTGGACGATAAGTTCTGTTATGCCATTGACAAGGGCGTTGACAAGGGATTAGTGCTGGAGCATTATAGAACGTATGTTCTGTTTTTATCAAATCTTGGAATTTTATTTTTAGATTTGAAGCTTGGAGAGGTGCAAAACGCAGGAACGGTTGGAGTCCTGTGCTAGCAGAAGCGAGTGTGCCACCACACTCACCCAAATAGACCTAGGAGGAGTTAACATTATGAAAAAATTGGCATTTGTAGCAATGATGTCGGCATTGCTGTCTGGCCCTTTGATGGCAGAGGACATGAAGGTTGGCGTATCAATGGCGTTGTTCGATGACAACTTCCTGACCACCCTGCGCAACAGCATTGAGTCCAGCGCCAAAGAGCTGAAAGTCGATGTGCAAATTGAAGATGCCAAAAATGAGGTGGGCACTCAGCTCAACCAAATCCAGAACTTCGTCGCCTCCGGCGTGAAGGCGATCATTGTCAACCCGGTTGACACCGATGCCACTGTTGCCATGAGTGAGGCCGCAGAAAAGGCTGGAATCCCGCTGGTTTATGTGAACCGCCAACCCATCAACGTCGATAAGCTCCCTGATAATCAGGCCTTTGTTGCTTCTGATGAGGCAGTTTCTGGCACATTGGAAATGCAGGAAGTCTGCAAGCTGATGGGTGGGAAAGGCAATATTGTTGTCATGATGGGTGAGTTGTCCAACCAGGCCGCCATCCAGCGTACCAAGGATGTGCATGACGTGATTGCAACGGATGGCTGCAAGGACATCAAAATTGTCCAGGAGCAGACCGCCGAATGGTCACGCACCAAGGGCAATGACCTGATGACCAACTGGCTGTCTGCCGGTACTGAGTTTGATGCGGTTGTTTCCAACAATGACGAAATGGCGCTGGGTGCAATCCAGGCGCTGAAAGCTGCTGGTCGCAAGATGGATAGCGTGATTGTGGCGGGGGTTGATGCCACGGCGGATGCTTTGGCGGCAATGAAGGCCGGTGATCTGGATGTCACTGTTTTTCAAAGTGCCGCCGGGCAGGGCAAGGGTGCAATTGAGGCGGCTGTCAAATTGGCGAAGGGCGAAGCTGTTGACCAGAAAGTCTGGATTCCCTTTGAACTGGTGACACCTGCCAATATGGACAAGTACATGAAATAAGCCAAATCAGCCGGGCTGCGGATTTCCCCAGCCCCTGATGGATAAGCGCCCCTGCTTTCATGCGCGGGGGTGCTGTTACAGCGCAGGCAAGCAGGCTTACCCCGTTCCTTCCCAGCCGTTGCCTTATGCCGTTCCTTTGGCAGGAGTCGTGTTGTATGGCTGTTACAGCAAATACCACCCATACCCCGCGTGCAGGCAGTGCTGCACGCCCTTATGAGTATGTGTTGGAAGTGGTGGATGTACGCAAGGAATTCCCCGGTGTGGTTGCATTGGATAATGTGCAACTGAAAATCCGCCCCGGAACCGTCCATGCCCTGATGGGGGAAAATGGTGCGGGCAAGTCCACCCTGATGAAAATCATTGCCGGGATTTATCATCCTGATCAAGGGACAGTCAAGTTGCGGGGTGAAGCCGTGAGGCTGGAAAACCCGTTGGCAGCACAAAAGGCCGGGATTGCCATGATCCATCAGGAATTGCTCCTGATGAACTCCATGACTGTGGCGGAAAATATCTGGATACGGCGTGAGCCAAAAAACCGCTTTGGTTTTATTGATCACACCCAGATGTACCAGATGACCCAGGATTTATTTGACCGTTTGAATATCCACCTTGACCCCAAGGCTGAAATCAGCCAGTTGACGGTGGGCAATCGCCAATTGGTGGAAATTGCCAAGGCTGTTTCCTTTAATGCCGATGTCCTGATTATGGATGAACCCACCTCTGCCATTACTGAAAAAGACGTGGCACATCTGTTTTCCATCATCAATGATTTGCGTGCGCAAGGGATTGGTATTGTCTATATCACCCACAAGATGAATGAGCTGTTTGAAATAGCAGATGAGTTTTCTGTATTCCGTGATGGGCGTTATATTGGTACACACCGCTCTGCGGATGTAACCCGTGATGATATTATCCGCATGATGGTTGGGCGGGAAATATCCCAAATGTTCCCGAAAGAAAAAGTTGAAATCGGTGAAGTTGTCCTGTCAGTGGAAAATCTGAATCGGACAGGCTGTTTCCAGGATATTTCCTTTGAGGTGCGTGCAGGGGAGATTCTCGGTTTTGCCGGGTTGGTGGGGTCAGGCCGCTCGCATGTGGTGGAAACCTTGTTCGGGGTTGTGCCAGCCGATAGCGGGACAATCCGTATTCATGGCAAGCCCGTGCAGATCAATACCCCCCATGATGCCATTATGCACGGTATGGCTTTCCTGACCGAAGACCGCAAGGAAACGGGCTGCTTTTTACCCTTGTCTGTGCAGGAAAATGTGCAACCGGCTGTTTTGCATGAGCGCTTTGTCCGCCGGGGATTTGTGGATGGGGCGGCATTGGCGAGGGAAAGCAATGCGATGTGCGAAAAGCTGCGGGTTAAAACACCCAGCATGCATGAAATTATTGAAAACCTGTCCGGTGGCAACCAGCAAAAGGTACTGATTGGGCGCTGGCTGCTGACTGACCCGAAAATTTTGGTGATGGATGAGCCAACCCGAGGGATTGATGTCGGGGCGAAAGCTGAAATCCACCGCCTGGTAACGCAATTGGCGCACCGTGGGGTGGCAGTCATTATGGTTTCCTCAGAAATGCCTGAAGTGCTGGGGATGAGTGACCGTATTGTGGTGATGCATGAAGGCCGGATTACCGGCATCTTGGACAGGGCTGAGGCTGACCAAGTGAAAATCATGGATTTGGCAGCACGCTAAGCGTGTCCCAAGCCCGCTGTTTATATGAGGATGAGGAGAGGTTTTAATGACAGCAGCAGTACAGGATGAGGCAGTCGCCCGTAAGGACAAGGTTTCAGCCATTAAGCGCTTGCCCCCTGAGCTTAGTATTTTCTTTGTCCTGGTCGGGATTGCCGTTTTTTTTGAAGTGTTGGGGTGGATTTTTGTCGGGCAGAGTTTTTTGGCGAATCCTAGCCGCCTGCAAATCATTATCCTGCAAGTTTCCGTGATCGGCATTATCGCTGTCGGTGTGACCCAGGTCATTATTACCGGCGGGATTGATTTGTCTTCCGGGTCGGTGGTGGCGATGAGTGCCATGATTGCCGCGACCTTTGCCCAGGCCAGTGATTGGCCAAAGGTATTTTTTCCTGCCTTGGCAGATTTGCCTTTTATTATCCCGCTGATGGTTGGTTTGGGCGTGGGGGCATTGGCTGGTTTTGTGAATGGCTGGTTGATTGCCCATACCAAAATACCACCCTTTATCGCCACCTTGGGTATGATGGTGTCTGCCCGTGGTATTGCCCGCTGGTATACCGATGGTAGCCCGGTTTCCGGTTTTACGGAAAGTTTTTCCATGATCGGTAATGGGCTGGATCGCTGGTCGCCGGTCGTGATTTTCCTGTTGGTGGCCTTGGTATTCCATGTGGTGATGCGTTACACCCGTTTTGGCAAATTCACTTATGCAATTGGTGCAAACCCGCAGGCAGCGCGTGTGTCCGGGATCAATATTGAATCGCACCTGATTAAGGTCTACATGATTGCCGGTTTGTTGGCAGGTTTGGCGGCGATGGTGGCAATTGCCCGCATCAAGACAGCACAGTCCGGGATTGGCCTGATGTATGAGCTGGATGCGATTGCGGCAGCCGTTATTGGCGGCGTGTCGCTATCAGGTGGGCGCGGCAAAATCACGGGCACGGTGATTGGTGCGCTGATTCTCGGCGTGATGTTGTCCGGGTTTACCTTCCTGCGGATTGATGCCTATTATCAGGATATTATCAAGGGGCTGATTATTGTGGTGGCAGTTATTATTGACCAGCACCGCCAGAATAAATCCCGGAAGTCAAGTCGTTAGAAAAATCAATATGGTTTTTTCAGTGGGGCGTATTGGATACGCCCTGACAGGCAGAATTTTGGTAATTATTTTTCAGTTTCATCAAAATTCAGGAAGAAATGCCAATAGCAATACACAGCTAAACCAGCGGTGATGACACCCCAAAAGGGTTGGTTATGATACCACTCGATGGCTGACCAGAGAGCGCAGAAAACAGTGGCGGCAATACGTCGCCCTTTGGGTTTGAAAAAATCCTTGTCAGTCTGGTTCATGCTGCAATCCTGTTCGGTAAAGCCTGCCTGTGGGTTTTCCGGCTGGCGGGGTTGGGCGAATGGCGCGATGATAAACACGATAGCTGCAATAGTACAATAGGAGCTTTTATTTCATGTCAACAAGACCTTCTTACGGGAATGATTTTGCCAAGCAGTTGGCAGGCCGCTACTTTTTGGTAACGGGTGGTACACAAGGGTTGGGTGAAGCCGTTGCCCGGTTATTTCTGGAGCGTGGTGCAGCGGGTGTGGCTTTGGTGGGGCGGAATGCTGCACGCGGCAATGCCCTGGTTGAGGAATTGTCCAGTGGGGGGGCTAAGGTGGTGTTCGTCCGGGCTGACCTGACCCGCCGGGAAGAAGCCCAGCAGAGCGTGCGTGATGCCATTGCTGCGTTTGGAACCTTGCATGGTGTGGTGCATTGCGCTGGTTGCACGGAGCGGGGTTCCATCCTGAATACTGACCCGGCAACCTATACCCGCCTGTTTGCCGTGAATGCGGAAGCCCCGTTCTTCATCATGCAGGAAGCTGCCCGTCACATGGTCGAGCATGGTATTACCGGGACGATTGTCAATGTCTGCACCATGTCGTCCCACGGTGGACAATCGTTCCTGAGTGCCTATGGTGCATCCAAGGCTGCTTTGGTGGCGATGACCAAAAATGCGGCCTTTTCGCTGATGCGTAACCGTATCCGTGCCAATGTGCTGAACATTGGCTGGATGGATAGCCCCGGCGAACATGCCATCCAGAGCGATTTCCACCATGCCCCGGCGGATTGGCTGGTGGCGGTTGAGGCGCGTGAGCCATTTGCCCGCCTGATCAAACCGGATGAGGTAGCGCGTGCGGCAGCCTTTTTGTCCTCGGATGAATCAGGCTTGATGACCGGTTCGGTGATCGACTTTGACCAGGGTGTGAATGGCTGTGGTGATGGGCGTACCCCGCAACCCAATGCAGCGATGGTTTGGCCCCAATGAGCTTAAGACCGGATATTCAGGTGTTTGCCGCCCTCTGTGGGCAGCAGGTGCAGGATGACCTGTACCCTTTCGCTGAGGGTAGCAGGCAGAATGTCCTGGTCTATGGGGGCGACCGCCTGCGGGCGGTCGTTGCCTCGGCTGCTCAGGCCGAATTGGATGCATTGAAAGCAGAGTGGGCACATGCATTCCAGCATGGCCCCGGCGTTTTGGTTATCCGCCGTTTTTTTGCCGACCTTATGCTGGTCGAGCGCATGAATACGGTGATTGGGGCGATTTTTGCGGATGAATCAGGCCGGGTGGTGGGCGACCATTTTGCCAAGGCCGGGGAAAATGGGCGTATTTGGAATGCTTTGCAGAAAGTGGCAGTGCGTGACCCAGCGACCTTTGCAGCCTATTACAGTAACCCCCTGCTGGGCTTGGTGGCTGAGGCCTGGCTGGGGCCACATTACCAGATGACAGCTCAGGTAAACGTGGTACGCCCTGGTGGGCAGGCACAAGCCCCGCACCGGGATTACCATTTGGGTTTCCAGACGCAAGATGAGTTGCAGCGTTACCCTGACCATGTACATGCGATGTCAGTCTTTTTGACCCTGCAAGGGGCGGTGGCGCAAACCGATATGCCTCTGGCGAGTGGCCCGACTTTATTGCTGCCTTTTTCCCAGCAATACCCGGCAGGCTATCTGGCATGGCGTGACCCGGTATTCAAGGCGTATTTCGCGGAGCATGCGGTGCAATTGCCTTTGATGCAGGGCGATGCCGTGTTTTTTAACCCGGCGTTGTTCCATGCGGCAGGCAGTAACCAGACAACAGATTTTCACCGCAGCGCCAATTTGTTGCAGGTGTCATCGGCGTTTGGGAAGCCAATGGAGCGTGTTGACCGTGTGCGGATGCTGGAGGCGCTCTACCCCAGCCTGCAAGCTTGTTGGCAAACGCTTGCACCGGAAGGGCAAGCAACCCTCTTGGCCTGTAGCTGTGATGGTTATTCCTTCCCGACCAATCTGGACAGTGATCCGCCCTTGTATGGCATGGCTCCACAAACGATGGTGCAATTGACCCGACAGGCATTGGATGCCGGTTGGGATAGTGAGGTATTCATGGCAGCTTTGAGGCAACAAGCCGGGCGGCGTTTGGCATGAGGATTTTATATGTTCAATGAAGAGCGGCGCTTAAGTGCCCCGATCCGTTGGGGGATGGTGGGTGGCGGGCGTGGCAGTGAAATCGGTTATGCCCACCGTGCTGCCGCTGCCCGTGATGGCTTGTTTCGTTTTGTGGCAGCAGCCCTTGATCTGGATGCAGCACGCGGGCAGGTGTTTGGCAGCCATTTGGGGCTTGACCCGGCACGCTGTTACCCGGATTACCAGACGTTGTTTAGCGAAGAGGCCAAACACCCCGATGGTATCCAAGCCGTCTCCATTGCAACACCGAACAGCACCCATTATGCGATCAGCAAAGCGGCATTGGCGGCAGGCTTGCATGTCATTTGTGAGAAGCCCCTCACCTTTACGGTTGCCGAAGCCTTGGAGCTGAAAGCCTTGGCTGCGGCGCAAGGCAAGGTATTTGCGGTCATGTATGGCTATTCGGGTTATCCGATGTTGCATCAGGCGCGGGAAATGGTGCAGCGCGGTGATGTGGGGGCGGTGCGGGTGGTGAATATCCAGTTTGCACATGGTTTCCACCATACGGCAGTCGAGGCGCATAGCCCCGGTGCAAAATGGCGCATGAACCCGGCGATTTCCGGGCAGACCTATGTGCTGGGCGATTTGGGTACACATACCTTCCACATGGCAGAAATGCTCACCGGCTTGCAGGTGGATGAACTATGCTGCATGCGCCAAAGCTTTATTCCTAGCCGTGCGCCCCTGGAAGATAATGCCCATGTCATGTTCAAGTTCAAGGGCGGGGCAGTCGGCACACTCTGGGCAAGCTCCATCAATGCCGGTTCCATGCACCAGCAGAAAATCCGTGTCATCGGTGAAAAGGCCAGCATCGAATGGTGGGACGAGCACCCCAACCAATTGCTGTATCAGGTGCAGGGGCAACCTTCGCAATTGCTGGATCGGGGCATGAATTACCTCTACCACGATGTGCCAGGGGTGTGTACCCGTATTGGTGGTGGGCATGCGGAAGGTTTTTTTGAATCATGGGCGAATTTATACCACCGTTTTGCCTTGGCGATGGATGCTGCCGGACGTGGTGATTCAGCGGCTTTGGCAGACCTTTGGTATCCCGATATTGATGCCGGGATCAGTGGCGTGCGCTTGCTGGAGTGCTGCGTGCAGTCAGCCGACAATGGCTCAAGCTGGGTGAAATTTTAGCCTGTTTTAGACTGCTGTAGGTGATGCTGGGCAGATGATGTTTTTTGATGGTATTTGATGGGTTCGCGTTTAATCGTGGCAGTGTTTGGTAGAAAATATTTTTTATTTTTACTTCAATGTTGGAATATTAATTCCATAAGCGCTTATAATTGCGGTCTGATGCCGCAGCAGTGCTGGATGGTAGTGGGTTGTGGGCGGTATGTGGGACATACCCAATGATTAAAACAGTGAGGAGATGGATATGGTTCGTTTTGGTTTGATTGGTGCAGGCCGGATTGGGCAAGTGCATGCGTTGGCGGTTCAAGGTGTGCCAGGGGCATGCATTACCGAAGTGGTGGATGTGTTCCCTGCCGCTGCCGAGTCGTTGGGTGCGAAAACCGGCGCAAAAGTTGTGACGCTGGATGAGATTTTCAGTAGCAGCAATGTGGATGCCTACATCATTGCCAGTTCGACCGATACCCATGCACCGTTGTTGGAGCGTTGTGCCGCAGTCGGTAAGCCCGTGTTCTGCGAAAAGCCGATTGACCTTGATTACAGCCGGGCAGCACAGTGCAGTGCTGCCGTGCAGGAGTCTGGCATTACCTGCATGCTCGGTTTTAACCGCCGTTTTGACCCGCAGTTTTCCCACCTGAAGGCGCAAATGGATGCCGGGGTGATCGGTAAGCTCGAAACCCTGATCATCACCAGTCGTGATCCAGCCCCGCCACCGGCACAATACATTGCCGTTTCCGGTGGCCTGTTCCGCGACATGATGATCCATGATTTTGACATGGCGCGTTGGTTGCTGGGCGAAGAGCCAACCCGCCTTTATGCAACCGGCAGCGTGCTGGTTGACCCGGCGATTGGTGAGGCCGGTGACGTTGATACGGCATCCGTGACACTTTCAACCCAAAGTGGTGCGATTGCCATTATCACCAACAGCCGCCGTGCCAGTTATGGTTATGACCAGCGCATCGAGGCCTTTGGTGAAAAGGGCATGTTGCAGGCCAATAACCAATTGGAAAATACCGTCAAGTTTGCCGGTGCAGACGGTGTGACTGCTGCCAAGCCACAATTCTTCTTCCTGCAACGCTATGCCGATGCTTACCGTATTGAGCTGACCCATTTCGTCCAGTCCCTGCAAAATGGCACAGCCCCTGCCACCAATGAACAGGATGGCTTGGCGGCATTACGTCTGGCGGATGCGGCAGTGCAATCGCTGAAAACAGGGTTGCCGGTCGATTTGTAATTGAAGGATGCCTTTCCCCTCCCGTTTCCCCACCGTGCGTTTTCCCCCTTCCCCCCAGTGGGGAGGGTTGGGAAAAGGGGATCAAGTGGGGGATATAAATGGAGATGAAACCATGACCCTGTTGCGCCGCCCCCAGATGGAGGCAAATGGACGTTACCAGCATATTACCCCGGAGAATGCAGGTTGGCGTTATGTCGGTTTTGCTGCTTATGACTTGCCCGCCGGGGAGGTGTTGGGCTTGCCCGCTTCTGATCAGGAGTTGTGCCTGGTGCTCTTGTCCGGGATTGCCGATATTCAGGCGGGTGAGGTGACTTTCAGTGCAGTCGGTGGGCGGATGTCGGTGTTTGAGGACAAGGCTCCCCATGCGGTGTACGTGGCGAATGGGGAAGCCGTGCAAGTGACGGCATTGACCCGTTTGGAGCTGGCGGTTTGCGTAGCCCCCGGCAAGGGCAACCATCCCAGCCGCTGGATCAGGCCGGAGCAGATGGGGCAGGAACTGCGTGGCAAGGGCAGCAATACCCGCCATGTGTGCAATATCCTGCCACAGGACGAGCCAGCCGACAGCCTGTTGGTGGTGGAGGTGAAGACTCCGGCGGGCAATTGGTCAAGTTACCCGCCACACAAGCATGATGCTGACAATATCCCGCATGAATCCTATCTGGAAGAAACCTATTACCACCGCATTAACCCGGCGCAAGGCTTTTGTTTCCAGCGGGTGTTTACCGATAGCCTGGACATTGATGAAACCATGGCAGTGGAAGACCGCTGTGTGGTGATGGTTCCGCGTGGCTACCATCCGGTGGGTGCACCGCATGGTTATGACTCCTACTACCTGAATGTGATGGCGGGCCCGACCCGGCGCTGGATATTCAAAAACCACCCTGACCACGAATGGATGTTGAAGTGATGCAGACAGAAACGGCACTCAATACGCAGCAAGGCAAGGCATCGGTTAAAACGCTGGATGTGATTTGCCTGGGGCGGGCAGCGGTTGACCTGTATGGTCAGCAGATTGGTAGCCGCCTGGAAGATATGGGCAGCTTTGCCAAATATCTGGGCGGATCTTCTGCCAATATTGCCTATGGTTGCGCCCGGTTGGGGTTGAAGTCCGCCATGCTCACCCGTGTTGGCGATGAGCACATGGGGCGCTTTGTGCGTGAGGAGCTGGCACGGGCAGGGGTGGACGTTTCGCATGTGGTCACGGACAAACAGCGCCTGACCGGTTTGGTCATTTTGGGTATCAAGGACAAAGATACCTTCCCATTGATTTTTTACCGTACCGATTGTGCCGACATGGCTGTCAGCACCGAGGATTTTTCCCCGGAGTTTATCGCCTCCAGCCAAGCGCTGCTGATTACCGGCACACACTTTTCCACAGAGTCCACCTACCGTACCAGCATGCAGGCGATCCACTACGCCCGTGCTGCCGGGACGAAGGTCATCGTCGATATTGATTATCGGCCGGTTCTGTGGGGGCTGACCAGTTTGGGGGATGGCGAGACACGTTTTATTTCCTCCTCGGGCGTGAGCAACCACCTCCAAACTGTGCTGCCTTTTTGTGATTTGTTGGTCGGGACAGAAGAGGAGATCCATATTGCCGGTGGCAGTACCGATACCATCACGGCCTTGAAGCGTATCCGGGCGCTGACCCCAGCCAGTATTGTGCTCAAACTCGGCTCTTTGGGGTGTACGGTGCTGGAGGGCGGGATTCCTGATACGGTGCAGGACTTTGCCGTTTTCCAGGGTGTGCGGGTGGAAGTGCTGAATGTGCTGGGGGCAGGGGATGCCTTCCTGTCCGGCTTCCTGCGCGGTTGGTTGCGGGGTGAGGCACATGCCACCAGTACGGCTTATGCGAATGCCTGCGGAGCCTTGGTGGTATCACGCCATGCCTGTGCCCCTGCCATCCCGACTGAGGAGGAGCTGTTTTATTACCTCCAGAATACCCGATCCATTCCCCGCCCTGATCAGGACAAAGCACTTAACCAACTGCACCGCGTCACCACCCGCACCCCGGCACAGCGCCCGGAAATCTGTGCCTTGGCGTTTGACCACCGCAAGCAGTTATACGATGCAGCCATCGCGGCGGGAGCCGATCCGGCACGCATCCGCCAGTTCAAGCGCCTGCTGGTCAAGGCTGTCGAATATGGCATGCAGCAAACCGGCCTGCCTGCGTCGGTAGCGGGTGTGCTGATTGATGATACCTATGGGCAGGATGCCTTGAATGATGTCACCGGACGTGGCTGGTGGATCGGTCGCCCCGTCGAGCTGCCTGCATCCCGTCCCTTGGAACTGGAAGGGGGGCGTTCGATTGGCTCCCGGCTGATCAGTTGGCCGTTGGAGCATGTGGTCAAATGTCTGGTGTTTTTCCACCCTGATGATGCAGGTGATTTGCGCTTGCAGCAGGAGCGCCAGCTGCATGAGTTGGCGGAAGCCTGCAAGACCAGTGGGCATCAGTTATTGCTGGAGATTATCCCGCCCGCTGCTTGTGTGCAGGACGACCAGACCTTTGTGCGGGTCTTGCAGCGTTTGTATAACCTCAATATCCGCCCCGACTGGTGGAAATTACCCCCCCAAACGGCGGCCAGTTGGGAAGCGTTGGGTGCGTTGGTTACAAGCCGTGACCCGCATTGCCAAGGCATTGTCCTGTTGGGCTTGGCAGCCAGTATGTACAGCATGAAACAGGCTTTTGGGGTGGCTGCCCGTTATGCGGTCTGCAAGGGCTTTACGGTCGGGCGCACCCTGTTTGCCGAACCCAGCCAGGCGTGGCTGGCAGGTACGCTGGACGACCAGGGCTTGGTGCAGGCGGTCGGCGGGAATTATGTGGAATTGATCAGCGCATGGCGTGAATGTCGGCAGGGCGCATCAGCATATTAAAGCGTATAAACAGCTAGGGAGATGAGGAGATGGAGTCAGTGAAGGCGACGGCTAAGGCGACTGTCCGTTTGACGATGGCGCAAGCATTGGTACGCTATTTGGCGGCACAGAAAACCGAGGTGGGTGGGCAAATCCTGCCTTTATTCGCCGGGGTGTTTGCCATTTTTGGACATGGCAATGTGGCAGGCCTAGGCGATGCCTTGTATGCAGCCCGTGAAACCCTGCCGACCTTGCGGGCGCATAATGAGCAGGGTATGGCACATGCGGCGATTGCCTTTGCCAAGGCCAGCAACCGCCAGCGCATGATGGCCTGTACCACCTCGATTGGCCCTGGGGCGACCAATATGGTGACAGCCGCAGCACTCGCCCATGTCAACCGCTTGCCGGTGTTGCTGTTGCCAGGGGATGTGTTTGCTAACCGCACCCCCGATCCGGTTTTGCAGCAAGTGGAGTGTTTTTCCGACCCGACCCTCAGTGCCAATGACTGCTTCCGCCCGGTCAGCCGTTATTTTGACCGTATCAGTCGCCCGGAACAGTTGATTACCAGCCTGCCGGTTGCCATGCAGACCCTGACCGATGCCGCCCACTGTGGCCCGGTGACATTGGCATTGCCGCAGGATGTACAGGCGGAGGCGTATGATTATCCGCTCAGCTTTTTTGCTGAGCGTGTGCATTACCTGCGCCGTCCTGCACCGGATGAGCGTGAACTGAAGGCTGCCGTTGAGTTGTTGCGGCAGGCAAAGAAGCCACTGATCATTGCCGGGGGCGGGGTACATTATTCGCTGGCAGCTAGCCAGTTGCAGGCGTTTGCATCCCAACACCGCATTCCGGTGGCGGAAACCCAGGCCGGGAAGGGCGCATTGGCATGGGATCATGCCAACTATGTCGGGGCAGTAGGTGTCACCGGCTCCAGTGCTGCCAACCAGTTGGCAGAGCAGGCCGATGTGGTGCTGGCTGTGGGGACACGCTTGCAGGATTTTACCACTGCTTCCCGCACCCTGTTTGGCAATCCTGCCGTGCAACTGCTGCACCTGAATGCAGCCGCTTTCGATGCCAGCAAGCACGGTGGGCAAGGCTTGGTGTGTGATGCCAAAGTCGGTTTGCAGCATTTGGCAGCCAGTTTACGCTATTGGCAAGCCCCCAGCAGTTGGTTGGCACAAGGGCAGGCCGCCATTGCCGAATGGAATGCCTATTATGATCAGGTCACAGCCGAAACCATCGAACCTGCCACCCGTACTGGCCTGCCTTCTGATGCGCAAGTCTTGGGTGCGGTCAAACGCACCGGGCAAGCATCTGACATTGTTGTGTGTGCCGCAGGCGGTTTGCCCGGTGAGCTGCACAAGCTGTGGCGTACTGAGCAACCCAATGGTTATCACCTCGAATACGGTTTCTCCTGCATGGGCTATGAAATTGCCGGGGGCTTGGGGGTGAAAATGGCTCATCCGGGGCGTGAAGTGATCGTGCTGGTCGGCGATGGCTCCTACCTGATGCTGAATTCTGAGCTTGCGACCAGCGTGATGTTGGGTCACAAGATCATTGTCGTGGTGCTGGATAACCGGGGATATGGCTGTATCAACCGCTTGCAGAATGCGACCGGTGGCGCGTCGTTCAATAACCTGCTGGAAAACTGCCTGACTGCCTCAGCGGGTGCACCAAAAATTGATTTTGCGGCTCATGCCCGTGCCTTGGGCGCACAGGCTGAGCAGGTCAGTGGTATTGCCGGGCTGGAAGCGGCGCTCATGCGGGCACGGGTTGCCCCGCAGTCGTATGTCATTGCCCTGGATACTGACCCCTTCATGACCTCCGGTGGCGGCTACTGGTGGGATGTTGCCGTGCCGGAGGTATCGGAGCGTGAGCCGATCCAGCAGGCACACCAACACTATCTGGAGGCCAAGCGCAAGCAGCCTTACTGAGCCGTTTTACTGGGCAGCCTGATTGGACGGTTGCCGAAAAACCACTGAAAGATAATTTTCCCCATTTTTTAGGACGATTGAAATGAGCGTATCCATCGGTATTAACCCACTCACCTGGACCAATGATGACATGCCTGAACTGGGCGCAGACACCCCCTTGGAGGTATGTTTGGCGGAAGGCAGGCAGGCCGGTTATGCCGGGTTCGAGCTGGGCAACAAGTTTCCCCGCCATTCTGCCATTTTGGGGCCGATCCTCAACAAGCACGGTTTGCGCCTGGTGTCGGGTTGGTTCAGCGGCAAGTTGCTGGAGCGCAGTGTCGACGAAGAAATTGATGCCATCCAGTCCCATTTGAGCCTGTTGCGTGATTTGGGGGCGACGGCAATGGTGTATTGCGAGGTCACTGGTTGCATCCACGGCGGGCGTGATACACCCCTCTCCAAGCGCCCGGTGTTGGCTGACAGTGCATGGGCTGCTTTGGGTGAAAAGCTTAATCAGGTCGCCGAATATACCTTGAGCCAAGGGGTGCGGCTTGCTTATCACCATCACATGGGGACGGTGGTGCAGTCTGAGGCGGATATTGACCACTTGATGGCTCATACCTCCGATGCAGTCGGCTTGTTGTTGGATACCGGGCATCTGACCTATGCAGGCGGCAACCCGGTGGCAGTCCAGCAACGCCATGCCAGGCGCATCAACCATGTCCATTGCAAGGATGTGCGCCGCGTGGTGCTGGATGATGCCCTCAACCGCGACAGCAGCTTCCTGAATTCGGTGTTGGATGGCGTGTTTACCGTGCCAGGAGATGGCTGTGTGGATTACCCCACCCTGTTCGATGGCTTGAAGGCAGCCGATTACCACGGCTGGTTGGTGGTGGAGGCTGAACAGGATCCGGCGGTTGCGCACCCCTTAACGTATGCCACCCTCGGTTATAACAACCTGCGTGCTTTATGTGCAGGGGCAGGTCTTGAGGTGGTCGGTTGAGGTCTGCAATGGCATTTGTCATGCCAAGGTGTGCCTGCTGACCCGGATGTGCACTGCACAAGTGAGAAATTTGCAAAAAATGTTGTTTTATTGCGACAAAAGTATTAAAAGCGTTTTGGAATTGTGCTTTAATAAAACGGTAATTTTAGAAATAGCAGCTTGGCTTGGCGAGTGTATCTGGAGGGGTTGCTCCTTGGCGGTTTCTTCGGAAAAGCTGCATCCCATGTCTGCCTGGTAGTGTCAGGCAGGCTTAGTGTAAACATTAAAGTAAAAGGTAAATGCGATGAAAACGAAACTCAAAGTGAGCGTAGCGTGTGGTTTGGCAGCCCTGTTGATGGGTTTTGGTGTGCAGGCGGAAGAGCAGAAGACTTTCACCTTTGGCGGCGATGTTGAATTGGACATTACTGCCCGTGACGCAGGCGACAATGATGGCTTTATGCACGGCGGTCGTGTCAAGCTGAATGCCACTGGCGAACTGAAGGGTGATGGTTACTTCGTGAAGGGCGTTGCCCAGCCTTTGGTTCCGTTCAAGGGCAGCAGCCTGGGTTATGATGATGTTTACCTGCAAATGGGTCGTGACAGCTGGGATGTGCAGTTGGGTCGTTTTGAGGGTGTTGACCTGTTCCCGGTTGGCAAGGACACCGTTGCTGAGCATGCCAGTGGCGTGACCGTTTATGGCGCAAACAAAGTCCGTGGGCGTAAGGATGATGTGCTGCACGGTGCATTGCACCTGACCCCTAGCGATGCGATGAAGTTTGAGCTGGGCGTGATGGTCAACAAGGACGGCGACAAGGAATACAAGGGTGTGCGCCCAGCGGTGGTATACAACGCCGGTGCAGTGACAGTACGTGCAGGTCTGGAAAGCCTGGATGATAACGGCAGCAAGCTGAAGGGTGTTGGCTTGGGTGCAGGTTTCAATGCCGGTGCAGGCACCGTGAATGCCAGTGTTGCCAAGCTGAACAACGATGATGATTCCAAAGAAGATGTCACCTCCGCCGCATTGAACTATACCCAAGGCCCATGGGGTGTTGGCTATGTGAATTCGAAAGAGGGTGATGGCAAGCTGAACACCCTGTACGGTGCTTACACTGTCCCGTTGTTTGGCAGCAAGTCAGCCAGCATGACCTTTGCCGCCAGCACTTCCAAGGCAAGTGGTCTGGGTGAGGCGAACAATAAGGTCAATGCAGGTCGCATCCGTTTCAACTACGGGTTCTGATAATATCCATGTGCTATCCATAAGCCTTGGTAGCATTGCCAATGAATGCACAAGAGTGGCTGTTAGCCGTGTTTGTGCTGCAAGAGGTGCTTCCCATTCCACTGGATGGTTTCCTCTTGATTCCCTCCCTGCCTTTGATGGTGGGGAGGGTTTTGTATTCTGTCTTCTCCCTTCTTGTTGGTGCATGCCCCTTCCTTCCTGATCAGGATCTTGGTCAAGATGTGCCGTTTTTTTTCATTCCTTATTCAAAGCGCTTTGAAAATATGTTTTAATGCCTGCTATCATTAGCTATCCAATTCATTTGGGGGTATCCCATGCATCTACAGCAGCAGGCAGGTCAAGTACAAACCCAGTTGGGGGGTAATCCTGATTGGTGGCGGGGCGCACTGGTTTATCAGATTTACCCACGTTCCTATTTGGATACCAACCAGGATGGGGTCGGCGACTTGGTGGGGGTGACGCAGAAACTGGACTATCTGGCCTGGCTAGGGGTTGATGCTATCTGGATTTCCCCATTCTTCAAGTCCCCCATGAAAGATTTTGGCTACGATGTATCGGATTACCGCGATGTTGACCCCCTGTTTGGCTCTTTGGCTGACTTCGATGCTTTAATTGCCAAGGCACATGGCTTGGGTATCCGCATCCTGATTGACCAGGTGTTGTCCCATACTTCTGACCAGCATGCCTGGTTCAAGGAAAGCCGTGCCTCACGCACCAATCCCAAAGCGGATTGGTATGTTTGGGTTGACCCGCAGGCGGATGGCTCGCCACCGAATAACTGGTTGTCGATTTTTGGTGGGCCTGCCTGGGAGTGGGATACCCGCCGCCGCCAGTATTACATGCATAACTTCCTGACCAGCCAACCTGACCTGAATTTCCATCATGCGGAAGTGCAGGATGCTTTACTGGCAGAAATGCGCTTCTGGTTGGATCGGGGCGTGGATGGTTTCCGCCTGGATACGGCGAATATGTATGTGCATGACCGCGAGTTGCGCAATAACCCGGCTTTGCTGCCCGGTGAGAAGGTAAATGGCGTTGACCCTGCCAATCCTTACTCCATGCAAAACCCCCTATATAACATCAACCGCCCAGAAAACCTGCTGTTCATGGAGCGCCTGCGTGCCCTGATGGATGAATATCCAGCGGTCACGACGATGGGTGAGGTGGGTGCGGTCACGGATATGTATAAATCCGTGGCTGAGTACACCTTGGGCGGCAAGCGCCTGCACATGGCTTACAGCTTTGATTTCATGACCACCGAATTCAATGCACCGCATGTGCGTGGCGTGATGGAGCGTATGCGTGACCGCATGGGCACGGGTTGGCCTTGCTGGGCGTTTACCAACCACGATATGCCCCGTGTGGTGTCGCGTTGGGGTGTGCCACAACAGGCGGCTCCCTTATTGGCTGCCTTGATGCTGTCTGCCCGTGGTACGCCCTGCCTGTATCAGGGGGATGAGCTGGGTTTGCCGGAGGCCGATATTCCGTTTGAGCTGTTGCAAGATCCGTTTGGCATCCGTTTCTGGCCTGATTTTAAGGGCCGTGATGGTTGCCGCACGCCTATCCCGTGGGAGCAAGGGGTGGAGCATGCCGGATTCTCGATCGTTAAGCCGTGGCTGCCGGTTGTGCCGGAGCATGCTGCGTTGGCGGTTTCGGTGCAGCAGCCTGACCCGGCATCGGTCTTGAACCGCATCCGGGATTTTATCCATTGGCGGCGTGATTGGCCTGCGTTGTGGGTCGGTGATGTGGTCTTTTGGGATGCACCGGAGCCAGTTGTGGCATTTGTGCGGGGCAAGGGTGATGGGCAAGTGTTGTGTGTATTCAACCTGGGCGCAGAACCCCGCCAGTTCGATACCGGTCTGCGCGGTTTGACTGCTTTGGTTGGACATGGCTTTGCTGGGACGTGTCTGGATGGCACGGTTAGTTTAGGCGCATTTGATGCATTTTTCGGTAAACCTTGAACATTTTGTTGTACCCATCCCGTTGTAACCATCAGCGGGTGCTGGATGTTTTTGTATTTGGAGGAGGAGAAAACGATGAGTCATATTGTACTAAAAGGTATTCGCAAGGCCTATGGCAAGTTGGAGACCATCCACGGCATTGATTTGGAAATCAATGACGGTGAATTTGTGGTCTTTGTGGGGCCATCCGGTTGCGGCAAGTCAACGGTTCTGCGCCTGATTGCAGGCCTGGAGGAAATTACTTCCGGTGAGCTGGTGATTGATGGCGATGTGGTCAATGACCTGCCGCCTGCCAAGCGTGGCGTGGCGATGGTGTTCCAATCGTATGCGCTCTATCCGCACATGACGGTTTACCAGAACATGGCCTTTGGTTTGGAGTTGGCAAAGACTTCCAAGGCTGACATTGACAAGCGGGTGCGTGAGGTTGCCGATATTCTGGAGCTGACCCCTTTACTTGACCGCTTGCCCAAGGCCATGTCCGGCGGGCAGCGCCAGCGTGTTGCCATCGGGCGGGCGATTGTGCGCAACCCGAAAGTATTCCTGTTTGACGAACCCTTATCCAACCTGGATGCCTCCTTGCGCGTGCAGATGCGTATTGAGATTGCCAAGCTGCATGAGAAAATGGGTGTGACCATGATTTACGTCACCCATGACCAAGTGGAAGCCATGACGCTGGCGAACAAGATTGTGGTGTTACGGGCGGGCAATATCGAACAGGTTGGTGCGCCGCTGGAGTTGTACCATTACCCGGCGAACCAGTTTGTGGCAGGCTTTATTGGTTCGCCGCAAATGAATTTTATCGGCTCCAAGGTTGAGGCAGTGGAAGCCAATGGGGTGCGTTGTTCCTTGCCGGGTGGCAGCTCGGTGCTGGCTCTGGTTGGGACTCAAGGGGTCAAGGTGGGGGATAAGGTAACGTTGGGCATCCGTCCAGAGCATACCCTGGAGCATGCAGGCAACAATGCGACTATCTCAGGGGTGATTGAGGTGCTGGAGCAACTGGGTGAAGCCCACTTTATTTACCTGAAATTGGCATCGGGTGAGCGTATAATTGTGCGCGCGCCGGATGACACTAGCTTAAAAGTAAATCAGAATCTGGCAGTCGGTGTGCCAAGTGACCGTTGCCACGTGTTCAATGCCGAAGGGAGGGCGCTGCCGCGTATCAGGTAGCCCCCTGATCGCCAATCCTGTTGTGAAACGTCCTTAAATGACAAAAACTGTAGCTGCACCCTCTGTTTTGCGTGGCCTGCTGGTATCCCTGTTAGGCTACGCGGTGTTTTCTTCGCATGATGCCTTGGTGAAGGTTTTGGCTGACTACTCCGTCTTCCAGATCATTTTCTTTGCCATGTTGTTTGGCTACGTGCCTTTTTCATTGGCCCGGATAACGGATGCGCGGGAAATTTCCCTGCGCCCTGTTAATCCGTGGCTGGTTTTTTTCCGTGCCCTGATGATGGTCGGGAGCTTGTGCTTTGCATTCCTGGCCTTTTCCATGTTGCCGATGGTGCAGGTTTATGTCCTGCTGTTCACCACCCCTGTCCTGATTTCCCTGTTAGCCATCCCGTTTTTGGGTGAACGCATCCAGTTGTTCCGTGGCAGCCTGATTATTATGGGCTTGGTGGGGGTGATTGTGGTTTTGCGCCCCACCCCACAGAGTCTGGAGCTGGGGCATTTGTTTGGGGCAATGGCGGCTTGTTGTGGTGCAGGGGCTGCGGTAATTTCACGCAAAATCGGGCGGGTGGAGTCTTCCGCCACCTTGATCCTTACCCCCTTGATCCTGAATATCCTGGTCTCTGGCAGCCTGTTGTATTTCGTTTATAAGCCTATGCCTTTGGTCGATTTGTCACTGATGTTCCTGCTGGGTGTATTGGCTTTGCTGGGGCAGTTGGCTGTGTTGACGGGCTACCGTTGTGCCCCGGCTGCCGTGGTTGCGCCGATGCAGTACAGCCAGCTGATTTGGGCGATTGTGTTTGGGGCATTGTTCTTTAATGAGCCAGTGGACACGCTGACCTTGGTCGGTGCAGGAATCACTATCCTGTCGGGTGTGCTGATGGTCTGGCGTGAAAGCCGGGTTTCAGTCAACCAGCCGGTTCTGCGCAGCCGTAATATGCGCGGGGTGGGGTCTGCACCTGTACCCGGTTATGAGTCGGACAACCAACCCCATTAAGTTGTCTTGGGCTTTGTGCAGGTAACAGTTAGGTAACGGTGCGGCAATGGCGAAAAGTGGGTATCTGTGCCAAAATCCCCTCCTGACCTCAGTGCTATAGCCAAGCAGCCTAATGCCCCCAATTGGATTGATCATGAACATGGAAGAACTCGATAACGAGATATACAAAAAACTGGACAGTAATGTATACCTCACCACCACTGACAAGCAATCACTGAAAAGTATCCTCCAGGCGATGCAGCAGCGCTTGGTCGAGCGTGATGCGTATGTGCAGAATATGTCCGGTATTTTGCTGGAGAAAGATGGGCATGTGCGCGTGCGGGATGCACGGATTGACGAGCGGGATGCCCGTGTGGAGCGTCTGGGGAAGTTGCTGGCAGAAAAGGATGAGTTGCTTGGGCGGCATGCCCGCGAGTTGGCGGCAAAAGAAGAGTTGCTGCAACGGCGGGATAATAGCATTGCGGCTAAAGAGGAGATGTTGTATCAGCGTGAGGGGCTGCTGCAAGGCAAGGAAGAGCGCATTAAGGGGCTGGAAAACAAGCTGGTTACGTATGAGAAGCTGATTCAGGAAAAGGAAACCCTGATCGAGCAGCGTGACCGCAATATGGAGGACAAAGACCGCTCCCTCTTGCGTTTTGACCAGGCAGTACAGGGCAAGGACAAACTCCTGCAAGGGCGCGACGAAACCATTTCCAAGAAAGAGCAACAATTGCTGGAGCGTGACCAGCTGTTGCAGGAGCGTACCCGCCAAACCCTGGAGCAGGAAAAGCTCATCAAGGATCGTGACCACCAGATTTCCAAGCGTGACCAGCACCTGACTGAGCGTGACCGGCAGGTGGCTGAGCGTGATTTGCGGGTGGAGGAAATCCAGCGTCATCTGGAGGCGATTAATGTCACCCTCAGCCAGCGTGATTTGCAAATCCAGACCCGTGAGCAGTTATTGGCGGAAAAGGAGCGCCTGATCACCGAACGTGACCAGCGCATCGTGACCCAGCAAAAGCAGCTGGAAGCCCGCGATCTGACGGTGTATGAGCGCGACAAGCACATCAAGGAGCGTGACCAGGGCATTGCTGAACGTGACCGCAGCATTGTCGAACGTGATCAGGCCATCCAAAGCCGTGACCAGCAGACCTATAATTATCTGGCTTCGATTGAGAATCTTGAAGACCAGTTGCAAGACCGAGACCTGCAAATCACGACCCGTGACCGGCAGGTAGCCTTGCGGGATGAGCGTATCCAGAAAACCGATGAGGGGGTGGTGGAGCGCGATAACCAAATCAAAGACCGTGATCAGCAGATCAATGAGCGTGACCGCAGCGTTGCTGAGCGTGACCAAAGTATCCGTGACCGTGATTTGTCCGTGCGCGAGCGTGACCAGCGCATCACGGGGCAGGATTTGCAGTTGCGCGAGCGTGACAAGCAGTTGCAGTTGCGTGATTCGCAGATCAAGGGGCGTGATGATACCGTCAAGGAGCGTGATACCCAGATATTGGAGCGTGACAACACCATCCTTGGGTTGAACTCTCAATTGCAGGAGCGCGACGAGACGGTTGCGGTGCGTGACAAAAACTTGTCGGAGCGGGAGCTGTCGCTGCAACAGCGTGATGACAGTATCCACAAGCGTGACCAGCAGATTGCTATCCGCGATGTATCTGTGAAGGAGCGAGACAGCACCCTGACTGAGCGGGACAAACAAATCCGTGATTTGGGGGAGCACCTTAAAGTCAGGGAGTCAACGCTCGGGGAACGTGATGAGGAAATCCGCCGCCGTGATGAAAACATCCGCAATTTGCAGCTGGATGTGCACATGCGCGACCAGAGTCTGGCTGAGCGTGATGTGCAATTGCAAATCCGCGATCAGACTATCCAGGATCGGGATGAAATGCTGGGCATGCGTGAGGAAACCGTTGCCGAACGGGATGCGACGATAGCGGAGCGCGATGCCCAACTGGAGCAGCGTAACAAGGATTTGCAGCGGCAGGAGGATATTGTCCGTGAGCGTGATGCAGCGATAGCGGAGCGCGATTCCACCCTTGCGGAGCGTGACCGTCAGCTTGAAAAGCGTGATGCCCAACTGGCAGCGCGGGACATGGAGCTGAAAGAGCGTGACAACTCACTGCGCTTGCGTGATGCCACTATCCATGACCGTGACCAGGCCATTGTTGCCAAGGAAGCACACATCCGCCGCCGTGATGAGAAAATCCAGGAACTAACCCTGCATATCCAGCATCTGGACAATGAGCTGAAAGCCTTACGTGATCAGGTCAGCCAGCGTGACGGGCAGTTGCACCAGCGGGATTTGATCATCGGTCAGCGTGACCGCCAACTCGACAAGTTGGACAAAAGTGTCGTCAAGTATGTGTCGTCAACCCAAGGTGTGTTTATCAAAGGCGCGTTGGCAGGGTTGGTGAGCAGCTTTGTCTTTTTCTGGGGCCTGAAGCTGCTGGAAATCGTTTGAATCAAGGCAGGCAAGGATGTGTGCCCCTTGCCTGCCTTAAGCACCCATCCTTATCGGCAAGCCTGGAACTCACAATGGGGTGGTTGCCGACTGACCCTGCTGCCATCTGGACAATAACGGATGTCGAGGCGGCATCCGGCAGGCATGCTGTCTGGAGCCGGAGGGGAACCATACGTGTGGCTGTGGTGGTTGCCCGCTATAGGATCGGTAGGTGTGTTGCACCCGGCGAGAGTGCAGAACAACAAGGTGGCGACGGTTAGCAACAAAGGTCTTACGTACATGATTGCTCCACTGGGTTCATTGATTTAGTCGCAGTAGCCCATGTCCTTAAAGCTTTGGGTACTGTCATCGGGTTTATAATTACATATTTGGTATACCAATGAGCCTATATTACCACCACCAAACCCGCCGTAGTCAGCATTTGGATAGCGGCTATTGACGCGGAATTGTGATGCGAACAGGTTTTTGGCCACATTGGGGTCAATGTCCGCCCACGAAGTAACCCCGACAATAACATTGTTGGTGGCTGCTTTTCCTGTGTTTGCACCTGAGCTATAGCCTGGATTTTCGTAACCAAAATTGGCAATCCACGGCCCGCCACTGGAGCCCCCGGTCAAATTGCTGCCTCGGTAGATTTGTCCAGCACCGCTGATGGTGGTCAGATAGGCGGGGCCGTCAGTCCTTTGCAGGATCTCCCCCTCATCCAATAGCCCAGGATAGCCCAGCGTCGTGATTGCCCCAACCCAGAGGTTGCCGGTGAGGCGATGTTTAATGAAAGAATAATTATTCCAGCCATAGCTTAAATAACCCGTGAGGTCGCCGATGAATTGCCCCGCTGCATTCCTGGCAATGGCGATCACCGCCAGATCATTATCGACGGCTGCCCCACCCCCACCCCCCCAGCCGACATCAGAACCATCTGCCCATGATCCAGGCCAAACATAAGCACGGGCTGACCACGTACCATAAGGGGCACTGCCTTTGTAACTGGCAGGCGTAAACTGGAAGTCTGAATAGGTCGAGTCACCTGCGCCAAAGTCCTGGATACAGTGGGCTGCGGTGACAATAACACCCCGGCGGATCAGGGTTGCACTGCAAAAGCTGTCATAACCATCGGCATTAAACGTGAGTTTACCAATCGCCCGGTAAGGGTAGGTGGCACTTAGATAGGCATTGGAGCTTGAGCTGACCTGGCTGGTGTGCAAATGGGACACCCGCTTGGATGTATAGGGGACAGAAAAAGAACCATAAGCCCGCGTATCACGATAGGCGGTGGCTCCTTTTACGCCGGGCTGGTGACGCGCAGGTGCGCTGGATGGGCTGACTTGCGAAATATCTGGTTCTTCAGCCGTATTTTTATGGGCTTGGGTGGTTGGTAGGCTTGTCCTTGACTGGATTGCACTTGACTGTGATTGTGTATCGGAAATAACGACCAGTGGGTCGGTGGGTGTGCTGATTGCGGCTAAAGGCCATACAGTAATGAGTAATAGCAGGTTTTTCATGACTGACACCATTCGGTTGATAGGGGGACGTGTGAGTTTCACTGGGGGTAGACAACCAGACTTATTATGAAATCTCGCTAAATCATAATAAGAGGTAATGCCAAAGCAGTATTCGTCATGAATATAAGTTAGTCAATACGGTGGGGGCATTTTGGGAGGATTTATTGACAATTCATAGGCATGATTTTGGCATGCCTATGGTAGGTGCTTTTAGTTAGTCACAATAGCCCATTTGCTTATAGGTTTTGGTACTGCCCGTGGGGCGCTGTGAGCAGGCAGCATTTAGCAAAGCACCAATATTACCTCCGCCAAAGCCGCCATAGTCCGCTTTCGGGTATTCGGCGTTCTGCTGGAATTGGGAGGAGTAGTTGTCCTTGGGCTGGTTAGGGTTTTGTGCTCCCCACGAAGTGACACCAATCACGGTATTTGAGGCTGCCTTGTGGCCTGCATTTGCTCCGGGTGAGAAAGCGGGGCGCTCAAAACCGAAGTTGGCAATCCATGGCCCGCCGCTAGATCCCCCTGTCAAGTTGCTGCCTTGATAGATTTGCCCTGCACCATCGATCTCTGTCAGGTAGGCTGGGCCATCGGTGCGTTGCATGATATTGCCTTCATCCAGCATCCCCGGATAACCCAAGGTACTGATGGAAGAAATCCAAATGCCTCCCGTTTTTTTGCTTTTTGTGAAAGAGTAGTTATTCCAGCCGTATGCCAAATAACCGGTTATATCCCCGATAAACGTATCGCTTGAGTTTTTACTCAGGATCATGACTGCCACATCATTGTTGACAGACGCAGACAGTATGTACCCACCCGTATCTGTACCGTTTGCCCACGAAGTGGCTCTGGCTATGCTCTGCACCGCCCACGTTCCATAAGGGGCACTGCCGTTATAGGTGGCGGGGATAAATTGGTGGTTAGTAAATAAAGTATGACCATCGCCAAAATTCTGTACACAGTGTGCAGCAGTCACCAGGACGCTTCTGCGGATCAAGCTGGCGGAACAATATTTTGCAAAATCACCGTCGATGAAGGTCAGTTTGCCGATAGCCCGATAAGGGTAGGTGGCGCTTAAGTAACCTCTGTCGGTGTGGCTGACTGCCGATGTGGAGGACAGTGAAACCCGTTTTGAAGTATAAGGCACACCGAATGAACCAAAAGCCCTACTGGAGCCATCGCTCAATCCATCGCTTGATTTTGCCCCGGCAACCCGTGTGCTGGTGGCACTGGAGGGGGATTGGTTGGAGGTGTCTGGCGTTGGTGCGGGGTTCTGGTACGCTTTGCTGGCTAGCCGTATTTCTGGGGCATCCATTTCGCTGGACACGGTAACATTCGTTGTGATGACCCCACCCGTGATGGGTGTTGGTGCTGCAACAGCAATCAGAGGGACGATGGCAGGAATGACCAACAATCTTTTCATATTTGATGTCCTTAAAGGGATGGGAGGATTAAATCAGTGACACACCAATAAGCTACCTTATCGGTATCCGGGTAGGTTATTCGATTATTGGGCAAGTGGGAAGGGGCAGGGGAACAGGGATAGTTTACCCAATACCCTGCCCGAAAATAGGCAGGGTAGTCTGGTTCAGGCTGGTGGTGGGTTTTAACCCTCCACCGTTGCTCCCGGCCCTGGTGTCGCTCCCGGAGGGCATTTGCCCAGGATGATCATTCCCAGCACTTCATCCTTGGTCACATCCTCAACCCGTGCTGTGCCAACCACTTGCCCGTTTTTCATGACGGTCACACGGTCAGCGAGGTCAAATACATCATGGATGTCGTGGCTGATCAGGAAAATGCCAATACCATCGGCTTTGAGCTGTTTGATCAGCTCACCGACCTGGGCGGTTTCCTGTGGCCCCAGTGCGGCAGTTGGCTCATCCATGATCAGGATGCGGGCATTGAACAGGATGGCGCGGGCAATCGCGACCGATTGGCGTTGCCCTCCTGACAAGGCTTTGACTGGCTCCTTGAAGCGCTGGAAGCGTGGGTTAAGCCGCCCCATCACCTTGCGGGCTTCGGCTTCCATCGCCACATCGTCCAGTGTCCCCCAACGGGTACGCAATTCGCGCCCCAGATAGAGGTTGGCGGCAGTGTCGACGTTATCCGCCAGTGCCAGCGTCTGGTAGATGGTTTCTATCCCGTAGGCCTTGGCATCACGCGGGTTGGCGATGGTGGCTTCTTGCCCATTAATGAAGATTTGCCCGCCATCACGCTTGTATGCACCGGACAGGATCTTGATAAAAGTCGATTTGCCTGCACCATTATGCCCCAGCAGGGCGACGACTTCACCGGCATACAGGTTGGCAGAAGCATGGTCAACCGCATGAATACCACCAAAAGAAATGGAAATGTCACGCATGTCGA
>CAXYXW010000034.1:0-46915 GCA_964293005.1 uncultured Thiothrix sp.
GTGCCTGTTGGAGTTTAGCATGATTGTAGAGCCTATGATCACACAGGTCTTGACATATAATCCTAAGGTGTTCAATCCATATCAGTCGGTCAAATACTCTTAGCAGCTTACTCCCCGCTTCTCCTGTCATGCAGGACATTGAATTTTAGGAATAGTTATGAAAGACTTAATCGAAAATAATTCACTTGTTTTGATGGAGGCGGCGGTTGTTGAGCGCTTGCGTCGTTCCCCGAATATCCGCCTACATGACAGACTTTCTAATGCACCCTTGATTTATGATCCGGTGTCCAGCAGTGCGCTGACGGCTATCTATCACGAATATATGGAATCCGCACTGAAAGCAGGATTGCCGATGCTGGTTTGCACACCAACCTGGCGGGCGGGAAAAGACAGGGTGCTGCAATCTGGCGTGAAGAAAACCATAAATAGTGATGCAGTGGGTTTTATGAAAGGTATTCGGCTGCATCCCAGCATCAAAATCGGCGGCATGATCGGCTGTAAGAATGATTGTTACAAACCTGAAGAAGGATTGTCCGTAGCAGATGCAGAGAACTTTCATGCGTGGCAAATCGAACAACTGTCAGCAAGCGGTGTAGATTTCCTGATTGCAGAAACACTACCCAATACGCATGAAGCCTTGGGAATAGCCAAAGCAATGGCAGCGACACAAACTCCATATATCATCAGCTTTGTCATTTCCCGTGATGGTTGCGTAATGGACGGAACTTTGCTAAGTGACGCAATAGATTTAATTGACACAAATACGCTGACCAAGCCGCTGGGCTATATGGTCAATTGTGCCCATCCCTCCTTTCTGCATCCGCAGAAGCTTTCTTCTGTCATCGGTTCGCGCTTAATTGGTTTTCAGGGTAACGCTTCTTCACTCGACCATTGCGATCTTGAAAATGCGGATGAGTTGAAAACTGATAGCGTTTCCGAGTGGGGGGAGTTGATGCTTAATCTCAATAAGGGATATGGCGTGCAAATACTGGGTGGTTGCTGTGGAACCGATATGGGACACCTGAATTACCTGATTGAAAATTACAATAGATAAACAGGCGTGTAGAGAAAAAATGGGACGGCTCCAAGAAGTCGTTGGGAACTTCAGCCTTGAACCAATGGTTCAAGTGGGTGCTTGTTCCAGTCCGTCAGGCTTACCGGCTAAGCAGTCATGCACACAGGGCCAGAAGGTCGCTCCCGGGATAAGAAATTAGGCTCAAGGATTTATCCATTCCGTCACGAGTATCCCAGATAACCGTCCTTGCATGCATACTATTACATTTGTCGCTGCGTGGGAAGTATTCTATGCAGTGGTTAATGGCGGCATTACTCAATTGGATGGCGTATTAGGCGGGCGTTGGTATTGTGCCAGTGCATTGGCGATGTCGCCTTGCAATTTCTGGAGCTGTGTAACCACACCGACCTCCTCAACTGAGGGCGCTAGGGCTGCCAGGGCAGGTTGGGTGAGTTGCTGCTGGAGCTTAGCCAGCTCATGCGCCAGGTTGAGGGCAACCATCACGGCAATACGGTCAGTGCCGAGCACTTTGCCGGATTCACGGATTTTGCGCATTTCGTTGTCAATCCGTTTGGCAGCATTCAACAAGGCATGCTCCTGACCTTCCGGGCAGCCAACGGTATACTCTTTGCCAAGAATTTTGACTGCTAGCTGGACTATGGTCTTTTCTGTTTCCATGCGCTCATGCCCCTTCTGGTTCTGGCTGCACAGCCTGTTGGTGCAGCAAGGCAATGATACCTTCAACTTGCTGGGTCGCGGTGCTGTTTTTTTGTTGCAGGCGGGCACATTCTGCCAGCAAATCCTGCTCACGTTGCTGCAAGTGGGCGCGGTCAGCCGCCAATTCAGCGACGAGTGCCAACAATTGCTGTAACTGTTGTTCTAAAGCGTCGAGTTCGTTTTGCAAAGCCATAGGGGATGATGCATGCTCAGGGTTGTTGGGTCGACAAGGTGCGAAATGCTTCCAATCGCCCCATAATACACGTTTAAGTATGGGAGACGCATGTGTTGGATAAGGGATTGCCTGAATTTTATTCTCTGGAGGATGCCTTGCTGCGGGTGGATGCCGGGTTTTCCGCCGCTGAGGTGCATGGCATTGCGTGTGCGGTGCTGGCATTCAATAACCAGTATAGCCAGGGGGCGTGGCTGAAACAGGTATTGGTCGGGGACATCCGCGATTTCCATGTGCAGGAAGCCCGCAAGATGCTGGATGAGCTGTTCCGGGTGACATTGGCACAACTCAATTCTGGCGATATGGACTTTGGCTTGCTGCTGCCTGCGGAGTACGATGCACTGGATGACCGGGTGCAGGCTTTGCAGAAATGGTGTCAGGGCTTTGCTTTCGGTCTGGCGGTTTCTGGTTTGAAAACCATGAGTGACCTGCCGGACGATTCGCGGGATTGGGTGCAGGATGTGGTGAAAATAGGCGCAGCCGGTGAAATGGATGTGCAGGATGAGGACGAGTCGGAGGAGGCTTTCATCGAGTTGGTGGAGTTTATCCGCGTCGGTGTGCTGATGATGAATGAAGAGATGCAACCTGTCCGTGGCAAGCCTGATTTGCTGGGGCTGGAGGCAGAAAATGATGATAACAATGACCATCCGTGGTGAGGAATAAAAAATGACCAAGGCTCCAGTGATTCCAGCCGCAGAGTTTGCGGCACGGCGGCAACGCCTTTTGCAACAGTTGGGTGATAAGGCGGTGGCGGTGATCCGGTCGGCGACGGTGCAAATCCGTAACCGTGATGCTGACCACCCCTTCCGTCAAGATAGCGATTTCCTGTATTTGACGGGCTTCAATGAGCCAGATGCGGTTGCGGTGTTTATTCCGGGGCGCAAGGAAGGCGAATATGTGCTGTTCTGCCAGCCCAAAGACCCGGCGATGGAGCGTTGGACAGGTCTGCGTGCCGGTGTCGAGGGGGCGGTGCGCGACTATGGCGCTGACCAGGCTTTCCCGGCCTGCGAGCTGGACAAGCACATCCTGCCGTTGCTGGCTGGGCGTGAGGAGATCCATTACCGTCTGGGCGCGGACAATGCCTTTGACCAGCAGGTGATCGGCTGGCTGAACAGCTTGCGCCGCCAGTCACGTAATGGCGTTGTGCCACCGCATACGATCCGGGTGTTGGACAATGCCTTGCACGCCATGCGCCTGTTCAAGTCGGACGCAGAGGTCGCCATGATGCGCCATGCGGCAGACGTGGCAGCCCGTGCCCATACCCGTGCCATGCAGTATTGCCAGCCGGGGCGCTTCGAGTTTGAGGTTGAGGCCGAAATCCTGCATCAGTTCCGGCAGGCCGGTATGGTTCCTGCGTATAATTCGATTGTCGGGGGTGGTGAAAATGCCTGCATCCTGCATTACGTCGAAAACCGCTGTGTCTTGCAGGATGGCGATTTGCTGCTGATTGATGCAGGGAGTGAGCATCAGGGTTATGCCAGTGACATCACCCGGACTTTTCCGGTGAATGGGCGTTTCAGCCCGGAGCAGAAAGCCCTCTACCAAGTGGTGCTGGATGCCCAGCACGCTGCCATTGCTGCCGTCAAGCCGGGCAATACCTGGGATCACCCGCACCAGGCCGCTGTCCGGGCATTGACGCGTGGTCTGGTTGAGTTGGGCTTGTTGAGTGGTGATGTGGATGAACTGATCAAAGACCCGCCCAAACCCTGCGATGGCAGCCCGGCTAAAGAAGCCCCTTACCGCCAGTTTTATATGCACAAGACCGGGCACTGGCTGGGTCTGGATGTGCATGATGTCGGTGATTACAAGGTCAATGGCGAGTGGCGCATGCTTGAACCGGGCATGGTGCTGACGGTTGAACCGGGTTTGTATATTTCCCCGGCGGAACAGGTCGACAAAAAGTGGTGGAACATTGGCATCCGTATTGAAGATGACGTGCTGGTGACAGCCACCGGCTGCGAAGTCCTCACCAGCGGTGTGGTGAAGGAAGTCGCGGCGATTGAGGCGCTGATGGCTAAGGGTTAGTGGCTTGGTAAAAGATTTAGGTGAATCTCATGTTCGATGTCCTGATTGTTGGCGGTGGCATGGTGGGGGCGAGTTTGGCGGTGGCACTCAAGCCCCTGAAGCTCAAGGTGGGGCTGGTGGAGGCGTTTGCCTTTGGCAGCCATAGCCAGGCAGGGTATGACGACCGCTCGGTAGCTTTGTCGTATGGCTCCAGCCTGATTTATCAGGGCATGGGGATATGGGGGCGCTTGCAGGCGGGGGTGGAGCCGATCCGGCAGATTCATGTCTCCGACCGGGGGCATTTCGGGGCAACCCGTTTGGATGCGGCGGCTGAGGGTGTCCCGGCACTGGGTTATGTGGTGGAAAGCCGGGTGTTGGGGGAAGCCTTGTTTGCGGGGTTGGCGGATAGTGCGGTGGAGGTGTTTGCCCCCGCCAAAGTTCATGCCGTGGAGCAAGCCAGCGGGCATGTGCAAGTACAGGTGGAGCGTGCAGGCAACTCTGAAACCCTGCAAACCCGCTTGCTGGTGGTGGCGGATGGCTCGAAATCAGCGTTGCGCGGGCAACTGGGGATTGGCGTGGATGGGCATGATTATGGGCAGACTGCCATCATTGCCAATGTCAGCACGGAACAAGCGCATGGCAATACCGCCTACGAGCGTTTTACCCCGGATGGCCCCTTGGCGCTGTTGCCGCTGACCGGAAACCGTTATTCACTGGTCTGGACACACCGCACCGAAACGGCAGCTGCCACCTTGGCCTTGTCGGATGCGGCCTTCTTGCAGGCTTTGCAAACCGCCTTTGGCTATCGGCAAGGCCGGTTTACCAAGGTCGGGCAGCGTTCCAGCTTTCCGCTTTCGCTGATGAAATCAAGCCGTGAGGTAGAGGGGCGGGCGTTATTGATCGGCAATGCCTCCCATACCCTGCATCCGGTGGCTGGGCAGGGCTTGAACCTGGCCTTGCGGGATGTGGCGGTGCTGTGTGATTTGCTGGCAGGTGAAGTACAGCAGACACCGGTTGATTGCGGTAAGGCCGCGCTGTTACAAGCCTACCAGCAGGCACGCCAGCCCGATTACACCCGTGTGGTGGGTTATACCGATTCACTGATCCGTATTTTTTCCAATGATTTTCCGTTGTTGGGGCATGCCCGAGCCGGTGGCCTGCTGGCGGTTGACCGGATTGCCCCCTTCCGTAAGCTCCTGACCCAGCAAAGCATGGGGCTGCGGTTCAGGCAAGCACGGCTGGCACGCGGATTGGAGTTGGTAGCAGGATAGATAATGAAGGGTAGATCCTGCACTTCCATCTGTGTTTTTGGTTTATCCCTTTACTTTCCGTATATCATCCCAATAATGGCAAAATGGGAAATACATCCACATGCCGTCCGGGTGATAATGACACGGGCAGCAAATTGGTTTAACTATGTGTCCTGATGTGGACTACTATTAATTTCGGGGCTGTTTCAATGGCAGGCAAGGAAAAGCAGGGTTCAGGCGAGCATGATTCTGGTGTAGCGGTACAGGACAGCCGCCCGAAGGTGAAGGAACCGGCACGTTTCAAAGTTATACTTTTAAACGATGACTTCACACCAATGGACTTTGTTATAAACGTGTTGCAGCTCTTTTTCCGAATGGATCATGAGAGTGCAACCCGTGTCATGTTACATGTCCATACCAAGGGTAAGGGCGTGTGTGGGGTCTATACCCGTGACATAGCTGAGACCAAAGTTGCACAGGTCAACCGCTATGCGCGTGAAAACCAACATCCGCTGCTCTGTACGATGGAAGAGGCATAAGGAACAAGATATGTTAAGCGCTGAAGTTGAATACTCCATCAATATGTTGTTCCGTGATGCACGGGACAAACACCATGAATTTGTCACCGTTGAACATCTGTTGCTGGCAATGCTGGATAACCCCAGTGCTGCCGAAGTCCTGCGTGCCTGCAATGTTGATATTCCTTCCTTACGCAAGGAGCTGGAATCCTTCATTGATGAGAATACGCCGTTGGTTCCGGCCAATGAGCAACGGGATGTCCAGCCGACCCTGGGCTTCCAGCGGGTTATCCACCGCGCTGTCTATAGCGCCCAATCTTCCCGCAAGGGTGAAGTGACCGGCGATGCCATTTTGGTGGCGATTTTCGGTGAGCCAGATTCGCATGCGGTGTATTTCCTCACCCAGCGCGATGTGGCGCGGCTGGATATTGTCAATTACGTATCACACGGCATCCGCAAGGATGAGCATATTGGTATGCCCGAGCGTGATGACAGTAGTGGCAGTGGTGATGCCAATGCCTCCGGTAGCGGTGGCAATGAGCAACAGGATAGCGATGCAGGTGAAGGCAAGCAAAGCCCGTTGGAGCAGTTTGCCTCTAACCTCAACCAGATGGCCAAGGAAGGGCGTATTGACCCCTTGATTGGGCGCGATAATGAAATTGAGCGCACCGTGCAGGTCTTGTGCCGTCGGCGGAAGAATAACCCGCTATTGGTGGGTGAAGCCGGGGTCGGGAAAACCGCGATTGCTGAAGGGCTTGCCAAGCGTATTGTGGATGGGGAAGTGCCGGAAATCCTTGCGGATGCGGTTATTTACTCCCTCGACATGGGTTCCTTGCTGGCAGGTACAAAATACCGGGGTGACTTCGAGAAGCGCCTGAAGGCAGTCATTACCCAGATCAAGGAAGAGCCCCATGCAGTGCTGTTCATTGATGAAATCCACACCATTATTGGTGCTGGGGCGACTTCCGGCGGAACCATGGATGCCTCTAACCTGATCAAGCCGGTTCTGTCTTCCGGTGAGCTGAAGTGCATTGGTTCAACCACCTTCCAGGAATATCACAGTGTTTTTGAAAAAGACAGGGCACTGGCGCGGCGTTTCCAGAAGATTGATGTGAATGAGCCAAGTGTTGAGGAAACCATTGAAATCCTCAAGGGGCTGAAAACCCGTTTTGAAGACCATCATCAGGTCAAATACACGGGTGCTGCATTGAAAGCTGCCGCAGAGTTGGCAGCACGTTATATCAATGACCGCCATTTGCCAGACAAGGCGATTGATGTGATTGACGAGGCGGGGGCGAACCGGCGTATGAAACCGGCAGCAACCCGCAAGAAAACCATTTCAGTGGGCGACATTGAAGAAATTGTTGCCAAGATTGCCCGTATTCCACCGAAGACCGTATCCAGTTCAGACATGGAAGTGCTGCGTACCCTGGAGCGTGACCTGAAGATGGTGATCTTTGGGCAGGAAAAGGCGATTGAGCAATTGACCGCTGCCATCAAAATGGCGCGTTCCGGTTTGCGTGATGATACCCGCCCTATTGGTTCCTTCCTGTTTGCAGGCCCGACCGGGGTTGGCAAGACGGAAGTTACCAAGCAATTGGCACAGCGGATGGGTATTGAGATGCTGCGCTTTGATATGTCCGAATACATGGAGCGGCATACGGTTTCCCGCCTGATTGGTGCGCCTCCGGGCTATGTCGGTTATGACGAGGGTGGCCTGTTGACGGATGCGGTCAATAAGCACCCGCATGCCGTGTTGTTGCTGGATGAGATTGAGAAGGCTCACCCTGATGTATTCAACTTGCTGCTGCAAGTGATGGATCATGGCACTTTGACTGACAGCAATGGGCGCAAGATTGATTTTCGTAATGTCATCCTGATCATGACCAGTAATGCCGGGGCGGAGAATATCAGCCGCAAGTCACTGGGCTTTACCCATCAGGATCATACCTCCGATGCAATGGAAGCGGTGAAGCGCATGTTTACCCCTGAGTTCCGTAACCGTCTGGACGGGATTATCCAGTTTAACTCCCTGACACCGGAAGTGATCCGCTCAGTCGTTGACAAGTTCATCATCAAGCTGGAAGCCCAGTTGCAACAGAAAGGGGTGGTGCTGGTGGTGAACGAAGCTGCCCGTGCTTGGTTGGCTGAAAAAGGCTATGACCCGTTAATGGGCGCACGCCCAATGGAGCGTGTCATCCAGGAACATATCAAACGCCCCTTGGCCGATGCCCTGTTGTTTGGCGAGTTGGCACAAGGTGGGCGTGTGGAAGTCTCCACCGAAGATGGTAAGTTGGCTCTCAGGTGTGAGGGGGCTGAGGTCGCAGCATAGTCATAAACATGCTGCAATGCTGCAACAGGCGGATGACCGGGAAAGGATTCCCGGTCTTACTTGCTGCGGTAACTGATGCGCCCTTTGGTTAGGTCATACGGGGTGAGCTGCACAGTAACGCGGTCGCCTGTCAAAATGCGGATATAGTTCTTGCGCATACGCCCCGAGATGTGTGCTGTTACCACATGTTCATTATCCAGCTTTACCCGGAAAGTCGTGTTAGGCAGTGTGTCAATCACGGTGCCTTCCATTTCGATATAATCTTCTCTCGCCATAATTCCTTCGTTTCAATGCTAAAAATGCGAAAAACCAATGAAGCGCGTATTATCCTTTCATTGTACAAGATGACAAGTTCTTTTTGCCTGACAGCGTGATTTGCCCGCCAAATTACATTAGGATAGTCGCGAATTCGCCCGTTGGGCAAACGTGTTGGCAAAAACTTCCCTTATTTTTCACACTGGAGTCAGGTTTCAATGTCGATAGCAGGACTTTTCCCCGGTCAGGGTTCCCAATCCTTGGGGATGTTGGCGGGGCTGTCTGCCGATTTTCCGTTGGTCAAGGATACGTTCCAGGAAGCATCCGGGGCGGTTGGGCGGGATTTGTGGCAAATGGCACAAGAAGGGCCAGAAGCGGTCATCAATAGTACTGAAAATACCCAACCCTTAATGCTGGCAGCCGGTGTCGCTGTCTGGCGGGTATGGCAAGCACAGGGCGGGTGTCTGCCGGTCGCGGTTGCCGGGCATAGTTTGGGTGAGTATTCTGCACTAGTGGCAGCGGGCGTGCTGGAGTTCCCCGTGGCTGTTCAGTTGGTGGCTAGCCGTGCCCGCCTGATGCAGGCAGCGGTAGCGGAAGGTGAGGGGGCGATGGCGGCTATACTCGGCTTGAGCGATGAGCAAGTGGTGGCTGCCTGTGCTGAAGCTGCCCAGGGTGATATTGTCGAGGCAGTCAATTTCAACTCCCCTGAGCAAGTGGTCATTGCCGGTTCCAGTGCAGCGGTTGCCCGTGCGATTGAAGTGGCTGCGGGCTTGGGGGCGAAGAAAACAGTACGTTTGCCGGTGAGTGTGCCCTCACATTGTTCGTTAATGAAGCCTGCTGCCACCCAGTTGGCGGCGCAATTGGCGGAAGTCGGCTTTGCTACTGCCCAGATGCCGGTATTACACAATACGGATGCCGGAGCGCGTGCAGATGCTGAAGCCATGCGTTCTGCATTGGCAGAGCAGCTTTACCGCCCGGTGCGTTGGGTTGACACCATCCGTAACCTGCAAAGTGTTTATGGTGCGCGTGTCATGGTTGAGTTTGGCCCCGGCAAGGTGCTGACAGGCTTGAACCGCCGTATTGAGCGCCGCATGGAGGCTGTTTGTGTCTTTGACGGAGCCAGTTTGGAGGCCGCGTTGAAATTGTGCCAAGAGGGGGCGGCAGTATGACAGGTTTGATGAGTTTGCAAGGTGAGTTGGCTCTGGTGACAGGTGCTAGCCGGGGTATAGGCCGGGCTATTGCCGAAACGCTGGGTCAGCGTGGTGCGACTGTGATTGGCACAGCGACCAGTGAAAGCGGTGCGGCTGCCATTTCTGCCTATCTGGAGGCTGCCGGGGTTGCCGGTCAAGGAATGGTGCTGGATGTCGGCAGCCATGAGTCGGTCGAGGCACTGATGGCAAGCCTGGGCAAGAGTCATGGGGCAGTCAGCATCCTGGTGAACAATGCCGGTATCACCCGTGATAACCTGTTGATGCGGATGAAGGATGATGAGTGGGACAGTATTATCAATACCAACCTGACTTCAGTCTTCCGCATGAGTAAGGCATGTATCCGGGGCATGATGAAGGCGAAGAAAGGCCGTATCATTTCGATTTCGTCGGTCGTGGGGGCGAGTGGCAACCCAGGGCAGACCAATTATGCGGCTGCAAAAGCAGGCCTGGTTGGGTTTTCCAAGTCACTGGCGCGGGAGGTTGGTTCCCGTGGCATTACTGTCAACGTGGTTGCGCCCGGTTTCATTGATACCGATATGACCCGTGAGTTGTCGGAAGAGCAGCGTGCTGCGATTTTCCAGAATATTCCCTTAAGCCGTCTGGGGCAGCCAGAAGAGATTGCCGGGGCTGTGCTTTTTCTGGCATCCTCACTGGGTGGCTATATTACCGGGGAAACCATCCATGTGAATGGTGGGATGTATATGGCGTAGGCACTTTCTGTGCCTGCAAAACTGGCAAGGATCGAAGGTTTTCAATACAATACGCCTTCGATGCCACGCTTTTTAATTTAGAGGAACCAAAAACATGAGTGATATTGAAAGTCGCGTCAAAGCTATCGTCGTAGAGCAACTGGGTGTAGACGAAGATGCAGTGACCAATGCTTCTTCCTTCATCGACGATCTGGGCGCAGACTCGCTGGATACCGTTGAGCTGGTTATGGCACTGGAAGAAGAGTTCGGCACCGAAATTCCAGACGAGGAAGCCGAAAAAATCACGACTGTCCAAGCGGCTATCGATTACATCAAAGCCCATTCAGCCTGATTGCCATTTGGCAGCCAAACCGCAATCCCGTGACCCTTACAGGGTTGCGGTTTGACCGTGTACAGACCCGGTATGGTAGGCTGTGTTATCCCACTGAAATTGAAGGTGCAAAAGTTTGTCTAGAAGGCGCGTAGTAGTAACTGGCTTGGGTATTGTCTCTCCCGTCGGGTCAAAACTGGACACCGCTTGGGCGAATATCAAGGCAGGTAAGAGCGGTATCAATAAGATCAGCAGCGATCTGTTCGATGCCAGCGAGTTTAGCGTCCGCATCGCCGGTAACGTCAAAGACTTCAATGCTTCTGATTACATCAAGCCAAAAGACCAGAAAAAGATGGATACCTTTATCCATTATGGCATCGGCGCAGGTGTTGAGGCTATCCGTGATTCCGGTTTGGAAGTGACGGAAGCCAATGCTGAACGGATTGGTGTGTTGATGGGGTCGGGCATTGGTGGCCTTGAAACCATTGAGCGCAACTATACGGCTTTCCTGAATGGTGGGTCGCGCAAGATTTCCCCGTTTTTTGTGCCAGCCAGTATTATCAATATGGTTGCAGGCAACCTGTCGATCATGTTTGGTCTGAAAGGGCCGAATATGTCGATTGTCTCGGCCTGTGCCACGGCGACCCACAGCATCGGTGATGCTGCCCGGATGATCGTCTATGGTGATGCGGATGTGATGGTGGCTGGTGGTGCGGAAATGGGCTCCACGCCCTTGGGCATTGGTGGTTTTGCGGCTGCCCGCGCACTTTCCACCCGCAATGATGACCCGGAGGCTGCCAGCCGCCCGTGGGATCGTGATCGTGATGGTTTTGTGCTGGGTGATGGTGCGGGTGTGCTGGTACTGGAAGAGTATGAAATGGCCAAAGCCCGTGGCGCACGCATTTATTGCGAGCTGGTGGGCTATGGGATGGGCAGTGATGCCTATCACATGACATCCCCGTCCGAAGGGGGCGAAGGTGCTGCCCGTTGCATGAAAAATGCCATGCGTGATGCCAAGTTGAACCCGGAGGATATTGACTATATCAATGCCCACGGTACATCGACTCCGGCAGGCGACAAGGCAGAAACCTCAGCCGTTAAACTGGCGTTGGGTGATCATGCGTATAAGGTGGCAGTCAGTTCCACCAAATCCATGACAGGCCATCTCTTGGGGGCTGCAGGTGGTATTGAAGCGGTCTTCAGTGCGTTGGCACTGTATGAGCAGATATTGCCACCGACCATCAATATGGATAACCAGGATCCAGAATGTGACCTTGATTATATACCGAATGTTGCCCGTGAAACGCGCGTGAACATCGTCATGAGCAACTCGTTTGGCTTCGGCGGGACGAATGGCACATTGATCTTCAAGAAGATCTGACCTAGGCGGCATAGATACTATGCTCGTCAATCATTATCAGGGTGGGCTTGATCTGCTCACCCTGTATCAACACTCCCCCACAAGGTTCCCCTTTCTGCTGGAAAGTGTCTCTGTCTCACCGCTATCACGTTACAGCATCCTGTTTGCTTACCCGCAAGAAGTGGTGCGTATCCCGTTTGGGGCAGAGCGTGATTTTCTGACGGTACTCGACCAGCACTGGCAACAAGCAGCAATAGCTTATACCCCCGATCCGGTCTGGCAGCATTTGCCGTTCCGGGGCGGTTGGTTCTTGTTCATGTCCTACGAGCTGGCAGGGCAAGTTGAACCGGTTTTGCAGCTTCAGCCTGATCCGCAAGGTTTGCCCTTGGGTCTTGCTTGCCGGATTCCGGTTGCGGTGATCCGTGATCATGCTGAAGGCTTGGTGTATGTGGTGGCTGAAGATGTTTATTTAAAAGAATTCAATGAATTATCTGATATTGTTGCCAATCTTGTTGAAGATTTTGCTTCTGCGCCACTGGCTATGTTGGGTGCTGGAGCTGTGCAACTGACCGAGGATGAACCTGGGCTTTTCACCGCAGGGGTTGAAACGATCCGTGATTACATCAGTGCCGGTGATGTGTTTCAGGTCAATCTCTCGCGAGCCTGGCAAGCAACCTTGCCGCCCGACGTGGATGCTGCTGCGATATACCAACGCCTGCGGACTGCTAATCCAGCCCCCTTTGCCTGTTTGGCAGATTTTGGCGATTTTGCCGTGATTAGTTCTTCCCCGGAGCGTTTGGTGAGTGTGCGGGATGGTTGGGCGGATACCCGTCCCATTGCCGGAACCCGTCCACGTGGGCAGGATCATGCGGATGACCAGCACCAATTGGCGGAGCTGATTGCCCACCCGAAAGAGCGTGCTGAGCATATTATGCTGATTGATTTGGAACGCAATGATTTGGGGCGGGTCTGTGCCTATGGCAGTGTCATGGTCAATGAGCTGATGGTGGTGGAAAGTTATCAGCATGTCCACCATATTGTTTCCAATGTGCGTGGGCATTTGCGCCCGAATACCACACCAGGGCAGGTGATCCGGGCAGTATTTCCCGGTGGGACGATTACAGGTTGCCCTAAAGTGCGTTGCATGGAGATTATCCATGAACTGGAGCAGACAGGTCGGGGAGCATATACCGGTTCTATAGGCTATCTTAATCATGATGGCGAGATGGATTTGAGTATTTTGATTCGGACAATGACCTTAAGCCAGCAGCATTTGTGGTTCCGTACAGGGGCGGGGATTGTGATCGATTCGCTTCCTGAGCGTGAACTGGAGGAGACCCGTCATAAGGCGCGTGGCCTGTTACGGGCATTAGGTGACACGGTGAGCTGAATGAACATTATCCATGCTGACAGCAACAATACCCTGGACATTAATGACCGTGGCTTGCTCTATGGTGATGGTGTCTGGGAAACCGTTGCAGTCCGTAGTGGTCGCCCTCAGTTGTTGGATCTGCATATGGATCGTTTACACCAAGGGGTAGAGGCGTTGGCAATCAGCAATGTCGACCTTGAGCGGGTGCGCCAGCAGATGATGATGGCCTGTGAAGGGCAGGAGCGTGCCGTCCTTAAAGTGTTATTGACCCGTGGTTGTGGACAGCGGGGGTACGATCCGGCTACGGCGACCACTCCAACGATTATCCTGCAATTGTCACCCCGTAACCCCCAGTTGGATAGCCATGCCCAGCACGGTGTAGTCCTCGGTGTATGCAGCCTGCGTTTGGGGCATCAGCCCTTGTTGGCGGGCTTGAAGCACTTGAACCGTCTGGAGCAGGTGTTGGCGCGTCGGCAGTTTGCCAGCGATTGGCAGGAAGGTTTATTGCTCGACCAGCATGCCCATGTGGTCGAGGGAACCATGAGTAACCTGTTTATCCTGACCGAAGATGGGGAGGTATTAACCCCAGCGTTGTCCTTATGTGGTGTAGCTGGGGTAATGCGCCGCCATGTCCTGATGCAGTTGGCGCAGATGGGGATTCGGCATGCGGTGTTGCCACTGGATTTGGGTGATATTGAACGGGCGCGGGCACTCTTCCTGACAAATGCTTTGATCGGGGTGTGGCCGGTACGAAAGTTTCAGGAGCGGATTTTACCAATACCTATACTGGTTCGCCATTTGCAACAAAGGGTTGAGAGCGTATTATGAGGTTATTTATTAAGTTACTGGCAGGGGGCTTGGTGGCAGGTTTGGCAGCGGTTGCCTTCATGCTCTATTACCAGTATCGCTTGTTTGAAGAAAGTAGTGTGCAAATCCCAAGCGGGGAAACGACCGTTTTTGAGGTGAAGCCGGGTAGTAATATCCGACAGGTTGCCCGCCAACTGGATGAGGCCGGTATCCTACCCCGTAACCCATTTATTGATGCTGACCTGTTGCTTGTTGCCCAGGCGCGACTGACTGAAACGGCTACCCGCATCAAAGCTGGTGAGTATGAGTTGGAAGCCGGTATGAAGCCGCTGGATATTCTGGAGCGCTTTGTCGGCGGCAAAACCTTGCAATACCAGTTGGGTATTGTTGAAGGGCGCACCTTTAAGGAACTGGTGCAGTCAGTACGCAGCAACCCGAGTCTGGTGCAGACTTTGACTGATGCAGATTATCAAAATTTGCTGCCGAAACTGGGGGGAAGCTCCGGAATGGCGGCAGAAGGCTGGTTCTTTCCAGACACCTATAATTTCCCGCGTGGCACGAGCGACCTGGATGTATTGAAGCGCAGTTATCAAACCATGCAGGATTACTTGTTGAAAGCGTGGGATGGGCGTGAGCCGCATCCCCTCATCAAAACCCCTTACGAAGCCTTGATTTTGGCCTCGATTGTTGAGAAAGAAACGGGCATGCCGGATGAGCGCCCAATGATTGCGCGGGTTTTCCTTACCCGCCTTGAAAAAGGTATGATGCTGCAAACTGACCCAACGGTTATTTATGGCTTGGGTGATGCCTATGATGGCAATATCCGTAAGAAGGATTTGCAGACCGATACCCCGTGGAATACTTACACCCGCACAGGGTTGCCACCCACCCCGATTGCCACCCCTAGCAAGGCAGCGATTGATGCGGTATTGCATCCGGCGGCGACACCTTATCTTTATTTTGTTGCGACCGGCACAGGTGATGGTCGGCATTATTTTTCCGAAAGCTATGATGAGCACCGTAAAGCCGTGAACCAGTATTTACAAAATGACAAAGCTAATCAGGCCAGCTCAGCCAGTGGGGCAGTTACCCAAACAGGGAGTAATTAATGGCATCCCGTGGTAAGTTTATTACCCTGGAGGGGGGTGAGGGGGCGGGAAAAACGACTAACCGTGCTTTTGTAGCTGAATATTTGCGTGGGCAAGGGCTGGATGTGCTCGAAACACGTGAGCCAGGTGGTACTGAGGTAGCAGAGGCTATCCGGGCGGTATTGCTGAATCCTGACTTGCCAGCCATGCAAGTTGATACTGAATTACTTTTGATGTTTGCTGCCCGTAATGAGCATCTTCAACGCAAAATCATCCCTGCCCTGACAGCGGGTACATGGGTGCTGTGTGACCGCTTTACTGATGCCACCTATGCTTATCAGGGCTTTGGGCGGGGTTTGGCGTTGGAGCGTATCCAGGTTTTGGAAAATTGGGTGCAGGGGGCGTTGCGCCCCGATCATACCTTGTTGTTTGATATTGATGTTGCCCGTGGTATGCAGCGGGTGCGTAGCCGCAGTATGCAAGGGGGCGGTCAGGTGATTGACCGTTTTGAGCAGGAGCAACTGGATTTCTTTGAGCGCATTCGCGTGGGCTATTTGCACAGGGCTGCGGAGTATCCAAACCAGTATCGGGTGATTGATGCAGCACAACCTTTGCCTGCGGTTCAAGCACAGCTTGCTGATGTATTGTCTGGGATTGTTGCAGTATGAGTGCCTCAGCCAGCATTTACCCGTGGCATAAGGGCGTGTGGCAGCAGGTTCAGGCAGCCCGCACGCAGCAGCATTTACCGCATGCACTGTTGTTTAGTGGGCAGGATGGCTGCGGTCACGAGGTTTTTGTACAGGCATTGGCGCAAAGTCTGCTTTGTTTGCAGCCCGATGCGGCGGGGATGGCGTGTGGGCAATGTCGCAGTTGTCATGTTTTCGTGTCCAAGGCTCATCCTGACTTTATCCAGGTGAGCGTGCCGGAAGACAAACAGGTGATTGGTGTAGACCAAATCCGCGTCTTGGGGCACTTTCTGGAGTTGAGTTGCAGCTATAGCCCGTGCCGGGTTGCCGTGATCCTGGGGGCTGAACACATGAATGTGAATGCCGCGAACAGCTTGCTCAAACCACTGGAGGAGCCGAGTGCCCACTCCCATATCCTGCTGTTTAGTCTAAAACCGGCAGAATTATTGCCAACCGTCCGTAGCCGCTGCCAATTGCTCCGCTTGCCATTGCCTTCCCATAGCGAGGCCATACATTGGTTAACGCAGAAAAACCCCGTACAAGCCCCTGAGCTGTTGTTAAAACTGGCAAATGGCAAGCCATTGGCAGCGTTAGCGCAGGATTCCGGTGAAAAGTTGGTGCAGCGCTTGCTGTTTTTACAGCAATTAGCTGCTTTATTGTCGGGTAAGGCTGTTTTGTCTGAGTTATCTGCCCATTGGGAAAAGCAATCGCGTGCTGAGTTGCTGGATTGGCAATTACAATGGTTGCATGCCGTGTTGCGGGGGCGTTATAGCGGGGTAGGGGAGGGGGGGCAGGATGCAGAAGCCCTGTTTGATGTCTGTGCAGGTATCAGCAATCGAGGATTGTGGGGTTTGTATGAGCGTCTGCTGGAGTTGAAGCCCTTGGCCGCCCATCCACTCAATGCCCGCCTTTTTGTTGAAAATATGTTAAGCTTGTGGTTACAGGTGCGGGCAACTCCATGAGGTGACTACACCAGATCAAAATTATAAAAAATCATAAAAATCAACGGACTACTGGTATGGAACCTGTAAAAATAAACCTGGTGTTGCAGGATCGCACAGCGCTACATAACCACTATATGCCCATGTTGAAGAGTGGTGGTTTGTTTGTCCCGACCAATCTTCCCTTTAACTTCGGCGACAAGGTGCAAATCCAGGTTGAGCTGGTCAGCGAAAAGCAAAAAGCATCTGTGCCGGGTAGGGTAGTGTGGCTTACCCCCAGTGGAGCAGTGCGTTCTTTGCAGCAAGGTATCGGTGTTCAGATTATTGGCGAACATCAGTCTCGAATTGTGCAGTATTTTGAGGGACTATTAGGCGACAACTTGCTGCAACCCCCTGTACGTCCTTGTTATTGATTTCTTGGTTTTATATTACCTTATTGAAATTCATGGAAAAATTCTGAAAGATAATTTGCTATAAGCAATTTCTATGCTTTATGTCAATAGTATGTGCAGAAATACGTAAAAAGAATTTCGTTTTAAGCTAAAATGAATGTGAACTGAATGTAATTTGTTCAGTCTGATTGATTGCCATTCGATTTAGCTCATATTGCAAGGAGGCCATATGTCGATTTCAGGCAAGTTGTTGCGTAGCGTTACTATTGCAGCTATTCCTATCGTGTTCTCTGTCTTTTCTCCGGTTGTCCATGCAGATTTGCGCCTTAACCTCGTCGCAACGGTTGATGATCGTCCCGCCATGAAGGATGTGACGTGGACAGTATACCGGACTGATACGGATGCCAAAGTTCTGGATGCTAATAACCATTCCACTCACGTCACCTTGCCAGCAGGGGATTACCGTGTTGTTGCCGAGTTAAAAGAAAATGGCACTGTGACGCGCCGTACCCGTGACTTCCATCTACGGACATCTGATAGTCGTATTGTTGTGCCGATGGACTGATTGTTGGGTTGGTTTTCGGTCTTTCCGAGGTTAGAGGGCTATGCTTTTTCCGTTTTTTTGGCCACTGTTAGAGTGGCCAAACCTGGTCTTATAAATATTCGCATAATGTATATTATGTTAAATTAAAAAACAACCCAAAGACCATACCCCCCCTCAAAATGCCAATCCTTACAGCGATAGGTTGAATTAACCCTTTATTACCCTCATAGTTACACTAAGTAAATTTGACAAAATGAGGTTATAAAAATGGATGTACTAGAGCGTATCGACGAGGCGGTCAAGAGCAACCCTGTCGTAATTTTTATGAAAGGCACACCCAAGATGCCACAATGTGGTTTTTCCAGCCGCGCCTCCCAAGCCCTGATGCAATGTGGCGAAGAATTTGCTTACGTCAACGTGCTAATGGATCCAGAAATATTCCATAACCTGCCCCGCTACGCAGACTGGCCAACCTTCCCGCAGGTCTACATCAACGGTGAACTCATCGGAGGTTGCGATATTACGCTAGAGATGTTCGAAAAAGGCGAGCTGCAACAAGCAGTCAAAGATGCAGTCAACACAGCCAAAAACAATGTTGTAAGCACAACAGAGGATAGAAAGAAATAAACATCAATCCTCCAACAAATACCCCCCTCTGGATTCCAGCTTTTCCTTGCCGACCACTTTGGCAATCGAGCAACCAGACCAAACGTATTTGTTGATATTACGGGAAATCACCACCCCATCCGCACCTGAGCGGATGGGGGTGCGTTCGATAAACGCCCCCTCCCCTGACAAAGCCACCAAATCAGCCAACACATCGCCTTTTTTCACCATATCACCCAACTGCACCCGATACGCCAGCAAGCCTGCGGTATCCACTCGGGTCATTTCCGTGGCGGCAAGGTCAGTTGCCAGCGGGGTTGCCGGTGGACGGCTGCGGATAAGCCCACCGCCAACCAAACCCTGTTCCTGGAAAAAACCATACAGGCGTTCTGCATCATCGCGGTTGAGATCATCAAACACATCAAACTGCCCCCGGTATTCCAGCGTGGCAGAATGGCAAGCCAACGGGATGGGCTGGTCAGGGTAAGCCGCCGCCAAGCGCACCCACAGGGTTGACCAGACTTCATCAAAGGAACCGCCGCCACTGTCTTCGGTGGTCAGGGTTGCCGCCGCCCCCATCCAGTCCGACAAGGACTGCATGACGCTACCCTCCCCGGCGGATTGCGGGATGGTGAAGATATGCGCCAAGGCATCATTGTCACAATGCAGATCCAACACATAATCCGCGTCATAGGCTTCCTGCATGACCCAAAGCCGTTGCTGCTGGAGCGCATTGCTGGGCACTTGCTGCTGGAGCCACGCCCCGACCACAGCCCGTACCCGCTGGACATTCAGGGCAGCATCCGCTGTCCATTGTCCGGCAAGCCCCGCCCCGACCGCCTTGAACAAATCCGGCCAGTTGCGGTTGAAATTCACCCCGGATGCACGGTCATAACGCCCCTGATGCTGGCGGAAACCAATATCCCCCATCCCCAACGGGTTCACCATCGGGAATAGCACAAAACGCGCCTGCAATAAGCCATCGGCTTCAGCCTGCTGCAACAGTGCCAATAAATGGTGCAATACCATGATTCCCGGCTGCTCATCGGCATGTAAGGCCGCTTGCAGGAACACTTTACGGCTTGCACCGGATGGGCCAAAGTGGAAGCACACCAATTCGGTGGATGATCCGGGGGAATCCCCCCGGATGATATGGGTTATTTTTTGCATACGGGAAACCGCCTTAGCGGATATAGTTTGGTTTGAGCTTGATGCTTGACCCAGTATTCAAATGCCGCGTCAAGTATTTATAAACCCAATTGAACAGGAAGAAAATAACCATCGAGATGACAAGGAAATACAAGGCAGCCACGGAAAAATGCAGAAACAGGTTGTAATCCTTTTCAAACAGCTCACCGGCCTTGTTCATAATATCCTTCTGGTCGCCAATCACCGGCAGGGTAAAATAAACCAGCGCGGTGGCATGGAACAGAAACACCACTTCATTGGTATAGGCAGGCCAAGCCAAGCGCAACATATTCGGCCAAACCGCCGTGCGGAACTCCTGCCATTTGCTCATGCCCGCAGCACGAGCAGCCTCAACTTCCCCCTTGGGGATGGTTTGCAAGGCTCCATAAAAAATCTCGGCGGAATAGGCACTGGTATTCAGCACCAAGACCAACGGGCCAATAAACAGGGGGTTCAGCATCAGCCAATCAATCCCCAGCGGTTTCCACACACCGGGATTCAAGGCAAGGCTGATCGAGTAAAACATGAAAAACTGGATAAACAGTGGCGACCCCCGGAAAGCATAGACAAAGCCCCCCGCCAGATTGGCAACCAGCTTGTTGCGGTTGTTTTTCCCCAAGGCCAGCAGGATCGCCAAGGGAAAACCGAACGGGATGGAGGCCAACGCAAAATAGACATTAAACAGGGCAGGCTTTGCCAGCGTGATAATGTCCTGGATGACAGGCAGAATGAACTCCATCAATTTGCCCTCGCCATGCCGCGCCCCGCGCGTGCCTGTAATGCCCCGAAGAACCGCTCAGACAACATGGTCATCAGGATATAAAAGATAAACAGCACCAGATAATATTTCCAGCGCCAATCGGGGTGTACCATCCCCGCCATCGCCGAATAATTGGGTGCGCCCAAGCGGTCAGCCCACGCCACAATATCCGTGATCTGCAACAGTGACAGCAAGGAGGTTGCTTTCAGCAGCAGCAGCCAGACATTCGACAAACCGGGCAAGGCATAAATCCACATCTGCCGAACGCGGAAACGCCAGAACACCGCACGCGGTGAAAACCCGAAGGCTTGCGCTGCTTCCAGTTGCCCACGGGGTACAGCCTGCATCGCCCCATAAATGACATTGGCAGCAAATGCACCATACACCAACCCCAGGGATACACAGGCCATCACCAGATATTCCGTGGTGCTTAAAAACCATTGCGCCCCATTGCACACCGGCCAAGCACTGGCAGCCGCCCATTCTTCCGGCGAGCAGTATAGTTTCGCCATGACATATTCCACGCCCTGCTCAAACGCCAGTGGGAAGAACAACAGGAACAACACATCCGGTACACCACGTACCATCGTGGTGTAGAGCGTACCCAACCAGCGCAAGGGAGGGACACTGGACAGCTTGGCTGCCGCGCCCAGCAAGCCAAACACCACCGCCAATGCAGCCCCGGCAACCGCCGCAATCAGCGTGTACTGGAGGCTGGCATACCATGCCAAGTGCTTGCCATTTGTCAAATAATTCAGGGTACTGATGCCATCCGGCCCTAACCAGCCAGCCAACCATCCGGGAAGTAGGTCTATCATGGGGGAGCGCCTTTAAAAATCACCCACACCCTGCCCCACCACGGGGACAAGGCGTGGGTTGTTACACTGACTTCTGTTTACTTCTTGTAGAACGGGCCAATCTTGAAATACTTCTGGATCAGCTCATCCAAAGCACCGTCCTTCTTCATTTCAGCCAATGCCGCGTTAAGCTTCTCATGCAGTTTGGTATCACCCTGGCGCATACCGATGCCGATACCACCGCCGATGATTTCTGCCGGGCCTGCCACCACCAACTCGCCATTGGAACCACTGACCGCCGTCTTGATGAACTCACCGTCAGCCAACACCGCATCCACACTGCCTGCCATCAGGTCAGCAACCGATTGGTCAGGTTTTTCATACGCCTTGATGGTGGCCTTGCCTTTGTACTTTTCTTCAGCAAAGGTAGCCTGGATGGTTGCACCCTGTACGCCGAGGTTTTTTCCTTCCAGCAGCTTGTCAAAGTCCAGCTCCGCACCTTTCTTGACCGCATAGATGGATGGGTCAACCGGCTTGTACTCATCACTGAACGTAATGGTTTTCTTACGCTCATCCGTGATAGACATACCCGCCATGATGGCATCGTAGTTGCCCGCAATCAGGTTGGGGATAATCGAATCCCACTCATTGGCAACAAACTCACAGGTCATGTTGGTGCGCTTGCACAGCTCATTGCCCAGGTCGATTTCAAAACCCGCCAGCTTGCCCTCATCATTCATGAAGTTATACGGGGCATATGCGCCCTCAGTGCCGATACGCAACTTGTCCTCAGCGAATGCCGTACCACTCACCAGTGCAGCCCCCATCACCACAGACAATAACCACTTCTTACCCATTGTTTTAACTCCTCGTTATCGATCAATAAGACGTATTGGACAAAAATTGTTTCAAGCGGGCGGATTGCGGCGAGCCAAATACCTCGGCAGGTTTGCCCTGCTCCTCAACCAACCCTTGATGCAAGAAAATGACCTTATTGGAAACATCACGCGCAAAGCCCATTTCATGGGTGACAACCAACATGGTCATGCCATCCTCCGCCAACTTGCGCATTACCGCCAACACCTCACCGACCAGCTCCGGGTCGAGGGCTGAAGTTGGCTCATCAAACAGGATGGCATCCGGGCGCATTGCCAACGAGCGGGCAATCGCCACCCGCTGCTGCTGCCCACCCGACAAAAAGGCCGGATATGCATCTGCTTTGTGGGCAATGCCGACCTTTTCCAGATAATTGAGGGCAATATCACGCGCTTCGTGTTTCGGCAAACCCTGTACCCGTACCGGGGCTTCCATGACATTTTCCAGAATATTGAGGTGCGCCCACAGATTGAATTGCTGGAAGACCATCCCGACCCGGCTGCGCAAGTGCTGCACCTGTTTGGGGTCAGCGGCGACCCGCTCACCCTTGCGGTTCGTGGTCAGGCGGATGGGCTGCCCCGCCAGACTAATACTACCTTGGTCGGGCATTTCCAGCAGGTTAATGCAACGCAGGAAGGTCGATTTGCCCGAGCCGGAGGAACCGATCAGGGAAATCACATCGCCTGCCTCAGCCTGCAAGGAAATGCCATGCAGCACTTCCAACTGACCAAAGCGCTTGTGGATATTTTGAACATCAAGGACAGCCATCGTTTTTCCTCCACCTTCCCGTGATTCGCCCAAACCATTGATACCTTACCCAATGGGATGGCAGTAACGCGAATGTAACATGCCGCTTCAGACAGGCAAACCCTTTAAAGGCCTTTAAATACCTTTTCCAAACCTTAACCCACCCGACAGCGCTCTGCAAAACTTGCCAACGCTTGCCAAAACCACCTATCCTCGCCGACCTGACCGGATACAGACCTTACGGATACTACGGATACCAATATGCTGAAACTTTCCCCTGCCCACCTACTGCTCGTAGTGGTGGCTGCCATCTGGGGCAGCGGCTTTGTCGCACAACGGCTGGGCATGGCCACCCTTGGGCCATACAGCTTCAATGCTGCCCGGTTTGTGCTGGCAACCCTCGCCCTGTTGCCAGTGTGGTGGTATATGCGCAGCCGCCAAAGCAAGCCCCAACCCGCAGGTGGCAAGCTATTCTGGTGGGGAAGCCTTTTGGCGGGTTCGGTCATGTTTGCCGGTTTTAGCTTCCAGCAAGTCGGCCTGCAATACACCACCGCCGGTAATGCCGGGTTTATCACCAGCATGTATATTGTCCTTGTCCCCCTGATTGGGCTGGCGCTGGGTGAACGTACCCGCATCCATATCTGGCTTGGCATCGTGCTGGCGGTATTGGGCTTATACAAGCTCTCGGTTGGCCCCAACTTCCATATCAACCGGGGTGACTGGCTGGAGCTGATGGGGGCATTCTTCTGGGCGGCGCATGTGGTCACGCTGGGCTGGCTATCACGCCGCGTCACGGATGTAGTCGGTGTATCGGTGGTGCAGTTTGCTGTCGCTGCCTGCTGGGGCATCGCCGCCACCCTTCTGCTGGAATCGCCCACCGTGCCGGACTTCAGTGCGGCTGCCCTGCCCTTGCTGTATTCCGGGCTGATCGTCAGCGGCTTGGCTTTCAGCCTGCAAATCATGGCACAACGCACGGTCGATGCCAGTATGGCAGCTCTGATCCTGTCCGGGGAGGCGGTGTTTGCGCTGCTGGCAGGCTGGTTCTTCCTGGGTGAACAGGTGGGCAGCAAGGAGTTGGTGGGTTGCGGGCTGATGCTGGCAGGCATGCTCATCAGCCAATGGCCGGAAAATCCCAACCCGAACCAGCGCTAACGGTTGAACTCGTGGTGGATGGCATTTGGCTGGGCTTGCCGGATCGCCGCCAGCACCGCATCCACCTCTTCCTGCAAGCCGCCCATCCCCGACACCACCAAATCAGCATGGCGCTTGTGTGGCTCAACATAACGCTCATGCATGGGGCGCACCGTAGAAAAATACTGCTCCAGCACATTGTCCAGCGTGCGCCCCCGCTCACGGATGTCGCGTTGCAGCCGCCGCGCCAAACGCACATCAGCCGGGGTATCGACAAACACCGACAGGTTGATGTGCGCCATTACCGCAGGCAGGTCAAACAGCAAAATGCCGTCCAGAATCATCATGGGAGTTTGTGCGACCCGATGGGTATAAGCAGCCCGGTCATGTACGGTAAAATCATAATGCGGCATTTCCACCGTCTCGCCCCGGTGGAGGGCAGCCAGGTGTGCCGCCAACAAGGAAGCATCCAATGAATCCGGGTGGTCAAAATTGCCAAGGATGGCTGCCGGGAAATCCGCTTTCCGCCGGTAGTAGGAATCCAATGCAAGCAGGGTGACACTGCCAGGCAATAAGGCCGCCGCCAAGGCACGCGACAGCTCACTTTTACCACTGCCGCTACCACCACAAATGCCAATAAAGAAAGGGGGATGTTGTTGCATACTCACTGGGTTCCGCTGACCACGATAGGTGGGCATTATAGTGCCAGTGCAGACCCATAAAAAATAGGGGCATCCCTTAACGGTTTGCCCCTTGAATGACCAGCTTCCCCTGGAGTCAAGACCAGAAAACAGATTTAAAGCAGAAAACGCTCTTAAAACAATGTGACCGGGCTGATCAGGCGGGTGGCATCCTCAAACAGCAGGCGCTCATTGGCCTCAAGGATCACAATCCGGTCATCCTGCTGGAGCATCGGGTCAAGGCTCGTCCCCCGGTAAACCGCATCCAGATTGACCGCATAGCGCTGCATTTGCCCATCCAGCGTGCGCCGGAACAAAACGGCCTTGTACTTGTTGGCAACACGGGTAATCCCCCCGGCACTGGCAACCGCCTGCATAAAGGTCATCCCCTCTTTCAGCGGGAACACACCCGGCTGGGCGACAGCACCCGTCACGGTAATACGGTTGTAGGTGGCTTCCTGCACCACAATCCGGTCATCCTGTAGTAGCACCATATCCTGCAACCGCCCTTGGCGGATCGCTGCAATATCAATCGGTTGCTGGCTCACCTGCCCTTGGGCATCACGGCGCAACAGGATGGCACGACGGGTGTCAGCCTGCTCACTCAAACCGCCCGCATTGGCAATTGCCTGGAGTACCGTCATGCCCCCGACCACTGGGAACACCCCCGGTTGCCGCACCGCTCCTTCTACTGTCACACGGTTCTGCACCGACTCTTTGACCAGCACCGACACCTGTGGGTTGTTCATATACGACTGCCCCAGCAAACGGGCAATTTCCTGCTCCAGTTGGGCGGGCTTCAGGCCTTTGGCACGCAATGTCCCGATCAGTGGATAAGTAATGTTGCCACGGGTATCAACCCGGACACTCCGCGTCAAATCCGGCACTTTGAATACGGTCACATCCAGCAAGTCCTGCTCGGCAATCAGGTCACTCCCCGCCAATTGTGCACCACGCGGCAAAGGCAGCGGCGCAACCGGAACCGGATAGGTACTGGGTGCAAGCGGCACAACCGAAGGGTGATAGGCTTGTACCGTACTGGTGAACAGGGGTGGCGCAGGGTAATTCGGTGTTTTCGCCGCGCAAGCCCCCAGCAAGGCACAGGTGGCAACTGCCAACGGGTAATGGGCATAGTGGGCAAAGGGCTGCATATCGGCTCCGGCAATCTGGATTTATTTATAGATGCAGGGTAAAGCCTGCCTTGCCTCAAGACGATGCTGGCCTGAAGCAATGGAAGCGTTTAACCGATAAAAGGAAACTATAGTGCATAAAAGCAAGATGAATGGCTGGGGTTTTCCAGGCATCAGCCCATACAATCAGCCCACAAAACCACGCGGGTTTTGCTGTTGCCAGCGCCAGGCATCCTGACACATCTCCAGCAAGGATTTTTCTGCCTTCCAACCCAATAATTGCCCGGCGCGGTGCGGATCAGCAAAGCAACTGGCGATATCCCCTGCCCGCCGCCCGACCACCTGATACGGGATGGCATGCCCGCACGCCTCCGCAAAAGCATGCACCATATCCAGCACCGAATAGCCCTGCCCTGTCCCCAAATTCAAGGCCAACAGGTTGGGCACAGTGCCTTCTGCAAAAGCCTGTAAAGCCCGCACATGGCCTTTCGCCAAATCAACTACATGGATGTAATCACGCACCCCCGTCCCGTCATGGGTCGGATAATCATCACCAAACACCGACACATAAGGGTATTGCCCAACCGCGACCCGCGCCACATACGGCATCAGGTTATTGGGGATGCCGAGGGGGTCTTCACCGATACGTCCACTGGCATGCGCCCCCACCGGATTGAAATAGCGCAAGAGGGCAACTTGCCACGCCGGGTCAGAGCGGTGCAGATCCATCAGCATATCCTCAACCATCAGCTTGGAACGCCCATAGGGGTTGGTGGCAGAGCGGGGAAAGTCTTCACGGATAGGCGTGCTGTGTGGGTCGCCATACACGGTTGCCGAGGAGCTGAATACCAAACGCTTGACCTGATGGCGCTGCATGGCCTCCAGCAGGCGCAAAGTGCCGACCACATTATTGTCGTAATAGGCCAGCGGCTGCTGCACCGACTCACCGACCGCCTTCAACCCGGCAAAATGGATGACGCTATCAATCGCATGGGCAGCGAATAACTGATCCAGTAATACAGAGTCACGAATATCCCCCTGGTAAAACGGGATATTCTCCACACCTGCCAATTCAGCGACACGGCGCAATGATTCAACAGAACTGTTACACAAATTATCCAGCACGACGAGCTGAAAACCGGCAGCCAACAGTTCAATACAAGTGTGGGAGCCAATATAACCCGCCCCACCTGTGACCAAAACCGTTTGATTGGTGCTAGATTGATTGATGTAATCGTGTTTGGACATTCCGGCTTCCTTGAAAACAGCAGGCGCAACGGTGGTTGCACCTGCCGCAGAAGCGTATCAGGATTTTTCAGCTTTGCCAGTTTTTGTTGTGCTGGCAGGGGTAGCCTCGACCTTTTGTTCGGGTTTGACGGCTGCTTTACCTTCCTGCGGGTCAGCCTTGGCTTCAGCCGGAGCCTCTGCCCCGGTTGCCTTGCCGGTATTTTTGCCAGCACCTGCCGTGACCTCGATTACCCCCTGATCCAGGGAAATGTCTGCCTTGATCTTTTCAAAAATGCCATCACCGATACCCTTGACTTGCTTGATGTCCTCCAGGGACTTGAAGTCACCGTGTTCAGTACGGTAGGCGACAATGGCTTCGGCCTTTTTCTCGCCAACCCCTTTGAGGTTTTGCTGGATGGCAGCGGCACTGGCCTTGTTGATATTGACCATCTCTGCCCAGACAGAAGCAGAGGACAGGGAAACAGCGACCAGTACACAACTGAGAATGTGTTTAATGCCTTTCATGAAAAGAGATCCTTTATGTTTATGGGTTATTTATTTTTTAGGTTATGTTCATGAACGGGCGCACTGTGCCATACCCGGAGAATCACGCCAAGCTTTGCCGACGATTGGCTTTAATTGGCTTTTAACCCGCTGTTCACCGGCGTTTAACCAGCTTTTAGCTGCTGATAATGGATTTTCTCTCCCGTATTCTTTACCCTGCACGGGCAAACCCGTGGACTCAGGAGAACAAAATGAAACACTACATCAAGAAAATCGTTTCGTATTCAATGGTAGGGAGCCTTGGCTTTACCATTGTTGCGGCGTTACAGGGCTGTGACGGCGGGCAAGGGCAGCCCCCGCAAAATGGCACAACCCCCAGTCAAGGCAAGATTGCTGAAGCCGCCAGTGAAGGCGTGTTCATGGTTATCCAGCAGACAGGGGCGAACCCGGATACCTATGAGCTGAAGGAAAAATTCCCCTCCAGCGAAGGAACCCGTGCTGTCCTGAAGGCACTCGATGGCACTGAGCGCATCCTCAGCGAAGCCGAACTGAAAAAAATGGCGGAAGATGAGGCCAAGCGGGTTGAGGAAGGAACCTCCCAACTGGCACAACCGGCTGCCCAAAACCAGGGCTTGAGCCTCGGTGAAACCATTCTGGCTTCGGCAGCAGGAGCCTTGATTGGCGGGATGATTGCCAACAAACTGATGGGCAACCCCAATTACCAGCAGCACCAACAGCAGCAAGCACAAAAGGCGCAAAGCACCATGAACAGCACGCGCAACCCCGCCGCCAACAATACCAATAGCACCCAAAACAAATCCCAGCCGCGTTCCGGCTTCTTTGGGGGGAGCAACAACTCCAGCAGCAAGGGCAATAGTGGCGGGACATTCGGCGGTTAATTTATGGTAAAGACAGACAAAGTAAAACCCATCAGCCCTGCATTGATGGAAGAAGTCGGCATGACCTGGCACACCGATTCTGATGGTACGCCGTATGTGCCCAACGAAATCATCCGTGTCACGGAGGCGGAAGCGGAAGCCTATTACGATGCCGCCAACGAGCTGTATGACATGTATACGCAGGCAGCCCAGCATGTGATTGACAACGACCTGTTTTTCGAGCTGGACATCCCCTTCAACCTGATCAGCCAGATCAAGCGCAGTTGGGACAGTGAAGACCGCCACCTGTACGGGCGTTTCGACCTTGCCGGTGGGATTGATGGCTTGCCCATCAAGCTGATTGAGTTCAATGCCGACACGCCCACCAGCCTGTTTGAAACCGCCGTGGTGCAATGGGCGCTGCTCAAGGCCAATGGCATGGATGAGGACAGCCAGTTCAATAATGTCTATGCCGCCATCACCAACAACTTCCGCCGCCTGGTGACAGGGGAAGAAGACCCGGACAGCTTCGCCGAACACTATCAGTACCAGAATATCCTGTTCTCCAGCATGGGCAACTTGCCGGAAGACGAGCGCACCACCCGTTTCCTGCAACAGATGGCCGGGGATGCCGGTTTCCAGACTGACTTTTGCTATATGCACGAAGTCGCCTTCTCCGAAGAGGAGGGTATTTTCAACCCGGACAATACCCGTTTTGATTACTGGTTCAAGCTCTACCCGTGGGAAGACATTGCCCTGCAAACCGACGGCATTACCGGCATCCTGGATGACATCAGCCGCAACAGTGCCTGCACGGTGCTGAATCCGGCCTATACCCTGCTGTTCCAAAGCAAGGGCATCATGAAGGTGCTGTATGAGCTGTTCCCGGAATCGCCCTACCTGCTGGAAACCCGCACCGAGCCGTTGCAAGGCAAGAAGCAGGTTTCCAAAACCATGTTTGGGCGTGAAGGGGCAAACACCACCATCCTCGATGCCGCCGGGCGTGTCCTGAAATCCCTGGGGGGTGAATACGACAATTACCGCAAGGTCTACCAGGAGTTTGCCCAGTTCCCGCAGGATGAGGACGGGCGCAGTTACCAGGCAGGCGTGTTCTTTGCGTGGGAAGGCTGTGGCTTGGGCTTCCGCCGGGGTTGGGACATCCTCGACAATATGAGCAAATTCATTAGCCACCGGGTGGTATAAACGCCATCCGTCGGCTTTTTGGTTAATTTCATCATTTTTTTGTTGATTAAGTTTTAATTCAGCGCTTGTCGTTTACTCTACACACATGGAAAACAAAACAACAATAAGGACGGGAAAGCAAAACAACAACAAGCCGGACTGGGCTATAGAACAGGGGGTTAAACCGGCGCTTCCTAGAACATCTGCAAAACATAAGGGCTGGGCTAGGCCACTATGAAAAACCAGGGTCGCACTTGGGCAGATGGATAATACTAACAATAATAACAATTGGGCTACGGGTACCGAATTAATAATAATAAGCGTACAAGGTTCGGTACTTGTGGCAACACTTACAACAATCCCCTCCCCCACCTCCATCCAGCTATCCAGTTTCTTAGTCCCTATGAATATTGGCATTTTCTGGTATGCTTAACGGCATCCAACAGCGTCCCAGTGAGATAACCATCCGCAATGGCAAGCCTATCCAGCATCCATAGCACCAACACCGGCCTGCAAGCCGCCAATGACAGCAGCGCCTTCATCCGGCGGCTCAAGCCAGACAATGGCATTGCCGAACCGGTTTACCGCCAATTGCTGCGCCAAATCATCAGCATGATCCAGTCGGGGGAACTCGGCAACGGTTATAGCCTGCCCTCTGAGCGTACCTTGGCAGAAGCACTGAAACTGAGCCGCACCACCATCCGCCGCTGTTACGACGAACTGCGGGAACAAGACTACATCAGCACCCACGGACGGGCGGGTGTGATTGTCAAAGCGCCCCCGCGCATCAACCCGGAAATCGGCAGGCTAAAAGGCTTCACCGAAGAAATGCGCGAAATCGGTATGGAGCCTTCCACCCAATTGCTGGAGCAGCGGGTGGTGAGTGACCGGGCGATTGCTGCCATTTTCAAACGCCCCCCGACTGCACGCTTCCTCAAACTGGTACGGCTGCGCCTCGCCGATGGCATCCCCATGACCCGTGAAATTGCCTGGTATGACCTGACCCTTGCCCCCAGCCTGACCCATTGGGATGTGTCCGGGTCTGCCTATGCTTTCCTGCAAGCCCAATGCGGGCTGGTATTGGCGCATGGTGAACAGACGATTGAGGCGGCTATGAGCAATGCCGATGAAATGGAAGCTTTTGGCTTTACCGAACCGGGCCCCTGCCTGCTGCTCAAACGCCGCACTTATGCAAATAATGGGCAAATGGCTGAATACGTGGAAGGTACTTTCCGGGGGGATGCCTATACCTACCGGATTACCTTAAAAATGGATGAGCAAACCCCACCATAACCCCCGTTACCCATTTTCAGCAGTCTGCTGCATAAAACGACTGATTCCGGCATAATCCGGCAATGCAGGCAACACCCCCTGTCGGGCAGCCACCCAAGCCCCGCAAGCATTGGCAAAACGCAAAGCATCCAACAAGCCCAACCCCGCCAACCAAGCATGCGCCAAGCCACAGGTGAACGCATCGCCTGCCCCGGTCGGGTCAAGCTGTCTGACAGGGTAAGCAGGCACATGCACCGCTGCCTGACCTTGCGCCCATGCCACACAGCCCCATTCTGCCAGCGTGACAACCAGCCACTGCCCCTGAAAACCGGACAGCGACCGACGGTCAAGCCACTCCCCCACGCCAGAACGCTTGCCCTGCGGCAAACCGAACAGCAAGGCTGCCTCGGGCTCATTTAAAACCAGAATGTCCGTCAAGGCCAACAGCTCAGGCACTGGCTCACACCAAGGGGATGGATTCAGCAAGGTCGTTATGCCCCGTTGCCGTGCCATTTGAAAAGCCTGCACCACCGCAGCCTGCGGGATTTCAAACTGGGCGCATACCAAACGGGCAGCAGCCAAACTGCCCTCCTGCTCCAGCACATGGGCTGCCCCCAACAAGGCATTTGCACCGGGATACACCACAATCACATTACTGCCATCCGGGGCTATCAAACCCACACCAAACCCCGAAACCGCCCCCAACCGCAGCACATGGTCGGTATTCAAACCCTCTGCCTGAAGAAACTGGATAGCGGCATCCCCGGCAGGGTCATGCCCAACCGCCAGCAAAACATCGACATTTAACCCTAAACGCTGCATACCCAAGGCCAGATTCAACCCCTTGCCACCGTGCTCCACCCAGCAACCATCAGCGCAGACCGACTCCCCCGCCTGCGGCAAACGCCCGACGGTCAAACTATTGGCATTGACATAGCTACCCAGCACAAACACATCCATACCTTCCTCGCTTGTTTAGGGGGAAGTTTAGAAGTAAAACTGATCAGTTTGTATAAGTTTTTTATGGTATTTAAATATGTAATATTGGTTTGTTAAAATACTATTTTGGAACTATATTGGTATCTTTGTATCTAAAAATAACGACAGGATATTCCATACCCACCCCCAACCGAGGAGTTAACCATGAAACCTACCCTTATTGCCGCTGCCTTATTGGCCTTAATCCCACAACTGATAACCCCGCCCGCGTTTGCCGCTGATACGGGGACTTGTGATGTCTACGCCAAAAATGCCGTCGCCGATAATGACCGCGCCACCCGCATGGGCTGTGGCTTTGCCAATACAAATGCCCGCTGGCAATCTAACTATAACAACCACTATGGCTGGTGTCTGAATGCCCCGTCAGCCGCACTGGTTTCCGAAGCGGCTGCCCGCGATGCGGACATGCGCCCGTGTGAATCACTGTCTACCCGTTGTGAGGCGTATGCTGAACAGGCCACCCGCCAATTCAGGCGTAGCCAACAACTGGCCTGCGGGTTCAGCCCCACCACGACCCCACCAGGGCGCTGGATGGATAACCACCGTGGGCACTATGACTGGTGCATGCAAGCCAAACCAGAATGGCTGACCGGGGAAGCACAAGCACGTTCAGAAGCGCTGAACCGCTGCCTTAGCCAATAGCCCTGCTACAGTGCTGCCTACCCTATCCGAGGCACTCTTCCGCTGACATAATGGGGATGGAACCTTTTGCCAATAAACGGTTCCATCATTAAAACCGAGGGAGAAACATGATGGGAAACAATTCACTATCCTATAGCCTGCTGGCTGGATTGTGCTTCAGCCTGCCCGTACAGGCCAATGACTCGACCGCCGCGATGGGTACTGGGGGTTTGGTCTTCACCCAGTCTGAGCACATTGTCATGGCGGAAGAAGACCTGTTCGTCAGCCAAAAAAAAGTCCGCGTCCAATACCGCTTCACCAATACCAGCAGCCGCGACATCACCACCCGCGTGGCTTTCCCCTTGCCGGATTTGCCGATCGGTGCGGATGGTTCCCCCCTCGATTACCAGGATGAATCCGAACTCCCCAAAGACTTGAACATCCTGAAATTTTCCGTGGTCGTCAATGGCAAAGCCCAACCCTTCAAAACCGAGCACAAGAAACGCCAAGAGGACGGGATCACCCTGCACACCCTGACCCACCATTGGCAGCAGACCTTTCCGGCAGGCAAAACCATCAGCGTCAGCCATGAATATGTGCCTGCCCTGGGTGGGTCGGTTGGTTATGGTATGCAAGGGGAAGAAACCGGGCGTTACTGCATTGACCCCGAACTGCAACGCTGGGTAGACAAAAAAATCAAAGACCGTTGGGAGATACCGACCACCACCCTGCATTACATCCTGACCACGGGAGCCAATTGGAAAGGCCCCATCGGCAAATTCCGCCTGACCCTGAAAAAATCCGACCCCAAGGAAAAGCTCAGCTTTTGTGGAACGGGGGTGAAAAAAATTGATGACCGTACTTTTGTGATGGAGAAAACCAATTTCGTGCCGAAACAGGATTTGCATGTGATCTACCTGCGCGAACCTTACCGATTGGAACAATAAAACCTCATACACAATGCCAAACGACGGAGTAAACCATGAAAACCGTACCCTACCTTGTTTTATTCTTTGGCAGCATCAGCCTGTTGCCAATCGCTAGCCTAGCCAGCACCTCCTCACTCCCCTCCTGGGCACGTGGCGACCTGAATTGCCGGATTGACGGGCGGCCTGCCCGCATGAACTGGCAAATCGTTGACGATCCACAAACGGAATGCGACGGGGACATTTGCAGCAGCACCAGCGGAGTCAAGACCGTAGGTCGCTTCAGTGACAATGGCGGTGCATGGGTTGAGCTAGGCATGACCGGCCTTGCCAACCAAGGGCGAACCCTGAATATCCGCTATCTGGGTGGGGAACAAAACAACTGGCAACTGACCCACGATGCCTATACGGAAGTCGCAACCGGCTGGACAACCTGGCGCGGCAACCGCTACCCGCTGTCCTGCTGGAAAGGTGATGTGCCACTGCCAGAACGCTGCGAAGCCTACGCACGCGAGGCTGTGCAGCAGTTTGAAACAGCCCAGCAGCAAAACTGCGGCATCAGCGCCGATGCCCGCTGGCACACTAACTACAACGCCCACTACGGCTGGTGCATGCAAGCCAAAGGCTCAGCCAATGCACTTTCAGCCGAAAGCCGCGCCCGCGCCCATGCGCTCAACCTGTGTCGTCAGCAGCGTAACATCATCCACATCCGGCCTGAGTTAGTGCGCCCGCTCATACCGCGCTAGGGGATATGCGCTACAGCATCCCGGTCAGGAAGCCAACACCTGCAAGGGCAATCAGGCCACCCGCAGTACGGGCAACAATTTTGCCCGTAGGCCAACGGATCAGCTCACCAATGGCGATACCGACCAGATGCAACAAGCCGGTCGAAATGACAAAACCGAGGCTATAAGCCAGCGGGTTGGCGGCTTGCGGCAGCTCCGTACCGTGGGCATAACCGTGGAAAATGGCAAAGGCCGCGACTACCACCGCCACCACCGGCAACGGCGGGTTCAAGGCCAACACGATCATCCCCCCCAGCACAATGGAAGACAGGGCAATTCCCGGCTCAATCGCCGGGACAGGTACGCCCAACAAGCCGAGCGCCCCACCAAAGGCCATCACCACCGGGAAAACCACCGGCAAAACCCAGATGGCGGGTCTGCCCATAAACGCCCCCAAGATACCGACCGCCACCATCGCGGCAACGTGATCCAGCCCGCCCAAAGGGTGGGAAAAACCACTGGCGAAACCACCGACAACCCCCGCCCCCTCATGTGCCGCAGCCAACGGCATCAGGCATAGCCACAGCAGGCCAGCTCCCAAACCGAGGTTTTTCATCAAACTGACTCCTTTATTGCAACGTAGTCATTATCATAGCCAAATCATACGAATTTTTAATTTATCATACGCGACTGGGGCAAGATAGACTGCTGGCACTCTAATAGGAATCACTTGCAACTAGTAATAGGCATGGTTATCATTAACAACAATAATGGAAATGATTATTATTTAGGAAAATACCATGCATGTCTGCATTTACACTGGCTATCTGCCCATAAAACCACTGAGCCGCCTGATCACTGCTGCCCTGTTCGGGGGGATATTGGCGTTTAGCACAGTCCAGAGCCACGCGGCAACACCGACTGGAACTGTTACGACCAAGGCTGTCCTTGAGCATTACACCGGGTTGGCACATGCCACATTTAGTGATGCCCTCAGCACCGCCAAAACCTTGCAGGAAAAAGTGGATGCCTTTATTGCCAAGCCCAGTGCAGAAACCCAGCAGGCCGCCAAAGATGCCTGGCTAGCTGCCCGCAAACCCTATAGCCAAACCGAGGGATTCCGCTTTGGCAACCCCAATCTAGATGCCTGGGAAGGGCAAGTGAATGCGTGGCCTTTGGATGAGGGGCTGATTGACTACGTGCAAGCCGATGCGTATGAGCACGAGGAAGGCAATGCCTTTGCCACCGCCAATATCATTGCCGGGCAAGAGCCGATTGATGTCGCGCTGCTCAAATCCCTGCATGAAAAAGGCGGCTCAGAGGCCAATGTCGCCACCGGCTACCATGCGGTTGAATTCCTCCTGTGGGGACAAGACCTGAATACGGATCTGAAATCAGCCGAAACCCGCCCCCATACCGACTTCCTGCCTGGGGAGGGCTGCACGCATGGCGCATGTGACCGCCGGGCGGCTTACCTGAAGGCCGCCACTGAGCTGCTGGTTGCCGATCTGCAAACGATGGTTGATGACTGGGCAGCGGACAAGGACAACTATCGCAAGACCTTCCTTGCACTGGATGAACAGGAAGCACTGCGCCGTGCCCTGTTTGGCCTCGGCAGCCTGAGCCTGGGCGAACTGGCGGGGGAGCGCATGAATGTGGCGCTCCTGGCACACTCGCAAGAGGATGAACACTCCTGTTTCAGCGACAATACCCACAACGACATCGCTGAGAATGCCCGCAGCATCCAGAATATTTTTACCGGCACGTATACCCGCACCGACGGCAGCAAGCTGGAAGGGGCTTCATTAGCACAACTGCTCGCCAGCAAGGAAGCCAGCCTCAGCGAAACCCTGCTCAGCAAGCTGGCTGCCACCCAACAGGCGGCTGAAGCGATTGTCGAAGCAGCCAAGGCCGGTGAGCCGTTTGACCAGCAAATCGCCGCTGACAATATCAAGGGCAACGAACGGGTGAAAACCACCGTAGCGGCTTTGCGGGCGCAAACCGCCGATCTTGAAGCCGCCGCTAAATCCTTGGGGGTGGATAACCTTAACCCGGAAAGCAGTGATGCATTGAAATGAAACTTGCCTTAGCCATTACCCTGGGTCTGCTGATGCAGCCGGGGCTAGCCAACAGCACGCCAGACACCCCCGACCCACGCCGCTCCGGGGGGGATACGACTGTGTTTGACAGCAGCAGCAATGCGTTTTCCCTGCCTGCCAACAATACCAGTATCCTGCGGCGGGATAACTTCTTTATCGGTAATGCCTTTTTCAAACAGCCGTGGGTGATCGCCCCCTCCTCCACCTCGGCACGGGATGGTTTGGGGCCGCTATTCAATACCAACAGTTGCCAAGGCTGCCATGTCAAGGATGGCAAGGGACACCCGCCCCTGAGCAAGGATGAGGGCTTCATTTCCACCCTGGTACGCCTGAGCATCCCGGCAGAAACACCCGCACAGCAAGCCATGCTCGAAAAGCTGGGGGTTGTGCCTGAGCCGAACTACGGCGACCAATTGCAGCCCTCTGGTATTCCGGGGGTAGAGGGGGAAGCCACACCGCAGTTAAGCTACGAGGAAATCAGAGGAAGTTTCAAGGACGGTGAAACCTACAGCCTGCTGAAACCCACCCTGCACCTGACTGCCCCCCGCTATGGCGCACTGCACCCCCAGCTACAGACCTCCGTCCGTGTTGCCCCCGCCATGATTGGCATGGGCTTGCTGGAAGCCATCCCGGAAAGCGCCATCCTCGCCCAGTCTGACCCGAATGACCACAATGGCGATGGCATTTCCGGTCGCCCCAACCGGGTTTGGGATGCCAGCGCCCAACAAACCGTCCTTGGGCGTTTTGGCTGGAAAGCCAACCAACCCAGTGTCGCCCAACAAAGTAGCGGCGCATTCCAGGGGGATATGGGCATCACTTCCGAGCTGTTCCCGGAACAACCCTGCACCGCTGCCCAAACCGCCTGCCAGCATGCACCGCCCGGTGGCAAACCGGAAATCAGCCGTGAAATCCTCAATGCGGTAATTTTTTATGCCTCGATGCTGGCAGTACCCGCCCGCCGGGAGGTGGATGACCCGGTGGTGTTGCAAGGGCAGAAACTATTCAATCAAGTCGGCTGTGCCGCTTGCCATACCCCACAATTCAAAACCGCCCAGAAAACGGGCTTCCTGGAACTCGAATACCAGACCATCCAGCCCTATACCGACCTGCTGTTGCATGACATGGGTGAAGGTTTGGCGGATCAGCGCCCTGATTTTCTGGCCTCCGGTCAGGAATGGCGCACTGCCCCTTTGTGGGGGATCGGTCTGGTTGCCACCGTCAATGGGCATACCCGCTTCCTGCACGACGGACGCGCCCGCAACCTGCTGGAAGCCATCCTGTGGCACGGTGGCGAAGCAACCGCTGCCCGTGATCAGGTGTTGGCACTCAGCAAGGCGGAACGTGAATCCCTGCTGCACTTTTTGAATTCACTGTGACGAGTTAACCGATGAAACACATCCACACACCCCTGTTTTCCCCGCCCGCATGGGGGGGAATCGTTCTGCTATCCCTGCTATGCCTCAACCCGCTGCTTGCCCTTGCGGACACCACCGCCACACCAGCACCAGTCACCACCGCACCCATGACGGCAAATGCTGCTGCCAGCAGGCCGCTTGCCCCGATCCCCAATGCCCAGCAACTGTTTAGTGGCCTGGTGGACAAGGCCATCAAACCCCTCTATCAGGAACTGGAGACTAGCAGCCAGCAGCTCACCGCCGCCAGCCAAGCGTTTTGCACGGCAACAGACAGCGGGAATTTTGCCCGCTTACGCACCGCCTGGGTCAATACCCTGTTGGCTTGGCAACGCACTGACCCACTGCTGTTTGGCCCAGCCGTGGAAAACGAAGTGGATTACCATATCAATTTCAACCCACCGAAAAAACGGGTGATCAACCAACTGCTGGCGGACAGTGCCCCCATCACCGTGGCGGCTTTGGAGCAAAAGGGTGTGGGAGGGCAAGGTTTGAGTACCCTCGAATACCTGCTGTATGACCGGGACAAAACAGAAGCCGACCTGTTGGCTGCATTCCAGGGGGAAGCGGGGCAACGCCGCTGTGCTTATGTGCAGGCCGCCAGCGAACTGCTACAACGCCATATCCATACCCTTACTGATGCGTGGCTGCGCCAGGACAACAGCTTTGCCGATGCCTTGCGGCAAGCCGGGCATGGCAGTGCGGTCTTTAGCAGTGACCGTGAGGCTTTGGATCTGTTGGTCAGCAAGTTGTACCAAACCGCAGAGAAACTGACCCTGAAACTTGGCAAGCCGATGGGCATTATCATTCAGGGTGCACCCAATCCCTATGAGCTGGAAGCCTGGCGCAGCGGGCAATCCATCGCCATTACCCGTGCCCATGTTGAAGGCATGCAACGCCTGCTCAAGGAGGGCGGCTGGCTGGAATGGTTGCGCACCCACTACGATAACTTGCTGGCACAGCAGATCACCGCAGCGCTGGAGCAACTGACAGCGGATTACCTGAAAATCCCTGAGCCTGCCGCCGACCCGTTTGTGCTGCTGGAACAAGGTGACAAACAAGCCATGATGGAGTTTTACCAGCGCAGCTATGGCATCCAGATGGGCATTAAACGCCAACTCGCCAAGCTCCTAGATGTACGCTTTGGCTTTAATGACAATGATGGGGATTAAGGTATGAATCGCCGCCAGTTTCTGGCACTGACAAGCGCCAGCGTTTTCGGTGCTGCCTTGGGTACGGGGAAATTGATGGAGATGGCAGTTGCCACCCCGGATGCCCACCTGCTCTACTCCGCCAGTGACAACGCCGTGGGCGGGCATTTCCTGACCCGGCTGGACTGGCGGCAAGGTACATTGACCTCGCAAGCCGTCCCGGTGCGGGGGCATGCCGTGCTGCCTTTGGCGGATGGGCGGGTGCTGCTGTTCGGGCGGCGGCCTGCCTTTGAATGTGCGGTGGTCAGCTTCACCGACACCGCCATACCCTCCACCCCGATTGCAACCGTGGCAGATCGGCATTTCAATGGGCATGGCTGCCTGACTGCTGATGGTAAAGTGTTATTCACCACCGAAAACGATTATGCAGGCAAACGCGGGGTGCTCGGCCTCCGCGATAGCCAGAACTGGCAAGTGCTGGGTGAATATAACACCTACGGCCTTGATCCCCACGACCTGCAATTGTTGCCGGATGGCAAGACGCTGGTGGTTGCCAATGGCGGCATTGAAACCCACCCGGACTTTGGGCGGCGCAAACTCAATAGGGAGAGCATGCAGCCCTCCCTGGTTTATCTGGATACGGACACGGGCAGGAAAATCGACGAATACCGCCTGCCTGACCGCTTGCTGAGTATCCGCCACCTGACCGTGACGGCAGCCGGTGATGTCGGGGTGGCCTTGCAATACGAAGGCGACCTGTATCACACCCAACCGGCCTCGCTGGTCGCTTGGCAAGCCCAAGGTGGTGCATTGGAATTGCTCGACATCCCGGCAGAAACGGTTCCGTTATTCCAGGGCTATATGGCTGATATTGCCCATGCCCCCCAGCAAGGCATCCTCGCCTGCTCCTCCCCGCGTGGCAACCACACCACCGTTTGGAGCACCCGCGAACGGCGCTTCCTGCATGCCTGGCAGTTGCCCGAACCCAGCGGAATAGCCTTCCTTGCCGAAGAGCAGGCCTTTTTGGTGTCGGATGCCACGGGTGGCCTGCACCTCCTGCCTTCCAGCCCACAGCAGCAAGCCGCGCAAACCCTGTACCAATTTACCGATGTAAGCTGGGACAACCATTTGCTGCTGGCCTAAAGGTGAAGATAAACGATAACTACTTGCATTATCATTAGCATCTGATAAAATGCGAACCATTCTTATTATTGATTAAAGGTTGATACCCATGTTGAACAAAATTGCACTGGCGATGCTGGCAACCAGTTTGGCCTTCCCTGCTTTTGCTGAGGGTGAGGTCAATGTTTACTCCTCCCGCCAAGAGCAACTGATCAAGCCATTGCTCGATAAATTCACGGCAGCGAGTGGCATTACCGTCAACCTCGTCACCGGCAAAGATGATGCCTTGATTGAACGCCTGAAACTGGAAGGTGAAAACAGCCCCGCCGACGTATTGTTGACCGCTGATGCAGGCCGCTTGCACCGTGCCAAGGACATGGGGCTGAGCCAAACTGTTGAATCAGAAACCCTGAAATCCAGCATCCCGGAAAACCTGCGTGACCCGGAAAACCAATGGTTTGGCCTGACTTACCGCGCCCGCCCGGTTTTCTATGTCAAGGATAAGGTGAAACCGGAAGAGCTATCCACCTATGCGGATTTGGCTGACCCAAAATGGAAAGGCCGCATTTGTGTGCGTGGCTCCGACAATATTTATAACCAATCGTTGCTCGGTTCAATGATTGCCAGTTTGGGGGCAGAGAAAACAGCCGCCTGGACAGAAGGGTTTGTGAAAAACTTTGCCCGTCCACCGGAAGGCGGCGACCGCGACCAAATCAAGGCCGCCGCTGCGGGGCAATGTGATATTGCGATTGCCAATACCTATTATTATGGGCAAATGTTGGCGGGCGACAATGCCGAAGAAAAGGCAGCCGCCGAAAAGGTTGCCATTTTCTGGCCTGACCAGAAAGAAGGTGAGCGCGGTACACATATTAATGTCAGTGGTGCGACTGTCACCAAAGCCGCCAAGAACAAGGATAATGCCGTCAAACTGCTGGAGTATCTGGTCGGCGATGAGGCTCAAGCATGGTATGCCGAAAATAACCAGGAATACCCGGTCAAGGCCGGTGTCCCTGCCAGTGCATTGTTGAAAGGCTGGGGTGAATTCAAAGCTGACAGCATTAACTTGTCCGAACTCGGCAAGAACAATGCGGAGGCGGTGAGAATAATGGATAAGGCAGGCTGGAAGTAACCATTCCCCCTTCCGCTGGAGGGTGGCGCAAAACGCCGAAGAAAATCCTCCCCTAACCCCTCCTTTTTCAAAGGAGGGGAACAAGACAGCTCAATCTACCTAATTTTACAAAGTGCCGTCCCGCCTCCCCCTTTGACAAAGGGGGATCACCGTTCAGGATCTGGCTGCTTTGGTGTTGTTATTTTCTTCACCTTGATACCTGTTATTGGTTTTTACCTGATATAATATTTTTCAAGCCATCATAATTAATGTGCGAACAAGGTATATAAAAATTTGAGCAACGATACAAGCAAGATTGATTCAATAGCAATCAATGAAGTGCAGCTTATTTTAGCAGAGAAACGCACATCCTTATCGGTCATGCGAACCGGTATAGCCGTCTTAACTTTACCGCTATCCGTTATGAGTTTGCTGATAGCCACTTCAAAATACTATGATGCCCTCAATGTCTTAAGCTTTCTTATCCCATTGGGGGTGCTCAACCTCGCTTTAATTATTCTGGGTGCTTACCTGATTACCCATTCAGTCATCCGATTGAGGCACTATGACCGCTTTATCAATGAAATAAAACGGAAGCATAGTATCATTGGGGAGTTTATAGAGTGATGTTATGACGAACCTAGCCCCGAAAACACATGGTCAGGGTTAGGAGGGAGCTGTGGATTTACCCTCCATTCACACAAAGACAAATACAACATAAAAAACAATAACTTAAATAAAAACCACCACCGTGGTTTTGCTACCCGCTGAAATACCCCCGCCGCCCCGCTTGCATCCCGCCCCCTGCATAACGATAATGTAAACTCTTCTTATTTATAAAGCTGACCCCTTGGACACGAACAAACTGCTTTGGCACACCACCGTCCTTGGCATGGCACTGCTCACCGCCCTGCCGATTTTGGCGGTGTTTGGCTATGTCTTTGTGCCTGCCCCCGAAGTCTGGCGGCATCTGGTGGATACCGTCCTCACCGATTACCTGCTCAATACCCTGTGGCTAACCGTTGGGGTTGGCTTGGGGGTGCTGCTGATCGGCCTGCCGACCGCTTGGCTGAACAGCATGTGTGAGTTTCCGGGGCTGCGTTTCTTTGAATGGGCGCTGTTGCTGCCGCTGGCAATGCCTGCCTACATTATTGCCTACACCTATACCGGCATGCTGGATTTTGCCGGGCCCGTACAATCCCTGCTGCGGGAGCTAACCGGCTGGGGCTATGGTGATTACTGGTTTCCCAATGTGCGCTCGCTGGGCGGTGCTATCGCCATGTTGTCACTGGTGCTGTTCCCCTATGTGTATCTGCTGGCACGGGCAGCCTTCCTGGAACAATCCATCTGTGTGCTGGAAGTGAGCCGCACACTGGGTTCCAGCTCATGGGACAGCTTTTTCCGGGTGGCATTGCCGCTGGCACGCCCAGCCATTATCACTGGCTTGTCCTTGGCTTTGATGGAGACACTGGCAGACTTTGGCACGGTACAATATTTCGGGGTATCGACCTTCACCACCGGCATTTTCCGTACCTGGTTTGGCTTGGGCGACCATGCAGCCGCCTCGCAATTGGCGGCGCTGCTGATGGGGTTTGTGTTTGTGCTGATCCTGCTGGAACGCTGGTCACGTCACCGGGCGCGTTACCACCACACTTCCAGCAAGTATTCACGCATCACCAAATACCGCTTGCGGGGCGGGATGGCGTGGCTGGCGGTGGTGGTTTGCAGCCTGCCGCTGCTGCTGGGCTTCATTATCCCGGTGGGGCAATTGCTGTACTGGAGCATCACGGTGGCACAGGCAGGCATCGACAGCAGCTTCCTGAAGCTGGTTTGGCACAGCCTGCTGCTGGCAAGCCTTGCTGCCCTGTTTGCGCTGGCCTTGGCGCTGGTGCTGGGCTACAGCAAGCGGTTGGGCAATAGCCCGTGGGTGAATGCAGCCACGCGGGTAGCGGCAATGGGTTATGCCGTACCGGGTACGGTGATCGCCATTGGGGTGTTGATCCCGTTTGCGTGGATGGACACACAAATCAACCACTGGAGCAAGGCTTGGCTCGGGCATAACGTTGGCCTGCTGCTGAGTGGCACGCTGTTCACCCTGCTGTTTGCCTACAATGTGCGCTTTCTGGCGGTTTCGCTGCAAACGGTGGAGGCGGGGCTTGGCAAGATCAAGCCAACCGTCGACAATGCCGGGCGCTCACTGGGCTTGAGTTCGCTGGGGGTTTTGCAGCAATTGCACTTGCCACTGATGAAAGGCTCCCTGTTGACCGCCCTGCTGCTGGTGTTCGTCGATGTGCTGAAAGAGCTGCCCGCCACCCTGATCCTGCGCCCCTTCAACTTCAACACGCTGGCAGTACGCGCTTACGAGCTGGCTTCCGATGAGCGGCTGGCGGATGCGGGCTTGCCCTCATTGATGATTGTGGCAGCGGGCATCATCCCGGTGATCCTGCTGAGCCGCTCGATTTCACGCTCTCGTGCGGGGGAATAGACATGAGCAAACTGGTACTGGAAAACGTCTTTATCGAATACACCACCGCCACCGTGATCCACGCCATGAACCTGACGGTGAAGGATGGCGAGATTGGTTGCCTGCTGGGGCCCAGCGGCTGCGGCAAGACCACCTTGCTGCGGGCGATTGCCGGGTTTGAGCCGGTGACACGCGGCACGGTGACACTGAATGGTCAGGTGATCAGTGCTGCCAACCTGCGCCTGCCGCCCGAACAACGCAATATTGGCATGGTGTTCCAGGATTATGCGCTGTTCCCGCACCTGCGGATTGCCGACAATATCGCCTTTGGTATCCGCAAACAGTCAGCCAGGGAAAAGGCTGCCCGCATCGAGCAACTGCTGGAGTTGGTCAACCTGCCCGGTTATGGGCAACGTTACCCGCATGAGCTGTCTGGTGGGCAACAGCAGCGCATTGCCTTGGCACGCGCCCTTGCCCCGCGCCCGCGCCTGTTGTTGCTGGATGAACCGTTTGGCAGCCAGGATGTGGAATTGCGCGAAATGCTCGCCCGTGAGGTACGCGACATCCTCAAGGCCGAAGGCACAACCGCCATCCTCGTCACCCATGACCAGCATGAAGCCTTTGCGATGGCAGACATGATTGGGGTCTTGCAGGCCGGGCGCTTGCAGCAGTGGGATACCGCCTATAACCTCTACCATAGCCCCGCCAACCAGTTTGTCGCAGGCTTTATCGGGCAAGGCGCGATGATCCAGGGCACGGTCTTGAACCCGCACACCGTATCCACCCTGTTGGGCGCAATCCAGGGCAAAGTCCCGGCACAGTGCGCCGAGAATTGCCCGGTTGATGTACTGATCCGCCCGGATGACATCCGGCTGGTTGCCGAAGCCCCGCGCAAGGCGAAGGTGATGGCACGGGTATTCCGGGGTGCGCAATACCTTTACACCCTCGCCTTGGCAGATGGCAGCCAGATACTGGCGCTAACACCCAGCCACGAGTACCGGGAAGTTGGGGCAATAGTTCCGTTTGAGCTGGACATGCAGCATCAGGTGATCCTGCCCCGCCTAACTGCTAATACCGCCAGCCCTACAGCGCACTGAGGTAATACCAGCGCCCGCCCTCACGCACAAAGCGGCTGACCTCATGCAAGGCCGCTTCCTGCCCGCCCTCACGGTAACGGGCAATGAACTCGACCACCCCCACGCTATCCTGCCCGCTCCCCTGCTCGACCCGGATCACCTCCAGCCCCAGCCAGTCGGTGGGCGGCAAGGACAGCAGGCTTTTCTTGCTGGGGCGGGTGCTGGCATGCCAACTGCGGTGCAAATAAGCACCGTCCCCCAGCACGTAGGCACTGTAACGTGAACGCATCAGGCTTGCGGCATCGGGAGCCGCCTTGCCATCATGCCAAGGGCGGCAACACTGCGCGTAACTGACCCCGGAACCACACGGACACGTCCCCATGCACTCAACGCACCGGAATGATGTTATGCTCCGGCCCATACGGGAAGCCAGTGATGTTTTCCGCACCGTTTTCAGTCACCACCAGGATGTCATGCTCACGGTAGCCACCTGCACCGGGCATGCCCTCCGGCAGCATGATCATCGGTTCAATCGACACCACCATCCCCGGCTCAAGGACGGTATCAATATCCTCACGGAACTCCAAACCGGCCTCACGCCCATAGTAGTGGCTCAGTACGCCGAAACTGTGCCCATAGCCAAAGGTGCGGTATTGCAGCAGGCCATAACTGTCAAACACCCGGTTCAGCTCATGCGCCACTTCCGAGCAGCGGATACCGGGTTTGACCAGCTTCAGGCCTTCCTCATGCACATGCACATTCGCCTGCCACAGTTTCAGGGAGGCATCATCGCAATGCCCATAAAACAAGGTGCGTTCCAGGGCGGTGTAATACCCGGCAATCATCGAGAAACAGTTGAGGGACAAAATGTCACCCTCCTGCACCTGACGCGATGTGACCGGATTATGAGCGCCGTCGGTATTGATGCCAGATTGGAACCACGTCCAGGTATCCATCAGCTCACCGTGCGGATAACGCTTGGCAATTTCACGCACCATTGCCTGCGTAGAAGCCAACGCCACCTCATGCTCCGGCACACCGCCATGCACCGCTGCCACCAGTGCTGCCCCACCGACATCGCATACTTGTGCGCCCTGCTTGATGTGGGCTATTTCTTCGGCTGACTTGATCATGCGCAAGCGCATGGTGGCAGCGGCAATATCCACAATCGTGGCGGCAGGCAAGGCGGCCTGTAATTTATTGAGCCGCTCCAGGGTGATATGGTCATGCTCAACCCCAACCCGCTGCCCATCCTTGATTTCCTGCTGCACGGCACGGAAGAAGTTGTCACGCTGCCAATCGGTATAAACCAGATTGTAATCACCCACCGTGCGCCGCCACGGTTGCCCGCCGTCGATATTCGCGGAAATGCTCACCACCCGGTCTTGTGTGACCACCAAACCATAGGGGCGACCAAACGAACAGTACAGGAAATCAGAGTAGTAATTGATATTGTGGATGGAGGTGAACAGTACTGCGTCCACCCCCAGCTCCGCCATCAGCGCCCGTAACCGGGCTTGGCGGTTGAGGTATTCACCCTCGGAAAATGTATGCTGCACCTGTCCGCCGTTCTCAATGCGGATCACCTGTGGCAATGTCGACATGCTGTTTCTCTCCTCTTTGGTTATTGGAGGGGAAATGATGCGCCATTTGGGGAAAGTTGCCAAGGGTCGGGAGCAAGCGGATGCGGGTCAGGCTGGGCTTGCAGAAAGGCTTCAGTGGCTAGCGGCAGCAAATGTGACCTACCTCAATATGACAGATAAGACAGAAGTTGTATGTAAAAACTATAGACAGGAATTATTTATTAGCGGTATTATTCTAAATAGCAACTCTTCTTGTATGGAGGCTCCCCAATGCTAGCAACTACCAATACTAGTCCTGATTATGCTTTTGGTGTAAATCAACCAAGTCGCTACGGATGCTTAATAAAATTCACGAGATAAATCCGATTTTAAAACGTGAGAGTCATAACAAGTTTTTCACTGAGCGACCAAGACATAGAAAATCAAGCTATTAATTATATTATGATTAAAATAACTTCTTTCACTCCTCGAAAAAAAACAACATGAAGCTTTCCTTGCAAGAGCAGTTACAAATCATAAAAACAACATTGCTTAAAATTAGGGATCCAATACATAAAGAAAAACATGCAAACCCTTTAATAAAAGAAGAAGATACAAATAAATCACCGAAAAACTCAAGAAAAGAATGCCCATATTGCAAAATAGAGTTACTTCAAGACAAGCTAAAAAAACACATTAAAAACACGCACCCAGAAAAACCAAGAGAATGTCAAGATAGCAGTAAAAACAAATCCATTGACCAGAAAAAAAATCCATCTTCTTCACGAGTAGATACTGCTGTTCAATATGCTGAGATAGTTGCTTCGAAAAAAACAAGTTTTGAATCAAAAAAAAATAACAATATTGAATTATTTGTCAAGACCTGTGTGATCATAGGCTCTACAATCATGCTAAACTCCAACAGGCA
>CAXYXW010000035.1:0-46050 GCA_964293005.1 uncultured Thiothrix sp.
CCATCATGTCGTTCAGCGCAACCTTGGACACTTGACACCCGTCAAAGCCCTCAAGAGGTGGTATGGCAAGAAGCCCGAATTATTCAATAAGCGGGTCTATGATCATATGGGTCTTGACAGGTGTAAGCGGTTTAGTGATGGTTGGCATACAGTCCTTGGCATACGTTGTTTTGTATGCCTACTTGTATGCCATAAAATGGCTGGTGTCAATCTGCGCTAGTTTGCGTTATATGCAACACAAACCAATAATATCATGTAGTTAATACTGATTTTAGGCTGGTTTTTTGCGCTGCCTGCATTAGCTGGCAGATAGATTACTTGCCGATACAAAACGAGCTAAAAATCTCCCCCAGTAAATCATCCGGGGTAAACTTGCCAGTAATCTGCCCCAAGGCATCCTGAGCCAGCCGTAATTCCTCTGCCATCAGTTCCCCAGCATTGAACTCACGCCGCTGGAATTCAGCCCGGTTGATGGCGGCTTCCGTCTCTGCCAACGCCTGTAAATGGCGGCGACGTGCCATGAAGGTGCCTTCTGCATCCCCTTGGTAGCCCATCCGGGTTTTCAGCTCGGCCTTGAGCTCATCCAGCCCCAAGCCCTGTTTGGCAGAAATATACAGATGCCCATCCTGCTTACCAACACGTTTGCCACTCAGATCCACCTTATTATGCACCGTCATGCGTGGCAGGCGGGCAGGGAGCTTATCCAGTATTGCCGCATTTTCAGTATGATCTGGCTGAGTATCATCCACCAGCAACAAGACAAGATCAGCTTTTTCCACCTCTTGCCACGCCCGCGCAATGCCAATTTGCTCCACCGGATCGTCACTGTCGCGCAGACCTGCCGTATCAACAATATGCAAAGGCATACCATCCAGGTTAATACGTTCACGCAATACGTCACGGGTTGTCCCGGCAATGGCCGTGACAATCGCCGTCTCTTGCCCAGCCAAGGCATTCAACAAGCTGGACTTGCCTGCATTTGGCCTACCGACGATCACCAGATGCATGCCATCCCGCAACAAACTGCCTTGGCGGGCTTTCTGGAAAATCGCCTGCAATTGCTGCTTGATAGCCTCCAGACGGCGCGTCACTGCCTCATCCGCGAGAAAATCAACATCCTCATCCGGGAAATCGAGTGCAGCCTCCACATACACCCGCAACTCAACCAGATGGGTCAGTAGTGCGTTGACCGCCAGCGAAAACTCGCCTTGCAAGGAGCGCAGGGCAGAACGGGCAGCCTGTTCCGAGCCGGAGTCAATCAAATCGGCAATCGCTTCCGCTTGTGCCAAATCCAGCTTATCGTTAAGGAAAGCACGTTCGGAAAACTCACCGGGGCGAGCTAGCCGTGCACCCAGTTCCACACAGCGTTTCAGCAGCATATCCAGCACCACCGTACCACCGTGGCCTTGCAGCTCCAGCACGTCCTCTCCCGTAAAGGAGTGTGGGGCAGGGAAATACAACGCGATGCCATCATCCACGGATGATCCATCGGCGGCTTTGAACAAACGGTGGACAGCTCGACGTGGGGAAGGGAGGGAGCCGAGGATGGCAACGGCAAGCTCAGGGACAAGCTTGCCGGAAAGCCGGATAACCCCAACCCCACCGCGCCCTGGCGGAGTAGCTACGGCAGCAATGGTGTCAGGATTGTTCCACATGAAACATTCTTACACCTTCCCCCCTTGCGGGGGAAGGACGGGAAGGGGGTAAATCATGCATGCCCGATAATTTTCTTGTTGATGAACCACTGCTGGGCAATAGACAACACGTTATTGACCACCCAGTACAAGACCAAACCAGCCGGGAACCATAGGAACATGAAGGTGAACACAATGGGCAGGAACTGGAAAATCTTCTGCTGCACCGGATCAACCTGCGGCGGATTCAGTTTTTGCTGGAAGTACATGGATGCACCCATCACCAATGGCAAGATAAAGTACGGATCCATGATCGACAAATCCTTGTACCACAGCAACCACGGTGCCTGGCGTAATTCAACGCTTTCCAGCAGTACCCAATACAAGCCCATAAACACCGGAATCTGGATCAGGATCGGCAAGCATCCACCTAAGGGGTTGATCTTTTCCTTACGGTACAGATCCATCATGGCTTTCTGCTTGGCCTGGGGGTCGCTGGCAAAACGCTCATTGATTTCCTTCATCTTGGGCGCTGCCGATTTCATCTTTGCCATCGATTTATAGCTGGCAGCCGAAGGCCAGAAGAACAACAGCTTGATGAATAAGGTCAGGAAGATGATCGTCCAGCCCCAATTGCCCAACACACTATGGATCCACTGCATTACCCAGAAAATCGGCTTGGAAATGAAGGCAAAGATGCCATAGTCTACCGTCAAATCCAGACCTTTAGCCAGGTCTTCTAGGTTATCCTGTGCTTTTGGCCCGACCCATAACTGGGTCTTGAACGTGTCGGTGCTACCTGCGGCCACTTCCTTGACCGGGCTACGCAGCCCCAGAATATAGCTTGGCACACCAAGCTGCTTGTTTTCCATGCTGTAATAGGTGCTTTGCTGGTCTTGCGGCGGAATCCAGGCACTAATGAAATAGTGCTCCAGCACACTCACCCAGCCACCGGTAGCCGTCACCGCCAACGGGTCTTTCATGTCATCAAACGGCAAACGCACATACTTGTCTTCCGCATAGTATGCACCGCCGACAAAGGCCTGCACCGTACTGGTCAGGAGACTGCCACTACCCTTGGGGGCAGGTCCATGCTTGAGCTGGCGGTATTCACTGCCAACCCACGGCTGGGCAGAACCATTCTGGACTTCCTGCTCCATCACCACATTGAAGTCACCGCGTTTAAAGCGGTAACGCTTGGTAACAACTACCCCGGTGGGGCTTTGCCAACGCAAGGGCACAACCAGTTCCTGAGCGCCATCCGCCAAGGTATAGTCGTTTTTCTCAATCGTGAAATCAGCCAAATGGTTCGGGGCAAGCGCACCCACATCCTGGCCTGCGACAGATTGATGCTGCAAACCGGACTGGGCAACATAATTCCTGCCATCCCGGTCAAGGATACGCACCGGCTTATCCGGCTGCTCCAAACTAATCGGATAGGTTGGCAAGTCAGCAACAATAATGTCACCGCCTTTGCTGCTGATTTGCAAATCCAGCACATCGGTGCGGACACGTATCACCTGACCGCCCGCTGCCGAATCCTGCCCGACAGGAACCGTCGTGGCAGCAGCACTGGTACTGCCCGGCACAGGCGGGACGGCACTGTCCGCTTGCCCTGGTGCAACTTCAGTAGCCGCAACCTTGGCAACGGGAGGGGGTTTCGGGGCATGATCCTGTTGCCAGGTAATCCAAAGCAGGAAACCCAAAAAAATCAGGGTGAGATACAGGAAAGGGCGTTGAGAATCCATAATTCCTCAATCCGGGTTATTCGGGGTTAAAGCGCATTATTTGGCTTGTACAGCACGGCGGGGAGGGTAGAGCTTGCCCAAACGCTGCCACAACACATCAAGCTGGTGCAGTATAGCAGCGTTATCAGCTTGCGCCACATCAGCTTGGCTCATAATGACAATATCGATGCCGGACAATTGGTGATGGTGCAGGCGGAAGCTTTCGCGTGCCAACCGCTTGATACGGTTACGATCCACAGCCCGCTTAAGGGAGCGTTTGGAAAGGGCAAAACCCAAACGGGCGTGCGTTTGCGTCCCTTCGCGCACTCGCGCAAAGAACCCTTCCAACTGGACACGCCGATGCAATCCGCGCTCAAAAACCCGCTGGAACTCGCACGGGCGAGTCAGGCGGTTTTCGCGCGGGAATAGGGGCACGCCTACACTAGGCTCTTACGGGATCAGGCGTTTGCGGCCTTTGGCACGGCGGGCACTCAGCACTTTACGGCCATCCGCTGTGCTCATGCGGGCACGGAAACCATGGGTACGCGCCCGGCGCAGATTACTGGGTTGGAAGGTTCTTTTCATGACAATTCACCAACAAAATTTTTAGTCAACATTCAGTGCGTATCCCGCGAATTTCTTGCCTCACAAGAAACCCCGACCCGCAAAAAGGTTCCGCAAATTACTTGATAAGCCTGATCTTGTCAAGAGAAGCCTGTACGCTTCCGACAAGAAGTTTACTTGTGGATAACTTGTGGGGGGACTTATAATACCTGATTCCTACTGAACAACGTCTTATTCCTGTCATCACTCTACGGGACGCTATTTTTATGCTTTGGCAACAGTGCCTCACCCAAATGGAACACGAATTCCCCAGCCAGGAAATCAACACCTGGTTGCGTAGCCTGCATGCGGTCGAAAAGCCAAAAGCCCTTTACCTGTTGGCCCCCAATCCCATCGTCCTGCAACATATCCATGAAATTTTCCTGCCCCATATTGTCTCGCATGTCCGCAATTTATCGGGTGACAATGAATATGATGTCATGTTGCAGATCGGCTCACGCACTGCACCCAAACCCCTGCCAAAACCGGCAACAGCCCCAACACCGCCTCCCCCTGTCGTGCAACAGGCGGCCTGGGAAACACCTGCACCGCAGCCATCCCCAGCCCCCTCGGGCGTAAATGGCAATGGCAACCTGACCGCCGGTGGCAACCCACTGAATGCGGCCTCCTTCAGTGACCGTTTTGTCAATTCGCTGAATTCACGCATGGTGTTCGAGAACTACGTTGAAGGCAAATCCAACCAGTTGGCACGGGCAGCCTCCTTGCAGGTCGGTGAAAACCCCGGCAAATCCTACAACCCCCTGTTCATTTATGGCGGGGTCGGATTGGGCAAGACCCACCTGATGCACTCCATTGGCAATTGCATCCTGCAACACAACCCGAATGCGCGGGTGCTGTACGTGTATGCCGAACGCTTTGTCAATGACATGGTGACAGCCCTGCGCAACTCCCGGATTGAAGAGTTCAAACAACACTACCGCAGTGTTGATGCCCTGCTGATTGATGACATCCAGTTTTTTGCTGGCAAAGACCGCTCGATGGAGGAATTCTTCCATACCTTCAATGCCCTCCTGGAAGGCCAAAAGCAGATTATCCTGGCCAGTGACCGCTTCCCGCGTGACGTGGAAGGGATTGATGACCGCCTGCGCTCGCGCTTCAACTGGGGATTGACGGTACAGGTCGAACCACCGGATTTGGAAACACGGGTCGCGATCCTGCGCAAAAAGGCAGAAGAAAACAATTTGGGGTTGCCGCATGACGTAGCCTTTTTCATTGCCAAAAACTTCCGCTCCAATATCCGTGACCTGGAAGGGGCGCTGCAACGGGTTATTGCCAGCATGCGTTTACGCTGCATTTCAGACATCAGCATGGATTTTGTGCATGACGTATTGCGCGACCAGTTGGCCAGCCAGGACAAGATGGTGTCGATCAGCAACATCAAAAAAGTGGTCGCCAAATACTACAATGTCCGTGCCAATGAAATGGATTCCAAACGCCGTACCCGTTCGGTGGCACGCCCACGCCAAATGGCAATGGCCCTGGCCAAAGAACTGACCAGCCATAGCCTGCCGGAAATTGGTACAGAGTTTGGGGGACGTGACCACACGACAGTCCTGCATGCCTGCCGCAAGATTGCCGAGTTGCGCGAATCGGATACGCGTATGGAAGAGGACTACCGGATACTGGTTCGTAGCCTAACAAGCTGAGGATAACCCCCGGTAGAGAGATGGGCAAAACCTGTGGATAATATGTGGATGGAAAACTATCCACAGGCCATCAACAGGTTTCCCCATGTACCACCAGGGGTACTACCAACAGGGAAATGTGTCAGTTTAACTTGCTGGAACAAGGTGTTATGTAAAGTATCCACATAAAACACCGCCTTTATTACTACTACTATTTAAAGATATATACATAAATGAAATTAACACAGACTCGTGAAACACTGTTGGAGTCCCTGCAAGCGACGCTGGGGGCTATCGAAAAGCGCCATACCTCGCCAATACTGGAAAATGTGTTGCTGCGGATTGAAAATGGTTACAGCTACTGGCGGGGTACTGACCTGGAACTGGAAATTGCCACATCCACTCCGGTGATTGATGCCAGCAATGGGGAAATCACCCTGCCCGCCCGTAAGTTGTCTGATATTTGCAAAGCATTACCGGCGGAAAGCTTAATAGCCATTGATATTCTGGAAAACAATCGTGCCTTGATCAGTTGTGGGCGTAGCCGTTTTGAACTGGCCACCTTACCTGCCAGTGAATTTCCTGACCTTGATGACATTGGTGAAACCTACCTGCTGGAAATCCCTGAGGCTGATTTGAAAGCCCTGCTGGAAAGCACTGCCTTTGCCATGGCGAACCAAGATGTGCGTTATTACCTGAATGGCATGTTGCTGGAGCTTGCACCAGAACATGTACGCACCGTCTCCACGGATGGGCACAGACTGTCCCTGTACACCTATACCCAAACCAAATCCGGGGTGGATACCGTCTCCCAAGTGATCATCCCGCGCAAGGGTGTCCTGGAGTTATCGCGTTTATTGCGCAGTGACAGCAAAGTGCCGGTGGGTCTGCAAATCAGCCAGAACCATCTGCGGGTGCAAATTGGGCAGTTGCGTTTTACCACCAAACTGGTGGATGGACGTTACCCGGACTACCAAGCCGCCATCCCCGCCAAAGGCAGGATCAGCGTGGATGTTGACCGCAAAGCGTTCAAGGATATGCTGACCCGTGTTGCCATCCTCTCCAATGAAAAATTCCGGGGTGTCCGCCTGAGCTTGAGCAATAATGTCCTCAAGGTTCAGTCGAACAATCCAGAGCAGGAAACAGCACAGGATGAGCTGGATGTGTATTATCAGGGGGATGATTTCGGTATTGGTTTCAATGTGACTTACCTGCTGGATGCGGTCAACCATTTGTCGCATGATACCTTGACCTTGCAACTGAACTCCCCCGAAAGCAGTGCTTTGGTTACTGATCCGATGGATGAGTCCATCCGCAATGTTATTATGCCGATCCGCTTGTAAGCGGCGGGAAACAGTCCTGTGTGGTTACAGCAAATTGGCGTACAAAACTGCCGCCTGATCGAAGATCAGGCCGTGGTTTTATCCCCGCACGTGAATGTTTTTACGGGGGACAATGCCAGCGGCAAAACCAGCCTGATTGAAGCCTTGTGTATCTTGTCGCGGGGGCGTTCGTTCCGTACCCAGCGGATTGCAGATGTCATCCGCCAAGGCTGTGATGCCCTGACCATTACCGGGCGGATTGGTGATGAGGCCGCTGCCATCGATTATCCACTCGGCATCACCAAGGGGCGGGATGGTTCCACCCGCATCCGTATCAACCATGCGGATGTCAACCAGCAGGCTGAACTAAGCAGGCATTTGCCATTGACGGTCATCCATCCCGACACGGTTGAGCTGTTGACCGGGCCACCTGCCAACCGCCGTGCGTTGCTGGACTGGATTGCCTTTTACCGTGAAGCTGATTTCCATTTGGATTGGAAGAATTACCAACGTATCCTCAAACAACGCAATGCGTGCCTGCGTGACCCACGCCAACGTGAGGCGCTAGCCGAATGGACGCGGGAGTTGCTGCGTTTACAGCCGCGCATTTACCAATTCCGCTGCCATGCCTTGCAGGCATTGGAGCAAGCCTTGCAGCAGGTGGCTCCCCTGCTCACGGCGATGGGGTCTGTTGGTTTGAAGTTATCCACTGGTTTCCCACAGCACGTGCAAATGGATGACATGGCAGGGTTGCAAGCCTTTTTCCAGGAACGGCAGGAACAGGAGTTACGCCACGGGGTGAGTCTGTACGGGGCGCACCGGGGAGACCTCCTGGTCACACTAAACGCGGAGCCAGCAGCGCGTATGGCCTCACGTGGGCAGCTTAAACTGCTGGGTATCGCCTTATTGCTCGCACAAAGCGAAGCAATCACCAATGACGGGGCAAAACGCGGTATCATAGCGCTAGATGATCTCGCCTCTGAACTCGATAACAGTAACCAGCGATTGCTGTATCAGGTGCTGGGGCATACCCGACAACAATTGATGATTACCGGTACGCGCCAGCCACCGGCAGATTATTTACCCACTGGCTCACGCTTGTTCCACGTGGAACACGGCAAGGTCAGTTTGGTGAGCATTTAGGAATACTCATGAGCGAACAACAATACGACTCCTCCAATATCAAGGTACTGCGTGGACTGGATGCAGTACGCAAACGGCCTGGGATGTACATCGGTGACACGGATGATGGTACGGGCTTGCACCACATGGTGTTCGAAGTGGTGGATAACTCGATTGACGAGGCCTTGGCTGGACACTGCAAGGAAATCAAGGTCGAGATTTTCAGTGATGGCTCCGTCAAAGTGTCGGATGATGGGCGTGGCATTCCTGTCGATATTCACCCTGAAGAAGGGCGCTCTGCGGCTGAGGTGATCATGACCGTCCTGCATGCAGGCGGTAAGTTTGATGATAACTCCTACAAAGTGTCGGGCGGTTTACACGGGGTGGGGGTTTCGGTGGTGAATGCCCTGTCCGAGCAATTGGAACTGACTGTCCGCCGGAATGGCAAACTCCACCAACAAATCTACAAAATGGGCGACCCGGTTGCACCACTTGCGGTCATTGGTGATACCGAGGGCACAGGTACGTCAGTGCGGTTCTGGCCTAGCCATGCGACCTTTACCCAAACCGAATTCCATTATGAGATCTTGGCCAAACGCTTGCGGGAGTTGTCCTTCCTCAATTCGGGGGTGCGTATCCGCCTGGTGGATTGGCGGGGTGAGGGACGTGACGAGGTGTTTGCTTACGAAGGCGGGATCAAGGCCTTTGTAGCCCACCTTAACCGCAATAAGACCCCTGCCCACCCCACCATCATCTATTTCAGCACGCTGCATGAGGGGGTTGGTGTTGAAGTGGCATTGCAATGGAATGACTCCTATCAGGAGAATGTATTCTGCTTTACCAACAATATCCCGCAGCGTGATGGTGGGACTCATCTGTCCGGTTTCCGCGCTGCCCTTACCCGCACACTCAACCAGTACATCGAAACGGAAGGCCTGTCGAAAAAGGAAAAAATCAGCCCAACCGGGGATGATGCCCGTGAAGGTCTGACAGCGGTGCTGTCGGTCAAAGTGCCTGACCCCAAGTTCTCTTCGCAAACCAAGGACAAGCTGGTTTCTTCCGAAGTGAAAAGCATCGTTGAAGCAGCGATGAATGAACGCTTGGCCAGTTTTCTGCTGGAAAGCCCACAAGAAGCCCGCCTGATCACCGGCAAAATGATTGAGGCTGCACGTGCCCGTGAAGCGGCTCGTAAAGCACGTGAAATGACCCGCCGGAAGGGTGCGCTGGATATTGCCGGTTTGCCCGGTAAGCTGGCAGATTGCCAGGAGAAAGACCCTGCCCTGTCTGAATTGTTCCTCGTGGAAGGGGATTCTGCGGGGGGATCTGCCAAGCAAGGCCGTGACCGCCGTAGCCAGGCCATCTTGCCACTCAAGGGTAAAATCCTGAATGTCGAAAAGGCGCGTTTTGACAAGATGCTGGGTTCCCAAGAGGTTGGCACACTGATCACTGCGTTGGGCTGCGGCATTGGGCGTGAGGACTATAACCCGGACAAGCTGCGCTATCACCGGATCATTATCATGACGGATGCGGATGTGGACGGCTCCCACATCCGCACCCTGCTCCTGACGTTCTTCTACCGGCAAATGCCGGAGTTGGTTGAGCGTGGGCATATTTATATTGCCCAACCGCCGCTTTACAAGGTCAAACGCGGCAAGCAAGAGCAATATGTCAAGGACAACCACGAGTTGGAAAGCTACCTGATCCAGATCGCTTTGGATGGGGCGCAACTGCATCTGTCTGCGGATTCCCCGCCGATCAGTGGGCAAGCACTGGAAACCCTGTTGAAACAGTACAACTCTGCCAAGCAGATTATTGCCCGGCTTGCCCGCCGTTATGACCATGATGTCCTGACCAGTCTGCTGTTTGAACCGATGCAGGCCAGTGAGGGTGAATTGGGTGCGGATGGACACTACCGTTGGGTATCCAGTGCCATTGACAAGCTCAATGCGAACATGAACGGTGAGCGCTCCTACAGCACGGCTTTCCGCAAAGAGGATGACAAACAATGGGCGGTTGATATTAACCGCCGTCAGCATGGTTTGGATCATGTGCTGGTATTGGATCAGGGCTTGTTCTCCACACCTGAAATGAAGTTGCTGGTTAAGGTCAACCAGCAAATGGACGGGTTGCTTGGCAAGGGGGCATTTATCCAGCGGGGTGAGCGTAAGCTGGATGTCAGCCGTTTTGATGAGCTGGCTGACTGGTTGATGAAAGAAGCTAACCGTGGCTTGAATATTAGCCGCTACAAGGGTTTGGGTGAGATGAATCCGGGACAATTGTGGGAAACCACCATGGATCCGGCAGCCCGCCGCCTCATGCAGGTGCGGATTGAGGATGCGGTGGGGGCAGATGAGGTCTTTACAACCCTGATGGGCGACCAAGTGGAGCCACGACGTGAGTTCATCGAAAGCAATGCCCTGTCAGTAGAAAATTTGGACGTGTAATCTCTCAAGTAGTCTCTGAGGTTCCACGTGAAACATCGTGTGGAACTCGTCAGGATGGTAACAAAGGTGGAATAAAAAAATGGATAACCCGTTATTGCAACAACAAGGGCTGCCTGTTTTCAGTGCAATACAGCCGGAGCATGTTGAACCTGCCCTGGATCATGTACTCAAAACCAATCAGGCATGGCTGGAGCAGCGTTTACAGCAGGGCATCGAACCAACGTGGGATAATTTGATTTACCCATTGGACGAGGCTGGGGATTGGTTGGAGCGGGTCTGGTCGCCTGTTAGCCATATGAATGCCGTCGTCAATAGCGAAGCGCTGCGTGAGGCGTATAACGCCTGTTTACCCAGGTTAAGCCAATACCATACCGACATAGGCCAGAACCACGCCTTGTATGAAGCCATTGGGCGGGTGCGGACAAACGGGCAAGGTTTGGATGCAGGCCAAATCCATGCTTTGGATAATAGCCTGTTGTCCTTCCGTCTGAGTGGTGTAGCCCTACCCGAAGCAGAAAAGCAGCGTTACCGTGAAATTAGTCAGGAGTTGTCCAGCCTGTGTGCCCGCTTCTCTGACAATATCCTCGATGCAACCAATGCGTGGTCGAAACACATCACGGATGTCAGCTTGCTGGCGGGTATGCAGGAGTCTGGCCTGGAGATGGCGCAACAGGCCGCTGCGCAACGCGATCTGGAAGGCTGGGTAGTCACACTGGATTTCCCCAGTTACTACTCGGTGATGGCTTATGCCGATAACCGTGAGCTGCGTGCCGAGTTGTACCGTGCCTATACCACCCGTGCATCGGATTTGGGGGCTGACCTGAAATGGGACAATACCCAGGTGATGCGTGACATCCTGCGCCTGCGCCAGGAAGAAGCCCAACTGTTGGGTTTTGCCAATTATGCGGAAGTGTCACTCGCCATGAAGATGGCAGACAGTACCACGGATGTCCTCACCTTCTTGCAGGATTTGGCAGCCCGTAGCAAGCCGTTTGCGGAGCGTGAGTTTGCCGAGTTGTGTGCCTTTGCCGGTGAGCATTTGGGGATTGCGGATGTCCAGGCGTGGGATGTTGCCTATGTCAGCGAAAAGATGAAGCTGGCACGCTTTGATTTCAGCGAGGAAGACCTCAAACCTTATTTTCCGGTTGGGCGCGTTATCCAGGGTTTGTTTACCCTGGTTGGGCGTTTGTTTGGGGTCTACATCGAGCAGGTTGGGGATGTTGACTTATGGCATCCTGATGTGCGCTTTTACCGGGTAAAGGATGCGGATGGGCGTATCCGTGCCGAGTTTTACCTTGACCTGTATGCCCGCCAAAACAAACGCGGTGGTGCATGGATGAGTGATTTCTGTGGGCGGTTCCTCCGTAAGGATGGTGTACAGATACCGGTGGCCTTTATGACCTGTAATGGGACACCGCCGGTTGGTGACAAACCTGCTCTGTTTACCCATGATGAGGTCGTCACCCTCTTCCACGAGTTTGGTCATGGTTTACACCACATGCTGACCAAGGTCGATTACCCGGATATTGCCGGTATCAATGGTGTCGAGTGGGATGCCGTCGAGTTGCCCAGCCAGTTCATGGAAAACTGGTGTTGGGAGCGCGACGTGCTGGACATGATGGCAGCCCATTGGCAAACCCATGAGCCATTGCCAGAAGGCCTGTTTGTGAAGATGCAAGCTGCCCGGCATTTCCAAAGTGCGATGGGGATGGTGCGGCAATTGGAGTTTGCCTTGTTCGACATGCGTTTGCACATGGAGCCACACGCTGCCGTTGCTGGGCGTTTGGAGCAAATCCAGGCCGAGGTACGCCATGAGGTGGCAGTGGTTAAACCACCGGCTTTTAACCGTATGGCACATAGCTTCTCGCACGTGTTTGCAGGGGGCTACGCCGCCGGTTATTACAGCTATAAATGGGCAGAAGTATTGTCTGCGGATGCCTATGCCCGTTTTGAGGAAGATGGCCTGTTTTCGGCAGCGGCTGGGCAAGCGTTCCTGGAGGAAATCCTGCAAGTCGGTGGTTCCCGCCCCGCGATGGAGTCATTTGTTGCGTTCCGTGGGCGCAAACCCGAAATAGATGCCTTGTTGCGCCACAGTGGTCTGGTCGAGGCAAAGGCTGCATGAAACGGCTGCTGGGGCTGGTTATAGCCTTTTTGGTAGGCGTGGGGGGGTATGTGGCCTACACATCCCCTACCTTGCCGTTGGGCGCGACAGGAGCCGCTACAAGCGCCCCTGTGTTGCTGTCCCCAGTCGGGGCAGCTTGCCGTCTGGATCAGGGGGCTTGTTGGGTGGCAATGGCTGACCAGCAAGCCCGCCTTTCCCTGTCGCCCTTACCTGTGCCCACCCTGAAGCCGGTGCATCTCTCTGCCAGTTTAACTGGCTTTGGGGTTGTCCATTCGGTGTCGGTGGTGGTGGATGGGGTAGAGATGTCCATGGGCTTCCAGCAGGCACAGCTTGCAATGGTCGGGGGTGATGTGTGGCAAGGGACATTCACCCTGCCCATTTGCACCAATGCCAGCATGTTGTGGCAAGCAAAATTGGATATTCAGGCTGAAGCAGGCCACTACCAAGCGGTTGTGCCGTTCGTCACGACCCATTGATTTTCCCCCTTCCTGAACCTCATCTGAGCCGATTTTTCGGTACTGACCGTCGGGCGTAAAAACCTACTTACCCATCTGCTTTCCGTTGAGCTTTAGTGCCGGAAACGGTTTCATGTTCGGAACCCAACACAGACCCGAACAAAGCCAGATGAACAGGAAAACAATAACTCACGGGTGTCATTCTAGTGCAGTGCCCCCTTGCGGACAGGCATCCCTTAGCAACTTCACCCTAGCGATTTTTATTGTCTTGCTGTTATCCGAAACAGGAGGCAGACAATGAAGCTCATGCTCACCCAATGCTGGATGACCCTTCCTTTATTGGCAGCATGTAGCTTGCCGGTTTTCGCTGATGAGGAAAAACTCGGTTTGGCTATTCTGGATAGCCGCCCAGTGGGCTTACAAACTACGGCTGCTCAGGTTGCCCCTGCCTTGAGTGAAAATCTTGAATTAAAGGTTAACCTGCCTGATGTGCTGAAGATTCCTGAGGATGCTATCCAGTGGCACATTGCATCGGTGGCAGGTGTACAGGTACAGGCCGTGCAGGGGTGCACGCATGCACTCAAGTTACCCGCTGCAACCTATGCCGTGACCTTAACGATTGGCAAGTTCAGGGTGAGTAAACTGGTGGATGTCCGTGAGCAGCATAAAATCACCCCGTATTTCCGGGCTGAGTTAGGGCGTATGGAGATTCTGGCTAACCAGCAGGTGGATTGGCGGGTGCGCGATCGTAGTGGCAAGGGGTTAAGTTTTACCGTACAGGCAGCCAATGGACTGGAAGAGATTGTGCCTGCCGGTGCATATGATGTGAATACCTTGATCCGTGAAATGCCACAGAGCCAGCGCATCCAGGTACAGGCTGGGCAAACGGTCAATACGGTGATCAATATTCCGGTTGGTCAAGTGAGCCTGATTGCGGTTGAGGAAAACCGCCCACTCTTCAAGCCGGTTGAGTGGAATGTTTTCCGTTTGGAGAAGGGGTTGCGCCATCATGTTGGCAGCTACCATTTCCACTCCCAGGGCATTACCATCCCCCCAGGCTACTATGAAGTGGTTGCAACGCATGAAGCAACGGTGCGGAGCCGTCAATTTTGGGTCAAAGAAAACACCACCAATAAGGTGGTGTTGGCAATGGATCAATAAGTGGGAATGGCTATGCTAGCCGGATTGCCGCGTTCAGGATGCGGCAGTACGTTGTGCCAGTGTGGCGTAATAGCCGGATGAGTAAGTGAAGTAAGCCAGCTCCTTTTCTGTCAAGGGGCGCACCTGTTTCGCAGGGCTGCCTGCGTACAGGTAGCCTCCTGGCAAGTGCTTGTGGGGGGGAACCAGGCTCCCCGCCGCAATGACGGTATCATCACCCACCACAACCCCATCCATGACGGTCGCACTCATGCCAATCAGGCAACGGTTGCCAATCGTGCAGGCATGCAAAACAGCCCGATGCCCGACAATGACATCATCACCAATGATCAGGGGATAACCTTCCGGGCGGGTAAACGGGCCGCCGTGGGTGACATGCAGGACGGCTCCGTCCTGGATATTGGTGCGTTCACCGATCGTGATCGTGTTGATGTCACCCCGGATGACAACCATGGGCCAAATGGAACTGCCTGCACCGATGGTGGTTTGTCCACTGACATAGGCACTGTCATCCACCCAGGCCTCCGGGTGGATGTTGGGGCTATGCCCCTCAAATGCTTTGATGGTCATATCAGCAGCGCCGCTCTTCACCGGGTGGCAATTGCAGGAAGAAACCGTTTTCCTGCAAATTGCGCTGTACCTCACTGGCCTCTGCCTGTATCAGTTTACGTTCCGCAGACAACTCAAACTCAAAAGAGAATTCGGCATCCCCAAACAAGCGTAATAAGGACTCCGGGACTCGGGCAAAATCATCGCGTTGGGATAAGAACAGATAGGTTTTGGGTTTGCGGCTGCTGCGGTAGACATAACATTGCATAGGTGACACCTTTATTCCTTGGTCATAACTTCACTGGTTGCTATGTCGGCTAATTTTACTTTATGTTCAATAATCCCGCCATTAGTACGCCTTTCCAAAGTCAGTTCATTTTCATCAAGACCGAGCAGCTTCCCTTCCAGGGAGCGGCGATCCTGTTGGGTAATGCGGATGTAATGGGCTTGGTAGGATCCCAGATCAGTCAGTGCTACTGGTTGGTATGACATCCGGTACAAGGCGGTTTTGGGCAGCTCCTTGCCGGAGGGTAAGGGGGCTGCTGGCTGGTTCGGGTCGACGGCAGGTGTTGCGGGTGCAGCCGACAAATCCGATGTCTTTTTTTGCAGTGTCAGGGTATTGGTTGTTACCCCTGACTTTCCGGCGGCAAAGCTTGGCAAGGAAAACCCTGCATCCGCCGTGTATCGGTAGAGGGAGTTGTCAGCGCCTGCGAACCAACTGGCGATTGCCATCAATAAACCAACCGTGCCCACCATCACCCAGCCATAGACCCGATGCCACAAGCTGGGCAAAACGAGCACATTCAGGACAGGGATGAGCGAGAATAGCCCAGTTAGGAAATGATGACCGAAACCGGCAAAGGTAACACGCAACCAACTTAGCAGGAACAACAACAATCCTGCCGCAAATGCTATGACCAATAGGTAATCCACAGTTTTTTCTTCCTTAAGAACCGCGTTTTTTAATCTTCCAAATACGTATATCCAATTAAACCTGCTTCAATTTCACGCAGCAGCATTTTCTGACGATCGGTATTGTCAACGGCTGCCGCCAGTTTTTTTCGGCATTGGGCAAGCAGGTCTTTAGGTTCAAAATGAATGTAGCGCAATAACTCATCAATAGTGTCGCCACGTTCAGGCTCACTGATTTGATACGCCCCACCCTCCCCAAGTTCCACATTGATGGAGTCAGTATCCCCAAATAGATTGTGCAGGTCGCCGAGGATTTCCTGGTATGCACCTACCATGAAAATACCCAGCAAATAGGTGTCGTCACCTTGTAGCGAATGCAGGGGCAATGTGTTCTCCAAACGCCCATTGTCCACATAGCGCCCTACCGTGCCATCGGAATCACAGGTCAAATCTTGCAGGGTGACACGCCGGGTCGGTATTTCATCCAGACGGTGCAGTGGCATGATGGGGAAAATCTGCTTGATTGCCCACGCATCCGGCATCGACTGGAACAGGGAGAAGTTGCAGAAGTATTTGTCCGCCAATTTGTCACGCAGGCTGGCCTGGATTTCCGTATCCAGTTCCTTATGCATATCCGGTTGTGTCAGTAGTTTTTGGCAAATGGCGCGGTGGAACTCCTCTGCCCTGGCCCGCTGCTTCAGGTCGATGGAACCATGTGCATACATCCCGTGGGCTTCACCCAGCCAATAGGCGGCATCATGATAAATTTCCGACGGGGGCAGTTGCTTGAGGTTATGGTAGAGGCGGTAGAGGTTGTGCAGGATGGTGGGATCCTCATCAGCAGGCTCAGTCAGGAGTGGCGGCTTTTCTGGCTGTTCCGGGTCGGTGTCAATCACATTGGTGATCAGTACTGCATGATGGGCTGTCATCCCGCGCCCTGATTCGGTAATGAAATCAGGCATTGGCACCTGGTATTCTTCGCACACATCCAGCACCGAGCGCACCACCATATTGGCGTATTCCTGCAAGGTGTAGTTGATTGAGCAATCATTGCGGGAACGTGAGCCTTCGTAATCCACCCCCAAACCACCCCCGACATCAACCACGCGGATATTCGCACCCAGTTGGTGCAGTTCTGCAAAATAGCGGCTGGCTTCGCGCATCCCGCGTTGGATGTCCTGGATATTGGCAATCTGCGAACCCATATGGAAATGCAGCAATTGCAGGCAATCGAGTTTGCCTGCCTGTTGCAGGGTTTCGAGCATGTGCAGGGCTTGGGCAGCAGACAAACCAAACTTGGACTTTTCGCCGCCGGTGTTTTGCCACTTGCCTTTGCCTAATGAATACAGGCGTACCCGGATACCCAGTAACGGTTCGATTTGTAGTTTTTCAGCCTCTTCCAGTGTTTCGAGCAGTTCGGAGGGCTTTTCGACCACGATGAAAATGCGGTGTCCCATCTGCCGACCGATCAGGGCAAGGCGCAGGTATTCACGATCCTTGTAGCCGTTACAGATAATGGTGCTGCCTTCGGGGGCAGAACCCAGCACCGCCATCAGCTCCGGTTTGCTGCCTGCTTCCAGCCCCACCTGTTGCCCACCTCCGGCGAGGATTTGTTGCACCACGCTGCGCTGTTGGTTGACCTTGATGGGGTAAATGGCTGTGTAGCGGCTGCTTTGACCCGCATCGGCAATGGCGCGGTTGAATGCGGTTTGCAAACGTTGCACACGGTCATGCAGGACATTGACGAAACGTACCAACAGCGGGAAACGCATGCCATTTTCGTTATGTACCTTGAGGGCAAATTGGTAGAGGTCAATTTGCGGGCCAGGCTTTTGTGGCAATTGCATGGCGACATGCCCAGCAGGGTTAATGTCAAAGTAGCCATTGCCCCAGTGCTGGATACGGTAAAGCTGGCGGGCTGTGTCAAGGCTCCAAGTGTTCGTGTGCATAGCGCTCCTGCTGGATGTACATGGTCTCGTTTCAATTCTGTGCAGGATACTAGCAAAGTGCTTCACAGGCTATCCTGTTGGGACATACGGATGAACGGTCTGGCCTGTTCACGGTCAAGTGGGGTAGATGGCGTAAAATAAGTGGCAGATGAGGGGTATTGATTTTGGTATTAAATATCTTGTGCTCTGCACCAAAATGCTTATCATGTCTAGCGTTTACCCCCAGTCAGGGCAGTGTTTTTTTGATATGCCCCTTTTCAGGTGCATGTTGAACAAGAGGATTTCGGTGTCATGGGCAAACCCTTAATGAGCAATGAAGCAATGCGTTTTAACCCCCTACTACTCCAGGCAAACCTGAACAAGGCTTTTGGCCTGTGGCAGCAATTCAATTTGCAGATGGTGAAGGCGCAAGCTGGGACCAAGCCTGCCACTTCACCGGGGGACTTTGCCTTCAGCAATGCGGCCGCCCTTTGGGGAGCCAATTTGTTCCGCCACCCGGTCGAAGTGCAGCAGGCAAATACGGCGCTGCTGCAAAAGCAGACCCGTTTGTGGCAAGGCCTGACCTTGAGGATGTGGGGCTTTTCCGGTATGTCCTTAAGTGATGAGGAAAACCGTGACCGCCGCTTCAAAGACCCGGCATGGAAAGAAAATCCGCTGGGTGAGGCCTTCATGCAGTCTTACCTGAACATGGCAGGTTATTGGAAAACCTTGATCGGGCTGAACAGTGGCATGCCTGAGCATGAGGCACAAAAAGCCAGCTTCTTCCTGAATAATGTGGTTGATGCCCTCTCGCCGAATAATTTCGCCCACACGAACCCCCAGGTTTGGCAGGCGGTGCGTGATTCGAATGGCGAGAACCTTGTCCGTGGCATGGAAAACCTGCTGAATGATTGCAAGGATGGCGAGCTGCGCATCCGCATGACGGACATGCAGGCTTTTGAGTTGGGGCGCGATATTGCTACCACACCAGGCCAAGTCGTTTTCCGTAATGAACTGATTGAGCTGATCCAGTACACCCCCACCACCGAAAAAGTGCGCCAGCGCCCGCTCTTGATTGTGCCGCCCTGGATCAACAAGTATTACATTTTGGACTTGCGTGAACAAAACTCCTATGTGAAGTGGGCGGTTGACCAAGGCCATACGGTTTTCATCATGTCGTGGACAAACCCCGGTGCGGAGCAACGTAACCTGGGCTTTGATGATTACCTGAAGTCAGGCACGCTGGCGGCGCTGGATGCGATTGAGCAGGCCACGGGTGAGCGCGAGGTCAATATGGCGGCTTATTGCCTGGGCGGTACACTGGCAGGCATGACTCTGGCTTGGCTGGCAGCCAATAACGATGACCGGGTAAAGAGTGCCACTTTCTTTACCACCCTGCTGGATTTTGCTGAACCGGGCGAGATTGGCGTATTTCTGGATGATGCCCAGGTCACTGCACTTGAAAAGCGCATGGACAATAATGGCGGTTATCTGGATGGCAAAAACATGGGGGCAGCGTTCAATATGCTGCGTTCCAATGACCTGATCTGGTCGTTCTTTGTCAATTTGTATTTGCTGGGCAAAGACCCGATGCCATTTGACCTGTTGTTCTGGAACTCGGACAGCACCCGGATGCCAGCCGCCATGCACAGTTTCTACCTGCGCAATATGTACCTGCATAACCGTTTGCGGGAACCGGGCGGCATTACCCTGCTGGGTACACCGATTGACCTGCGTAAAGTGAAAACGCCGGTGTATTTCGTCTCCGCCCATGATGACCACATTGCCCCGTGGCGTAGCACTTATGCAGGTGCGAAGCTGTTCTCTGGGCCGGTACGTTTTGTGCTGGGGCAATCGGGGCATATTGCCGGGATTGTTAACCCCGCTTCGGTGGATAAGTACGGGCATTGGGTAAACGATACGCTGGATGCGGATGCGGGCGAGTGGTTCAAAAAAGCCAAGCTGGTGAACAAGTCGTGGTGGCATGATTGGGACACGTGGGTATCGGTGTTTGCCGGTGAACCCGTTGATGCCCGCAATCCAGGGGCTGGCAAGCTCCCTGCCCTGTGTGCTGCCCCTGGTACTTACGTCCGAATTAAGGCTTGAAGATGGAAACGAACGTCAGCAAACGCTTGGTCTATCGTTGCACCCTACCGGTACGCTGGGGCGACATGGATGCCTTCGGGCATGTGAACAATGCCATGTACCTGCGCTATCTGGAAGAGGCGCGGGTACAAATGCTGGCGGATATGTGCGGGGCAAGGATCACGGACAGTGAGCTTTCCCCGGTCGTGGTGACGGTAGGCTGCACGTTCTTGCGGCCTATCACTTACCCTGACAGCGTGCGCATTGATTGTTACGCAGGCGACAAGGGGCGTTCCAGCTTCATGACCTGGTATCAGGTATATGCCTTATCTGATCCGCAGCAAATGGCAAGTGAGGGGTATGCCAAGGTGGTTTGGATGGATCGCCGTACCGGTAAGTCTGTTCCCTTGCCGGAGGTGGTCGTGGGGCGGATTATTTCGCCCTGACCCCTGGCATACGCTGTTTTCTCCCTACCCTTTCGGCTGCGGCAATCTGCTAAAAGTGCTACAGTACGCCAATCTATTGCTGCCCCTGACCCGCTCGGGGTAGATGCTGCAACCTGTCGTATTTTTAAGAGGACTCCCTTGTGTTAGTCGCTGCTAATGTCACCATGCAATTCGGTGCTAAACCGTTATTCGATAACGTCTCCGTCAAGTTCGGTGACGGCAACCGCTACGGCCTGATTGGGGCTAATGGGGCGGGTAAATCCACCTTCATGAAAATCCTCTGTAAGCAGTTGGAACCGACGGCAGGGAATGTCTCGAAAGACCCCCACGAGCGGATGGCTTACCTGCGCCAAGACCAGTTCGGGTTTGAGGATGTGCGTGTGCTGGATGTGGTGCTGATGGGGCATGAGGAGATGTGGAAGGTCATGTCTGCCAAGGATGCCATTTACGCCAACCTTGAAGCGACAGAAGATGATTACATGAGGGCTGCCGAGCTGGAAGGCCAGTTTGCGGAAATGGATGGCTACACGGCAGAGGCGCGGGCAGGTGAGCTGTTGCTGGCGGTGGGTATTCCGGTGGGACAGCACACAGGGCCGATGCGCGAAGTGGCTCCCGGTTGGAAACTGCGGGTGCTGCTCTGTCAGGCATTGTTTGCCAACCCGGACATCCTGTTGCTGGATGAACCGACCAACAACCTCGACATCAATACCATCCGCTGGCTGGAGGAAACGCTCAATAACCGCGAATCCACCATGATCATTATCTCGCATGACCGTCACTTCCTGAATCAGGTTTGTACCCATACCGCTGACCTCGACTACGGCAAAATCCAGATTTATGCCGGGAACTACGATGACTTCATGGAAGCATCCACCCAGGCGCGTGAACGTCAAGCCAATGCCAATGCCAAGGCCAAAGACCGGATTGCTGAGTTACAGGATTTCGTGCGCCGTTTCTCCGCCAACAAGTCCAAGGCCAAGCAAGCAACCAGCCGCCGCAAGCTGATTGAAAAACTCAGGCCAGAGGATGTGAAGCCATCCAGCCGCCAATACCCGTGGATCCGTTTCGAGTACGACGAGAAAGAGCGCCTGCACCGTTTTGCAGTGGAAGTGGAAAACCTCACATTTGCTTATGCAGGCATGGATAAACCCGTCGTCAATAACTTCAGCTTTACGGTGGAGGCAGGCGAGAAAATTGCCATTATCGGTGAGAACGGTGTCGGTAAGACCACCTTGGTGAAGCTGCTGCAAGGCAAGTTACAGCCGCAGAAAGGCGTGATCAAATGGGCAGAAAAAGTCCGCATTTCTTCCTATGATCAGGATCATGAGGATGAGTTCAAGAGTGAGCGCAGCCTGACCGATTGGATCAGTGAGTACGTGCGCAAGGAAGGCTACGAAGGCGAAGATGCAGAAACCCAAATCCGGGGGACACTCGGTCGCCTGTTGTTTGGTGGCGATACTGTGAAAAAGTCAGTGCGGGTGATTTCCGGGGGTGAAAAAGGCCGCATGATCTTCGGGCGGATGATGTTGTCCCGTACCAATGTCATGCTCATGGATGAGCCGACCAACCACCTGGATATGGAGTCTATCGAGTCCTTGAACACCGCGCTCGACAAATACGATGGCACGCTGCTGTTCGTCTCGCATGACCGGGTATTCGTTGGCTCGCTCGCCACCCGTATTTTTGATGTCAAAGGTGATGGGCGCATTGTCGATTACCGTGGCACGTATGACGAATACCTGAGTAGCCAAGGTCTGGAATAACTAGCCCCACGATAAGGAATGCACCCTATGCAACCGCTGAGCCAACTTCGTAGCCTTGACCTGTTGGAGCCAAGCAGCCCCGGTCGCCCCTTGCATTTGGCAGCAGCCAGTGGCTTGGTGCAGGTCGGGGATTTCCTGTATGTGGTGGCGGATGATGAACTGCACCTGGGTATTTTTTCCCGTACATCGGGTCACCCAGGTCAGTTGTTGCGCCTGTTTGAGGGTGAGTTACCGGACGAGCCAAAAGAGCGCAAGTCCGCGAAACCTGACCTTGAAGCCCTGCTGGTGTTGCCTGCCTTTGCCGGTTTTCCGCAGGGTGCATTGCTGGCTCTGGGGTCTGGCTCAAAGCGCAAACGGCGGCAAGGGATTGTATTGGGGCTGGATGCCAATGGCACACCTGATGGCGTATTGCTGCGGGTCGATTTGTCGGAGCTGTATGCAGAGCTCAAACAAACCTTTGATGATCTGAATATTGAAGGTGCGTTTGTTATCGGCGACACCATAAACCTGTTGCAGCGTGGCAATAAATCAGCAGACAGCCAAAATGCCCTGATCCGTTTACAACTGGAGCCTGTGCTGGAGGCGATTGCACAAGGGCAGCCCCTACCGGCTAGTGCCGTATTGGATATTATTGGCTACGATTTGGGCGCGGCAGGTGATGTGCCACTGTGTTTTACCGATGGGGCTGCTTTGCCAGATGGCACATGGGTATTTTCAGCGGCGGCAGAGGCTACAGACAACAGTTATGCGGATGGTGAACTGGCAGGTGCTGCCTTGGGGATCGCGGATAGTCGTGGCAATGTGTTGCAGTTATTGCCGCTGGATGCGGGCTATAAGATTGAAGGGGTCGCGGCACAGGTGGAGGATGGCACGCTTCACCTGTTGCTGGTAACGGATGCGGATAATCCTGAACAGGCTGCTTCTTTGCTGGCTTACCCATGGCAGGGCTATCCATTTACTGTGTTATAGTGAGAAAATAATAATCAAGTTCGACTGATCATGTGAGGAGGTAAAACATGAACATTAAAATTGACGTTAACCTGACACCTGAAGAGATGCGCCGCCTGATGGGGTTGCCTGATGTGCAGGAGTTCAATCGGCAGGTGATGGATAAAATGCTGGAAAAAATGACTTCGGGGGCAGAGGGTTATGATCCGTTGGGGTTTTTTCAGTCATCCATTATGAGCAATGCTGACTTTGCCAAGAAATGGATGGATTCACTGAAAATGTTCTCGACCAAGGGCAGTTCCTGATAAGCCCCCCAGTCTGAAAGCTTATGAAGCCTGAAGCAGCCAGTGTATAAGCTGGCTGCTTAGGGTATAGCTGTGTTTACTTCACGACTTTCAGGCCATGCCCCAACCCTTTCAGGGAAATGGGCAGGATGGTTGGTTCTTTTTTACCATGGGGTCGGAAAGCCAGTAAGGCACGCTGGCCTTTGGTAAATTGCTGGAACAGTTGGTTATCCAATGTAAACCCGGCACGGCAGCCTTGTTGGTCACAAGCACCTGCGAAAGAAACGGCTTGGAACTTGTCTACTTTCAGTTGCACGCCCTGTTTCATATCAATGCCTTTGGGCAGTTCAAAAATGGCAGTCGGGAGTGGTTTGCCCTTGCCATAGCCAATGACTGTGATCATCAGTGGATCTTTTTTGCCTTTTTCTGAGAGAACTTGTTGCAGGTAGCAGACTTGGGTTTGTTCCGGTGTCTGTTCACACTGTGTTCCCCAATCCCCGAAGCGTTGTCCCTGTTTCCCTGCTGAGACTGCCATCCCGGCCCATAAGGATAATGCTGTCATCAGTGCAAGCTGTTTAAACCTAATTGTCATCTTTTATCTCCACTACAATAGAATGCGTCTACAGGGTTTCAAGTATAGCATTTGCAAACCCTTGACATTCATCAACACATATCGGTTAACAAATAACATACGCTTACCTTATGACAGGTTAAGGTAGGCAGGAGTTCACGTGGATACTAAAGAAGAGAACCTTTCTGTGGATATGGCAGGGCAGCCATCCGCTGGAACAGTTGAAACATCAGTCGATAAGGCGGTTGAGCAATCCTCCGTTTTGCAGGCTGTTTCTGCTGCCCAAGGAGCGCAGATTGCTGCGGTAGAGGAGATTTTGGCGCAAGCGTCCCCTGCTGACAGTGCAGTAGTCATTAAACAGCTGGAGTCGATTTTTGCAGGGGCATCCCCCGATGATGCAGCGGCTCTGCGGACTGCACTTGCCCGTTGGCAACACCCGACGGCGAAGAAGGCTGTGGATAAGGATGACGAGCTGATAGAAAACTGGCGTTCTGCTGTTTATCCTTACAAAAACCGCATGTCCCGCAAGAATTACGAAAAGCAAAAATTCCGTTTGCAAGTGGAGTTGCTGAAATTGCAGGCGTGGGTGCGGGAGACGGGTCAGCGTGTGGTGATTTTGTTTGAAGGGCGTGATGCCGCCGGGAAAGGTGGGACAATCAAGCGCTTCATGGAACACATCAATCCCCGTGGTTCGCGCGTGGTCGCCCTTGAAAAGCCGACCGATGCTGAGCGTGGGCAATGGTATTTCCAGCGTTATGTCAGCCAGTTGCCGACTGCTGGGGAAATCGTGCTGTTTGACCGTTCCTGGTATAACCGGGCGGGCGTTGAGCGCGTCATGGGTTTTTGTACGGATCGCCAATACGATGACTTTATGCGCCAAGTGCCAGAGTTTGAGCGCCACCTTGCCAGCAGTGGCATCCATTTGATCAAGTTCTGGTTCTCGGTGAGCCGTGATGAGCAGCGCCGCCGTTTCCAAGAGCGCAAAATCCACCCCCTCAAGCAATGGAAACTCAGCCCGATTGACTTGGCCTCCTTGGATAAGTGGGATGCTTATACTACCGCCAAGGAAGCCATGTTTTTCCATACGGATACGGCTGAAGCACCGTGGACGGTGGTCAAATCTGACTGCAAAAAGCGGGCGCGGCTGAATGCCATGCGTTATATCCTGCATAAGCTGCACTATACCGGTAAAGACCTAAACAACATCCAGTCGGTTGATCCCCTGATTGTTGGTCGTGCCAATATTATGGCTGACCTCTAATCAACCTGGGTTCAAATCACCACCAGTGCTGAAGTTTTCAAGTTCAGCACTGGTTTTCTGTCTTGAAGGTATTGCTGAATTTCTCGTATTAAGGCTACGGGAAATCCTCATGTATCAACGTAATAGCACACCTTTGTTGCTTCGGTTATAACTTTTGCCACACCACGCGGTCAAAGCCGTAGTTGCAGGTCGGCAGACTGATAGAATTTTTCCGCCATATTGGCGATGGCAATGCGGTCTTTGGGTGCGGGTAGAATGCGCTGGCGCAACTCCTCAACATATAACGCACGGGTGACAAGGTTCGGGATACCCAGCGTCAGTTTGCCCAGGATGTCGGTGTCAACGATGGTCAGTATGCCGAAGTAATACAGCAGCGACAGCAGGTAACGCTCATCCTGTTGCAACTCGGCGAGTTTTTCTACCCCGAACCGGTTTTCCAACACATCCAGCGTGATGGTGTTTTCCTCATCGAGAATGCGTTCCACCACCCCCGTGCCGCTAGGCTGGCTGGCAAGGTAGCGGATACGGGCAGCATCCATCATCAGGTTGCCGTCGAGCATTTGGCGCGGGGCTTGGCATTCATCCTGATAATGGCGCAGGAAATAGAAACACAGGATGGGGTTATATAGCAGTGGCTTATCCAGTTGGTCGCAAAAACGGTAGCCGTTATAAAACTGCTTCAAGGTTTGCAGCAAGCCTTCGTGTTGATTTTCATCCTGCCCGCAATGCTGCAAAACACCTGTCACCAGCCCGCCGAGTTCCTGTTGGGTAATGCCGCACAACGCATTAAAACGTGGCATCAAGGAAATGTCGGTGGCGACGTTGTAACCGCTGGTCATGTCTGCCAATACCAGCGGTGACACGCCCGTGATGAACACCCGCGCAATTTTTCCTTCGGTGGCACTGCCCTTGATGATCTTGAACAGCGATTTGAGAATACCTTCGCCTTCCAGCAAATCCCGATAACGGCTGCTGTTGTGCGGGTCACGTACCAGCACTTCATTGGCGAAATTGTCGTATTCGTCGATGAGAAGGTAAAGTTGATGTCCGCTAGCTTTGACGCTGTTGCACAAAGACTGGAAGGAAGCTAAGGCATCCGCATCTATATCGACAGTAACGTATTCTTGCCAATAAATACGGTAATCCTGCACACACTCCTTGATGGCTTCATTCAAATGCTTGAACAAGCTACTTTTGATTTGTTCGATGTTGCCTTGTGCTGATACCTTGGAAAAATCCCAGCGCAGGATCAGGTAGCGGTTATGTTCTGGTGTTGGGTTCTGCCCGACTTCCAGCCCGCCAAACAAGGTATCGAATTGCTCAGCAGCTTTAATGTCGTAATAATTTGCCAGTGTGGAGAGCAGCAGGGATTTGCCGAAGCGGCGTGGTCGCAGGAAGACCAGTTGCTTGCCAGCCTCTTCCAAAAGGGTGATGTGCTGGGTGCGGTCAAGGTACAAATAGCCTTCTGTACGGATGGCGTGAAAGTTACTGATACCATAAGGAAACCGAATCATGCGGATAAATCCTGAGGGTTGGATGCCTTCAGGATAGCATAACTTGCCGCTCACTGTGCTTGCAGCGCTCTTTTCCTATTTTTCTTCGAAGCAGTAAATGCAGCTTTCCGTTTGTCCGCTAAGCCTCGCCGCTAACCATCCTGTTTTCGCTACTGACAGCGTAGGGGAATATATTCAAGGATGACCAATGTGGTCGAACCCATTAACACGAGGTTATTGAAATGGATATTCAATCTAAACGCGGGGGTAATAAGGTCATGCCCCGCCAGCCTGATATGCGAAGTCAGGCTAGCCAAGCCCGCAAGCGCCTGAATGATCTGAGTGGGAACCAGTTTCCTGTCAGCTCACAGTCTCCCAACAGCGTGCAGCAGATGATCATGCAACTGATGCGCCAATTGTTGGCACAGCTTCAGGCTGGCAATCAGGGCGGCAACCAGCCACCTGCCCCAACCCCCGATCCAGGCCCTGTGATCCAGCCCGTTTATGGTGCGGTCATCGATCCGGGTATTGCCCAACCGGTCTATGGCGCGATCATCGATCCGGGCATGGTACAACCGGTTTATGGGGTTGTTATCGAGCCGCAACAACCGAATGTACAGCCTGTCTATGGTGCAGTGATTGATCCAGCCGCTAATAGCCAACCCACCAGCAGCGGGCAATAAGCGATGGAAACGGCACTGTCATCTTCGCAGACCTATCAGCCCCGTCAGCGTACTTGTTATGCCGTGTGGGAAATCACGCTGAAATGCAATCTGGCCTGCACGCATTGTGGCTCCCGTGCGGGGGATGCCCGTCATGATGAGCTGAATACAGCAGAAGCGCTGGATTTGGTGCAGCAGATGGCAGATGCTGGGATAACGGAAGTTACCCTGATTGGCGGTGAGGCTTTCCTGCGTAAGGATTGGTTGGATATTGCCCGAGAAATCAACCGGTGTGGCATGATTTGCTCCATGACCACGGGCGGCTATGGCATCAACCTGACAACAGCCCAGCGCATGAAAGAGGCAGGTATCAACCAGGTGTCCGTTTCCGTGGATGGCATGAAAGCGACCCATGACAAGCTGCGTGGTGTGATTGGCTCATGGAAGCAGGCATTTGCCACCATGCAGCATTTGCGGGCGGTTGGTATCCCTTTTGGGGCGAATACCCAAGTGAACCGCCACTCTGCACCTGAATTTGCCTTATTGTACCGTGCCTTGCTGGAAGCGGGTGCACAGGCTTGGCAAGTCCAGATGACCGTACCAATGGGCAATGCCGCTGACAATTCATCCATGTTGCTACAACCGGCTGAATTATTGGCTTTCCATCCCTTCCTGGCGTATCTGGCACAGCGTGGGCATCATGAGGGACTGGTGGTGCAGCCGGGCAACAATTTTGGCTATTACGGCCCCTATGACCGTTTATTGCGCAGTTTTGGGCGTAAGGATAACGACTGGTTTTTCTGGCGTGGTTGCTCGGCAGGGCTTGCCACCATTGGCATTGAAGCCGACGGCGTAATTAAGGCTTGCCCTTCCTTGCCAACATCGGCTTATTCAGGCGGCAATATCCGTGAGCATTCGCTGGTTGACATTCTCACTGGGCGTGAGGAGCTGACCTTTAACCTGAAGGCTGGCACGGATGCCGGTACAGAACACTTGTGGGGCTTCTGCAAGACTTGTGATTTTGCCGAACTGTGTCGGGGAGCCTGCAATTGGACTGCCCATGTGTTTTTCGACAAGCGTGGCAATAACCCCTATTGCCACCATCGGTCGCTGGTCAATGCCGCTAAGGGTATCCGTGAGCACCTGACCATGAAGCGGGCTGCGAATGGCCTGCCATTTGATAATGGCGAGTTTGCCATCACAGAAATCCCCCTGGATGCCCCGTGGCAAGATGACCCCTTGCATTTCACCCTTGGGCGTATCCAGTGGCCAACCGAATGGCAAGCGGATGAGCAGGCCGTTAAAGAACGCCTGCATAATGAAATCCGCCATAATATCGCCAATATCCGCCAAGGACTGGGCAGCACCTTGGCAGCCTGAGTCGCTGGTTGGGTGGGTATTCCGTACTTTCCCCCTGGAGTGGTAATTGTTCTCGCCCTCGGGGGGAAAGCGCGTTACCCTTGTTGCATCGCGGCCTCCAGCGCCGTCCCGATGACCAACCATAATCCCAGACCATGACAGATACCAGCAAACCTTCCGGCAAACCCCTGATCCTGGTGGATGGATCTTCTTACCTGTTCCGTGCTTTCCATGCCCTGCCACCACTGACCAACTCCCACGGTGAACCAACGGGAGCCATGCATGGGGTGTTGAACATGCTCGACAAGTTGCGCAAGGATTACGACCCGGAGCACATGGCGGTTATTTTTGATGCCCCTGGCAAAACCTTCCGTGATGACCTTTATACCGAATATAAGGCCAACCGCCCTCCGATGCCGGATGACTTGCGTTGCCAAATCCAGCCCTTGCTGGACATTATCCGGGTGCAGGGTTATCCCTTGCTGATGGTTGAAGGGGTGGAGGCCGATGATGTTATCGGTACATTGGCAAAGGAATATGCAGGCCGGGTGATCATTTCCACGGGCGACAAGGATATGGCGCAGTTGGTGGATGAGCGTGTCCATCTGATCAATACCATGAGCAACAGCTATTCTGACCCAGCGGGGGTGCTGGAAAAGTTTGGTGTCTTGCCGGAGCGTATCCGTGATTATCTCACCCTGATCGGTGATACGGTTGATAACGTTCCGGGTGTGGATAAGGTTGGGCCAAAAACAGCGGTGAAGTGGTTGCAGGAGTATGACTCTTTGGACAACATCATGGCGCGGGCTGCTGAGTTCAAAGGCAAGATTGGTGATAACCTGCGGGCTGCTTTGGCGCATTTGCCCTTGTCCTACGAATTGGTCACGATTAAGTGTGATGTTCCACTGGGTTTGGAGCCGGAAGGTTTGGCTTTCAGCCCGGTGGATACGGACAGGTTACGGGAGTTGTATAGCCGTTATGAATTCAAGACGAGGTTGGCTGCGCTTACTCCCCAAGCGGCTACAGATCAAGCAGCTCAAGCGGCTTTGGTTTTAACGGGCGGTGGGATGGTGTCGGACGCGGAGCTTGCCATGCCCATGCCTGGTTCTTATGCCACTATCCTGACCCAAGCCGAGCTTGACGGCTGGTTGCAACGCTTGCAGGCAGCCGGGGAGTTTGCGTTTGATACCGAAACCACCAGTCTGGACTACATGGAGGCGCGGATTGTCGGTGTTTCCTTTGCCATCCAGACCGGGGAAGCCGCTTACCTGCCCTTGGCACATGATTATTTGGGTGCACCGCCCCAACTTGACCGTGATGCCAGTTTGGCGCTACTGAAGCCCTTGCTGGAGGATGCGGGGCTGCGCAAGATTGGGCAGAACCTGAAATATGACCGCAGTGTCTTGCTCAATCATGGCATTGAGTTGCGCGGGATTACCCATGACACCATGCTGGAGTCGTATGTGCTGGATTCGACCGCGAGCCGCCACGATTTCGATACGCTTTGTGAAAAGCATCTGAGCCATATAACCATCCATTTTGAGGATATTGCCGGTAAGGGGAAAAACCAACTGACCTTTAACCAGGTTGGTATCGAGCAGGCTGCCCCCTACGCAGCTGAAGATGCGGACTATACCCTGCGCTTGCACCAGTATTTTTGGCCGCAATTGCAGGCGTTGGATGGTCAACGCCAGTTGTATCAGGAGGTGGAAATGCCCCTGGTCGCCATCTTGTCTGACATTGAGCGTAATGGCGTAAAAGTTGATGCCGCCATGCTGGCTCAGCAAAGCCGTGAGCTGGACAAGCGCATGCAGACAGTGATGGAGCAGTCCTATCAGGTGGCAGGGCAGATGTTCAATCTCGCCTCCCCCAAGCAGATTCAGGAAATCTTTTTCGACAAGCTGGGTTTGCCGGTATTGCGCAAGACCCCAAAAGGGCAGCCCTCCACGGCGGAAGATGTCTTGGAGGAGCTGGCAGAGATGGGGCATGAGCTGCCCAGCCTGATCCTTGAGCACCGAGGTCTGAGCAAGCTCAAGTCCACCTATACGGATAAGTTACCTTTACAAATCAATCCGCAAACCGGGCGGGTGCATACCTCCTATCATCAGGCGGTGGCTTCCACGGGGCGTTTATCCTCGGCTGACCCCAATTTGCAGAATATCCCCATCCGCAAGGAGGAGGGTCGCCGTATCCGTCAGGCGTTTATTGCTGATCAGGGGAATAAGTTGCTGGCGGCTGACTATTCGCAGATTGAGTTGCGCATTATGGCGCACCTGTCGGGGGATAAGGGCTTGCTGGAGGCTTTTGCCCAAGGGCTGGATGTGCACCGTGCAACGGCTGCTGAGGTGTTTGGTGTGCCGTTGGCAGAGGTTAGCCAAGACCAGCGCCGTGCTGCCAAGGCGATCAATTTCGGCCTGATCTATGGCATGTCGGCGTTTGGCCTTGCCAAGCAGCTTGGGGTTGAACGCCGTGATGCACAAGCCTATGTGGATCTTTATTTTGCCCGTTATCCAGGGGTGAAGGCTTATATGGACAATACCCGCGAACAGGCACGGGCGCAGGGGTATGTTGAAACCTTGTTTGGGCGGCGTTTGTTTCTGCCCGACATCCAGTCCCGGAATGCCAGTGTGCGCCAGTATGCGGAGCGTACAGCCATCAATGCGCCAATGCAGGGGACAGCTGCCGACATCATCAAGAAGGCCATGATCAGCGTCTCTGCTTGGCTCAAAGAGAGCAGCATGCAAACCCGCATGATTATGCAGGTACACGATGAGTTGGTATTTGAAGTACCGGAGGCCGAGTTGGATAGCGTGCGGATGCATGTCCCCCTGCTGATGGCGGCGGCTGCCAGTTTGGCAGTGCCATTGGTCGTCGATACCGGGGTGGGTAATAACTGGGACGAGGCACATTGAGGTTTTCAGAGAGGTTTACGCCGCACGCACTGTGTGACTACTGGCACTTTCCCCGTATTTGTCGTTCCATTGTCCATGCTGTAACAACTGAGACTGAGAGGATACATCATGGATATACAACTCCCGGAGCGCGATGGGGATGGCTACTTGACGCGCATGGATTATTGGACACCTGAAATTGGCAAGGCAATGGCAGAGGCTGATGGGGTGGAGCTGACGGATGAAAAATGGGATCAGATTCTGAAAGCACGCGAATATTATGAAGATCAGGCTGTCGTACCGCCGATCCGCAAGTTTGCCAAATTCATTGGGGTCGACCAGAAAGACCTGTTCAAGCAATGGAATACGGGGCCAATGAAGCCCATCACCAAATACGGTGGTTTGCCCAAACCGACCGGCTGCGTCTAACACAGGCAAGCTTATTCTTCAGTAAAAGAAAAAGCCCGCTATGAGCGGGCTTTGGTATCCATCCCTGGATTGTCAATTACCACTTGATCGTGACACGCTTGCTCCCGAACTTTCGTGCTTTGCGGTGATCTTTTCCCATATAAATGTCAATCTTCTTTTGCCAACGCTTGTTCATCTTGTCGAGTACAAGGAACTCACCATCCAGACCACTGATCCTGACCTTATCCTTATGTTTTAGGCCGTATTTATGGAGCAGGTCACGGGATACCGCGATGGCTTTGACACTTGGGTGCAAACGGTCTCCCCAAGCAGCGATGTCCGGCGTACTGTCCGTTTGTGCCGGTAGCGAATTATAAGCAGTCGCAGTTACGCGAAGACTGGTTGTCTCCTTCTTCCCTGCGGCCGCTGCTGAACTTGCACAAGCAAGTGTCAACACAGACACAGCAAGAAACTGGTTGAACGAAGTCATAACAATAACCTAACATTTTGTTTATAAAGATGATTTCACAAATTTAAAGTGATTTGCTGTGAAACCGGAGCGAACTTTACCATGCTATGGTTTTATGATGAATAGCTGTTCCCGCCATTTTTTGGATGGTACAGTCTGTGGTAAAATCATGATTTCTATGTTTATTTGTAAATTTTATATACATATAAAATTTATCGCAGCGCCCAGTAGCTAACGCTTGTAGAAGTATTCACTTATGGATAAGGGCATAAAATGCCGTAAAAACAACCATTCTATTTTTTAGATCATTGGAACTAAAAACAAGCATAAATGTCGCATAATCACAACACTTCAGCTTCTTTGCGACAAGTTGGTGTGGTATCAGGTGCAGAATCAGCCGGGTTTACTGATCTTAACTTCAACTTGATGCTCAAGGTGGTCATTCACCAATACGATCACCCCTTCCGCTTGTTTAACCCCATCTACCGTAACGCTAGCCATAGTCAATGGCTCATGGGTAGCAGCGTGCTGTGACACCTGGATGTGGTAAAGCGTTTCACCATAGCGATAGTCCATTTTGAATCCCGTCCAGGTATCTGGTAAACATGGTGCAAAGCGTAGGCAATCCCCTTCACGCTGCAAGCCCAACAATGATTCGGTGATTAATCGGTATAGCCAACCTGCTGATCCGGTATACCATGTCCACCCCCCCCGCCCGGTATGCGGGGCAACTGCGTACACGTCGGCGGCTACCACGTAAGGTTCTACTTTGTAGGTGGCGATGCTGGCGGGGGATAAACCGTGATTGATCGGGTTTATCAAGGTCAGCAATTCCCAAGCGCGGGTATTGTCGCCTAAGCGTGCAAAAGCCATTGCTGCCCAAATGGCTGCATGGGTATATTGCCCACCATTTTCACGCACTCCGGGCAGATAACCCCGAATATAGCCCGGATCAAGTGTGGTGGTATCAAACGGTGGATCGAGCAATTGGATCAGTGCTGCATCACGGCGTACCAAACGGGCATTGAGCGACTGCATGGCTTGTTGGCAACGTTCGGCTGAACCCACCCCCGACAGCACCGACCAGCTTTGTGCAATCGAATCGATTTGGCATTCCGGGTTGCTGGCTGAACCCAGCGCTGTACCATCATCAAAATAGGCACGGCGATACCATTCCCCATCCCAAGCATGGCGCTCAAGGTTTTGGTGAAGTTGGTAACACTCACTTTGGCAGCGTTCGGCAAACGGCAGATCACCGCGTGCATGGGCAACCGTAGCAAATTGGGTCAGCACTTCACACAGGAAAAAGCCGAGCCAAACACTTTCACCTTTCCCGCCCATGCCAACCAAATTCATGCCATCGTTCCAGTCACCAGACCCCATCAACGGCAAACCATGCTCACCAAAACGCAAACCGTGCAAAATGGCGTGTACGCAATGCTGGTAAAGGCTGGCGGTTTCATGGGACTGCGTGGGAAGGTCATAGTAGGAATCTTCGTCGGCATTCACTGCGCGTCCACTCAAAAAGCTGGCTTGCTCGTCCAGTATACTCAAGTCCCCGGTGGTGGTCAGGTAACGGCAAGTCACCAGTGGCAACCAGAGGTAATCGTCTGAGCAGTGGGTACGCACGCCCCGATTGGTGGGGGGATGCCACCAATGCTGCACATCACCTTCAATAAACTGGTGTTGGGTGCACAGCAACAGGTGCGCACGTACCATCTGTGGTTTGCTATGCACCAACGCCATTGCATCCTGCAACTGGTCACGGAAGCCGTATGCGCCACCGGATTGGTAATAACCACTCCGCCCCCAGAAGCGGCAGGCAAGGGTTTGGTACAACAGCCAACCGTTGGCTAGTACATTGATGCTGGGGTCGGGGGTTTCGATTTGTACAGCGCTCAGGGTGTGCGTCCAGTAAGCATGTACGTCTGCCAAGGCTTGCCGGGTTGCCGCCACACCCCGGAAACGTCGAATCAGTGCTTGCGCATCCGCTGGATTACTGCCAACCCCCAAGCTAAACACGATTTCCCGTGTTTGCCCGCTAGCGAGGGTGAACGGCACTTGGAGCGCTGCACACGGGTCGAGTGCTGCCCCCGCCGTACCGGACAGGTAAGCACGCTGCATGGCTAGCGGGTTTTGGAGTGTACCGTTACGACCAATAAATTCGCGCCGGTCACTGGTGACAGTCAGGTTGTTGTCACTCACGGCAAAGAAGGCAATCCGCTCGGCAAATTCAGGGCTATACGGGTTACGTGCCAAGAGCGCACTGCTGCCCGGACTATATTCGGTGATGATATACGGGGTGGATTTGGGGCGTAAATCGCCCAATACCCATTCCACATAACCGGTCGCGGATAAGTGCCGTTCCTGCTTGGAGCTATTATGAATTTTCAGGATCGAACATTTGACCGCCGCATCCAGCGCAACAAACACCGTCAATTCGCTGTGGATACCGTCTTCATCATGCTCGAACACGCTATAACCAAAACCATGACGGCTGATATAAGCCCCGCTTCCAGCGCGTGGCAATGGCGTGGGCGACCAGAAATGCCCACTGTCCTCATCGCGCAGATACAGGGCTTCACCGCTGGGGTCGCTGATCGGATCGTTATGCCAAGGGGTCAGACGAAATTCATGGGCATTTTCTGACCATGTATACGCTTGCCCATTCTCGCTAATCACTGTACCAAACTGCGCATTGGCCAACACATTGACCCAAGGTGCTGGGGTGGTTTGTCCAGCGGCTGGGGCAATGATGTACTCGCGCCCATCACGGCTAAAGCCACCCAAGCCATTGGCGAGGATCAGGCTGGGCGCGGTCAGTTGCCCAACCCGTATCTTCTGGAGTGAAGGATAGGGGCTGGTTTGGAGACGCGGAACCCGTACTGTGGGTACATGGCGACGGTTGATTTGTTCTGCCAGTGTGCCTTGGTTGGCATTTAAAATAACCCGTGCCACCGATTGGATCAGGATACGGTCTTCGTTAGGGAGCTGATCGGTTTGGCGCACAAAAATTCCGCCCGGATGATCCAGCATCTGTGCCTCCACACTCCAGGCAATCAAGTCGATAATGTGTTCCTGAAGCAGTTGGCGATAACCATTGCGGTCTTCATTCCAAATCACCAGATCGACCGCCAAGCCTTTTAAGCGCCAATAGGCATGGGCTTTGACCAATTGGCGCACCAACTCAATCTGCTCCAGATCGTTGATTAGCAAGAGGACAATCGGTAAGTCACCGGAAATGGCGTGCGCCCACAAGCCCGATTGCCCCCGGTGGTTGCTGCTGATAATTGCTGGATCAGCCCGTAACAAGGCATGGGAATAAATCACGCTATTCGCCAAACGTCCATAGAGTTGCGCTTCGGTTTCGGAGGCATTCAGTTGGCGCAATACCACTTGATTGTGTGTCCAGGCCAGATCAAAAACCCGATCAGCCAAACGGCGGTCACGGTATTTTTCCACCAGTTCCAAACTGGCAGCACGGCTTTCTGCTACCCCGATTACCAAATCAAGGGTGACAGTTGCCCTAGGTTCCAGTGTGACACGGTGGCGGATGGCAACGATCGGGTCGAGCACTGCCCCCACCCGCCCAGACAAATCGCGGCAAGAGGTCAGTGCTTGGGGGGCAAGCAGACTATTGCCACGCCCAATGAATTGTGCCCGGTCGGTTTCATAGGAAATGCCATCCGACTCGCCTTCATGCACCGCCAACAAGTGAAATAACCACGGGCTGGCATCTTGGGTGGAACGCGGGCGGCGGGTACATAACAGCGCTTGTAAGGATTCGACCATTTCCGTTTGCACAAACAGATTACTAAACGCGGGGTGCAGTGCATCGGCGGCGGCGGGCGCTAATACCACCTCAGCGTAGCTGGTGACATCCAGCGTGCGGCGCGTGCTGGCCTGATTGGTAATGCGGATGCGGCGCAACTCAATGTCGTCTTCGGGTGAAACTACAATATCGATATAGGTCTCAAACTCATGATCGAGACGACGAAATTCAGCCCGTCCCTCGGAGAAAATGGCCTCATAATGATCGGCATCGACGAGAGTGGGCTGGTGTGCGGTTGACCAGAACTGCCCGCTTGCCACCTCACGGATATAGCAAAAAGTCCCCCAAGGGTCGCAGGTGCTGTCTTCGCGCCAACGGGTTACAGCCAGGTCTTTGTGGCGGCTATATCCCCCTCCTGCGTTAGTGAGCATCACATGGTAACGCCCATTGGATAGCAATTGTACTTCTGGTACGGGTGTATTAGGGTTAGTGAGTACCCGTACCGGGATTTGTGGCTCACTGGCGGTCAGCAAAATATCGGCAACACCGCTGGCTTGGGTGTAATAGGCAGAGGCTTTCGGAATCCGCTCCTGAAGCAGCAATAAGGTTGATTGCAGCAGCGGGTTAGCCACAAAGCGTTGTTGCATCGGGCGATCCAGCAATGCATAAGCCAAAGCTAACAGGCTCATGCCCTGATGGTGTGCCATAAAGGATTGGATCACCGTCCGCTGTTCACCACGCCGTTGCCGTGAGGGGGTGTAATCGACCGCTTCATAGAGGCCAAATTCACCCATCATGCCCTCTGCTGCCAAGCGTTGCAGGTTCAGGCAAGCAGCTTCCGGGGCAACCATCAAGGCCAATACCGAGGCATAGGGGGCAATCACCAAATCCTCTGCCAAGCCACGTTTTAGCCCCAATCCGGGCACACCAAAAGCACGGTATTGGTAATTGAGGTGGACATCGACCGTGTTATAACCTGACTCAGAGATACCCCAAGGCACGCTGCATTGTTTGCCATAATTGATCTGGCGCTGTACTACCGCGTGGTAGGTCTGGTCGATCAAGGTATTGGCATAAGTCGGCATCACCAGCAGGGGCATCAGGTACTCAAACATCGACCCGCTCCACGATAGCAAGGTGGGTTCTCCAGCCGTTGTCACCAGAAGCCGTCCCAAGGCAAACCAGCTTGCTTGTGGTACTTGCTCTTGGGCAATGGCAACGAAGCTACCCAACCGCGCTTCTGAGGCCAGTAAATCGTAGTAACTGTTATCGCGTTGCCGTTCACTGACATTGTAACCAATCGCCAGTAAGCGCCGCGCTGGGTCAAACAGGAAATCATATTGCATCACCGCCATTGCAGCGGCTTGTTGGGCGAGTTGCGCAATGGTGGCAAGGCGTTGTTTGGCGTGAACATGGGTTGTCGGGTGTTGTGCCAACTCGCGCAAGGTGGGAATGCCGTCCCATTCCTGATCCAGCCCCGCCGGAACGAGGAGCTGCAACTCAGCATACTGCCGCTGGCATTGCTGGCTGAAAGCCTGTTTCCATTCGCTGTTATCGGTTAGGACGGCGGTAAGTGAGCTGATCTGTTCAAGGTAGCGCTTAACGGCACTCAGGGTCGTGGGACGTTCAGTCTGTGCGGCGTGCAAGGCAGTCTGCAAGGGTTGCAACTGCGGCGGGGTAATGCCGTGACTAGATTCCAGCCAAACCGCAAAGGTATCATTCAGCCCTTCCAGCCAACGTTTATTCAGGATGGGTTGATCAGCTAAGGCCAGTAATCCGGGCTGCAAGGTGAGTAAATGCCCAGCCAGATTGCCACTGTCTACGCTGGAGATATACAAGGGGTAAAGTGGCTGCAAGGTTTGCGTGTCATACCAGTTGTAAAAATGCCCCTGATAACGCTCCAGTTTTTCCATACTTGCCAAGCTGTTCGCACTCCGTTCCAGCAGGACTCCGACGGGTATATAGCCAAAATCATAGGCAGCTAAATTTGCCAATAAGCCCAAACCCATATTAGTAGGTGAGGTACGGTGGGCGACCCCGACGGCCTGATACACCTGATAATTATCCGGCGGCAACCAGTGGTCAGCTTCCCCAAGCAGATGCTCAAAATAACTCCATGTGCGTCGCGCAATCAGATGCAGAAAGTCCTGTTGCTGGGCGCTTAAGCGGGCTTCACGGCGTATCACCGGCTGACTGAGCCAGCGCATTAAGGCTGGGGACAAAGCCCATAACAGCAAAACAGGTGCAGCAATCCACCCTGCCGCCGGGTTGGCGAGTGCGATAAAGCCTGTGCTCAGCAAGGCCAAAGCGGGTGCAAACCACATCACACGGTAAGCAGCCCACCAACTATCCGGGTCAGCGTGGGGCGTGTTCGTCTCACTGGAGGGATTCCATTCCAATAAATGTTGGTGCGAAACCCACATCCGCCACAGGGTACGCAGCAGCGCATCCACACTGAAATAGGCTTCATACGGTAGGCAGGCCAACATCAAGGCTGCTTGGCTAATATGCCCTCCCACCGCTTTTGTTTCTGCGATGAGGTGCTGGTATAAGCCCAAGTCCACCGGCTTGCGGGCAAAGCTGAATAGCGTGGTACTTATCGCGGGTATAAACAGCAACGCCAACACGACCAGCGTCCAAAATCCAGCCGCTGGCAACAGCCAACCCAATAGCAACAAGGCGGTCAAGGCGGCAGCACTTAGGCTGCGGCGTAGGTTGTCGAAAATTTTCCAGCGTGATAAACCGGATAAGGGATTTTTCAGGCGCTGTGCGGTATAGCCGGGTACGGAGGGCAATAACCACTCCAATAGTTGCCAATCCCCGCGTATCCAACGCTGCCGCCGACTGACATCGGCACGGTAACGCTGCGGGTACTCTTCATACAACTGTATATCACTGATCAAGCCGGAGCGGGCATAACAACCTTCCAAGAGGTCATGGCTCAAAATCTGGTTGTCGGGCAAGCGCTCAGCGAGGGCTTGTTCAAACGCATCAAGGTCATAAATGCCTTTGCCGACGAAAGAGCCTTCGTGGAACACATCCTGATACACATCAGAAACCGCCCGCGTGTAGGGATCAATGCCCATTTCACCGCTATGCAACCGCGCATAACGCGATAGGTTTGCCCCCGACAAGCTGACACTGACACGCGGTTGTAAAATACCGTAGCCACGAGTCACGCGCTGTTTGGCTGCATCGTAGCTAGCCTGATTCAGCGGATGTGCCATTACACCAATAAGCTGACGCGCTGCGTCACGCGGAAGCTGGGTATCAGTATCCAGGGTAATGACGTATTTCACCTGTTGGAGCGGTGCAATGTCGCCAATAATCAATGCGAATGCAGCCCCAGAACTGCCACGCAACAAGGCATTCAAATCTGCCAGTTTGCCACGTTTGCGCTCGTATCCCATCCAGCATTGTGCGGCTGCATTCCAGCGGCGCGGACGGTGAAACAGGAAAAAAGGCTTACCCTCAACCCGTGCATACTTAAGGTTCAGTTGGGTTATGCCGGTTTGGAGCAGTGCTAACAACGCGGAGTCAGTCGGCATAGTTTCTGTCGCGGCATCGGTAAAATCGGTCAGCAAACCAAAATGCAGGTGTTTATCCTGATTGGCTAAAAACCGCACTTCCAACGCTTCCAATAGCGCTTCAATCGCCGCTGGGTGGGTCAACAGCGTGGGGACAACTACTAAGGTTCGGGCGTGATCGGGAATACCCGTTGAAAAATCCATGCGCGGCAAGGTTTGCGGGGTGGTAACAAGCGTGGCGAGCCAATTGACCAAGGCAACCGCCAGATGGCTAGTCGCCAACAGCAATAAGCCACCCAATAGCACCAAGCCAGCTCCACTTAGCCCATCGCTTTGGGCTTTGAGCAACAAACCACCCGTGAGCAATAGGGTCAATAGCAGAATCGAGCCACCAAACAAAGTCAACGGGAAGCGCCCTAACCCTGCTCTTAAGCTACTCTGTACAGTACGGCGTGTTTCTGCGACCCGTTCCAACCGTGATAAACCGGCATCAATCAGGTAATAACCCACATGCGCCAGTCGGCCGTTTGCTCCATTGGATACTGCCCCGGCCTGCGTCAACTCCACCGCGAAACGGGCAATGTCTCCTTCCGAATAAGAGCTACGTCGTGCCAATTTCTCCACCACATGGCGGTAGCGGTCACGGGTAGCAAAATCCATATTGGCATACGCTCCACTGCTATCCCCACGTAAAGTCTGTTCCACCACACTCATGGCTTCGACAAATTCACGCCAATCCATCGCCCCCAAAAAGCGCAAGCTGTTAATGCTATTGCCTATCGAGACCTGATCTGCAGCTTGCTGCTGGTTTTCGGTCTGCACCAACTGTTCAATGCTCAGATGCGATTCTGCCAACAGTTGCTTGATCCACGTCAGCGGCAAGGCTAAGGCGGCACTTTGCCCTTGCAGGCAACGGGTGAACTCCGCCACAAAAGAAGAAGTCATTGGTGGGTTGGAACGTGCCATATCCGCAATCAGCAGGATCAGGCTTTTCGGGTCTTGGGCATTGCCTTCAATCATTTGCTGCGCCCATGCAGCGGCAACATCTTGGTCTATGCGTCCGGCTGCAATCCGTGCCGCAATCCGCCGTAGATTTTCAATCAAGGCCAAGCGCAACATAATCGGGATGGCCCACAGCTCCCCCAAGGTCAATGGAATCACGCCTTGGTAAGCATTGACAAAGCGGGTCAGGCTTTCCAGACCAACACAGCCATCACCATGCGCAATCGCTTCCAGTGCCAGGTCATACACCCGTGGCAAACCCGCCGATGGGCCATTCAGCAAACGCGGCAATTCACGGCTATAACCTACCGGCAAGTGGCGTTTCGCGGTGCGGATTTGTTCATCAATCAGGTAGAAGTTATCCAGTAGCCATTCACCAGCGGGGGTCAAACGGCGGCTAGCTGTTACGGTGGCGGTCAAAATGCGTGAGGAGGCAATCAGGACGGTTTCATTGTCTGTCAGGCGATGCAGGAGCTGATCATGCACCGAAGTCTGGGTCAGATGGTGTGAAGCAGCAAGAATAGCGCCATGCCGTTCCATTTGATCGGCACTAAACAGTTCTGCCCGTAACGGTGGCTCACGGTTGATTTGCTCGCGTCCTGCACGGGTGCGGAACAGTTGTCCACCCCAATCCAGCAGATTCACCAACAGGTGGTTGGGTGTCATGGTGTACTCCTTGCTCAGTACACGGAACGAAGCGGTGTGATGGTTAGACCGAAAGAAGCTCTTGGGGCTGGCAGATCGCAGCAAGAGGAAGGCATATAGAGGGATAATATGATGCTGGTAGTCTACCACGATTAGGTTGTGGTCACAGGGAAATACAGCATGTAATCGGGGAGGCGGATGCAATGGAATAACGTTAGCGCAATAGCACCCCAGTGTCTGTTACCATACAACCCCTTGAATGCTTACTTCGATCCAAAACCCATGCCAGACATCCTGCTTGCCACCCTGAATGCCCGTTATTCCCATGCGTCCTTGGGCTTGCGCTACCTTTACGCCAATCTGGGGGAGTGGCAGGCGCGTAGTGAGATCGTGGAGTTCACGATTGCCATGCGTCCCTTGGATATTGTCGAGCAATTGCTTGAAAAGCAGCCGCGTGTGATTGGTTTAGGGGTTTATATTTGGAATGTCACGGAAACGACCGAGGTCGTTGCCCTGCTGAAAGCGTTGGCTCCTGACGTTAAAGTCGTGTTGGGTGGGCCAGAAGTCAGTTATGAGACACACCAGCAACGTATTACCGAGTTGGCTGACTACGTGGTGACAGGGGCAGGCGAAAACAGTTTCCGCCGCTTGTGTGGGCAGTTGCTGAATCAGGAATATCCGGCAGGCAAAGTGATTGTCAGTGAGCCAGTACCCTTGCAGCAGCTCCAATTGCCTTATGCCTACTACACAGACGATGACCTGCGCCACCGCTTCATTTATGTGGAGGCCTCGCGGGGTTGCCCATTCAAGTGTGAGTTTTGTTTGTCTGCACTCGACAAGACGGCTTATCCGTTTGAGTTGCAGCGCTTCCTCAGTGAAATGGCGCTGCTTTGGGAACGGGGGCTGCGTCATTTCAAGTTTGTTGACCGTACCTTCAACCTCAAAATCACGACAACACTGGCTATCCTGGATTTTTTCCTGGAGCGGTTGGATGCGGACACCTTCCTGCATTTTGAACTGATCCCTGACCACTTGCCGGATGTCCTGAAAGAACGTATCAGCCGCTTTCCGGCAGGAAGCCTGCAATTTGAAATTGGCATTCAGACCTTCAACCCTGAAGTACAGGCCTTGATCAGCCGTAAGCAGGATAACGGCAAGTCCAAGGAAAACGTGCACTGGCTACGTACCCACAGCACAGCCCACCTGCATACCGATCTGATTTTTGGTTTGCCAGGGGAGGATTTGGCGAGTTTTGCCGAAGGCTTTGATACCTTGATCAGCCTTAATCCGCATGAGATTCAGGTCGGTATCCTCAAACGTTTGCGGGGTACGCCCATTATCCGCCATACACCGGATTTTGGCATGGTGTATAACCCGCATCCCCCCTATAACATCTTGCGGACTAACCTTGCCGATTTCACGACGGTGCAGCAGATGAACCGCTTTGCCCGTTATTGGGACATGATTGGCAACTCCGGGCGCTTTGAACAAACTTTGCCGCTGCTATTGGGCATTGGGGGCAGTGCAAGCCCCTTTTGGCGGTTCTGGCAGCTCAGCGGGCGTTTATATGCCTTATCCGGGCAGACGCACCAGATCGCCTTGCCGCGCCTGTTCAAGTTAGTACACGAGATTGGATTGGAGAGCTTGGGCTTAGGTCAGGAGCTGGAGCAAGTGATGCTGCAAGATTATGCGCGAAGTGGGCAAAAAGGGGAAATCCCCTTCCTGCCCGGACAACGGCAACGGGCGAATATCGCCGTGACTCAGGGTAAAGATGCACGCAACCAACGGCAAGTACGGCATGCAAACCTGGGGTTAGACAATGGGGTTACGGTAAGTATCGACCCGGTTCTGCCAACCCCGTAACCAGCGGGCTTCATTCCGTGATGGGTCAGAGTTCTGTACCCGGCGTTGCAGGACACGCATGGCAGCATCCGCGAACTCGTGCAGCGCTTGCCGTCCGGGTTGGATGGGGCGCATTTCTTCCAATACCTGACGCAAACCCCAGCTCTGGCCTTTGTAGCCGCCGCCGCCCAAGCCTTCGCCTTTGAAGTTCACGTAGTCAATCAGTGCATACCAACCACCTGGGGTGTTTGCCATTGCATCCAGATTTTGCGCAACACGCTGTTGCTGGTGAGAGGCCTTGACTAGTTTTGGCATAGCGTTACGGGTGCGCTCAACAATGTACTTGGCCTGTAATTCGCGGGTATTGTAGAGCAGGTTTTGCAACTGCTGGACTTCGGGGGAGTTTTTCTGGGCAAAAAACTCTTGGCGGCTGCGCCACGGTGCACCCTGATGACGGGCCTGCTGTAACCAACCCGGCAGCTGCACGCCATTCTGTGCCATATAGTCGAGCAAACCGGGGAAGGTATTCCCGAAGCTCTGTCTGCGTCCGGCAGGATACCAGGTAAAGTGCCCAATCCCCATCGAGGCAAAATCTTCGCCATCATTCCAATGGGCGAGATTGTTGACATTGCCGCCCCCTTCATTATTGAAAATCTGGTCGCCGATGGCACGCAACTCGGCACGCGACAGGCGTAAGCTAACTCCACCGTTGTTTTGTGCCATAGGCGGTGGCAAATAGCTTGGGATGGAAGGTGGAATGGGCTGGCTGTGCCATTGTGCATGCCCCTGATTGGCAGGATACGGCTGCATGTGTTGCATCGGGAAAGCCTGCGGAATCTGCTGCTGATGGGCATACTGCTGGGCATGCGGGACACGCGCAATCTGTTGGGCATGGGGTGGGCGAACCACGGGGGCACTCACCAAGGCATCTGCCTGCGGAATGGCTTGAGGTGTTTGGCTACAGGCAGACAACCCAATACCCGCCAAGGCAGCAAGTGCAAGAATGTTACGTTTATTCATTAGTATTTGCCGTTTTGTTGTTTTTATTATTAGGATTTGTAATCCGAATATTAAAATCATTCGCAGATCAGATTAAATTTACCCGACGAACTGCTACTACACCGGTACATCCTCGCAGTTGGACGCTGAACGGTCACTGATTGGACAAAATCTTTTAATAACCTGAGTTCGGGATAAGTTTTCAGCCCATTCAAATCACGACCAGCGCTGATGTTTTCAAATTCAGCGCTGGCTTTTTGTCTTGATAGGAATAGGCCACCAAACCAGAAATGATGTTAATCATATCGTTAGTGAGCGAACGGTGGCGTGTGTGCTCAACCTGTGAATAGGTGGATTTTCCTGCTTTTTCGACCCAGGACTCAACACAGATGAGGCTGGCAAGCCCTGCCCACTCCTGCCGTTGCCCCAGCTAGGAAACATCGGTGCAAATACGGCAACGGCGGGTTTCTAGCCGCCCATGGTCTTTTTCCACGTGGGTGTCTTCATCCAGCACATAACCGGCTGGCAGCTTCTCGAAAAACAGGGTGATGTCCTCTGCCAGCGTTTTCTGGTTGGCCTTGACCGCCAACAGGTAATCGCCACCCGCTTCCATCATTTGCTGGGCAATGGCCTTTTGCGTCCCCATCGCATCAATCGTAATCAGGCAACCTCCAATGTCGAGCTTGCGCAGCAAGGCTGGGATGGCGGTGATCTCGTTGGATTTCTGATCGAGCACCCGGTTTTGCTGGTTTGCCCATGCGGACACCAAGTGCAGCGGGTTTTGCCCATGACCGCCACTGCGGCGCGAGGTCTTGCCGTCAATGTTCAGCAAGTCGGCTGCCCCGGCGGACAAGCTGCTTGTCCAACGGATAAACAGTTCCGAAAACAGCTTGGCATTCAGGGCATTGAGTACATCGCTGACGGTATCATGGCTGGGGAAGCCCCGTGCATACGGGTAATAGCGGCGCAGAAAATCGGCATTCAGGGTTGCCCAGCGTACCATCTCTACCCCATCATCGGCTCCTGCCAGGCTACTGGCCAATCCCAGCAACAGGATTTCCGGGAGGGGGTAGATAACCTTCGCCCGCTGGCGGGGATCGTCCAGCTCGGACAACTGTTCCAGCAGGCGGCTGATCGCGGTGGGCGGCAAGTTCGGCATCGGGTTAGTCCTTTCGGGCAAAACCTCATTTATGCATGTTTTGCAAGCAAGTGTTCAAGCGATTGCCCTGATCCATGAGGTGATCGCCGTTGACGGCAAAACGGCACGGGGTTCGCATGACCGTACCAACAGTGGCAAGCCTTTGCATAGGGTCACGGCTTGGGCGTGTGAAAACCGGCGGGTGTTGGCGCAAGAGGCAACGGATGAAAAATCAAATGAAATCAGCACTATCCCCAAGCTGGTTGAACTATTGGAACTGAAAGGCTGCATGGTGACGCTGGACGCGATGGGCTGCCAATGCGCCATTGCCGAACAGATCATGGCGCAGCAAGGCGACTACGTGATGGGGTTGACAGGCAACCAAAGCAACCTGCATCAGGCAGTGGATGATGACTTCACCACCGCACAGCAACATGCCTTCAAGGCGGATCCCTATGCCTACACAGAAGAACTCGACAAGGATCATGGCAGGCTGGAAATCCGTCGTTACTGGATCACGGAAGACCTCTGAACCCTGCCAAACGGGACAGGGTTATGCAGTATTGGCAGGGTTGAACGGGAATGTATCCAAGGCGACACGACCACCGTGGAGCAACGTTTTTTATCGCCTCTATCCCGGCAGATGCCAAACAGTTCGCCAAAGCAGTACGCGGGCATTGGGGGATTGAGAATACCCTGCACTGTCCTTGACGTTACCTTCTCCGAAGATACCAGCCTTATCTGCATCGGTAACGGCCCTGCCATGATGACCTGCATCCGCCACCTAAGTGCCTATGCAAAAGTTCTCAGAGCCTGTTCATAATCATTTTGTTTGCCAGACTCAATGCTTTTATGAGTAACTG
>CAXYXW010000036.1:0-41312 GCA_964293005.1 uncultured Thiothrix sp.
GTTGGCGTTGGCGTTGGCGTTGGCGTTGGCGTTGGCGTTGGCGTTGGCGTTGGCGTTGGCGCACCACCATTTTGTTGCTGCATGAGCTGTTGGAGCAATTGCATGATCAGCGTCAGCATTTGTTGTTGGCTTGGGTTGTTGCTGATCAATGTATTAAATTGTGATGCCAGTTGTGTTGTGCTTGAACCGAAGCCCGTACTGGTTTGTGTGGTCGTGCCTGTCCGTTGGGTCTGCTGTGTGGTGTTGAATGTGTTTATTCCAGTTGGCATGAAGTCTTCTCCGCTAGTGTTTGTTCTTTTTTATATGCAGCCTGTCTTTCTCGCAAAAATCTTATAAGGGTGCATCGTTTACGCGCATTCTAAAGCCTGTTGGAGGGGGCTGCTGGATGAATCAGGATCGGTGGTAGTCATGCTCGGACAATCTGTATATCGATTCTGGCTTGCTTTGGATATAGTCAGAGGAGAGTGTATGCGGAGGTTCCAGATGAAAGGATGTAAACGGCAATTGCTCAGGATTTTTGTTGCGTTTGTCCATCGACCATTCGACGTGGGGTCTTCTTTCTGAAATGATATGCAAATAAATTATTTTTTGGCTGGATAAATCATGTTGGTGAGAGTTGTTGCAGTGTTGATGTTGCTGATCGCCCAAGCGGGGGTTGCTGCCCCGTTGACGTGGGGAAGCAAGCCATACTCCCATTTCTCTGATCAGGAGCCGTTGTCCGAACTGTTGCAAACCTTGGCATCAACCCAAGAGGTTCCCATCGTGGTGAGCCAGAAGATACAAGCGGTTGTCAGTTTGCACTACAAGGAACGTCTGCCAGAAGATATATTCAATGATTTGGTTAAAACCTATGGTTTGATCTGGTTTTTCGATGGTGAGACGCTGTTTGTCTACAAGGAAGACGAAGCGCAACGCGGTTCTGTGAGCCTGGAGAAGATGTCCCCCCAAGCCTTCACTGCCGCCATGCAACGGCTGAGTGTTTTGGATAGCCAATACCATTGGGAGGTGTCTGAGGTTGATAACGTCATCTATTTTACCGGCCCTGAGCGCTTTGTCAGTGCGGTACTGGACATGGCCAAGCTGATCGATACCCAGACCTTGGAGCGTCCACAAGTCTATAAGTGGGTGGATGCGCAAGGTCGGGTTAACTACAGCAATGAGCGTCCAAATGACACCTATGACAAAGATAAGGATGTTGCGACCAAAGAGCGTTTCCCAGGCTTTGATGTCGTCGATGTCATTAATCGTTAAAACTTCCTGTCCGATGCGAAGTGTGAAAACATGTACGTATAACGAATGACAATAAATGTAAAGAACCCCAAACATGACAACGCAACATACACCCTATTTGCTTAAAGTCCTTAGTGGCAGTAACGCTGGTGCGTTGGTGCGCTTGAAGGTCGGTGAGGTCGTCATTGGCAGGTCGATGTCCAGTGACATCATCTTGCATGACGAAAATATTGCCGATTTGCATATCAAACTGCGGGTGGATGAAGAGGTCATTATTCTTGAGGCCTTGGCAAAGCCGGTCTTGGTCGATAACAAGGAAGTTGAAGCCGGGGAGTACATCCTTAAGCCCTATCAGGTCGTGACCTTGGGCGGGATTGATTTCTTTATTGCAGATGTGCGTAAACCTGGGCGGCGTGGCATGGAGCAACGCCCGGATAATCTGGCAGACATTCCTGTGGTGGAAACGCCCGCTGATACTGCGACCGCATTCGGGCGTGTTGAGCGTCCGGTGACGCAGCGGCGTAAGTCAGGTTTAAGTGGCTGGGCTTTGTTTGGTCTGGGCACGGGTCTGTTGGTGGTGGCGAATTTACTGTTTTTTAAGCCGTATCTGAATAATATTGCGGAGCAGGTGGGTTTGAAAGACTCAGCCGAGCAGCGTGCTACCCAACTATTGGGGCAGCTTCAGACAAAGGGTCTGGAAGTGACTAAAGACCCGGATGGATCCGTGTCGATTGCCGGATATGTGCAAAGCCGCAGTGACAAGCAGGATGTGATGAGGAAGGCCATCCTGGGGGGAAGTGACATTAGCTACCATATCTGGGTACGTGAAGATTTGGTTGCCAATGCGACCCAGGTGGCGCGTGCCTTGGGACAGACCGACCTGTCCTTTACTAACCTGGAGGAAGGTAAGCTGGAGGCTCATGGCTATGTGAGCAACGAGGCTGATTGGGCGCGGATCAAGAACAATATCATGGCGGATGTCAGCGGTATCCAGGCGATTGATGACAGTAAAGTCCAGACCTTGATAAAACGGAAAGAGGCTTTGGTGCAGTTCATCGAGAAAAAAGGCCTTTCTAGCCGTGTTAAGGTTACTATCGAGAATGATCGTATTAAAGTTGATGGTGAGTTGACGCAAGGCGAACTGACCCGTTGGGCGGATCTGTATGTAGAGTTCGTTGAATTAAACGGTGTGGGTCCGTCAATAGTTGAAAACCTATATGACGCACGTGAGCGGCTGAAATTGGTAATTAGAAGCGTCAGTGTGGGTGAGACACCCTTCTTGGTGTCAAAAGATGGTAAAAAGTATATGGAAGGGTCAAATCTGGGAGATAGCTATTTTATCAAGAAGATCACCCCAGATCATGTGCTTCTTTCAAATAACGGTATAGAAATACCAATTTATTATGGTGTAGAGGATAAATAATGATTTTACAAATAGAGCAAAACCTCAAAAATGATATATCCGGTATTTACAAGAATGAGATTCTTGAGAAGTTTAGCCAAACTGCATCAGAAGTGCGTTTTGAGCTGAATCAGGGGGTAGAGCCAGCAGAGTACGAAAAGCTCAGTAAGTTTTTGCAGGCTCTTGAAGCGAGTTCGGAGGTAGTAGAACAGGTCTGGTCCCAGAAGTAGTGGGACGGCTTGGCATGGAACGCAATGCCTCTGTATATAATGTTCCCTGCGTTTGATGGATAAGATCATCGGGAATTAGGTAATTAATTTTATTTCGGAGAAATATAATGTCAGCAGTTGATACAAGTTCATTCCAAACAGCGATTTCGCAAATGCAAAAAACTAACCAAGAAATGTTGCAATATCAACAAGGCGCGGTTAACGAAAACAGAAAGTTTGGGATTGAAACCGCTACGTTGGAAAACGAAGCATCTGTAACAGAAAAGATGCAAAGCGTTCTGCAAACACTGGCAAGAAACTCAGCAAGCTAATATTTTTTAGCTAGTTGGCGAGGCATCATGCGTTTGCATGATGCCTCTGTTTAGAAATACCTGCATTAATAAAGAGAAAATAATGAAAGCAACGACTGAAATTCTGCAATTATTATCTGAAGTTGGATATATGGCTTGTTTCAAGGGTGATGCAGCACGCTCACAAATTATTATGGAAGGCGTTGATGCAATTGCCAGAGAGCAGTCATCCATTAAGATGGGTGTTGCTGTAGCCAAGATGTATGCAGGCGATATGGATGGAGCTATTTCCATTTTCCGCAATCAGGTGCTGGCAAAAGAGCCAGATCACATGAGTGCAAAATGCTTTTTAGGGATTGCCTTGAACTTGACTGGTGAAACAGATGAAGCTCGGGCATTGTTTGAAGAGGTTTCTTTACGTGGAAACCCTGACGAGAAAGGTATCGCGGATTTCTACTTGTCCAAATAATAATTTTTTGACTAGGGTGGTATTATGGTAGATCCAAGTTTATTGGGTGTGCAATTACCCAACGCAAGTACAGAAGTGTTTCCGCAGCCGCTGCCCAGTCAGCAGACTGCGGACTCTACCCGGTTCCAGGATTTGTTGTCCGGCATTGGCGGGGGAGGGCAAAACTCGGTAGATGCCCCTTCCATGCGTGACCAGCCTGTGTTGCAACGGGTTGATAAAGGTGAGCCGGTTGACAATGCTTCTGGCTTTAAGGATGCCTTGATTGAAAAAATTTCTGGTATGGATAACTCCTACCATTCAATCATGGATCAGCTTAAAAATCGCCCGGATCTTGCGTCATACATGGGAAAAGGTGATGGCGATCAGGTAATGCGTACTTATCCGAATGTTTCTTCAGCAGGAGGGGATAACGCAGAGGCCAGCATGAGAAATATGCTTGACGAAATGCAGAAGGGCAATGCCGCGATGCTTAACTATCAGCGTGACATGTCTTCCTGGGCCATGAACTTCCAAATGTGGTCTTCTGGCGTTGAGCTTGCTTCATCGGTCGTGTCGCAGATCTCCAAAGGGTTTCAGACCTTATTCCGCGCCAGTGGCTAATTTGTACAGCAAAAGGTTACAATGAAAACTATAACAATAAAGGCTCTACCAACAATCTGTATTTTAACAGCATTGTTGCTGAGCGGTTGTAAAACCGAATTATACAGTGGATTGGGTGAGCAGGATGCCAACAATATGTTGGCAATTATGCTGAATAGCGGGATTGGCGCTCAAAAGATTTCCGACAAGAAAAGCGGAACTTATACCCTGAGTGTTGATGAATCCAGTATCCCTGCGGCAGTCAAGCTGCTGCAAGAGCATGGCTATCCTAAAGAGAAGACTTCCTCCATCAATGAAATGTTCCAAAAAGATGGCTTGATTTCTTCACCAACCGAAGAGCGTGCCCGTTTTATCTATGCCCTCGCACAAAGTGTCCAGGAAACCCTTACCCAAATTGATGGGGTGCTGGTGGCACGGGTGCATGTGGTTTTGCCTGAAAATAGCCCATCAGGGCAACAACTGAAGCCATCCTCGGCTTCCGTTTTTATTAAGTACCACCCTGCTTATGATTTGGAAAGCATGAAGTCAGAAATCAAGCTGATTGTCGAGAAGAGTATCGAAGGCTTGAGTTATGACAAGGTATCCGTCGTCATGGTTCCAGCCCAATTGAGTAAGACAAACTGATGACTGTTGTGATTCGCCCGTATGTGACCAGTGATATTGTTGCCGTATCAGAGATTTACCGGCAGTCACGGCCTTATGAGTTTACGGGTGAGTTGCCGCATGACTTCAGCTTCCATGCATTGACCCGAGAGCCGGATGTGATGGCCATGTTCGTGCAGTCCATTGTCTTTGTCCTCGAAGAGGATCGTGTGGTAAAGGGCTTTATCGGTTATGTGCATGACTATATTGCCTGGTTGTATGTCCATCCTGATTTTCACGGGCAGCGGGTGGGGTGTCGCCTGTTAATGTATGTGTTGGCACAACTCAAGGATAAGCCGGTACGTCTGTCGTTGGTGCAGTCTAACCAGGTGGCACGGGACTTTTATGAGTCTTTTGGCTTTTCTGAGGTGGGTACATTTGGTTTTGAGTTTCAGGGGAAACAGCTCCAGGGGATCCGCATGGAGCGGCCTATTCAGTAAATACGTTCACTTCCCGGAGGTCGGGTGCGGAGCAGTTTCAACATCCACATGTATTGCACCGGATTTTGTTCGATCAGGTTCTGGAATCCAAGGTTGAGGTTGGCTGCATCCTGTTCGGCACTGAGCTGACCGAAGTTTTCCAGTTGCTTGCCGATCACAACGCGGTATTGCCCGGTAGTTTTACAGAAAAACGCCATAACCGGGAAAGCACGCGCTTTGCCAAGACGGGCAATGCGGGCAGGGGTGGTCAGGGTGGCTTTGGGTATGCCAAAAAAAGGTGCAAACACGGAGTGTTTCTCGCCATGATCCTGGTCGGGAAGGAAAAACAGGCAGCGTCCAGGTTGCAGTGAGCGTACCAGTTTCATCATGCCTTCTTCACGGGTGATGGCAAATTCGACATCCTTTAAGCGATTACCGGTAATTATCCAATTGAGTACCTGGTTTTTGAAAGGCTTGTAAGAGCCATAAGCGGGATAACGTTGCCCAATCGCAATGGGAGCCATTTCCAGCCATACCGAATGACCCAACAACAACATAATATTTTCATTCGCCCGCCATGCCGCATCCACTTGCTCCAGGCCTTCAATATGGATACGCCGCAATAGCCAGGTGCGGGAGCGGAAAAGCAGGATGCTGTAGTCGAGCAGGGCGCAGGTATATTCGGTCAGGTGTTGTCTTGTCCAGCTATCGCGTTCTGCGGGTGACAGATGCGGGAAGCATTGTTGCAGGTTGCTGAGGACGATCTGGCGGCGCTTGCGGTTATGCCGGTACATCAGGCTGCCAATACGCTCACCCAGCCAACGGCGTACTGACCACGGCATAAAGGCCAGAACAGCCAGACACACCACACCCAGCCAACTCAGCCAGTGGCGTGGGTGCAATAAGGCTGGGGGGAAAGCCGGGGCGGGTGTGCGCATTAAGCCGTAACCTTAGAAGGCGGGTGCATTGGTGCGCGTGCAATCGACCTGATCGGTTTGCATCCGCGCCTCAAACCAAAGTGCTGCTTTGGCGACCGCCGCCCGTTTGCCTTTCAGCCCGAAATCTATCTGGAAGCGGTTTTCAGTGCTGGGGAGGCTGGACAGGCGTACTTCCGGGAAGGTGCGCAGCAATTCTTCCATCATCGGGATGAGTTCGCTTTCTGGTGCGTTTTCCAGCATCCAACGCTGGTCAATCGGCGGTTCTGAATCATGCAGGTGGCGGTAATGGGTATCGAGCACCCATTCAACCATCGGCCAGGACATGTTCGGGAAACCGGGGACAAAATGGTGGTTGAGCACCTTAAATCCTGCGATCTGGTTGATGGGGTTCGGGATCAGGGTTGCACCGTCGGGCAAGTCTGCCATGCGGATACGGTTGGGGTAGGCCGCCTCGCCAAAGCGCCGCTCAATCAGGGCTTGCAGTTGTGGGTGGCGCAGTAGGCGCACGCCGAGGGCATCCGCTGCACAACCACGGGTCAGGTCATCGGGGGTTGCACCGATACCACCGAAACTGAATACAATATCATGGGTTTGTAAGGTTTCCCGGAAGGTGCTGATCAGCAGTGGGTATTCATCGCCGACCATCCGCACCCAAGCCAGTGGCAAACCACGGGCTTGCAGCATGGCAATAATGGCTGCCAAGTGCTTGTCTTGGCGGGAGCCATTTAACAGCTCATCACCGATCAGGATTAAACCTACTTTTCCGCTGGATTTCATTGCTTTGCGCCCTTTTGTGTAGCCCGTTGTTGGGTGAATTCTGCCTCTTTTTGCAGCATATGACCATTCCATTCCGGGGAAGTTTCAGGCCAGCCCTGCATCTGCTGCTGGATAATGTCTGCCAGTGCCTGAATATGGCGGTGTGCGGTGTTGAGTGCGGGGACATAATGGTAGGCTTTACCGCCCGCCCGCAGGAAAAAGTCACGGTTCTCCACTTGGATTTCTTCCAGTGTTTCCAAACAGTCTGCGGCAAAACCTGGGCAAATGACATCCACGCTTTTGATGCCACTGGCAGGCAATGCCTGCAAGGTTTTGTCGGTATAAGGTTGCAACCACTCGGCTTTACCAAAGCGGGACTGGAAGGTAACGCGGTATTCGTCTGGACGCAAATTCAAGGCTTCCGCCAGTAGTCGTGCTGTTTTATGGCATTCACAGAAATAAGGGTCGCCCAGGGTGAGATTGCGTTTGGGGATGCCGTGGAATGACATCAGCAGCAATTCGCCGCGTGGGTGCTGGTTCCAGTGCTCCAGCAAACTGTGTGCCAGCGCCTCAATATAACCTGGGTGGTCATGGTAGTGGTTGACGGTACGCAATTCCGGCATCCAGCGCCAACGTTTCAGCTCATTAAACACTGCATCAAAGGTGGTGGCGGTGGTGGCGGCGCAATATTGTGGGTAGAGCGGCACGACCAACAGGCGGCGCATGCCCTCGGCCTTGAGTTTGCGTAGCCCATCCCGGATGGATGGGTTGCCGTAGCGCATCGCCAGCTCGATTTTCACCGGGCCTTTGCAGCGCATCTCCATTGCTTTTTGCAAAGCCAACTGTTGTTGGCGGGAAATGCTCAGCAAGGGCGAGCCATCCTCTGTCCAGACGGCCTTGTATTTGGCGGCACTTTCTGCCGGGCGTTTCGGCAGGATGGCGAGGTTGAGGATCGGATACCAAATCAGGCGCGGGATTTCCACGACCCGTGGGTCAGACAGGAATTCGGCCAGATAGCGGCGCAAGGCGGGGGCATCCGGTGCATCCGGTGTACCCAAATTAACTAGCAATACCCCGGTACATTCTGCTTTACCGTGGAAATAGTCTTTTTCGTTGAGAAATCGGCTCATGGTATCATCCCTTTTTTCGACATGAAGGATACACCATGCTGCCTGACCTGCAAGCACTGGCACAAAAGATACGTGAGATTGCGCGTGCCGAAATTTTACCCCGCTTTGAGCGGGTCGGCTATGAGTTGAAAAGTGACGGCAGTATCCTGACGGAAGCTGACTTGGCTGCCAACCAGCGTATCTATGATTATTTGCAGCAGGCTTATCCGTCCATCCATTTTTTGAGTGAGGAAATGGATGAGGCGACCCAAGAGGGCTTGCTGCGTACCGCCGATTCACTGTGGTGCCTGGATCCCCTGGATGGGACGAGCAATTTTGCGGCAGGAGTCCCGTTGTTCGCCACGGCATTGGCTTTGTTCCAACAGGGTGAGGTGGTATTAAGCCTGACTTACGACCCGGTGCGTGATGAGATGTTTACCGCAGCCAAAGGGCAGGGGGCATGGCTGAATGGACGGCGTTTACATTGCCATGCCAGTGGTTTTGCTTTGGATAAGGCTGTGGCCTTGGTGGATTTCAAGCGTTTGCCCAAGGCACTGAAACAGGCATTGCTGGACGAAATGCCGTTTGGTTCGCAACGCAATTTGGGGACGTGTGCGCTGGAGTGGGCGTGGATGGCTGCCAACCGGGGGCATGTGTATGTGCACGGCGGCATGAAGCTGTGGGATTTGGCGGCGGGGTCATTATTATTGGCAGAAGCAGGCGGGTATGCTTGCACGCTGGAGGGCGAGGCGGTATGCCGCCCGGCGTTGGGGCTGCGCTCTGCGGTTGCCTCGCCGGATAAGGCCTTGTTTGATGCGTGGTATGGTTTCTTGCATGCCTATGTCCGTTGAGTCACTTAACCCGATTGGGGTATTTGATTCGGGGGTGGGTGGAATTTCTGTCCTGCGCGAAATCAAGCGCCTGTTGCCTGCGGAAAACCTGATCTATGTGGCGGATTCCGGGCATGCCCCGTATGGCAGTAAAACGCCTGAATACATTATTGCCCGCTGCCAGCAGGTGAGCCAGTTTCTGTTGGCGGAGGGGGCAAAGGCACTGGTTGTGGCGTGCAATACCGCCACGGCTCATGCCATCGAACCATTGCGGGCAACGTTGTCCGTGCCGGTTATCGGCATAGAGCCTGCGGTCAAACCGGCTGCCCGGATGACGCAAACGGGGGTGATTGGTGTGCTGGCAACCCAGCAAACGGTGCAAAGCGCCCGTCTGCAACGCCTGATCCGCGAGTATGCCGGGGATGTGAAGGTCTTGGCGCAAGCCTGCCCCGGTTTGGTTGAGCATGTCGAGCAGGGCGATTTCAGTAGCGATGCCTTGCGCCAGTTGCTCAAAGCGTATGCCTTGCCGTTGTTGGAGCAGGGCGCAGATACCCTGGTGCTGGGGTGTACCCACTATCCGTTTTTATCCGACACCCTACACGACATTACCCACGGCAAAGTCACAGTGTTGGAAACCAGCACGGCGGTTGCCCATCAAGTGATGCGGGTATTGCAGCAGCGTGGTATGCAGTGCTTGGCAGAGCGTGCAGGGAGTGTGCAGTTTTATTCCAGCAAGGCGGATGAAGGACATTGGCGGAGTATGGAGTGGCTCTGGCAACAAGCCTTGGATATTCGCCTGCTGCCGGAGCCGTTTCTTTTTATACCACCGCAAAGGCCTGCTCAAGGTCTGCAATAATATCGTCGATATGTTCGATACCAACACTGATGCGGATGGTTTCTGGACGTACTCCCGCCCGTTCCTGCTCAGCCGCAGTCAGTTGGCGGTGGGTGGTTGAGGCAGGGTGGCAAGCCAGGGATTTGGCATCACCGATATTCACCAGACGTTTGATCATCTGCAACTGGTCGTAGAATTTCACGCCTGCATCAAAGCCACCTTTGATGCCAAAGGTCATCAGGGCAGCGGGTTTGCCATTGAAGTATTTCTTGGCAAGGGCGTGGAATTTGTCGCTTTCCAGGCCAGCGAAGTTGACCCACTCAACCTTGGGGTGGTTTTTCAGGTAATTGGCAACCACGAGGGCATTGTCGCAGTGGCGCTCCATGCGCAAACCCAGTGTTTCCACCCCTTGCAGGATCAGGAAGGCATTGAAGGGTGACAAGGCCGAACCGGTATTGCGCAACGGCACAGTACGCGCCCGCCCGATAAAGGCCGCAGGCCCTAGGGCTTGGGTATAAACGACACCATGATAGGAAGGTTCTGGGTTATTCAATACCGGATAGCGTTCGGGATGGTTTGCCCACGGGAATTTGCCGGAGTCGACAATAATGCCGCCGATGGAGGTTCCATGTCCGGCAATGTATTTGGTCAAGGCATGGACAACGATATCTGCACCGTATTCGATGGGCGTGCATAACATCGGCGTTGCAACCGTATTGTCAACGATGACCGCCACACCGTGTCGATGGGCAGCGGCGGCAATCGCCTCAATATCAACGATATTACCGGCGGGGTTGCCGATGGTTTCACAATAGACTGCCTTGGTTTTGGCATCAATCAGCTTTTCAATGTCTTCTGCACGGTCACTGGCGGCAAAGCGGACTTCAATGCCTTGCTTGGGGAGCATGTGTGCAAACAGGGTGTAGGTGCCGCCGTATAACTGCGGGGTGGTAACGATATTGTCACCGGCTTCGGCAATGGTGAGGATGGCATAGTTGATGGCTGCCATGCCTGAGCTGACTGCCAGGGCAGCAATCCCACCTTCGAGGGCTGCCAGACGCTTTTCCAGTACGTCATTGGTCGGGTTCATGATGCGGGTATAAATATTCCCCGGAACCGCCAGGTTAAACAGGTCTGCACCGTGCTGGGCATTATCGAATTCGTAGGCTACCGTCTGGTAAATGGGCACTGCCACCGATTTGGTGGTGGGGTCGGTGGTATAACCCGCATGGATGGACAAGGTTTCTTTTTTCATGGGACTCCTCCAGGTTAGGAAGTGCCACATATACCATAGCAGCCGCCAATTTGCATGGTCTTGACGCGACCAGAAACCTTCAGGCCAACACAATCCGCAAGGCGAGCAGGATCAGCACCACACCCAGGATGCGTTCAATCCAGACCTGATGTTGGCGTAGCCAGCCCAATACCGGGCCTTGTGACAAGACGGCTGCAACCAGGACATACCAGCCGCCATCAGTGATGGTAATCGTGCCAACAAAGATGGCTTTATCAGCGAGGGTCATGTCGTCCTGTATAAACTGGCTGAACAGGGCAAGGAAAAACAGGCCAATTTTCGGGTTCAGCAACGAGACCATGAAACCATCACGGGCAGCATCCCACAGGGCTGCGGTTTGGGTTTGCAGCTCCGCCTGCTGCCCATTGCTAGGTTTGGCGGTCAAGCCCTGATAACCGAGCCAGAGTAAGTAGGCGGCTCCGGCATAACTGATGCCTTTAACCAGTAAGGGGGATTGCTGCAATAACAACACCAGCCCCAGCACCGATAGCAGGGCATAAAGGCCAACACCGAGGGAATGGGCAATACCCGTGACGACCCCATGCAGACGTGAGTTGTTCAGGGTTTGCCGCAATACCACGGCAAGGCTTGCACCAGGGAACATGGCTCCCATCAGGCAAACCATCAGCAGGGATAACCAAGTGGTCAGGGTCATGGTCAGGTTTCCGTTTCCATGGGCTTAACTTCAGAACTGCTGGTCGGCGGCAACGTAAGTATGCGGTACTTGGTAGTATTGGAAAAATTTGCCCGCCACAGTCTCTTTGCCAAAAATGCGTGGCAGGTTTAGGCCGACACCCACATAGGTGTGGCGTTCCGGTATGTCCCAATGTCCGGCATCATAGCTGCGGAAGCCTCGGGTATAATAACCGGCATGCAGCTCCAGATATTCCAGGGGTGTACCTTTCAACTGGCTAAAGCCATCGCCCTTGATGGCAAGCAGGTGTTTCATCCCGGAGTAATCAGCGGCGGCATCAAATTTGCCGCTAAAACCAGGGGAAGGCCAATATTCCATGCGCAGGTCGATTTTTTCGCCCCATGCCGGGTTTTTGGATAGCCACCACGATGCCCCCACCCCAACCGCATCTGCCAGCAAATCCTCGCCAGAGAAACCGTATTTGGAGGAGCTGGCATCGCCGACTTCAATCAAGGTCATCGCCCCGAGTGATGCCAAGGCTGCCTTGTCTTCGGCATGCGGCACACCATTGCGCTTGAAGTCCCAGACCATGCTTTCTGACAGCAGGTAGGACATATACAAATGCCCCATCTTGTCCGCACCGCCTGCATGGGTATCCGCCCCAAACCAGCCTTCCTGCTTGAATTTAGGCGAGTGTTTGAACCAGTCCCACTTGCTGACACCCCACGCGGTAAACGCACCGGCTGCCATTGCGGCATCGCGGGCGACTACGCGGTCATGCGGCGTTTCCAATAGGGTTGAGCAGCCACTTAGCAGGAGGGCATGCAGTGCCACGAGGGGCATCAATGAGGTTTTAAAGTGCATGGTGTATATCAGCTATCCCAGGTTGCTTAGAGTGGGCAAGCAGGTCACGCACCATGTAGAGGGCGAGTAAACTGCGGCCTTCCGTGCACTCGTCGCTGGCAATCAGTTGATCAAGCTGGCTCAGTTTCCACGGAACCACTTCCAGCGGCTCTGGCTCATCCCCTTCACAACGGGCAGGGTAAAGGCCGCGTGCCAATAACAGGTGGGTATGATGCCCCATATAGCCGGGGGATAAGCTGACTTTTTTCAAGAGTTGGATAGTTTGTGCGCCGTATCCGACTTCTTCCATGATTTCACGGTTGGCGGCGGCGATCAGATCTTCGCCCGGTTCGACCTTGCCCTTGGGTAGCCCCAATTCATAGCGCTCTGTACCTGCGCCGTATTCACGGATCAGGAGGACAGTATCATCATCCAGCAACGGTACGACGAGTACTGCCCCAAAGCCCCGGCTAGCCAGTCGTTCAAATACCCGTTGTTCACCATTGCTAAATTCCAAGTGGACTTCCTCCACTTGGAATAGGCGGCTACTTGCTACCAGACGGGTCTGGTGTATGGTTGGTAATATTGGCATCTAGCCATTTTAGCATTACCACGCCCGACTTATCACCTGATCTCCATGCAGGTAATGGACATAACCACCGATCATCACCGAGCGGTCATTCGGCCATTGGTAGGAGTAGTTGGTATCTGTGCTGGCAGTGGCGCTGACCAAGGGCGCACGCGGGGTCATCGTGCCAGTGCTGGTATCAATGTCGAGTGTGTACAGCTCATCTTGTGTCCAGCCGTAGTAATACCAAGGCTTATCCGGGTTGTAGTTTGCATCGGTGTAGGTTGGGTCGACTGCTTCATTCCGGCTGATGGGCAAGGCCACTTGCAGGTTATTGCCATTCTTGAGTGTGGTCAGGGCATGGTGGGTCTGGGAAACCGTCGTTTCTGTACCGCGTTTGCCGATAATGATTTTCTGTTTCTCCACCGGGTTTTGCAGGTCGGTGACATCAATCATCGACAGTTTTACACCCTGATACCATGCGCCGCGTGTCAGTTCATCCGCACTGCTGGTTCCGGTATCGGTGCTTTCCACTGCCAGCGCATCCTTGCCAATGCCGAGCAACAGGTTTTCGCTGATAGGGTGCAGGTAGTCTGAATAACCATCAATTTGCAGTTCGCCTGCAATGAATGGGTCAGTCGGGTTGGACAGATCGAGGATATACAGGGGGTCGGTGGTACGGAATGTCACCAGATAACCCCGCTCACCCATTAGGCGGGTTGCATAAATCTGCTCACCCGGTTTGCCCAGGGCTTGTGGGCGGGCGGTATTGGGCAGTTGCCCAACAACTTTCAGGCTTTGTGTCGCCGTATCTTCCTGCAAGTTATACAGGTGTGCAGGTGAGGCGGTGGTGGTGTTCTGGTTGTCGCCGGTATAGGTGATGACACGCAAGGTGTCATTGTACTCACTCAGACGGAACGGTTTCAGATCCTGCTGCCAGCCCAGATGACCATCGACCCGCCCGGAACCCCGGTAGCTGACTGCATTGGCAGACAGGGCAAATTTATGCAGGTCGGTGTTGACTGTACCATTATAAACCAGCCAGCCATTGGCATCCGTTTCATAACGGTATTGGGTGGTTGCCAAGTAAACGGCTTCGGTGGATGCATACAGGGTTTCGGTATCGCCCACAAAGCACTGCCCGTGTGGTACAGGCGATGCTGCTGCGGTATCAATGGCAATCAGGCTGACAATACTGGCGGTATTGCTATCCGCACTGTATTGGGTCATGAAGCAGTCAGCCGCAGTGAAAATATCCCCTTGGTCTTGCCCATTGGTTGCGTAATTGGGCAGGAAGTCTTGCAAGGAGGCGGCATTAATCAGGGCGCGGTTGGCAGCGGCATCGGCTTCGGTGGTTGGGTATGCAACCAGGCCAGTTAATGAGGGTGTATACCGGGTTGCCATGTATAAGGTAGAACCCACCATGCGGCTACTGACAGTTTCCCCATCCAGTTTTAGTGTATTTTTCTGTTGGGGATTGCTTGCCTGGGAAACGTCCAGCATAAATAACTGGCTTGTTGGGCTTTGTGCATAAAAGGGCGGCATAATCATGGCGGGCGAGGTGGCAGCCGTTTGCGCAGTAGCTTTGGCTGCGACCATCGGGTAAGCCATAAAATTCCAGCCAGAAGAGAGCGCAGTCAAGGTTGAACCATTCAGGTACAAACCATTGAGCAGGGCATCGTTTTCCGTGTCGAGTGCAATTTCTGCTACTTTGCTGTTGCTGGCCTGATCCGTGTTGAATACCAGCAAGGCTGGTTTTTCACTGGAAGCCACAAACAATTGGCTGCCATTGGTTTTGATGCGGTCTGCCTCATCAACCCCGGTTTCTTGGGTATTGGTTGTTGAGGTCGCTGTTGGCGCAGCGGTAGGAGTAGCACCATCATCGACTGCCCCTAATGGCAGCAGCATTTCACGGACAACCCCGTAACGCTCCAACATGATGGTACGGATGTACGTGGTTAACTCTTGTTCTGATGCAACGCGCTTGAGGTGACTACCGGCGATGGGGGTGGCTGTATTGGTCGTGTGGCTGCTATCACCACAAGCACCCAGTGCAAGAGCTAGAGCGATGATCCCCGATTGGGCTATGGGCATGTATTTCATTGACAAACTCCTGATAGATACAGTTTTTTGCTATTGTTATCGGTTGTTGGCGGTGTCCGGGTATCAATGGGCACAGGTGGAATGGTTAACTTAGGCAAGTCTCTGCTGTGCACCATTGATAGAGGTGATAGTGGGCTATTTTTCAGGTAATGAAAATCTGCTTTGGGGTTAGTTTTTCGGGCATAAACGAAAGTTTATGCATAAAAATAAGGCAATCACTAGTCAAGCTGGGCAATCATCAGGTTTGAAGTGGTTTTATGAAGTGATCAAGACAAGGGGAAGGTACTCATGGCTATAGAAACTGGTACATCATCATCCGCCCGTGCAGGGCAGCCTGCACCGATCCTGATTCCCTGGGAGCAGGTACAGACCGTGTTCCTCGACATGGATGGGACGTTGTTGGATTTGCATTTTGATAACCATTTCTGGCTGGAGCATTTGCCGCGCCGTTTGGCTGAGCACAAGGCGATTTCGGTGCAACAGGCGGAGGCGTGGGTAAGCGGGCATTGTGCCAACATTGAAGGGACACTGGATTGGTATTGCCTCGACTATTGGGAGCGCTATCTGGGGATGGATATGGTTGCCCTGAAGCATGAGGTTGCTGACCGGATTGCGGTACGGGCACATGTTGACCAGTTTCTGGTGTATCTGCATCAATTGGGCAAGCGGGTGGTGTTGCTGACCAATGCCCACCAAAAGAGTGTTGGCTTGAAGTTTGGTTATGTGAATCTGGAACGGTATTTTGATCAGGTGATTACTTCACATACGCTTGGTGTGGCTAAAGAGCATGAAGACTTTTGGAGCCGCCTAGCAGGTATTGAAGTGTTCGATCCAGCCCATAGCCTGTTTATTGATGACAATTTGCAGGTGTTGCGGACAGCCAAAAATCATGGTGTGAAATATTTACTGGCAGTGCGTGAGCCTGATTCCCGGTTGCCCCCGAAAGATACCGGTGAATTTATTGCGGTGTCCTGTTATACCCAGCTGATGGATGGTATATAAATTCGGATTAATGGGCGGCAGGGTGTATTTCGTAATATTTCGTAATATTTCGTAATATTTAATGGGGCTGCCGGTATTTTGCTTATTTTTTATATAAAATTTTACTTCTGTATACATGCGTGAACCTTCTGGATGCGGCTCTGAACTAAGCTTATACGCCATCGACTGATGGCGGTAGTTTAAGGAAAAGTCTTAGGGAAAAGAAATGTCAGTGCCTGCATCCGAACGGGTTAATTACGAATTAAATATTTTTTATCTGTGTGACTGTTCTGGCTCCATGTCGGGTGGCAGGATTGCTGCCGTTAATGCGGCTATCGCAAAAACGCTGCCTGAATTGGTGCAGTTTTCGGCGTATTTTCCGCATATTGCGTTTAATTTTGGGGCGATCCGTTTTTCCAATGAGGCGGGTTGGCATGTACCCGCCGGAAGCCCGATTGCAGCAGCCCAGTGGCAGCCCATCATCGATACGGGGGGCGTAACTTCATTGGGTCTTGCCTATACTCTATTGACAGTCCGCCTGAAATGGTTGGAATCGAAGCCAGGCCAGCTACCACCGGTGATTTTGTTGTTTTCGGATGGTATGCCCACGGATGATGCAGCCATGGCGCTGGATGATTTGCTCAGTTGCGGTTTGGGTGGCGGCGCACTGCGTTTTGCCATCGGTATCGGTGATGATGTGGATCGTGACATTTTGTCGCGTTTAGTAGGAAAAGGCCAACAAGCCAGGATGGCAGTCGTGAATTCAGCGGTATCCCTGCGGGATGTGGTTTCATCTTTCACTTTGGGTGGTGTGAGGTCGGTGGTGTCGCGGGCAGTCGATTTATCATGAATAAAATTATTAGACGAACCCTGCGTAGTGCAATTCTTGCTCATGGTAATAGCTTGGCTTATAACCCGCGTTTATGTCGGGCTTATCTGGCTGATTTATTGCCGCATTATCCCGAAGAGCGCAAATGGTTGGTCGCTGCCGTTATGCAAGGCATCCCCAACCAATTGGTATTGACCCGTACCCGGCAACAACGCAAGCAGGTTGCGATCCATTTTGGGCAGGCGAGTTTTATACCGGCTGCCCAGGCTGCACAAGTGGCGGATACCTGGTTTTATGCAATGCGGGATGAAGTAGATGCCCATTCGCGTTTGGGAGGGCATAAATGGATCGGGGGTTATGTCGGCGGCATTATGACTGGTATTGTGGTCTTGGTGCTGAGTTCCGCAATTGCGTTTTACAAAGCACCCGAGCCTCCCATGCATCCCTGGGGAGATAGGCAGGTCATGGCCTATGCTGTTGATGCCAGCCTTAAGCCAGATGCTGCTGTGCGTTTGGAGCCTGCGGTTGATCCGCTGCCTGCGATGCAGTTGGAGCCAAAACCGGGTTCAGCGGTGCTGACATTGCGCAGTACGGTTGAGCCGTTGGTGATTGCCCAGCCGTTTGTGCTGGAAGACAATGATTTGTTATCGCAGCGTGATGTGCCGGTCTTGACGGATTTGAGGTTGGAAAAGGTTGTTGCACCCAGCCAGCAGCCGGAGGCGGAGCAGCAACCCCCGGTTGCGGAGGTGCAGATACCAGCGGCAAAACCGCCGGTCGTGGCAAGTGCTGTGGCAAGCAAATCGGCAGCCGTTGCGTCCGAGCAAACATCAGACAAACAGCGCCCCTCGCGTATGGTTAACCAACAGAGCGTTAACCAGCGGCTACCCGCTACCCAGCCTGAAGGACAAGACAAACATAAGGCGCAGGCTGAGGTTCGTGAACAGGTTCCTGTTGCCAAGGCCAGCCCAGACCAGCTTGCCTTGGCTCCGGTTGCACTTCAGGATTTACAGGCCTTTGTGGAAAAAGCCAGTCTATTACGTAAAAAACAAGCAGACCAGCAGGCGGTTGTGGAGTTGCTGAAGCTGACGGGAGATGGTTTTTACCGCAAGCAGCAAGCCGAGTTGCAACGTCAGGTTGACAGCTTACAGAAAAGTCTCGGCCTTTTGTCCGATACTTACAGTAAACGTATCAAGGTGCTTTGTAACATGGCACCTTCCGGCTGGAAAGATGGGATAACTGCGGCGGTTGGGCAACGCCGCGCAGGTAACGCACAACGGCTATTGCAACAGCATTGGCAAGGGTGTGCAGGCCTGTCAGTACAACAAATCAGGCAAACACTGATGAGCAGCTATGGGGTAACACAGCAACAGTAAGGCTGGATTTGCGGGTATTTAGGGAGCGTTAAATAGATGCAACAATTAAGAAATTTTGGTTTGGCGATGTTGGCGGGCAGTTTGCTGGTCGGTTGCAGCACCATGGGCAGTGGAATGGATGAAAAGCAGGTGGCGGCTATCCAGATGTGCCAGCAGAAATTGCCTGTCAGTGACAAGATAAAACTCCAGTCAGTCTCGATGGGTTGCGTTGCCAGTATGGCGTTTTACAAGGCGATTGGCAGTAATAATCCTGCCCCCATGCTGTGTATGGCGGGTGGGGCTTCCGGCTTTTTATTTGGGGAGAGCATTGCCGAGCGTAAGTGTGCTTATATCACCCAGGAAGACCAGCTCAAGGGTGAGATTGCCCATGCCAAGAAAATGAATACCGGCTTTGCCATTGTTTTTGCCCAGCAGTCACAGGAGTTGGCGGCATTTGAGCTGATGGTGGCGGGGTTGCGCGGTCAGCAGGCAGATGCAGCTGCACGGCGTGAGCAAATGACCAAGCTGGAGTCGGGTCTGGCTGATCAGATGGCAAATGACCAGGCTATGTTGAAGCAAGTGAATGACGAATTCCGCTTTAAGCAGAAAACCTTGGTTGAGAGCAAATCATTGCAGAAACAGGATCAAGAGGATGCCCTTTTGGCTGAAATACGTGCCTTGCAGAAAAATGTGAAGCAGTTACAGGAAAATAATGTCAAATTTGCCAAGCTCAAACAGTCGTTGGTTCCTTCTGGCTGATAGGGTAGGGTCGGAGTCTTGCCTGCCATTGCATAGCCAGTGGCTGGGCGGGGCGCTGATGGCCTGCCTATTGGGTGGTTGTGCTGCCAACCCCAGCTCCGATCCGGCAGAGGGTGGATTGTTTGATACCTTGCAAGGGTTGGGTTCGGGGAGCTATCAGCAACACCTGCAAGCACAGCGGGCTACCTTGAAGACCTTGAGGCAAGGCAATACGGTCAAGCAGCAAGAGCTGGCAGAGCTGCATGAAAAGCGCTTGGCAGTTGGGCGTGAAGCTGGGCGTTTGCAGCACCAGTTGCATCAGTCTGGGCAGGAAGACACTTCCCAGGAGGGGCGCATCCAGTCTTTATCTCGCCAACGGGCGGATGTGCTGACAACGGCGCGTGCCATGCGCTTGGCGGGTTCTGCATTGGAGTCGTCCATTAATCAAATTCAGAACAATAACCGGCAACAGGATGAGCGTATTCGTGAGTTATTGAAACAGCGTGACCAACTACGTCAACAATTGGAAATCTTAATCAAGGACGGTTCGGTTTAATTCGGTAAGAAAAGGCCAGCCCCATTCGTTTGAGGTTTGAGGGAAGAAAATAGGGCTGGTGAGTAGAAAAAGTTGCTAGTCAACCTATAACCTGCGATCTATCAATGAATTCCAGCTTAACAAAGCCTGCTTACCTTGTAACCAATTAAATTGTAAATAAGTTTTACGGTTTTTTGGCGGGGGTGTATTTCAATGTTTATGAAAAGTATCCAGGTAGCTAATACTGGACTCCAGTTGGTGGGCGAGTGTTTGTGAAAAACTAGCTTGTTGGAGCAGGTTTAAATCACCGCGCTCAATGGCAATCAGGTTTTGTAACAAGGGTTTGGAGGCAAACAGGTTGGCGGTCGACAGGATTTTGTGTGCTATCTGTGCGGCATGATCCCAGTCTTGTGCCCGCAAACTTTCCAAAAGGATATGGCTGCGTGATGTAATGTGCGGCAGGATGGTATGAAGGAGTGCAGAGGCTTTTTCTTGTCCTAATACGGCAACAATATTTTCAATTTCAGTCATAGTGCAGGCTTTTGGGGTAAACAAGCCAAGTAAACGCAGCTACCTGGCTTGTGGACTGTTTTAATGTCCGGTATTCAACTCGGGGTGAACTTTCCGGTAAGCTTCCAGCAGGCGTTGGTGCATCTGGCAGCCGTGTAACTGGACATCCGGTGCATCGATTCCCCAAAAGCGTACTGTGCCGGACAACAAACCTTGCGCTTGTTGCAAGGTATCCGCACCGTATAAGAGAGCCAGGTTATCCGTATACGCGCTGGCATTGTCCAGTTTCAGGAGGGTCTCAATGCAACGGTAAACACGTTGGCGCTCTGGGCTGACTTGGGCAAACAGATAAATCCAGTTGCATGCTTCAAGTGTAGCCTCTGTATTGCCAATGGCGAGTGCCAGTAAGGCTTTTAACTCACCAACCCGCAAATCAGCCCACAAGGAGCCTTGGTCTGGTGCAAGCCCGATCAGTGCCGCGATAGGCTGGATATTGTCCAGCGCCAGTTCTTCCAATGTTTCCAGCAAGTCTGAACATTCGTCGTCATCCAGTTCCGGCAGGTTCAAAATGGCAGCACGCAGGGCGGCTCCGGTATTGTTGTTATCCCACTCCAAATCTTCAGATGGGTAAATTTCAGACATGCCCGGTACAAGAATGCGGCACGAATAAACCCCTAAATGTTCGTAGTCCATGATGTAAATGTCGAAATTATCTGCATGGATGCGTTCGCATAACCAGTCGAACTCCTCTTGGGTTGTGCCTGCCAGATTCCAGTCAGCGAACTCATAATCGGCATTGGCCCGCAGGAAGTCCCAGTGGATCGGGCCACTGGAGTCGATGAAATGGGTTTCCAGATTGTGGGGTTGGGCAATTTCGTCGAGGTCGAAATCAGGCTCAGAGAAGCCAGCAAGTTTTTCCAGGGCGCGGCCTTGCAACAGCTCGGTAAGGGCACGTTCGAGAGCCACCTCAAAGCGTGGGTGTGCACCAAAGCTGGCATAGCAGCCGTGGTCTGCCGGGTTGAGCAGGGTTACGCACATCACCGGATAACGACCGCCGAGGGAGGCATCTTTGACGAGGATGCCAAAACCGGCCTGGCGCAGGTCGGCAATACCGGCGGCAATCCCTGGATAACGGGCAATCACGGCCTCCGGTACATCCGGCAGACAGATTCCTTCGGCAATAATGCGGAACTTTATGTGGCGCTCAAAGATTTCTGACAGTGCCTGGGTGCGGGCTTCCGTTTTGGTATTACCCGCCGACATGCCATTGCTGACATACAGGTTGCCAATCACATTGACCGGAATCCAGGTGGTGACACCATCACGTTGGCGGACATAGGGAAGGGCACAAATGCCACGTTCTGCATTGCCCGAGTTGGTATCGACCAACAATTCTGCATCCAGCGTGCTGTCAGGATCGTAAAAGGCTTTCAGCTCCGGGTTGAGGATGCCTGTGGGCAGCGCACCTGTCTCATCCCCCTGAAACCAGCGCTCCTGGGGGTAGTGGACGAAGCTTGTATTGGCAATATCGTCTCCCAAATAGTAATCTGCCCAGAAGTAGTTGGTGCTTAGCCGTTCAAAGAACTCACCCAACGCACTGGCAAGTGCCGCTTTGCGTGATGCACCTTTGCCATTGGTGAACAGCAAGGGGCAATCCCGGTCGCGGATGTGTACCGACCAAACATTGGCAATAGGGTTGAGCCATGATTGCTCAATGATGTTGAAGCCGATGGCCTCCAGCCGCCCTTGCAGATTGGCAATGGACGATTCGAGGGAGGCATCTTTGCCGGGGATAAAGCTATCGGTCATGGGTCAGGATTCCAGGTTGAAGTTCTGGGCTATTTTAAATCAATTACCTACTGAATTGGATTAATTAACTATAATTAGAGTTGAAAAAATTTTATGTATGCGAGTAGGGAATGCGTGGTGTCACAGCTTGATCCGGGTGTGGGTAAATGGGCTATGGCTGTTTTGGCTTTGCTGCTGTCCATGAGTTTGGCATGGGCGGGATGGCGCTGGATAGGTCAGGATGAGCCTGGGGCTGGCCTCCCGGAAGCGGGGTTGGTCGCATCGTACCAGCAATTATTGGCTGATCCTGCTACCCGTGGCGGCAATTGGCTACGCACATTAAACCATGATATGCAGGATGTGCAGGGTGATTTGCTCTGGAACAACCGCCAACAGACCGGCATGATGCGTATCCGTAATCTGCCTGACCCACGTGAGGGCTTCCGCTACCATGTCTGGATCCATGATTCACGCCGCCCGGCAGGGGCAGCCGTGTCGGCAGCCATGTTAGACAGTGGTTCCGGCAAACAGGAGCGCTTTGTGCCGCTCACTGCTGCTGAACCGGTGGGTGAACCTTATAAGTTTGTCCTTACCTTGGAGCCTGTCACAGGCCAGTCTGTCGATGCACTGGTTTTGCTAATGGTGCAGCCTTGAGCGGTGCAATGCCCGTTTAAGCAAGCTTGCGCTGTTGGTTGGCATATTTGTCCATATCCAACAGCTTCTGGATGAGTCCGGTCGAAAGCTTGTGCATATCTGTCATCGCACGGTATTTCCCCACTTCATCCCCGCGCTGATGGCAGTTGAGTGCGCGTGCACTCGCTTCATGGAAGGCGGCATGGGGTTCAATGAGCTGGTCAAAGAGTTTCCGTACCTCCTCCCCCAGTTGCTTGGCTTGGGTGCGACCCTCCCCGTAAAGCCATTTGCCCAGGGCGCACTGGTGGCAATCCAATCCTTGAAAATTCCCTTGGTTGCTGAGTGTAAGCTTGATTTTATTCAAGTATTGCACATGGTCATTCATGCGCTGGAGGAAGAAAAGGTGTTGTTGTTGCATTGTATTTCCCTCTGTTAGCCCGGAAGTAAGTATTGCCGTTTTAATGTGCCATCCGTAAATGACTTGCATGGTCGCTGATCAGGCCGGAAACGGTTTGCAGTAGCCAGGGCTGCCCCATTTCTACGGGAATCTGTAAGCCAAGCATGCAGTCGTCCGTCATGCGCGTCACGATATAGGCGGAAGGGTCACACGAAATGATCACCCCTTTGGGTGTTTCATCGCGGTTGATCGAGTGTGCCAGCTGGCATGCCGCATTAAAAAGCATGGCACTGAGTGCAGACAGGCGGTCTTCATCCTGTTCTGCGGTATCGGAAAGTAGTGCTAAGCCATCCGTTGTGAGGATTTGCATGGCTTGGATGCCCGGTAAGGTACATTGCAGTTTCTGAGCAAACGCATGTAACTGTTGTTGGTTAAGCATAAATAATGCCCTTTAATTGTTGGTTGAGAAGTGTATCAATAGCCCTAGTAAATTTTTTGCTCCAAAAGTTGTTGTGCCGGATTGAGGTTCTTGAGGTTGAACTCTTGGATGAGTGCCTTGCTGGAGTTGAGTATCCCGCTGGCCTTGGTTTGCTCGTGCTCTTGCAGTAAGGCGCGTGCTTTCTCGTGGTAATGCAGGACGACCGCACGCCCTAGGCGCTCAACTTGCGGGTGCAGGTGTGCTTGCTTCCTGATCTCGCGGGCATAAAACAATACGCCCGTCCGCTGGGAAAAGTTGCTGCTGTCCAGTGCCAGATTGGCGTGTCCGACCAGGCTATCCACATCCAGGGGTGCTGCATGGATGGTAGGGGGCGGCTTGGCTGCGGCAGCGGGTTTATTGGCTATCTGTTTTGGGGGCGGGCTGGGTACAGGCGGCGGTATCTCCACTGCTTCTGCACTTGCCGTATAAAAAACCGTTTCGGTTATCGTTCCGATCGGCTCAATGGCTTCAACAGGTTCCTTCGGTTCCGGTTCTGGCTTTTTTGGCATTGCCACGCTTATTGGTTTTAATGGCTCTGCGGCTGTGATTTTTTCCGGGTGGTTTTTGGGAGGTTTTTCCTGTGTTTTTTCAAGCTCCTTAGGCTTTCGGTTAGCTGTTTCAAGCGGTGCAACCGTACTTTTACCAGCCCCGATTAACGCTAATTTGTCTGGATAAGATATTTTGTTATTAAGGGCAGGCTGATCCTTTTTGGCTTCAGCTTTCGTCGGTAAAATAGGGCTTGTTACTACTGTTACGTTAATGGGTTCTGTCTGGGTTATTGCGGTAACGCTGAACTGCACGTCATCAATAAAGCTTTCACTGACAATCGTTGCTAGCCGATTGTTGGGGGTAAGCTGTGTATCCGCCATTGCCAGTTTTATATCAGGTGTGCGGGGCGTGGGTAAGGGTATAACCGGCGTGTCTTGTTCTTTCGGTTCTGCGGTTGCCACCACCGGGGCGGTAGTGGCAGTGGCTGATACGTTAACTTCCCCAAGGTGGGAAATGTACTCGACCGCAAAAGTACTGAGCGCAATGGTCATGATGCCAAAGCTAAAGGCAGCTATTTGTGTGCGGTGTTGGTGTGTGTGGATGGTGATGCTGGTACGGGGGCTGTTTAATGCCTGTACACTGGGCAGCAGGGCTGTACCTAACAGGCACAAGCTGCGGTTGGGTAGGCTGAGGATCAGGGCGCTGTCGATTTTTTTCCTGAGCAAGCCTTGTCGAACCAAGGGAGCCAATTGCCGGTCAATCTGCTGTTGTGACGGGGCGCGGTTGCCTGACAAGCTGACGAGGCTATGCACGCCCCTGCTGCTGGGGTAGCCCAGCACAAAGTATACCCGTTCGCCTGTATTACCCTGTGCAATCATGGGTAACACCCATTCTTGGCGCAACGAATGGATTGTTTGCCGCAGCGCCTGAAGGTTTTCCAGATCGCTTTGTCCCATCACGCCCACTGGCAGCAGGTGGATCAATACTAAAGAGTAAGCACCGTTGGTTTGGGTCAGCTCCAAGTCGCGTCCCCGATAGACTTCCCCAAGTCCAGAAACCGCCAGGCACTCCAGTAATGCATATCGCCCGTCCAGTATTTTATACCCCATACCGGAAGTGTTCATAACTAAGCCCTTTTGTTGTTCGTCTGTTCATCTTTCGTTTGGTTTTATCTTATGCCTGTCAGGCGTGTTGGGAAGTAAGCGCAAGGCTGTTACCCGTAACACCCTATGGATCAGAGGGCTTATCCCATCCAGTTTTTTTATTTGCTTTTTATAAGCAAGCTTATTTTTTTCAAAGAAAAATGCTGTTTTTATTGGGTAACAAAATTATGCGTGACTCATATTCATGTTTTGTTCACAATGTCAGAAAACCAATCAGGCCGCTCAGCAGGGTATGTAATACGGGTGTCTGTGCTGTGGTAGGCCAAATATGTAAGTAGAGAGTTATGGTCAGCAAGGAAAGCATCCAGCAAGAACTGGAGCAGATACTGGCGAGTGACTTGTTTGGTGGCAAACGGCAGGCATGTAAATTTCTGCAATATATTGTCACTGAAACCCTCGAAGGACGAGGTGAAAAGATCACTCAGTACGGTATTGCTATCGAGGCATTGGGCAAGCCTGTCGATTACTGTCCCACAGAAAGTCCTGCGGTTCGGGTGGAAGCAGGGCGCGTCCGCAAGCTTCTGGAGGAGTATTATGTTACCGAAGGGCAGGGGCATGGTTGCCAGATCCTGTTACCCGTCGGTGGTTATATGCCTGTTTTCAGGAAGGCTGATACTGCCCATGTCCAGTGGCGACGCTTGGAAGGCAAGCGGGTACAGTCTGTAGGTCCCAAGGTGTATATAGCCTGCCAGAACCCTGCCGCGATCCGTGATGATGGCTTGCGCCACTTGATTTACAAGTTGCGCTCCAGCATGCCGGTGATGCTTGGTAAGCTGGGGACTGTGCAGATTGCCCTGGCTGACCCAGGTTATACCTTCAGTTATGTGGATCATGCCCTTGAGCATGCATGGCGGCATTATCAGGCCGAATTCCTCCTTTATTCTGAGGCCTCCCTTCAGGGCGAGTCCCCCAAGTTGCGTTATGTGCTTATCCATACCCTGTCACGGGAAGTGGTGTGGACAGGTGAGTTTATGGTTGTGCCCAGCCGCAGTGATGAGGTGTTGGAAGCCATGTACATGCGCTTGGTCAATGAGGTGTTTAGCCTGCATGAAGGGGTGGCCTTGTCATTCTGGAGTCATTACTGGTATCGGCAAAGCAGTATCCCGGAGGCTTATCAGGTATTGGTGACGCATGTCCGCTTTGTGCAGGATCGGGTGTCGGATGAGAGCTTTTATGAATTCTGGCGGGCTTGCCAAAAGCGTACCCGCCAATACCATGACGATGCCTTGGCTCATCTGCATTATGCCATTGCCTGTTTGTATGCCCTGATGCTGCGGGCTGATGTCAGCGAGCCGCTGGATGGCTTGTGGCAACGCCAGTCCCTGGCGGCTTTGGCACTGAATCCGGGTAGCCCCTTGGCACATGCCATTTTTGCCCTGCACTGCCATTCACAGGGTGAAGTGGAGTTGTCCCGCGTTGAAATTGATATTGCTCTCAAATCCAACCCGTTTGATGCCGGGTGTGGGCGTTTGGTGGCGGTTGGCTTGTGTGCCTTGCGGGCTTGGGAGCGCAGCTTTAACCTGTTGAAGGAAGTGTCCGCGCTGGAGTCGCCGTTCCCTGACCCCTTGCGCTCTGTACCTTGCCTGTACTATTTCCGGCGGGGGCATTATGCAGACACCGCCCAAACGGAAGCCGGTTTTCAGGATTTGGGGGGCTGGGGCAATTTTGGCACACTGGTGACACATTGCCGTGCCGGGGATTGCCACGGTTGTGTGCATGCCATCAGCCATGCCGTCGACCGGGTGATGTTGCCGCCGGAAACCGGTTTGGTGAGTAACCCTTATTTCCCGCAGGAGCCTGACCGGATGCTGCGGGATGCCAGTACCGATGCACAAGGGGTCATCCCCTCCACCACCCCATCCGGCTGATTAACTGCCAAGGGCAGGGCTGGTATGCTGGGCAGCCATTTTGTTGAAGCAGAACGACCATGAGCCAAACGATACCCACTGCCAGCCCCTTGGCGTTTACCTCTGCCCCTGACTCCCGCCAGTTTTTACAACAGGAGCTGGAGCGTTTGCAAGGGCAGTTATTGCGCCTGACCCCTGCCAACCCTATTCTGGAGCGGGCAGCGTTGCACTTCCGCATCGGTGAAGTCATGCTGGAAATTGCCCATGATGGCATGCCTGAAGCCGCGTGGGGCTTGACCAAGGAAGCTTTCATGATTTACCGGGATCATCAGCAATGGGAAGATGCGGTACGTTGTTGTGATCTCCTGTTCCGCACCGGCTTGCCGTATGCCGTGCCTGCCCTGGGGAATGGCTTGTGGCTGGCGATTACCTACCCGATCAACCCGGAAATCACGGTGCTCATGCTGAATAACTTGATCGAAGCTACACCAGACACAGCGGATGGGGCTGCGGTCGCGGCAGCGGTTGCCCATTATATTGTCGATATGCGCTTGGAAGGCGAAAAGCGTGAGAGTACCTTATTCCTGACTTCTGCCCTGTTGGGTAAGGTGGCTGAACGCCATAGCCAAGTTGATTCGCAGGAAAAAATGGACCGTTGGCTGGAAAAGCTGGGTTTGCTGGATCCTGCCATTTTCCTGCCCCGCATGGGCATGGTAATTGATGCACTGGTTGATGGGCAGTGGTGGTATGACCGGGATGTGTTGCGCTCACAACTGCCGGTGAATTAATCCATTTATTCTGTTAATGATCACTGTGTTAATGCGTTAGTCTTGGGCATGGGGTTTGGGTTTGCGGCTGTTTTCTGCCAGCAGGGGTTCAAAAAAGCGGTAATGCCCGATAACTTTCCAGGCGAACAGCACATCTTCCACCTTTGTGCCTTCATTGATGTTATGCCCCATCAAGGGGCGCAGTTCGTCGTCACTGCGCTCCGTAACGACCACACCGATATGGTGTTGCCCGCTGTCCAGTTCCCATACCACGACATCACCAGGCTGGTAATGGTCTGCCTCATCCGAAACGGGTAGTGATTTGCCTTGGCGTTCAAAAAACGTCATCAGGTTGGGGACACGGCGGTGATCAATATTGGTGTCTGGGCTGCGTAAGCCCCATTTCTTCGGGTATTCACCGAAATGGCGGCGCATATCCTTGTGAACGGCCTCCTGCAAATCGACCGCTTGCGCCCGGAAGGCACGGATGACCACATCGGTACAAACCCCGGTGGTTTGGTCGACATCGCCACCAGGATACGGTAGCTGCACGTAGGCCGGGTTATAGGAACGTGTCACTTTGCTTTGTTCGTATACCGAATTGACGAGTTTGGCGACATGGGCTGGAGGGGCTGGGCGCAGCTTGGGCGGTGGGCTGGGGTTGATCCGTAAGGGCGGGAGTTCCGGGCTGCTGTCTGTACCACTGCCTATCGGCGGCAGGGGCAAGACAGGCGGGTAGTGTGTGACGGGTGGCAAGGGGCGGATGGCATGTTGGGATGCCCACCAGGCCACCAGGGCAAACAGCACGATCAGGGTGATGTCAAACAACAGGTAAAGCAGGCGCATGGCATTCCATTGGCATTGGTCTTTAAGGTCAATATCGTTGCATTTGACCGGATTTCAAGTCACCCGCTTGTGTGGTTGGGTTGTCAGAGGTTTAACAACGCGGCCTGATCTTCTTCGGTCATGTCATTAAACCATACAATATCGGTCAGTTGGCTGGTTTTGGCGGTATACATGGCGCTATCGCCCTGTTCAAGCAGGCGTTTGGCCTGGTAGTGGCTGGCAGCGGCATGGATTGCCCCCGAACTGATGCTGACGGGGATCAGGTTATTGCCAAACCGGGCGGGCTGGCGCAGATTGCGCAGGAGTTGTGCATGGCGCTCTTCAATTTGCAGGTGGTCTGTGCCAGGGACAACCCAGATGAACTCATCCCCACCAATGCGTGCCACCATACCAGCCTTCCCCAGAGTAATCTGGAAATGGCGTGCCAGATAAATCAACAACTGGTCGCCAACATGATGCCCATAAGTGTCATTGACCGTCTTGAATTTGTTCAGGTCAATAAAGACCAGAATAAAATCAGTGCGTTGTTTGCAGTATTCATCAATGATGCGCATGATGTAATCACGGCTATACAGACCCGTCAGCGAGTCATGCTCAAGCTGCATACGTTGGCGGTCATGCTCCCGCATCAGCACATAGACCAGATGCCCAAGGACAATCATCAGGATGAGGGTGGCGGCTGCAAACAGGTAGATGGAGCCAAGGAGTTTGTTCCATGCTTCGCGGGCGTATTGCCCGTCCCCATCCGATACTTCGTGGATCAGGTAATTGTTGATATTTTCCCGGTAGCGTTTTAAGGCATTTGACCACTTGGTCAGGCGGGCGTGATCCAGTGCCTGTTCGCCATAGAAGTCATTTTCCATGGAGCGGACATGCTCAAATATTTCCTGTACCAGCTCCCGGAAACCTGTGACCTTCGCCAAGGCCGGATCGTTTTCCAGGCTACTGACGGCGATGGGCAGGCGGCTCCACAGCAGTTCATAGCGGAAGCGTAGTTGCTGTTGGGTAATCGCACCCGCCATGTACAGTTGTGATTCGTACATGGTGGCCTCAATTTGCCCATTGAGGTGCACCATGCTCCATAATGACTCGCGCCGGTAGTTTTCAAGCAGGAAGAACGTTGAAGCCAAGTTCAGGGCTGCCAGATAAATAGAAAAGAGTATGACAGGTACCAGAAACCACTGGTATCCACGTCCGACTCCGGCCCTGGGTTTCATAAGGTATGTTTATTCGCTGGTCAGGATGGAAATATAGTACAACTGCCAAACCAGCATTTCATCCAGGCTGCGCTCAGGAATCTCTTTGAAGCGGTCAAAGTTGATCATGACCCAGAGGGGGCCTTTGTCGCGGATGCTAAGTGGTTTGCCATTGGCGCTCATGACCAGTATAGGCTCATATTTTTTCACCTTATCAAAAGCAACACTGACTGAGTATTCATTCAGCGCCCGAATGTATATTTTCTTGGGTTTGGGGCATGCCAATTGCAAAACATCTGCCAGCAGGGGGCCAGACAGCTCTTCAGGGGCATTGGTCCACGTATGGCTGGTTTTGAAGGTTTGCTGGGGCAGTGAGCGTAATTGTTGCTCACTTAAGGTCACACTGTTTTCACAGCCACTGTCTTTTTTGCCTTCTACAATAAGGAACCTGTTGGGGTCGCCCGGTGTTGTCGGTGGTGGTGGGGCATAGGTTGTTGAGGCATCTGCCTTGACGACCTCAACGGGGTTCTCCATTGATGGGTTCAGAAATACCTTGCCAATATATATCCCGGCAATCACTGTCGAGACAATTAAAAAAAGCAAAAGAAAGCACAATTTCCCACACTTCATATTTCTAACACCCGGTACATTAATTAATGCTTGGTAATTTATAGCATGAAGAACTTAAATACAAAAAACAACTTGCTTACCTTATGGGGAGTGGTGTTGTTGTGACGAATGGAGGGGGCTGTTTTGGGCGGTATCAAACCCGCCGTACTGGCACAACCCACGGTATCCCCTCACAGCCGATGGCACACTCAATCCCATAGACCTCACGCAGATTCGTGGCAGATAACACCTGCGTTACCGCACCCTGATCCGCTACCCGCCCCGCCTGCAAGAGGTACAGGCGGTCACAGTAACGGGCGGCGAGTGACAGTTCATGTAACACGACAATACAGCCCCGTTGTCCGCGTGCAAATTCCCTGAGTAACTCCATTGTTTGCAGTTGATGCCCCGGATCGAGTGCCGCGACCGGCTCGTCAGCCAGCAGGATGTCCGGTTGTGCAGCCAAGGCTCGCGCCAGCAGGACGCGGGTACGCTCACCGCCGGAGAGGGTGGTGGCATCCCGCGCCCGCAGGTGGAGGGTATCGGTTTGTTGTAAGGCATATTCAACCGCAGCGGCATCTTCAGCGCCGGGCTGTTGCCAGCCTGCCAAATGCGGCAAACGCCCCAGGGCAACCAGTCGCTCTACGGGTAAAGGCCAATGGATTTGCCCGCTTTGTGCCAGCCACGCCAGTTGGCGGCTGCGTTCACGGGCTGGCATCCGTTGCAAGGCCATGCCACGTAAATGCACATGACCCCGGTCAGGTGGCTGTAAACCCGCCAGTATGCGTAACAGGGTAGATTTGCCTGCCCCATTGGGGCCAATCAGGCCAACCAGCTCACCGGCCTGCAAACTGATATTGACCTGATCCAGCAGCAAACGTCCGCTGCGTTGCAGGCTGATGGCCTCTGCATGCAACAGGTTCATGGTTGTTCCCTCCGGCTACGCAGGATCAGGTGCAGGAAGAAGGGTGCACCAACCAATGCCGTCAGCACGCCGACCTTCAAGACTGATTCGGTAGGTATCAGGCGTACCCCCATATCGGCTGCCAGCAACATGGCAGCCCCTCCCAGGGCGGAGGCAGGCAGCAAGCGCCCCGGTTCATAACCGACCAGTGGGCGTAACAGGTGTGGAACCACGAGGCCAATAAAGCCAATCATGCCGGTGGTGGCAACCGCAGCCCCCACCGCCAGCGAGACCGCAATAAATACCCGCCAGCGCAGCCAAACAGGGCGTACCCCCAAGGTAGCGGCGGTTTCTTCGCCCAGCGTCAAGGCATTCAGTTGCCGCCCAACTCCGATCAGTAACACCCAGCCGAGCAGGGTAAACGGTAGCATCAGCCAGAAATCATCCATACTGCGGTCAGTGATGTCACCCATTGTCCACAAGACCAGCTCACGCATGGCATAGGGGCTGGGAGCCAGATTGAGCAGCAAGGACATGCCACTGGCAGCCAGGGCATTGATGGCAACCCCTGCCAGGATCAGGGTGGTGATGCTGGCATCACGCCCCGCCAGGGCAAAGACCAGAACGGTCGCCAGCAATGCCCCCGCCATGCCTGCCAAGGGGATGGTTTGCAGCCACAGGTCTTGCCAGCCGAAATACAGGACAATGACGGCACACAAGGCTGCCCCACTGGAGCTGCCAATCAGGTCAGGGCTGGCGAGTGGGTTGCGTAACAAGCCTTGCATGGCTGCCCCACATGCACCGAGGGTTGCTCCTGTCAGCAAGGCGATCAGGGCGCGGGGCAGGCGGATTTCTGTGAGGATAATGGCAAGCACCGAACTGGGGTCATGCAAGGTTGCCTGTGCTGCCTGCCAGATCGGTAAGGGGTCACGCCCCACCACCAGCGACAGCATAAACAAGACTAGCACACAGGCACTCAAAAGGCTGAGCAGGGTTGGGTAGCGCATTAGTGTGCCCCTTCCTGGGCTTGGTTTTGGCGGGCTTGCAGGGCAAGACGCTCTTGCTGGAGCTGGATGATGGCATCAACAAGCCACGGGCCTTCACAAATCGTCTGGTTGCTGGGCAGGGTAATGGTGTGTGGATGCAGTTTGCTGCCACGCAAGGCCGGGTGTTTGGAGAGTGCTTCTGCCCGCGAATAGGTGTTAAGCGTATAGGGGGAATCAATCAGGGCATCCGGTTTGATACGCACCATGCTTTCCAGTGACAGCGAGCCATAACTGCTGATACCCAATTCGTCACCGGCATTGCGCCAGCCCGCTAGTGCGATGGCCTGCCCGCGCAAGGAGTTGATCCCGACGGTGTAGCCATTGGGGTCATAGACAGCGGCAAGCGGTGGGTGTTCGGGTCTGGGGGACAGGGTGGCAAGACGTTGTTGCATGTGGGTGACGATGGCTTCACCACGTTCGGGATGTCCCACCAGTGTGGCAATCAGGCGGATATTGCTGAGGGTGGCATCCAGGTTTTCGGCAATCGGCAGTTTTTCTACCCGTATCCCCAGTTTGGTCAGTAAGGTCGTGGTATGGATACCGCCATATTCCCCGGCAATCACCAAGTCGGGTTGGTAGGGCAACACCTCTTCCGCCAAACCTTTAGTGGTGGGGTAAGCCCGCGCTTTGTCATGGAACAGGGACGCGGCGGGTTCGTGCGACAAATGGGTGAGCGCACTGATTTGCTCCGGGTCTGCCAGCAGGAGCAGCAATTGGTCGGCACATAAGTTGATGGACACAATCCGCTGCGGGGGTTCTGCATGGGCAGCAGGGATGCAGCACAACCAGCCAGCCATTAGCCCAAAAAGGAACGGTGTATTGCTTGGCATGTCTGCATCCCTACAGTATCAGTACAGTATCGGTCGGTGGTAAGTCAGGGGTGAACTTACCATATCCACTCCGGTGGGGTGAAGCGCCGCACGGCTTACCGCTATAAAATCTCGACTCCATTATCAGGCACACGATGCCCATTCCCTAGACCCACAATGCTGACTACCCCTGTCCGGTAAGCGGATGGTTTGATGCAGCGGGCTGAGCCACTGATGCCATCCCCAATCCGTACTTTGCACGTAGTCGGGCTGCCGAAATTCACCCGCACGTTATCGGCATTGCCGATGACTGCATTATCCAGGGTATTCGCCACAAACCACCACGGATAGGCGCACTGGATGGAAATATGTTCGGTGCCAATCTTGATGTCAGAATAGCGCTGGGCCTCGCTGAACATGAAGACTTGTGATTTTGGGTGGCTGCTCTGGATGTCCACATCCTTGATACTAATCCCGGAAATGCCGCACACCGGCAGGTTACGTGCTTGTGGGGTATTCATGGATGGATCGGCTTTCGCCAGCGGAGCCATTAATTCAATGCCGTGGATGCGGTTTTGGTTGTCTGCGTGCAGGACGTGCGGGGTATTTGCCAATTGGTCAAGAAAGGCCAGGATTGGGTCAATGGGGGCTGGGCGGGCGGTCAGGCTGCGGGTTTGCGGGGTGTCAGCCTGCATTTGTGCTGCCCATTGTGGCAGATCAGTGCTCAGGATCAGCGGCAGGGTCGTGGACAGGCTACGGCTGGTGGCAGCCACTTTCGGTTGACTCCCGACGGGGCTATCCTGCACGGGGGCAGGCTGTGTGCAGTTTGGGCGGTAGGCTTGCAGGCCAATATCCGTATGGTAGCCCGGTGTGTAATAGCAGGTTTTGCCATCGGTCTGGTTTTCAATCCATTGCAGTAAACGCCAGTCATAAACGGCCTGACCACTCGCCTGTAAACCTGCGAGGATGGCTTCTTCGGTCAGGCAATCGACCCGCACACTGTCATAAGGCCGGGTTGGGGTATTGTTGCGTACCACCAGCTTGCCGATATGGACATTATTTCCCCAGATATTAATGCCATCCCCGCCGAAATCCTTCAGTTGGACTTGCTCAATGTTCAGCCTGCCATCCCCGCTTTTGATCAGCGGGATAAAGGTGTTCTCGACCACCAAATGTTTGATGTTGACTGTTTCGGTCGCATCAATGTCAACACGCAGCCCGATGTCCAGATTGCGGTTCTGGCCTTTGATGTAAACGGTATCGTGAAAGCCTTCAGTATTGATCGTGCGGATGGTTGCCATGATGTAAGCCCCTTGGTGAGTTGTATTTTTGTTCAATTACCGGGCTACGGTAGCAGGGGTATGCGTGAAAATGTATCACTTAAATGGGGGAGTCGTTGCCTTGATCAATCCATGTCACTCAAGCTATGACTGTTTATATTCAAGATTTCGATAATAACTGCCGTAAAAAACCGTTATACAGATAATGTGGCAGCTTGCTAACCTACGCTTATCCAACGAAAGGAGCACTATCATGCAAAACCCGATTGTTTGCCAACGTGACCCGGAAGGTTATTTGGTTCACCCGGAAGACTGGGATGAGGATGTGGCTGGCGTGTTGGCGGCTGAAGAGAATATCGAGCTGACGGATGAGCACTGGCGGGTGCTAGAGTTTGTGCGCGGGTCTTGGGAAGACCATCAGGTGATCCCCGACATCCGCCATGTAGCCAGCCATTTTGCGCAGGAGCGGGGCATCGACAAAAAAGCTGCCAAACAACATCTGTTTGAGTTGTTCCCGTATGGTTATGTCAAGCAAACCTGCAAGATTGCCGGGATGCAGCGTCCGCGTGCCTGGAGTACCGGCTAAGTACGGATCAGTTCCTCAACCGTCGCCCGCAGGATAGCCACCGCCTGCTGGCATGCCTCGGTTTCCGTATGGGTCGGGAAGACCACGTAAGCAGGCAGGCGGAATTGTGGGCTATTTGGCACAATCCCCAGCTTGCCGGTGGCGACCATTTCATCCGCCATGCGCTTCGGCAGGAAGCAGGATCCGCCATTGGTCAGCACCAACTGGATTGCTAGCCAGCCGATATTAGCCAACAGTGCTGGGCGTTCCAATTCGGGGAACGCATTGCTGTGCTGCGCGTAAAACCCCGGCCCCCAGTCAACGTACACATAATTCTCATCCGGCCACGGTTTGTCCGGGGCGGAGGAAACCAGTACCAAGGTTTCATCAAACAGGTGTTTGACTTCCAACCCCGGACTGTACTGGGGGGTATACATCAGGCCGATGTCCAGCGTGCCTTCAACCAGGCGGCGCATCAGGTCTTCTTCAAAACCAATTTCATTGCGGATGGAAACATCCGGCATTTGTGCCCGCATCTTACCAACCCAACGTGGCAGCAAGGCTGCATCCCATAAGGCAATCCTTGCCCCGACCGTCAAGGTGCTGCGGTAACGCCCCGGTAGGCCGAGGTCGTGACGTGCCTGTTCCATCGTCAGCAACAAAGTCTTGGCATAACGCAGGAACCGCTTGCCTGCGGGGGTCAGGGTGGCTCCAGAGCGGTTGCGTATAAACAGTTTGGTACGCAGGTAGTTTTCCAGGTTCTGGATACGGGCACTGACGGTTGACTGGGTGATGTATAGCCGGGAAGCGGCTTCCAGGAAACTACCATTGGCGGCAACAGCAAGAAAGGTACGAACTTGATCAATATCCATGGGGTGGATTATATGCTGGGCGGGCCTTTGTGGGGGAGTTCAGTTCAGGTGGATGCCAACCAAGGGCTAATAAAGCCAGTTACCGGTAGGCCGTTGGATTCTACCGTTCAGCGGGTGGGCTAAGGGGCGTTAACCCTTGTTTTCTATATTAAATGGTGTAATCACAAACCCATACAGTATCAACCCAGAGGGAATATTTATCATGCCTAAAAAACGAAGCACCCTTGCTTTTGGCATGGGTGTACTCAGCACATCCTTATTTTTATGCAGTACCCTTGTCCATGCCCAAGGTAGCCCAGCCCACCCGGACAAACAGCAGGTTATCGACCATTGGACCCCAGAACGGCGAGCTGCCGCTATCCCGCGTGATTTGGTGATGGATCCGCAAGGCAAGGGGTATTTGCGCAAACCTGATGGTTCATTGGAGCCTTATGGGCTAAGGCAGGAGTCCCAAGGTAGTGGGCAAACACCGATGGCACGCCCACCAGGGGGTGACAGTAACCCCAGCGTAATTACCGATATGTCGCCTGCACCGGGTAGTACCATTACCCCAACTTACACCTTCTCCGCTGTTGTCACTGATCCGAATGGCCTGAAGTCCGTTGTGTTTTATGTTACGCACAGCGGTTCCCTGCATGCTTATACAGCGGTCAAGGCGACCAGTAGCGATGTTTGGTCGGTCACGGTGACAGGAATGCAAGTGGGCACAGGCAGTTGGTATGTGCGTGCGACTGATAAGTCATCAACAAAAGGCACTATTACCCGCAGCACGGATGCTGCCTTTACGGTTAGTAGCGGTGGCGGTGGGGGCAATCCTGATATTGTCACGAATGCGGCATGGAGTGGTGGGGTGGTGCAACAATCTGTTGGGCGTTTGTATTTCCAGATGCCAACCAATTCACGCCGTACCCGTTGGGGCTATTTTGTGTGTTCCGGGACGGTTGTTCAAGATGATAAATCTGACCGCTCGATTATCCTGACCGCAGCCCATTGCGTTTATGATGATGCCAATAAGGCATTTGCCCGCAATGTCCTGTTTATCCCGAATCAGGCTGGCACAAGCGGTACAGCAACGGATAACAACTGTAGCAATGACCCCTTGGGCTGTTGGGTTCCCTCATTCGGCGTGGTTGATACCAATTGGGCAGCAGGGACATTCCCCGATAATGTCCAATGGGATTATGCCTATTATGTCGTTAATGATGCAGGCGCTCACCAACAAGGTATCACGGTTTCTTCAGATAGCTTGGGGGCGGCAGTAGGTGGTTTGCCTGTCAGTTTTGTCACGCCATCCTCAAATGATGGTGTTTCATCGAAGACCAGCCCTGATTTTACCCATTCGTTGGGTTATTCCTATAGCTATGATCCCCAGTTCCGTTATTGTGCGGAGGATATGACGGTCATAGGAAGCGTCAATTGGTGGTTGCCCAATTGCGGTTTGACAGGAGGGGCATCAGGCGGGCCGTGGGTGCAACCTATGGATGCAGTCATTGGGAGTGGCAACATCATTTCTGTCAACTCATGGGGCTATACTGATGGGCGTTCAGGCATGGCAGGCCCCATGCTGGATGTGAATACAGCCGAATGCCTCTTACTCGGTGCAGGCAATACTGTGTTTGGTTCAGTACCAACAGCGGCAGGGGATGCGGGAGTTATTCCTCCCTGTGGGTCATAAATTATTGTTATTAAGGTTTCCCCCTTTCCAGATAGACTGGAAGGGGGCTTTTTTGGGTTGGAGGCTTCGATAGCTTCTGGCTTTCACCAATGGTTTGCCATGTCGGGTCGTAGTCATCGGTCTTGCGATTGGCATGTCCAATCATAGGGTGTCGGCGAGAAAAATAAAAAAAATGCGAATAAAACCGGCACGATGTCCAAGCTTGTGCCTATAATCCGAGACAGTGTGCGTCCATGCCCCAAGTTACCAACCCCCTTTCCCCTTATAGGAATATGTCATGAATATTCTTCAACCTTTGGCATTGAGCAAATACCTGTGGCCTTACGGCTTGTTGGCTGCGGTTGTCTTTGCTTCTTCCCTCATGTTTTTAAGTGTCTCTTATTATGCATTTACAATAGAGATTCCTGAGTTTCCTGATCTGCGTTTGCCTGTACAAGATCAAAAGGCATTGGATAGTGCACTCGATAATTATGTGACTATTGTAGATTTTGTGTTGGCTTTCATGACCACTATCATTGGGTTGTTGGTTGGGGGAATCATCCTAGGTGTTGTATTGGTGGGGGTACTTTTGTATATCATTGTATTGGATAAGAAAAAGCTCTTTGCTTGGCAGGAGGCAGGTTTTTCCTGTGAGCGGTTGGAGTTTATTGGGGATGGGCGTATACGGCTAAATAATACCGAAATCATGCTTAATAAAGCACAATTCACTACATTCAAGTCATTGTTGGAAAGCCGCCTCAAAGGGGAGGCATTACACCCGGCTGATATTCCGAGTGAGAATGCAACCCAAACAATCAAGCGGCTACGCGAGGAGCTTGGTGCTAAGCTGATCGAGAAAACATTAATTGTAAACCATCGCACCAAAGGCTATTGGGTTGAAGTCGACCCTAAACATATTAAAGGGTTAGGCTCTGGTTTTTCTGATACTTAGGTTTTCCTCAGTTTCTGGTATGTTATTTCCCAGCCTTCATTGGTTATCTTTTTTATTGCGGTTTCCTCACATTTACTGATTGTTTCCCCCTCGCCACTGATTGTTCCTGATCGGGTTTTCGTTTTCTTGACGTTACCGAACCATTTTGATTCAACCTCAACCTTTTTGGCTCTGAATTCGACTTCGCATTCTAGAGCCTGTACCCCGTTGCCGAGTAGTAGCAGGCCTGTCAGTGCAAGTGGTCGTAAGTAGGGTTTCATGATGTTCTCCTTTCGCAGTTGATAATAATAGGATTGTAAAGCACGCTTTAGGCGATAACAGGCCTTTCAGGCAGGGGATAGACAGACGGTTATGTTAGTTTATAACAATTTCGTAAAATGGTGATTGTGTTGCTTGTATCTGCTTGTAATATTTAGATCAAAAATAAACCCGAATGGTTATTTTTTAGTATTATTCAATTAAATCAATGACTTGTGTTTGTGGTTTTAACCATGCTAACTACATGGGCTTTGTGATTATTTTTTCTTATTCATATAAATAAATATTTATTTGTTAGCAACTAACACTCCGTATCCAGCTATTCGATATTAATTATATGGAACTATATCCCGTATCAGCTTTGGTATGTTATTCAACTGCCATTCATGTTTTGCGGCATGTTAGTAGTGAGCATGATTTTGGGAATGACTATTTATTGAACTATTTGGATACTCCGTGTAAACATTGGTCAACCTAAACGGAAGCAGTCATCTGGCACTGGATAGGAAATTGATTCTTGATGAGTTTTATATGGAGTATGTTGTTATGGATAATATGATCTTTTTTAAATGGAACGCTGTTGCATTGGCTTCTTTGATCGCGTTGTCATTATCATCATCAGTACAAGCAGCAGTACCGTGCTCTTGCCCAGTAGGTTATAACAAAGTGGGTGCAGTCTGCGTTAAAGTAAAGCCACCGGCATGCCCTGTCGGTATGTCCCTGAAAGTTGATTATCAAGGTTTGATTGACCGTTGCGTTAGACCTAATAATGGGCATCGCGTGTATCCTACTCATCCAGCAGGCACAAACACATTAATTGGTTGGCAGCTTTTTTCAAGAAAGGGCGTTGACCACTGGAAAAAAACCGCTGCCTGTGTTCCTTGGAAGTTAGGTATTCCACTGAAGCCATTTCATGTTGATTAATTGAGGTTGGTATAGGGTTTTATAGCACCATGCAAGGACGCTAATAGCTATAGCGGAGTAGCGGGGGATTCCCCTGCTACTTATTTATAATGGCTCGTGTATGAATGGTTAATATCTAACATGGGCTGTAGATTTTATAGTTGATATTTATGTGAGGTTTAGTCATGAATAGTTTTTCATGCTCCAAGTTGATGAATGTTACTCCTGTGATCTTATTGGCTACAACGCTGCTCTCCTTCAGCCACCCTGTGAGTGCAAAATCGTGTGAAGTGCTTGCTAGCTCGTGTATCCCAGGGTTTGATCTTGATGTTCGGAAAGGTCAGGATAAATGTGTTGCAGGGCCTATCGAAGCTTTTACGGGGCCAGAGGGTAAATTCATCACGACTTATCCACCCCTAGACGGCTGGTCGCTATTGGTGAATTATAAGAGGAAGCGTGATTATTGGAAGAAGTGTAGTTAAGTAAGCGTATAGAAGTAGGGATTTAAAGATTGTAAATTGACCACTTGCAAATCAAATGCTTAAGAGTGATTTTGATTGTTCTTTATGGTTTTATTGCTTCGATATTCGCTTCACATGAAAGTATAACTCGCAGCTAAAACTAAGAAATCAGAAAATTGTAGAGGATAAATAGCAGTGATCAATTCTTCATATTGAAAACTCCTTCTTTTCAGGAAGGGCAATTTAGCTTAAAAAATAATGTGAGGATATGGAAATGAGGATGCCAATGGTTTTAAAGCATTGATCGGCCTGTGCTACTGTAATGCTATTTATGCTACAAAGGAGCAACTCCTTAAACAGTAGCAAAGAAAAGTTGATGCTATTGTTTATGGTGGATAAGGTTTTAAAGTTTCTAATTGAATTAAGGAATAAAGTATTATGAATACAAATATGTTGAAGGCTTGCTTATTGCTCGCAGGTTTATTCGGATTTTCCGAAATCCATGCGGCTGATGTTTACTATAAATCTCACGTTGCCAACAAAGGGGGGTTGAGCTGGGTGAGTAATAGTCAGACCTCTGGAGCAACAGGAGAGGGCAGATGGATAGAAGCAATTAAGGTTTCTCTAAAGGGTTTACCAAGCTCTTGTTCAGTTAACTATCAGGTATATACTGCTGATACTGGATGGATGAGTTGGGTGAAAAATAGTGCGACCGCAGGCACAACTGGGGAAGGTAGGCAACTTGAAGCTTTCAAGGTTCAATTGAGTAAGTGTCCTGGTTGGATTATCAGATATCAAGCACATGTTGCCCAAAAAGGCTGGATGAATTGGACAAGTAATGGCGGTGTTGCGGGAACTACGGGTGAAGAAAGACGATTGGAAGCCATAAAAATAAAGCTTGTAAGAGATAATGACTCTTAAGTGGTTAGCACTAAATTTCCACATATTCTCTATATTAGATTTAAGAGGAATTGAAAATATAGAGATATGTGGAAGCTTTATTTTTAGCAACGTAAATAAGCTAGTTGATAATGCCTGTGATGTGCTTGGTTTTTTAATTTAATGATATTTACCAAAGAGTGATGGTTTTCTCGTTTTTATGGGTGACTTTAAATTCTTTGTGAAATCGCAACTATCAGAAAAAAGCTATTACCTATACGGATTTTATGAATAATTTATGGGGAAAGGTTTTTTATTGTTCACTGCTCTGTACACGACAAAAATGTAACCAATTGATTTTATAGGGTTCAATGTCAGG
>CAXYXW010000037.1:0-40011 GCA_964293005.1 uncultured Thiothrix sp.
TATAAACCAGCTTGTCGCCATCCTGGGTCACTTTGCCATTAGCAGGCTGGGTGAAATTGCTGATGGACAGCTTGTCACCATTGGCATCGGTATCATTGCCCAGTACGTTGATGCTGACTGGCGTATTCGGTGCAGTGGTTGCTTTGTCGCTAGTGGCAGCTGGTGAGGTGTTAGTGCCAGCCGGTGGTGCAGGTGGATTGATGACAGGTGGTTGGGTGTTGCCAGTGCCTGTTGTCCCTGTTGCCCCCGGAGCGCCATTTGCACCGCCAGTTGTACCAGTCCCGGTAGTAGTGCCGCCGGTTGTTGTGCCAGTGCCGGTAGTACCGCCAGCAGTCGTGCCGCCGGTTGTTGTGCCAGTGCCGGTAGTACCGCCAGCAGTCGTGCCGCCAGTAGTTGTACCAGTGCCGGTAGTACCACCAGCAGTTGTGCCGCCGGTTGTTGTACCAGTGCCGGTAGTACCGCCAGCAGTAGTGCCGCCAGTTGTTGTGCCAGTGCCGGTAGTAGTACCGCCAGTTGTTGTGCCAGTACCAGTTGCCCCCGGAGCGCCATTCGCACCGCCGGTTGTTGTGCCAGTGCCGGTAGTGCCGCCAGTAGTAGTACCAGTGCCAGTAGTACCGCCGGTTGTTGTGCCAGTAGTGCCGCCAGTTGTTGTACCAGTGCCGGTAGTGCCGCCAGTGGTAGTACCAGTGCCAGTAGTGCCGCCAGTAGTAGTACCAGTGCCGGTAGTGCCGCCAGTAGTAGTGCCGCCAGTAGTAGTGCCAGTGCCGGTAGTGCCGCCAGTAGTAGTACCAGTGCCGGTAGTGCCGCCAGTAGTAGTGCCAGTGCCGGTAGTGCCGCCAGTAGTAGTGCCAGTGCCGGTAGTTCCACCAGTGCCGGTAGCACCTGGAGCGCCATTTGCACCACCGGTTGTAGCGGTATTGCCGCCAGTGTTTCCACCTTGGCCTTGACCTTGCATGCTTTGCAACAATTGCATGATCAGGTTCAGCAACATGCTGAGCATGTTCATGGTGTTGCTGTTGCCACCCAATGCATTATTGAAGTTGCTGACTGAGCTAGGATTAGCATTGCCAGTATTGGTTGTGTTATTGACGTTGTTGGTATTATTGGTGTTATTTACACCATTGGTTCCTTGAACAGAACACATGTGAATGTCTCCTACAGTATTTATGATGAATACCCGGCTGACCTGAGGCCTCATCCGGGGTGAAGCAAAACAGCTCTTTCCTGAGGTTCTGCGAATTCCATTTCCTTGTTACCCGTCGTAATACACAGGCCTGCACAGTCTATGCAGTGGGCATTTGTTTGGATTGCACAACCGGGTCTAGTGGTAAAACCGGCCTTACAAACGGTCAGGGAGGGTTCAGTTAGTGGCTAAATACCAGGGAAACGATGGGTTTGAGGCAAAAAAAAGCCCCATCCAGGGGATGAGGCTTTGGGGACAGTATAAAACGGTGTGATTAGCGGGCAGCGTCCAGTGCTTTTTTGCGCTCAGCCGCTTCTTTAATAACCTGGTCGGCTACGTTGCGTGGGCATGGCGCATAATGTGAGAACTCCATCGAGAACTGACCACGACCTGAAGTCATGGTGCGCAGGTCGCCGATGTAGCCAAACATTTCAGACAATGGGGCTTCAGCCTTGATACGTGCGCCAATCGGGGCAGTATCTTGGGACTTGATCATGGCACGGCGGCGGTTCAAGTCGCCGATGGTGTCGCCTACGTGTGCATCCGGGACGAACACGTCAACTTTCATGATCGGCTCCAGAATCTGTGGGCCTGCTTTTGCCATCGTCTGACGGTAGCCACCCTTGGCAGCGATTTCAAACGCGATGGCAGAGGAGTCAACCGCGTGGAAACCACCGTCTATCAAGGAAACTTTTACGTCAACCACCGGGTAGCCAGCCAGTACGCCTTTGCCCATGCTTTCACGGAAACCTTTTTCGATAGCAGGCCAGAATTCACGGGGGACGTTACCGCCGACCACTTTCGATTCAAAGCTGAAACCAGCGCCGGTTTCGTTTGGCTCCATCACATAGTCAATCTTACCGTATTGACCAGAACCACCAGATTGCTTCTTGTGGGTGTAGCCGTCCTCGACACGGAGGGTGATGGACTCACGGTAAGCCACTTGCGGCTTGCCCACATCCACTTCGATACCGTGGGTACGGCGCAAAATGTCAACCTTGATGTCAAGGTGCAGTTCGCCCATCCCCTTAAGGATGGTTTCGTTGGTTTCCTGATCGGTTTCAACGCGGAAAGACGGGTCTTCCTGCACCATTTTGTTCAGGGCAACACCCAACTTTTCAGCCGCACCCTTGTTTTTCGGGGCGATGGCAATCGAGATAACCGGATCAGGGAATACCATCGGTTCCAGGGTGGCAGGATTGTCCGGGTCAGCCAAGGTATGACCGGTTTGGACATTCTTCAGGCCGATCAGGGCAACGATGTCACCGGCTTGTGCAGATTCGATCTCGCTACGGTCATTCGCATGCATTTCCACCATACGCCCGATACGCTCGGTTTTGCCCGTATAAGTGTTCAGCAGGGTGTCGCCTTTTTTCAGGCTACCGGAGTAAATACGCACGAAGTTCAATGCGCCAAAGCGGTCATCCATGATCTTGAACACGAGTGCACGCAGTGGGTAGTTCGGGTCAACTTTCGCAACGGCTCCCGTCGGGTTGCCTTCAATGTCGGTTTCAGGCTGTGGTGTAACCTCAGTTGGGTTTGGCAGGTAGTCAACCACGCCATCCAGAACCAGTTGCACGCCTTTATTTTTGAAGGATGAGCCAGGGAAGGTCGGGAAGAAGTCCAGTGCGATAGTGCCCTTGCGGATACAGGTCTTGATGGTGTCAATGGATGGCTCTTCACCGCCCAGGTACATTTCCATCGCGTCATCGTTCTGCTCAACCGCTGTTTCAATGAGCTTTTCACGCCATTCTTCAACTTTTGCAGCCATATCGGCTGGTACGTCCTGGATGGTGTATTTCAGTGGGTCGCCTGATTCGTCCCATACCCATGCCTGACGGGTCAGCAGGTCAACCACACCGATGAAGGTGTCTTCAAAACCAATCGGCAGTGCCATCACCAGCGGTTTTGCACCCAGTACGTCTTGAACCTGTTGGACAACGCGGTAGAAATCAGCACCAATACGGTCAAGTTTGTTGACGTAGATAATACGGGCAACTTTGCTGTCGTTCGCATAACGCCAGTTGGTTTCAGATTGTGGTTCAACACCACCGGAGCCGCAGAATACACCGATACCGCCGTCGAGTACTTTCAGTGAGCGGTAAACTTCGATGGTGAAGTCAACGTGCCCAGGGGTGTCGATGACGTTGAAACGGTGGCCTTTCCAGAAACAGGTGGTCGCAGCAGACTGGATGGTAATCCCGCGCTCCGCTTCCTGCACCATGAAGTCCATGGTGGATTCACCTTCGTGAACTTCACCGATCTTGTGGATTTTGCCGGTCAGTTTCAGAATACGTTCCGTGGTCGTTGTTTTGCCCGCGTCAACGTGTGCGAAGATACCTATGTTCCGGTATTTGCTTAAGTCCGTCATTTGTTTAATGTCTCATGTAAATACAATAACCTGCTGGCATCCATCCACGCGTGGATGAAGCCTGTCAACTTGCCAGCAGGAGTGTTCTGCCGACCCATTTGCGTTTTTTGCGCTTGGTGCAAACATCCCAGCAAAGGCGGGCAATATTAATCGCTTGCCACTTGATTTGGAATCCCTTTTATGCACCTAGAAGCGGTGCAGTATTGTATAGCATCCGCTGGCGAGGGGTAAGGGGAGTTTGTGCTTTACACGGCAAATTTGCCGAAAAGTCATGGGTCACTTAGCCGCCTATGCTGACCCGTGGATTAAAGTTCAGCTCGGCTGCCATTTGTTCGTACAGTTTTCTCGCCTGTGCTGTATCGGCAGGTGGCAAGGCAATTTCCAGGATCAAATACAAATCCCCGGCGGGTTTGCCGGGCAAGCCCTTTTCCTTGAGGCGCATTTTACGCCCAGAACGGGAGTTGGGCGGGATTTTGACTTCCGCTGATGTGCCATCCGGTAACGGCACTTTTACAGTGGCCCCCAAGGCTGCTTCCCACGGTGTGACGGGCAAATTCAGGTGCAGGTCGCTACCATCCAGTTTGTAGTGTGGATGGGGCTGGATTTCGACTTCCAGCAGCAAATCACCTGACCCACCCATCCCGGCTTGACCCTGACCTGTCAGGCGGATGCGTTGCCCGGTTTTGATGCCTTTGGGGATGTTGACCGTCAGGGTGCGCTCGCCGCTGTTGCTACGTACCGTGAAGGTGCGTTTTGCCCCATGCAGCGAATCCTCCAGATCAATCTGGATTTTGCTTTGCTGGTCTTGCCCGCGTCCACTGTGTTGGGGACGGGTAGAGCCTTGCCCCGGATTAAACCCCCCGCCAAAGCCATTGCCGAAGCCACCCATGCCACCACCAAAAAAGGTGGAGAAGAAGTCACTGAAATCCGCCTGCCCAGCCCCGGAACCACCCCCGGAACGGAAGTCGAAGCCACCTGCACCGCCATTGGGGTTCCAACCGGGTGGGGGGCGGAACTCTTGCCCTTGTTTCCAGTTTGCACCCAACTGATCATAAGAGGCGCGTTTGTCTGCGTCTTTCAGCACTTCATAAGCTTCGCCCACCTCTTTGAATTTAGCTTCAGCATTGGCCTCTTTGCTGACATCAGGGTGATATTTGCTGGCCATCTTGCGGTAAGCCTTGCGGATGTCATCGGCACTGGCTGTGCGCTCGACCCCCAAGATTTTGTAGTAGTCTTTGTATTCCACAGAAATCTCCTTGCCTGTGTTGTCAGGTTCTCTGGATGGCTAGATAAGGGCAAAAATGCCAATTACAAGGGGCTGGGTGGTGTTGTTTTTGATTTTTTGCCAATTGTCAAGAATTTTGTTTTCAGCCCTTGAAGATGTTTCCGGTCGCCCCTATTCATGGGGCATAGGCGATAACGCCCCATTGACAGCACGGAGACATTAATAATGTACGGATCATTCCTTAATTTTTCAGACGATTTGTTCGGTGAACTGGAAAACCTGCAACGCCAACTGGTTGGGCGCAGCGTAGTTTCCAATATCCGCCCAGTGGCACGTGGCTCCTTCCCTGCCATCAACCTGGGTTCAACTCCCGGCTCGGTCGAGGTGTATGCCTTCGTGCCCGGTGTTGATAGCAAGGCACTCGACATCCAGATCGACAAAAACCTGCTGACCTTGCAAGGTGAGCGTGTATTGGAGTTGCCGAAAGAGGACAACAAGTCGACAGTCTATGCCCAAGAGCGCTTCTCCGGCAAGTTTAAGCGTGTCATCACCCTGCCGGATGATGTAGATGTCAGCAAGGTCAAGGCAACGTGCAAGGATGGTGTGTTGCATATCAGCATCCAGCGCCGTGAAGAAGCCCAACCCAAGCGCATCGAAATCCATTGATCAGGAGGTGAATACCATGACCGAACAAACTGCAAAACCAGTGAATACCGCTCCCGTTGCCACCTTGCGCCCCTTGGTGACGATAGTGGAGGTGGAAAGTGGCTTTACCCTGACGGCTGAGCTGCCCGGTGTACCCAAGGAAGGGGTGAGTGTGCATGTCGAGAACAATACCCTGACCTTGGAAGGGGAGATAGTCTTGGGTGTACCAACCGGAATGGATTTGACCCATGCTGAGATTCAGCCTACCCGTTACAAGCGGGCTTTCACCTTGAGCCGTGAGCTGGATGCCAGCAAAATTGAGGCCAGCCAGCGTGATGGGGTGCTGACCCTGCATATCCCGAAAGCGGAGCATGCCCAGCCGCGCAAAATTGAGGTGCAAGTCGGTTAACAAGCTAGTTAATCGGTCTACTATTTGCTGATCCGCTGGGGGGTAAAACAGGTGTTTTGCCCCTCAGCCGGTGTAGAATGCACCCATGCATAACTTACCCTATTACCTCGGCGCACCTCTGTGGGCTGTCCATGAATGGAAAGGCCGTTTTTATACGGCAGATGCCAAACCTGCGGACTACTTGCGCCAGTATGCTACGTTTTTCAATGCCGTTGAAGGCAATACCACGTTTTACTCTACCCCGTCGGAAGCGATGGTGGCGCGTTGGCTGGAGTCGACCCCGGAAACCTTCCGTTTCAGTTTTAAGTTTCCACGCAGCATTACCCATGAACATCAGTTGCACGGGGTGGAGACCGAGACCAAGGCGTTTTTGCAGCGTATTTCCCCTTTGGGTGTGCGCCTGAAAGGTTTCATGGTGCAGTTGCCTGCTACCTTTTCGCCTGCCATGCTGGGTGTCTTGGAGCATTTCCTGCAAACACTCCCCACTGACTATGAGTATGCGGTGGAAGTGCGCCATCCGGCCTTTTTTACCGACCCGGATAGCCGCCAACGTTATAATGCGTTGTTGGCGCGGTTGCAGGCTGATCGGGTCATTTTTGAAAGTCGCCCTGTGCATGCCGCTCCCGCGTTGGATGAGGCAACCCGCGAAGCCCACCGGCGTAAACCACGCTTGCCTGTGCAATTGGATACGACGGCTCACTCACCAATGCTGCGTTATATTGGGCATCCCGTCCTGGTGGATAACCGACGCTGGCTGGAGCCGTGGGCAGCACAAACCGCCCGTTGGTTGGCTGCCGGGTTAAAACCACGCATTTTTTTGCATACCCCCAGCAATGTGAGCGTGCCGGAATTGGCACAGCAATTTCATGCCCTATTACAGGCGCGGATGCCCGGCCTGCCTGACTTGCCGCCCTTTCCCTGTGTGGCAGGTCAGCCGCCGGGTCTGCAATTATTGTTGTGAAATACTGAAAATCATATTGCTTGACAAACGCTGTTTTGCTATCCTCACGCGCCTTTAGTGTTTGAATCGCAGTTTTTGGAGAATTCCCATGGCTCGTGTATGCCAGGTAACAGGTAAGCGTCCGATGTCCGGTCACAACGTTTCGCACGCCAATAACAAGACCAAACGTCGTTTTCTGCCCAATTTGCATACCCACCGTTTTTGGGTAGAGGGCGAAGAACGTTTTGTGACCCTGCGTGTTTCCACGAAAGGCCTGCGCACCATCGACAAGAAAGGTATTGATGTCGTGCTGGCTGATCTGCGTGCGCGTGGCGAAAAAGTATAAACTGGAGTAGGTAACAATGGCTAAGAAAGGCGGACGCGACAAAATCAAGCTGGTTTCTACTGCGGATACTGGTTTCTTCTACACCACAACCAAAAACAAGCGTACTACTCCAGACAAACTGGAATTTAGCAAGTACGATCCGGTTGTACGTAAGCATGTGCTCTTCAAGGAAGCTAAAATCAAATAAACTGCTTGTTCAGGTTATTTGACTGCACTTTCTTGAAAGACAAAAAAGCCCGCAATTGCGGGCTTTTTGCGTTATGATACCGCCCTCAATGATGTGCCTAGATTAGCTGCGGAAAACGTAATGGATGATATGTTGATATGGATTCTGGTCGGGATTGGTGTTTTATTAATCCTGATTCCTGTGCTTTTCGGTCTGATGATTTCCCCCTTCCAACGTGCTACCCGCGTTGAGTTGATCAAGGCTCCGCCCGAGGAGGTCTGGAGTGCCCTTACTGAGCTGTCCCGCCAGACTGAATGGCGTACCGACTTGAAAAGCGTGCAACTCAAGGACGATGATGACGGCATGCGCTGGATTGAACAACCTGCGCATGGCAGCAAGTTGGTGCTGCGTAAAATGAAGGAAGTCCGTCTGAAAGAGATCGTTGTGCAGATGGAAAAAGGCTCGCGGGTCATGGGTACACGCCAGGCGGTGTTGAGTGCCGTGCCCGGCGGTACACGGGTGACGTTTACCGAAACCTCGGAGATAAAAAGCCCGTTGCGGCGTTTGCGGGCGCAACTCGGTTCCGGGCTGGACAAGCGTTTGCAGCACTATATCCAGCAGCTTAAGCAGAAGTTTGCCCGTTGATTGGCGCTTAGGTTTGCCATCCTTCCAGTTCAACCGGTTGCATGCTTGTACTTGCCAAGTGGGAGTGGTGGGCAATGGTTGCCATGTCCTGCTTTAACACGGGATGTTGCAGGGTGGGGGCAATTTCTGCCAACGGATAAAGCACAAACGGGTATTTGAGGATGTCTGCATGCGGCAGTTTGCCATCCGCAGAGATCACATCGCCGTATAACAGCAGGTCAGCATCCAGGGTGCGTGAGCTGAACTTTTCGCCGTGACGGATACGGCCTTGTGTATTTTCCAGGTCGCGTAACCAGCCCCGCAAGGTTTCAACGTCCCACTCGCTTGCAAACCCAATCACGGCATTCAGGAACGGAGGCCCGGCAAAACCCTCAGCGGGCGTTTGGTAGAGGCGTGAGCAAGTCACCTGCCCGAAGGTTGCCTTGAATTCAGCCAAACTGGCACAGAGATGCTGTTCGGCATTGATATTGCTGCCAAGGCTCACATAAGCCAGCGCCATCAGCATGTGCCCCGTTCAATGCGTACCCCAACTTCACCCGCCCCTTTGACAGCCATCGGCTTGCCGACCGTGACGCGAATCCACGGGATATTCATTTCCTGCATCAGTGTATTGGCAATGGTTTCTGCCAAGCGCTCCACCAGGTCGTAATGGTCGGCTTCAACCAGTTGCACGACCCGTTGGGCTGCGGTTTTGTAATTCAGGGTATCTTTGATGTCATCGCTGGCAGCGGGGATGGTGTTATCCCAAGCCATTTCCAGATCGACACGGATTTGCTGCCGGATGCTTTTTTCCCATTCATAAATACCGATCCGGGCGCTGATGCGCAGGTCGCGTACATAGACAATATCCATGATGTTCCTTTTCTGTGCAGGTGAGGGGGGTATTGTAAACCAGCCGTGCCAGCTTTTGTGTCATCACGGCTGGAACCGCAAAAAATCTGACAGTTTACGGTCTTCCTTTACCTCATCGTGGGGAACCAACAAATAACACCAAGGTTTTGTGCTTTGCTCCAGCGCGTAATCTGAGGCATGACTGCACCAGCGACGGGCTGCATCCGCCTTGGCCTGCACGTCAAGTGCTTCCATATCGGTTTTCGCCTTGGTTTCCACCATGAGAATGGTGTCATCGGTTTCAGCCACAAAATCCGGCACGTATTCCGGCTGTTCGATTCCTAGCTTGTAGTAAATCTGGAACTGCCCCTTGACAGGTTTGAACCACTTTTGTGCGTCACGCTCTAGCAGCACGGCAAAACGGCGTTCCGTGTCGGAATCAAATTTCTGCAAGGGGTAGAGGCAACGTTCAAAACCACCAAACAGTAGTTGTTTGATGCGACTGCTATCCGTCACGGTTTCACGGTACGAGCGCAGCGGTTGGTTGGCATTGGCGGTGAAGTTGCAGGATTTCAACGGAGTAAAACCACGGCTGACCTGCACGTCGTAACCGCTGGATTTTTCCCAGAAATGCTTGAGCATTTGGGCGTGGATTTCACGAGCAATCAGCTTGCGGTCTTTGTTCAGTACGTTATGGGCTTCATCTTCGGACAGGTAAGAACGTAAATGCTGCACCATTTGCCCCGCAAGGTCGTAGAGGATTTCTTTCTGGCTGAAATAATCAATGTCGTCGTAATCGAGCAGGGCGAACACCACGTAATCTTCTAGCCGTTCTTCCTGTTTGCCTGCGGATGCCTTGAGGTGGAATTGTTCATTGGTGCGTAGCATCTGCCCGACCAGTTCGTGCTCGCCGGGTTGCAGGTGCAAGCTGCTGACATCCAACTTGAACGGGTGGAAGCCGGTTTCAACTTCGCCGGTTGGGTTGACCAATATGCGCGGGATGTCGATGGTTTGTTGCACCATGACGGCGGTGGTTTTGGTAACAATCGCGGCGAGGTCGGCGGCGTTATCAGCGGTGAAGAGAGTTCCTTGTTGGGGTGTTAGGCGTTCGCGGACTTCGGCGGCAATGGCTTGTTGTACATCCGCTTTGAGCAGGGCATTACTGGTGGGGACGAGTTCGCGGTTGGCAGCATAGTTGGCGGCAACTTCGGCAACGACACGGGCGGTTGCGCGTTCGGTTTCGGTTTTGAAAATCGGTTCTGGCGTAGGGATATTCACCGCGTTTTCAGTCATCCGCTGAATTTTGAAATAACTGGAATCATCCACAATAATTCCAATATTGGGTGAAATTTCAATACTAATCTTTTTGTCGTCTGGTGTCGGCGCATCCAGAATCACGCGCTGGAGGCGGATGGGGGAACTGCCCTTATTGGCTTCGTCGATGATTTCCTGAAAGCGGTCGTGGGCGACGATATTCAGGCGGTCTACGGCGGCGTTGCCCGTGCGTTTGCCATAGGGTAAGCGTAAGCCGCGCCCGATGGATTGTTCGATCAGGGTGCGGGCGTTGGCAGCACGTAACGGCACAATGGTGTAAAGGTTGGTGACATCCCAGCCTTCTTTGAGCATATTGACGTGGATAACGATTTCGGTGGGTTCGTTGACGTTTTCCACTGCCAGCAGGCGGGTGATTATTTCCTCTTCTTCCGCGCCGGATTTGCTGCTGTCGACCTGAATCACCTTGCCTTGGTAACGCCCCTCGAACAGGGTTTGCACGGTGTTGAGCAATTGCGCAGCGTGGGTGGTATCGCGTGCGATGACCAGCATGAACGGTTTGACGATGGCAACGCCGTTTTCGCGGGCGTAAGTGATCAGTTCCACCTTGGTGATTTCGTGCAGGCGGATGCCATCTTCCAGTTTGATGCGTTCAATGTCGTCGGGGTTATGGTCGGCGGCATTGAAACCGCGCTGGGTAACAACGGCAGGTTCTTTCACAAAGCCGTCCGCCATTGCCCGTGCTAAGGGGTAATCCATCACCACGTTTTTAAACGGCACGGGGCCACGGCTAGTTTCCACGAATGGTGTAGCGGTGAGTTCCAGACCAAACAGCGGTTTGAGTTCGTTGATGGAGCGCACCCCGGCACTGGCACGGTAACGGTGCGATTCGTCCATCAGCAGCACCAAGTCAGGCAGCGTTGCCAGATAGTTGAAATAGCTGTCGCCCAGCACTTCTTTCATGCGTTTGATGCGCGGTTCTTTGCCGCCGCGCACTTCCGAGTTGATCTTGGCAATGTTGAAAATATTGATGGTGACGGGTGACAGCAGGCTGCTTTGCACTTGCGCGGCGCGGTAGTCGTAGTTTTCGCCCGTGATGATTTCCGGTGGCTGGAACACGAAATGGTGGATGCCCTTGAACACGTATTTGGGCGTATTCGGGGTGAAATCGGCAATCAGCTTGTTGTAAATCGTCAGGTTCGGCGCAAGCACGAAGAAGTTATTGATGCCGTAAGCCTGATGCAAATAGGTGATGAACGCGCCCATCAAGCGGGTTTTGCCGACACCTGTTGCCAGCGCAAAACACAGCGAGGGGAATTCGCGCTCGAAATCTTCCAGCGTGGGGAAGTGCGCTTGCAGGCTTGCCAGAATGCCGCTGAGGTCACGTTCGCCCGTTTGGTTCATGGCGGGGGCGGTTTCCAGCGCGGTTGCCAGCTTGTGCAGCGATTCGGCTTGCGGCGGGCGCAGGGAGAGGCTGGTTTTGATGTCGTGCAGGGTTTGTTGGCGAGTCATGATGTTTCCCCTTTCAGCAAAAATAACACGCGGTGCGTGTTGAATTGGTCACGCAGTGCGTGGCCTTTTTCAATAGTATTCATGCGTCTTCCCCAAACAAGCTGGCTTGTTGTGGGTTTGCTGCTTTGGTTGATGATTTTGTAGCAGGTTGTTCCGGTTCGGGCTGTGCCATCGGCAGGTTGGCGACGTTGAGGCTGTAGTCGTCTTTGCCCCATTCGCACAGGTGCAGGATGCTGTTGGGGATTTTTTTCAGGGTGAGGTTAGGCCAACGGCGGCTGGCTTCTTCGCCGCTGATGCCGCGCCATGCGGCGGCAATGATCAACAGGGAACGGTGTTCGCCGACTTCTTCCGCGAGTGCTTGCAGTTGCTCGAATGACAGGTTTTGGGTGGTGGCGTAGAGGAAACTGCGTTCGGTGGCGTAGCCTTGTTGCCAGAACACGGTTTCGGAGGGGGCGTAGGTGTAGCCGTGCTGTTTGCACAGGGCTTCGCTCATCATCGCGGCATTGTAGCCGGGGTTGATGGTGAAATTGCCCCAGCGGTCGCGCTCCAGCAGGGAGGGTGCGAGTTTGTAATAGCGGAAGCCGCCGCCACCCGCCCAGTCCATTGCTTTGCTGATGCCGCCCTGATCCGTGCCGTCGATGACTTTTTGCAGGCGGGGGATGATGTGGGTGTGGCAGTGGTCGCCCAATTCCACCATGATCCACTTGCGCCCCATCTTGTGCGCTACCGCCCCCGTCGTCCCGCTGCCCGCAAACGAATCCAGCACCCAATCCCCCGCATTCGTCGCAATATGAATAATTCGCTCCAATAACCGCTCCGGCTTAGGAGTATCAAATTGGCTTAATTGATCAATTAATGCTTTAACTTCTGCTTTAGATGTTCTATTGCTACCCACTTCAGTATGTGTCCATATGGTTTCAGGTGGACGTTGTTTTCCTTCTTCAGCGTATATTTTGTAATAAGGATTCCAGCCATTTTTTGACTTAACCCATTCAATATTAAATAATTCACGTTGAACCCTTTCTTGACCCCAACGCCAACGTCCATCAACACCATCTTGACGTTTTGGATAAACTAATGTGCCATCTGGTGCTTCTAGCGGAAAGTATAATGTTGGTCGAGCCTCTCGTGTATCATCACCGCTTCCCATAGCACGGAGTGGCTTTGTGTAATATCGTCTGTTATTTGAATCAACCTTGTTGTAGTGCTTCATAGCTTCAACACTATCATCTGGCAGTCTGGCTAAGTGTAGGGATTCAAGATTTTTCGCATACACAAGCATGTAATCATGTCGTGATGAAAAATACCTTGAGTCCATTTTAGGGCTATCAGATTTTTCCCAAATTACTGTTGTTACATAGTTTTGGCGACCGAAGAGTTCGTCGCAGAGGACTTTGAGGTAGTGGCATTCGTTGTCGTCGATGGTGATCCACAATGACCCGTCGTCGGACAGGAGGCGGCGGATGATTTCGAGGCGGTCACGCATTAGCCCCAGCCAGATGGAATGTTCCAGCCCGTCATCGTAATGCGTAAACGCGCTGCCGGTATTGTACGGTGGGTCGATGAACACGCATTTGATCTTGCCCGTGAACTCGGCTTCCAAGGCGCGTAAGGCCAGCAGGTTATCCCCGAAAATCAGGCGGTTGTCGAACTGGTCGGCATCGCTTACGCGGGCGGCAGCGTGGTAGGACTTGGTGGGGTCTTCCAGCAGGATGCGCGGTTCGAGTTTGGGGCGGTGGGATTTGCCGATCCAGGTGAGTTCGAGTTTGGGTTGGGTCATGGGTTTGCCTAGGGGTTTGCTTATACTGGTGGCAGGTTAGCCGTAAAGATCAGAAACTCCAGCCCTGCTGCTGCATGAAGGTTTCCAGATTGATACAGGGAATCTGGAAGTGTTCACAAACATTCGGGATTTTTGCCGCATTGGGTTTGAGTTGTTCTTCGGTTACAACCGTTCCCCCATGGATTTTTGCACAGGCAATCACAAACGGGTCAGCAACAGGAGTTCCTTTGAGGCGCTGCTGTTCCCCAATCAACATATGGAAATGTTGGATTGTAAAAATCTCCGCCACAAATTGAAGTTCAGCAGCCGTGGGCATGGTAAAGATTTCTTTATGATTTTTAAACCATTCATTGGTGTACTGGTCGCTGTTGCCCCGCTCCATTTCTTTCCAGACTTCGCGGGTAGAAATCAACTCACCACTCTGGATCAGGTTTTCCAAGCCCTGCCAGACAGATTTGAATACACCGGGGTAGAAATGTTTGAGTTTACTGAGTGAACTGGTATCAAACACATAGATCATGCAGCCGCCCCTTTCAGGACAAGCTGTTCAAACCCGGCAAAATTCTTCGGCTTGATACCCAAAAGGTCTGAAGCCTGTTCCATACTGATTTGCTGGCGATAATGGCGGCTGAAAACCTCTTGCATAAAGCGTTTGCTGATATACGCCCCTTGGGTACTGAACCAATCGCCACCGCTACCTTTTTTCTGCTGGTTATTCCATTGTTTAGCCAACTGTTCATAGCGGTGTTGGCTGACACGGTTCTGATCCAGAAAACGGCGCAACACTGCTTCGCGGCTGACACCGTAGCGTTTCGCCAAGCCTGCAAAATAATACTCCTCAACCTTATCCAGATTATGAGACCAGCCTTGGATTTGTTGATCAAAGTCAGCGGAGGGAATCAGCACTTCCGCAGCAATAGCATTACAGAACTGTTCAATGCGTTTTTCTGACGGCGGCAGTTGCTCAAGGTAAGATTTGTCGAATTTGCTGATGCCATTCTTTTTCAACAACAAGTGGGCAAGCTCATGCAGCAGGCTGAATATTTGCCGGGTTTTGGTGGTGCTATTATTCAGGTAAATCAATGGAAACTCCCGATCCTGCAAACAAAAACCTGAGATTTCCTTCTGTTTGAAACTGTCCTTGAACACAAAAACCCCGGCATTTTCGATAGCTTGCCGCCATTGTTTGAGAGCGGAATCCTCGTCTTTCCAACCAATCTGGGTATCCACGCTAATGTTGAGCGCATCACGGATGGCTTGTGCCTGCGCACTGACTGGCGCATCCAGTTTGAGGGTGGCATGTCGCCAGATGAGTTCTTCGACAGGATTACGGTTGTCAAACAGTTCTTTCAATGCCAACTGGTAGGCATGAGCGCGGCGGATGCGTAAATGGGTATCAGGCGACAGGGTTTGCAGGTCAGCAGCAGGTAAGCTCCTGAATTCACGTGCAGGTGCAGTTTCTTCCGGTGGAAATGGCAGAAAAAACACGGCTAGAGGGCGTTTATAAATGTCGTATGCCAGCTTTTCCAGTTGAGGGTAGGTTGGTGCACTAGAGCCAGCTTCCCAAGCTTCAATTTCATTAACCGGGCGTTTCAAACGTGCCGCAACATCCTCTATAGACATACCGAGGCTTTGCCGTGCCCATTTCATGAGCGCGGGCTGTACGCCTGCAACAGCTTCGGTTTTCATGACATCATCCCTTCCTAATCTTAACCATTCTTAATTACTAAGAGTAGTTTGGTTCGGTTTTTGTTTCATTATGAAATTTTAACCATTAACAGGTAGGCTACACCAACTCCCATTCGATAGTAAACAGAGTCCGCTCCTCCCCCCCGCTGCTGCAAGCGCTCTTCCAGTTCGCGCTGGCGTTTCTGCCAATGCAGCTTTTCATCCAGTGTGGGTGCAATCGCAGCGGTACGGCGCACTATTGGGCTTGGTGCTGGGTTAGCATCATGAGTCGGAACTTCGGAGTCAGTAAAAGCAAGAGTTCATCAGTATACCAAAATTACTTTTAACCCCCAGGATAAAAATCCCCAGCCATCCAGCAGCGTAACGACTTCACATGTTAGCCTCAACAGCATTGACAGCCCCAACTATGCTCAGTACTATAATCAGTATTAAAACTAATTTCGCATGAGTTAGGTACACTATCAGGAGGATTCGGGGATGGGACAGTTACCTGTGATGATTGCAGGCGGTGGCATTGGTGGGCTTGCTGCGGCTTTAGGTCTTGCCCGCAAGGGTATCCGTTCGGTTGTGCTGGAGCGTTCTTCGGTGTTGGGTGAAATCGGTGCGGGTATCCAGATTGGCCCGAATGCCTTTCACTGCTTTGATTATCTGGGTGTGGGTGACGAGGCGCGTGCCAAGGCCGTGTATATCGACAACCTGCGTCTGATGGATGCGCTCAGTGGTGAGCAAATCGCCGCGATTCCTTTGGATGCTCCCTTCCGTGAGCGCTTCAAGAACCCTTATGCGGTTGTCCACCGTGCTGACCTGCATGGGGTATTGCTGGATGCTTGCCGCAGTAACCCCTTGATTGATTTGCGTACCAGCCATCAGGTCGAGCGTTATACCCAGGATGGGGAAAGCGTCACGGTGTATTGCACCGGCAAAGCCCCCTTGCAGGCGGCTGTCCTGATTGGTGCGGATGGCCTGCGTTCCAATATCCGCCAGCAACTGGTGGGGGATGGGGAGCCGCGTGTTTCCGGGCATACCACTTACCGCTCTGTTATCCCGACTGAACAGATGCCAGAAGATTTGCGTTGGAATGCAGCCACGCTCTGGGCTGGCCCCAAATGCCATATCGTGCATTACCCGCTGAAGGGCTGGAAAGTATTCAATCTGGTGGTGACTTATCACAATGATGTGCAAGAGGCGGTGGCTGGCAAGCCGGTCAGCAAGGATGAGGTGCGGCAAGGTTTCGAGCATATCCATCCCCGTGCCCAGCAGATTATTGAGCATGGCGATAACTGGAAGTTGTGGGTGTTGTGTGACCGTGACCCGGTTATGAACTGGGTGGATGGGCGTGTCGCCCTGTTGGGTGATGCGGCACACCCGATGTTGCAATACTTCGCGCAAGGGGCGTGCATGGCAATGGAAGACGCGGTTTGTCTCAGCCATCTGTTTGGAAAGCATGGTCAGGAGCATGCCGGGGAAGCTCTGCAAGCGTATTTTACCCAGCGCTTGGCGCGGACTGCACGGGTGCAGTTGAGCTCACGCCTGATTGGTGAATATATTTACCACCCTGGCGGGGCAAAAGCGGCGGTGCGCAATGATGTCATGTCGCGCAAGTCGCCGGAAGAATGGTACAACAGCTTGGCATGGCTGTATGGCGGCACTGGGTTGGATGCCTGAAACCTCTTACGACAGGAGCATGAAATGTCCCTTACTGAAAAACCGGCAGAAACCCCAGAGCGTCTGGCGTTTTATGCCAAGATCGACCAACAGGCTTACACCCCCTTGTGGGCGGTGCTGTCGAACATTATTACCCCCGAACCACGCAGCGCCTGTATCCCGCATCTGTGGCAGTTTGCCCAGGCCAAAGAATGGCTATTGGAAGCCGGTGGCCTGATTACTGCCAAGGAAGCCGAGCGCCGGGTGCTGATTCTGGAGAATCCGGGGATGCGCGGCGATTCCCGTATTACCACCTCCCTGTATGCGGGGCTACAATTGGTGATGCCAGGGGAGGTCGCACCTGCCCACCGCCATAGCCAGTCAGCCTTGCGTTTTGTGCTGGATGGCTCCGGGGCGCATACCAGCGTGAATGGCGAGCGCACGCAGATGGAGTTTGGTGATTTTGTCATTACCCCGCCGCAGGCATGGCATGATCATGGCAATGAAAGCACGGAGCCGATGATTTGGCTGGATGGTTTGGACATCCCGATTATTTCCACCTTTGATGCTTCCTTTGCCGAGGGCTTTGGCGCAGATGAGCAGCCCATCAACCGTCAAACTGGGGATAGCCTTGCCCGTTATGGCGCAAATATGCTGCCCGTTGATTACCGGCAGGAGCGTTTGGCTTCACCGATTTTCAATTATCCCTACTCCCGTTCCCGTGAGGCATTGGCGCAGATGGAGCGCCAGCAAGAGTGGGATGTTTGCCACGGCCTGAAAATGCGCTATGTCAACCCGGTGGATGGTGGCTTTGCCATGCCAACCATTGCGCCTTTCCTGCAATTATTGCCCAAGGGTTTCAAGACCGTGCCTTACCGCAGCACGGATGCCACGGTCTATGTCGTGACAGAAGGCACAGGCCGTAGTAGGGTCGATGGGCAGGTGTTTGAGTGGGGGCCGAAGGATATTTTTGTCGTGCCAAGCTGGAAATGGGTAAGCCATGAGCCAGATGGGGAAGCCGTCCTGTTCAGTTATTCTGACCGGACAGCGCAAGTGAAACTGGGGTTGTGGCGTGAACAACGTGGCGCAACCGCGTGACAGCAAGGAGATGTGGGATGACTGAAAACATGATTGAGAGCGGGATTGATACGGTTGAGTATGTGCTTCCACCTGCGCCAGTGGCATCGGTGGCGGTGGCAGGTTCTGGAGCACGTTTTCCGGTGCGGCGGATTTTCTGTGTGGGGCGCAATTATGCGGCTCATGCCCGTGAAATGGGGCGCGATCCAGACCGGGAGCCGCCGTTCTTTTTCACCAAGCCTGCGGATGCGGTGGTTGATGACCAACAAACCATCCCCTACCCACCTGAAACCAACAATTTCCATTATGAGGCCGAGTTGGTATTGGCGATTGGCAAAGGCGGTGTGAATATCCCGGAAGCACAGGCACTGGAGCATGTCTGGGGTTATGCCATCGGCAATGACCTGACCCGCCGTGACCTGCAAATGGCAGCGCGTGAGCTGGGTCGCCCGTGGGATTGGGGCAAGGCATTTGACCGTTCGGCGGTCTGTGGCCCGGTACATCCGGTGGCGGCGGTGGGGCATTTGGCGGCGGGCTCAATCCGTCTGAGCGTGAATGGCGTGGTCAAGCAGGATGCCGACTTGCAGGAACTGATTTGGTCAGTACCGGAAATTATTTCCATCCTCTCGCACACGATGGAAATCAAGGCGGGTGATCTGGTGTATACCGGTACGCCTGCGGGGGTGGGGGCATTGTTGCCTGGTGATGTGTGTGTGGTGGAAATCGTTGGCTTAGGGTCGCTGACCACCACGATTGGCGAGCGGGCAACAGCATGACTCCAGCCGAACAACCGATACTCTACAACTACTTCCGCAGTTCAACATCAATCCGCTTGCGGGCAGCACTCAACCTGAAAGGGTTTGGCTATACGTATGCGCCCCTGAATTTGCGTGAGGGTGAAAACAACCAAGCCGAATACCTTGCCAAGAATCCGGCAGGGTTAGTCCCCGCCTTGGAGCTGCCGGATGGGACGGTGCTTACCCAGTCCTTGGCGATTATCGAATGGCTGGAAGAAACCCATCCGACCCCACCGCTGTTGCCTGCCGATGCCAAGGGGCGGGCGCGGGTGCGTGGGTTGGCTTACATGATTGCCTGTGAAGTCCACCCGCTCAACAATTTGCGCGTACTGGATCATGTCCGGCACAACTATGGGCAGGATGAGGCGGGTGTGTTGGCCTGGTGTCAAAAATGGGTGCATACCACTTTTGCCCCGCTGGAACGGATGCTGGCTACTAGCCCGGATACCGGAATGTATTGCCACGGTGATACCCCCGGTTTGGCGGATGTGTGCCTGTATGCGCAGATGTGGAATAACCAGCGTTTCAAGGTGGACATGGCGGAGTACCCGACCATCCAGCGGATTCTGGCTGCGCTTGACCAGCTCGATGCTTTCCGTAATGCTTCCCCACCGAAGCAGCCGGATGCGGTTGCCTGAAGCCAGCAACCCAAGGAACCCTTATGGCACACACGCCCCTTAAACAGCCGATTGATATTGAACAGATGCCAGGGAATTTGCTGCGGCGTTGCCAGCAGATTGCGGTTGCACTGTTTCTGGATGAGTGTAATGCCTACGACCTGACCCCCTTGCAGTTTGCCGTATTGTCAACCTTGGCAAGCCGGGGTGCTCAGGATCAGGTGACATTGGGTGGGGCGACAGCACTTGACCGTACCACCATCACGGTGGTGGTACGCAAGCTGGAAGAGCGTGGTTTGCTGGGGCGGGACAAGTCTGCCCGTGACCAACGCTCAAAGATTGTCAGCATCACGGCGGCTGGGCTGGAGCTGGTGCAAGCGGTATTGCCTGCGGTGGGCGTGGTGCAACAGCGGATTCTTGCCCCCTTGAGTGAGGCGGAGTCGGCACAATTTTTGGCATTGCTGGCAAAACTGGCGGATGCCAACAACAGCTATAGCCGTGCGCCGATTAAAAGGCAGAAAGGACAGCCTACGGCTTTGCGGGCTGTGCCAGTAAAGCCTTGAGCTGTGTGGCGGCGGGGGTATCCGATGTGGTTTTTAGCCAGATGCCTTGAGGTGGCTGGCTGGGGGCTTGGGTGGCTTGTGGGGCAGACCATGTTTTGCCGTTGTCTGTAGTATGGTAAGCATACCACTGGGTATGTGCGTTTTCGGTTTCTTGATCCAACACGGCACTACCCAGCACGATCCCTTTGCCAGCCGCATCCAGATTAAAGCTGTCGAGCTCAACAAACTCCATTGCCCAGCCCGGTTGGTTCAGCTCATCGGGGCCAATCAGGTCGCCACAACGGGCTGTTTCTGGTGTCAGGTGCAGGTACTGGATATTGCCCGGTGCTTCTGAGGTATGCATGAAGAAAATCCAGTATGCATCCTGCTCAGGGTTGGTATACACCTGCGTGGCGGATGTGCCCATTTCCATGACCCGTGCTTGCCACTGTCCAGCTTGTTGGTAGAAAACAATCGTACCACCGCCCCAGGTACTGCTATTGCCGATCAGGATGGGGAGGGGGCGTTGGTCAAGCCGCAGGCCATGCAAGCGCTCCAGTTGGGCATAAGCGCCCGGTTGGGCTTCATCCAGGGGGATGGTTTCCCCGCAACGGTACTTGTCGTAGGCATGGGTGATTTGCTCGCCGATAGCCCATTCATCCAATGCCAAGGCTGTCTGGTTCAGGCTGGCAAACAACAACAGGGCTTGTGTCAGGTATTTCAGTTGTTGTTTGCCCATCCGGTTTGCCCCTAATCCTGTTTGGCTTGCATCTGTTCTGCCCGCTTGCCTGCCAGTGAAGCCAATATCACCCCGACTGATACAAACAGGATCAATAAGGTCGACAGCGCATTGATCTCCGGGTTCAGGCCGAGCCGCACCTGGCTATAAATTTTCATCGGCAGGGTGGTGGAGCCGGGGCCAGAAGTAAAGGAGGCTATCACCAGATCATCCAGCGACAGAGTAAAGGCCAGCAGCCAGCCTGCCACAATGGCGGGCAGGATAATCGGCAAGGTCACTTCAAAGAAAGCACTCAGCTTGTTGCAGCCCAGGTCGAGGGCAGCCTCTTCCAGCGAGCGGTCAAAGCTGATGAGGCGTGACGAAACCACCACCGCCACAAAGCACATGGTAAAGGTGGTGTGGGCAATGGTGATCGTCCAGTAACCGCGATCTAGGCCAATCGCCACAAACAGCAGTAGCATCGCCAAGCCGGTAATGACCTCAGGCATGACCAAGGGAGAATAGATCATGCCAGAAAACAGCATGCGCCCCCGGAACCGTCCCGCACGGGTCAGCACCAAGGCCGCCATTGTGCCCAGAATGGTGGCAAGGGTTGCGCTGACTACCGCGACCTTGAGTGTCACCCAGGCCGCTTGCATGAACATTTCGTTCTGGAACAGGCTGACATACCATTTGGTCGAAAACCCACCCCACACCGTCACCAGCTTGGATGCATTGAAGCTGAACAGGATCAGCAACAGGATGGGCAAGTACAGGAAGGCAAAGGCCAGCGTCAGGCTGGTGGCGTTGAACCAGTTAAAGCGTGTCACATTCATGATTCGGCCTCCTGTTGGCGTTCCTGCATGCGTTGGAAGATGAGGATCGGGATGACCAGGGACAGCAGCAGGACAACCGCCACGGCTGAAGCGACCGGCCAGTCACGGTTGGAGAAGAATTCATTCCAGAGCGTCTTGCCGATCATGAGGGTTTCGGAGCCACCGAGCAAATCCGGGATAACGAATTCCCCCATCGCCGGGATAAACACCAGGAAAGAGCCAGCGACCACACCGGGTAATGACAGCGGGAAGGTGACTTGCCAGAAGGCCTTGACGGGTGAGCAGCCCAGGTCGAGAGCAGCTTCCAGCAGGGTATGGTCAAGTTTTTCCAGCGAGGCATACAGCGGCAGCACCAGGAAAGGCAGATAGGAGTAGACGATACCGATATAAACAGCGGTGGTGGTATTGAGGATGCTGAGTGGCTCATCAATCAAGCCCATCCCCATCAGGGCAGAGTTGAGCAGCCCCTCCGGTTTGAGGATGCCAATCCAGGCATAGACGCGGATCAGGAAGCTTGTCCAGAACGGCAGGATGACCAGCATCAGCAAAATGGTGCGCCAACTTTGCGGCGATTTGGCGAGGGCATAAGCCATCGGGTAGCCAATCAGCAGGGTAAAGAAGGTCGAAATCAAGGCAATTTTCAGGCTTTCGAGGTAGGACAAAATGTAAATCTTGTCATCCAGCAGCCATTGGAAGCTTTCAAAGTCGAGCTTGCTGAAAAAGTCGGTGAAGCCCGCCAACCCCGCAGACCAATCCAGGGTGGGTGTGTAGGGGGGCAGGGCATTCACAAAGTCCGACAAGGCGATTTTCAGCACAATGCCAAACGGCAGCAGGAAAAATACAAACAGCCAGATAAACGGGATGCCAATCAGCATCACCCGTCCCCAGTCGATTCCGCGTTGCATAGCCACCTCCCTAGTTTTTCAGGGGGATGGCGGCGGTCAATGACCACGACAACCATACCTGATCTTCCCACGTGATCGGGCGGTTACGCACCCGGCGCAGGTTCGCCATTTCCGATTTGATGGTTGTGCCATCATCCAGACGCACATGGTAGGTTGAGGTATCACCCGAGTAGGCAATATCCCAGACGATGCCCTGTACGGCATTCACATCCCCGGTCGGCTGCTCTTTGCTGACAGACACTTTTTCCGGGCGCACTGCCAGCCAAACGCTTTCACCCGTGTTCGATTCGGTATCTGTTTCCAGCCGGTAGGGCTGGGCATTCGTGACCGAGCGCAAGTGGGTCATGCGGCCTTGGCGTGACTCAACCTTGCATTCGATGAAGTTGACGTTGCCGATGAAGTCCGCCACATAGCGTGAATTGGGGGCTTCATAAATGTCGGCAGGGGTATCAATCTGCATCACCAGCCCCTTGTCCATGACAGCAATGCGGCTGGCAACCGTCATCGCCTCTTCCTGGTCGTGGGTCACGATCATGAAAGTCATACCCAGCTTTTCTTGCAGGGTCATCAGCTCAAACTGGGTTTTCTCGCGCAGCTTCTTGTCGAGCGCACCCAATGGCTCATCCAGCAGCAGCAGCTTGGGGCGTTTTGCCAAGGAACGTGCCAAGGCAACCCGCTGGCGTTGTCCGCCGGAAAGTTGGTGGGGCTTGCGCTTGGCATAAGGCTCAAGCTGCACGAGGGCAAGCATCTCGTCAACCCGTTGCTGGATGGCAGCCGCGCTTTGGCCTTCCTGTTTCAGGCCAAAGCCAATGTTCTTTTCGACACTCATGTGCGGGAACAGGGCGTAGGACTGGAACATCATATTGACCGGGCGCTTATTGGGGGGGACATGGCTGATGTCCTCCCCGCCAATCAGGATGCGCCCGCTGGTCGGGGTTTCAAAACCCGCCAACAAGCGCAACATGGTGGTTTTGCCGCAACCGGAAGGGCCAAGCAAGGCAAAGAATTCGCGTTCGTAAATGTCCAGTGTCAGGTTATCCAGCGCGGTAAACTCACCATAGCGCTTGGTCACACCTTCAAAACGAATCAATGGCTTTCGGGTTTTGTCCAGCCACGGCGCAAAAACCTTACGTTCGGGTGCATCCGCCATACGTGCCTTCTCCTTCACAACATGTCCGGGTTTTGAGTCAACCTGTGCTAGCCCCACTCCCTAACCCTCCCCGTTGCGGGGAAGGGGATTGGGGTTTTCCTATCAATCTGCCAAGCCTACGCGGTCAGCTTATTGCCCGCTTTTAATGGTTGTCCAAGAGCGGTTAACCAAACGCTGGGTTTTGCTGTCCCAAGGCTGCATGGTGTACAGCCCTTTCAACACGTCTTCGGTCGGATAAACCGCAGGGTTTTCCAACAGCGCCTTGTCCACAAACTCTTGGGAGGCTTTATTGCCATTAGCATAAGCAACGAAGTTGGAGATTTTGGCAATATTTTTCGGTTCCATCACGAAGTTGATGAACTCGTGGGCTTCTGCCACATGCTTGGCATCCACCGGGATTGCCATCTGGTCAAACCACATTTGTGCGCCTTCCTTCGGGATGGCGTACTGGATGGTAATGCCGTTTTTGGCTTCTTCCGCACGGGATTTGGCTTGGAACATATCGCCAGAATAGCCGACTGCCACACAGATGTCGCCGTTCGCCAACGCAGAAATGTACTCGGAGGAGTGGAATTTCTTAATGTACGGACGCACTTTGGCGAACATTTCTTCCACTTTCTTCAGGTTGTCGGCGGTCACATCTTTTTCGGACAGACCCAGGTACTTCATGGCTGACGGGATGACTTCGCTGGGCGAATCCATCATGTAGATGCCGCATTCAGCCAGTTTGCTGGCAACTTCTGGCTTGAAAACCATATCCCACGAATTGACGGGGGCATCAGGCAACAGTTTTTTGACCTTCTCTTCCGAGTAACCAATCCCGGTTGTACCCCACAGGTAGTTGACCGAGTAGGCATTATCCGGGTCATAGGTCGCGGTACGGTTGGTGATAGCATCCCACGCATGGGTCAGGTTCGGGAGCTTGGTTTTGTCCAGTTTCTGGAAGATACCGGCTTCAATCCGACGGGCAAAGAACGGGACACCGATCACGACCAAATCATAGCCAGAGGAGCCTGCCAGCAGCTTGGTTTCCAGCACTTCATTGCTGTCGAATACGTCGTAGTTGACCTTGATGCCAGTCTTTTCAGTAAATTCCTTCAGCACGGAATCATCCACGTAATCTGACCAGTTATACACATTCAGGGTACGCTCTTCCGCATTTGCCAAGGGGGCTGCCAGCGAGGCTGCCAGTGCAACTGCTGCTGCCAAGGCAAGCTTTTTAAACCGTGATACTGTTGTGTGCATGCACATGCTCCTTAGTTAAGCCAAATCAATCGAAAACCAAAGTTGCGCCCATTATAGGGATTAACAATGCTTTACATTAAGCATTTTTTTTAGCTGGGTAAATGTGGTCACTTTCAACGTTCATGTGAGGGAACAGGGTATAGGACTGGAGCATCACTTAGTAGCTAAGTGACAGTTTTCCGAGGTTACGGGTGGAGCCTGACAAGGCTCGATGCAGCTAAAATTCCTGATAACTTTCGTATAGGTACTTATCCGGGTTTTCAGTCAACCTGTACAACCAGCCGCCCCCTAAGCCCTTCCCTTGGCAGGGAAAGGGGTTGGGGAGGCTTTCTGTCAATTTGCCAAGCCTGGTGGGCAAACCGTTTACTGCCCGCCTTTAATGGTTGTCCATGAGCGGTTAACCAAAAGCTGGGTTTCGCTGTCCCAAGGCCGTATGGTGTACAGACTTTTCAACACGTCTTCGGTCGGATATACCGCTGGGTTCTCCAACAAAGCTTTGTCCAAAAACTCTTGGGAGGCTTTATTGCCATTGGCATAAGCAACGAAGTTGGAAATTTTGGCAATATTTTTCGGCTCCATCACGAAGTTGATGAACTCGTGGGCTTCTGCCACATGTTTGGCATCTGCCGGGATCGCCATCTGGTCAAACCACATGAGTGTGCCTTCCTTGGGGATGACGTACTGGATGGTGATGCCATTTTTAGCTTTTTCTGCCTGGGCCTTGGCTTGGAACATATCGCCGGAATAGCCGACTGCCACGCAGATGTCGCCATTCGCCAACGCAGAAATGTACTCGGAGGGGGAGGTTTCCTTAATGTACGGACGCACTTTGGCGAACACTTCTTCCACTTTCTTCAGGTTGTCAGCGGTCACATCATTTCCAGACAGACCCAAGTACTTCATGGCAGCCGGGATGGCATCGTGGTAAAAATCCACCATGTAGATGCCGCATTCAGCCAGTTTGCTGGCAACTTCTGGCTTGAAAACCATATCCCACGAATTGACGGGGGCATCAGGCAACAGTTTTTTGACCTTCTCTTCCGAGTAACCAATCCCGGTTGTACCCCACAGGTAGTTGACCGAGTAGGCATTATCCGGGTCATAGGTCGCGGTACGGTTGGTGATAGCATCCCACGCATGGGTCAGGTTCGGGAGCTTGGTTTTGTCCAGTTTCTGGAAGATACCGGCTTCAATCCGACGGGCAAAGAACGGGACACCGATCACGACCAAATCATAGCCAGAGGAGCCTGCCAGCAGCTTGGTTTCCAGCACTTCATAGCTTTCGAATACGTCGTAGTTGACCTTGATGCCCGTCTTTTCGGTAAACTCCTTCAATACGGATTCATCCACGTAATCCGGCCAGTTATACACATTCAGGGTGCGCTCTTCTGCAATTGCCAAAGGGGCTACCAGCGTGGCTGCCAGTGCAATTGCCGCTGCCAAGGCAAGTTTTTTAAACTGTGATATTGTTGTGTGCATGCACATGCTCCTGAGTTAAGCCAAATCAATTGAAAACCAGAGCTAAGTACTTATACGAAAGTTATCAGGGATTTTAGCTGCATCGAGCCTTGTCAGGCTTCCCCCGTAACCTCGGAAAACTTTCACTTAGCTACTTACCTCATTATAGTGGGTGTGAGCAAAAGTGCGGCTTCAGCTAAAGTATAACTATCACTGACAGCCAAGGAACTTGCGTATGCCCACCTTATCAGCCGCCGACCATCGCCTGATGGAACAACCTAACCGCCATCCCGACCTGAAAGCACGGATGGAATCCTTGATGTGTCCACTTTTGATGGGGTAGATCAGATTAACAATGCTTTACATTAAGCATTTTTTTTATCCGGGTAAATGTGATCACATTAACAAGGGGCGGTTGCTGATCCATGCGCCTATTGCCCGGCCTAAACCATTGACTTTACATCAAAGCCCCTGCAAAATGTGATCACATAACATCATTATCCAGCAACAATAACCACTCCGTAGTGTGTAGCCATGAACGACCAAAGCTCATATATCTCCCTCAAGACCGACTCCCAGGACGACCTGAAGCAACTGATCCGCCAATACCAGATTGATGAGGTTGAATGCGTCATCCCCGATATTCACGGGGTAGCGCGTGGCAAGGTGATGCCCGCTTCCCGTTTTGGTGAGTTGCAGCCCACCTTCCTGCCGTTCAGTATTTTTTTCCAAACCATTACCGGCAAGTATTTCGAGTTTGACTCCGATGAGTACACCACCGAAATTGACCTGCGCCTGGTGCCGGACTTTTCCACCTTGCGGGCATTGCCGTGGGCACGCCATCCCAGCCTGATGGTGATCCATGACCTGTATTACCAGAATGGTATGCCTGTTCCCTGTGCGCCGCGTAATGTCCTTAAACGGGTCATTGCCATGTATGCAGACAGGGGCTGGAAAGCGATTGTTGCACCGGAGCTGGAGTTTTACCTGACCGAGCGCAATATCGACCCGGACATCCCACTGAAGCCCCCGGTTGGTCGTTCCGGGCGGCAGAGTGTTGGGCGGCAGGCGTTTTCGATGATGGCTCTGGATGAGTATGAGCCAATCATTGAGGACATCTACAAGTTTGCCGAAGCCCAGGGGCTGGAAATCAATACCATTATCCAGGAAGGGGGGCCTGCCCAACTGGAGATCAACCTGATGCATGGCGACCCGCTGGTTCTGGCTGACCATGTATTCGTGTTCAAGCGCCTGATCCGTGAGGCTGCCATGCGCCATGACTGTTACGCCACCTTCATGGCAAAACCGTTGGAGCGGCAACCGGGCAGCGCCATGCATGTCCACCAAAGCGTGGTCGATGCCGTCACCGGCAAAAACATCTTCTCGGATGCAAAGGGCGAGCCAACCCAGTTGTTTTACCACTTTATTGCCGGGCAGCAGACCTATCTGGATGCAGCTTCCTGCATTATGGCTCCGTATGTGAATTCTTTCCGCCGCCTGATGCCCGGTTATTCTGCGCCAATCAATTTGGAATGGTCGGTCGATAACCGCTCTGCTGGTTTGCGTGTGCCACGCAGTTCGCCGGAAGCCCGACGGGTCGAAAACCGCATTGCCGGGATGGATACCAACCCTTATCTGGCGATTGCTGCCAGCCTTGCCACCGGCTATATGGGGATGGTGAAGAAGCTCCAGCCCAGCACCGAATTCCACGGCAATGCCCACCAGGCCAACTATGGCTTGCCACGTGGTTTGCAGGAAGCCATGACCGCCTTTGATGGCTGCGATGAATTGCAGGAGCTATTGGGGCGGCAGTTCTCGGACATTTACAAGGCACTCAAGGCGTGTGAGTTTGAAGAGTACATGCAGGTTGTCAGCCCGTGGGAGCGGGAACATTTACTGCTGACTGTATAGGACACCTGTTGAATTTGACGTATGTAGGATAAGTATCATGACCAATTATCAAGCCCAGGATGCTGCCCACCATATCCATCCGTTCACCGATACGGCGCATCTGAACCAAAAAGGGGCACGGGTGATTACCCGTGCGGAAGGGGTATACATCTACGATAACCACGGCAACCGTATTCTGGATGGTATGGCGGGGTTGTGGTGTGTGGGGGTCGGCTATGGGCGCGAGGAAATCGTGCAGGCCGTGGCTGCCCAAATGCGCGAACTGCCGTATTACAATACCTTTTTCCAGACTACCCACCCGCCTGCTGCCCGCTTGGCTAGCCGTTTGGCGGGCTTGGCTCCGGCTCACCTCAATCATGTGTTTTTCACCGGCTCTGGTTCGGATGCGAACGACACCATCCTGCGCATGGTGCGCCATTATTGGGCTGCGCAAGGGCAGCCTGAAAAAAGTGTCATCATTTCCCGCAAGAATGCCTACCACGGTTCAACCGTGGCGGGGGCAAGCCTAGGGGGGATGGGCGCTGTCCATGCCCAGGGGGGCTTGCCGATTCCGGGGATTGTGCACATCAACCAGCCTTACTGGTATGGCGAAGGCGGCGACCTCGACCCCCATGAGTTCGGTTTGCAGCGGGCGCGGGAGTTGGAGCAGAAAATACAGGAGCTGGGGGCTGACAAGGTAGCGGCCTTTATCGGTGAGCCGATCCAGGGCGCGGGTGGGGTGGTGATCCCGCCTGCCAGTTACTGGCCCGAAATCCAGCGCATTTGCCGCCAGTACAATATCTTGCTGGTGGCGGATGAGGTCATTACCGGCTTTGGGCGGACTGGCGAATGGTTCGGTTCGCAGTATTACGGTATCGAACCGGATTTGGTGACGATAGCCAAGGGGCTGACCTCCGGCTATGTCCCGATGGGGGGCGTGCTGATCAGTGACCGGGTGGCTGAGGTGGTCATCCATCATGGCGAGTTTTACCACGGCTACACCTATTCCGGGCATCCGGTGGCGTGTGCGGCTGCCCTGACAGTGCTGGATATTCTGGAGCGTGAGGCACTGCCAAACCGGGTGAAAACCGATATTGGTCCCTATATGCAACAGCGCTGGCTGGAGTTGGCACAGCACCCCCTGATTGGTGAAGCCCGCATGGTGGGCTTGGTTGGGGGCTTGGAACTGACTCCTGACAAGGCGCGGCGTGCACCCTTTGCGGTTGAAAAAGGCACGATTGGCCTGATGTGCCGTGAGAACAGCTTCAATAATGGTCTGGTGATGCGCCATGTCGGGGACACGATGATCATTGCGCCCCCCTTGGTGATTAGCCATGCGGAAGTCGATGAGCTGATCGGCAAGGCCGTGCAGACGCTCGACCAAACCTATGCCCAAGCCAAGGAAAAAGGTTTGTTGGCCTGATGGCGAGCGGTTTTCTGTATAGCAATGACCTGCCGGGGCAGTACCCAAACTCCTGGTATGCTGCCACCGCCCATTCTTTGCCACCGTTCCCGCCCCTGGTCGGGGCGGTGCAGGCGGATGTGTGCATTATTGGCGCGGGTTACACCGGCTTGTCGGCTGCTTTGCATTTGGCGCAGGCGGGCTACACAGTGGTGGTGCTGGAGGCGCACCGGGTCGGCTGGGGGGCTTCCGGGCGTAATGGTGGGCAGGTCGGTACAGGCTTGAACAAGGATCAGGCTGCGTTGGAGGCTGCCTTTGGCAAAACCCAGGCGCGTGCCTTGTGGGACTTGTCGCTGGAGGCCGTTCAGTTATGCAAGGATTTGATCCAACAGCATCAGATCCGTTGTGACCTGCAAGCCGGGATTATCCATGCCGACCATCGCCCGCGTTTCGTTGCCGATAGCCAAGCCTTTGTGGAAAAGCTGCAAACCGATTATGGCTATCAGTCCATCCAGTTTCTGGATCAGGCTGCCATCCGTGCGGAGGTGGGTTCACCGGCCTATTACGGTGGCAGTGTGAATACGGGGGCGGCACATTTGCACCCACTCAATTATGTATTGGGTTTGGCGCGTGCTGCGCAACAGTCTGGTGCAAGCCTGTATGAGCAATCTCCGGTACTGGCTTATCAGACGGGGGCGGGTGTGCAGGTGCAATTGGCAAACGGTACGGTCAAGGCCAAACACCTGATCCTGGCCTGTAATGGCTATCTGGACGGGCTGGAGCCGAAAGTCGCTGCCCGTGTTATGCCCATCAACAATTACATCGTTGCCACCGAACCCTTGCCAGCCAGCCTTGCCAGTACCCTGATCCGCCAACGTTATGCCGTGGCTGATTCGCGTTTCGTGGTCAATTATTTCCGCCTGAGTGCCGACAACCGCTTGCTGTTTGGGGGCGGGGAAAGTTATAGCTTCCGTTTCCCGGCTGATTTGCAGGGCTTGGTGCGCCCGCGCCTGTTGGCGGTGTTCCCGCAATTGCAGGATGTGCGCCTCGATTATGCGTGGGGCGGGACATTGGCGATTACCGCCAACCGTTTGCCGCACTTTGCCCGGATTGCCCCGAATGTGTTCTCTGCCAGTGGTTATTCTGGGCATGGCGTGGCTTTGGCAACGCTGGCAGGCAAACTGCTGGCGGAAGCGGTGGATGGCACACTGGCGCGGTTTGATGTCATGGAAAAAATCCCGACCTGGCCGTTTCCAGGGGGAACCTTGCTACGTTGGCCTTTGTTGGTGACAGCGATGTTGTATTACTCCCTGCGGGATCGGTTGTAGGGGGAGCCCTCTATTATTCTTCTTGTTCTTTGAAAATGGAAGAACTAGACTGGTCATCTAACTAGTCATAATGGAGGTGTTCTTATGCAAACTTGGGCAGTTCAAGACGCTAAGTCTCGGTTTAGTGAGTTTTTGGATGCTTGTCTGGCAAACGGCCCGCAAGTAGTCACACGGCGCGGTGCTGAAACAGCAGTGCTTGTCCCTGTTGATGTCTGGAAGAGGCTCCAGGCAGCAGCAAAGCCATCACTGAAAGATTTGTTGTTGTCTGATTCTGGACGCGGTGATCTTGTGTTGCCGGAGCGTGGGCAAGCTCGGAGACGGCGTGTGCAAGAGGTTATATAAATCATGTATTTATTGGATACAAATGTTGTCTCTGAATTAAGGCGGAAGAAGCCTCATGGGGCAGTTGTCGCATGGGTTCAGTCAGTCGATGACAAGGATTTATATCTTTCTTCGGTAACATTAGCTGAAATTCAAGCAGGTATCGAAATAACGCGGGATCAGGATGCTGAACGTGCAGCCGAACTGGAGGCGTGGCTTGATGAAGTGGCAGCCACATATAACATTTTGGACTTGGACGGCAATGCTTTTCGTGCTTGGGCAAAGCTGATGCACAAAAAATCTGACACTTTATACGAAGATGGAATGATCGCAGCTATCGCTAAAGTAAATAAGCTGATTGTCGTCACCAGAAATATCACTGATTTTGAATGTTTTGATATTAAGTTGTTCAATCCATTTGAGTATAAGGTCTAACGTCCTGTGACCGTTTTATTTATGCGGCCTGTAAATTAGGGGCAATATGCATATCAACGTGAATATCAGAATAAGGACAGGTCAGTGCGCCTTTATCGTCACGTTCAATCAAACCCAACTCGACCAGAATCTGGGCATCTTCATGGACACGCTTCACATCCCGTTGCAGATGGCGGGCAAGCTCTCGCACTCCCATTGTATCTGCCATTTGTAATGCATTGATCATCGCCCAGCGACGCTCACTCAGTCGGGAAAAAAAGATGCCTGGAGACTCAAAGTTAAGGAACTCACCTTGGTATCCTCCTCGTTGTGCAGCTTTTCCGGCTGCACGTAGTGCAGTCTTCCAGTCAGGTTGCAATGTGATGGTTAATGTACGTTTTTCCATTTGTCCACCTCTAGTAAAAATCTTCAATTAATGTCTCTATATCTTTGAAAATCCCTAATAGCAATTTTTAATCCTTCAATAACATTGACCCATGCAAGATCAGTACTTTCCCACGTAGAAACGGGTTTTCCATCGACAGGCAAAGCTTGAAGCTTTGAAAAAGGAAGCTCATTCCATACCACGGGACGAATAACTACTGGAATCACTACTGCTTCTTTAGCTTTATGCATGGATAAAGCCTTTTCCATTTCAATATCGAAGCAATAATCAGACTCGACAAATGATGCACTTATTAACAGTAAAATAATACTAGACTGTGATAGTTTATTGTCAATTACCCCCTCCCATTCACTTCCAGCGGTTATCATGTGATCATACCAACTCTTCACCAAACTAATACGCTCCAGTGATTTGAGATGAGATTTGAAATCTTCAAGATATAGTTTGTCTTTGTGGGAGTAAGATATAAAAAGATTGATTCCTTGTTCAGGTGATGAAGCTCGAAGCTCTTTTAATAATGATAGCCTTTTATTATGAATTTCTTCAAGTTTTGCTTCTAGTTTATGGTAGTCCACCGTCGACTCTTCATTTGATAACTCCGATAATTTTTCCTCAATAATTTCACGCTCTCGGTTTAGTTCAGATAAACGTCTAGCTGTTCCTCCACGTCCAGAAGTTTCATTTAATTCATCTTTTTGTTGAATTTTTGTTTTTATTACCATCGAAGGTGTACCAATTTTCGAAGCAAATTGCTCAAAAAAAGCTATATAATCAATAGTAGTTTTAACACCAAATCTATCATGGAGATATATAGAGATGTCATATTCTTCATCATTAGATTTTAGAAATTTAGCTATTATTTTCGCCATTGCAACAGCAACATCATCAGTTTGATATTGTGCTGCTCCCGTGCCAATCGCAGGGAATGATATGGAATGTAGACCTAGTGTAGCCAGCAGCGTTAGGCATTTATTTATTATATCTTCTACGATGGATAAGTTTTTTGGGTCTTTTCCACTTTCTCCAATTGTGATTGCGTGAAAAATATGTTCAGCGGGTAGTGCTCCAGCAGTAGTAACAACAACATCACCTAGTTTGGCAGGAGCTTTTTTTGCCACATCTATTAATAAAGCCTCACCAGCAGCTCTATATAAAGCTGCTGAAACTCCGCCACTCATTGATAAATCATAGTCATCCGAACTAACGAGAACTTGAGCATTAGATGTGGTTATATCACCAAATATAAGGTGTAGAAGGGAGTTACCAAATTTATACGATCTCTTTTCCATATGCAGTGTTCTAGTAGATATGAGTATTAATTGCGTTAACAGTTTATTATACCCTGTCTAACAAAATATACGCAGCCTATCCTGATAGATAGTACGGTCAAGGCTGACATAGATTGCTGCCAGTGGGGTTCTCCAAGCAAGATGAATGGTTAACCAGAACTATACAACCAACCGATAATTTTTGTCCACGATTTTTATGGGAATTTTATTAACAGAAGATAGCCAAATGCCTAGGCTTGGCGTGGAAAGCTATAATAGTACGTTTGCCCGTCTTCTCGTGCCGGGTACTGGCTGCTCCATGACAATGGGGCATTCAGTGAGCGGTTACGCAGGGGGACATAAGGTTTGAACGACTGGATTACCATAAATAAGTACACCATCAAAAGCCGCTTGATCGAAATGTAGTATTTGCTCCTTTAAAATATCTTGAAGTGGGTTAATATCTTCAATGAAATTATTTTCCAGGTTCAGCACTTTGATCTCAGTTATTTTTCTTAATGAATCAATATGCTTAATCTGATTATCGCTTAAATTTAAGTTTTTCAGCTTTGTGAAACCAACCAGGGCTTCAATATTGGTAATTTGGTTCTTTGCCGCATGAAGGAATGTTAAATTATTGGCAAGTAACTCAATGCCATCTAGGTTTTTCAATGAATTGCCGTAGACTGCTAAAATATGAAGGCTCAATAAGGTAGGAAATTTTTCTAATGTATTTAATTGGTTTCTTTCAATTTTTAGGTAGTCTAGTGAAGGAAATAATGGTAGTTGTTCCAGTGAAGTAATTTGGTTAGAACTTAAGTTTAAGTATTGTAGCTCTGGGAATAAAGGAATATCCACCAACGAGTCATTATTAAGATTGCATTGATAAAGATCGAGATGCTTTAGTTTAGGTAAAGCACCTAAGCTTTTTAAGTTGCTGATGGGGTTTAGGTTTAAGCGCAAAAACTCTAATTTTTTTAAATTTGCTAAAGCATCTAAATGAGTAATCTGATTACCCTCCAAGTCTATTCGCTTGAGATTGGTTAAGTTGCTTAGCACATTAATATTCGTTAGCTCATTGTGACCCAAGTCTAATCTATTCAGGTTCTTTAGTACCTCAAGGCCGGTTAGGTCAGATAATGAGTTCCCACCGAGTCCTAGCTCTTCCAACCAAGTTAATTCTAATAGCTCATTGGGAAGATAGGCTAGCTTGCCACCTGATAAATCAAGATAAGTGCTTTTATTTAGTTTTGCCTGATTAATGCGCTCAAAGAACTCAGAAGTTTTGCTTTTCTGTGATTCCTTAATAATTTTAGTACGGCTACTTCTTATCCATTCGCGGTTAGGTTGACTTTTATCTAAGAATAGACACCACTCAGGTTGGCCTTCTGATGTTGCAAAAGAATGAATCCATAAGTTACTTGATATTTTGATCACTAATTCAGGTAATCTGCCTTCAATGCTGATGGCTTCTATTTTGTTACCTTTTAATTTTTCAAGCCGGTTATTAATGACTTTGTTTGTACTCCAACTGCCGAAGTAAATTGACTTGGGTTTTTCAACCCTCCAACTCCATTCGAGCATAATGGTGTATTGTCCTTTATAACAAACCTTTCCTACCTCATCTTTTTGAGGGTTACTTTCTTCTGAAGTCAATTCACCTATTTCTAGAAATATTGCTGAGCCATATCCTCGCCATACCCATGAAATAGGTAATCCTATCATTGGATGTGTAAGCGCTTCAAATGCTTGTTGTGTTATTACCTGTTGAGTAGCGTTCTGCGTATTCATTTTTATTTATACCCTATAATCAAGATAGGCAGTATCGTTTATGATGATATAAATATCTGCTGGCATGGGGGGTTCTCCAAGCAAGGTGAATCGTTAATCACAACTATAACGCCAATAAACAATGGCTGTCCACGGTTTTTATGTGGTATTCGCGGTTGGAATGTTATCGCAGTCTTGACCCTGATTATTTGCTTACTATAAATTACAGTCATTGACCTGACGTTTTACAACGGAGTTTAAACCATGACCCTTTGGTCACAAGACCGTTTCACTCAAGCGTGGGATTTCGCTACCTTGGCGCATCATGGGCAGAGTTATGCCACTCCTGACCCTAATGTGCGGATGGATTACATTAACCATGTCGGAGCCGTGGCGATGGAGCTGATGTGGGCATTGGCAGCGGCGGATACCGAACATGACCCTGATTTGGCGCTGCAATGCGCCTTGCTGCACGATGTATTGGAGGACACGCCACGCACCTATGCCGAGGTGCAGGCTGTGTTTGGTACGGCGGTTGCGGATGGTGTGCAGGCACTGACCAAAAACTTCGAGTTGCCGAAAGCCGACCAGATGGCGGATTCACTGGCACGTATCCGCCAGCAGCCACCCGCTGTCTGGATGGTGAAGCTGGCTGACCGTATCAATAACCTGTCCGAGCCACCCGCCCACTGGACGGATGAACGCAAACGGGCTTATCAGGCTGAGGCGCAAGTGATCCATGACCAGTTGCACACGGCGCATCCGCTGCTGGCTGCCCGCTTGCGTGAGCGGATTGCGGCGTATGGGCGTTGGCTGGGTTCTGTTTCGCCAAATACCTTGTAACAAAAGAAATAGGCTTATTTATCAATTGCTAATAAATTAATTGCTGCAATTATTAACAGAGTGAATAAGGGGGCAGAGGGATAGCGTTGCCAAGGGCAGTCGTGCGACCTACTATGCTGTTTTCCCTATTAAAATGTGGTCGTTATGAAGAGACGTGGATTAATTTTGGCGCTGCTGGTGAGCCTCTCAACAGTTTCGTGTGTGATTGTGGAAGACGAACCGCCGATCAGGACAATCATTGTCCCCATGAACATGAACGCAGGGGATGGCAAGGCTTGCCGTTTATATGAACATGCCAACTTCCAGGGGCAAGTATTGTCTATCCGTCCGGGTCAATCGATTGATGCATTCGATGGTTTCTGGAATGACAAGGTATCCTCCATCAAAGTACCAGGTCGTTGTACCTTGATTGGGGCGCAGCATTTCGGTTTCGATGGGAATTCGGATGCGTGGGATACTGGCAAGTATGAGTATGTCGGCGATGACTGGAATGACCAGATGTCCTCCGCGACCTGTGAATGTGAATAAGCCTGTTTGATACGTATCCGAGGGCTGGCAGTTTTTGCTGGCCTTTCCCCGGTCGGTCTGGGTTCATACCGTGGATTGCTTGACCCTAAGCATGCTACTTGCCCCGGCTGCTGTGCTATAGTCCCCTGCAATAACCATTAGCCTATTGCATAACATCATGACCAGCGCCTTCATTCCCCCCTATCCGAAACGCCACAAGACTGATTTGGGCGGTATTGCCACCTTGTTGAGCGCCCGGCGTGACCTGTTGTCATTTTGGAGTGAGGATTCATTCCGCTACCAGTTCATGAGCCGCCGGATTCTCAACCGCTCGATTTTCATTGCCAATACGCCCGAGTTGGTCAAATACGTGTTTGTCACCCAAAAGGACAACTACGAAAGCAAAAGCCCGCAGATGCGCAAGGCACTGGAACCTTTGCTCGGGGATGGCCTGTTCATCAGTGATGGTGAGGTGTGGAAGAACCGGCGGTTATTGCAGAACGGCCTGTTTGATAATGCCCATATCCAGGCTTACAGCACGGTGATGGCGGATACGGCGGCGGAAATGGTCGAGGGCTGGGCGGCTCTGCCTGCGGGGTCGGAGTTGAGTGTGCTGGCGGCGATGGGGCAACTGACTTCGGAGATTATCGCCCGTACCCTGTTCGGGGCGCGGTTGGGCAGCGATGCGGCGGCGGTGATCAGTGCCTTTGCCGAGTATCAGGGGGCGATTGAGCAAATCCATGTCAGCAACTTCCTTGGCCTGCCGGACTGGTTGCCGATTGGCAGCCTGAACATGGGGAAAGCCCGCAGTTCCGCACAGCGCATCCATGCGATTGTTGATCAGGTCATTGCGCAAGGGGCAAAAGGCCATTATGAGCACACCCTGCTGTCGGAGTTGCTGGCGGCGAATGAGTCCAGCAAGGGTGAGGCGATTTCCCGCGAAGGTATCCGCAATGAGTTGATTGTGCTGTTTATGGCAGGGCATGAAACCACCGCGAATGCCTTGTCATGGGTTTGGTATCTGCTGTCGCAGTCGCCGGAGGTGGAAGCGAAGCTGCATGCGGAGATTGACCGGGTACTGGGCAAGCGCCTGCCGACCTATGATGATGTGCCGAATTTGCCCTATACCCGTGCGGTGTTTGAGGAAACCATGCGCCTGTATCCGCCTGTGCCGATCCTGTCGCGGCAAGCCAGGGGCGAGGACATGATCCGCAAACGCAAGGTTCCCGCCGGGTCGATCATGTTGGTCGTGCCGTGGCTGCTGCACCGCCACCGCAATTATTGGGATAACCCCGATGCCTTCATCCCGGAACGCTTCATGGATGTGAATAAGCGCCCGGACAAGTTCCTCTACCTGCCTTTCAGCGTCGGGCCACGGGTTTGCATTGGCAAGATGTTCGGGCTGGTGGAGGCGGTGCTGGCAATTTCAACACTGGCACAACGCTTCCGCCTGACCTTGCCCTTGGGCACACAGGTCACGCACGAATGCCGTCTGACCTTGCGTCCGCGTGGTGCACTGAACATGCGGCTTGAACCCCGTCAGTGAGTGGGCACGCATGTCGACCCGGATGTGCGGCCTGTTGTACCGCCCCGTCGATTAGCTCGCCGATGCCCCGGCATCCACAGGGCAAACCCGCCGGTGTGCCGTGCTTGCACCTGACTGCCGCCCTGCAATGTGACTTGTTCGGCAGCGCCTTGCGCCCCAAGGTTTGCAGCAGCCTGCCCCCTGACCCGGAGATGTGCGGGAACAGCCGTGGGCAAGCACTCAGCTACCTACAGCGGCTGGAAGAGGCGACCCGGCCTTAACTGTCACTATATCCCGGTTTTTTTGTCCAGCACCAGCCGGAACCCAGTGTTATTGCTGCGGTAAACGGGCGCGTAAATCCCCCGGTAAGCAGGGCGGATTGCCCCGGTTTGGTCATTCCATGAACCACCCCGCAGCAGCCGATAGCGCCCACTGTTGGCTCCGGTCGGGTTCTGTGCGGACGCGGTGCGGTAATAGTCCGGGGCATACCAATCCTGTACCCACTCCCAGACATTACCCGCCATATCATGCAAACCATAGGCGTTAGCGGCATAGGAGCCAACCGGTTGGGTAGACTCCTGTTGGCAATCGAGGTAATTGAAAGCCGCATCCTTGCAACTGGTTTGCTGGGGGGGAGTCGTGTTGCCCCCGCCCCGTGCAGCATATTCCCATTCGGCTTCGGTTGGCAGGCGGAAAGACAACCCGCTTGCGTGGTTCAGCCAAGCGATATAATGCTGGACATCAACCCAGCTCACATTGACAACAGGCCGCTGCCCGCGCCCCCAGCCGTAATCATCGGCTTGCGGGCAAGCTCCGGCCTGTGTGCAGGCATCCCATTCGGCAAAGGTGACTTCATGTTTCCCGATTTGAAAGCCATTCAGTTGTACCGGGTGGGCTGGCAGCTCAAACGCTGGGCAGTTACCGGCAGGGGCATCCCGTTCAGGGATACATCCCATGATGAAGCGCCCAGCCGGGATGTCGGTCAACTGTGGCAACAACGGTGTGGGTTGATTGTTGGTGGCTCCATTGCCGATGGAGGCAAGTAAGAGGATAGTTGATGCTAATGCGATGATTTTCATTCGGTGCTCCCACTTTTTAAAGGCCAAAGTTTGTACATCCCCTACAAATAAAGGCCGTCTCTCTTTTCTATATATTGTGACCCTGCATTCTATTTGCCCCAATCTGGATTCAAACAGAAATTGCTTGGCATCTTATCAATTCCTAGATGACTTTTAACTTTACAGATAGATGATTTATGTCAAACATCCTTGATGTTGACATAAGATAATTTAATTAATGAACAAGAAAGGATAGGCGGGTTTAAATCAGTTGATCATTGATTAACTTATTGATTTTTAATTAATTTATTTTGAATTAATAGACTGGCATTTCTTTACTGATTATGAATATTGCGGTGAATACTGAGTGAAACATACTCTGGGGGGTATTTCATTTTTTTGATTATCGGTATAATTAATTTGAATGCCGCCCACGAGTGGTGGGGCGGTAAATTAACCCTGGGTAAATCAGTGTATTAGAAGATTCTTTATTGTGTGTTTAAGGGGTGGGACTTGGCGTGAGTGATAGATCACTCAATAGCAGTCACATCGGTAGTGGGTTTCGAGGCTAGTACCCCATCATCTTTGATTTGTCGCCTCCTATGTATGATACTCCCCAAAAACTAGACCAGCCTTTAAGATAAAAAGGCAAGCTGGCAGGAGTAAAACCATGGCAAATGTACGCAAGCGTCATCCGGCTGAATTTAAGGCAAAAGTAGCCTTGGCAGCCATCCGGCAACAGAAGACAACCAGTGAGTTGACAGCAGAATATGGCGTGCTCGCCACCCAAATCAGCGCTTGGAAAAAACAGGTGTTGGATGCACTGCCGCAGATATTTTCCAGCAAAAAGGAACATCAACAACAAAACCAGCAGGCAGAGGTTGACGGGTTGTACCGCCAATTGGGTCAAGTGGTGGCAGAACGTGACTGGCTGAAAAAAAAGTCATCGGCTATCCGTTAAACCAGCGTAAGGCACTGCTGGACAGGGATGACCTGCAGTACAGCCTGCGTGGGCAATGTGGCCTGTTGGGCATCAACCGCCCCAGCCTGTATATCAGGCGCAAGGGGAAAGTGATGAAAACCTGTTGCTGATGCGCCTGTTGGACGGACAGTACACCCAAACCCCGTATTTCGGGGTGTTGAAAATGACGGTTCACTTGTGCCAGTTGGGGCATAAGGTAAACCCCAAACGGGTACGCCGGTTGTTACGCACGATGGGGCCAGGGCAATCGCTTGAACACTTGGTTGCAAAAGATGCATAAAGGAGGTTTTGCCC
>CAXYXW010000038.1:0-36388 GCA_964293005.1 uncultured Thiothrix sp.
TGACGTGCCTGCTGTAGTTTAACATGATTGTAGAGTCTATGATCACACAGGTCTTGACAACTAAGAATCAATTTAAAAAACTCAGTAAGACCATCGCACTTGAATTCAGAGTAAGCCTGCCAAGTTATGCATCGTCACCAAAATAATAATTACTAATCAATTAGTTGTCTTCTAAGTTTAAAGCTTTATAAAGTTCTTCTATTACTGGTTTTTCTTCTTTATTCCAATAGTTTACATGAGATCTTAGTTGGTCTTTGTATGATGCTGATACTTCTACATCTTGGACACCTGAACCGAATAATCTAGCAATTGGTCCACCTATTTTGTCACCTGGGAAATATAAATTTATCCAGCGTGTACAAGAAAATAAAGCAGCATGATGAAAAATGTAAAAATCATTTTTCTTATCTGTAACCCTTTTAAGTAAACCCCTGTCTCCATTAGTGTAATGATCATCTCTATCATCCTCATCTTGTGGTGGACAAGTAGGAAACTCTCTTTGCTTTATTGCTTCCTCAAACTTTGTTGGATTATCAGCAAGCAAAAAATCTGCATATGTAAGAGGGCTACCTAATGTTACAAGGTCTGTAATTAACCAGGGAAATTTGTAGTTTTCCCTAAGGGTATATAAATAATCTCTAGGTTCTGGCTTTGTATTTAAAGGCGATAGTTCACTAAAATTATTTATATCTTTTTTATCAACTTTGTTTAGTTCTGTTATTATTGGTTTCATACCTGATAATTGTAACGTTTTGCTGTGCATTTCTTGCCATAAATAGGTTAGTGTATCATAAGCAATAACACTACCAAGGCTATGACCAACAACAATAATTCGTTCGTTCGTATCGATTATCAAGGTGTAGTTTTCTTAGTAGATCAAGACTGTTTGATCGTATTGAGTGTCGAATAGCAACATTTTCTGGAGTTGGACTTAAATAGCGAGCAGCATCACCGAGATAATTGAGTGTAAAATGTTCCAATATTGGGCATATTAAATGAGATAATACATATGTAAAGATAATTGTGGTTATACTTCCTGTGACTATATCATCACTAAACCATACAACATATGAAAACGACAGAGCAATATATAAAATGGCTGCCGCCCAAGTTGTTATCCAAATTAAAAATAGTTTTTTAGGAACATTGGTTGGACAACGCCTTAATAACTTGAGGATCCATGCTCGAGTGTGAGCAAAAGTTGTCCCTGTCATTAAGTGTTGCCAATAAAATTCATAAAAGTCAGTAGTAATATAATCAGAATTATCTTCTGTAATATTAATGCTTAACCGTCGTAGCTCTAGAGTATCGGATATGCGATCAGGTTTACTGTAAAATGATTGTCCTGTCTTAATAGTTGCTTCTACAAATGATCGTAATGTACTCATTGGCCATTGTTCACCAATGCCATGTATGATTACAACTGCTTGCCTCTTTGCTTTTCTATGTTTCAGCATTTCATCCTCCACACGAAAGTTATCAGGGGTTTTAACTGCATCGAGCTTTGTCAGGTTGATGGGAGAGCCTCGGAAAACCTCCACTTGGATACTTAAATCCATTTATTATACAGCAGTCATGTCTCACAAGATATACAACGTCCGCTCAGTAACTTAAATACACGTTATCCATCTTGTTCGCGTTTTGTTCGTTTTCAGATTGATCTATCATGTCAACACTCCCATCCATTAAGACGGAATTTATGCTTAACAAGCATACAACACGACTTGTTGACCCACCAACAACTTATTCACAAGAGCTTTATGGAAACTACACAATTTTTCTTGTAAACCATATATAGTGCCTCACTGCCTGAGCAACACATACAGCAGCCACGCCTCTAAGCAGGTTGGAGAATACCCAGCACAGGCTGGAGCACGACAGCAAAAAGAATAGTAGATGTACTTACCTGTTCGGCCTGACATATCATATCCTTATGCTGGTTTCACGGCGGCATCCCCCAATCCCCAAACGAGGTGAGTATTGATGGCACACACGTATGCCCTTGAGTTGCTTGACATCAGCAAGCGCTTTGGTGCGGTCAAGGCCAACCAGTCCATTTGCCTGCAAGTGCGTGCCGGGGACATCCACGGCATTATTGGTGAGAATGGTGCAGGCAAGTCTACCCTGATGAGCATCATTTATGGCTTTTATCAGGCAGATAGCGGTGAAATGCGCGTCAATGGTGAGCTTCAGGTGATCCGTGACTCCCAGCAGGCGATGGCAGCCGGGATTGGCATGGTGCACCAGCATTTTATGTTGGTGGATAATTTTACCGCGCTGGAAAACATCATGCTGGGGGCAGAGGGTGGTTTCTTGCTCAATGCCGGTGAACAACAGGTGCGGAAACGCTTGGCAGCCCTGGCGCAAACCTATGGTCTGGATGTGCCGCTGGACGTGCCTGTAGAGCGCCTGTCCGTCGGGGTACAGCAGCGTATTGAAATCCTCAAGGCATTGTACCGGCAAGCCCGCATCCTGATCTTGGATGAGCCGACAGGGGTGTTGACCCCGCAGGAGGCCGACGACCTGTTCCGTATTTTGCGTACCTTGAAAGCAGACGGTGTGACCATCCTGCTGATTACCCACAAACTGCGTGAAATCATGGCGATTACGGATCAGGTATCGGTGATGCGCCAAGGGTGCATGGTTGCGCATCGTGCCACGGCTGAAACCGGCATGGCTGAGCTTGCCGAGCTGATGGTGGGGCGCAAGGTGCGCCAGGAGGTTGCCCGCAGTGCACAAGCACCGGGAGCCATCTTATTGCAGGTCGATAAGTTAGGTGTGCGTGATGCCAGTGGCGTGGAGCGGGTGAAACAGGTCAGTTTGCAGGTGGCGGCGGGTGAGGTGGTAGGCGTTGCCGGGGTATCCGGCAATGGGCAAAGCGAATTGTTGCAGGCATTGGCAGGCATTATCCCGTTTCAGTCAGGTGAAATCCGTTTTGCCGATACCCGCATCACCCCTACCAAGCCCATCAGCCCCGCCCGATTGCGGCAGTTGGGGTTGGCGCATGTGCCGGAAGACCGCCACCGGATGGGCTTGGTATTGCCCTTTGCCGCTTACCAGTCCGCCATTTTGGGCTATCAGCGGGCAGGGCGCTATAACCACTATCTGACACTCAATGACCCCTTCATGCTGGGGGAATACCGGCAGCGGGCTGAGTCGTTTGATGTGCGTCCGCGTGATCCCCACCTGACTTCCAGCCATTTTTCCGGTGGCAACCAGCAGAAAATTGTCTTGGCGCGGGAAATGGCGGCAGACCCTAGCGTCTTGTTGGTGGGGCAACCAACCCGAGGGGTGGATATTGGTGCGATTGAGTTTATTCACCAGCACCTGATGGATATGCGTAATGCCGGGAAAGGCATTCTGCTGGTATCGGTTGAATTGGAGGAAATCATGACTTTGGCAGACCGGATTATCGTGATGTGTGATGGCATGATCAGCGGCGAAGTCAGCCGGGCAGAGGCAGATGAGCAGACCCTGGGGCTAATGATGGCAGGGGTCGGGCATAGCGCGGGGGGCAAGGTATGACGGTTGCGGCATTGAACCGGCTGTTGTCGGTGCTGATTTTACCTGCTTTAAATATCCTGACAGCGTTTGCGGTTGCCACCCTGGTATTCCTGCTGATTGGTGTTGATCCGCTGGAAGCAGCAGCCGTATTGGTGAATGGTGCATTTGGCTATCAGGAGGGGATTGGTTATACCCTCTATTACACCACCAATTTTATTTTTACCGGGCTGGCAGTGGCAGTCGCCTTTCACGCCGGTTTATTCAATATCGGCGGGGAAGGGCAGGCTTATATTGGTGGCTTGGGAGCAGGGATGGTTTGTTTGGCCTGGGGAAGCCATTTGCCCGGCTTATTGCTGATTCCGCTGGCAATTGGGGCAGCGGCTATTTTTGGCGCGGCGTGGGCGGCTATTCCGGCTTATTTGCAAGCCTATCGTGGTAGCCATATTGTGATTACCACCATTATGTTTAACTTTTTGGCGGCATCATTGATGGTGTATCTGTTGGTGAATGTTTTTGCTGAGCGTGGGCAAATGAATCCCGCCAGTGCCGCCTTTGCCGAAAGCACCCATTTACCGATGTGGCATGAACTGATGGCCATGTTTGGCATTGGTTTTGCCAAGTCACCTTTGAATATCTCGCTATTGCTGGCCTTGGCGTGTTGTGTGGCAGTCTGGGTATTTTTGTGGAAAACCCGCTGGGGTTATGAGTTACGTACCGTGGGCGCAAACCCGGATGCGGCTGTTTATGCAGGCATTAATCCGCGCCATATGGTGATGTTGGCGATGTTGATTGCTGGAGCCTTGGCAGGGTTTGTGGCGGTCAATGAATTGTTGGGTGTGCAGCACCGTCTGGTACGTGGCTTTAGTGCGGGCTATGGCTTTGTTGGCATCGCAGTGGCCTTGATGGGGCGCAACCACCCGGTTGGGGTTATTTTGGCAGCGCTGCTGTTTGGTGCTTTGTACCAAGGGGGGGCTGAATTGGCGTTTGAAATGCCGACCGTCACCCGTGATATGGTGGTGGTGATTCAGGGCTTGATTATCCTGTTCGCCGGGGCGCTGGAGTTTATGTACCGCAAACCCTTGCAGCGTTGGCTGTTACGGTTTGCCAAAGGGGGGGCTGCATAATGGGCGATGGCTTGACCTTGTGGGTGTTGACGCTGGATGCCACCTTGCGTGTCTCCACCCCGTTGATTTTTGCAGCTTTGGCAGGGTTGTTTTCTGAGCGCTCTGGTATCGTTGATATTGGCTTGGAAGGCAAAATGCTGGTGGGGGCATTTGCCGCAGCGACGGTCGCTTCCCTGACGGGTTCGGTGTGGCTAGGTTTGCTGGCAGCGGTTTTGGCTTCAGTGACGTTTGCCCTGTTGCATGGTTTTGCCTGCATCACCCATCAGGGGAATCAGGTTGTCAGTGGTATGGCTGTGAATATCCTGGCTTCTGGCCTGACGGTCGTATTGGGGTTGGCATGGTTCCGGCAGGGCGGCTCGACCCCGCCGTTAGGGAGTGAACAGCGCTTTACCGCCATTGAATTACCCTTTGTCGCGGATTTGGCGGATGTGCCGGTGTTGGGCGTGATTTATGCGGAGTTACTGTCAGGGCATAACCTGCTGGTTTATCTCGCGCTGCTGTTGGTTCCCCTGAGTAGCTGGGTCTTGTACCGCACCCGGTTTGGCCTGCGTTTGCGGGCAGTGGGTGAAAATCCAAAAGCAGTGGATACGGCGGGCATTTCCGTGGCAGCCTTGCGTTATCGTGCCGTGATTATTGCCGGGGTGTTGTGCGGTTTTGCGGGTGCGTATTTGTCCACCGCCCAAAATGCGCAATTTATCCGTGACATGACGGCTGGGCAGGGCTTTATGGCGCTGGCGGCCTTGATTTTTGCCAAATGGAAACCGTGGCCGGTATTGTTTGCTTGCCTGCTGTTTGGCTTTCTGGATGCGGTGGCGGTGCGTTTGCAAGGGGTGAGCCTGCCTGGTGTTGGGCAAGTGCCAGTGCAGTTGATCGAGGCATTGCCTTACTTGCTGACCATTATTTTGCTGGCGGGGGTTATCGGCAAGGCGAACCCGCCGAAAGCCGTGGGCTTGCCTTATGTGAAGGAGCGGTAAGTACACCGGTTTCCTGCTAAACTAGCCGGGTAATACAACCGGATACACACCATGCAAGCCACCTATATCAGCCCACTGACTGACTTTGGTTTCAAGAAGCTGTTTGGCGAGGAGCCAAACAAGGACTTGTTGGTCAGCTTCCTGAATACCCTGTTGCCGGAGCGCCACCAGATACAGGATTTGCAGTACAGCAAGAACGAATACCAGGGCATCAGCCCGCTTGACCGCAAGGCGATTTTTGACCTGAACTGCGTCAGCCCCAGCGGCGAGCGTTTCGTGATTGAGTTGCAGAAGGTGAAGCAGGCTTATTTCAAGGACAGGAGTGTCTACTATTCGAGCTTTGCAATCCAGGAGCAGGCCAAGCGGGGCGATTGGGATTATCGGCTCTCCACGGTGTATACGATTGGCATCCTAGACTTCCTGATGGATGACCATGAGCAGGATGTGCTTTACCATGCCCAGTTGAAAGACCAGAAAAACCGCCCGTTTTTTGACAAGCTGCATTTCATTTACGTCGTACTGCCCCGTTTCCAGAAAACCCTGCCGGAGCTGGTCAGCTTGCAGGACAAGTGGCTCTACACGTTCCGTCACCTGCATGAGTTGGAGCAGATGCCTCCTCACCTGAATGAGGCGGTTTTCCGCAAGGTCTTTGCCATTGCTGAGCTGGCGACCTACAACCCGAAAGAACGCCAAAGTTATGAGGATAGCCTCAAGTATTACCGTGACCTGAAAAATTCCAACGATACGGCCTGGCAGGAAGGGATGGCAGAGGGGCTTGAGGTTGGCAGGGAAGAGGGCCGTCGGGCGGAGCGTCTGGAGATTGCCCGTCACCTGCTGGATGACCCGATCATTGCGCACAAAACCGGTTTGTCCGTGGCGGAGATAAGGCAGTTGCGGCAAACGGGGTAATGCTGGAAAAGTAGCTCTTTCGCCCCTTCCCGAGGGAAGGGGGTACAGAGGTCGGAGGAGAAGTCCAACAAGAGAACACTTGAAGCCCGTTTAAATGGCACTTCCGATAGGCAAAGAGATGGATTGCTGGCGGTCTGATTCAATCGCCAGATCAAGCACTTGTTGTAAGGCTGCACCGTGGGCAAAGTCCGGGTCTGGGGTAGCGTCACCACGCAGGGCTGCTACAAAGCGGGTGTAAACATCCTCGACGGGTGGACATTCGACCGTTTCCCACTGGGCGGTCAGCCGGTTTTCACCGTGGCAAATGCGGCATTGATTGCCTGCCGGGGTGGCAGAGACCTCAATCCCGCCCAAGTCACCCCAGAGCCGCAGGTGCAGGTCGTTCAGGTGTCCTGTTGCAAAGCGGGTGGCATGCACCACGCCGATTGCACCATTGACCAGTTGCAGGTGCATGACCGCGCTGTCATTGGCATCCAGCGGGTATTCGCCAATCTGGTTGTCCGGTGCTTTGTCGAAGGTTTTCAGGCGGCAGGATACCTCACTGACTGGGCTGCCCGCTGCATAGACCAGAAAATCCAGGATATGCACCCCCACGTCCCCCAGTACGCCTTTAGAGCCATGTGCGGTGGATAAGCGCCAGAGCCATTGGGATTGTTCGCGCCATTCCCCCCAGGCGGGTTGGGTCAGCCAGCTTTGCAGGTAAGAGGCTTCCACATGGCGGAGTGTGCCAATCGTACCAGCGGCAACCAGTTGCTGGGCTTTTTGTAGTGCGGCGACCCCACGGTAACTGAGGTTGACCATATTGATGACACCTTGCTGCTTGGCGAGGTTTGCCATTTCCGCAGCATGTGCGTATGCCGTTGCCAGTGGCTTTTCGCACAAGACCGGTTTGCTTGCCCGTAACAAGGCGAGCGTGCTGGGGTAATGCACCCAGTCTGGGGTGACATTGCAGGCCGCATCGAATTCGCCCCAAGCCAGCGCTTCATCCAGCGAGGTGAAGGCTTTGCCAATGTTATGGGTGTCACAAAAGTTGGCAACCCGTGCCGTATCGGTATCAACACCGGCAACCACCTCCACCCCCGCGATGGCTTGGAGGGCTTTGGTATGGACTTGTGCCATGCCGCCCGTGCCAAGGATCAGGAAGCGTAGCGGCTTGTGTGCTGTGGTAGCCATTGCCTGTCTCCTTTAGCGGTAGCCTTGCTCACCCGCTTGATGCAGTTTCGGGCCGCGCTCAACCAGTGGTTCCAGTGATTGTTCAACGGGCGTGTTGGGTGCATCCGTGACATTCAGGACGCGGGCTTGTGGGTTATACGCCCACCGTGCTGCATTGCGCAGCACTTGCTGGACATTCGCATCATGGTAGGTTGGGTAGGTTTCATGACCGGGTCGGAAATAAAACACATGACCTGCCCCGCGCTTATAGGTCAGGCCAGAACGGAACACCTCACCACCTTGGAACCAGCTAATGAAAACGGTATCCAGCGGCTCCGGCACACCAAATGGCTCCCCGTACATTTCCTCATTTTCCAGCTCGAAATGATCAGGCAGGCCTGCCGCAATCGGATGGTTACGGCTTGTCACCCACAGGCGTTCACGCTCACCCGCTTCACGCCAGCTCAGGTTGCAGGGGGTTCCCATCAGGCGTTTGAAAATCTTGGCAAAATGTGCCGAGTGCAGCAACACCAGCCCCATGCCTGCCCAGACGTGTTCGGCAACCCGCTCGACCACTTCATCCGATACCTCGCCGTGGGCGCAATGCCCCCACCAGAACAGCACATCCGTTTCCGCCAACCGTTCCGCACTGAGGCCATGCTCCGGTTCCTGCAAGGTCGCAGTGGTGGCATTAATGCCTTCTTCTGCATTCAGTGCATCGGCAATGCAGCCATGCATACCTTGTGGGTACAATGTACCCACGATCTGGTTTTTGTGTTCGTGGACGTTCTCGCCCCACACGACGACCCTGATTGTCATTGCTTAACTCCTTGTTATCTGTAAATCGGCTTGCCGTTGGTATCAAAGCGGTGCAGGTTTTGTGGCTGTGGGCGCAAGCCAATCTGTGTGCCCAGTTCCATGTTTTCCTTACCTTCACGGCGTACAATCACCGGCTCTTCCGAGCCTATATCCACAAACAGGTAGTTGTCTGAGCCGAGGTTTTCGGTGTGGACAACCGTGCCTTTCCAGACCGGATTGGTAAGGTCGATGTCGATGTGTTCAGAGCGGATGCCCAGCGTGGTGCAGTTGTATTGCAACGCAAAGTCATTGGTCAGGAAGTTCATTTTGGGTGAACCGATGAAGCCCGCCACAAACAGTGAGTTGGGTTTTTCGTACAGTTCCAGCGGTGTACCCACCTGCTCAACCAGGCCATCCCGCAGCACGCAGATACGGTCAGCCAAGGTCATGGCCTCCACCTGGTCGTGGGTAACGTAGATCATGGTGACGTTGTTCATTTCGTGGTGCAATTTGGCGATTTCCAAACGGGTTGCCACCCGCAGGGCTGCATCAAGGTTGGATAATGGTTCATCAAACAGGAACACTTTCGGGTCACGCACAATCGCCCGCCCGATGGCGACCCGCTGGCGTTGCCCGCCAGACAACTGCTTGGGCAGGCGATCCAGCAGGTGGTCGATTTGCAGCATTTTGGCGGCCTTTTCCACCCGTGTCTTGATGTCGCCCTTGTCGGAGTTGGCGAGTTTCATGCCAAACGCCATATTGTCGTACACGTTCATATGGGGGTAGAGCGCATACGATTGGAATACCATCGCGATGCCCCGTTTGGACGGGGCAAGGCCATTTACCCGCTCCCCATCAAACAGCAGGTCGCCAGAGGTAATACCTTCGAGGCCGGAAATCAGGCGCAGCAGGGTGGATTTGCCGCACCCTGATGGGCCAACAAACACCATAAACTCGCCGGATTTGATTTCAAGGTTGACACCTTTAATAACATCCAGCTTGCCAAAGGTTTTGCGGACGTTGTTCAGTTGGATCGTTGCCATAGTAAGCTCCTGAATTAGCCTTTAACGCCGCCAGCGGTTAAGCCTGCTACGATTTTACGTTGGAAAACAAGGACAAGGATGACCAAGGGGACTGTGACCATCACCGAGGCCGCCATAATGATGCCCCAGGGGATTTCATATTGGGTTGCACCGGACAAGAGGCCAATCGCCACCGGAACCGTCCGCTCGCTGTTGGAAACCGTGAAGGTCAGGGCAAACAGGAATTCATTCCATGCACCAATAAAGGCCAGCAAGCCGGTTGTGACCAACGCAGGCCACATCAATGGCATAAACACCTGGGTAATGATTTGCCACGGTGTTGCCCCATCAACAATGGCAGCCTCTTCAATCTCGATGGGCAGGTCACGCATGAAGGTGGTCAATACCCAAACGGTGAAGGGCAGGGTAAAGATGGTATAGGACAGGATCAGCGCCCACGGTGTGTTATACAGGCCAATGTAGCGGATCAGTTCAAACAGGCCTGCCAGTACGGCAATTTGTGGGAACATGGATACCGCCAGGATGGTCATCAGCAGCAGGCCGCGTCCACGGAAACGTACCCGTGCCAAGGCATAAGAGGCTGTGACCGCCAGCAAGAGCGAGAACAGCACGGTCATGCTGGAAATGAACACGGAGTTGAGGATATTGCGTGGGAATTCACCCGTGCGCAGCACGCTCAGGTAGTTGGTGAAGTCGAAGCTGGTAATCCAATAATTGGTTTCAAACAGGGCAGTGCCGGTTTTGAAGCTGGTAATAATGGAGTAATAGAAGGGAAATACCGAGACGATGACAATCACCGCCACGACGCAATAAAACGCTACCGTTTTCAGGATGTCTAATGGGTTCATTGTTTGGAGTCCCCGCTCAGGTTAACTTTGCCCAACCAGATATAGAGGATGACAAACAGGGTCAGCATCAGGAACAACAAGGTGGACTGTGCCGAGCCATAAGCGAATTTGTCAAAATCAATCAGGTTTTCACGACTGATGATCGACATGGTTTTGGTGCTGGATGAGTTCGGGGTCAGCACATAAATCAGGTCGAAAATGCGCAGGGCATCCAGCATGCGGAAGATGATGGCTACCATCAGTGCCGGGCGGATCAGCGGCAGGGTGATTTTGAAAAACACCTTGATCGGGTTGATGCCATCAATCCGGGCGGCTTCATACATGTCGCGTGGAACCATCTGCAAACCAGCCAGGCACAGTAACGCCATGAACGGGGTGGTTTTCCAAATGTCGACAATCAGGACAGCCAGCATGGAGGTTTCCGGGTTCGCTGTCCAGGCCACTTTCTGGGAGATCAGCCCCAGGTTGAGGAGGATGTCGTTGATAATGCCGAATTGGTCATTCAACATCCATGCCCACATTTTGGCAGAGACAATGGTCGGGATTGCCCACGGGATCAGGATGGCAGCACGCACCAGGCCGCGTCCCTTGAAGTTGGCATTCAGCACCAGTGCGACCATCAGGCCGAGGATGGCTTCCAGGGTAACGGATACGACCGCAAAACGGACGGTGTTCCAGACGGCATTCCACCATACCGGGTCAACCAGCGTGCCTTTAAACAGCGTGCGCCCAGAGGGGAGGGTGCGCCAGCTCAGGTAATTCTCAAACCCCACCCATTGCCCGGTGTACAGGCTGGTCAGGGAGGTGTCGGTAAAGCTGAAATAAATGGAGCGCAGCAAGGGGTAGGCTGCCACACATAATAAAGCGAGGATCATGGGCAGGAGAAACCACATGGCCGCACGAATGCGTTGTGCCTCCAGCTCCGAATACGTGGAATTCATGATGCTACCTCCAGCGGCATTCATGTTCAGGGGCAGCCAACGCGCCACCTGGGGTCAGGTGGCGAGATGAGCGCGTATCTGCAACCTGCACAACGGTAGGTCACATCCCTTCCCACCCTTGGCATGGGAGTGTTACCAAGGGCAGGGGGATATGCTTCTACAGCGGTGGAGGAAGGGTATTACCAGCCTTTGCCTTTCAGGTCAGTCAACTCAGCTTCCAACACTTCCAGGTTTTCCTTGGCAGAGCCTTTGCCAGACAGGGTATTGTGTACCGCTGACCAGAACTTGGAAGAAACTTCGTTGTACTTGACTTTGGTTGGGGCAGAAGGACGTGGCACAGCTTGGAGGAATACGTCTTTCCAGCGTGGGATGATCGGTTGCTTTTCTTTGATTTCGGCATCGTCATACAGGGAGACGATGGTCGGCAACTGGGAGCCTACGAGGGCGCGTTGCTTTTGGGCTTCTTTGGAGGCCAGGAATTTTGCCAGTGCAATGGAGGCTTCTGGATTCTTGGAGTACTTGGAGACAGCGACGTTCCAGCCACCCAGGGTCGCGGCAGATTTGTCATTGCCACCGCCGGTTGGCAAGGTGGTTACGTCAAACAGACCTTTGACCTTGCTGTCATCGCCATTGCCCAAGGCATAGGCATAAGGCCAGTTGCGCATGAACACGGCATTGCCGGTTTGCCATACGCCACGGGAATCCTCTTCACCGTAGGACAATACGCCTTCAGGGGAAATTTTCCCAACCCATGTCCTTGCCAAGTCCAGCGCAGCAGCAGCTTTGTCGTTGTTGATGGAGATTGTGCCATCCGCTTCAACGATTTGCCCACCCCCAAAGGATTTGACCCACTCCAGTGCATCACAGGTCAAGCCTTCATAAGCATTACCTTGCCACACGAAGCCCCACATGTCCTTGTTGCCTGCTGCCCGCTCGGCATCCTGGATTTTCTGGGCGGCAGCGGTCATGTCTTCCCATGTTTTGGGGACAGCAACACCATGTTTTTCCAGCAGGTCTTTACGGTAGTAGAGGGCAGGGGCATCCGTGAAGACGGGCAATGCCACCAGTTTGCCGTTGGCAGTCTGGGATTCAATAATGGAGGGGAAGTGGTCGGCAACAATGTCTTTTGCCGCTTCAGTCAGGTCAAGGAATTGCTCGGACAGTTGTGGAGCCCAGATAACGTCGGTCTGGTAAACGTCAACATCTGCATTACCGGCTGCCAGCCACAAACGGTATTGGGCAAACTGGTCAGTGGTGGAAGAAGGCATGGGGACGACGGTAACGGTATGGCCTGTTTCTTTCTCCCAAGGCTTTACCAGCTCTTTGAAGTTTTCAATGTCTTTGCCCGTAGCACCCGATACATAATTGATAGTGGCAGCACTGACCACACCGGATGCCAGCATGGCAACCATAACGGCGCTCAGGGCGAAAGCTTTCTTGCCCAGCGTTTTCATTTCGGACTTCATGTTTCTCTCCTCCAAGGAAATATAAAAGAACGGGTATAGGGATACCTGTTATATAACCACCTCCAAAGCGTTTTGGATTTGCGGACGCAGCCATTAATTTAATCCAAAACGTTTCGAATGAATCATAACGACCACTTAACAGGCTGTCAAGCAGATGAATGGCAGCTTGCTTTAGCAGATGTCCTGACCTGCCGCTTGGGGGTATAATAGCCCGCAATGACCACCAGCCCGGACGTGTTGCCATGCCTATCTACAACTACGGCTCGATCAATATTGACCACATTTACCGTGTGCCGCATCTGGTGATGCCCGGCGAAACCCTGGCAAGCCACGCCTATCACAAGGTATTGGGCGGGAAGGGGGCAAACCAGTCAATTGCCTTGGCGCGTGCCGGGGCGGCGGTGCGCCATATCGGGCGTTATCATGCAGCGGATGCGGCAATGCTTGCGCCCCTGTCTGCGGCGGGGGTGGATGTCTCCGGGGTAGCGGCTGTCTCCGAGCCAACTGGTCATGCCATCATTCAGGTGGATGACAAGGCTGAAAATGCCATTGTCCTGTATGCAGGAGCTAACCACTCGTTTACCCGCGATGAATTGCCCGGTTTGCTGGCAGATGCCGCAGCAGGCGATTGGCTATTATTGCAGAATGAATGCAGTTGTACGGCTGACATGATCCGTACCGCTGCTGCCAAGGGGATGCAGGTTGCTTTCAACCCGGCTCCGATGCAGGCTGATATTGCTGCTTTGCCATTGGCACAGCTCAGTGTATTGTTCGTGAATCAGGTGGAGGTCATGCAGTTGTTGGCGGCGGATGTGGGTGCGGCCTTGGGGCATACTTGGCTGGCTGGGCAGTTGCAGGCTCGTTATCCTGATACACAGGTGGTGGTGACGCTTGGCTCCCAAGGAGCGTGCAGTTTTTACCAGGGTACGGTGACGTATGTACCGGCTTTGCCAGTGCAGGCTGTCGATACCACCGGGGCGGGGGATACCTTTATTGGTTATTTTATGCAGGCGTGGATGGCAGGCCAGCCGGTGCAGGTGGCTCTGGAGCGGGCATGCAAGGCAGCCGCCCTCTGTGTGCAGCGTTTGGGAGCCTCTTCCAGCATCCCGACCGCAGTGGAAGTCGATACATTTGGACAAAGGGTTGGATAATGGCGCATAAGGTTATTCTGGACACAGATCCCGGTATTGACGATGCAATGGCGATTTTCACCGCAATTGCCCATCCTGATATTGAGTTGTTGGGGCTGACGACCACATTTGGCAATGTCAGTGTGGCGCAGGCGTGCATGAATGCCCTGAGTCTGGTGGAAATGGCAGAGGCGGATGTGCCGGTTTGTATTGGCGAGTCATGGCCGATGCTGCGTGATCCGGTTCCTTTTGCCGATTTTGTGCATGGTATGGATGGTTTGGGGGAGCAGTTCTTGCCACCACCCCATCGGCGGGCGCACCACCAATTTGCTGCCGAGTTTATTATTGAGCAGGTGAAAGCCCATCCGGGTGAGGTGACGTTGGTGGCGGTGGGGCCACTGGGGAATTTGGCGCGGGTATTGGAGCTGGAGCCGGGGATTACCAAGCTGGTGCGCCAGGTGGTGCTCATGGGTGGTGCGATCAGTCAGTGTGGGAATGTTTCACCGGTGGCTGAGGCCAATATTTTTGCCGATCCGCATGCTGCTGATAAGGTGATGGAAGCGGGCTGGCCTTTGGTGGTGATTGGTCTGGATGTCACCTATCAAGTCCTGTTTGACCGCCGGTTGTTTGCCTATATTGCCGCCAATAACCGCCGGGTGGGGTCATTCATGCACCGGGCAGCAGATTTTTATATCGACTTTTACCAGCATGAGCATAAGGTTGCCGGGTGTTATGGACATGACATTTCGGCAATTGCCTATGTGGTCAACCCGGCCTTGTTCTCTACCATTGAGGGTTCACTGTGCGTTGTGCCGGACGGCATTGCGACTGGGCAGACCATTATGAAGCGGGTGCAGGGGGATGCCTACTTTGTCAAGGCATGGGATAACCGTCCGCGCCACAAGGCCTGTATGCAAGTTGATGCCCAGGGTGTGATTGATTTGTTCCGCAACACGATGACCAATAGTTTCTGGAAACCAAGGGGGCGGGGATGAGCTTGCAGGCCGTTGATTACCGGGCAGCGGATGCAGCCTATGCATTCACTGAGTCCTTGCGTGTGTTTGGTTTTGGGGTTTTGAAGAATCACCCCATCCAGCAAGCCTTGGTCAATTCGATTTACCGTGATTGGCTGGCCTTTTTCCAAAGCCCTGCCAAGTATGATTACCGTTACAGCCCGCATTTTGATGGCTATTTCCCGCCGGAAGTGTCTGAAACTGCCAAAGGTTATGGGGTCAAGGACATCAAGGAATACTTCCATTTTTACCACCCGTGGGGGCAATGCCCACCTGACTTGCGTGAAGGTTTGGTGGCTTACCGGGCTGAAGCCAATGCACTGGCGGGGGAGCTGTTGGCGTGGGTTGAGCGTTACTCGCCGCCCGCCGTGGCAGCAGGCTATACCGAACCCTTGTCAGCAATGATTGATGGCAGTGGGCAAACCTTGCTGCGGGTACTGCATTATCCGCCCTTGCAAGGGGATGAGCCTCCTGATGCCCTGCGGGCAGCCGCCCATGAGGACATTAACCTGTTGACGATCCTGCCTGCTGCCAATGAGCCAGGATTGCAGGTACTGGACAAACACGGCAACTGGCTGGATGTACCGTGTGACTTCGGCCTGCTGATCGTCAATACCGGTGACATGTTGCAGGAAGCCTCGGGTGGCTATTTCCCCTCCACCACCCATCGGGTCGTTAACCCCCCTCCGGGTGGCTCGAATGCCCCGCGCATTTCCCTGCCGCTGTTCTTGCATCCACGCCCGGAAGTGGTCTTGTCCGGGCGCTATACGGCAGACGCTTATTTAAAGGAACGGCTGCGGGAGCTGGGGGTTTTGTAAGGGCGCATGAGCTACGCCCTGAACTGGCTTAGCCTGGAATCCACTGCGCTGGGCGTTTCCCCAGGAAAGCGGCAAACCCTTCCTTGGCTTCATCTGTGCCACGTACCCGGCTGATGGTTTGTGCCGTCAGTTCGCGGACTTCTTCCGTGATCGGGCCGACTGCCAATTGGGCAAACAGTTGTTTGACCTCGTGTTGGGCGTGTGGGCCACCAACCAGCAAATCCTTCAGGGTGGCATCGACCGCTGCATCCAGTTCTTCCGCTGCGACAACCTGCTGCACCAGCCCTATGCTGAGTGCTTCAGCCGCATTGATGCGGGCGGCAGTCAGTGCCAGCCGTTTGGCTTGACGCTTGCCAATGGCATTGGTGACATAAGGGCCAATCACCGCTGGCAGGATACCAAATTTGACTTCACTGACGGCAAAGCTGGCCTTGTCAGAGGCAATGGCAATGTCACAAGCACAGACCAGCCCGACCCCACCCCCCAAGGCCGCACCATTCACCCGCGCAACAGTCGGTTTGGGGCTGCCTTCAATTTTTGCCAGCATCCCGGCAAAGCGGCGGGCATCTGCCAGATTCCATTCACGGGAGGCGGTACTGGCGCGTTGCATCCACTGCAAATCGGCTCCGGCACTGAAATGCTTGCCATCCCCTGCCAACACAATGACCCGCACGCTGGGGTCTGCATTCAACTGGGCAAATGCCGTATCCAGCTCACCAATCATTGCCTCATCAAAGGCATTGAATACCTCCGGGCGTGACATGGTGACTTGTGCGACACCGGCTGCACGGGTGGTGATGGTCAGGAATTTGAAATCGCTCATCTTAACTGTTCTTCCCTATAAAACGTTGAATGCCTGAGGTTTGTTGGTTGGCAGATCGCTCATTTGCGCCGATCCACCACCCGCTGTGCCTTGCCTTGTGAGCGGGCAACTTCGCCTTCATTTTTAATGTGGATGCGGGTACTGACCCCAACCATGACCTTGATGTGGTGCTGCAACTCCTTGGCAGCCTGTGCCCGGTCAGCTTCGCTGACATGGTTGCTGCGGGCTTCGACGTAGACCGCCAGGTTGTCGAGGTTGCCATCACGGGTGATTTCCAGTTGGTAATGGGGCGACAGGGCAGGGACTTTGAGGATTTGTTCCTCAATCTGTGAGGGGAACACATTCACACCCCGGATGATCATCATGTCATCGCTGCGCCCGGTGATTTTTGCCATGCGTCGCATCACGCTGGCACTGCCCGGCAACAGGGTGGTGAGGTCGCGGGTACGGTAACGGATAATCGGCATGGCTTCCTTCACCAGGGAGGTGAAGACCAGCTCACCCTCTGACCCAGCCGCGACCGGCTGCAAGGTGTCAGGGCTGATGGTTTCCGGGTAGAAGCAATCTTCCCAAATTGTTGGGCCATCTTTGGTCTGCACGAACTCTTGTGCGACCCCCGGCCCCATCACTTCCGATAGCCCATAAATGTCGACCGCATCCAGCCCCAGGCGCTGCTCGATTTCCTGACGCATGGCATTTGTCCACGGCTCTGCCCCGAAAATGCCAATCCGCAAGGAGCAGGTGCGTGGGTCAATGCCTTGGCGCTCGAATTCATCGGCAATGTTCAGGCAATAAGAGGGGGTGACCATAATGATGTCAGGCCGGAAATCCTGGATCAGTTGCACCTGTTTTTCGGTTTGCCCGCCGGACATGGGGATGACGGTGCAACCGAGTTTTTCTGCCCCGTAATGCGCACCCAGACCGCCCGTAAACAGGCCATAGCCGTAGGCTACATGCACCTTGTCCCCCGGTTTGCCACCCGCTGCCCAAATGGAACGTGCTACGCATTCTGCCCAGCGGTCAATGTCGCCCTTGGTATAGCCGACCACGGTCGGTTTGCCGGTCGTGCCACTGGAGGCATGGATACGGGCAACTTGCTCCATCGGGACGGCAAACGTGCCAAAGGGGTAGTTGTCACGCAAATCCTGTTTGGTGGTATAAGGGAACCGGGCGATGTCTGCCAGTTCGCGCAAATCGCTGGGATGCACACCGGCATCATCAAACTTTTTGCGGTACATTGGTACATTCTGGTAGGCATGTGCCAGTGTCCATTGCATGCGCAACAGTTGCAGTGCCTGCAATTCATCCAGACTGACCTTATCAACGGCGCTGAGTTGTCCGCCAGGGAATCCTGTATTTGTCATCTTCTCTCCTCCTGAACCTTTCAATCTGCCAACACGGTTCCCTTGATTTGGTAGGAACGTCCCCGGAAGGTGGCGACCAGCTTACCCGCCGGGTTGTGGATTTCCACATCATAAACCCCGGTACGCCCACTGCGCGAGCGTTCCACGGCAGTTGCCGTCAAGACTTCATCGAGCAGGGCAGGGGCGAGAAAATCAATCGTACAACCCGAGGCCAGTGTGACTTTGTTGGTATTGTTGCAAGCGTGCGCAAATGCGGTATCTGCTAGGGTAAACAGCATCCCGCCGTGGCAGACCGCATGTCCATTGAGCATGTCTTGCCGTACCTGCATCTGCAACACAGCCTTGCCAGGGGTGGTGTCGACAATCTCGATACCCATCATGTGGGCGGCCTGGTCATTGGCATGCATGGCATCGCTACAGGCACGCGCAAAACTGGCTGGGTTGTTGTTATGGCTGGAGGTATGGCTCATGGTCATGGATGCTCCCTTATTTGCCCTGAAACACAGGGGGGCGTTTATCAAGGAAGGCTTGCACCCCCTCATGGCAATCAGCGCTATTGGCGGCGGTTTGTTGCAGGTCACGCTCAAGGTCAAGCTGGGCATCCAGTGTGTTGGTGCTGGCAGCATGGATGGCTTGCTTGATCATTGCCAGTGCCAAGGTCGGCTGGGTGGCAAGGTGGCGGGCAAGCTGCAAGGCTTCCGCCTGTAATGCGGCATCATCCACGCATCGCCAAATCATGCCCCATTGGGCGGCTTGTTCGGCACTGACCTTATCACCCAGCATCGTCAGTGCCATCGCCCGTGCCTGCCCAATGCGGTGGGGTAATGTCCAACTGCCCCCGGAGTCAGGAACCAGGCCAATTTTACTAAAAGCCTGGATAAACGAAGCTGAGCGCCCTGCCAGCACAATATCGCAAGCGAGTGCTATATTTGCCCCTGCCCCTGCTGCCACACCATTGACGGCACACACCACCGGCATGGCTAAAGTGGTCAGTGTGCGTACCAGCGGGTTGTAGTCGCGCTCGACAATCTCGGCAATTTTGCTTAAGTCCTCAACATCCGCCAAGTCCTGTCCTGCACAAAAGCCGCGCCCTTTCCCGGTCAACAACAGGCAGCGCACACTGGGGTCAGCCTTGAGCAGGGTGAGTGCTTCACGCACTTCGGCATGCATCACGCGGTTGAAGCTATTCAGCTTATCCGGGCGGTTAAAGGCCAGCGTCGCAACGCCAGCCGCAACGGAGTATTCAAGGGTGGTGAACATCAATCATTACCTCTGTTAGCGTTGGTCAAAGTCGACAACGACTTCATCCGATACCGGGTGTGCCTGACAGGTCAGGATATATCCCGCCGCGATTTCGTGCGCTTCCAGGCCGTGGTGGATGTCCATGTCCACTTGCCCCTTGACCAGCTTGGCCTTGCAGGTCGAGCAGACCCCGGCTTTACAGGCATAAGGCAGCTCCATGCCATTGCGGATACCGGCATCCAGAATATTCTGCCCAACCGTAGCCAGCTCAAATTGCAGCGCCCGCCCATCGACAATGACCGTGACCTTGCTGGTTTTCTCTTCGCCATAGGTATCAATGCGTTGCTGGCTTTTTTCCAGCAAGGTGGCTGCATCCGCCGATGAATTGGCAAACAGTTCATAATGGATGCGCTCATCGGTAAAGCCGACTGCCCGGAAACCGCGTGACACTTCCGACATCATGGCTTCAGGGCCGCAGATAAACACTTCATCGGCTGCCTTGATATTGATCAGACGGCTTTTGTGCAGCGCAGTACCCTTGGCATTGTCGATAATACCATTCAACAGGTCAGTACCCTGATCTTCCTCACTCATGATATTGATCCATTGCAAGCGTGTCAGGTAACGGTTTTTCAGGAAGCCGAGTTCCTCTTTGAACATGACCGAATTGCTGCGGCGGTTGCCGTAAATCAGTGTGACCTGACTCAATGGCTCCTCCACCAGAATGGTTTTGATAATCGACAGGATGGGGGTAATGCCACTGCCTGCTGCCAGACACATATAACGCTTGGCATGGCTTGCGTCCAGCGGTGAATGGAAACTGCCTTGGGGGGGCATTACCTCCACCACATCACCGACCTTAAAATGGTCATTGGCATGATTGGAAAACTTACCGCCCCGCACCCGCTTGATACCCACCTGCAAGCGCTCATCATGCACCCCGGAGCAAATGGAATAGGAGCGGCGCACCTCCTCACCATTGATCAGGGTTTTCAGGGTCAGGAATTGCCCCTGGATAAAACGGAAGGTTTCGCGTAACTCATCCGGCACAGTAAAATTGATGCAAACGGCAGTTTCCGTTTCCGGGCGTACCTCAGCAATGGTCAAAGGGTAAAAGCGGGTATCTGCGGCCATCGTACCATCCTCACAAATGCTTGAAATAATCAAACGGCTCATGGCAATCCTTGCATTGGAACAAGGCTTTGCAGGCCGTGGAGCCAAATTCACTGATGCGTACCGTTTGCCCAGAGCCACAATGCGGACAGGGCACACCCGCCTCTGGGGTTAGCCCACTGCTGGCAGCACAACCACCACCGAGTGGGGGCGCAATCCCATACGCTTGCAATTGCCCACGCCCCTGGGGGGACAACCAGTCGGTTGTCCAGGCCGGGTGCAAACGGGTTTGGATACGGAACGGGTGCAAACCTGCTTGCCCGAGGGCGGCGGCAATATCAGCACACATGGTTTCCATGGCAGGGCAACCGGAATAGGTCGGGGTAATGATAATCACCCAGGTTGTTCCCTCCTGCTGCACATCGCACAGCACCCCCAAATCCCATAGGCTCAACACCGGCACTTCCGGGTCTTTTACCTGATCCAGCACAGCCCAAACCTCCGGGAAGGGGGATTGCTGGCGGCGTTGGTTGCGCTCATGCCATGCAAGCGTGACCACCTTAACCCCAAGCCCTACCACTTCAACCCCGGATGCGCCCGGTGCAAGAACTGCATTTCTGTCAGCAAATGTCCGAGGTTTTCAGTGTGGTAGCCGACCCGTCCCCCTTGTACCTTCCAACTGTCTTGCGGTACGGTCAGGGTGGCTTCGGTCAGAATGCCTGTGACCTGTGCCAGCCATGCCGGGCGCAAGGCCGTATTGTCAACGCCAACCCCGGCAGCCGCCAATTGCCGCTCCAGTGGGTCACAATCAAACAGCTCATGGGTGTAGCCCCACAGGGAATCGACGGCACGTTGGCTGCGGCGGTGGCTTTCCTCTGTACCATCGCCCAGACGCAACACCCATTCATGGCTACGGCGCAAATGGTAACGGGTTTCCTTGATGGCTTTGGCGGCAATGCCTGCCAGGGTAGGGTCGCTGGATTTCAACAGCTCAGGCAGGTAAAGGGTATTGAATACATCCACCAGCAATTGCCGCACGGTGGTATAGGCAAAGTCACCACGCGGCAGCTCATGGATCAGCAGGTTGCGGTATTCCCGCGCATCACGGGTATAGGCATAATCGTCTTCGGTTTTGCCATTGCCTGAGAGTTCTGCCGCATAGCTGTAATACATCCGCGCCCGTCCGATATAGTCGAGGGCGACATTGCTCAAGGCCAAGTCTTCTTCGAGAAACGGCGCATTGCTGCACCACTCCGACAGGCGATGCCCCAGCACTACCGCGTCATCCCCGAGCCGTACTGCATATTCCAGCGTGGCCTGTTGCACATCCGGTGTTGTCATGGCATCCGCCTCACATATGGTTAACGGCTTCCGGCAACTGGTAATAGGTGGCGTGCCGGTAAGGTTTGTCGTCTGATGGGTCATAGAAGCTTTCGCTGTCATCTTCCTGTGAGGCGCAAATGTCCTGGGAGCGCACCACCCAAATGCTCACCCCTTCGCTGCGGCGGGTATAGACATCACGCGCATATTCCAGTGCCTGCTCCGGGTCTTGGGCATGCAGGCTACCAACATGCTTGTGGTCAAGACCGCGCCGGGTGCGGATAAATACTTCATACAGTTCAAGGTTGTCGTTTGCCATTGTTCCTATCTCCATCACTGCCTTATGCGGCCTATGCTGCCTGTTTCTGTTCCCGTGCCTGCCGTTTGGCATTGTAGGCCGTCATCGCATCCCGTACCCATGCACCCTCTTCGTGGGCGTGGCTATTGTGCTCCAGCCGCTGGCGGTTGCAGTGACCATTGCCATTGATGACATTGTAAAACTCTGCCCAGTCTATTTCGCCGGAGTCGTAATGCCCACGCCCTTCATTCCAGCGCAAGTCTTTGTCCGGGTGCTCCAGCCCCAGAAACGCGATTTGCCCGACGGTCTGGTCAATGAATTTTTGGCGCAAGTCGTCATTGGTTTCACGCTTGATTTTCCATTGCATCGACTTGGCAGAGTGTGCGGATTCGCCATCATGGGGGCCAAACATCATCAGTGCAGGCCAATAAAAGCGGTTCAGGGCATCTTGTGCCATCGCCTTTTGTGCCGGGCTACCCTGGGCGAGGGCAATCATCAGCTCATAGCCCTGGCGCTGGTGGAAGCTTTCTTCTTTGCAAATGCGGATCATGGCGCGGGCATAAGGGCCATAGGAGGTGCGCTGCAAGGATATTTGGTTAACAATCGCCGCCCCGTCCACCAGCCAGCCAATTGCACCCATATCCGCCCAGGTTTGCGTGGGGTAATTGAAGATGGAAGCGTACTTGGCCTCGCCACTGCGCATCGCTGCCATCAGCTCCGCACGGCTGACCCCCAGTGTTTCACAGGCACTGTACAGGTAAAGGGAGTGCCCGCCTTCGTCCTGTATTTTCGATAGCAGGATGGCCTTGCGGCGCAAGGAGGGCGCACGGGTCAGCCAATTGCCTTCTGGCTGCATGCCGATCACTTCCGAATGCGCGTGCTGGGAAATTTGCCGGATCAGGTTCTTGCGGTAAGCATCCGGCATCCAGTCTTTTGGCTCAATCTTCTCTTCCGCTTCGATTTTGCGCATGAAATGGGTTTCCAAGCTCATACCTTCGCCTCCTGTTTTGCCACCAGTGTCAACACATCATAATTCGCCACCACTGCCCCGTCCTGGTTGATGAGGGTGGTATCCCAGCGCACCTCGCCATAGGCTTCGGTTTCCCGCCGGACTTTTTGCTTGCAGGTAAACTGCACCTGCAACACATCCCCGGCATACACGGGGGCAGAAAAACGCAAGTTATCCAGCCCGTAATTGGCGAGTACCGGCCCTTCGGCAGGGTCAACAAAGAGCCCTGCTGCCAAGGATACCAGGAAATAACCGTGCGCTACCCGATCCTCGAAGAAGGGGTTGCGTTGAGCGGCATCCTTGTCCATGTGCGCGTAAAACTTGTCGCCGCTCAGCTCAGCGAAGGCTTCTATATCTGCCATCGTCATGGTGCGCTGGGCGGTAATGACTGCATCGCCAATCTCCAGCTCCTCAAAATGCTTGCGGAAGGGGTGGATGCCATCCAGATGGCGTTTTGCCCCTTGCATCCACTGCCCGGTGATTGCAGTGAGCATGTCGGGTGAGCCTTGCAGGGCAGTACGCTGCATGTAGTGTTTGACCCCCCGGATGCCGCCCATTTCTTCGCTGCCACCTGCCCGACCGGGGCCGCCGTGGACAAGGTGTGCCAAGGGGGTTCCGTGCCCGGTTGACTCTTTGGCACAGGTGTCATCCAGCACCAAGACCCGCCCGTGGTGCGGAGCCAGCCCCAACGCCAGGGTGCGGGCAACCGTTGGGCTTGCGGTGGCAATCGAAGCCACCAGGCTGCCTTTACCAAGCGCAGCAAGTTCAACCGCCTCCTCATCACTGCCATACGGGATCAGCGTGGTAATGGGGCCGAACGCTTCAACATCATGTGCATTGGTGGCATAGGGCTGTTTGCAAGCTAGTACCACCGGTGACATGAAGGCTCCGGTTTCGGCATTTGCACCGATGACTTCCAGTGAGGCAGTATTGCCGAACAGGATTTCATTGTCTTTTGCCAATTCTGCAAGGCGGCTACGCACATCGTCACGCTGCTCCAGCCCCGCCAATGCACCCATACGCACGCCTTCCCGATCCGGGTCGCCGATTTTGATCTGTGCCAAACGTGCTGCCAGTGCATCTGCCACCGCCTGTATCCGGTCAGCCGGAACAAGGGCACGGCGGATGGCAGTGCATTTCTGCCCGGATTTGACCGTCATTTCCCGCACGATTTCCTTGATATACAAGTCAAAAGTGGTAGAGCCAGGCTGCACATCATTGCCCAGAATCGAGCAGTTGAGCGAGTCTGCTTCCATGAAGAAGCGCACCGAGTTGCCAATAACGGTTGGATGCTGCTTGAGCTTTTGCCCAGTGGCGGCTGAGCCGGTAAAGCTGACTGCATCCTGGTAGGTGAGGTGGTCGAGCAAATTGCCGGTACTGCCACACACCAGTTGCAAGGAGCCTTCCGGCAGGATCTTCGATTCAATGATCAGTTTGACCAGCCGTTCCGTGAGGTAAGCGGTTTGGCTGGCAGGTTTGACAATACTGGGCACGCCCGCCAGGAAACTTGGGGCGAGTTTTTCCAGCATGCCCCAGCATGGGAAATTGAAGGCATTGATTTGTACCGCCACGCCTTGCAGCGGCACGTATACATGCTGGGCGGTGAATGTGCCCTGTTTGGAGATTTGTTCCTGTGCACCATCCAGATACAGGTTGCTGTTGGGCAGTTCGCGGCGGCCTTTGCTGGCAAACACCAGCATTGTGCCAATGCCCCCTTCAATATCAACCCATGAATCGGTGCGGGTAGCACCGGTCGCCTTCGAGCAGGTATAGAGCAGCTCCTTGCGTTCCATCAGGTATTTGCCGAGGTCTTTCAGCAGCAGGGCGCGTTGGTGGAAGCTCAGGCGGCGCAGGGCAGAGCCACCGACACGGCGGGCATAATCGAGCATGGCGGGAAAGTCCAGACCCGCACTGCTGATTTCCGCGACCGGCTCACCCGTGATGGCATGTTGTAACCATATGCCACTGGCAGATGATTGATACCACTCCCCCAATGCATAGCTGTGTAGTTTCATCTGATGCTTTCTCCCCATCCACGGTTGGTGCGTACTGATATGACTGAATTTGATGGTTGCCTGATCTGAGCGGCATGTTAATATGATACATATTAACAGTCAAAACCTTTTTATCAGTATCACTTTAACGAGGAGTCTGCCCATGCCCTGCTACGCGATTGACGGTATCCGCCCGGTCGTCCATCCGGACAGTTATGTCCACCCAACCGCGACCCTGATTGGCGATGTCATTATTGCTGCCGGATGTTACGTCGGCCCCGGTGCGGTGTTGCGCGGTGATTTTGGGCGGCTGGTGCTGGAGGAGGGCAGTAATTTGCAGGATACCTGTGTTATGCATGGTTTTCCGGGGATGGATACCATTGTCGGTAAAAACGGGCATATCGGGCATGGGGCGGTTTTGCATGGCTGTGTGGTCGGGGAAAATGCGCTGGTCGGGATGAACAGTGTGATTATGGATGGGGCAAAAATCGGGCATTCGGCGATTGTCGCCGCGATGAGTTTTGTCAAGGCCAATATGGAAATCCCTGACCGGCATCTGGCGATGGGTTCCCCGGCGCGGGTGGTGCGCGAGTTGGCGGGGCAGGAAATCGCCTGGAAAGAGGCTGGGACGCGCTCTTACCAACAACTGGCCTTGCGCAGCATGCAGTCCATGGTGGAAACTACCCCGCTGATTGCACCCGAAGCCAACCGACCCCGTTTCCCTGCTGAGGAATTGGCTCCTTTGCACACACTCAAATAACCGGCAAAAACAGGATTGGACTTGAGCAAACTGACCGCACCTGATGCTTTTACGGTGGCTGCCCGCACCTTGATTGACGGTTTTGTCAATACTACCCCGGTCTATGCCAATTCACTGCTGATGACTGTTTATGGCGACACCATTTGCCCGCATGGGGGAACGATCTGGCTGGGCAGCCTGATTAAACTGGTTGAGCCGTTGGGCGTTAATGAGCGCTTGGTGCGGACTTCGGTATTCCGTTTGGCGGAGAAAAATATTTTGCGCTCCCAGCAAATCGGGCGGCGCAGTTTTTATTCCTTAACGGAAAAGGGTTTCCGCCAGTTTTCCACTGCCGCCAGCCGGATTTATGCACCGTGTTTGGGGCGTTGGGATGGGCAATGGCGCTTGGTGATTACCCTATTGGGCGAATTGACTACTGATCAGCGTGAGGCTTTGCGCAAGGAGTTGTTTTGGTTGGGTTTCACACGCATTACAACCGGCGTATTTGCCCACCCGACCGCAGATTTGGCGGTGGTGTCCGGTGTGGTCAAGGAAATGCAGATTGCCGGTCAGGTCGTCATGCTGCAAGCCCATACCCCTGAGCCTGAATGTGTGCCGGTTGCCAACCGCCTGATCCGTGATTGTTTTAAGGCAGATGCCTTGGATGAGGAGTACCGGGCATTTAATGGCTTATTTGCCCCCGTCTTGCAGGCGGCCTTGCAAACGCCGGTACTGAACCCGGAATTGTGTTTTTTGGTGCGTACCCTCCTGATCCACAAATTCCGGCGCATTTTGCTGCGTGAACCCGAGTTGCCACAGGAGTTGACCTTGCCTGATTCTGTCAGCCTGCAAGCACGGAGTATTACCGCCCAACTGTATAAGCGCATTGCGGTGGCTGCCGATGCCCATTTTACGCGGCTCAGTGAGTCCGAGCGGGGCGGGTTTGCCTGCCCGGAAGCACGCTACTATGGGCGGTTTGGCGGGTGAGGTACTCCGATCACTTCGGTTTGATCGGGGTGATCAGCACCCGGCGGTTGGCGGCATAAGCCTCTTCCGTTTCCCCTGCCACCAGGGGTTTGCGTTCACCATAAAAACGCAGGTCGAACTGGTCTTCATTGACTCCTTGCTCAACCAAATAATTGCGGATGGCAACCGCCCGCCGGGCTGATAAAACCTCGTTGTATTCGGTATCGGCACGTTGGTCGGAATGGGTTTCGACCCGGTAACGGTAGTGTGGGCAGGCTTTCATATTCTCTGCAACCTTTGCCAGTATGCCGCCCCTATTGCTGCTGATGGAGGCGGAGGCGGTTGGGAAAATTTCTGCATAGAGCAGGATGACCGTATCGCAGGCCAAGGCGGTGGTATCGTTGCTGGCATGAATTTCTATAGGCTTATTTGCGCTCACCGCCACCTTTTCAGCCGGTTTTGCTTCAGCAGGTGCAGCTACCGGGGGTTCAGCCACCGTGGATGCGGCTGGTTCGCTGGCAGCGGGCTTTTCTGCGACAACTGGCGTGGCGGCTGGCTCCTTGCCGAGTTTAGCCAGTGCTTCCTCACCTTTTTGCTTTTCCGCAATAAAATCATCCACGGTTTTAAGCACCACCTCACTCAGCCATTTACCAAGGTCGGAGCAGTCATTGGTATTGTGGCCTTCACCCCAGGTGGCAACCTTGTGGTTAATGGTCGGATGGCGCAGGGTATTGCCGCCTTGGGTAAAGGATGTCCAGATGCCTGCTACGCAGCAGTCTGCTTTGTATTCAATGCGTGGCTCACCTGGTTTGAACGGGCCCAAATGCTTGGGGAAACTCGGGAACATGCTCATTTGGGGCTGCCCCAGGGTTTTTTCCATTTCTTCGGTGCTGAGCAGGCGTAGACCCGCCAGATTCAGGCGTTTCACCACCTCTTCTTTCAGGTTGGGCAGCAGCTTGACGTTTTTGCTTTTCGCACCCTTGATCACATCGTCAATATTGATGTTGAGGCCGGGCAAACCCGCCAAGGTCAGGCGACTTTCCTGGTAGTTTTCCTTGCCCACGTCCTGGGATGGTTCCGGGCAAACCGATGGGTAAGTGGAGGGTTTGTCGCTGAATGGGATGGTTTGCTCAAGCGGCTTTTCGGCCTGCTTTTGTTCCACTGCGGGGGCAGCGGGTTTGGCAGCCTCTTTGGGTTTATCTGCTGTTTTGTCCCCGGTAGGTTTGGGGGCAGGTACAGCCGCTTTTTCAACGGTTGCTGGTTTTTCCGCTGCTGGAGCCGGTTTGGTTTCTTCAGATGCAACCTGACCACCCAGTAATAGACCACCCATTAATAACCCGGCACTCAGCAGGCTGATACTAAGGGTATGGCGCATAGATTGTCTGCTTGTCGTTGTCATGGTTTTTGCCCCTGTGGTTTGCCTGCACCGAGTGTCATTTGCAGCCTGTCCAGATCAGATTGACAGGGAGGGTAGGCAAACATGAAAATGGATTTATTATTAATTCCAGTATTATATCAATAAAAATGCCTTATTTTTCTGGTATCAGACAAACGCAACTGCGCCCATCCCGCTTTGCAACCTCGCTGTTGTTAATGGCTTTGCTGCTGCCCGTATTTCCTGCTGGCCTCGTTGCGGCGGCTGATGCCCTGCCTGCTGCCTGCCCCGCCCGTAGCGGTACATTGACGGCGCAGGACAAGGCCTATGCCCAGGTTGCCTGGCAGTATTTTGAGAATAACCTGCAAAAACAAACCGGCTTGGTGAATGCTGTGGATAATTACCCCTCCACGACCCTGTGGGATATGGGTTCTTCACTGGCTGCGTTTATTGCCGCCGAAAAGTTGGGGCTGATTCCACGCGACCGTTTTGACCGCCTGATTGGGCATGCCCTTTATACTATTGAACATCTGGATTTGTTTAATGGCGAAGCCCCGAATAAGGCCTACCATACCGAAACCGGCAAAAAGGTCGATTACCGCAACCAGCCTTCCGAGCAGGGGATTGGGGTTTCAACCTTGGACTTGGGGCGGATGGCTTCCTGGCTGGATATTCTGGCTTGCCTGCATCCGCAGCATGAGGCTAAGGCACGGCGTATTCTGGAGAGTTGGAATTTCTGCCGTCTACTCGAACATGGGCAAATGTATGGGCTGAGTGCAGAAGCCGATGGTAAGGTCGATGTCCAGCAGGAAGGCCGCTTGGGGTATGAGCAATACGCGGGTAAGGTGTATAAGCGCCTGGGGTTTGATATGGCCTTGTCCGCGAGTTATAAAAACATGTATGCCACCACAGCAGAGGTCGACGGGATAACGTTGGCGGTGGATGCGCGTGATGCTACCACCTTGGGTGGGCATAATTATGTGGTATCCGAATCGTATGCGATGGATTGGCTGGAGCATGGTGCAGATGCTGAAAACACCCCGCTGATGGAGTCAATTTATACGATCCAGCAACGCCGTTGGGAAAAGACGGGCAAAGTCACGGCGGTTTCTGAAGATAACCTCGACCGTAAGCCCTATTTTGTTTATAACACGATTTTTTCTGATGGTGTACCGTGGAACGCCATCACCGATAAGGGTGAGGACATGTCAGGATTACGCAGTTTATCCACCAAGGCTGCTTTTTCACTGGCTTATTTATTCCCGGAGCGCAAATACAGCCAGGTGTTGCTGGATGCGGTACAAACTGCCAAAAACCCTAAAGGTGGTTGGTATTCGGGTATTTATGAAGACCCCGACAAGGGCTTGAACCAATCCACCACCGCCAATACCAATGGTGTGATCTTGTCCGTGTTCCTGTACAAGATTTATGGGGCGTTGCAACAGCAGTGCAGCAAATGCGGCAAAGGCTTGAAACTTTCAGACGAATTCATGTCAAAGAACAAGGATAAGCAGCAGTGTTGGGGGAAGTTTAAGTAGCCTGCGGGCTTCGGCTCTGCTCCCCGCCAGCAGTATTTGCTTGCCTGAGCGGAGCCGAAGACAAATGCCGGTTTTAACCGTACCTTACCACCTGCTGGTCAATCGCGCCAAATACGCTTTGCCCATCGGCATCCCGCATTTCAATCCGCACGGTGTCACCGAATTTCATGAAGGGGGTTTGTGGGCTACCGGTGTTGATGGTTTCAATCATGCGTACCTCGGCAATGCAGGAATATCCCACGCCACCTTCGGCAATGGCTGAGCCATATTCAGTGTTTTGTTTGTTGGATACCGTCCCTGAACCAATGATCGCCCCAGCCCCCAGCGGGCGGGTTTTGGCAGCGTGTGCCAGCAGTTGCGGGAAGTTGAAGGTCATGTCTTCCCCGGCATTGGCCTTGCCAAAGGCTTGTCCGTTGTAATGCACCAGTAGCGGCAAATGCACGCGCCCGTCTTGCCAGGCATCCCCCAGTTCGTCGGGGGTCACGGCGACTGGGGAAAAGGCACTGGAAGGTTTGGACTGGAAGAAGCCAAAGCCTTTGGCGAGTTCCGCCGGTATCAGGCCACGCAGGGAAACATCATTCACCAGCATCAGCAGGCGGATGTGGTCGGCACAGGCGGCTGGGCTGCTGCCCATTGGTATATCGCCGGTAATGGCAGCCACCTCCGCTTCAAAATCAATCCCCCAGTTTTCGCTTGCCAGCGGGATATTGTCACACGGGCCGATGAAACTGTCCGAGCCGCCCTGGTACATCAGCGGGTCGTGCCAAAAGCTTTCCGGCAACTCGGCATGACGGGCTTTGCGCACCAGTTCGACATGGTTGACATAGGCACTGCCATCCGCCCATTGATAAGCACGCGGCAACGGGGAAGAGCAGGCCATCGGGTCAAAGGCAAACGCCTCTTCGTAGCTACCGTTATTCAGGTCTTCATAGCGGGTTTCCAAATGCCAGGCGAGTTGATCCCAATGATCCAATGCAGCTTGCAAGGTAGGGGCTATATCGGTGGCGAGTGCTGCTGTTTTCAGGTCACGCGAGACAACAAGCAACTGACCATCACGGCCTTGTTTCAGGGAGGCGAGTTTCATGTGCTGGCTCCAAAATGTTTATCCAAACCGTTCCAGCAATCGCAATAGTCGGTTTGCAGGGCTGGCGTTTCCAGCGCAAAACGGGTCGGCTGGATCACGTAGCGCGACTCAAGCATGAATGCCAACGTATTTTCATAGCGTTGTGGTTTCAGCTCCGCATGGCTGGCCTTCTCGAACACGGCGGCTTCTGGGCCGTGTGGCGAGAAGCTATTGTGCAAGGATGCGCCACCCGGTTCAAAGCCTTTTTCTTTGGCATCGTATACGCCCTTGACCAAGCCCATGAATTCACTCATGAAATTTCGGTGATACCACGGTGGGCGGAAGGTGTCTTCTGCCACCATCCAGCGCGGCGGGAAGATGACGAAATCCAGATTCGCCACCCCTGCCTGCCCGGACGGCGAAGTCAATACGGTAAAAATGGATGGGTCAGGATGGTCGTAACTGACGGTATTCATGACATTAAACCGGGTAAGGTCATAGCGGTAGGGGACAGAATTGCCTGTCCATGCCACCACATCCAGCGGTGAGTGATTCAGGGTGCAGGCGTAATGCTGCCCCATGAATTTAGTGACCAACTCAAAATCACCGGTGCGGTCTTCATAAGCGGCAACGGGGATCTGGAAGTCACGGTCATTAGCGTAACCATTGGCTCCCACCGGCCCCCGTTCGGGCAGGATCAGGGGATGCCCATAGTTTTCGCATACATAGCCCCGCGCATTCTGCCCCAACAGTACAACCCGCCATTTCATCCCACGGGGGATCACGGCAATTTCACCCGGTTGCACCTCCAGAATCCCGCATTCGGTGTGCAGGCGCAGGCCGCCCTGCTGTGGGATCAACAGCATTTCACCATCGGCATTGAGATAAAACCGGTCAGTCATGGAAGTGGTCGCCAGATAGACATGGATGCCAATCCCGGCTTGTCCTGCCACACTGCCATTGGTTGCCAGCGTGACCAGGCCATCAATAAAGTCTTGCGCTTTGTCCGGCAAGGGGAGGGGAGACCAGCGCAGCATATCGGGCGGGGTTGGGATTTCAGTGAGTGGGGCGCTGCGCACCAGACCGTTATCCAGCGGGCGGTAACGGCCTTGTGCGACGGATGGGCGAATGCGGTAAAACCAGGTGCGGCGGTTGTCGGCACGCGGTGCAGTAAACGCGGTGCTATTGAACTGTTCAGCATACAGGCCATGTGCTACCCGCTGTGGGCTGAAGCGCCCGACCGGGAGCGCCCCGGCGATGGCTTCCGACTCGAATTCATTACCAAAGCCATGCAGGTACGTTAACTCACTCATTGTTGTTCCTCCGGCATCTGGGCGGCAATCTGCATCGCTTCCAGCAACACGGACTGGTCGCCAATATGGTTAGCCAGCAATAAAATCAGGCGGGCATTGATGCGCTCACTGTTGCGCTCATTGCCTTCACGGTGCAGGTCGGCAAGGGCGGCATAAAAGGCATCCGCATCGGTAAAATTGGGCTGTGTATTCAGGTGTTTAGTATGCATCTGCAACTGGCTCATGATTTATCCATCCCCTTACCCAAGGCACGTTGCATGGCCTGTAAAACGGCGGCTGCCTGTACCTCCCGCCACCGGGCTGTCACATGCTGGTCAGGCCGGATCAGGTAGGCTGTGCCAGGGCGCAGGTCATAGCGTTCGCGGATTTTGCCGCTGCTATCCTGTGCGGTCGTCACAGTCAGCAGGGCAAGGTCATCAATGCCGGACAGTTTTGCCAACTCATTCGGGTCTGCCCCTTCCGCCAGCAGCAGGGTAAATCGGTCGCCGAGTCGGGGGAGAAGCCAGCCATCAGTCAATGGATCAGTCAATGGCGCATCCTTGCACACTGACCCTGGTCGCATGCTGGCTGTGAACCCATCTGCCGGATGGTCAGGGGTATTCAGCAGCGAGCCGTCATAGACACACGGCACAGACAAGCGCCCACTATTGATCAGGCTGCGGGCAAAGGGGTAATCGTTTGCCAGTTCCAGCGCGGTATCACGGAATAGGCGGGTCATGCGGTTTTTCGGGGTAATGAAGTCAGTGGCACGCGTGGAATTGAGGATATTCTCATCAGCCCCATGCCCCCGCTCCTGATCATAGGTGTGCAGCAGTGTCGCCGGGGCAGTGCCCCGCAGGATACGCACCAGTTTCCACACCAGATTTTCAGCCGCCTGCAATGCACCGTTTGCGCCGCGTGCGCCAAACGGCGAGACCTGATGGGCAGCATCGCCGACAAACAGGATACGGTCTTGATGGATAAATGAATCCATGCGCCGACAACGGAAGCTGTAGACACTCAACCACTCGAACTCAAACTCCACGTCATCACCGAGCATGGCGCGGATCAGTGGCTCGACCTTTTCCGGTTTGCGCCACTCATGGCGGTCAGCGCCGGGGCCGAGTTGGAAATCAATCCGCCAGCAGCCATCTGGCTGTTTGTGCAGCAAGACCGATTGCCCCGGATGGAAGGGCGGGTCGAACCAGAACCAGCGTTCAGTCGGGAAATCAGCCTTCATCAGGATGTCGGCGATCAGGAAGGTGTCATTGAACACCTGCCCGCTGGAGTGCAGGCCGAGGCTTTCCCGGATCGGGCTATTGGCTCCATCAGCAACCAGCACATAATCACAACTCAGGCGGTAGCTGCCTTCGGGGGTCTCCACCACCACTTCAACACGGTCGCCCTGATGCTTGACCTGTGTCACCTTGCTGTGCCAGCGCAAGTCAACCGCCGGGGTCTGCTGGATGCGGTTAACAAGGAATTCTTCCGGGTAATACTGCTGGATGTTCACAAACGCAGGGCGCTGATGCCCATCCTCCGGCAACAGGTTGAAGGAATAGACCTGCTCCCGGTGGAAGAATACCTTGCCCAGTTGCCATGTCACACCCTTGTCCACCATCGCTTGCCCACAGCCTACCCGGTCAAGGATTTCCAGCGTGCGCTTGGAAAAGCACAGGGCACGTGAGCCATAACTGACCGTGGTATCCTCATCTAGCACCACGCTGGGGATGCCTTGCTTGGCAAAGTCGAGGGCGGCATACAGGCCGGTTGGCCCACCGCCCACAATGATCACCGGGTGGTGGACGGGTGCAGCCGCATCCTGATCCGGGCTACGCCGGTAAGCATAAACGGGATTGGTGTAGGTTGAGACCATGATCGTGCTTACTTCCCAACGACAGCCTGCAAGGAGTGCCACATGGCGGTATCCCGTTCGGCTGTCCAGATACGCGGGTCAACATGCTCACCGGCCTCGTCGTAGCAACGGGTAATGTCAAAGGGCAAGCAATGCTCGAAGATCACCCAATGTCCGAATTGCGGTTGCAGCAACTGGTAGGTATCGGCGTAGGTTGCCGCCAAATCCATGCCTGCTGCCCGGCACTTTTTCACATTGCCATACATCTGCAACAGGAAGTCGCGTGTACCTTCAATCGCTTCCAGGCATTGTGCGGGTGTTTGCAGGGCATCGCCGCGCCCCGGAACCAGTTTTTCTGGCTGGAGGGCTGCCAGTTTGTCGAGGGTGGCAGGCCATTCCTCGTGGTAGGCATCGCCGGTGTAGGGGGTTGCACCGTATTCGACCTGATCACCGGAGAACAGGATTTTTTCCTTGGGCAACCACACCACGGTATCGCCTTTGGTATGGCCTTTGCCGAGGTGCATGATTTTCACCTCACGTTTCCCCATGAAAACCGTCAGTTCACGTTCAAACACGATGGTGGGCCAAGTCAGGCCGGGGATGGAGGTGGCATCGGCAAACAGGCGCGGGAAGCGCCCCAGTTCGGATTCAAAGTCCTGCTGCCCCCGCTCCACGATCAGGTCATAGGTGTTGCGGCTGGCGTAGATGTTTTCTGGCTGGTAAGCCGATGCACCCAGTACCCGCACGGCATGATAGTGCGACATCACCACATGCTTGATGGGGAGGTCGGTAACTTCACGGATACGGTGGATAACGTCTTGTGCCATGGTCGGGGTGGCTTGGGTGTCGATGACCATCACCGCATCATCACCGATAATTATGCCTGTATTCGGGTCGCCTTCCGCTGTGTAGGCATAAACACCCTCTGCCAGCTTGGCAAACGTGATTTTTTTCTGCTCAAGGTCGGCGACGGATGCAAACTGTTTTCCCATGGGGACTCCTCCGGTGGATGCAATGGCAATTAATTTCGATCAAAACTATTTTAATTTTGTACGAAACTATTTGCAAGATAAAATTCCTTACCTTTAAAATGCTGCAATGAACAAATTAATCCTCAATGATTTTTTACCTTACCACCTCTCCGTGACTGCTGAGGTGGTCAGCCGTGCCTTGTCCAAGGTGTATAGCGGGTTTGGGATTACCATCCCCGAATGGCGGGTGATGGTACACCTTAGCCATCATGGTTCACTCACGCCCAGCCAGTTAGGGTCAGCCACCAATATGGACAAGGCGCGTGTCAGCCGTGCCCTGATCCTGATGGACAAAAAGGCGCTCATTACCCGTATGGTTGATAAGCATGACAAGCGTGTTGCGCATATCAGCCTGACCGATGCAGGCCGCAGCCTGTATGGGCAGATTGAGCCAGAGGTGATGGTGTGGAATACGCGTCTGGCAGCAGAAATGCCAGATAATCAGCATAGCCAATTGGTTGAGGCTTTGAAGTCAGTCAAGGCATGGTGTGCGCAGAACTATCAGGGTGGTGATGAGGAAGAGTAACGGATAAGTGTTCCTTTCCGGCTGATCGGCGGTCATGCGTGTGTTTTATTGAAAAACTATAATTAGGCATGGTCGAGCTGATTATGATTTTTAAATCAAATAGATTCATTCTTTAGATTAATCAGGTTGATCCAACGAATAAACAGTCTTTGGGCAAAGTGGTGCGCTTTGTCCCAACTATCTGCCTCAGTTTGCTGTTAGTTTTTCCAACCCCTGGAATTCAACCATGAAGAAATCAATGCTATTTCTTGCAATTGGCATGTCATTGTCATTGCACGGAGAGAATGCTTTTGCATCTGAAAACTATCGGATGGGAGCCTGTGCCAACCCTTATGCCAAACCCAAACCAGGAAAGGCTCCCGTCAAGCAAGTCGTCGGGCATCAGCCATGCAGGGCTTATCAACCGCTTGGGCAAAACCGCTATGTGCCCCGCAAGCCTCGGGTTGCCAAACGCCCGGTGGTCATGGTCAAGCGTCACGTTGTCCGGGTTGCAAAGCCAGCACAACGTCCAGGTGTGGCGGGATGGGCTGGCTGTGTACGCCAAACCCGTACCCCCATCCCGGCACAGATCAAACAATGGCTGGCGGCCTGCCATGCCAACCAAGGCAAACCGGCAGCCAGACGCATGGTGGCCGTACAACCTGCTCCCCGGCGAGTTAACCGTCCGCAACGCCAGGTTGCGCGTCCTGTCTATCGCCCTATCCAGCGTCCGGTGGTAACGCGCCCGGCTTATCATCCACGCCCGGCAGTACGCCGTCCTGTCCAGCGTCCTGTGTACCGTGCAGTGCAACGTCCGGCAGTGCGTCCTGCACAACGTCCGGTAGTACGTCCTCCTGTTGGTGTGCAGCCTTTACGCCCAGCAGTGATAGTGCACCCTGTTTATCCCCAACCAGTAATCCAGACCAGCCGCCCAATCCAGCCTTGCCAAATGGTCGTTAACTACGCTGATTGCATTAATCGTTACTACTATGGAACCCCTGTTGGTTGGGATGTTGGTTTCCACGGTGGCGGTGACAGCGGCAACGACGGCGGAAGCGGAAGTGGCGGCGGAAGTGGCGGCGGAAATGGCGGCGGAAGTGGCGGCGGAAGTGGCGGCGGAAGTGGCGGCGGAAGTGGCGGC
>CAXYXW010000039.1:0-35221 GCA_964293005.1 uncultured Thiothrix sp.
AGGTGATCGCGAGCGGTTCGGATGACAACACGGTGCGGCTGTGGGATGCGCAGAGTGGCGCAGCCCTGAAAACCCTGCAAGGCCATACGGGTTTGATAAGTTCAGTGGCGTACAGCCCGGATGGCAAGGTGATCGCGAGCGGTTCGGATGACAACACGGTGCGGCTGTGGGATGCGCAGAGCGGCGCAACTCTGAACACCCTGCAAGGCCATACGGGGGAAGTCCTGAGTGTGGCGTACAGCCCGGATGGCAAGGTGATCGCCAGCGGTTCGGATGACAACACGGTGCGGTTGTGGGATGCGCAGCGTGGCGAAACCCTGCAAACCCTGCAAGGCCATATGGCGAGAGTTTGGTCAGTGGCATACCGCCCGGATGGCAAGGTGATCGCGAGCGGGTCTTGGGACAAGACGGTGCGGCTGTGGGATGCGCAGAGCGGCGAACCCCTGCAAACCCTGCAAGGCCATACGCGGGCAGTGAGCATAGTGGCATACCGTCCGGATGGCAAGGTGATCGCGAGCGGGTCGGATGACAACACGGTGCGGCTGTGGGATGTGACCAGCCCGGTCTTCCGCCTGATTTATGATTTCGATCCGGCAGCCGTATCCTCCGTCCTGCGTTTCCTCTGGGAAATGGAGCGGGATGAATTGCAGATCATACGGCGACCTCATCCACCCGCTTTATTTGCAGAGATGGGCTATCACATCACCTGGACGGATGAAACCCGCAAACTACGCCCATTGCTGGATATGCCCCGCCCGGATGAAACCAAACTGGCTCAAGTGGTGCGCTTCCTGGAAGGGCAATGCGCTTATAAACGTGAAGCGGAGCGGCAACGCTGCCGGGCGCAAGGTGGGGGTTCTGTCCCGTAGCGTCATGGGCGTGGAGCAGCTTATCTAGGCCATTGTGGTTTTTAGTGGCATCAACCCGTGATATTGAACCATTATTCCCCAACATCCCGCAGCACAGCCTCCACCAAGTGGTCAGCCATATAAATATTATTCGCCCGTAGATACTCAACGTGAGGTCTTATCACAGTAATCAACCCCTGTTTCTTTGCCTTGCGTAAGATGCCCAACGTCCCAATACGTGGAATATGGAAACGTTCTGCTACCCGTCGAGCTTGGGAGTCATCCAGCAGTACAATGCTATCAGCGATTGTTTGTGCCAGCGCAATCGCTTCCGCTTCACCCGGATCAACCAGGATAGATAGCGGCTGGAGCACTTGAGGTTCCGGTTTACAGATTTCCAGCCAAGGTAATTGGGTGACAGCCTGCGCACCCGGCATCCCCAAGCCTTTCACCGTCACCTCATGCCATACTGCCGGTGGAACCAAAACCCGCTTATACAACTGCCTCAACAAATCCAGTTGCTCAATAATAGCCAGTGAAATTAGTGGGCCGCTGTCCGCGACGATGGCTGGCCTAATCATCTTGCAACTCATCTGCAATCTGGTCATCCTGCAAATTGATCACAGGGATACCCAAACGTCCCAGTTCAAACATGAATTTTAGCTTTGCCATCCCGCAGAATTCAGCCGCCTTGCCCAATGACAGACGGTGCAACTCAAACAACTTGAGTGCCAATAAGAAGCGTAACTCTTCCTCTAATTCGCGTGGAGCCTTGCCGGATGTCACCAATAGATCATCAGGGTAAGGTATTGATAAACAGTGCATGATGGTATTCCTAATCGGGTTTGCAGGGATTAAATAACTCACCCTTGTCGAGCCTGTTCGATAATCCAGCCAATAAACGCATCGGCGGCACGTTGGTTGGAGGTGGCAGCTTTGGGGCGGATCACATGGTAGGCATGTTCCAGCGGCATGCTGGGGCCAAACGGCATGCACAGCCGCCCGGCTTCGATGTCGTGTTGTGCCAGCACATCCATGCTCAGGAGCACGCCTTGCCCGTCAATGGCGGCTTCCATTGCCAGCGAGACATGGTTGAAATGCAGCCCGCGTTTCACGTCCACACCGTCGATATTCGCCAGCCTTAGCCAGCGCTCCCAACTCGGTCTGCCGACGTAGGGGGTTTCATCGTGCAGGAGGGTGTGGTAGCGCAAGTCATTCGGGGTCAGGAGCGGATGTTCGCCGTGCAGGAGCGAGGGGTTGCACAAGGGGACAGCTTCCACGCCCAGCAGTTTTTCCACGGCACAGCCCGGATAATCACCCGAACCGAACCGCACCATCACGTCAATGTCATGGGCACGGAACAGCTCATCAAGGCCATCGTGGTTTTCAGTGGCATCAACCAGTTTGGCCTCGCCGCTGATCCGCATGTCGATTTCCGGGTGTCTTTGCGAAAAGTCATGCAGGCGTGGAACCAGCCATTTGGAGGCAAACGAAGGGGCAATCCAGACATTGATGTTTTCGTTGGTCACTTGGGAGCGCATCAGGTGAACAGCATCCGCGAGGTTGTTGAAACCTTCACGCAATTTGGGCAGGGCGGCTGCACCGGCCTTGGTCAGGGAAATGGAGCGGTTATGGCGCTCGACCAGCGCAAAGCCGAGGAAGTCCTCCAAATGTTTGATTTGGTGGCTGATGGCAGCGCGGGTGACGTACAACTCTTCGGAGGCTTTGGTAAAACTCTGATGTCGGGCAACCGCTTCAAAGGCACGTAAGGCATTCAGTGGTGGCAGGTGTTGTGGCATTTGAAGTTATATCCCTTGTGTTTGCAGGCATCATACGTGGTTCCTGTCCAATGTTCACGGTTTGGCATGACGCAAGTATGACAAGCCGACCAGCGATTGGGTTCATTACCCAAAGCGTTTTGGCTAAAGCGGGTAGGCTGGCTGGGCAGCGTAAAATGCGGTAACGGCTTGCTATTAAAGTGATAAATGTCGTGGCGGACTTGTTATCCTTAAGCAGGTATTTCCACCTTGGTTTTGTAGGAGCGTTCACCATGTCACACACCGCCCAGCCCGACAGTTTGCCCTCTTTTACCGTGTTGCGCCATGCCATCCAGGCGGCCTGGTTCCGTGATGAAACGGAAGTGGTGCAGGAGCGTTTGCGCCAGCATCAACTCGATCAGGCCGCCCGCCAGCGTATCACGGCGCAGGCCAGCGCATGGGTGGATACCTTGCGTGCCGACCCTGACCCCAACCTGATGGAAAGCTTTTTGGCTGAATATGGCCTGTCGACGGATGAGGGGGTGGCCTTGATGTGTCTGGCGGAGGCCTATTTGCGCGTCCCGGATGCGCCCACCCTGGATGCCTTGATCCGTGACAAGATTGGTGGGGCAGATTGGGGCAGGCATGGTGGCGAGGCGGGTTCTTTGCTGGTGAATGCCTCCACTTGGGCGTTGATGCTGACCGGGCGTGTGTTCCGGCATGAGGCTGCGGGGGAGGGCAAGCAACTGAGCCATACCCTGCGCAAGTTGGTGCAGCGGGTGGGTGAGCCGGTGGTGCGGGCGGCTGTCGGGGAGGCGATGCGCGTCATGGGGCAGCAATTTGTGCTGGGGCGCAGCATTGAGGAGGCTTTCAAGCGGGCAGAAGGCATGCTCGACAAGGGTTATCTGCATTCGTTTGACATGCTGGGGGAGGCTGCCCGTACCGAGCCGGATGCACGGCGTTATTTCCGGGCGTACTCCAAAGCCATCACCTCGATTGCTGAGCAGGCCAAGCAAACCTATGTGCATGACAATCCGGGGATTTCGGTTAAGTTATCGGCCTTGCACCCCCGCTATGAGGGCGTGAACCGTGAGCGCGTCATGCAGGAATTGGTTCCACGGGTGGCAGCTTTGGCGGAGCTGGCTCGTAATGCCAATATCGGTTTCAATATTGATGCAGAAGAAGCCGAGCGGCTGGATTTGTCACTGGAGGTGATTGAAGCCGTGTTGCGCAACCCCGATTTGCAAGGCTGGGATGGTTTCGGTGTCGTGGTGCAGGCCTATGCCAAGCACAGTTTGCCGGTATTGGTGTGGGTGCGGGCGTTGGCGCAGCAATTGGGGCGCAAGATTGCGGTGCGGCTGGTGAAGGGTGCTTACTGGGATATGGAAATCAAGCAGGCACAAGTGCTGGGCTTGCCAGCTTACCCGGTGTTCACCCGCAAAACCTCCACCGATGTCTCCTATTTGGCAGGTGCACGTTTCTTGCTAGAGAACCGCGCCTGCCTTTACCCGCAATTTGCCACCCATAATGCACAAACGGTCGCCGCTATCCTGGAAATGGCAGGGGAAAGCGGCGGCTTTGAGTTCCAGCGTTTGCATGGTATGGGGGAGGCGCTGCATGAGTTGTTACGCCAGCAAACCGGCCACCGCAGCCGCATTTATGCCCCGGTCGGGGTGCATGAGGATTTATTGGCTTATCTGGTGCGCCGCTTGCTGGAAAATGGCGCAAACTCGTCATTCGTCAACCAGTTGCTGGATACGGATGTGCCAGTAGCAGCGTTGGTGCGCGATCCGGTGGCGGTGACGGAAAGCCTGCCTGCCATCCCGCATGCGCATATTCCCTTGCCGCCGCAGTTGTTCGGTGCACACCGCCGCAATTCACAGGGCTGGAATATCAACCAGCCCCTGATGGCAGCCGCTATTGAACAAGGGATGGCGGCGTTTCGTACCGGGCAGTGGCAGGCCAGCCCTATTGTCGGGGGGCAAGCCCTTGCCGGTATGACCCGCCCGGTTTTGAACCCGGCTGTGCTGCAAGAGCAGGTCGGGGAGGTGCAGGAGGCAGGGGCAGCAGCGGTTGCACAGGCATTGGAAACAACCGTGGCAGCGTTTTCGGCTTGGCGTGATACCCCCGTTGCGGAACGAGCCATGCTGTTGGAGGCCGTAGCAGACCAGTACGAGGCTCATGCTTATGAGCTGATGGCCTTGCTGAGCCGGGAGGCAGGCAAGACGCGGCTGGATGCGGTGTTGGAAGTGCGCGAGGCGGTTGATTTTCTGCGTTATTATGCCGCAGAAGCCCGGCGGCAATTCACGGATGGCAAGCAACACGGTTTGGGAGTGTTTGTCTGCATTTCCCCGTGGAATTTCCCGCTGGCGATTTTTACCGGGCAAGTGGCGGCGGCTTTGGTTGCCGGGAACAGTGTGATTGCCAAACCGGCGGAACAAACCCCCTTGATTGCGGCGCGGGCGGTGGAGTTGATGTTGGCAGCCGGTATCCCGGCTGAGGTATTGGCTCTGTTGCCCGGTGAAGGGGGTAGTGTCGGGGCTGCCCTGACCCGTGACCCGCGCATTGCCGGGGTGTGTTTTACCGGTTCGACTGCCACCGCCATCCTGATTGACCGTGCCTTGGCGGCTGTCGGTAATGTGCGTGCGCCGCTGATTGCGGAAACGGGTGGCCTGAATGCCATGCTGGTTGATTCGACCGCCTTACCGGAAGCTGCCGTGCGGGATATGGTGAATGCTGCATTCCAGAGTGCTGGGCAGCGTTGCTCGGCGTTGCGGGCGGTGTTCATCCAGACGGATATTTGGGACAAGGTGCTGACCATGCTGGAGGGCGCAACCCGTGAATTGCGCATCGGCAATCCGTGGGAGCCTGCCACCGATGTCGGGCCGGTGATTGATGCTGAAGCCCAGGCGGGCATTTTGGCGCATTGTGCTGCTTTCAAGGCCAAGGGGCGGATCTTGTTTCAGCACCCGTTTGCAGCACAAACACAACCGGCGGATAGCCTGTTTGTGCCGCCTACAGCGATTGCCCTGGATAGTTTCGCGGAGTTGGACAAGGAAATCTTTGGCCCGGTGCTGCATGTCATCCCTTTCCGCTCTGAGCAGGTTGACGAAGTGTTGGCAGCGATCAATGCCAGCGGTTATGGCCTGACCCTGGGTATCCATTCGCGGCTGGATGATCGGGTGGAATCGGTTTGCCAACAGGCGCGGGTCGGGAATCTGTATGTTAACCGCAACCAGATTGGGGCAGTGGTCGGTGTCCAGCCGTTTGGTGGTGAAGGCTTGTCCGGTACAGGGCCGAAAGCCGGTGGGCCGCATTATCTGGCGCGATTTAGCCAAGCGGCGGATGCAGGCTGGGAATGGCCTGCATTGGTTTTGCCGCCGCTGGCATTGCCTAAAGGTCGGGCGGTGGCAGCTTTCGTCGTGGATGCAGTGAAGGCGCAGGCAGAATGGGATCAGCGTACTGACCGTGCCCCTGTGTTGGCGCAGGTGTTTGCTGCCTTGCCAGACAGCTTGCAAGCGCTGGCGCAACAGGCATTGGCCGCCGCCCAGCCCCTGTTTGCCCCCCGTTTGGTGTTGCTGGGCCCGACCGGGGAAAGTAACCAATTGGGGCTGCATGGGCGCGGTATCGCTTTGTGTTTGGGGGATGGCACGGCAGATAGCCCTGCTTTGCTGGTACAAACCGGGTTGGCGTTGGCAGCGGGCAATGCGGTGGCTTTGCCGGAGTCACGCTTGGCAGCCGTGCTGGTGGCAGCGGCACAGAAAGCCGGGCTACCTGCGGGGTTGCTGGGGGTTGTGCGCTTGTCCGGCAATATTTTACCGGATGAGGTGGCTGCCATCCGTGATTTTCCACACTTGGCATTGGTGGCTTTGGAAGGGACGGCGGCTGTGTTGCCAGTGCGCCAAGCCTTGGCACAGCGGGCAGGGGTACGGGTGCAGTGTGTTGCCTTGGGCGAAGGTGTAATGCGGTTTTGCACCGAGCGGGTGGTGAGCATTGATACCACCGCAGCCGGTGGGAATGCCTCTTTGTTGACCTTGGCATAGGCCAGGATGGGGATAGGTGGTTGGGGATGCTATGCCTTGGCATGCCCAAGCCGCTATACTCCGCACCTGTTTTGTTAACCTGATGGGTTTGTCATGAAAAAATTAGAAAATGCATTTGAACATTTCCTGTTTACCAGCCGTTGGCTGATGGCTCCGGTGTACTTGGCCTTGGTGTTGAGTATGGTGTTGTTGCTGGTCAAGGCCATGAAGCAGTTATGGGTACTGGCTGCGAATATTTTCACCGCTGATGGTGACACCATCATTGTCGGTATCCTGTCGATTGTCGACATTTCCCTGATTATGAACCTGCTGATCATCATCATTTTCAGCGGCTATGAAAACTTTGTCTCCAAAATGGAAGACCTGCACGGTCATGCCGACCGCCCGGACTGGATGGGGCATATTGGTTTTACTGACCTGAAGATCAAACTGATTGGTTCCATCGTTGCCATTTCCGGGATTGAGCTGCTGAAGTCGTTCATGGCGTTGGCGAACCCGACGATCCCGGTCGAGATGAAGCCAAGCAATATCGAGCTGGCCTGGTTGGTGGGCATCCACCTGACATTCGTGGCATCGGGTGTCTTGTATGCGTGGATGGATCGTATCAATGCTGGTGCACACCACAGCTACCCGCCGCGTGAACAGAAAAAGGATGGGCATTGATAGATATTAGGCTGAGCAGGGCATGGTGTATGCCCTGTTCACCGCTTTCCCCTGTATCGGTATTGGCCTTAATGGAACTCCGCCAGTTCTTTCACATGTGCTGCCACACTGCGCCCTAATGACGACAGATCATAGCCTCCTTCCAGGCACGAGACGACCCGCCCATGCCCGCAATCTTTGGCGATCTGGCAGAGTTCACGGGTAATCCAGACATAATCCGCCTCCACCAAATTGAAGCCACCCATGTCATCCTCCATGTGTGAATCAAACCCGGCAGAAATCATAATCAGTTCCGGTTGGTAGTCACGGATGACAGGCAACCAGCTTTCCCTCACCTTGTCACGCCATTCACCAGAACGTGTCCCTGCCCGCATCGGCAGGTTGATGATATTTTCCGCTTTGGTATCTGCCCCCGAGAAGGGGTAGTAAGGGTGTTGGAACGATGAGCAGAACAAGACCCGTGGGTCATTGGCAAAAATAGCCTCTGTGCCGTCACCGTGGTGCACATCGAAGTCAATAATGGCAATCCGGCTGAGGCCATACTCTGCCATGGCATGTGCCGCGCCCACGGCAACATTGTTGAAAATGCAGAAGCCTGCCGAATGCGCCCGCCCTGCATGGTGTCCGGGTGGGCGGGTTGAGCAGAAGGTGTGTTTGTGCGAAGGCCCCATCACGAGGTCAACAGCCTGCACCGCTGCCCCAGCAGCGAACAGGGCAGCTTCCAGGGTGTGTTCGTTCATCGCAGTGTCGCCGTCAATGTTTATAATGGCAGCATCATGAGGAGCTGCCTCGAAAATCTTGTCGACATAATGCGCATCATGTACCCGTAGCAATTGCTCGCGGGTAGCCGCATGGGCATCAAAGTGGCGGGTGATCCAGTCCACGCCGGATGTGATCAAACGGTTATTGATGGCATCCATCCGCTCTGGGGCTTCAGGGTGGTCAAACCCGCCATTGGAGTGAAGGGTGCATTTTTGATGACTGATGATAGCTGCTGTCATGGTATTTTCGGCGTATTGGGTGTATAGTTTGTGCAGTGCACAAAAATGTGTTAATCAAAAATTGAATAGCGGTTGAGATAGCTCTTACTCTCAGAAGAGCAATTATAGAGGTTTAAAGTATGGGTCACCATTACCTAAATCAATTATTTGCATCAAACAGCATTGCTGTTTTTGGTGCGTCCGAAGAGCCAAATGCCATTGGCTCCCTGGTGTTGCTGAATATTGTCGCAGCAGGTTTCTTGGGTAAAATTTTCCCCATTAATCCCAAACAGAGCACCGTCCACGGTTTGACTTGCTATCCTGGATTGCCGGTGATACCGCATCCTGTTGATCTTGCAATTGTTGCTACCCCTGCCAACACGGTAGCCGAAATTATACACCAATGCGGTGAGCATGGGGTGAAGGGTGTCATTGTCCTGTCGGCGGGATTTAGTGAAACCGGCAACCGGGGCAAGCGCATGGAAAAAGACTTGCTCGACATTATCCACCATTATGGCATGCATCTGATTGGCCCCAATTGTTTGGGGGTGATGCGTCCCTCTTCAGGCTTGAATGCCACCTTTAGCCAGAATCAGGCCTTGCCGGGTAATGTGGCACTGGTGTCGCAATCCGGGGCGATTTGTACGGCTATCCTGGATTGGGCCTCCGGGCGGCAGATGGGTTTTTCTACTGTGGTGACACTCGGGGATGCAGCCGATGTCGATTTTGGCGATGTGTTGGACTATCTGGCGCTGGATCCGAAAACCGACAGTATCCTGCTGTATGTCGAGGGTATCCACGATGCCCGCAGTTTTATGAGCGGCTTGCGGGCTGCTTCACGCATGAAGCCGGTGATTGTCCTCAAGGCCGGGCGCTATGAGGAAGGTTCACGGGCTGCCAGCTCCCATACGGGGGCGATTGTTGGCGGGGATGATGCCTTTGATGCCGCACTGGAACGGGCCGGTGTGGTGCGCGTTAACTCGATCAACCAGCTATTTTCGGCTGCCGAGGTGCTTTCAAGTGGCATGAGTGTCAACCAGAACCGCTTGCTGATCGTCACCAATGGTGGCGGGCCGGGGGTTATGGCAACTGACCGCGCCGTTGAAATGAACTTGCGTATGAGCACCTTGGGTACTGCCACAGTCACGGCATTGAACAAGTTACTGCCTGCACCGTGGTCACATGGCAATCCGGTGGATATGCTGGGTGATGCTACGCCAGAACGTTATGAGGCTACCCTGGATATTTGCTTGGCTGACGATTGCATGGATGGCGTGCTGGTGATGTTGACCCCGCAAGCCATGACCGATCCGGCTGGGGTGGCTGAAGCGGTGGTGCGAGTCAGCCAGCGCCATAAAAAGCCTTTGCTGGCTTGCTGGATGGGGGATGCGCAGGTGGAACGTGGGCGCGAGATCTTGTCCGCCGCCAAAATTCCGAATTTCAATACCCCTGAGTCGGCGGTGGAGGCATTTGCTTACCTGACCAATTACCGCAGCAACCAGAAAATGCTCATGCAAGTGCCTGCTTCGGTGGAGGTGCAAATTTCCGAGCCGGATATTGAAGGGGCACGGCTGATTGTGGAAAGTGTGCTGGCAGAGGGGCGGAGGGTGCTTTCGACCACCGAATCCCGCGCCATCCTGTCGGCGTTCCGTATCCCGTCCTTGCCGACCATCCTCACCCGTAGTCCGGCTGAGGCGTTGGTGGCGGCTGAGTCGGTCGGTTTCCCGGTAGTGATGAAGGTCAGTTCGCCTGACATTATCCATAAGTCGGATGTGAACGGGGTACGCCTGAATATCAATAGCGCCCGCACAGTGCGTAGTGTGTACCAGGAGTTGGTGGAAGCCAGCACCAAGGTTATGCCCGAAGCTCGGATTGATGGTGTGACCGTGGAGCCGATGTACCGGGGACTGGCAGCCCGTGAGTTGATGATCGGTGTGGTGCGTGACCCGGTGTTTGGCCCGGTGATCAGTTTTGGTACGGGCGGCACTGCGGTTGAGGTTCACCGTGACCGGGCGGTGGCTTTGCCACCCTTGAACCAGTACATGATCAAGAAGACCATTTGCCGTACCCGTGCCGCCAAAATGCTGGGGCCGTTCCGCAATATGCCGGAAGTTGATTTTTCGGCCTTGCACCAGATGTTGCAGCGTGTTTCGGAGTTGGTGTGTGAGCTGCCAGAAATCGTGGAAATGGACATCAACCCGCTGATGGCAAGCCCGGATGGGGCAATAGCTGTGGATGCGCGTTTTACGGTGGCTTATCCACGTGGTGGGGCGCAGCGTTATGACCACATGGCGATCCACCCTTATCCGAATGATCTGGTTAAGCTCCAGCAGTTGGCGGATGGGACAAATATCCTGATCCGCCCTATCCGCCCGGAAGATGCGGAGATGGAGCAGGAGTTTGTGCGCAACCTGTCCCGCGAGTCGCGTTATATGCGCTTCATGCAGTCCTTGCGGGAGTTGACCCCGGATATGCTGGTGCGTTTTACCCAAATCGACTATGACCGTGAGGTCGCTTTTCTCGCGCTGGCGCGGGAAGATGGGGTGGATAAGGAAGTGGGGGTCTGCCGTTATGCGATTAATCCTGACCGGCAAAGCTGCGAATTCGCGTTGGTGATTGCGGATGCCTGGCAGAGCCGGGGCTTGGGTGGCTTGCTGATGGAAACCCTGATTGATGCTGCCCGCAGCAAAGGCTTGAATGCGATTATTGGCGAGGTCTTGTCAGAAAATGCCGGAATGTTACGCCTGATGCAGCGCCTGGGGTTCGAGCGCCATAAGAGCGATATGGATGATAGCGTGGTGATTGTCACCAAACGCCTGGGCAATGGCAGCATTGGTAAGCATTAAGCATTGAACCATAAGGGTTAATTGTTTGTAACCGTTGTTTGTCAGTGGCAGCCTCAGCTATGCTTGGGGGGCAGTGATGCCAACCTGATGGATGAGGGGTAATACCGATGGTGCAACGTACCGTGTTTGTTTCCTATTCACGCAAGGACAGCACACGGGTTCAGCAAGCAGTGGCCTTACTGGAGGCAGGCGGGGCAGAAGTGTTCCGTGATGTGGATGACATCCGCTTTGGCGACCGCTGGGAGGATGTCATTAAGGATAAGCTTGCTGAGGCCGAGCGCGTCTTGGTGTTCTGGAGCCAGAATGCCCAAATGTCCGAGTGGGTCGGGCGTGAGTGGGCAATAGCCCTGGAAATGGGGAAGCGCCTTGTGCCGGTTTTGCTGGATCGTACCCCTTTGCCTCCGGCTTTGGGGCAATTCCATGCCCTGACCAATTTCTTGCCGCCCCCGGCTTCCTCCTGGCGCTACGCGGCTTGGGCAGGGGGGAGTGTACTGGGCGTTTTGTTGGCGGTTGTGGTGTTGTTGCCCCGCCCGCACTTATCCCAGCAGGACGATTTCCCGCCGCTTCCCTTGGGGGAGCAGCCCAGTGGGTTGGTGGTGCAGCAGTCACCTGAGCCGCCGGTATTGCCGGATATGGCGGGTGAGCCGCCTGCCACGGATTCCAGCGGGTCGGCCTCTGCTCCCACAGGCGGGCAGCCGGTTGTACCTCTCCATCCCCCTAAAGCCACCGCACCCGAACCCCAGATGCAGGATAATACCCCGGTTTTTTGGTTTATCCTGGCTGGGATGGCAGTATTGGCAGGCAGTTATGGATTATGGCGGCGACGTTCCCGTGCCCATGGTACGCAGGCGTTGGCTGAGCAATTAGTAAAACAAGTATTTGAGGAGCATTAATGTCTACCTACCCCGACGAAGAGCAGGTGATTGCCCAAACGCGCCACTGGTTGGAGCAATTGGTGCTGAAGCATAACTTATGTCCCTTTGCCCATAAGCCGTATCAGGCTGGGCTGGTGCGTTTTGCCGTCAGTGCGGCGACCCGTCCGGGGCTGTTGCTGGCTGACCTTGACCGTGAGTTGCGTCATTTACAGGCGACCCCAGCCACAGAGCTGGAAACGACCTTGCTGATTCACCCGGCGGTATTGGGTGATTTCTATGCTTACAATGATTTCCTCGATACGGTCGATGACCTGTTGGCAGCTCAAGGGCTGGAGGGTATCTTCCAGGTAGCCAGTTTCCATCCGGCCTACCAGTTTTCCGGGACGGAACCGGATGATACCGAAAACTATACCAACCGCTCGCCGTTCCCGATGCTGCATTTGTTGCGTGAGGACTCAATCGAACAGGCGATTAGCCGTTATGGTGATGTCGAGGAAATCCCGGAGCGGAATATTGAAACCATGCACCGCTTGGGGATTGATACCTTGCGACGGATTTTGCAAGGGGGGCAGGTATGAAAAGCCATGTCCACCGCATCCGCGACGAGTTACCGGCTGTTTTGCTGTTTGTTGGCCTGATCTGGCTGGTGTTTGTGCTTGACCGTTTCTTGCCGCTGGAGTATTTCGGGCTAGTCCCCCGCGATGGCATGGGCTTGGTCGGGATTGTCACCATGCCTTTCCTGCATGGCGATTGGTCACACCTGATGAGCAATACGGTTCCGCTGCTGGTGCTGTTGACCTTATTGGCAGGGTCGCGTGCCAATAGCCGCACCATCGTGTTGGTGATTATCCTGCTGGGCGGCTTGCTGCTGTGGCTGTTTGGGCGCGGTTCTTCGCTGCATATCGGGGCAAGTGGGCTGGTGTTCGGTTTGGCGGTGTTCCTGATCGTGTCTGGCCTGCTGGAGCGGCGCACTATACCGCTTTTGATCACCGCTTTCGTGATTATTACCTATGGTTCCAGTTTGCTGGGCGGCATTATGCCGTGGCAAAAAGGGGTGTCATGGGATGGGCATCTGTTTGGCGGGATGGCAGGGGCAATCGCCGCCTGGGGGCTGGTGCGTGGCTGGAAATCAGCTAATGGCAAATAAGCGGCGGAACCAGCCATTGCGCCCGGCAGACAGGCTACGGCTGCTGTGCTCTTCCATTGCACCTGCGAAGGCGGGGAGCATGGGGGCATCATGCCCGGTCAGGTATTCGTATTGTTCCTGGGTTTGCGGCATGTTGCGCCCACGCACCCTCGACATCAGGTCAATGGCAGCGCCTGGCTCCATCCCGTCGCGGATCAGCAGGCTACCTGCCAGTACACCGGTGCGGCCTATCCCGGCATAGCAGTGGACACTGATATTTTTGCCTGCCTGCAACTCCGTGTACAAGTGCTCGACCAGGGCATTAAACGCCTTGGTATTTTTGGGTATGCGTTGGTCAGGGATCGGGAACTGCTCGAACTCCATGCCCAACTCGGTGCACAAATGTGCTTCGAAGGCCAGCCCCCGTGCAGTCGCTTCTTGCTTTTCCAGCAGGGAAACGACTTTGTGGATACCCATTTGCATGTAATGGGTCATATCCTCCGCCAGCGTGTTCGGGCGGGGGGCAGGCATGATGCACAGGCTGCCTTTGCCAATGTGCTTGACTTCAAAGATGAATGGTTTCATGGGGCGCGAGTGTAGTGCCTCTGGTACAGCTTGCCAAGTTTAGGGACTATCTAAAATCTAGTATGATGATAGCCTATTTCTCTATAACGTGTGGATAAACCATGAATACGGGATTGCTACGCCCACCCTTGCGGCAGTTGCGCGAACTGAAACCCCATTCCTTTATTTTCGAACAAACAGGTGCTTTGCCTGCCTTTTTGTGTGATGACATGGTGGCGCGGTTTGAGCAGAACCAGGCTGACCACTATGCCGGGCGCATTGGGCAGAATCGGGGCAGTGATACCAGCATCAAGAAAACGACCGACCTGTTCATCAGTGGCAGTGACAAACCGCATTGGCAGGATACAGACCGCAATTTGCACCGCTCCCTGGCTTTGGCACTGCGTGAGTTCCGTGAAACCTACCCGTTTTTCCAGGGGCCATTTAAGGACATGGGCTATAACCTGCAACGCTACCAGCCCGGTGAGTATTACCACTGGCATGTGGACGGTGGCAGCCATGACTTTGCTGACCGGCAACTGGTGGCTTTGTGGTACTTGAATGATGTCCCGGTAGAGGCGGGCGGGACAACGGATTTTCTCCATCAAGGGGTACGTGTGCAGCCGGAAAAAGGCAAGCTCGTCCTGTTCCCGCCCTTCTGGACTCATGAGCATCGTGCTTCAGTTTTAATCAATAAGACCAAATATATAGCAACCACCTGGGTCTTGTTTGCTTAGCACCTATAATGAAGTTTAGGGGTTGGATGTTCATCATCCCAACCCGACCGTTGATAAGCCCGTAAATAGTTCTAATAACGTCGGTCTAATAAACTTATCATTACTATGAATACACAAAAACTATCCCCTATCCTTGCCCTGACTGGGCTATGTCTGGCTGTTTATGGGTATTGCCCTTCAGCCCAAGCCGCAGAGTTTTGCGCGGATGCGTATTCTGTGGATGTTACCTTGCCCAATGGCGCACGTTGGGATTTGTGTTGGGAGCACCGCGCCCGTGAGGGCATTGTCCTGCACAAGATCCATTATACCCCCCGGAGTGGCGAGCGCCGTATGGTGTTGAACAGTGCTGGCCTGGCGCAAATCCATGTGCCGTATGATGACAATGGAGCCCGTTACCATGATATTTCTGATTATGGCTTGGGCGGTGCGTATATGGACAATCTGGGTAGCACTGATTGTGAAGGCGGTGAGCTGTTGGCTTATGACGGCAAGAATGTGCTGTGCAAGCAACAGGAACAGGCCAGCAATGGTTTTCAGTACAGTGACGACAGTTTGCAGGGTAATGCCTTTACCTTGTTCAGTGTCTCCAAGATAGGTTCATATAACTACATTCCCCTGTGGCGCTTCTTTGATGACGGCGCGATTGAGCCAAGTGTCGGGGCAACCGGGGCATTACAGCGTTATGGTAATGGCAGTCTGGATGACCGTGGTTGGCTGGTGGCAGAAAACAAGGTCGGCATTGCCCATATCCATAATTTCTTTTGGCGGCTCGATTTTGATCTGGTGGGTACAGGTACGGATGACTATGTGGAAGAGCTGAATTTCACCCAGGGTGATAATCAGGTAGCCATCCATAAACAGCGCCTTGCTGTAGAAAGTGCCCGCAATGTCAGCCCAGCCGAGTTGCGCCGCTGGCGGGTGGTGGATGGCGGGAAAACCAATGCCAAAGGCTTGCCGGTTTCGTATGAAATCCGCTTGCCCCAATCAGACCACCAGGATGTGGGGCCAGATTCTGAGCCGTTTACCTACAATGACATTTACTTTACCCGCCACAAGGCGTGTGAATTATATGCGTCCCATAATCCGACCATGAGTGGATGTGCTGAGAACCTCAGTGCATTTACCGATGGTGAAGCCCTGACCGGGCAGGATTTGGTGGTTTGGCCCAGCACCACTTTTTACCACATGCCCCGCGCTGAAGACTCACCGCGTATGGATGCCCACTGGTCTTCAATCAGCCTGGTTCCCCGCGATTGGCATGACCGCAACCCATTAAGTGATGTGGCTGACATTTCTGGATCGGATTTGGTTGATGGCGGCGGCACTGGGTCAGGGACGGGCACGGGTACAGGTAATGGCAATGGATCGGGGACGGGCACAGGTAACGGTACAGGCAATGGTTCTGGAACTGGGACAGGTAATGGCACTGGGTCAGGTACAGGCAACGGTACTGGATCAGGAACAGGCAATGGCAGTGGATCAGGGACGGGTACAGGCAACGGCACTGGGTCAGGAGGTAATGGCAGTGGATCAGGGACGGGTACAGGCACACTCCAGCCGATTGTTATCAGTCGGGGTGGTGGCGGTGGCAGTTTTGACCTGGGGGCATTGCTTGGCCTATTATCCTTGTTTATGTTGCGCCGTTTTACCAGGAGCCGTTAATGATCTACCAGCCCCAACCGATTGATACTTCAGCCGTTGTCTTGCCGCAGCAACTGGGGGATTTGCTGGAGTATCTGGCGCGTAATACCCACGAAGTGTGGGCGCAACAGCGTATCAGGGATGGTTGGTCTTATGGTGCGTGTCGGGATGATGCCAACAGGTATCATCCAGGTCTGGTTCCCTATGAGCAATTGTCGGAAGTGGAAAAGGAGTACGACCGCCAAACCGCAGGCGAGGTGCTGAAAGTGATCTTGGCGGCGGGTTTCTCCATCCAGAAAGCGTGAATTTGCAGGGTTGGCCGGTGGCTGGCATCATCAACTGATTGATTGCGGTTTGATGTTGGGGAGAGCAGCATGACCAAACAGATCTTGTTATTTTTATTTGCCCTGATCATGGGCAGTGTATCCGTGGGGCAGGCCGCAGAGCCTGCTGCTTTGGAACCGGGCATGGTGAATCCCGGACAGCATGAGAAACCCCGCTGGTTCAAGGAGTCATTTCTCGACATCCGTGATGACATCCATGAGGCCAAGGCCAGCAACAAGCGTCTGGTACTCTATTTCTATCAGGACGGTTGCCCTTACTGCGCCAAACTGCTCAAAGACAACTTTGGCGATGCCGCCATTGCTGAAAAAGCCCAGCAGCATTTTGACATTATTGCCATCAATATGTGGGGCGACCGCTCAGTGACCAGCCTTGAGGGGCAGGAAACGACGGAAAAGGCTTTTGCCGCCGGTTTGCAAGTGCAATACACCCCAACCCTGTTATTTTTGGATGAGTCCGGCAAGGTTATCCTGCGGGTGAATGGCTATTATGCGCCCGCCAAGTTTAGTGCAGCCCTGGATTATGTGGCAGGTAAGCATGAGGGGGAGGGCAGTTTCCGTGAGTTTTTCGCCCAGCAATCTGCCAAGGCAGTTGCTGACAGTCCAGTCACACCCGCTACCTTGCCTGCGTTTGCGGGTAGTTTGCCGCAGCCTTTACGTCTGGCTGATGCCTTGAAAGAAAATGGGCGTGCCTTGCTGGTTGTGTTCGGGCAGGCTCTGTGTGCCGAGTGTGATGAGCTATACAAAAGCGTGTTCACCCGCAAGGAAGTCGGTTTTGCCCTGAGTAATCTGGATGTTGCCCAGCTCGACATGCAGTCTGATACGGTTGTGCAGACCCCGGATGGTCGGGAATTGAAAGCAAGCGAGTGGGCAAAGGAACTGGACATCAAATACTCGCCGAGTTTGGTGTTTTTTGCAGCGGATGGTAAGGAGGTGTTCCGCACGGAAGCCTACCTGAAGTCATTCCATATCCACGGTGCAATTGATTATGTTGTGTCCGGGGCTTACCAGAAACAACCCGCATTCCAACGCTTCCTCCAGCACCGTACTGAGGTACTGCGGGCGCGTGGGTTTGAGGTGGATTTGATGGAGTAGGTCTCTCACTGTATTTTCGCGGGAAGCGCTCTCAAACGACAGCCGGTCGGCACGCTTTGCGGCCTCGCGCTCACGCTCCAAACGGATGGCCTCTTCTTTCCGGTGGTGGGTTGGGTTGATGCCTTGCCTGACCAGTGTCCATATACCTACCTTTAGGGTCATGTTGGGCATTTTTGCGGATAAAATGAAATAATGAGCGTCAGAAACGTGGGGAGGAGAGGGGCAAGCCAAGGCGTTAAGATAAACCGGAGCAGGCTAGATATTTCAAGCGCCCCTATTTGGCCTTGCCTTTTACTTTGCCTTGAAAAGCAGCTCCCGAACCCCGTCGGAGAATGCCGTTTGTTCCATCTGGTCATCTGGGGTGAGCATTTCCATGTGCGAGTCGAGATACACGATCCAGACCTCTTGAGCGCCTGCCCCAAGGTACAGGGCGGTTTTGATGCGCATTTCTTCGCGGGAGTTTGAGGGTGAAACGATTTCAACGCACAGTTCGGGTGCGCGTGGAAAGGGTGTGACCATATCCCACTCCTCAATGAAAGCATCAGAAACCCATGCGACATCGGCGACTTTCACCCCTTCAGGGGTTTATTTGCCTTGAGGGATATTTGTTGCCCACTAAGCGCGATAGTTTGCTCTGCATGAGTCCATGCTTATTGGATGCTGGACTCATCAGCAGCTTGTCGAACTTGTCCAGTTCAATCTTAAACGGCAAGTTTTTTAACAGTGGGTTGTCAATGACTTCTGACCATTCCATGTGGGTTCTCCTCTTTTCGGAGTACTTCTCTTCTTAGTCCAAAACTTAGTCCAAAAGTCCACCTGATTCATGAGGGAAACCTTGGCGATTGAGGAAGTCCTGCACATGGCAGATGCTGAAGAGTCGTATCTAAGTAGTTGATTTTAAAGGGTGAAAAATTTTGAGATGCCGGATACACTACCGGATAAGCCGGTCATAAACGGCATGATGCTCGATCCACACCCAAGTAAACCCATGCGGGCGCTACCGCCAAGGCGCGGTAGTGGATACCTACCCGCGCTGACCACAAACTCGCCCACCTGCTTGAAATGCAGGGAAGGGGAAGGGTGGGCAGGGTCTGTTTCAATAGCTCAAAGTTCTTCCTGGCAAGCATTTGGATAGGCTCAGGCAGCTCATCGAAAACACTCCAAAACCGGGCGGTGTCTTGTGCATTAGAAGTCCCGCAACTGCCCTTCATGCGTCAGCTTCTTGACGGCTTGCAACAAATCATTAACCGCTCCCAATCTACTCCTTAAAGTCTTCCCCAACGACTCCCGGATCAAATCTTGCGTTCAATCCCCGCTTGTTTAAGAATGACCTTAGCAGTGAATATACTCCTGACCATTACCGGGATGCTGAACCGCTTGCCACTGATCGGGCTAGACCAAATTTCATGGCTACCCTTGCTTGGCGTACAAACTCACAGCCATGCGCCAGCAGCAAGGTACACAACTGCCGATAAAAAGTTTCAGCCATGCCTTATTCCACCATCCGGTGCTGGGCGGCACTGTCAACAAAAGCAAAGTGCAGCCGCAAATCATCCGCTGGCGTATCCAGGCCATTCAGCTCAACCAGTTTGGAGGCAATCTCCCAAACCCGATCACGCAATTCATCGAAGCTATCGGCTTCAGTCACCAAGCCAATGTCATCGCACTCAGCAATCCATAAACCGTCGTGTTCGCTGACGGTCACGGACAAGGCTGGGTTGTGCTTATCCAGATGATCCTCAGCCATTCCAATGACACCAAAAAAGCCAAGACCATAAAAACGCCGCACTTCGACCAAGGTGTAGGCATACCACTTAAACAGCCTATCAGCCCTCAAGGCGAAGTTGCGCCAGTCTTGATGACCAACGTCATCCATGTCGGCAATGGCACTCAACAAATTCCCGGCAGAAAACACATTCACAACCCCGCCGATGGTATCAACATCCAGCACCGCACCTGCTTTTTCTGAGCCGTCAGCAAAGTAATCCAAACCATCCAGGACAACTGGCATGGCATCAAATGCTACAACCGTCGAAGCCCAACACGACCGGACGGCGGCGTTAAGGTCATCTTTTGAGACAAACAGTGCCTCACGGTCAACCAAGTACACAAACCGCACAGGAACTCCACCAAATGCTTTTTCACAAATGTTCACAGACAATCCTCCGTTGCAAAACCGTATACCTAATCATGCCGCCCCAACGCCTCCCGGATCATCCGCTCAACCTCTTCACGGGTCACGTACTCGGTTTTTCCAGATAAGTTATTGATTTTATAGGAAGCAAAAAGCTTGGACTTTCCGAGAGATGCACTTGGTCGTAACAATATTTCAGCATGAAGTGATCTCCCATGCTGCTTTGCATGTTCGTCAAGTTGTCTACGCATGCTTGCAGGTAATCGCACTGAGTAAGGCTGTGCTTGAATATCGTTTTCGTTCATTCAGCAATTATGGTGAATCAAAATGAATACATGCAAGGTTTTTTTAAGTATCTATATTGACTATAAAAGTAGCCAGTGCTTTTAGGTTCTGTTGACACTCTAACGAGTCGATATCAGTACCGCGACAAAGGCGGGGAAGCCAAGAAAGTTTTGTGCCTTCTTTTCAAAGCGTGATAAAGACGCGCCAAAAGGGATTAAAACATTGGCTTATGCCAGAATGCAAAAAGCCAGACTGTTTAGGTCTGGCTTTTTAATTTGGTGCCGAGAAGAAGACTCGAACTTCCACGGGTTGCCCCACTAATACCTGAAACTAGCGCGTCTACCAATTCCGCCATCTCGGCAATGAGATTGTGTTACGTCTCAAGTGGTGCGCAGAATACAGGCCTCCCATTTTTTTGTCAAACAAAAATTTGAAGTTTTTGTTATCCTTTGCAACATTGTTAGACCACAAGGATAGCCGTTGAAACTTAAAGACCCTTATCTCCTGCGTGAAGCCGAGAAATACGAAAACCCCATCCCCAGCCGTGAGGTCATTTTGCAGGTGTTGGCAGATAGCCCACACCCACTGGATTTTCCGGACTTGGCGGAGACGCTCGGCCTGCATGAGGAAATGGATACCGATGCGCTGCGCAAGCGCTTGCGGGCGATGGAACGCGATGGGCAACTGTTGTTTAACCGCCGCAGGCAATATGTGCCCGTCGCGCGGGCTGACCTGATCTCCGGTCGGGTGATGGGGCATCCTGATGGTTTCGGCTTCCTGATCCCGGATGATGGTTCCGCCGACCTGTTTTTGCATGCCAAGCAGATGGAAAGCATCATGCATGGCGACCGCATCCTTGCCAGTGTGCGCGGGATAGACCAGAAAGGCCGCCGCGAAGGTAGCGTGGTCGAAGTCCTGGAGCGTGGTACAGAGCAAGTTGTCGGGCGGCTGGTGATAGAAAGTGGCATTGCCTCGGTCATCCCGGACAATAAACGACTGACCCAGGAAATCCTGATCCCGCCTGACCAGCTCAATCAGGCCACTGCGGGGCAAATCGTGGTGGCAGCCATCATTGAGCAACCTACCCGCCGCTCCCGCCCGATTGGGAAAATCCTTGAGGTGTTGGGCGACCACATGGCTCCGGGTATGGAAATTGATATTGCCATCCGTAGCCATGAATTGCCGTTTGAATGGCCTGATGCCGTGCGCGAGGAAGCGGATCGCCTCGGGCATGAAGTGCCGGAGCAGGCCAAGGAAGGGCGTGGCGACCTGCGCAAAGTGCCGCTGGTGACAATTGACGGTGCAGATGCCAAGGATTTTGACGATGCGGTTTTCTGTACCCGTGAAAACAACCAATGGCGCTTGCTGGTGGCGATTGCCGATGTTTCCCATTATGTGAAACCGGGGACAGCACTCGACAAGGAAGCCACCTTGCGCGGCACATCGGTCTATTTTCCGGGGCAAGTCATCCCGATGCTGCCAGAAATCCTCTCCAATGGCCTGTGTTCCATCAACCCGCACGTTGACCGCCTGTGCATGTTGTGTGACATCCGTCTGGATGATGATGGCAATATCCTGTCCTACCAGTTCATGCAAGGGGTCATGAATTCACATGCCCGCCTGACTTATGATCAGGTGGCGGCAATGGTGGTTGACCAGGACGCTACCTTGCGCCAAAAATATGCCCATGTTGTGCCCCATCTTGACAACCTGTATGCGCTCTACCATACCCTGCACTATGCGCGGATAGAACGGGGAGCTATTGACTTTGAAACCACAGAAACGCGCATTGTATTTGGCGAAGACCGCAAGATTGCCGACATTGTGCCCACCATCCGCAACGATGCCCACAAGATCATTGAAGAGTGCATGATCCTCGCCAATGTCTGCGCGGCACGCTTCCTTAAAGAACACGAGATGCCAACCCTGCACCGGGTGCATGCGCCCCCGTCCACGGAAAAGCTGGAAGACCTGCGCACCTTCCTTGCCGGGATTGGCCTCTCCCTCGGTGGTGGTATGGAGCCAGAACCGGCGGATTATGCTCGGGTACTGGAGCAAGTCTACGGGCGGCCTGATTTCCACCTGATCCAGACCGTGCTGCTGCGTTCCCTCTCACAAGCGCAGTACAGCCCCGATGCGGAAACCGGGCATTTTGGCCTTTCCCATGACGATTATGCCCACTTCACCTCTCCGATCCGCCGCTACCCGGACTTGCTGGTACACCGCGCCATCCGCCACCTGACAGAAGGTGGCACGGCAAGCACCTTCCCGTATAGCCACTCAGACATGCAATCCCTAGGCGAGCACTGCTCGATGGCAGAGCGACGGGCGGATGATGCCAGCCGCGATGTCGCCGCTTGGCTGAAGTGCGAATATATGCAGGAACATGTAGGCGAGGTGTTTGATGGCATCATCACCTCCGTCACCAACTTTGGCCTGTTTGTTGAGCTGTCGGATATTTATGTGGAAGGTTTGGTGCATGTCACCGCCCTCACCAATGACTATTACCGCTTCGACCCGGTACGCCACCGCCTGACCGGGGAAAGCTCCGGGCGTACCTTCCGGCTGGCGGATAGCATCCGCGTTAAAGTGGCGCGGGTTGACCTGGATGAGCGCAAAATCGACTTCATCCTGGCGGACAGCGCCGACAAACCCGCCAGCAAACGCAAAACCGGCAAAGCCCCCGCTACCGCCCGCAAGAAGAGACGCTCCTGATGGCAAAAACAATCATTTATGGCATCCATGCGGTAGAAAGTGCCCTACGCAATGACCCGGAAAATATCGGCACACTCTGGATCGACAAACGCGCCCGCAATGACCGCATGCGCCCCCTGTTGGCATTGATTGAGGAAAGCGGCCTGAAAACGGCTACTGCTGACCCTGACCAGCTCAACAAACTCGCCAGCACCAGCCGTCACCAAGGGGTGGTCGCCGAATATTACCGGGCGCAGGATTATAGCGAAAACGACCTGTACGACCTGCTGGATACCCTGGATGCAGCAGGCACAACGCCTTTCCTGCTGATCCTGGACGGGGTAACTGACCCGCACAATCTGGGTGCATGCCTGCGTACTGCGGATGGGGCAGGCATACAGGCGGTGATTGCCCCCAAGGATAATGCGGTCGGGGTCAACCCAACCGTGCGCAAGGTTGCCTCGGGTGCAGCAGAATCCATGCCGTTTATCCCTGTCACCAACTTGGCACGCACAATGGATACCCTGAAAGAGCGCGGTATCTGGCTGACCGGAACCAGTGATAAAGCCCCGCAAACCCTGTATCAGGCCGATCTGAAAGGGCCGATGGCCTTGGTGATGGGTGCAGAAGGCACAGGTATCCGCCGCCTCACGGAAGAACGCTGCGACTTTCTGGTGTCAATCCCGATGTTTGGGCAGGTTTCCAGCCTGAATGTGTCGGTTGCCACCGGGGTTTGTTTGTATGAGGCTGTGCGGCAACGGGGGTTGTAAACTTTGATCCATTGGGAAGAGTTCTTTGGCTCTGTTGCAAGAGACAGAAGCCAGCCTGCTTAAACAAAATTCCGGTTACTTATGCATTTGACGGCGCGGTTTTTTTGTTGGCTAATGGTCTTTTTGCTGATTGGAAGTGTTTGCCATGAAAACCCTATTGCTGGTTGCCCACGGTAGCCGTCGCATGCAATCGAATGATGAAATTCGCGCTTTGGCAGAGAAAGTGCGTGCCAAGGCCGGGGCACAGTTTGGTTTTGTCAGTTGTGCCTTTTTGGAGTTGGCAGAGCCATCGATCCCTGATGGCATTGAGGCTTGCATCCAGCAAGGTGCGGATGAAGTGGTGGTCATGCCGTATTTTCTGTCTGCCGGGCGGCATGTGGTGGAAGATGTTCCTGCATTGGTTCGAGCCAAGCAGGCGCAGTACCCGGCGGTGGTGATCCGGTTTGCTGCTTATCTGGGGGCTTCCCAGGTCATGCCGGATTTGATCCTGCAAACTTTGGCAGGGGGGCAATGTTTATGTGGCAAGGCGCAAGCGGATTGTGCCTATCCGGCTTGTTTGGGGCAGGCTGAATAAGCGGTATAGACCCCCACCCGTTTGGCTAGGATGGCTCTGTCTTCCCCGTGGTGGCCTTGACCAGTGCTCCCTTGTCGATCCTCACCAACCACCGTTCGGAAGGGGAAAGGCCGTCTGCCGGAAATGGGGCTTATTAAGTCGGTTGGCGTGCAGATGCAGTGGCATCGCTTGCCCCTTTTGGTGCGTTATCTGATATAATCGCCAGCTTCTGTTTTAAGCGGTCGAACAATAAATATGGCTGAATTTGCCAAGGAAGTCATTCCGGTCAATCTCGAAGACGAAATGCGCCAGTCCTATCTGGACTATGCCATGAGCGTCATTGTAGGGCGTGCGCTGCCGGACGTGCGTGATGGCCTCAAGCCCGTGCATCGCCGTGTGCTGTATGCCATGAGCGAGTTGGGCAACGACTGGAACAAACCCTACAAGAAATCGGCTCGTGTGGTCGGTGACGTGATCGGTAAATACCACCCGCATGGGGATACAGCCGTGTATGACACGGTGGTACGGATGGCGCAACCGTTTTCGCTGCGTTACATGCTGGTGGATGGGCAGGGCAACTTCGGCTCCGTCGATGGTGACGCACCTGCTGCCATGCGTTACACCGAAGTGCGCATGTCGAAAATCGCTCATGAGCTATTGGCGGACATCGACAAGGAGACGGTCAATTTCGTCCCGAACTACGATGGTTCTGAAAGTGAGCCAGCCGTATTCCCGACTCGTGTCCCCAACCTGTTGGTGAATGGCTCGGCAGGGATTGCGGTCGGGATGGCAACCAATATCCCGCCACACAATATGGGCGAGGTCATCAATGCTTGTCTGGCGTTGATTGTGAACCCGGCCTTGGAAATTGATGACCTGATGGAATACCTGCCAGGGCCGGATTTCCCGACCGCAGGCATCATCAATGGCGCACGCGGTATCCGTGAGGCTTACCATACCGGACGCGGGCGCATTTATGTCCGTGCCCTGACCGGGATCGAAACCCACGAAAAGACCGGGCGTGAAACCATTGTCGTCCATGAGTTGCCCTATCAGGTCAACAAGGCACGCCTGCTGGAAAAAATCGCTGAGCTGGTTAAAGATAAAAAGCTGGAAGGCATTTCCGAGCTGCGTGATGAGTCTGACAAAGACGGCATGCGTATGGTGATCGAGGTCAAGCGCGGCGAGTCGGCGGAGGTGATCCTCAATAACCTCTACAAGCAGACGCAGATGCAGACCGTGTTCGGCATTAATATGGTGGCGCTGGTTGATTCACAACCCAAGCTGCTCAACCTCAAGCAAATCCTGGAATCCTTCCTGCGCCACCGCCGTGAGGTGGTGACACGTCGTACCATTTTCAACCTGCGCAAGGCGCGTGAGCGGGCGCATATTCTGGAAGGTCTGGCGGTTGCGTTATCGAATATTGATGAGATCATTACCCTGATCAAACAGGCTGCCAGCCCGACCGAAGCCAAAGAGGGTTTGGTGGCACAGGGCTGGAACCCTGGGATTGTCAGCGAAATGTTGCTGCGGGCAGGGGCGGATATGTCCCGCCCAGAAGGTTTGGCAGCGGCTTTGGGCTTGCGTGATGGGCAGTATTGGCTGTCTGAGGTGCAGGCTCAAGCTATCCTGGATTTGCGCCTGCACCGTCTGACCGGCCTGGAAAAAGACAAGATCATTGCTGAATACCGTGAGTTGCTGGAGCGGATTGAAGACCTGCTCGACATTCTTGGTAATCCTGACCGCCTGATGCAGGTCATCCGTGATGAATTGTTGGAGCTACGCGAAAGTTACAATGACCCACGCCGCACCGAGATCAATACCATCGGTGAAGACCTGAGCATGGAAGACCTGATTGCTGATGAGGATGTGGTTGTCACCCTCTCGCATGAAGGTTATGCCAAGGCACAGCCGCTGGATACCTATCGGGCGCAGCGGCGGGGTGGGCGTGGCAAGGCTGCCACCACCATGAAGGAAGAGGATTTCATCGAAAAGCTGTTTGTTGCCAGCACCCATGACACCATCCTGTGCTTCTCCAGCCGGGGTCGGATGTATTGGTTAAAGGTCTACCAACTGCCGATGGCAAGCCGCAACTCGCGCGGTCGTCCAATGGTCAATCTGTTGCCGCTGGAAGAGGGTGAGCGTATCAATGCCATCCTGCCGATCCGTGAGTATGAAGAGGGCAAGTTCGTGTTCATGGTGACATCCAATGGAACCGTGAAGAAAACGCCCTTGCTGGATTTCTCACGTCCACGCACAGCCGGGATTATTGCCGTTGATTTGCGTGATGATTTCCTGGTCGATGTCGCCCTGACCAATGGCGATAACGAAGTCATGCTGTTCACCACTGCGGGTAAGGCCATCCGCTTCCATGAAAGCGATGTCCGGGCAATGGGGCGTGGTGCTGCCGGGGTGCGCGGGATCAAGCTGGAAGATGACCAGCAGGTGAATGCGCTGATCATTCTGGGCGAGGGTGAAATCCTTACCGCGACTGAAAATGGTTACGGCAAACGTACCCGCGTCGATGAGTTCTCCCCGCAAGGGCGTGGTGGTATGGGGGTGATTGCCATCCAGACTTCTGAGCGCAATGGTCGGGCGGTGGGCGCGGTACAGGTCGCGGAAGGCAACCAGATCATGCTGATCACGGATGGTGGCACGCTGGTACGTACCCCGGTTGCACAGGTTTCCATCGTTGGGCGCAATACCCAGGGTGTCACCCTGATCCGCCTGAATGAAGGTGAAAAACTGGTGCAGGTTGCACCCATTTTGACCACCGGCGATGAGGATGCCGAGATTGATCCTGAGGCGGAAGTGGATGGCGGGTTGACGGATATTGCCGCTGACGTTACCTCTGCACCGGACGCTGTGACTGAGTAAGGGATAAACAGGGCAGGGCGGGCTTCAGTTCCGCCCTGCCAGACCTAAACATAAGCCTCGCCTTTAGCCAGTAGTCTGGCTGTCCGTAGTAAGCCCGCTTTACTGACCTTGCCTTCCGTATCCAGCCACAACTCCACCGAAAATTCACCGGAAGGGTGTTCAACTGACATGTTTTTCGGGTTGCCGCCAGGAATGACGGCTACCCCTGCGGCAACCGAGCCGGGCAGGATACAGGCACTGGCGACTGATACGGCTCCCAGCACGCCAATCGCATCATGGCAGGTATGCGGGATGAAGGTGCGGGTACTGACATGCCCACCCGACTGGGGGGCGGCAATCAGGGTCATTTTTGGCACGACTTTTTTGCTGACATCCCCTAGGTTCATCAATGGCCCGGCTTGCAGGCGCAGGGCTTCGAGCCGCGCCCGGAATCCAGCATCCTGGCTCAGTTCCGCACAGCTTTCATAGCCGGTTTTGCCAAGATCGCTGGCACGTATCACCACAACCGGCATGCCATTGTCAATGCAGGTGACGGGGATGCCATCAATGATGTCAAGGTGCTTGCCGGTTGGCAGCAAGGAGCCACAGGCAGAACCGGCAACATCCAGATAGTTGCAGATCACCGGGGCAGAGGTTCCGGGTACACCATCAATTTTCGCATCCCCGTGGTACTGGACACGCCCTTGCGGGGTCTGGATGGTCAATTCACACAAGTTGCTGCTGTTGACCATATGGACTCGTACCGTCGTGGTGTCGCCTTGGATGGCTACCATGCCGGTTTCAATGGCGAATGGGCCAACCCCGGCAAGGATATTGCCGCAATTGGGGGTGGTATCCACCCGGTTTTCACCGACCACCACTTGCACAAACAGGTAATCAACATCCGCATCGTCCCGCTGGGAGGGGCTGACCACGGCGACCTTGCTGGTCAGGGGATGCGCCCCACCCAAGCCATCAATCTGGCGAGCATCGCGTCCGATCACTGACAAAATCACTTGGTCGCGGGCGGCTGGGTCAGCAGGCAAGTCTTCTGCCCGAAAATAAATGCCTTTGGAGCTACCGCCCCGGATTTGCATGTAAGGGATGGCTGTTTGCATACGTCCGGTTCCTTGCCTTTGATGATGGGTAGCATGCAGTGTAGGCGGTATGGGATGGCAAATAAATGTATAAAAGTTGCGTATTCCTGCACTTTTGGCTGTGCAATGCCTACCGTCTGATCAGGTGCTTGGCGGATGTGGTTGGCTGATCCGGTGTGCCCGCCCTATACTGTGGGTTGTGTCCAGTAACGGGTGATTGGGTAGACAAGATGACGTGTTGGCAGGGTGTTCGGGGTTCGATTCAGGGTTGGATGGTAGCTGGTTTGCTGCTGGTTGGGATGATGGTAATGCCGGTGGTACAGGCAGCTCATCCCTTGTTGAATGGCAAGCCACCGCTGGTCGCTTTGCAGGGCGATGATGGCGGACGTTTGGATGGTAGCCGCTGGAGTAGTGGTGAATTGGTCGCCAAGGTCTGGGTGGTGATGTATGTTGACCCGGATGCCCATACCGTCAACAGCCATGTGGAGGCTTTTCTGGATAAGGCCGGTTTGCCACGGGATCAGGTGGGGTCGGTGGGGATTATCAATATGCAGGCCAGCATCATGCCCCGTTTCCTGATGGATCCGATCCTGGCCTATAAGCAGCAGGAGTACCCGGATGCTGTGTACGTCCAGGATCATACCAAGCGTTTGGTCAAGGCTTGGCGCTTGGCAGATGATGATTATAATGTCATGGTGTTTGACCGCCAGGGTGTGCTGGTGTTCCACCATGCGGGCTATATGGAGCAGCCGCAGTTGGATGCGGCTTTGGCTGCCATCCGCCAAGCCTTGAAACGCCGTTAGGGTTTACCTAAGCGGCTTCCCCAGTCAGTGCATTCAGCAAGCTCAGGGTCATGCGAGCTGTTGCCCCCCACAGCAATTCGCCGTCATATTCATGGAAATACACCACCGGTACGGCTTTGCCGCGCAGTTCATGGTCACGGATTTCATGGTGTGCAGGGTCTGCCAGCCATTGCAGCGGGATGGTAAAGGCCCGGTCAACCTCACCGCGTTGCAGGCGCAAGTGATAGGGCCACGGCACTTGCCCAACCACGGGTGTAATACGGAAATGGCTGATGCTATGGTGATGGGTGAGTTGCCCCAGCACGCGCACATCCTGTGGGTCGATACCGACTTCTTCATTGGCTTCCCGTAGCGCGGTGGCATAGAGGTCGTGGTCATCCTCATCCCGTTTGCCACCGGCAAAAGCGACTTGCCCACTATGGCGGTCACGTTCTGAACAGGCGCGGCGGATATAAAGCAAATGCCATTCATCCCCAACCCGCAGGAATGGAACCAGTACAGCAGCATCCTTGTAGTTTTCATCGTTGGCAGTTGGGACATCAAAAGTACGGTGGGTGCTTGCCCGGTTCAGGCGTTGGACTATATCGGTTTCGGTTAATTGGTTTAATGGGTGCATGCCTAGTTTTCCTGAATTTTAATTTTAAGCGGGTGTGCTAAACTCCACCGCTGCTGATTTGCCCGGATGGGGCAGGTATTTATTTCCATTTTTCTGATGAGGACAGTATGAGCCAAATTGCAAATGTCAGTATCGAAACCACTGGCAATGTCTATTTTGACGGCAAGTGTGTGAGTTTCACGTTTTTTACCGCTGATGGAGTCCGTAAGAGTGTAGGCGTGATCCTGCCCGCCAGCCTGACTTTTGGTACAGCAGCCCCGGAAGTGATGGAGCTGCAACAAGGCCGTTGCCGGGTACGGATGGCAGGTTATGACAGTTGGCAGGAATACGCTGGTGGGCAATCATTTGCCGTGGGCGCAAACACGTCTTTTGACATCGAAGTCCTGGAAGCAACCCATTACGTGTGCCACTACGGTTAATCGCCTTTTCCTCTCCCTGCACCTGTGTCACGGGCGTAACAACAGGTGCGGGGAAATCTTGCCTTTGTCTTGTCCTACAGCGTGCTATTTCGCCTTCAGATCCATATTCTTCCCGATAAATGTTACCACCTCTGGCTCATCCCATTCCAGCCCACCGAAATAGGCAAAACGGATATAACCCTCACGGTCAATCAGGAAGGTACTGGGAAATGCGTGCAATTTCCATGCCTGAACTGAGGTGTTGTCTGGATCAAGCATGACAGGATAATCTGCTGGAACATTTTCCAGGAAAGCTTTTACATCCTTGGCTTCTTCGCCAATATCCACACTGAGCACCACGAATTTTTTCTTCGGGAATTTGTCTTGCAGTTTACCCAAAGAAGGGATTTCCTTGATGCAAGGCGGACACCAGGTTGACCAAAAATTCAGGAGCACCACCTTGCCCCGGTAATCGGCAAGATCGATGGTTTTACCGTTAATATCGGTGAGTTTGAGTACCGGAGCCAGCTCATTGCCAGGGTAGGGCTGCAAACCTGTTCCTGGGGTGGAGGAGGTTTGCGGTGTGCGTAGGGCTGCCATATCGGCTTCGGCATTTGCACCTGCCACTCCCTCGGTAGCGGGTGCGGGTAGTGCTGTGCCTGCCAGTTGTGTCAGTGCTTGCTGCAATTCTGCGGGGAAGACACTGGCCTGCATCATCTCCTCTTCACTTTCTTCCCGTTGCAGGTAGCCTGCTGCCACATCCTTGACATGCTGGGTATAAACCACACTGCCGCCCTGTTCCAGTGCCTCGCTCAAACCCTCGGTCGCTTGACGCGAGGCCTGTTCTGCCTGGAAGAGGTAAATGCGCGTGTGTATCTCGTAGGTAGCAGGCAAGAAAGTGGGCTTGCCAGATTTGGGCTTGTCTGCCAGCAGGTCAGGATAGGCAAGGATGAGGCCACCTAAGCGTTTATCTTCTTTCCCATGAGTTGCTTGCCAGGTGTGCAACCCCTGTATGGCAAGGGCAGCACCCTGCCCGGAGCTGAGCAGGAACGCGGTCTGGTCAGCGTTTTCCGGTAGTGCCAGCTCAAGCATTTCGGCGATTACTTGTTCAGGGATTTTGCGCAGGCTGCCTGTGCCTGCGGGAATGGTATAGGCTGTATGCAAGTCAGGCAGCCAGACTTCCATTCCCAGTTCCGCCATATTCATGGCTAATGGATAGTCGGTGTCTGCGAGGATGCCCTGTTCACCCGGTAGCCACAGTAGCCGTTGCCCGCCCGAACCAAACCGGTGGGTGGGTATTTCTACGCCATCCGAAAGGGTGAGCGGGAAGGTTTCATCCGGTTTTTCCTGCGCCCAAAGGCTCCCAGGATACAATGCAAAAAATACAAACAACGCGGTGAACCAGCGTTTTCTTATGATCATTTATGATGCCCCTTATCCAGTCAGTCGACCCGAGGCGGCCTACTTTAGGTCGCCTACGCGGATTGTAAATTATCCATGACAGTCGCGGGGAGCTTTATCTGGATCAGGGGCGGGCTGGGCGTTTTATTCGGCCTTGCTGGTTTTCTCTGGCAGTACCTCTTTGTTGCACAGCTCTTTGATATTTTTTTCAAATTCAGCAATTTTATCCGTGCGTTCCTTGGCAGAAAGGATTTTTTCCTCTTCGGTTGCCGATTTCCAGCGGATCACCGGGTTAGCCAGCAGTTGCTTCAGGGCGGCATTTTGTTGGTCACAGAAGGTCTGGTGCTTTTCAGCATTCTTCGTGCCATCGTCACGCGCCTTTTCGATGTCGTCTTTTTCCTTATCCTGCTTGGCAGTTGGGGTAGCGTTGTTGCTGCCTTTTTGTGCCTTGCCCGTCGACAGGCTGATTTCCTGACCAATATCTTTGGCTTGTGATGGGTCTGGAGGTGGGGTTTGGGTGTAATGTACGGAGCCGTTTGCATCTGTCCATTTGTAGATTTCAGCGTGTGCAGTGCCGACCACTGCCAGCAACACGGAAAGGGCACAGAGTTTGGCGAGGGTTTTGTTCATGGATATTCCTTTACATAACAATTTGTTATTGTTGTCTGTCAAAATTTGCTTATTTCATTGTCTAATTGACTTATCAACTTGTTCTGGTTGGTGATTATGACATGGAACGTATAAAAAAGTGCATGCTGGTCGTCGGATAGTTGGGGGTGGGTAACAGTAGCTCCAATACAGCTACCCCAATAAAAAAATCCCCCGCCCGTTAAGGCAGGGGAGTAAGGGTAAATGTGTGTAACTATGCGTAGTGGGGGGATGTATAGGTCTCTTGCTTTCTCCTATGCCGTCCATTATGCGAAAAGCCCTGGTGCTTGGCTGTGATGCATGTACCCTATTTTTGTGATGCAGTTACATAAAAGCAAAAGGGCTGCACAATGGCAGCCCTTTTGTTGGGTATGGCAAGCGGGTAAGAAGCTTACAGGCGCTCGAATACTACCGCGATACCTTGACCACCACCGATACACATGGTGACAAGGGCATAACGACCATTCACCCGTTGCAGTTCGTACAGGGCTTTGGTGGCAATGAATGCGCCGGAACAGCCAATCGGATGACCGAGGGCAATCGCACCGCCGTTCGGGTTGGTCTTGTTCATATCCAGACCAAGGCCACGGGCAACCGCAATTGCTTGGGAGGCGAAGGCTTCGTTGGATTCAATCACGTCCATTTGGTCAAGTGTCAGGCCAGCCCGCTTCAGGGCTTGCTTGGACGCAGGGATTGGGCCTTCACCCATGATTTCATTCGGTACACCGGCAACGGCATAGGAAACCAAACGGGCAATCGGTTTTTGGCCTGCTTTTTCAGCGGCATCGGCGGCTGCCAATACGAAGAAAGCTGCACCATCGTTCAGGCCAGAGGCATTGCCTGCCGTGACCGAGCCATCTTTCTTGAACGCTGGGCGCATGCTACCCAGGGATTCCATGGTAGTGTTGGCCTTGACGTGCTCATCGGTGTCAAACACGACTTCGCCCTTACGGGACTTCAGGGTGATTGGCACGATCTGGGATTTGAAGCGGCCTTCTGCAATCGCAGCAGCAGCACGACGTTGGGATTCAACTGCCAATGCATCCTGCTCTTCGCGGGTGATGCCCCACTTGGAGGCCAGGTTTTCAGCGGTAATCCCCATGTGGCCTACGCCGAACGGGTCAGTCAGGGTAGCGACCATCATGTCGAGCATTTGGGTATCGCCCATCCGTGCACCACTGCGCATGGCAGGGGACAGGTAGCCAGAACGGGACATTACTTCAACACCGCCGCCCACGCCATAGTCACAATCCCCCAGCATAATGCATTGGGAGGTGGTGACGATGGCCTGCAAGCCGGAGCTGCACAGACGGTTGACTGCCATTGCCACAGAATCCAGCGGCAAACCGGCTTGAACGGCAGCAACGCGGGCAACATACGGGAAACGGGATTCGGTCGGGATACAGTTACCGACTGTGACATAATTGATTTGTGCAGGGTCTGCATTGGAGCGCTTGACCGCTTCTTTCATAACCTGACCGGCCAGCTCAGCAGGTTCAATGCTGTTCAAAGCCCCACCAAAGCTGCCAATCGCGGAACGGACAGCGCTTAATACGACAACATCACGACTCATATAGACTTCTCCTTGCTTGGGTGTGTTTACCCTTCCTCAACGCCCGCCCAGCATAACGGAAAATGTTGCGCAATGCAGCAAGAATGCAGCTCGTCAGAACAACTAAAGGAAAGAAATGCGGTTAAGCAGCCAGCCGTTGCGGTTCCTGACTCGCCAAATACTCATCATACGTGCCGTGGTAGTTGACGATGGTTTTGTCTTTTATTTCTATGACTTGGGTTGCCAGTGACGAGACAAACGCCCGGTCGTGGCTGACAAAAATCAGTGTACCGTCGAAATCAGCCAATGCATTGTTGAGTGCTTCAATGGCCTCAATGTCCATATGGTTGGTTGGCTCATCCATGATTAGCACATTGATGTCCAGCATCATGAGCTTGCCAAACAACAGGCGGTTTTTCTCACCACCCGAGCACACCCGCGCCTGTTTGTTGGCATCGTCGGCGGTAAACAACAAACGCCCCAGTATGCCCCGTACCGCCAGGTCATCATGCTTGGGGGTACGCCACTGTGACATCCACTCAAACAAGGTCAAACCGGAATCAAAATCAGTGGTGCTGTCCTGGGGGCAGTAACCGATGGTGGCGTTTTCTGACCAGGTGACAACGCCCGTATTGGCCTGCAACTCCCGCATGAGGCAGCGCAAGAAAGTGGTTTTCCCCACGCCATTTTCACCAATGACAGCCAGTTTCGTGCCTGCTTTCAAGATCAGGTTGCCGTTACTGAACAAGGTTTCACCTTCATAGCCATGCGCCAGGCTTTCTAATATCAGTGCTTGGCGGTGCAGTTTTTTACTCTGTTTGAACGCGATGTTTGGCGCTTGGCGGCTGGATGTTTTGACTTCAGCCAGCGAAATTTTGTCCATCCTTTTGGCACGCGAACTTGCTTGTTTTGCTTTGGAGGCATTCGCGGAAAAACGGTTGACGAAAGCTTGTAACTCATCAATTTCAGCGCTTTTCTTCGCATTTTCGCTTAACAATTGTTCGCGGATTAATGACGATGCTTGCAGGAAATAGTCATAATTGCCAGGGTAAATGCGCAGTTCACCATAATCAATATCAGCCATGTGGGTACAGACTGAATTTAAGAAATGGCGGTCATGGGAAATGATCACCATGGTGCATTTGCGCTCGTTAAGCACTTTTGCCAGCCATTCAATGGTATGTATGTCGAGGTTATTGGTCGGCTCATCCAGCAATAAGACATCAGGGTTGGCGAATAAGGCTTGCGCCAACAGCACGCGCACCTTATAACCGGGCGCGACTTCTGCCATTGAGCCAAAGTGGTATTCTTCCGCGATACCTGCTTCCAGTAAAATGTCACCGGCACGGCTTTCTGCGCTGTAGCCATCCATTTCAGCAAATTCGATTTCCAGATTGGCGACCTGTATGCCTTCGGCCTCACTCATTTCCGGCAAGGCATAAATACGCTCGCGCTCCTGTTTAACCTTCCATAAGTTGGCATCGCCCATGATGACCGCATCGACCACGCTATAAGCATCAAACGCAAACTGGTCTTGGCTCAGCGTACCGACCTTGGTATTGGGCGGGATGGAAACATTGCCCGAAGTGGGTAGCAGTTCACCACTCAAAATCTTCATAAACGTTGATTTTCCACAACCGTTTGCACCAATTAAACCGTAGCGGTTGCCACTGTCAAACTTGGCAGAGATGTTTTCGAACAGCGGCTCAGAGCCAAACTGCATGGTGATGTTAGCGGTAGTAATCAAGGGAAGTATCCGGTAAACGATGATGTTTTAGTGGCTTGCGAGGCCGCGCACTATAAGGAATTCAGGGCGGGTTGTCGAGTTCAAAGCTGACGCAGGGCAGGGCAATCGCTTGAACACTTGGTTGCAAAAGATGCATAAAGGAGGTTTTGCC
>CAXYXW010000040.1:0-34390 GCA_964293005.1 uncultured Thiothrix sp.
GGTAGTTCAGTTGGTTAGAATACCGGCCTGTCACGCCGGGGGTCGCGGGTTCGAGCCCCGTCCACTCCGCCAACCATATCTTCTTTATCCTTTTTTCTTCCCCTAGTTGCCCACATTTTGTATGATGCGTCCTTGTGCTCACGGGGCGGGCAAGTCCTGATCATTTCAACTTTGATAATACGCAGAAAAACAGCAGAAAAATATGTTACAAGCGATTCATGATAAAGCCAAAGGCTGGATTGCCTATGCGATTGTAGGATTCATCAGCGTTCCCTTTGCATTGTGGGGGATCAACTCATATATGGAAGGGGGGACGAGTCTGGCTGCTGCCGTCGTCAATGGGGAGGAAATTCCCGCCCGTGAGGTGCAGCAACAGTTGACACAGATACGCCAACAATTTGGGCAGCTTGCTGCGGGCATGGGGGATGATGCCCTCAAGCAAATGGCGTTGGATAATGTGATCAATAAAGTCTTGTTGCGCCAGAAGTCAGATAGTGAGGGCTATCGCGCCAGTACCAGGGAGGTGGTTGATACCATCGCGGGTATTGAGGCTTTCCAGAAGGATGGCAAGTTCGATCCACAGGCTTATGAGTCTTTCCTGAAAATGCAGCGCCGTAGCCAAGGCGATTTCGAGTCCCAGATTCGGGAAGACCTGACGCAAGGCCAGTTCCGCTCAGCGCTGACTGATACCGCTTTTGTACCCAAGGCGCAGTTGGAGCAATACCAATCCCTGCGGGCGCAAAAGCGTGATCTTGAGTTGTTTACCCTGAAGCTGGCTGATTTTGAACCACAGGTGCAGGTCAGCGAAGAGCAAATCGCCAAGTATTATGCAGAAAACAAAAGCCGCTTCATGACAGAAGAAAAAGTGAAACTGGCTTATTTGGAGCTTAATCAGGAAGCGCTGGCAAAAACGGTGACGGTTGATGAGGCTGGGGTACAAGCGTTTTTTGATGAGCATGCTGACCGTTATGCAACACCGGAATCACGCAATGTGAGTCATATTCTGGTATCGGTAGCCGATCCTGCCCAGGCAAACCTGGATACAGAAGCCAAAAAGCGCATTGATGCCTTGTATGCCGACATTCAGGCGGGTAAAAAAACCTTTGAAGATGCTGCACGCACGGATTCTGATGATAAACCGGCTGCGGAAAAAGCGGGTCTGGTTGGGGATGTGACAGCCGGTAGCTGGGATCCTGAGTTTGAAAAGGCCGTCTTTGCCCTTGAAGTGAACAAGGTGTCTGAGCCGGTTAAGACGGGCGCGGGCTATGAGATTATCCGTGTTAACAGTGTGACGGCTGCTTCGCAAAAAGCGTTGGCGGATGTAAAAGCGCAAGTGGAGGAAGACTACCGCAGTGCTGAGGCTGAGAAGCTGTTTTTGGATAAGGCAGAAAAGTTGCAGGCCGTTGCCTATGAGCAAAGTGGCGATCTTGGCCCGGCTGCCAAGGCGATTGATGGGCAGGTGGCGGAAGCCGGTTGGGTGACACGTACCAAAGGTGAAGGAATTGCGGATAACCCGAAAGTGTTGCAAGCGGCTTTTTCTGATGAAGTCCTGAAAGATGGCAAGAATTCTGAGCCAGTCCAGATTTCCGAAACGCAAGTGGTGGTGGTGCGTTCGATTGGGCAAGAGCCTGCTGCGCAAAAGCCTTTGGATGAAGTGCGCACAGAGATTGCAGGCGTTCTCAAAACGCAGGAAGCCCGCAAACTGGTTGCCCAAAAAGGCGAGGAACTGTTGAAGCAAGTGGCTACTGCCGGTTGGGCTGCCTTGGATACATCGGGTTTGGGTAAGGCAGAGGCGGTTGAAAAACCGGGCATGATCCAGCGCACCGGTAGTACCTTAGCACCTGCGGTGGTTGATAAAGCTTTCGCCATGACTCGTCCTGCACAAGGCCAACTGGGTTGGGATAGCGTGGTGTTGCCGAATGGTGATTATGCGTTGCTGTCCTTGAAGGCAGTGGAAGATGGGGCGGCTGCGGTTGATGAAAATATTGCCCAAACGTACAGTGGTTCAGTTGGTTCCCGTGAGCTGGGTGCTGCTTTGCAGGACTTGCGTGACCGTGCTGAAGTTGAGCTGCACCCTGAGAATATTTGATTAAGCCCCTATTGTCCTGATCAATAGCTTAGCCCTGCATGGTTCATGTGCAGGGCTGGCTTTCCCTGATGAAGTAGTGTCTGTTCCCAAGCTGATAAAGAGGTCGGCAATCCCACGATGAAGGTACATTTGAAGGCATTGGGTTGCCGCTTGAATGAGGCAGAGCTGGAGCAGTGGTCACAAGGTTTCCGTGCTGCTGGGCATGCGATTGTCACAACAGCCCCGGATGCTGATGTGGTGGTGTTGAATACCTGTGCTGTTACCCAGGAAGCTTCTGCCAAATCCCGGCGTTTGTTAAACCGCTTATACCGTGATAACCCGGCTGCCAAGCTGGTGGTGAGTGGTTGCTATGCTACCTTGCAAGCGGATGAGGTGGCGAATGCCTTGGGCGTTGATCTGGTTGTGCCGAATGCCGAGAAGGATCAGTTGCCTGAGCGTGTGATGCAGGCGTTTTCCTTGCCGGTCATGCCTGCGATTGCCACAGAGCCTGGTGAGAATGGCCTGTTTGTCCGTGGGCGGCATCGTGCGTTTATCAAGATTCAGGATGGTTGCCGTTACCGTTGTACTTTTTGTATTGTCACAGTGGCACGCGGGGATGAACGTAGCCGCAGTGAGGCAGAGATCATTGATGAAATCAATGCCTTGTATGCCGAAGGTGTGCAGGAGATTGTGCTGACAGGGGTGCATGTGGGCGGATATGGCAGTGATTTACCCGATAGCTCCCTGTATTCCTTGGTGCAGCGTATCCTGCGTGAAACTGATATTCCGCGTATCCGTTTTGCTTCAGTAGAGCCGTGGGATTTACCGGAGGGATTTTTTGCCCTGTTCACCAATCCGCGCCTGATGCCCCACATGCATTTGCCGATTCAAAGTGGCTCTGATTCGGTGTTGCGGCGCATGGCTCGCCGTTGCAAGACGGGTGAGTTTTCCCGGCTAGTGGCACAAGCACGGGCAGAGATTCCGGGATTTAATGTGACGACGGATATTATCGTTGGTTTTCCAGGGGAAACCGACCAGGAGTGGGAAGAAACACTGGCCTTCGTTGAGGGCATCGGCTTTGGGCATATCCATATTTTCACCTATTCCCCGCGTGCCGGGACAAAAGCTGCCGGATTGCCTAACCCGGTGACGGAACCTGTCAAGAAGTCACGCAGTCAAACCTTGCATGCCTTGGGTGAGCGCCTGAAACAGGACTGGTTGCACCGTCAGGTGGGGCAGCAGACTAATGTGTTATGGGAGCGCAGCCATGAGGAAGATGGGCTGCTGATCTATACCGGCTATACGCCCAATTATTGTAAAGTTGTGCGTAAAAGCCATGATAAGCGTTCCTTGGAAAATACCATAACGCCCGTCCGTCTTTTGCTGGAAAGCAATGGGGAGGGCGTGTTGCTGGGAGAATAAGCATGATAAGGCGTGGTTTCTTCGTTGGTTGGATGTGGTTGTTGGTGTTATTGGCGGGTTGCACCGTCTCTTCGGAAGAGCAACAAGCCCGTGAGGTCGCCAACAGGTTTTGGCAGGCTATTTTGCAAGACAATATGGAAGAGGCCAAAAAGCTAGTCACGTGGGATAGCGCCCAATTCTTGCAGTTTCTGCATAACAAGCAAATCTCCGCACAGCGCTTTGAAACCGGTGAATTGAAAATAGAACAGGGTGGTGCAGAGATTGCCACTGTCCTGTATGGCGGTGACAAGGGTGATATGGAAATACCCTTGCGCACGGTGCTGGTGCGGCATGATGGGGTCTGGTTGGTCGATGTGCAAAAGACGATGGGTTCCATGGTGAGTGGCGCGATGGGCGCAGTGGTCAACCAGTTGAATGGTTTCATGCAGGAAGGTTTGAAAGGTCTGGATGATAGCTTGAGCAGCAGTATCGACCAGTTGGGAAAAAGCTTGGAAAATGGCATGAAGGATCTGCAAAAAGATTTGACTACCCCTCCAACCAAGCCGGAAGCGCCCGCTGCTGATGCCAAGCCGATCTGAGGCTAGCCGAGGATAAATAATCTACTCAGTAATCTGTGGATTTGCTGGAACTATAACCGGTGGTCTGCGTTCTTAATGACCGTATACCGGTAGGATGTAAATAGCCCATCTGTCGGTTGACCAGTGTAAGTGCTGGATATTCATGTTATTTTAAGGTTAGTCAGGGCGAGTGTCAGTCGTCCTGCTGTCCATCTGGAAACCCCTGATAACGGTCACAAGCTTATGCCAAAACTTATAGTCAAACACCAGGACGCGGAAGCGGTGTCTTGGGTGCAGAGGCACAGCAAGGTGCTATCATACGCTGGTTTTGCTGCCATTATGTTAGTGGCGGTGGCGTTTTTCCTGTTCAGTGCCCTTAATTCCAAACCTGATGGGCAGGTGGTTGTCGCCGCCCTGCCAAAACTTGATTCTGCCAGCAATGCCGATGCCAAAGCCAAATACCTGTTGCAGTGGCAGCAGTTGGCTGAGATGGGCAGCGTGTATGAGAATCTGTCGCAAGAGCCGGAAGATTATGCGCGTGCACAGTCGTTGCTGCGCCAAGCCGAAACCGCCCTGGATCATTTATATGCCATGGAAGATACCATGACAGCCTTGGGTTTGTCGGGTGCGGAACTGACTCGGCTACAGGCTGAGCAAGCCTACTTGCAGGATGAGTGGTTGGCACGGTTACACTTTCGGGAGTTGCGGGTCGGTCGTTTGGTGGAGGGGGCAGGTGGTGTTGTGCCTGCTGCACCAGCCCAACCCGAACAGCCCGTTGCAGCGGCTCCTGAGGTGAAACTTGAGCCAACAGCCAAGGTCACGGATGTTGAGGTGCCTGAGGCCAAACAAGCCAACCGGGCGGGCATTGCAGTACCACCGCCCGGTGTCAAACTGCCAGAAGGGTTTTGCACCCTGTCTGGGGAAGGGGCTTGCAAGCCAGAGGCAAGCAATTAGCGGATAATTGGCTTGCCTGGGATAGCCTTATGGCTTTGCCGGTTGCTGCTTGTTGGCAGTCGGCCCTGGGACTGCTGGCATGGGTTGCATCATGGGTGCTTGCATGGGCATCGGGGTAGCGCCATAAGGCATTGGGGCAGCGCCGTAGGGCATGACAGGCATCGGAGCAGCACCATAAGGCATAACAGGCATCGGGGCAGCGCCGTAAGGCATCATGGGCATTGGTGTGCCAGCATATGGCATCATCGACATATTGCCGCCGAACGGTGTGTTATTGTTGCCAAAGAATGGCATGTTATTGTTGTTACCGAAAAATGGCATGTTACCAAAGCGGCTGTTGCCATTAATGCCATTATCGTTGTTGTTGTCGTCAAAACTGTCAGCCATCTCCTGCATCCAATACATGGGAGTCCATTCAGGCCAATCGCTTTCTTCCCAATAAGGCCCGTATGGCCCTGTTTTCCATTCACCGCTGTTGCTATTGAAGAAGTCTGCACTGGCGGAGGCAGAAGCAGCCAACAGGCTCAATCCGATAATCATGTGTTTCATAATGGGTTCCCTTGCAGGTAGATTGTCTATGAAAAACAATATATCAGAATATTCTAATATTGTCTAGTGATTAAATACCAGCAACTGTGTATCGGTGCATACGGCATCCAGTGGCACATCCCAGGACTGCCGTTCCAGTTGGCTGGCTTGTTGAAATGCATAAGCAAAGCCAACCAGCCGTGGCGATGTGCGCTTGGGGAGCCTGCGTTTGAAAGCAAAGCTGCGGTCATAAAATCCCCCCCCCATGCCTAAACGTGTGCCGGTAGCGTCAAAGCCGAGCAGTGGGGTAATGACCAAATCCAGGGTGGTTGGGCTGCGGGTATTGCTGGCGGTCATGACCGGCTCCGGGATGTTAAAGCGGTTCTTGCGGAAGCGGGTTTGCTCCGTCCATGCCACGAATACCAGACCCTGTTGCTTGCTAAGTGCCAGTACCGGCAGGTAAAAGTGCTGTAAGGGGTGGGCATAGTGGTGGTACAACGTGGTAGGGTCTGCCTCGCCGCGTACCGGCAAATACAGCCCGATATGGCGGGCGGCACGGAAGGGGCGGGAACGTGCCAAACGCAGAGCCGCCTGCTGGGATAATGCACGCTGGCGGGCAGGGGATAAGCTTGCCCGCTGTTGCTTGAGTTGTTTACGCAGGAGTTTGGTCGATTGTTGCGCCGTTTGTGCCACTGCCATGCTAACCTGATGAAAACTTACAGGGTAACGGTTTTCGGGGCCTGATGGAACTTCAGCTCGATTTCACCGATTTCAAAGGTATCGCCATCCTGTAGCTTGGTGACGGTTTTGATTTTCCGCTCACTCAATGCATGTAGCAGGAAGTCACCTGCCAAATTCCGCTCCACCGTGATTGGGCTGATGCCGTCGACATTGCCACCTAGGGTGATCTGGTTTTTCAGGAGCGGGATTACATGGCCTTTTTTCTTGCCATCCATGATTTCCAGCACTGCAATATCTTCCGACTCATCCAGCATGCGCGGGTGCACACTGAGCTGGCGCAATTGGGTGACAAGCCCAATCGCACTGCGGAACAGCAGGTGGTATTTGCCAATCTGGATGGCATCGTTATCCATCAACAGGTATCTGTGGGCAGGTGCGCCATTGATCAATACCCCGTTGGTACTTTGTAGGTCTTCAAGGAAACACTCTTCCCCAGCGTTGACCAGGCGGGCATGTTGGCTGCTGACGGTACGTTCCGGTAGCACGATGTCGCATTTGCTGCTCCTGCCGATCAGGTAGCTGGGTTCGGTCAGTTTGATCCGTTTGATGATCTGGTTGTTTAAACTAATAACAAGTTGTGCCATGGTCTTATTTGTTGTTTATTGGGTGGTGACACGGGGAAAACACTGGGTTTTCCCCTGTTGTTTTATCTGGCTTTTGGGTGCAGATCAACCCCCATACGACGAGCCGCGCCAGGTTGCCAGACGCGGTTGTGCATAAGCGGGAGGCATATTGTAAATGACCTGTACCAGCCGGTCAGCATACTCGCGTGGCAGGATAATACGGTTCGAATGCTCGGGTGTGGTAATTCCTGTACGGAAACACGGATTCAGTTCGGTAAGCTTGTTTGTAGGCAAGCCCGCCTGCATGGCTGCATAGCGCAGGTCAACAGGCTTATTGATACGCATTTGCGCGAGTTTGGCTGCATTCGGGGTTGCTGGCAGGCGGATGCCGTAGTGTTGGGCATGCCCGATCAGTTCTTTAAAGGCCAGCAGGCGCGGTACATAGTTCATGGTTTCCTGTGGCAGTGACAGGTTCCAGAAACTGGGCGGAATGCCTGCTTGCCGTGCCTGCCCAACAGCGCGGTGGACACAGGTTTGACCGCAATTATAGGCCGCAAAAGCCAATAACCAGTCACCATTAAATTCCTGATGCAGTCGTTGCAGGTAATTGAGGGCTGCACCGGTAGCAGCGAATGGATCCATACGGGCATCGTAATTGCCGGTTTGGGTCAGGCCGTAATCGCGTCCGGTGGACGGGATGAACTGCCACAATCCGGCGGCTCCTGCGTGTGAGAATACATCGGGGTCGAAACCACTTTCCACAAAGGGTAACAAGGCGACTTCAGCGGGCATACCCCGGCGGGCAACTTCCTCAATGATCATGTGCAGGAACAGGCTCGCCCGTTCAGAGAGAATGCTGAGTTGTGCCGGGTTTTGCGCATACGATTGGATAAATTGCTGAACCCGTGGGTTACCAGCGTGATCGCCCAGTTTAAATTGGCGGAATACCCGTGACCAGGTATCGAAATCCTGGTCAATGCTGTACGTGTTGTTGGCAGGTGGTGTATAGCTGGCTTGTTGGACGATGGTTCTGGCGAAGGGCTGGCGTGGCGCGGTTGCGACCCGGATGCTCTGGCGGGGGCGTGTTGCCCACTGTGAGCGTGGTGCGGGTTGCCGGTAGGCTGGGCGGTAAGTTTTGCGGTAAGTGCCTGGGTTGGCGTACCCCCCTTGTGTGACCAGCGGCAAGGCAGCCGGAATTGCAGGGCGGTTGGTTTTGAGTGCGCGGTTTGTGTTGTGCACGACCGAAGTGGTCGGTGGTTCGGTGGGTGCGCTGGTACAGCCGTTCAGGAACAGCACAGTACAGACAGCCGCAACCGGAGTCAGGTAGTTATAAATCCCCATGTTATCGCCCCAATAGATGCCCGTTAAAAAACTCTGGTTTTGCAAGCCCGAAGCAGGAAGCGGGTGATTCACCCTGAGATTTGTTGTTTGTAGTTGTGTTTGTCTGTTCAGGATGTCAGATTAATGTTATGCCCATTCTTGGGTCGCTTTGCTTGCTTTTCATGATTAAGCGAACCGTGTTTGAATATAATATGTATTGATGGAATGAACAAGAAAAAAGCAACATCCCCACCGACAACAGGGTTCACGGATGCCGCTATCCAGCATGCGGTGGACTTGCAGCGTTGGTATGACTCGCGGCAGGGGCGTTATGCCTTGGACGATCTGCACGCTGCTGTGCAGGAAATGACCGCCGATGTGTTCGGTTACTATGCCTTGGAAATGGGGCTGCTGGTTGACCGCTGCAATTTATTGGTCGACTCACGTATCAGTACACGGGTGAAAATGTCAGCCAACCCGCTGGCGTTAGGGGTCGATGCGTTTGCTGATGCAGAGGCCTTGCCGGTGGCAATCGGGAATGTGGATTTGGTGGTTGCTTGCCATGTCTTGGATTATGCCCACTCCCCCCATCAGGTCTTGCGTGAGATTGAACGGGTACTGGTTCCCGATGGGCATTGTGTTCTGATTGGTTTTAATCCGCTGAGTTTTCGGGGGATGGGGCTGGCAGGCAAATGGTTGCGTGGGCGGCAGGGTGTCCCCTCGGTATATACGGGTTTCCGTATCCGTGACTGGTTTAGCGTCTTGGGATTTGAAATCATTGAAATGCGTACCCTCAGTTTCCGCCCCGGATGGGGTGGGGAAAGGCTGTTTCGGCGATTGGAGTGGCTGGAGCATATGGGTAAAAAGTACCAATTGCCCGTCGGCAACCTGCAAGTGATCCATGTGCGTAAACAGGTCTCGCGCCTGACACCCATCAAGTCCACGCGGCGTACCAGTGCGTTGTTGCAACCGGGTATGGCGGTCAACTCCAGTACCAGCCGGGTCACACGGCTGGATACAGAACACAAGGAATAAGATGGCATGAAGGCAATTGAGTTGTTTACGGATGGGGCTTGCCGGGGTAATCCAGGGCCTGGCGGATGGGGTGTGTTGCTGCGTTATGGTGAAGTTGAGCGGGAGTTGTATGGCTATCAGGCGGCGACTACCAATAACCAGATGGAGATGATGGCGGCTATTCAGGGTTTGGAGGCGCTGAAGGAGCCTTGCGAGGTGGTGCTGACCACGGATTCGAAATACGTATTGCAAGGCATGACTGAATGGCTGGCAGGTTGGAAACGCAAGGGATGGAAAAATGCCAGTGGTCAACCGGTCAAAAACCAGGAGTTATGGCAGCGGCTGGACATTGCCGCCCGCCCGCACACGATTAAATGGCGGTGGGTGAAGGGGCATACCGGGCATGTGGAAAATGAGCGGGTTGATGCGCTTGCCAACCGGGCGATTGATGAGAAAAAGGCGACAGTATGACAGTACGGCAGATTATCCTGGATACGGAAACGACCGGCCTTGACCCGAAAGAGGGGCATCGCATTATCGAGATTGGTTGCGTGGAAATGGTTGGGCGGCACTTGACCGGCAGGCATTTTCACCATTACCTGCAGCCTGACCGCGATATTGACGCTGAAGCGATTGCGGTGCACGGCATTACCAATGAGTTTTTGGCAGATAAACCGCACTTTGAAGATATTGCCGTTGAGCTGATGGGGTTCCTGCATGGGGCTGAGCTGATTATCCACAATGCCCCGTTTGATATTGCTTTCCTCAACCATGAGTTGGGGATGTTGGCAGGCTACCAGAAAATGACCGACTACTGCACCGTCACCGATACCTTGGTGATGGCACGGCAAATGTTCCCCGGTCAGCGCAATAGTCTGGATGCCTTATGCAAACGCTATGAGGTGGACAACGGGCATCGTACTTTGCACGGCGCATTGCTGGATGCCGAGATTCTGGCGGATGTTTACCTTGCCATGACGGGTGGGCAAGTCAGTCTCGTGTTGGGTAATGAAAAGGATGAGGCGGGCGACAAGGCTGAGCAGGCAGGTGGTATCCGCCGGGTACAGGCTGATACCGGGCGCTTGCGGGTGGTATATGCCAGTGAGGTTGAAATGGCTGCCCATGCAGAGCGTTTGGCAGCCATCCAGAAAGCGGCAGGGAAGTGTTTGTGGGGAACACACTAACTTGGGTCTAGTTGATTTTCAGTGTTACACTGATCCTGTGTAACACGGGTTGATATAAGAAAGGATGGAAGGTTATGGCAAACCTAACAATTACAATTGATGATGGTGTGTTAAGGCAGGCACGTATCCGGGCATTGGAGGAGGGGACTTCAGTCAATGCATTGCTGCGGGCTTATCTTGAGCATTATACCCATGTGGGACAACCTTACCGGCAGGCAACCAATGCCATTCTTGAACTGGCACGCCGCTCTACTGCGGCTAGCCAAGGGCGGCATTGGAGCAGGGATGAACTGTAAGTATTTTAAAGCACCCAACAGTAAGCCTTAGCCCAAAAACCGCTGATAAGCCGGGTTGTCTGTCTCATCCCAGTACTCATAGCCGAGTTTTTCCAGGAACTCACTGAATGCCCCGCGTTCATTGGGGGGAACCTGGATACCGACCAACACCCGCCCGAAGTCTGAGCCGTGGTTGCGGTAATGGAACAGGCTGATGTTCCAACCGCCAGCCATGCTGTTCAGGAAGTGCAACAATGCACCGGGGCGTTCCGGGAACATGAAGCGGTAAAGCAGCTCATTTTCCACGCCTTGTCCGTGTCCGCCGACCATATAACGCAGGTGGATTTTTGCTACCTCATTATCACTCATGTCGATAAAGGAGTAATCCTGTGCCCGCAGGTCATTGAGGAGGGCTTCACGTTCCGGTTTGCCACCGGAGATTTTCACCCCTGCAAACACTTGGGCGGCATGTGAGTCGGCATAGCGGTAGTTGAATTCAGAAATGGAACGCTTGCCGATGGCTTGGCAAAACTCGCGGAAGCTACCCGGACGTTCCGGGATAGTGACAGCCAAGAGGATTTCCCGACCTTCCCCCAGTTCGGCGCGTTCAGCCACATGGCGCAGGCGGTCAAAGTTGATGTTTGCACCACTACTGATGGCAACGACCTGTTTGCCTTGCCAGCCGTGTTCGGCGATGTATTTTTTTGCACCTGCCACCCCCAATGCCCCGGCAGGTTCCAGCAAGGTGCGGGTATCTTCAAACACATCCTTGATGGCGGCACAGGTTTCGTCGGTATTGACGAGGATGACATCATCAACGATTTGCTGGGCAATGGCGAAAGTCTGTTCACCGATCAGTTTGACCGCCGCCCCGTCCGCAAATGTCCCCACTTGTGGCAACTGGATACGCTTGCCCGCCCGCATGGAGGTATACAGGGTGGGGGCTTCCTCATGTTCAACGCTGATGATTTTGGTATTGGGGTACAGGTATTTGAGGTAGCTGCCCACCCCAGAAATTAGCCCGCCGCCGCCGACACAGATGAAAATGGCATCAATCGGGTCAGGATGTTGGCGTACCAGCTCCATCGCAATCGTACCTTGCCCGGCAATCACATCGAGGTCATCAAACGGGTGGACAAAGGTCATGCCTTGCTCACGCTCCAGTTGGCGGGCATAGGCATAGGCATCGTCAAAGGAGTTGCCATGAATCACTGGGTTGCCACCAAAGGAGAGCACGGCATTGATTTTAATGTCCGGGGTCACGGTTGGCATGACAATGGTGGTCTTGATGCCCAGCTTGCTGCCGGACAAGGCAACCCCTTGGGCATGGTTGCCTGCCGAAGCTGCGACCACACCCCGCGCCCGTTCTTCAGGCGTGAGGTGGAACATGCGGTTGAATGCACCACGCAACTTGAAAGAAAACACCGGTTGCAGGTCTTCCCGCTTCAGGAATATCTCATTGCCCAGACGATTGCTGAGGTGCTTGGCGCGATCCAGCGGGGTTTCAATTGCCACATCATAGACGCGGGCAGTGAGGATGCGTTCGATCAGGGATTTGCCGGATGTACTCATGTTAGCCAGTAGTCGTAACGGTTACGGGTCGGGTAGTATAGGCGAATTTTCATGTTTAAGCATTACGGGGTATAGGGATGAATCAGGATGAAATGAAAAAAGCAGCGGCTGAAGCAGCACTGGCCTATGTTGAATCCGGGGCGGTGGTTGGCATCGGCACAGGCTCCACTGCCAACCATTTTATCGACTTGTTGGCCGGTATGAAGGGCAAGGTGGATGCGACGGTTGCCAGTTCAGTTGCCAGTGCTGAGCGTTTGCAGCAGCATGGCATCCGGGTACTGGATTTGAATGAGGCTGGGCAGTTGTCACTGTATGTGGATGGTGCGGATGAATCCAACCATGCCCTGCATTTGGTCAAGGGTGGTGGCGGTGCTTTGACCCGTGAGAAAATCGTTGCCGGGGCAAGTGACAAATTCGTCTGCATTGCCGATGCCAGCAAGTTGGTCGATGTGCTGGGCAAGTTCCCGTTGCCGGTGGAAGTGATCCCGATGGCACGGGAGCTGGTGGCACGAGAGCTGGTCAAGTTGGGCGGTAAGCCCGTTTTGCGGGCGGGCTTCACCACCGATAATGGCAATATCATCCTTGACGTGCATGGCTTGCAGATCACGGATGCGGTTGGGCTGGAAAGCAAGCTCAACCACATCCCTGGTGTTGTCACCAACGGCCTGTTTGCCTTGCGCCCCGCCGATGTGCTGATTCTGGGGACTCCAACAGGCGCACAGACCCATACCGCCCGCTAACGGCAAGCTACCAGCATCACCTGGTTCCAGCGGGCTGAATAGTTCAGGGCGGCACTGACATAACGGGCATGGTTGGGGCCATATAAACCATCGCTGACCCCTTCGAGACATTCGGTGGGGCAGCGGTCACGCACCGTTGCGAAAACCTCTGCGGTTAATCCGGGAACCGTTGCACTACGCCCGGCGTTGCACAGGAAATGGCGTTTTCCCTGGGCAATGGCAGCTTGGGCATCCTGTTCGGGGTTTTTGCGGTTCAACTCAGCCAGCATAGCGATAAACTGGGCATCTTGCTGGTTTCCAGCCCCTGCTTCTGCGGCACTGGGGACATGGATTCCGCCGCTGTTGGCGGGGGGCGTGCTTGGCATTTCCCGGCAGGCTCCAAGGGTTACGGTCAGGCAACAGAGGCTGCTGGTTAGCAGTCGGTTCACTAAGGTTGTCATGCTTTTTCTCCAGTTCGGGCGTAGCGCTGCCGTATCCATGCCGATAAGCCGAATAAGGCCAGCAGCCCAAGTGGGAAACTGCCGCCCCCGCCTGTGCTGCCACCGGTATTGCCGCCGCCGGTATCTGTACCACCGGAGCTGGCATTGGCATCGGATAGGGCAAAGAAAATATTATTGCTGCATTTCACCCGGATATTGTTCCGTGTACCCAGCGTCGTGGGCAGTGTCACTGTGGCTGCCCCATCATTGGCTGTGCTACTGAGCAGGGTTTGGAAGCCGCTATCAGCTCCGGTGCTGTTGATGGCAATATCCACCTTGTCACAGGAAATGGGGGCGCGGTCTGTGTTGGCAACATTCCAGGCTACGTCCAGCAGGCTCCCCGCCGTCAGGCTATTACCCTTGGGGGCGGTGACGGCAAAGGCTGAGCCGGTGTTGTATACCGAAACCAGCATGTCATCGTGGCCTATTCCCCCTTTGCCATCGCGGACTTGTAGGCGGAAATTGAGGGCGCGGCTGGTACTGGGGAGTGTTTCACCATAAGTATGGATACCCGTCACCAGATCACTCAGGCGTGGGATAGTGCGGCTAGGTGCAGCAGATGGCAGTTGTGTGCGGATCAGGGCATTCGAGCCAGCATCAATATCAACGCTGGAGGCTGTGCCTGTATTCATTTGTTCCCACGAATAGCTGAGGGTATCGCCATTGCTGTCGGTGGCACTGCCGCTGAGGATAAAAGGGGTGCGTGCCGGAATGGTGTAGTCGATACCGGCATTGGCAGTCGGATTAATGTTATTCAGGCTGGTGCTGGTGGCACAACTGGCTCCACCATTATCATGGGCATAGCGGGTGATTTGGCTGATCGACCCGGCATGGAACATGGCATCACTACTGGGTTGCAAATTATCGGTTGAGCAGATACCTGCATAGGCCATGATGGTGCTGCCGCTACCTGGTTCGTAGGCGGTTGCAGCGATACGGCTGCCGCCCGCGCAACTGCCTTTGGTGCTGTTGAAGGTATGGGTTGCACCAAATTGATGGCCTAACTCATGGGCAACGAAATCAATGGCAAATATATCACCCGTAGGGGAGTCCCAGCCGCTCATGCCTTGGGCTTTGTAGTTGCGGTTGCAGGCTGCTTCGACAACGGCAATCCCACCATCGCCTGTGCTGAATACATGCCCAATATCATAGTTGGCATTACCGACCGTGGTATCCAAGACCACCTGGTTGGTACTGAGCATGTCTGACCCGGTTTGGAAGGGGTCGGTACTGGCGTTGGCAAAGACGGTTTCCGTACCGCTGACTAAGCGTAATTTGATGCTTAAGTCACGTTGATAAATTTCATTAATGCGATTGAGTGTAGTGGTAATTGCCCCGAGTGCCGTGGTGGGGTTGCCACCGTGAAACTGGGTGTACTCACTGGTTGCGGCAATGGCAATGTCATAGGTATGGAGTGTTTCCCCGGTCTTGGCTGCCACTGTCCGGTTTGCACCTGCGTTTTCAGCCAAGGGAGGGGCGCTGCTATGCGTGCTGCACTGGAAATCCTGTTTGAACAAGCCTGCATTGGCGAGTTTGCTCAGGCTGCGATAGTTGCGCTGGCTGGCTTCAGGGGTGGCGGCTGTTGGGTCAATAAACAGGGTATCGCCATTTGCCATCAGAAGCATGGCGGTAAAGCCAAGTGCTGTCCGTTCAGCCCGCCCGGAACTGACCTTGCCATCCAGACTTTCCACCCGCCATGTTTGTAGTTCGGGATGTCTGGCTGCCACGTCTGGGGCAAGTATCTCGACGGGAAGCAGGCGCACACGGGTAAACCCGCCCTGCGGCAAGGGCAGGCTCAATTCGGCAGCGTCTGTCCCGGCATTGTTCAATAAGGTTTGTAGCTGGTTTTCATCGAGTGTCAGCAGACGTTGCTGGAGTGGATCCGTGGCGATTGCCCGTGTCTGGATGTCTTGCCACAGTGCGGTATCAGCAAAGGTCGCAGATGCGTAAAAGCTGAGTGCGCAAAACAAAGCCCTTGATACATTGGCATGCATTTTTAGTTATTCCATCGTGAATTGCGGATGGGGGCAGTATAACTGATTAGCTTGCTTCCGTTACTTTTTTGCCGGTGATTTTTGCACTCATGAAGCCCCCCGCATACAGCAGTACACTGCATACGATCATCAGCCAGCCGTAAGGCTCTTCCTGGGGTGTGAAGGCATACCAAGCCCCCAAGGTAACATAGGCCAATGAAACCAGCACCGCATAAACATGGGTACTATTGCGCCCCTCCAGGATGCCGCGCAGTAGCCATAGTAGCGGTGCAAGCAGGATCAGGAGTTCCAGTGAGCGCGGGAAGGTCTGTACCGGTGTTAACCAGCCATTCCAGAGCAGGATCAGGGCAATCAGGCCGAACAAGCCACCCACGGCACAACCGCGCCATAACCACAGGAGTTTTTTCATGGCTTGCCTGCTAATGTTCCTGTGCTGGATAGCTGATGGGCGAGTTGCGCCAGACGTTTGCCGAGGGCAAAACACAGGCGTTTTTCCTCATCGCTCAGGGGGCGCTTGCTGTCGCTGCCTGCAACATGGCTGGGGCCATACGGTGTGCCACCACTGTGGGTACTGATCAGGTCGGCTTCGGTGTAAGGCAGGCCTGTCACCAGCATGCCGTGGTGCAGTAGTGGGGTAAGCATGGACAACAGGGTTGATTCTTGCCCCCCATGCAGGCTGGAGGTGGAGGTAAATACCCCCGCCGGTTTACCGACCAGTGAGCCGGATAACCACAGGCTACTGGTTTTCTCCAGAAAGTATTTCAAAGGAGCTGCCATATTGCCAAAACGTCCGGGGCTACCCAACGCCAGGGCATCGCAACGGCTGAGGTCATCTAGGGTAGCATAGGGTGCACCCTGATCCGGGATGCTGTCTGCGATGGCCTCACAGACTTCAGAAACCGGCGGGACAGTGCGCAAGCAGGCTTCCGTACCGGCGACGCTATCCACTCCGCGTGCGATCTGTTGTGCCATGCTGGCAATAGAACCGTGGCGGCTGTAATACAGGATCAGGACTTGCTTGGGGGCAGGTTTCATATCAGGTCAAGTACCTTTTCGGGTGGCCTGCCGATCACCGCGCGGTTGCCACTGACCACAATCGGGCGTTCAATCAGGCGCGGATGTTTGATCATGGCTTGGATCAGTTGTTCATCAGTCAGTTCCGGGTTGGCGAGGTTGAGTTCGGCATATTCTGGCTCGCTTTTGCGCAATAGCCCCCGCGCACCCATGCCCAGCATACCCAACAGTTCGTGCAGGGTCTTGGCGGTTGGCGGTTTGTCGAGGTACTTGATCACTTCCGGCGTGACCCCTTCTTCCTGGATCAACTCCAAAGCTTGCTTTGATTTTGAACAACGCGGGTTGTGGTAGATAATGACGGTGTTTTCCATGTGTAAATTCCTGTCAGTTCATTGCTGCAATCTAGCTGGATGTTGCTTGCGGTGCAAGCCATATAGCCCATCCATTCTGTCAGCAAAAGTTGCTATGATCGGTATGGTTGTTATGCTTATAAAAATAAATTATTAATAACGCATGTTGGCTTCATTGCCAAGTGTTCGGAATCATAACAATAGAAATTTATTTAATCATGATAGCATCCACTTGGTTCAAGTCCTTATCTCTCCGCACGCTGGTCGTGTCATTAGCCTATGCCAGCTATGGGATGCTGCTTGCTTCCCCGTCATTGGCAGCAGCAGAACCCCGCAGTTTGCAGGTGGGGGTACAACTGAATGTCCGTGTCCTGTTGCAGGGAGCTTATGATCCTGCTTCGAAGTTGATGCGTGATGATTTGCGTGCCACCTTGTTGCCAAGCAACCAGCCGTATCAAACGGCTCCTTTTAGTTATGCAGGTACGGAAACCCTGAACAAGGCGCTTGCCCCGATTGCGGTCGGTGGCGATGCTGATGCGGTGGTGGATTGGGTGTTGCTGGAGTTGCGCAGTGCAGCAGATGCCAAGCTCACCGTTGCCCGCAGGGCGGTTGGTGTGCAGCGTGATGGCGATTTGATGGATATGCAAACCGGCGAAACCACCCAAATCTTTTTGGATGTGGAGCCAGGGAGCTACCATGTGGCTGTGCGCCACCGTAATCATCTTGGGGTTTTGACTGGTGTGGCGCAAACCTTGGCATTTATCCCCATCACCCTTGATTTCAGCCTGCCGACCACTCCGGTTGCCGGGCAGAATGCACGGTATTTAAGTGGCAACATGGCTTTAATGTGGGGCGGTGATGCCAACCAGGATGGGCGTGTAGTTGCCAGTGGCGGTGGTAATGATACGAATGCCATCCTTAGCCCGATTTTGTTGGCGACTGGCAATACAGGTTTTAATGCCAGTTACCGTTTACCGGGCTACCATCCGGCTGATCTGGACATGGATGGTGAGGTGATTTATGCCGGACCCGGCAATGATACCAATATCATGACCAGCAATATTTTGATGCACCCCGCCAACAGCACCTTTGCCTATAACTATATCGTCAACGGTGGTTTGTGAGCCGGTGCGGTTAAGCAGGGCTAAAAAACAGCACTAAACGGCAAGCCGGTCTGATGTGACCGGCTTGCGGGTAGACCCTGCTGTTGCTTACAGTGACAACCGAACCTGATGACCGGGCTGGTTATTTGGATGGTTTTTGTCAACGAAAACGGCACGGTCATGCTTCAGCGCAATCACTTCAAAAAACGGTTTGAAACGTTCTTCGCCGATGCCGAAAGCCTGCATGACGGAGCCAAACATCGCTTGCTCTTCAGGTTCTGGCTGACCATCTGCCAGGGATGAGTCGATCAGGTTGACGAGAATGCACATTTTCTGTGCATCTGTCAGCAGTGGGGTTGCCTCTTTCAGGAAGGTTTCCAGCGAGTTTTTCCGGCGGTATTTCATGGCACTATCCAACAGTGCCTTGTTGTTTGCACCGACCCCAATCGTGCCGTTGCCTTCGTCGCTGCCGCCAAGGACGGAAAGCAAATGTCCAACTTCCTCGTGATCCATCTCACCATCTGCTGACATCATGTACAGCAGGGAAGTGGCAAAGGCCATGTGTGGGGTCATTTGTGCGCCTGTGTCGCCTTTGAACATATCGAACAATCCCATCGCTTTTTCCTCGTTTAGGTTGGTTTTAAATGTGTAGGTGCGCAGCGTAGCACTGCTCTGACCGTACACCAATAAAACCGCAATAGGTGCAGTGGGTATTTGTTGACCATCAACTATGATTATTGCTGTTGTGATTATCAGATGAACTGATATACTAATAAGATAATTAAATTTTAATGATGGCTTTTTCTACATAAAAAGAACTGGGCACGGAGCTCACCACACCATGAATAATAACAGTTGCCGTTCACTTCATGCGTACTGCTTGGCTTGGTATCAGCGTTTCTTGGCAGGCATGGTATTGTTTTTGCTCGGATTGGCTGTACCGCTACCTGCGTGGGCAGCTCCGTTTGCAACTGAAGTATCTTCGAACCAGGCACTTGCGGACAATGCTTGTACCAATACCAATATCAGTGTGTTGGGCAGTTTCAGCATTTCGGATGTGAATGTTGGAATCCGCTTGAGCCACACGTACCGGGGGGATTTGGGGATCACCTTGACCTCCCCGGCAGGTACGGCAGTCACCCTGTATTCTTTTTATGGTTCATCAGGCGATAACCTGGACATCCTGCTGGATGACAGCGCCGGTAATGATGTCAGCACGATAGGCACATCAGTGCATACGGTGGCACTCCCATTCTATGAGTACCCATTTAACCCGGCTGCCAGCAACACATTGGGTGTGTTCAATGGGCAAGCTGCCAATGGGACGTGGGTACTGCGGATTTGTGATAGTGGTGTGGGTGATGTTGGAACCTTGCACCAGGTTAAGTTGGCGTTTGAAGGGACAGCGACGGGGACGTATGACTTTGGTGATGCCCCCAGCTCTTACGGTGCAGTCCGCCATACCATCCTGTCTACCCTGTATTTGGGCAGCAATCAACCTGACCCGGAAACCGCCAGCCAGTCCAGTTACAATGCGATGGGGGATGGTGTTGACGAAGACGGTCCGCCCAGTATCAATGCCTTTACTTATATCCCGACCTTCCCTGTGTTGAAAATGACCGATACTAGCTACAGTGCGGGTATTCGTGCCACCAATACTTCCGGCAGCGCTGCCACCCTGTATGGCTGGATTGACTTTGACAAGAGCGGTACATTTGATGCCGATGAGTCGGCGAGTGTCAGCGTGCCAACTGGCTCCAATAATGTCACTGTGAACCTGAGCTGGGCGAGTGTACCTTTGGATATTCAATTAGGTACATTGCAGTTCCGGCTGCGTTTGACCAGTGATGCCAGTGTCACCACCAGTACGCCCAGCAGCAATGCGGCTAATGGTGAGGTCGAAGATTTCCTGCTGCCCGTTTATATGGCGATCCCGCCTAACAGCCCTTCCTTGTCGGTTGCCAATGCCGCAACCCCGCTTGCTTGTCAGTCGGTCGTGTTCCAGGACAATTTTAATGACCTGATTGCATGGCCTGAGCAGTTCTGGGGGGCGAACCGTCCGGGCAGTACCGCCATCCGCAACTGGAACCGCTCTGGTGGTGGTGTTGATACCTATGCCACACCTACTGATTGGGGTTTGGGTTCAGGTACGTCAATTTATTTTGGTAATGGTTCGGTACGGAATATTAGCCCGACTGTGGGTGCTTTCACCTTTGATGCCAAGGGCAAGTTGTTGACCACCATCAATGCTATTGCTTTACGCGATGCTGCGGATGACCTTGATTTCACTGAAGCCAGGGAAGGGCATTGGGGGCCAGCGCCCGTGATTTTGTCACGTACCTTCGCAACCCAAGTGGGCAAAACCTATCGCTTGTATTTCTCGGCCTTGCGGGAAAGTGGTGGCTTTGTTCCAGGGATCATGCGTGTTGATGCCCCTGGTGGTTCGATTCACTTTAAAGCGCCCGGTGGCAGTGAAAGTGTCGACAGTTATGCCATTGATTTTACTGCGATCAATACGACTTCAACGATCAGTTTTGTCAACTATGGGCATGTTGGAGTACGCAGTTCAGATTTCTGTGACCCACTCTCATCGGAGTCCGGGCACTGGTGTACGATGGGCGGGGTCGATGGGGGCCAGCCTGCCAATGAATTGAGTATTGATAATGTCGTGTTGGCGGAGTCAGCCTGCTCTGCCGGGATTATTGCCGGTAAACTGTACCAGGATGCGAATGCCAATGGCATTTACGAAGTAGGTGAACAGGGCATGCCTGCTGTTACCGTGTCCCTCTATGATGAAAAGGGGACAGCAGCAGATACCTCGGATGACCGTCTGGTCTGGACAACTGTTTCAGACTCAACAGGTTACTATAGCCTTGCCAATGTGGATACGGCATCTACCTATCGGATCGTGGTAGATACGAGTGATGCGGATATACCGGCTGGGTTTACCGTTAGCACTACCCATCCACGCACTAATGTGACTGTGGCAGGCGGGGTAACAACCTCAGTCAATTTTGGTTTCAATTCAGCACCGCTAGATTATGGTGATGCACCTGCCAGTTATGGTGCAGCCATGCATTCGGTGGTAGCGGGCATCCATCTGGGTGCGATTGCACCTGATACCGAAGCCAGTAACCAGGCAACCTTTAATGCGGCAGGCGATGGTGCAGAAGATGATGGTGCTCCCCATCCGGTTAGCCCCGCAGGCCCGTTGACGGCTGCTTTATTCCCTGTTCTGAAATCAACAGACAGCAGTTATAGTTTGGCGGTAAGCCTGACCAATACCAGTGGTAAGACGGCAACCTTGTTTGGCTGGATTGATTTTAACAAGAGTGGGGCATTTGACGCAGGTGAGGCGGCTTCGGTCAGTGTACCGAATGGTGCAACGACTGCCACCCTGAACTGGAACAGCATCCCAGCCGGTACACAGATCGGCACGACCTTTATTCGCCTGCGTTTGACGACATCAGCCAGCCTGACTGCGGGTACGCCTGCTGGAATGGCGAGTGATGGCGAGGTTGAGGATTATCCGTTTGCCATTTACATGCCGGTTCCGGCAAATAGCCCATCATTGAAAGTGCTCAATGGCGTTGTGCCCTCCGCCACCCAAACACGGATTTTTGAAGATAATTTCAATGATTTGGCAGCGGGCGTTTACTGGGGGCCGTACCGCTCCTTGGGGAACCAGGATATCCGTAACTGGAGCCGTTCGGGGGGCGGGTTCGATTCGTATGCCCGTACTGTGACCGCGAATGGCAGCACTGCCATGTATTTCGGTAATGGGGTTGTGCGCGGTATTTCCCCCGCATTCCCCGCAGGCTTTACGTTTGATACGAATGGGATGCTGACTTCAGCGGTGAATGCACTGTCTTTGCGTGATGCGCCAGATGACCTGGATTTTGACACTTACACTTCGTTCTGGGGGCCAGAGCCACTGAGATTATTCCGCTCATTTGCCACTGTTCCGGGGAAAAAATACCGGCTTTACTTTACCGCCATTCCTGAAGTGGTAGCCCCTGATGTGTATACCGATGGCATGATGAGCGTGGAAGCTCCAGGCGGGACAGTCCACTTTAAAGCACCTGCCAGTACCGGCATTACCCAGAAGTATGCGGTTGAGTTTATGGCAACCGCCTTCGATTCGACGATAGCCTTTGTGAATTATGGTCATGTCGATAGCAATTGGTGTGATCCCCAGAATGATATTTGGTGTTCATTCGGTGGCATGAATGGGGCGACTGTCCAAACCAATGAGCTGATCATTGATGATGTGATTCTGGCAGAGGCTGATTCAACCAGTGTGGCATCCTGTCCAGCGGGTATGTCACCGATGAGCCAGACAGGTAATGGCACAGCAGTCACCAATGGCGGGACAGTGACCAACGCTACCTTGGCTAGTGGCGCAATTTTGGCTATCAATAGTACGGCGAGTACTGCCAACTCAGCCCGTATGGGGGCGAGTGGTATTTTGACTGTCGATTTGGGGGTAACAGTTCCGGCAGGCGACTCACTGGTTATTTCATTGGCACGCGATGTGAGTACTGGGCGTATCTCGCTCCAGACCTCACTGAATAACAGCACGTTTACGACATTAGGGACTTATGGTGGCGGATCGCCAACTGCTTCATTGGGGGGATCAGCGTCTGCTTTGGATAAGCTGGAGCGTTTGCCTATTACAGTTCCAGCGGGAGGTATCCGTTATATCCGCTTTTCCACCGTGACTGCGGGTGTCTGGATTGATGGCATTGAATACTCACGTAAATGTAATACCCCAACCAAGGACTATGGCGATGCACCTGCCAGCTACGGTGAGGCCAGCCATACGGCAATCAACACCATTTACTTGGGCTTTAACGGGGATGCTGAGAATGCCAGCAAGTACAGCTTCAATGCCCGTGCCGATAATTTTGATGATGCCGTACCCGGATTGACCGCAGGGGCTGATTACGCACCGCTGTTCCCGGTATTGCAGTTGACAGATACCAGCTATACCGTTCCGGTGAAAGTGAACAATACCACCGGAGTTGCAGGCAAGTTGCTGGGCTGGCTCGATTTTGACCAGAGTGGCACGCTGGAGGCCGATGAGGCGGCGGGTGTTGTCACTGTGCCAACCGGCTCTTCCGCCGTAATCGTTAACCTGACATGGGCAAGCATCCCCGCTGACATCAAGTTGGGAACAACCGTCTTGCGCTTGCGTTTAACCACCGATGCCGCAGTCACCATCAGTACGCCGAGCAGTGCCGCCAGCAATGGGGAGGTGGAAGACTATCCGATTGCGGTTGCGATGGATATTCCACCCAATAGCCCGACTATTTCGATCTTGTCCGGTACAACTCCGGCTGCATGCGAAACGGTTGTTTTCCAGGATAATTTCAATGAATTGGCTCCGGGGCCGTTCTGGGGCGTAAACCGTCCGGGCAGCTTGCCCATCCGCAACTGGGAGCGTTCTGGTGGTGGGCGTGATACTTACGCGCATATTGCTGCCTCCGCAGACCAAGGAAGTTATATTTACTTTGGCAATGGTGGTGTGCGTGAGATCAGCCCGGCAGTTCCGGCTGGTTTTAGCTTTGATGCCAATGGCAAGCTCCTGACCATCATTGATGCAATTGCCTTACGTGACGATATGGATGACATCACCCCTGGGTTCACGGTCAATGCATCCGGCAGCAAATCTGGCTGGGGGCCAGAGCCGGTGCGCTTCTCCCGGACATTTGCCACGACGGTAGGCAAAAGCTATCGCTTGTATTTCAAAGCGATTCCTGAAAATCCAACAGGCACGTACCAGTCCGGGATTATGCGGCTGGATTTGCCCGGTGGTTCCATCCATTTCAAGGCTCCGGGCAGTGCGGAAGGTATCCAGAGTTATGCTGTTGAATTCACGGCGGTTAGTAGCAGCTCGACCCTGACGTTTGTCAACTACGGTCATATCGAGAATAACAACACCGATTGGTGTGACCCGAACTCAGTCACCAACCAATCGGTCTGGTGTACGGTCGGTGGGCGTGCCGATGGTGGGGTCGGCAATGAGCTGAATATTGATGATGTAGTCTTGACGGAAGCGGCGTGTGCGACGGGTACGATCACTGGCAAGGTTTATTTGGATGCGAGTGGTAATAATAACTTTGATACAGGTGAAACACTCCTCAATGCCATTACGGTTTCCTTGTATGACCAAAATGGTACGGTTGCCGATACAACAGATGACCGTTTGGTTTTAACGACCAGTACCAATACCAGTGGTGATTATTCATTTGCCAATATCAATGCGGCGGATACGTATCGGATTGTGGTGGATACCACCGATACGGATTTACCGTCAGGCGTAACGATAGGAACGGCTAACCCGTTGACGGGTGTCACGGTGACAGCAGGCGGGACAAAGGCAAATCAGAATTTCGGTTTTGATGCTGCGATCATTGCCACTCCTCTAACATCTGTCGGTGAATACCGCTTCGATGATTGTGGCTCCGGTGGCTGGGCATTGGACTCTTCTGGAAAAGGGAATAGTGCGCTTGGCTCCCCGCAAGTTTTGGCGGATGATTTTAAAACGTATGCGTGTACTGCTATCGAAAATACGGGCTGGAATGTTGAAGTTCCACATATCGCCGACTATGCGATTGCAAGCGGTGCAGTTTCGATTTTGTTCTATGACTACCAAAATGTTTGGGGTTCTGCCCGTCTGCTTGATAAGGGATGGTCTGATACGGAACGGCTGACTCTGGACTTGAAGTCAACGTCGGATATTATGCATGGCTCAATCAAGGCCACCCTCAATGGCAATATCATTGATACCGGTGAGTCTTTTTACACAACCCTGAATAATGGCTCCCTGAATGATAGCCAATGGGTGCATGTGGTATTCAGTTTTGGACCTGCGGGCATGAAGCTTTATGTCAATGGTGTATTGAAAGGGACAAATGCCTATACCGGCGGCATCCAGGCAGCACAGGGCAATTTCCGTTTGCCAGGGTTTGCGGGTTATTTCGATGAGTTTTATATCTTCAACCAGCAGCCTACGGATGCACAGGTACAAACCCTTTATAGCAATATCAGCAGCAATAAAAACTGGGATGGCACTGCACGGGCTTGTGCCTGTGGTGGCACTGCTGACGATTACGGCGACGCGCCTGCCAGCTATGGATCGGCCTCAGCGACAACCAGTGCCACTATCTATCTTGGTTCAACCTTGCCCGACAGCGAGGCAGCAGGCCAACCCAGCCAGGGCGCATTGGCGGATGGCTTAGAAGAAGATGGAGCACCTTCACTCTTCGGCGGCATCGATTATTTCCCCGAATTTCCGATCCTGCTGGAAACCGCCAGCAACTGGTCAACCCCCATCAAGGTCAACAACACATCGGGTGGAGCCGCCACATTGGAAGGCTGGATCGACTTTGACCAAAATGGGACATTCGATGCGGACGAGAAAACGACAGTTTCCGCACCTAACGGGACTTCCGGCAATGTAACGCTGGCCTGGGCAAACCTCCCCGCTGACATCCAGAATGGCACGACCTATATCCGGCTACGCCTCACCAATGCCTCCGGGGTGGGGGAGGTTGAGGATCATGTCATTGGTATTGCCTATGATGTCCCCAGTGAAAGTGCGGGTGTTTCTGTGGTGGTGGGACAAACGCCCCTTGCTTGCCAAACGGTGGTCTTCGAGGACAACTTTGATGACCTGACGGATGGGCAGTTCATTGCCCCCAACCGTACCGGTTCCGCCGCCGTGCGCAACTGGAGCATTGCCGGTGGTGGGTCTGACACCTATGCGCGGGTTGTTGGCATTTCCGGTTATGGCAAGTCGGTTTATCTGGGCAACGGCAACTTGCGCCGTATCAGCCCAACCCTGGGCGCGGGCTTCACCTTCGATGCCAACAACCGGCTGACCACAAGCATCGATGCCATTGAGCTGCGTTCTGACCCTGACGACCATACCCCAGGCGTGACGGATTGGCATTCAGACATGGGGCCTGACCCGGTTACGTTCTCACGTACCTTTACAACCACGCCGGGCGTGACCTACCGCCTCTACTTCACCGCCCTACCGGAAGTGAGTGGTTCTGCGGCCTATTCTGATGGCCTGTTGCGGGTCGATACCCCCTCGGGGACGGCACACTTCAAGGCTCCGGGGGCAGCAGCCGGGGCAGACCCGGCGGCAGGTGCGCTCAATTACGCCATTGAATTTACAGCCAGTGCTGCCAGCTCAACCATTTCATTCATCAATTACGGTCATGTGTCTTCACGCTGGAACGGTTACTGCAATCCACAGTTATTCAGTGACGGTGGTGCAGCCTATTGTTCCGTGGGGGGCTTGGATGATGGTGTTGCCGCTGCCAACGAACTGATCATTGACGACATAAAATTGGTTGTTTCTGCTTGTGTAGCAAACGACTACGGCGATGCACCCGCCAGTTATGGTGCGCCTGCTCATGTGATTGTGGCAGGCATCCGTTTGGGTGCAACTGCCCCGGACAGCGAATCCGCCGCACAGCCAGGTGTGGGTGCAAGCCTGGATGATACAACCGGCACGGATGATGAGGACGGCATCACGATACCGACCCTGACACAGGGTCAAACGGCAAGCATCACCGCCGCTGTGGCGGGTGCAGGCGGCTATCTGCAAGGCTGGATCGACTGGAATGGCGATGGTGATTTTGCCGATGCCGGTGAGCAAGTGGCGACCAACCTGCAAGACAACGCGGCAGGCGACACCAGTGCTACGGCTGGAACCTTGGCCTTTAATGTGTCCGTGCCTGCCAGTGCCGTGACTACCCAGACCTATGCCCGCTTCCGCTGGTCGACGACTTCCGGTTTGAACAGCACTGCGTCTGCCAGCAATGGTGAGGTGGAGGATTATGCGCTGACCATCAGCCCCCCGGGCGCGGATGGCCAAGCCATCGCCACCTGCCCGGCTGGAACGGTTGCTGTACCCGTCAACTTAATCCAGAACCCCAGCTTTGAAACCTATTCAACCTGTCCTAACATGTCATCGAGTTTAACCATTCCCTATGCAAGCAATTGGTATGATACGGGTGGTGATGGGGGACAACTGATGGTCAATACATCCTCCTGTGTGTCACCACGCCCATCATCAGCTTGGTCAACCGCGCAGAACATGGCATCAGGTGCTGAGGGTGTTGCATGGCTGGGTATGCATTCGCTCAGTGCAACGCAAGGCGAAGGTGCAACCAATTTACTCTCGTCCTCCTTATTACCGGGTAATACTTATGTTGGACACTTTGCCACCACACACGTCAGTCAATCCCCCTTTACTGACGATGGTAAAATAGTCTTTTACGGGATAGCCAGTACAGATATGGGGACATACAGTTCCGCTGGTATGCCTGCTGGGCAATTTGAACAACTGTATACGACCAGCACCATTTCCAATATCCTGAACTGGGGAACCCGCAGCCTCTTCTCACTCAGCCCAACCCAACAATGGGCTTATCTGCGCTTGGAGGCTCGTGCTGATGCGGGGTTGGCCTACCTGTATTTTGATGATTTCCATATGTTTGAATGTAAGGCCCCCCGCGACTATGGTGATGCCCCTGTCAGTTACGGCTCTGCCAACCATGCATTCCCGGCAACGGCAGGCATTTACCTGGGGACAACGCCCGGTGATGCTGAGGCAGGCAGGCAGGCCGATGATGGTGCAGATGAGGATGGCATTACCCTGCCAACCCTGATGCTGGGTCAAACGGCCACGATCACCGCCAAGGTGACCGGTGCGGGCGGCTACCTGCAAGGCTGGGTCGACTTCAATGGTGATGGTGATTTCGTGGATGCAGGCGAGCAGGTTGCCACCAACCTGCAAGACAATGCCGCAGGCGATACCAATGCAGCTGCTGGAACCTTGGCCTTTAATGTGTCTGTGCCTGCCAGTGCGGTCACTACCCAGACCTACGCCCGCTTCCGCTGGTCGACCACTTCCGGTTTGAACAGTATTACTGCTGCCAGCAATGGTGAGGTGGAAGATTATGCGGTGACACCAGTTGTATTGGGAGTCAATCCAGTTGTGTACACACCGCCTGCGTATCAGCAGTGCAAGACAACCCGTGTTGAGCAACTGGATGCTTTCCAGTATGCAACTGCGACAGGTTCAGGCGTGACAGGCACACCGAGCCTGACGTATACCGCCCCGGCTGGCTCCAACCGCATGATGTTAGTCCTGCTCAGTGTGGAGCGTGACCATACGCCGGTTGCAGGTGGACGTGGGGATAACTACGAAACCAATATCCCTTACAGTAATAACTTGAGTGATGCACCGACGGTTACATTCGGTGGTGTTGCATTAAACAAGCAATCGTTCTATTGGGATGCCTTCGGGTTGGCTTCAACGGCAGCCGATGCGGAAATCTCACGTAGCTATTACATGTATGCCCTGTTCGACCTCGATATTCCAGCAGGCGCACAAACACTGCAAGTGACCGGCATCAATGCCCCGAAAAATGCAGGTGATGATGCCATCCTTGCGGTTGCCACCTTTGCCAATGTAAGCACCATTGAGCCAGCTGGTACGCTGAATGACCGGCAATCACCGTTTAGCATTTCTATCCCCGTTTCACCGACAGCGAGTGGTGGGCAGACTCCTGGGACGAGCGTCAGCGATAACCTGATATTCGGTTATGGTTCATCATCCAAACCGGAGGCACTGACTATCGGTGCAGGGTGGACAAAACTGGCTGAGCTGCCCGTCAATAATAATGCGGGTTCCTATACCTCGGATCCTTCCCGTTCGCTGGGCGTTTTCACAGAGAATGATGGACATACCTTGCTGATGCAAAGTATTCAAGGCGTGTCGGGTAGTCAAACGGCTCAGTTAAGCAGTACCAGCAATTTGTCTGGCTTGGGTTTGAACCTGTTCCGTTTCGTAGCACACGGCTGCGATTACGGTGATGCACCCGCCAGCTATGGTGAGGCGACCCATTCACAAAGCTGGAGCCGCAGTCTTGGGGCGCAGCGGGGTGATGCTGAAACGGCGACACCTACTGCCGCGAATGCAACCGGTGACGATACGACGGCTTTGGATGATGAAGACGGCGTGAGCATTCCAACGCTGAGTCAAGGCCAGACGGCGACTATCAATGTCACGGTCGCCGGTGCTGCTTACCTGAGTGGCTGGATTGACTGGAATGGCGATGGCGATTTTGCGGATGCAGGGGAAAAGATTGCTACGGATGTGCAGGATACCAATGCAGATGGTGTCATCCCGGTTGTAGTCAACGTACCGGCAACGGCAACCACCGCACAGACTTATGCGCGTTTCCGTTGGTCAATCAATACGGGCGCGACTGCCAGTGGTTTTGCCTCGTATGGCGAGGTGGAGGATTATGCCGTTACCCCAACCGTCAACCCAGTCAGTTGTGTGGTCAACACGACCTATGTGAATTACTGTAATGGCAGTTGGTCGGGTCAGTTTGATGATCAGCCGCGTGCCTGTACCTACTCGGCAGGTTCCGGTGCGACCATCCTTGATTACCTTGATGCAAAAAGCGGGGCGGCATCCACATCGTATACCTTCACGATTGGTGGTTTGAACCCGAATGTGAATAACACCTTGTCATTTCGCCGTCACACCAATATCCCCTGGAACCCGAAAAACCAGAATGCCAAGCTCTATATCAATGGTGTTTTGAAGGACAACTACGATACGGTGTCGGATACCTCCATGACAGCCGGGACGATTGACTTCCAGAACCGGACAGTCAGTTTTGTGCCGACTGCAACAACGGCTACAGCGGTTTTGACCTATACGGTTGCCGGTGGGGATATGGCAGCGCGTGATGCGGTTTATTCCCAATTTGATATCAATGGCAGTTATGGCTCAACCATCTGTACATCCTATGACTTTGGGGATGCCCCTGCCAGTTATGGAGCGCCATCCCATGTGATTATTGCCGGTCAGTATCTTGGTACGGCAGTTCCCGATGCTGAAGTGGCTGCCCAACCTACGGTTGCCGCCAATGGCGATGACAACAACGGTACTGACGACGAGGGTGGTGTAACCTTGCCAACCCTGACCCAAGGTCAAACAGTAACCATGACAGCCACTGTTGCGGGTGCGGGTGCTTATCTGCAAGCCTGGTTTGACTGGAATGGTGATGGTGATTTCGTCGATGCAGGCGAGCAGGTTGCCACCAACCTGCAAGACAATGCCGCAGGCGATACCAATGCCACGGCGGGAACTTTGGCCTTTAATGTGTCCGTGCCTGCCAGTGCGGTCACTACCCAGACCTATGCCCGTTTCCGCTGGTCAACCACCTCCGGCTTGAACAGCACGGCTGCTGCCAGCAATGGTGAGGTGGAGGATTACGCCGTCACCATCAGTGTGGCAGCCGGTGGTGTTTCTGGCACGGTCTTCGAGGACATCAACTACGGCGGCGGTGCAGGCCGCCCAGCAACCGCAGCCGGTGCTGCCGGTGTCAGCGGGGCACGGGTTGAGCTTTATAATGCCGCCGGTGCATTTGTCACCAGCACCACGACCGCAGCCAGTGGGGCTTACAGCCTGCCTAGCCTGGTCAGTGGCAACTATTATGTGCGGGTTGTGAATGATACCGTCCGCTCGACCCGGACAGGCACGAATGGTACTGAGCGTGGTATCCAGACCTTCCGTAGCGATGGCACAACCGCAGTCACGAATGAGGTGGGTGGGCGTAAGCCTGCCGTGGTGGATGCTGCCAGCAACACCACGAACCAGACCCTCAATACGACAACATTTGTCCTGTCCGGTGGCGGTCAGGTGCAGTCAGTGCAGCCAATCACGGTTGCCAGCAGCAACCTCACCGGGGCTAACTTCGGCTTCAACTTTGATACCATTGTCAATACCAATGACAGTGGGCAGGGGTCGCTGCGGCAATTCATCCTCAACAGCAACCTGTTGGGTGGCGAGGCCAGCCTTGCCCAGGTCGGGTCACGCAAGCGTTTGGACAATACCAACGAGGCGTTGCCCGCGACTTATGAAAGCTCGATTTTCATGATCCCGACAGCAGCACTGACGGGTGGTGTGGCACGGATTACCATTGCCTCCGCAGCCAGCCTGCTGCCATCCATTACCGGAACGAAGACCAGCCTTGATCTGACCACCCAAACGGTCAATCAGGGGGACACCAACACAGGCTTCCTGGGGACAGGTGGGGTGGTTGGTGTGGATGCCGTGGCTTTGCCGCAAGTTGCCAAACCTGAAGTTGAACTGGTTCCAGCCGCAGGGGGTTATAACTATGGCTTGTCATTGAATGCAGCCAATTTGGTGGTGCGTGGCCTTGCCGCTTATGGTTTTGGTTCGGATGTAAATTCGAATGGCATTATTGTGGTGGGGGCAGCGGGTACAGGTGCAACCATTGAGCAAAACATCCTCGGTACATCAGCCAGCAGTTTTACGGCTCCCGCCTTGCGTGGGGCTGGCTCCAGCATCCAGACCGCCACCACGGGGGGGGTGATCCGCAATAACCTGATCGGTTTCTCCAGTGGCAACGGCATCCGCATGAATGGCAGTGCCTGGATGGTTTCCGGTAATGAGCTGCGCAATAACGGTAATGCCTCCGATGATGGCCTGTGGGGTTATTTTGGTGCTTCCATGGTGATTGAGAACAACCTGATTACCGGCAGTGGTTCGGGTGGTTATGATGGCCTGTATGCCTCCATTTTCCGCAACAATACCGTGACGGCTAACGGTGTCAGTGCCGGTAATAATGAAGATTACGGCGTGTCTGTGGTGGGTGATGGTTCTGTCATCAGCAAAAACATCTTTACCGGCAATGCCGGGCAGGGTGTGCTGGTCTATCTCAATACCAAGGCCACCTCGAACAATAACGTCATTTCCCAGAACAGCATCTACGCCAATGGCAGGTTGGGTATTGACCTGACCCCTTCCGCAGACACGGTGGGTGATGGTGTCACCTTGAACGATTTGGGTGACAGTGATACCGGGCCGAATAGCCTTCTGAACTTCCCGCTCTTCCAGAGGGTTTCCTTGCTCAGTGGCAATATGGTGTTGCGTGGTTGTGCGCCAGTCGGTGCAACCATTGAGCTGTTTGAGGCGGATGTATCCCCGACCTCCGGTGCGGGTGTCAGTGCTGGGGCTAACCAGTTCGGTAAAACCCAGGATTATGGTGAAGGTTATCTGTATCTCGGTGCTTTGGTCGAAGGCGTGGGTGAAGATAGCCCAACCTCGTCAGTCGATTGCACAACCCTGACGGATGCGGATGGCAACCGTGCCACTGGCATGAACCCCTTCCAATGGACTATCCCGGTTCCAGCCGGTGTTGCGTTGGGTGATCAGATCACAGCGACCTCAACAGTCAGTGGGGTGGGGACTTCGGAGTTTTCTTCAGCATTTACCTTGAGTGCAGCATGTTCGTTAATTGTCACTACCACCGCAGACAGCGATAACGCCAGTAACAGCTCCGGGTCGTTACGAGATGCGATTGAGTGCGCCAATAGTACCGCCGGGGCGGACACCATTACGTTTAACATGCCCAATACCGAAGCAGGGTTTATCAATCCTGCTGGTGCGGGTAATGATTATTGGCGAATCACCCTCAACAGCCAGTTGCCAGGTATTACCGAAGCACTGACCATTGATGGGCGTACCCAAACCACCAACAAGGGTGATACCAACAGCGGTAATATCACTGCGGCAACGACGGTCGGGGTTGATAATGTCGGCCTGCCTGCGGTAGCCGCCCCTGAAGTTGAGGTCACTGGCCCCTGGTTCGGGGCGGGTCTCGACATCCGTGCCAGCAATGTCAGCATCATCGGCCTTGGCTTGCGCCATTTCGATACCGACATCCGTATCGATCAGGCCAACACCAGCAATGTCCTGCTCAGTGGCATGACTTTTGGTGTAGATCTGGGGACACGCACCACGCCAGCCAGTGGACAGCGCTCCAACCAGCACATCGCCGTCAATGCATCTGATGTCAGCTTCACTGTCACCAACAGTCTGCTGGCCTATGCAGAAACCAAACGTGGCATTGTCACGGGTGAATACAATGCGGTGTCGAATGTGGCTGCCATTATTACCGGCAACCACTTCATCGGCGGTGGCCTCTCAGGTAACGTGGAAAATGGTGCGGTTGAAATCCTGCGCACCCAAAACCCGAACATCACCATCACCGGCAACCGTTTTGTCGGACGTGGTGCAGGGACAGCGACCGACCTGGCTATCGAGTTCAATGATTATGGCGGTGGCAATGCCACCTGTGTCACTTGTCAGGTGGAAAACAACGACATCAACGGTTTCCATGACGGTGTTGCTTACTTCACCACGGATGACAGCCTGACCGGCCTGAACATCAGCAAGAACCGCATATCTGCGAATACAGAGTTTGCCGTCTTCCTGGGTAATGTGCAGAACGCCACGGTGGTGCAGAACCAGTTGTACAACAACGGCAAGAGCGGCGTGTTGATCAACAAGGATGCGGCTTCAGGCAATATCATCAGCCAAAACCGTATTTACAACAACGGCGAGGTCGGCATCAATCTGGCAGGTGGCAATCAGGTCGGAGGTGGCATCACCCTGAACGATGCAAACGACAGTGACGCAGGTGCTAACGGCCTGCTGAACTATCCAGTGCTGGTGCAGTTGGCGACCAACGGTGGCAACCTGACCCTGAAGGGCTGTGCACCTGCGGGTGCGGTGGTCGAGCTGTTCGAGGCCGATGTCAGCACCGGTGGTGCGGCGGTGGTGGGCGCGAACCGCTTCGGCCTCAGCCGTGACTACGGTGAGGGGCAAACCTACCTGGCCTCCCTGGTGGAGGGTGGGGCAGCCGACTCGGATAGTGGCCCCTGTTCCGCCCCTGATGCTGACGGTGGCAACCACACCGGCATGAAGTCCTTCCAGTTCTCCATCCCGCTGCCCGCCAGCGTGGTGGACGGCGACCTGTTGACCGCCACCGCCACCGTCGCCACCCTTGGCACTTCCGAGTTCGGCCCAGCGCTGGGGGTCATCCCCGGCAAGGTCGGCATTGGCGGCGGCAGCTGCTCTGCCACCGGGGGGACGGACATCCTCTTCATCGTCGACAACTCCGGCTCCATCACCCTGGAGGAGTATGCCGAATTTGCCCAGACCATCGGCACGGTCGGCAGCCAACTGTTGGCGGACAACCCCAACAACCGCATTGCCATTGCCCATTTTGGTGGCCCCTCGGAGTCCCTCGCCAGTGGCGGGCAGTATGTCTACATTGAGCGTGACTTCTCGGCAGCGCCCATGAGCAACCCGGTGCGCCAGTTTGGTATCAATGGCGCTTACAACGCCGATTGGTGGGCTGACCATTTGGCAGGTGCCGTGCAGCAAATGCGCTACACGCTGGATGGCAACGCCGCCACCACCTCCAGCTATGTGGTGAGTCCAATTAAGGAAACCGCCCGTAACCTGGCAACCCCCCTCCAGGTGGTGCTGATGACCGATGCCGTGCGCTATGGCGACTGGGTGCCCGGTGACATCTCCATGCTGGTCGACCCGCCTGGCTCCGGTGCGGAACCGGATGATGGGTCGAATTTCACCATCTA
>CAXYXW010000041.1:0-32866 GCA_964293005.1 uncultured Thiothrix sp.
CATCAGCCCTAGTCGTGATTTGAATAGGCTGAAAGCTTATCCCGAACTCAGGTTATGTACCACATGCAAACGTGCTGGGTGGGTAGCGTGGAACAATTGCTGCGTACCACTGGCATTCGTGATGGCCTCTGTGGGGCGGTATTGGGTGACGGGGGTGGGTAAGGCTGGGACAGGCAGGGTACGCAAGGTTTTGCCTGTTTGGTTATGCAGGATGCTCAAACCCACTTGCTCCAATACTGCCAATTTGAATCCATCTGGGGTAAAGCCCATAACCCGTTGCTGTTGAGGGTTGATGGTCAGTTGGGTAATGCGGGTTTCTTTACCGTTTTGGCTATTCAGGAAATGAATGACGGGTTTGCTGTCTGCATCGCTCAGGTAAATAATTTGGCTGGAATCTTGGCTGAAGGCGAGAGTATCAAACGAGCTGGCATAGCCATTAACAGAAATGCTGACCAAGGAAAAAGTCATGCCCAGTATGGAAAAGTGTATAACCCTTGTCATGTATCTTGTGTCCTGTTTATTCATGCTATTTTGACAACAACATAGCAAGACCTGAGACACAAAACCATCTTTCCCATTAAAAACGCCCAACCAGCAAGCCAGTCGGGCGTTTCCTTCCTCTTCAGCGATTTCGATGTTTTTAGGACATCAGGTGTGCTGAGCACCGTGATACAGGTTCACCACATGGCGGGCTTCTGCGAAGAACAACCAGCGTTCGACACCAATCCCGGCAAGGGTAGAAATGACAGCCAGCAGCGTCATCCACACACCCACATGACCTGCTGCCAGCAAGGCCATAACAAACAGTGGCAAGATAAAGCCCAGTACAAAGACCAGTACTTTCAGTTGATAGACCAAGTTTGGCGCGGTTTTGTGGCTGAACTCATCAGTCAGGAACGTACCCGCCGTATGCCCAACGTCCAGCAAACGTACCCGTGCACGGGTAAAACCGGTGGCAGTGTTGATGGTCGGGCCGACGACTGTCTTGATCCAGAAGTAGTAAACGGCCTTGGCAATCCCAGCCAACACCAGCAGGGTAGCCGCCAGCCAAGCCATCGGGCTGGCGTTCACGCCTGTTGCCAGCAGCACAAAGGCCAGCAATACGGAGCCGGTGGACAAACCCAGCAGGATATAATTGGCAGGGGTCAGGGCGGTATTCCATTGGCGGATGGTTTTCAGGCAGCCGTAAATCATGCCGGTACTGAAAACAGTCGCTAATGCCATGAGGATGGCTGCCAGGCCAAACAGGGTCACGAGCGGATTGGAGCCTGCTTCATGCAGCCATGCACCAAACAGGTAAATGAAGGCCAGCGGGTAAAACAGCACCGCAAAGACCCCTTCACGCGATAACCACGAAGTCCTGAAGCGGAAAAATGCCCGCCAAGCGTTTTTCGGGTTAGCCAAGTGCAGGGTTGAGGACAAGAGGCCACCAGAAATCAACACAAAAGAAATGAGTCCACCGAGCACGATGGTGGCGGCATTCATTTTTACCAGCCCGAAAATATGTGCCAGTGCCAGCAGCATGAACAGGCCATAACCTGCCCCGGATGCCACCGTAAAGAAAATGACTGAAAACGCGGGATGCATGACGAAATCTCCTTAACGCGCAATCGCTTTGTTAACCCATTCCTTGACTGAACTGATCAAGGATATCTTTTTGACATCATCTGTCGGGACAGGGCGGCTCTGGCGGGGTGGCAAGTAACGGTTGGTCGGGTTATAGCCCAGCTCAGACATCAGGCTATAACCGGCACGTTCCCGCGTCAGTTTGCTGACATTCGAGTTGGGGTCATCGAAATCACCAAAATGTCGGGCATGTGCCGGGCACGTAATGACGCAGGAGGGTTGGCGGTCTTCAGGAGCCAACTGCTCGTCATAAATCCGGTCAACGCATAATGTACATTTCTTCATCGTGCCGGATTCGCGGTCGAGTTCCCGCGCACCATACGGGCACGCCCACGAGCAATAATTGCAGCCCATGCATTTGTCTTGGTCAACGAGGACAATACCGTCTTCTGCCCGCTTGTAGCTGGCTCCTGTCGGGCAAACATCCACACATTCCGCCGTCTCACAATGCATGCAGGACATCGGGAAATTGATGGTTTTATTATGCGGGTAATCGCCGACTTCATAATGGCGAATCCGGTTAAACCAGACCCCGCTGGGATCTTTGCCATACGGGTTATAATCGGTCAGTGGCCCGGTCGTGCCGGAGGTATTCCATTGTTTGCAGGAGACTGCACAGGCATGGCAACCGACGCAGACATCCAAATCAATGACTAAGCCTAATTTCATGGTAAAGGTTCCTCACAGGCCACGGTTGGCATCATGCACACTGCCACGGTTCAGCACGTCATCCATGCTGCGTTGCAGGTTGACCGCATGGTGTGTTTGATAGCGCAGAATATCAGGTGATCGGTTGCCATTCGGCAGTGGTTTAATCACTGGGAAGGTCGGCCATGTGCCGGTTTCACCGGCTGCGGCTGGATAGATTTTTACTTTCAGGTCATACCACGCCGCTTGCCCGGTGATTGGGTCGGAGTTGGTGACTCCATCTTCTGCATCGCCGTTTTGTGGTAGCAACTCAGAAATCAGATGGTTCATCAGGAAGCCGTCATTGGCTTCGTTGGCCTTTTCATCCAGGCCCCATGCACCTTTTTGCTTGCCAATCGCATTCCATGTCCAAAGGGTATCGCTTTGGCAACCCTCGATCAGTTTGACCTGGACGCGGATTTTGCCATTATGCGATTTAACCCAGCACCATGACTCATCCACAATACCCATCGACTCCCCGCGTTGGCGGTTCATGTACAGGAAGTTTTGTGAACAAATCTGGCGTAGCCAGGCATTCTGTGAATCCCACGAGTGGTACATGAACATCGGGCGTTGGTTGACGGCGTAGAAGGGGTATTCCTCTTCGTCGATGCGGCACTGCTCCAGCGGCTTATAGTAAATTGGCAGCGGGTTAAAGTATTTGCTCAAGCGCTCTTTATGGTGCGCTTCGGTTGGCATTGGGCCATCATATAAACCTTGGCCTGCCAGCTTGAAGCGCTGTTGGGTTTCGGAATACAGCTCAATCACAATCTGGTTGGTTGAACCGACCCAACCGGCATTCTTGGCAAATTCCAGATAGTCCTTATTCGCGTGGCGGTAGTAGCGGATATGTTCCGGCAAATGCATTTCAAAGAACGCACCATGTTCAGCATAACGTTCCCATTGCTTGGGGTTGGGTTTGCCGCGCAGGTGGACTTCATTGCCATTTTCATCCAAACGCCAACCCGCCAGGAAACCGATGCCCGGTTCTTTTTCCCAGTTGATAATGAAATCCTTGTAACCGGAATATTTGCGTGAGCCATCCTTATTCACCAGTGCCGGGAAACCAAGGCGCATGCCCATTTCCAATTGCACTTCCTGCCATGACAGAACATCACGCTCAGGCGTAATCACCTGTTGGCGAATGGCATCACAGGCCGCATGGGGTTCGGAAATGGGGCGGTCGAGCATGGAAATGGTGTCCCAACGCTCCAGATAGGTGGTATCCGGGATAATCAGGTCAGAGAAGTTCACCATTTCGGAATGATAGGCATCGGAAATGACAATGAATGGGATTTTGTATTCACCATCCTCGTCCTTTTCCCGCAGCATGTTCTGGATTTCGGCGGTATTCATGGTCGAATTCCACGCCATATTCGCCATGAACATCATCAGCGTATCAATGCGGTAAGGGTCGCCCTTCACAGCATTGGTGATGACCATGTGCATCAGGCCGTGGTTGGACATGGGGGCATCCCATGAATAGGCTTTGTCGATACGCTTCGGTTTGCCATTCGCATCCAGCACCAAATCTTCGGGGCCGGTCGGGAAGCCGAGTGTGGGGCCTTTCAAGGGCGTATTCGGGGCGCAATCTTTGGCGGGTTTCAACGCGGGCGGAATGTGCTTTGGATACGGCGGCTTCGCCAAATGTCCACCGGGGACATCAATCGAACCCAGCATGATTTGCAGGAAATGGATAGCGCGGCAGGTTTGGAAACCATTCGAGTGCGCTGAAATCCCCCGCATGGCATGCATGGAAACCGGGCGACCCACGAACTTGTAATGCTTACGCCCTGCCCAATCTGTCCAGCCTTCTGGCACATCAATTTCGATGCTTTCCTTGAAGGCAACATGCGCCATTTCCAGTGCCAGGCGCTCAATGTGTTCGGCAGGGACACCGCAGATTTTGCTGGCATTTTCCGGTGAGTATTGGTCATCCAGATAGTTTTCAGCAATCAGCATCATGACTGATTTGACAGGTTTGCCATTCACCTCACCCTCATGAAACAGGGCGGGGGCGATATTGGGTTGCGTACCATCGACGGCTGCCTGGTTTTCCATATCCCACACCAAGGGTTTGCCATTTGCATCGCGGGCAATCAGGCCGTGGCCTTTTTCACCGGGGGTATGCACCACAAGATAAGGCGCATTGGTGTAACGGATCAGGAATTCCCAGTCAAACTGGTCGTTTTTCAGGAGAACATGCAGCATGGACAAGGCAAACATGGCATCCGTGCCCGGTTTGATGGCAACCCATTCATCGGCAATTGCCTGATAGCCTGTCCGTGCCGGATTCACACCAATAAACTTGCCGCCATTACGCTTGAGTTTTTCGAGGCCGATCTTGATCGGGTTGGAGGCGTGGTCATCTGCAACCCCCCACATCATGAAATATTTGGTGCGATCCCAATCCGGGTCGCCAAACTCCCAGAAGGCATGCCCCATGGTATAGAGGCCACCTGCCGCCATATTGACTGAGCAAAAACCACCGTGGGCTGCCCAGTTGAGCGTACCAAACTGCGAGGCCCAGAAGCCTGTCAAGGCTTGCATCTGGTCGCGCCCGGTAAAGTAGGCGAGTTTGAGTGGGTCAGTTTCGCGGATTTTGCGCAGGCGGGCTTCGAGGATGTCGAGCGCTTCTGCCATGCTGATCGCCACAAACTCACCTGCGCCCCGTTCTGTACCGGGTTTGCGTAACAAGGGGGAGTTGAGTTTGGCGGGGGAGTTCTGTTTCATGATGCCCGCATTGCCTTTGGCACACATCACACCCTTATTGACTGGATGGTCGCGGTTGCCCTGGATGTAACGGACTTGGTTATTCTCAACCGTTACATTGATACCGCAACGGCATGCACACATGTAGCAAGTGGTTGATTTCACTTGCTGTTGTCCGTGCTTCTCGAACTCCGGCAATGCGTTCATTTGTACCTCGGAATATGCTAATACAGTAATAGACTGATAGATGCACATCTTGCTGTATCTGAGGTGATGGCGCAACGATATTTTTTATCTACATAGATAAAAAATATTTATTACAAAAACCAGAGGCAATGCCCTCAATTCCGCATCCAATCAGGCATCTGCTACCAAACATCCTGACATCTAGCGCAAACCTATCAGGCATTACCCATACTGATGGTACACACGATGGCTTGCCCCACCTTCGTTGACCAGAAACCTGTTCCATTGGTGATAAGCCAGGCAGACATGCGATATGCCTGTTGCTTCGAAATGAGAGACCGTTGACCATGCAACTCACCACATCCAGAGCCCAATGGGGCGTTCCCCTGTTTGATAACCATTATCAGGGACTACCTGCCAAGTCATTTAACCTGCTGGAGACGGCTGACCGCCTTTCAGGTTTGCTCGGCATTGCCCTTTTCATCCAGACAGGCCTGAAACAAGGTGAAAGTGTCACCTTGATTACTTTCGATACACCCGACAATGTTCTGGATCGTTTTCAGAAACTGGGTTTTGATTTCAAGGATGTGCTGGAGAAAGAGCTCCTTTGCATCATCTCCTATAAAGCCACATTTACCCGATCCTTGAATATTGCTACGGATTACCGGGCTTTATTCCGTGAAGTCCGCCAGCTCAGTTTTGATAAAAGTGCCCGTTTTGCATTTTTGAATGCTGATTTGTTATTTAATCTGGAAAGCCATAGTTTAACGACCATTTCCACCAGCAAGATTAACGAAGCAGCCAATGAAGTGGATGGCATTATCCTCGCCCAATTCACGACCATTGATGATGAACCTCATCGCCGCCTACGGAGCATTTGTACTTCCCTGCTGAACTGTTATCTGGTTATCAGCCGTTCGGTTGACAACAAGATGGCACTTGAAGTTAAAACCTATCATTAAGAAGGTGTGGAATGAAAACGGATGTGCAAATGCTGGATGGGATGGGTGGCAAGATACGCCTTATCCTGATTGGTTCTACCCTTTTATATCTGGGCATCTGCGTTGTGGCTGCCTTGGAAGTTTCGCGTAGCCTGCATACCGTAATGGTACATGTCTTTGTTTTATTGGCACTCATTTTGACGGTGCGGCAAGTGATATTGTTGGTGACTGCGATACGCCAAGCCAAAACACCAGCACCGGATTGGCCTCAGGATGGAAAAGAACCTTTGGTCAGCATTCTGGTTCCCGCCTTTAATGAAGAAGAGGTGATTGAGCCTGCATTGGGGAGCCTGTTGGAGTTGAATTATGGGAATTATGAAATCATTCTCGTGGATGATGGCAGTTCTGATGCAACCATCAGCCGGGTTAATGCGTTGCTGGCGACCAGCAACCCCCGGCAAATACCCGTCAGAATCATTTCCAACAGTAATGGTGGCAAGGCTAATGCGTTGAATACCGCGCTGATGCATGCTTCAGGCGAGTTTATTTTATGTGTTGATTCTGATGCGCGGATTGTACCGGACAGCTTGCGTTATGGCTTGCGCCATTTTGCGGATAAACAGGTAGGAGCGGTTGCCGGGAATGTGATGGTTGCTAACCAGACGAGCCTTCTTACCCGTTTCCAGCAGTTGGAATACATGATCAGCCAGAACTTTGTCCGGCGTGGATTGGCATGGTTTGGTGCAGTCACGATTGTACCGGGGCCGGTTGGCCTGTTCAGGAAGGCTGCCATTGCCCAAGCACAGGGGTATCGGGAAGAAGCCAAGTTATTTGCCGAAGATGCAGATTTGAGTGTGCGTATGTTGGGCATGGGCTGGCGAATTACCAGCGACGAGGGGATGCAGGCGTTTACCGAAGCCCCCGATACCATCTTCAGTTTATTGCGGCAACGTTATCGCTGGAAGCGGGGTATTTATCAGGTATTACATGATAATTTTTTCCAGCTCATCATTGCTCCTGGTTTGCGTCGCCCCTTGATCGCTTTCATGATGGTGATGGAGGGCTTCTTATTTGAGGTACTGGGGTTTGGTGTCACTCTGTTTATGATCGTGAATATTGTCTATTTGGCAGAGATTAATCTGTTGGTTGGCTGGCTATTGGTTTTATTTTTCCTGGATTTGGTTGTTCTGGTCGTATCTGTGCCCACCATGCAGTTATTTAAATGGTTGCCAGTATTGATAATGCAAAAACTATCCTACAGCTATGCATTACAGACGTGGGGTGTTTTAGCCCTGTTGGATGAGTGGCGTTCCCGCACCATGTCTTGGGATAAAGTAGAACGCTTGGGCAGTTTGCAATCTGGAGGTGCAGTATGAACTGGCTATTAGTTGCAACGTTGTTTTTTGTTTTATTGCTGATTTTAATTATTGCCGGAACCCTTATTATGTATATCCGGCATTGGGCAAACCGCTTGCAAGGTGCTGGCAGTACACTATCGAACCATGAAGGCAGTTATTTTGTCCGTTATATCCCACCGGGACTGCATACATACGATAGTTTTGAAGTGGCGAATGCAACTGGGGCACGCTCACGCGGGAAGATGTTGCAATATGGTTTGAGTGCACTGGTCGCTTTTAGTATGACCGGGGTATTGGCAACTACCACTTATATGAACCGTGATAAACTGGTTGCATCCATTGATTTGACTGAACAAGAACTCAAAAACCTTACTATTACTAGCCATCAGTGGAAAACCCAGGATATACAAAAGCTTCCAACCCTAGATGAGCATTTATCCTCATTTAAACGTAAGGGTATGATTCTGGTTTTCAGTAACAGTTTGGAGCCATGGCCTCACAATGGCAAAAGCCTGACAGAAAGAGCCAGAATTCAGTGGAATGATTTTGCCGACAAGCATCAATTGGCCATTATGGATTGCTCCTGGGGGAGTTTAATGACTTGCCGCAAAGGGCGTGAAGACTGGTTGCATGTCATCCTGCCGGGGCATTGGTATAAGGACAGTATGGATGCTTTGTTGCGGGAAGGTAGCAAACTCTTGGTTTATGGCCCACCCCAGCAAATATTCGAGCCTGATCACAGTGGCGTGTTTCCTTTAGGCATATTGGAGTTTGTCAGTACCAGTACCCCTGACTTGCCAGATATTGCCCTGGTTGCAGACCAGGAGCTGACTTTGGGTTTTGATGCGGGGTTGATTATGGAAGTCAAACCGGCATTCAATGATTATCAGGCCAATAGCCTGCATCCGCAGGCAGTGACCATCTCCAATGACCATTTGGCAGGTGGAAATGCCCATACCCGTTTATTTGCCCAAGCCTATGGCGAAACGGGTCGTTTGGTTTGGATGGATTTTTCCCCGAATGCAGATGATCATGCGGAAGAGTTGAATAAGCACTATTTCCAGGGGTTGATGGCTTCCATTTTCCGCTACCTTGAAGGCAAGCCTTATGCTGCATGGGCGAATTGGCCTCAGGGTGCACGCTTTGCTGCCTTAATGGAGGAGGATACAGAAGACCAATTCCAGAATGCTGAACGTGTTGCCACCTTTTTTAAGGAAAAGAACTACCCGATTACCTGGTACATGTTGTCGAATGATGCCCAGAAAAACCGTGATCTTACCCGTTTCCTGGCAGAAGCAGGGGAAGTTGCCTGTCATGGTGACAATCACCAAAACTTTGCCCTGAATGACTTACAAACCCAGCATATCCGTTTGGCACGTTGCAAAAAGGTAATTGAGGAATTGACAGGTAAACCTGTTTTGGCTTTCCGCCCACCTGAAGAAAAACATAATACAGATACCCTGAGTGCCATCCTGAATAATGGCATGAGCTATTTCATTGCGAAAAACTCAGGGGATAGGTTTAGCCCAACCTTGTATGTAAGCCAAAACCACCAGAAGTCACTGGTTTCCATTCCCCGGATGAATACTGATGATTATGCCCTTTGGGACAGTTACAAGCTGTCTGATAGTGAAAGCCTGCATTTGTTGCAGCGTGAGGCTGATTGGGTAGGACAAGTGGGCGGCCTGATGGTATTTAGCTTTCATACCCAATACATGGGCAATGACCATTATTTCAATACGGTAAAAGGTTTGGCTGATTACATCAGCAGCAACGCTTATTTTGCAACGGCGGGTGATATGGCTACCTGGTGGCGTTTAAGGCAACGCTTGTTGGAGAATCAAACCATCCCTGCCCAAGAGATGCAAAAATTCCAGCCTGTTTATTTGCAAGTCGGCAGCAATGGTATTGTCCAGCGTCAAGCCGTTACTGACACCTCCTCACTCGCAGTAATTTCAAACAAGGAACAACCCCAATGAAAAATCCTATCCTGATGATTGGCTCAATAAGTCTTGCTTTGGTGGCAAATATGGCATGGGCAACGGATGATGAAAACCTGATGGGCATCCAGATCGAAAGCATCAGTACGTCTGACAATTTTGAGCGAAATGCGGCTGAAGCCAAATACGGTGGGGTCATGCCTGGTGGCATCCATTATGGTTTGGAGGCAGGCCATCATCAGATGGATAAGAATGGTCAACGCTACCAGGCGACAGAGGCAAAAATTCGCGGTGGTGTAGAAATTAATGACATGCTGTTTTTCGAAGGCTCCGTCGGGAGTGGCAAGGTTGCGGAAAAGAATGGCAACAAGGCTAAACAACTCACGTCTTACCGGGTTCGGGGTGAGGCGAAGCTGACGGAACAAGTGACGGTTGGGGTCGAGCACAGCAAGGATTTTGTGTTTAAGGATCAGTTGTTGACGGATGCCAATGGCGACATCATGACTGCTGAATCAACCCGTGCTGATGTCAAGTTCCGTGCCGCTGAGCGCGTCCGGCTGGAGGCTGATACCACCAAGCGTGAGTTAAGCGACGGTAATGCCTCACAAAAAAGCAAGGTGGGTGCTTTTTATGGTATTTCCCCATCATGGCCTTGGGTTTGGGCGGGGGTTGAAGCGGAGCACTTGGACTTTGACCAGCAAAAACCGGGCTATTGGACACCGAAAAACCATAAGTCGGTAGCCGCTTCCTTTGCCAGCAGCTTCCCGGTGAATGACACACTGGATCTAAGCTCCAGTATCAGTGTCGGGAGAGGTAAGGACGACGATTCAGTCAAGGCAGGCACAACCTACTATGCATCAGTTGGAGCTAATGCCAAGGTCAGTGAAAATGGCAAACTTTCTGCCGAAGCACATTACATCAAGGCTCAGCAAAGTAATAGCGCTTGGGATGAGACCGGGGGCAGTGTCGGCTTGACGTTCAAGCACTATTGAAATCCGGCATAACGGTTTCAGGCATAGGCGGGGAGTTTTCAATCACTCCCCACCCATATCTAGACCAACCAGATCAAATCGGGGCAAATCAATGCCCTTCCGTTTTCATCCGTTGCAGGCGGGTTTCAGCGAGTTTGGCAGCATTGCTGTCAGGGAAGAAACGTACCGTGTCTTCCAGTGTGCGCCGTGCGTACTCCCACTGCTTCAGCTCATAGAACGAATAGCCCAGCTTGAGGGCTGCTCCTGATGCTTTGGGGCTGTCCTTGTACTGCTTCAGGACTTTCATGAACTCCTGGGATGCACTTTCGTAATCTTTTTGTGCGTATAGGGCTTCTGCCAACCAGTACTGGGCATTGGCAGCCAGTTCATGGTTTGGATAGCTGGACATAAAGGTACGGAACAAGGGAACCGCAGCACCAGGGTTACTTACCAATAGTTGATAAGCCTGATTGTATTCAGCCTTTGCCTTGTGATTGGCAGCATTCGCACTGGTATTACTTGCCGTGGTCGGGACAGTGGTGTCTTCGGGTTTGTCGGCAACCGTGTCACTGGGGGTTGCTACGGTTGTGCTGGCAGGTGCATCCTTTTTCTCAGGTGCTTTCTCTTCTGCCGTACCATAGTAGTAATAGCTGTCCTTGCTGCGGGGGTCAACCTTGGCAGCACCGTCTTGCGCCTGATCCTTTTCAAGGACAACATCGGGCGTTGTTGTCGATGGGCTGACCGGTGGGATGGGTGTTGTCGCAGCGGTTGTATTGCTTGTAGCAGTTGCCGGGGTGTTGGTATCCGGTGCAGTGGCAGTATTACTTTCTGCAGGTTTGCTATCAGTGCCAGTCCCTGGTGTTGCCAGCCGCTGTGCAGGAACAGGGGCAACAGGTGCAGTTTCTTCCGGTTTGCTGGTGGTGGTTTCAACCGCTTCCAAGGGCGGTATGTCCGCCAATGCATTTTCTTTTAAGGCTTCTGGGACATCTTCAACAACATCCCTCACGCCCGGTGTGAGGGTTGTCGCCGCATTATTGCCTGATGGGTTGGAGTCGACAGGATCGCCTGCTTCAGCACTCGCTTTATCCGCATCCTTGCGCAGCAGTTCTTCCTCTTCCGCCCTGGTCGGTGTTCCGCCCAGTTTGTCACGCAGCAACTCATTCTCACCGCGCAAAGAGCTGACCTCACTCTCCAGTTCATTCAGCCGTTCCAGCAACTGGACAGCCACATCATCCGATACCGCCAGCACAGGGGGTGCAGCCAGCATGGCAGCCACCAGAGCCCCCCATAGGCTCCGGTCAAGCTTGTAAGACATACGCATTATTCTCCCGCATAAATAATTTCGACCCGGCGGTTTTCACTCCAGGACTTTTCATCACGTCCCAGGGTGGCCGGGACTTCCTCGCCATAACCTACTATATCCGCCTGTTTCGGGTTCATGCCCTTGACGGTCATATAGTCGCGCACGGAATAACCCCGCCGCTCGGATAAGGCAACATTGTACTCGCGTGAGCCGCGTTCGTCTGCATGCCCTTCAAGGCGCACGTTCAAGTTCGGGTAAGCCGCCAATAACGAGGCATGGGCAGCCAGGACAGGCAGGTATTCCGCACGGATATGCGATTGGTCATAATCAAAATAAATCACCCGTTGCGCGAGGATACTGGCAGGGTTGTTGAGGTCTGCGGGGGTATAAGGGCTATTGCCATGACCGCCATTAGCATTGCCGTAGCCGCCATTGCCATAACCACCGCCATTAGCCATGCCATTCCCACCTTGGGCGTTGCCATAACCGCCACCATTAGCTCCATTGCCATTGGCTGCACCGCCGCCAGCACCCCCACGTCCACCCTGGCCTGCACCATTCACGCCATTGCCAGCACCGCGTCCACCCAGTTCCCCGCCTGCTTGCCCGCCATTGGCAGCAAGCCCACCCGCCTGCCCCGCAGGGTCTGGCATGGAGCCTGCATTGGCGGGGGCAATTTGCCGGGTGCAACCACTGCTTAAGAATGCTGCGACTGCCAAGCAGCCAAACATGATTTTGGTATTCATCGTTGTATTTCCCTCTGCAAATAAATGGGATTAATCCAAATAAGGCGACCAGGCCGGGTCGCGGACATCTTCAGCCTGCGTCACCAACACTTGCCGTGCTTTGCCATTGGCACTGGCAACCGCCAGCACACCCCGCCCATTGGTATCGGTGGCGTATAATACCATTGCACCATTAGGGGCGAGTGACGGTGACTCATCAAAACTGCCATCAGAGACGATGACGCTATCACGCGATGACGCATTCATGACGGCGATCCGTGAGGCATTACCCACTTCACGTACCATCGCCACCGAGTTGCCCACCACACTGGGTGCGGAGTTATAGCCGCCACTGAACGTCATGCGTGAGCCTTCCCCCCCTGCCACGGTTGTCCGGTATAGCTGCGGCTTGCCGCCTTGGTCAGAGGTATAAACCAGGGTATTGTTATTCGCCCAGGCCGGTTCGGTGTCGATGGCGCGGGAGGTGGTGATACGGCGTAATTGCCCATTGCCCACCTCCAGCAAGAAAATGTCTGCATTCCCCTCTTCAGACAGGCTCATGGCAAGGAAACGACCATCCGGCGACCAGGCAGGGGCTGCGTTCATCCCCATTTGCGTGGATACAGCACGTTTGCTGCCGCTGGTCAGGTCTTGCACGTAAATGGCGGAGCGCCCACTTTCATAAGAAACATAAGCCAGTTGGCGACCATTGGGCGACCAGCCAGGGGACATGATCGGTTTGATGGATGCCAGGATCGTGCGTGGGTTGAAGCCATCCGAGTCAGCGACAATCAACTGGTAAGCCTGTGCCTTGGCAGGGCCGCTGGCAGCCACGTAAGCGACACGGGTATCAAAGGCTCCCTTGATGCCAGTCAGCCGCTCAAAAATCAGGTCGGCGGCCTTGTGTGCCATCCGCCGCTGATTGGGGTGCTGCGGGATACGGAATCCGGCTGCCCGTTTGCCGGTGGCTGCGTTGATGATTTCAAATTCCAGCACGCCCACTTGCCGCCCCACGACGATGTATTCCGCACCACTGGCACGCAACACATTAGCAGGGATGGGCTGCCCCATGACCAGCGGTTGTCCGGCTTTGGTGGGGTCAATCAGGTTGAAACGCCCACTCCGGTGCAGGTCAGCTTCAACCACGGAAGCTAGGCTGCTGTTCTGGAAAGGCGCAATGATGACCGGGATACCGTCATCAACCCCGCCTGTAATACGGATGACCAATTCGGCACGGCTGGGCAAGGAAAAAACCAACAGCCCCACCACCAGCAACATCAGCAACGCAAGTTTGTTTTTCATGGCTATGGCTCAAAAATCAGTTTCAGGTTTTGGTTATACAATTCAGGAATATCCGGCTCTGGATACGGCTCTGACTTGTGCAAGGCCGCAATGAGCGAGTCGCAGAATTGGGGGCTGCCATCGCAGGCCGTTACCCGCAATTCGCGGATTTGCCCCGGAGGGCGGATGGACAGCGAAACGGTTGCCCGCATGCCAAACGTATCGGCAGGCTGGATCCAGCGCGAGCTGACCCGACGTTTGATTTCAATGCCCCACGCCATGGCTGCCCGCTCCAGTGTGGCGGCTGATGGGCCACTATTGGCTCGCTCCTGTTCTTTCTGGCGGGCTTCCGCATCTGCCCGTTCCCGGTCTTTTTGGCGTTGGGCTTCCGCATCTGCCCGTTCCCGCTCTGCTTGTGCCCGCGCACTGCTTTCCCGCAAACGGCGCTCCTGGTCTTCGCGGGTTTTGGATTCCGCCAGTTTCCGTTCCTCTTCTGCCCGGCGTTTGGCGGCTTCTTCTTTTTGTTTTTCTTCCGCTGCTTTTTCTCGTGCCAACAACTCTGCCCGTTTACGCTCTTCTTCGGCCTTGAGTTTAGCCAGTTCTTCTTCCTGCTTTTTCTTTTCCTGATCCGCTTTCCAGCGGTCTTGGTATTCAGCCCGTTTTTTGGCTAGCTCTTCAGCAGCTTTACGCTCTTTTTCTTCAGCCAGACGCTTTTCTTCCGCCTCTTTTTCCCGGCGTTCACGCTCTTTGGCTTCCTCAATTTCAGCCAGCCGTTTTGCTTCTGCCTCACGTTCTTGCTGTGCCTTTTCTTCCGCCCGCCGGATAATGGCACGTTGTTCAGCCTCCTCCTGCTCACGGATACGGCGTTGTTCCGCATCCCAGCGCTCACGGTCTTCAGCCAAACGCTTTTCGGCAGCTTCACGCTCTATACGTTCTTCTTCAATCTTGCGTTCGGCTTCTTCGGTTTTGCGGCGTTCTTCAGCCAGCTCACGCTCAATGGTTTCCTTGCGCTTGCGCTCTTCAGCCAGCTCTTGGCGCTTGGATTCTTCCGCCAAGGCTTTTTCGGCGACCTCACGCTGACTGCGCTCTTTTGCCAACTCACGCTCAACCGCTTCTTGCTGGCGTTTTTCTTCGGCCTGTTGCTTGCGTTGCTGCTCTTTTTCTTCTCGGAGACGGGCTTCTTCTTCCGCCATTTCCCGGCGGGCTTGCTCACGGGCTTCGGCTTGGCGTTGTTCCGCCTGCCGTTTCCTGTCCTGTTCAGCACGGCGGGCTTCCATTGCAGCAGCTTTCTCGGCTGCTTTGGTATCGCTTGCTTCAGATGTGGTTTCAGAAGCCATTTCAGGTTCAGTTTGAACAGCAGGCCTGGATGGGGGCTTGGTTATTGGCTGGGTAATGGTTTCAGCACCAATAATTTCAACCGGGGTCGCACTGCTTTCGGCGATTTCCGGTGGCTTGCTCATCTGGAAGCCCAGAACCAGCAAAATAATGACAAGCACATGCAAAACAATCGCCCAAAATAGGGCAACCGGGTTTTTCAGTAGCTCTTTGAACATGGATTCGTTATTCCTACTGTCTTCTGCCTGTCAGTTTCTCGGGACTGCATTAGCGCACAGCCGTATCCGGTTTTGCCGGATCAGCCATGAGACCAATTTTTTTTGCGCCAGCCTTTTGCACAGCTACCATCGCAGCCATCAGATAACGGTATTCAACACTGGCATCCGCCCGCACGTAAACCGGGCGTTGTTGCTGGTTGCCCAATTGCCCTGCTACGTATTGGGTTATATCGGCAGTGTTTAATACTTCGCCATCTTGCAAAAAGTACTGACCCCTTTGATCAACCTGAATGATTAAAGGTTCCTGCTGATTATCAGCACTCAGAGGAGCGGCATCGGCATCGGGGGCATCCACCTCAACGCCAGATTGCATCATCGGGGCAGTGACCATAAAGATCACCAGCAATACCAGCATCACATCAATGTAAGGCACAACATTCATTTGTGCCATGGATTTGCGTGCCCGCCTCATTTTTTCACCTGTTGTGCTGCCGCATGGCGCTCCAACAAGGCCGTGAATTCATCGCGGAAGTTGTCATAATTCACTGCCAACCGGTCAATATGATCGTTGAAACGGTTATAGGCGATAACCGCCGGAATGGCGGCGAATAAGCCAATCGCTGTCGCAATCAGCGCTTCGGCTATCCCCGGTGCAACCACTGCCAAAGTAGCCTGTTGCATTTTACCTAAGGAAATAAATGAGTTCATTATTCCCCACACTGTCCCGAATAAACCGACATAGGGGCTGGTGGAGCCAACGGTGGCAAGGAAGGCCAGATTCTGCTCCAGGTTATCCACTTCCTTGGAGGAGGCAACCCGCATGGCACGCTGTACCGCATCGGTGATGGATAGCCTTGAGGCAGGATCAATGCTGGAGGTTCGCCGGTATTCGTGGAAGCCGTCATAGAATATCCGTGCCAAGCCGCTACGGTTGGGTTTTTGCGCCAATTCATCATAGAGCACAGGCAGGGAAACCCCGCTCCAGAAGCGCTCCTCGAATTGTTCAGCCTCACGCCGGGCGCGTTTGAGCTTGCCAGACTTGATGATGATCAATGTCCAAGACAAGAGCGATGCGGCAATCAGCAAGGCCATGACGATTTTCACGACCAGGCTGGCATTCAGCATAAGCTGGAGAATGGAAAGATCAGTGGTCACTGCTTAGCTTACCTCGGATGGCAGGTGGGATGGCGGTTGGGCGGAAACGTTCGGCATCCACACACACCACTCTGACAATACCGGAAATCAGATGTTCCCCACCCGCATCCTGGTTCACGGCTTGCCGCCAAATGTCTTGCCGGAACTGGATGCTGGTGCGCCCCATGTCGTGGATCGAGGTTTGGACGAGCAGCAACTCATTGAAGCGGGCAGGCCTCAGGTATTCAACTTGCAAGCTGCGTACCACAAAGACAATGCCCTGTTCGCGGATCAGGCTATCCTGTTCATAGCCCAAATTGCGCAACCATTCCGTGCGGGCGCGTTCCATGAAGTTGATGTAATTGCTGTGGTAAACCACCCCGCCTGCGTCGGTATCTTCATAATAGACCCGCACAGGCAAAGTGAAATGATGTGTATTGCCAAAGACTTCAGTTTTCATGGCGCAAGGATAATAGAAAAAGGCGCAGGCATACCAACAATTTATGTAGCCATGCAGCAGCTTGCCAGATTCGGGGTGATTTCCACCGATGGCAATTTAAATAAGCCATAGCAAACAGCAGGGCAATAAGGGCAGCAACAAGCCTGTCAGTGGCTCAATGCGGTTCTGCTACCTTATCCGTTGACTGATATTCAGTCAAAAAACGGTGTGGATTGACATAAAACACCTGCTCCAGCCAAAACGGTTTGTCTGGTTTCAATTCTGATACTTGCGGTGGCAAGCTGCGGATTGAGTAATACAGGTTAGGTGGGCGTTTTGTGTCATTGTTGGGTACGCCGACTGTGCCAATCGGTTCGCCAGTTTTGACCCAAGCCCCTGGTGTAACATCAACCTTGTCCATGTTGGCGTAGTGGTGCAATCGCCATTTGGAGCCAAGAACCAACACGGAGTTGTCGCCTTCCGGGTTGTTTTCGCGGTAAACCACCCAGCCGCTCGTGGTCGCGACGACCGGTGTACCTTCGCGGGCGAAAATGTTAATGCCTTTCTGTGCGTTTTGCCCCCCAACGTACCAAAAAGCAGCGGGGTTCCAATCATACGGCTTTGCACCTGCTACTGGCATCTGGCGATCTTCTGGAACCCAGTAGCCCATCATGAATATGGTGAGTGCGCCTAAAAATAATAATGGTTTTTCCATAGCCGAGCCCTCTTCTATTTTTACGAATGTACCTTCGTGACCTCCGTTCGAAATCAGATGCGGCGAATGCCGAAAAGTTCATCCTTTAATGTTGTAAATATCACACAATTGGCATGAAAAGGAAAACATAACCGACGATCAGTCGTTTATTGACGGCTTTTCTTTAATTTTCCTTATTTTTTGTGTTGTTGCCAACCGCCAACAGCAGCTCCCTGATTTCTGCAACCGGAGGACGCAAGGGTTCTGGGGTGTGGCTATACCAGTCGTCGATATACTTGGCAAAGGACTTGTCATCCGTTTCATCCCCCAGGTTGAGGTAGTTGATGGCTGCCCAATACTCGGGGCGCTTGGCAAACACTTGCAGCAGGTGGGATGCCATTTTTTCATTCAGCTCACGGTCTTTGGCATAGGGGTTCTCCTCCAGGATGCTTTTTTGTTCTGCGTACCATGAGCTGAGCTTGGGGGCAAAGCTACGGTGTTTTTGCTTCATCATGCCATCAACGTACTTCTGGATCTCCGGGGCGTATTCTTTCCAGTGGGCATAGGGCGGATTGCTTGCCCATTGCGCGGACAACTCCTTGAGGGTGAACAGGCTGAATGCCTCACACAATGACTCCTCAAACCACTGTTGGTGGGATACATTGTTGGGGGCAAGGTCATAGTTGGTGAGCAGGTGGCAGACTTCGTGGGAGAACTGGTAAGCCATCTGCGACCAATAACGGCCTTTAACGTCCAGCAATACAATGTATTCATCATTCGGGCTGCGCTCATACAGCGAGATGGGGCCTTTTTCCTCATTCCTGACAACCACTTTATCCAAAGTACGCCCACCGATGTAAGGGCTGATTGCTACCGTGGTTGAGTCAAGTACGGCCTGGACATCTTTGGGTTCTGCCCCATGCCAGTCTGATTCAATCTTGAGCTGGATAGGGGGGGCGAATGCGGTTGTCCACGTTGGGGTTAACAGGGAGAGGATTAAAAGAAACTTCGCTGCTTTGCTCATGTTGTTCTGCTCTGATCCAGTTCCTGGGGATAGGAAATAATCGGTATGAATAACAAAGAACAGCAGGGGTCAGAACAGGGTTCTGTCTGACCTGTCATGATTAGCCGAATATCGGTTACAGCAGGCGGGAAAGTGGCCTCAAGCCTTGGTATACAACAAATCCCAAACACCATGCCCCAACCGCAAACCCCGTTGTTCAAACTTGGTCAGTGGTCGGAAATCAGGGCGTGGTGAGAATGCGCCACCGTCAGTTGCCAGGGTGTGGAAATCAGGGCTGGCCTGCATAACAGTTGCCATCTGCTGGGCGTAGTCTTCCCAATCGGTTGCCATATGGAAGATACCACCTGGTTTTAAACGGGAGGCGAGCAAGGAAACAAATTCGGGTTGCACAATCCGGCGCTTATTATGGCGTTTTTTATGCCACGGGTCGGGGAAATAGAGCTGCACACGGTCAAGCGAGGCGATGGGAATACGTTGCTGGATAATCTCAACCGCATCGCTATTCATGACACGGACATTGTTGATACCCCGATCCAGCAAGAGGTGCAGCAAATGTCCAACCCCTGGCGTGTGTACTTCAATACCAACAAAGTTACGGGCAGGTTCCGCTTGTGCCATCTGAGCCAAGGTTTCGCCATTGCCGAAGCCAATTTCCAGGGTGACGGGAGCCGTATTGCCGAACAAGGCTTGGAAATCGAGCAGCGTATTGTCAGGGTCAATTCCATACAGTGGCCACCCCTGCTCCAGTGCCTGCTGTTGACCCTTGGTCAGGCGACCCTGGCGTAGGACAAAACTCTTGATCAGGCGTAATTTGACTTCTTCCATAGGGGCGAGGACACCACAATCCGGTTGGCTGTTACAAAAGAGGCCTATTAGACCATAACAGGCAGGTGGTGTCAGGCAGTCAGCCCGTCTAGAATGACCTAAAATGCTGTTGTTTGGGTGGGTATGACAAGGACGGGTGTGCAACGATTATTCTTTAAGCTGATGTCATGCCTGTTGGGTGTGCTGTGCCTGTTGGGAATGGCATGGGCGGATGAAGATTTGCTGACTCCCGACGAACGGGCTTTTTTGCAGTCGCGTCCGCCGATTACCTTAAGCTACAGCACGGATTTTCCGCCGATGCTGGTGGTGGATGAGGATGGCAAGCAGTCTGGGGTTGTGCCGGATGTCACTGCCTTGTTACAACAAAAATTAAATACTCCGATCCAATTGGTCGTGGGTGATTGGCAAACCGGTTTGGCGGTTGCCCGCAACCATCAAACCGATGGTTTGGGTTTGGTCACACAAACACCGGATTTGACCGATAGTTTTTCTCCATCCAGCCCGGTTTTTAATACGTTTCTGTATTTGTTTGTCCGTTCGGATGAACAGTATATTTCCAGTCTGGCTGACTTGGAGCACCGCAAGGTGGGCTACCTCAGTAATATGCAGGATGCCAGACAGTTGCTTAAACTCCAGCCCGTTAAGTCTGTTAGCCTCTATCCCTCCACGAAGCGCTTGATGGCTGCCTTGGCCTTGCATGAAATTGATGCAGTGATTGGTAATGCCAGTATTGAGTATTGGCGTAAACAACATGGTGGCCCATTTAAGGCGGCGACTATTTTGCCAGAAAGCAAAAGTGACATGGCTTTCCAACTGCGTAATGACCAGCCTTTATTGCACCGTATTATTAACAAGGGATTGGCGGCGATTACAGAAACTGAAAAACAGGCGATTCTGGATAAATGGTTTGGCAGGAGTATTTCTCCGTGGGCAAAGGAGCGGCATGTCCTGAGCTTGACCCGTGAGGAGCGTGAGTGGTTGGCTGCCCATCCCTTGATTTGGGTTGGGTTTCATCCATTGGGTGCACCGATTGAGTTTCTGGATGAGGAGGAGCAGCCACAAGGTATGTCCGTGGAGTATCTGAATCGTTTGGAGTCCATGTTAGGGGTACGTTTTGAATTTGCCGTTGGGCGTTCGTGGCAGGATGTCCAGCAGCAAGTCGCAAAAGGTACACTGGATATGCTGCCCTCTATTCCAGAAACCAGCCAGCGTAAAGAGGTCTTTAACTTTACCCAGCCGTACTTGTCCATTCCTATCGTGATATTTTCAGCGGTCAATAGTGCTTATTTAGGTGGGATTGAGGCCATTAGCAACAGGAATGTCATTGTTTTGGAGGACTCTGCTGTTCAGGAGTGGTTGGAGCGGGATCATCCCGAGTTGGATTTGACAACGGTTGAAAACACTAAAGAGGCTTTGCGCCTGCTCACTCAGGATGAAAATTCAGTATTTGTAGGTGACTTGATTACCACCAGTTATTATATTGGGCAATCAGGTCTGCTACAAGTACGTGTGGTTGGTGAAACACCTTATACCAATGGTCTGTCGATGGCGGTGCGTAAGGATTGGGAGTTGTTCCCCGGTATTTTACAGAAAGCACTCCAGGCAATCCCTCAATATGAGCGGGATATTATCTATAATGACTGGATTTCCATTAAGTACCGACACAGCACTGATTATTCAACTATTTTCCAAGTCATTGCCATTGCCCTGCTGGTTTTGCTGTTTATTACCTATTGGAATTTAACGCTGGCTCGGGAGGTTAAAAAGCGTCGTCGTATTGAGTCTGAGCTATCCAAAGCCAAACAGGCAGCTGAACAGGCTAATCAGTCGAAAAGTGAATTCCTTGCCAATATAAGCCATGAACTGCGGACACCGATGCATGCTGTTTTAGGTTTCACAACCTTATTACAGCAATATCCTGTGCCAACAGGTAAATCAGCCCAATATTTACAAGGTATCCAAGCGGCAGGGAAGTCATTGCTGCAATTAATTGACGACATACTTGATCTTTCCAAAGCAGAAGCCGGTAAGCTGGAGCTCATGCCAATGTGTATGGATATTCGTCGCTTGATTCAGGAAATGGAATCAACATTTTCTTACCGGGTAACGGATAAAAACCTGATCTTATATTATCAGGTCAGTGACAGTGTACCGCAGTTTTTGTATTTGGATGAGATTCGCCTGCGCCAAATTCTGGTGAACCTGATTGGAAATGCCATCAAGTTTACTGACCAAGGCTCAATTACGATTAAGGTTGATGCTTATCCTATACAGGAATTTGTTTATCGCCTGGAAATTGCCGTTGCAGATACCGGGGTTGGCATTCCTGTTGATCAACAAGAAATGATTTTTGGTGTATTCAATCAGCGAAACAACCAGGATCGTGCCCGTTACAAGGGAACCGGGTTGGGATTGGCAATCAGCTTGCGCCTCGCCACCCTGATGAATGGGACAATTGATGTGGACAGCTCACTTGGCAAGGGCAGTGTGTTTACCCTCACCTTGCCGGAGGTTCCTGATGCAAGCCATTGTCTGGACTCCATTTCTGGATCATCAGCCGCAAGTCATCCAGGGTGAAGGGTTTCCCTAAATGGTCACTCATGCCTGCTGCCAGACAGCGCCCGCGCTCGCTGGCAAAGGCATGGGCAGTGAGTGCAACAATCGGCAAATCGGTAAATTGACGGTTGGCACGGATGCGGCGGGTGGTTTCGTAGCCGTCCAACTCTGGCATGCTCACATCCATAAAAATCAGGTCAAACACTCCGGTTTGTAGCTGACGGATGGCATCTTGCCCACTTTCAGCCAAGCTTACTTTGACACCAATGCCTTGCAATAACTCTTGCCCGACAAAGCGGTTCAGCTCGTCATCGTCAACCAGCAGGATGTGGGGGGGCATGGTATCAATCCTCGTAATCTTCCTTTTTAGGGGGTAGGAAACGGTATCCCTTTCCCCAAACCGTGTTCAGATACTTAGGAAGGGAAGGCTTTTCCTCAATTTTTTTGCGCAGGCGGTTCATATGCACATCAATGCTGCGGTCGAGCGGGTGATGGCTGCTACCCCGCAGAGCTTCAGAGATGGCATCCCTGCTGACCACTTTGCCAACATTATCAAACAGGAACTTCATCAGTTTTGTTTCAGTGGTGGTCAACTTGATGGCTTTGCCATGACGGAAAAATAGTGCGTGTTCCGCATCAAAGCAATAGTCATATGAGGAAGCAGCCTCATTAGGCGATGATGGGTGGTTACGCAAAATGGTTTTAAGGCGCAGCAATAACTCTGTCATGTGGAAGGGCTTGATTAAATAGTCATCTGCACCTGATTCCAGCCCTGCAATCCGATCATCAACCGTTTTTTGCGATGATAAAATGAGCACAGGCAGTTGGGGGTGCTTGTTCTTCAACCACTTCAGCCAGTACAAACCATTTTGTCCAGGCAATAAAATATCCAGAACGATCAAATCGACCGTATTTACTGACAAAAAATCAGCAATCGATTCGCCAGTGAAGAGTGAATGTACAACATAGCCTTGCTGGGCAAGAAACTCCTGCAAGAGTTTTTGTAAGACTTCATCATCATCAACGAGAAGGATGTTACTGGTTTCTGTACTTTTAGGATAAAACATGATTCCGTGCCATTAGGGAAAATGACCTCCTACACCAAAACGCGCATTATCACTAATAAATATGGGTAAGCGGGAGATTTTCGCAACATTTGTTACAAATTAGTTTCTCCAAAAGATATTTTTATTATTAATCTACCGCAAATAGATGGCTCCAGTCATGTATTTTGCTACCAAACACGAAGAAATGTGGATTCAGTAGTGACTCACGTGTGTTATAGCGCAATGGGGACATATCTGTTTGGGTCATCATGCCTCCTGCTTCTTCAACAATAATTTGGGCGGCTGCTGTATCCCACTCCGAGGTATTGCCCAAACGGGGGTAAAGATCTGCACGCCCGTCTGCCACCAGGCAGGCTTTGAGAATGCTGCCCATCGAGACCAGCTCGTGCTCCCCTATTTTGTCCAGGATACCTTGCAGCGATGTACCTGCATGGGAGCGGCTACCCACTACCGTGAGCACCCCACTGGGTTCACGGGTTGCCAATTGGACGGGTTCATCATCACCCACCTGCCGGAAAGCACCATTTCCCAAACTGGCAAACCAGGTCGTATCCAATGCGGGGGCATGCACAACACCCAAGACTGGCTCATGCTGGTGGATCAGTGCAATTAACACACTAAACTCACCATTACGCTTGATAAACTCCCGAGTACCATCAAGGGGGTCTACCAACCAATAGGTTGTCCATTGGCTGCGCTCGGCGAATGGTTGGGCAGCCGACTCTTCCGACAATACCGGATATTGGGGGGTAAGTTCATGCAGGGCAGCCAGGATATGTTGGTGTGATGCCAGATCAGCCGCTGTCAGTGGTGAGTCGTCTGGTTTGCTTTCAACCGAGAAGTCAGCGCGGGTGTAGATTTGCATGATCTTGTCACCTGCTTCACGGGCAATCTGTCCAACAGCAAGCATCAATGTTTCGAGATCCATAAATAGGGCATCCTTCGTGTGTATCGGGAAAATATTAACATAATGCTGGGATGTGGACAGCCATTATGCACCGTTTGGTACGGATCGCCATTTGTCTGTAAAATTAGCCTTCTAGTCGCAAGATGCTTACACTGCATCAGAAAATAACAACAAGAGAACCCAGAAGCTTATGCTCATCAGTGATTATGCCGCCGCCCGGCATTTGGCTTCCCGTCTCGAAATCGGCGTTGATGATGACCTTTCCCGCCAGCGGGTAGGCCAATCGGTTGATGCTGTTTTCCAGTCTATGCTACCTCCTGCCGGATACATGCCCCCTGAGCCAAACTTGACCCCTTGGGAACAGGTTGGGATATTTTATACATCCCCGATAGAAATGCAGCGGGATATTATGGATCAAGCGCGGATGGATGGGGATGGGCTAACCGCATGGTGGCTGGAGCAACTACATAAAGCTCCCTATCCGTTGCTGGAGCGCATGACACTATTTTGGCATAACCATTTTACTTCCGATATTGATAAAGTCACTTGGCCGCAGTTCATGTACCGGCAAAACCAGTTGTTACGCAAGCATGCCTTGGGTAATTTTGCGGAGCTTCTACATGAAATCGCCAAAGATCCGGCGATGTTGGTCTTTCTGGATGGTTCCCGAAATGTCGCTAAGAGCCCTAATGAGAATTTTGCCCGTGAGTTGTTGGAGTTGTTTACTTTGGGAGTCGGGCATTACTCAGAAGAAGATATTATCAATGTGGCTCGTGCGTTCAGTGGTTGGGGCGTGAACCTGCCAGCCGGGAGCTTTGTTTTCAAAGAAAAGCAGCATGATAATGATGAGAAAAGCTTTCTGGGACGAAAAGCCAATTTGGATGGTGCGGATATTTTAAATATCTTATTACAAGAACCCCGAACCGCTGAGTATATTGCTGAAAAATTCTGGGCTGAGTTTATTAACCATGATACGCCTGACCCTATTGTCATTAAGGTCTGGGGGAATGCCTTTCGCGATAGTGGCTATGAAGTGACAGCGTTATTAAAGGCAATTATTCATAGCCAAGTGTTTTGGGAGCCACGCCAGCGTGGGACATTAATCAAGTCTCCGGTTGAGTTTGGCATTGGTCTGTTGCGTGAGCTAAAACTGTCGTTAACAGACTATGGGGCTTTGCGGATCGCTAACCAACAGCTTGGGCAGGATCTGTTTCGTCCACCGGATGTTAAAGGTTGGCGTGGTGGCAAGGACTGGATTAATAATACACGACTTATCCGACGTTATGACTTGATTCCCAAGTTGTTGGCAGAGCATACCGGTGATATTCGCAATATGTTGGTTGAAAGTATCATAGAGCCAAAGTTAGCGGTGGGTAGTAAGCAGTCACAAGCACGTGGGCTGTTTAAAAGTGTCTTGGAAAGGTTTTCATGCCATACCAATACTATGGCATTGGCAAATTGGTTATTGCCGATAAATCCAGTGGCTATGCCGGATTGCAATCAGCCAATGGAAAAAATCTTGCAGGTGCTATTGAAAGACCCGACTTACCAACTGAGATAAGAAAAATAATACCATGAACCGTCGTGATTTTTTAAAAGGCCTGGGTTTCTCAACCCTTGCATTGTTAGCACCTCATCTGGCATTGGCGAATGGCTTGAATCGCTCTACTAATCGCCGCATCCTTGTATTGGTCGAGCTGAAGGGGGCAAATGATGGTATAAACACCTTAGTGCCTTATACTAACCCTGCTTACTATACCGCACGTCCTCAAGTCGCGTTAGAGCACTCCCGTATTCTGCCATTATCTGGGACAGTAGGTTTACATCCTGCCTTATCCCCGTTAATGACTGCATGGCGGCAAGGGGAGATGGCATGGATACAAGGCGTTGGGTATGACGATCCTAACCGCTCTCACTTTGAATCAATTGAAATTTGGGACACTGCCACCAGCAATATTCGCGTTTTACGGGATGGTTGGATAGCACAATGTTTTCCCCATCATGATCTGGCAGGTATTGCGATTGATACCAATCTGGGGCCGTTATATGGGGCAACCTGCTCTGCCTTGGGGATTTCCGACCCAGTACAGTTTGTCAATATGGGGCGTGATATTCATGCGATGCGCTCCAGTTCGACGAATACTGCATTACAACACGTACTGGATGTACAAGCGCATGTTGATATTCTTTCCAGTAGTTTGGCAGGGTATTTAAGTAATGTGCCTGCTGCGGTCGAGCAGTTTGCCATGACTGCATTTGGACGTAGCTTGAACTCAGTTTATACCTTAATTGCTTCTGGCTTGAGTGTGCCCGCGTACAAAATCACCTTGGAGAATTTCGATACACATGTTAATCAACTGCCCATCCATGAAGGGCTCTTGGGTGAGTTGGCGAGAGGTTTCGTTGCACTGCGCAATAACCTGATGCATCTAGGGATGTGGGACGAGGTTTTGGTGATGACCTATTCGGAGTTTGGTCGCCGTTTGCAGGAAAACGCCAGTAAAGGTACTGACCACGGGGCGGCTGCCCCCCACTTGGTGATGGGTGGAAAAGTGAAGGGGGGGCTATACGGCGAGTATCCCTCCTTGACTGATTTGGATGAGCGGGGGGATCTGCTTTACAGCACGGATTTCCGTGATATGTACGCAACCGTCCAAAAGGGATGGTGGGGGCTGGAAGCGCAAGGTAAGCCATTGGCCTTTGTCTAGGATATAATCCCTGCTACAGAATTAAGGTAGCGGGATAAACATGAGAGAAACAAAACACGGCATGACCCCCCCCATACAGTTGCTGTTACTGGGGGGGGTATCATTATTGGCTGCTTGTGGTGGAGGCTCTGGGGCTGGCGATGGTCAGCCTGTCCGTAGCAGTGACCGCCCAAATATCATTTTTGTCTTCACGGATGACCACGGCTATGCGGACATTGGCGCTCAGCACATTCTCAGCGATGTAAAGACCCCCCACATTGACCAGCTGGCTGCAACGGGTGTGCGCATGACCGATGGTTATATCACTGCACCCCAATGTACGCCCTCCCGCTCTGCCTTGCTGACGGGGCGTTACCAACAAAAATTTGGTGTTGATGACAACTCCTATTCACCCTTCCCGTTAGAGCAGCCTATGTTGGCTGAGCGTTTGGCGGCGGTGGGTTACAAAACAGGGATAGCAGGTAAGTGGCATCTCGACATCAACGGTCAGTCAGAACGGTGGTACAACGAAGTCTATGCGCCAGGTTCGAGTGACCCATTCCGTCTTGAAAATATCCCCCTACAGGAAAAGCTGAAGTATTACCCGGAAAACAGGGGCTTCCAAGACGGCTTTGTTGGTTATTACACGAACTATCGGGCAAATTACGCGGCAAATGGGCAGGCATTGGGGAGCCACCAGAATATCAAGGATGCAGGTTTCCGGGTTGATGTCATCAGCGATGCGGCTGTTTCCTTTATTGACCGCCACAAGACTGATCCCTTTTTCCTCTATGTTGCCTACTATGCCCCTCATGTCCCCTTGGAAGCAACCGACAAGTACTTATCCCGTTTTCCCGGAACAATGCCCGAACGGCGGCGTTATGCTTTGGCGATGTTATCAGCCGTTGATGATGGGGTTGGACGGATTATGCAGCGGCTGGAATCGTATGGTATCGATGATGATACCCTCATTGTTTTCATGAGTGATAATGGTGCGCCACTGGCCTTGACCAAGGCTGATGTCAGCCCGGTATCGACCAATGGCCCAGAGTGGGATGGTTCATTGAATGATCCGTGGGTGGGTGAGAAGGGGATGCTCAGTGAGGCAGGTATCCGTGTCCCCTACATTGTTAAATGGAAAGGCCATTTGCCGGAAGGGTTGGTTTATAAAGAGCCTGTCATTTCAATTGATGCCAGTACGACCGCAGCTGCTGCCGCTGGGCTTGATATTTCGGGCATGGATGGGGTGAACCTGGTTCCTTATCTGAAAAACCCAGTAAGCAAACCCAACCGCGCTTTATTCTGGCGCTTCATGCAGCAATCTGCTATCCGCAAGGGTAACTGGAAGTACTTACGGACGGCTGATGAAGGCGAATACTTGTTTGACCTTTCCAGTGACCAGCATGAGAAAAAGAACCTGTTAACGACAAACCCGGCTTTGGCAGCGAGTCTGCACCAAGAGTTGGCTCAATGGTCAACGACCTTGAAGACCCCCGGATTGCCAACCGGGTCATTGGTGCAGCCTGACAAGCGCTGGTTCGATTACTATTTTCCCGCAGGCCAATAGGACTACCTACTTCATCTCCACTCCATGCTCCCGTGTGGAGTGGAAGGTGATTTCCGGCCATTTTTCGTGTGCCATTTGCAGGTTAACGCGGGTCGGGGCGATATACACCAACTCGCCTGCATGGTCATAGGCCAGGTTTTGGGCGGCCTTGACTTTAAACTCTTCCATCTTCTTTTCGTTAGTGGATGTGACCCAACGGGCGGTTTGCACATTCACACCTTCAAAAATGGCATCGACCTTGTATTCATCTTTCAGGCGTTGGGCAACCACATCAAACTGGAGGATACCCACTGCCCCAAGAATCAGGTCATTATTATTGAGGGGTTTGAATAACTGGGTAGCCCCCTCCTCGCACAATTCAGCCAAGCCCTTTTGGAGCTGCTTCATTTTTAAGGGATCACGCAATTGTGCCCGCCGGAACAGCTCAGGGGCAAAATTGGGGATGCCGGTAAATTGCAGGCTTTCGCCTTGGGTGAAGGTATCACCGATGCGGATACTGCCGTGGTTATGGATGCCGATAATGTCCCCCGGATAAGCATCCTCAACGTGCTCACGGTCAGAGGCCATGAAGGTGAGTGCATCAGGGATTTTCACTTCCTTGCCAATCCGCACATGTTTGGCTTTCATGCCTTTTTCAAACTTGCCTGAGCAGATGCGCATAAAGGCAATCCGGTCACGGTGCTGCGGATCCATGTTGGCCTGGATCTTGAAGACAAAGCCAGTAAAGGGTTCCTCGTTGGCGGTGACTAAACGGGAAGTCGTGGCACGCGATTGGGGGGCAGGGGCATGTTTAACGAAGTCATCCAGTAATTCACGGATGCCAAAGCTATTTAATGCTGTCCCGAAATAAACCGGGGTGAGTTTGCCTTCCAGATAGGCTTGCAGGTCAAACTCATGGCTCGCCCCTTTTACCAGCTCGATTTCTTCCCGCAATTCATTGGCTTGCAGACCCAGTTTTTCATCCAGCTCCGGGTTATCAATCCCGTCGATTTCATCATATTCCTGACGGCGTTCAGTATCTGGCTTGTAGAGGATGACACGATCCTGGTAGAGGTGATAAATACCTTTCAGGCGTTTGCCCATGCCAATCGGCCAGGTAATCGGGGCGCATTTGATTTTCAGGACGGTTTCAACCTCATCCAGCAGTTCGATGGGCTCTTTGCCTTCGCGGTCTAGCTTGTTGATGAAGGTCATGATGGGGGTATCACGCAGGCGGCACACCTCCATCAGGTTAATGGTGCGTTCCTCGACCCCTTTTGCCACGTCAATGACCATGAGGGCGGAGTCAACGGCAGTCAATACGCGGTAAGTGTCTTCTGAGAAGTCCTCATGCCCTGGTGTATCCAACAGGTTGATGATGCAACCATTGTAAGGGAACTGCATGACGGATGAAGTGACCGAAATCCCGCGCTCCTTTTCCATGGTCATCCAGTCCGAAGTGGCATGGCGGCCTGCTTTGCGCCCCTTAATGGTTCCAGCCAACTGGATTGCACCCCCGAACAGCAGCACTTTTTCAGTCATGGTAGTTTTACCGGCATCGGGGTGCGAAATGATCGCAAAGGTGCGGCGGCGGGCAGTTTCTTGTAAACGGTCGGTCATGGTGTCAGGGGTAGCAACAAGTTGGAAAGGCAGCAATTATAGCGGAGATGCACCCATCAGGTCAGCATCAACCTGTCAGGGCATACCAGATACTTGCTGCTTGGCTGTTGGGGGCGGGGCAATTTTTCTGCCTTCCCCCTTGTGTCATGGCCTGATCCAGTCAAGAATACTGCACCCACTCCCCCCAGCAGGATGCCCCATGCAAATCAACCCGCTTGACCAAGTACGTTCCAGTATGGTCTTGACTGTCTTTGTCTTCGTTTTTTTCGTCTTGGTCAGTTCACTCTATGAGTTGGCTCACTTACCCCCTGCTGATGGGGTTAATTTGTCGGTGGGGGAGGCATTCACCCGCGATAACCTGATTTGGGCTTGTACTTACCCATTGATTGGCTTCCTGCTCTGGATGTTGACCCGTCACCACCGGGATGAGTTGGCTGAAATGCTGTTCAATGTGCCAGCCCCAGCGGAAGTGCGCCAGTATTTGTGGCTGGGGGCGGGGATGCTGGTTTCTGCCATTGGCTTTAGTTATGTGCTGTTTTACCCCATTTCTTTGTTTGCCCCTGAGTTTGTGCAAAGCTGGTTGCTGGATAGCCCGGCCTTGCTGTATTGGGATGAGACGGGCAACTACTGGCTGGGGAATCTGGCGGGTGTGGTCATGGCGGTTTGTTTTGCCCCGATCCTGGAGGAATACCTATTCCGTGGCTACCTCCTTAACCGTTGGACACTGAAGTTTGGTGCTTGGCCTGCAACCCTGCTGTCGTCTTTCCTGTTTGCCGTCCTGCACCCTGATGTACTGGGGGCGTTTGTTTTTGCGGTATTCCAGTGCTTGCTGTACATGAAAACCCGCTCCCTGATTGGCCCAATGCTCATCCATTTCAGCAATAACCTGCTGGCGGTGTTGTTGGAATGGATGGATTTGAGCTGGTGGTCGGGGTTTGCCGCGCCGACCTTGCAGGATTTTTACGATGAATGGTGGCTGGGTTTGCTCGGGGTGCTCATTGGCGTGCCGTGGTTATGGCGGTATGCCAAGCAGCATTTCTTTCCCCTTAGGCCATTGCTATTGGCACATGAACACGGTGGGGAAACGGAGAATTCGCGCCCGGTGGGTTAGCAGGAATTAACTGCATGTTGGTCAGCGATGTGTTGACGGATTTAATGTTGTTTGTGTGAACACTTGCCCGTACCATGTTCATCTGATGGCAGCATACAGACTCTACCCATGCCCCCAAACGAATACAAAAACCTGAATCCCGAAAAGGCTCTGATTTGGCGGATTATTCACCGGGATAATCTGCCTTGGATTCTGGAGCATGGTTTGCATTGTGGTAACAGCCAAACACGTTCAGAGCAATGGATCACTATCGGCAACACCTAATTGATCAGCAAACGCGCCGATCATGCCGTGCCGTTGCCACCGGGCGGCACACTGAACGATTATGTGCCATTTTACTTCACACCTTTTTCGGTCATGTTGCGGAATATTCATACTGGCTGGGGCGGTGTGCAACAGCGCAACAATGATGAAATTGTGATTCTGGTTTCCAGCTTGCATCGTCTGCATGAACAGGGCGTACCGTTTCTGTTCACCGACAGCCATTCTTATTACCGTTGGGCGAATTTCTACGAACAGTTGAGTGACTTGGATAAGGTCGATTGGGCATTGTTGCAAAGCCGTGATTTTCGTCGTGACCCCGCCGATCCGGGTAAATTTGAGCGCTACCAAGCGGAAGTGCTGATTTATCAACATTGCCCCGTGAGCAGTTTGCTGGGCATCATTTGCTATACTGACGAGGTGAAGGTACAGCTTGAGAGCCAGCTACGGCAATATGGTATGGAACTGGCGGTTTATGTACGTCCGGGGTGGTATTTCCAATGATTCGATACACACAAGGCAATTTGCTGGATGCACGCGTAGAGGCGTTGGTCAATACGGTGAACACCGTCGGGGTGATGGGCAAAGGTATTGCGCTGATGTTCAAGGAGCGTTTTGCCAAAAACATGCGCGAGTATCAGCAGGCTTGTCAGGCTGGGCAAGTGCAAACCGGCAAGATGTTCGTCACCACAACAGATGAGCTGGTGGGGGCGCGTTGGATTGTCAATTTCCCAACCAAACAGCATTGGCGCAATCCATCCCAAATGGCATGGGTTGAGGCGGGTTTGCAGGATTTACGGCGGTTTATTCTCGAAAATCAGGTGAAATCCATTGCGATTCCTCCCTTGGGGGCGGGCAATGGCGGTTTGCCGTGGCCTGCGGTGCGGGACAAGATAGAGCAGGCGTTAGCGGATTTAGCCGATGTCGACATTCGGGTGTATGAACCCACTCACCAGTACCAGAACGTTGCCAAACCTTCAGGCATAACCTCGCTGACACCTGCCCGTGCGTTGGTGGCGGAATTGGTGCGCCGTTACTGGATATTGGGGATGGAATGCAGCTTGCTGGAAATTCAGAAGCTGGCATGGTTGCTGGAACGTGTCATTACCCAACACAACCTTGCCAGCAATCTGCTGGATTTACGGTTTGAAGCCAATAAATACGGCCCTTACGCTGACCGCTTGCGGCATTTGTTAAACGGGTTGGATGGCAGTTACCTGCATTGCGACAAACGCATCAGTGATGCTGCCCCCTTGGATGTGATCTGGTTTGATGACAGCCGCAAGGAAGATTTGCAAGCCTATTTACATGGTCAGGCAGTGAAACCCTATGTGCCTGCACTGGAACAAGCCATCCGCTTGATTGACGGTTTCGAGTCACCGTTTGGCTTGGAACTGTTGGCAACCTTGGATTGGTTGATTACCTGCGAGCATGTCGCGGCGGATGTGGATGCTATCCAGCAAGGATTACGGCAGTGGCCTGCGGGGGGAGGCAGTGCAGAACGCAAAGCGCGTCTGTTTGATCGGCGGGTGATTGGGATTGGGCTGGAGCGGTTGGAAAGCGTGAGGTTTGTGGAGGCGGCAGCGGTGGTGCTGTGAAGTGCCGTTTTTTAATCGGGAGGTTGAGGTGACTGAACTCGATTTCTGCCCTATCGGGTCAACTTCCGTGCTTGGGGGTGTGGTGGATTTCGAGCCGCCCCAGCAGGCGGCGGG
>CAXYXW010000042.1:0-31204 GCA_964293005.1 uncultured Thiothrix sp.
GGCGCAGCTATTGGGGCAAGTCATGTAAGAAAATGCTTCAAGCGATTGCCCTGATCGCAGAGTTGAGGGCTGGGCAGGGTTGATGGCAAGCCCCGCCACTCAATCAGGGGGCTAGTAAGGTCAGGTGAGAAAGCCAATCCCTTGGCTTTCCACATCCTGCCGGTCTTTCAGCAACACCCCCGGATAAGGCAGGTCACGGTCGTTGTCGTCCAACTGTGCCAGCAAGTGCTGTAAGCTACCTGCATCTGTCCCGGCTGCCAGTGCCATAACCCGCAGCCACACCAGAAATTCCCCGGTAGCGGGTGGCTTGCGCAGGTGCTGGTTACGCAAGTTCAAGAAACGCTGCACCGCCAAGCGCAGGAAGTTGTCATTGTTACCCAAACACCCAAAGTCTGCTCTGTGTGCATCAGTAATTTCCTGCAACAATTGACCATCAAAAACGATGTGGTGAAACACGCAGCGGCGCAAAAAGGCTTCCGGTAGCCGCCGTTCGCTGTTGGAGGTGATAAACACCAATGGGCAGATGGGGTTGCCTTCCCCCACCATGTAATCCCTATCCTTCGTTTTCAGCTCCCGCACCTTGAACTGCATCTGGTCAAGTTCGTGCAGCAGGTCATTGGGGAAATCCCGTGGTGCTTTGTCGATCTCATCAATCAACAGGACGCGCGGGGTCTTGGATTCCAAGGCTTCCCACAACTCGCCCTTGTCGATGAAATCCAGTTTGTTGGGCGGTGGTGTATCCGTGCCTTTGCTCAGGTTGGCCTCACGGAAATACCCTACGTGGTCGAAGCGGTATAACAAGTCCTGTGCGGTGCTGCCGGATTTTACCTGAAAATGCAGTACCTTACCCAACCCCAGCTTATGCGCCACATAGTAAGCGGCTTGCGTTTTGCCTGTGCCCGCTTCCCCAGTCAGCAACAGCGGCTCACCTACCGCCAGTGCAGTATGGATGGCGGTTTTCAGCGCCTCCCCCGGCCTGAAACGCGGCGCGTCCTGTTGCAGGTCACGCTGTTGCCCATTGCGTTTGCCCAACAGTTCTGCCCCGGTAGCGGTGGTGGCATGGTCAAGCAGTTCAAACGGGTAGGGGTTCATGGGGCTGCACTCCAAAAATCGTCGTCACTGATGGGGCTGGGGTTAAGTTGCCCACCCCCGTACAGGGCATCATTGTTCAGGTCAGTCAGCAGGTTGAGGGTTTTCTGATAATTCCCCGCACCTTGCCGCATAATAGCGTCAATCCGTGCATTGGCCTTGTCACGGGGCAAGTCAGGGTAAAACCCCTTGATGAACTCCCGCAGGTCATGGCGTTGCAGCAACGGCAATTGTGGCAACAGGTAAACCGAAAAGTCCTGGTATTGGTCGTTCAACGGTTCCAACACCTGCTCAAACGCCCGTGGCATGGCAGCTGGGTTAGGCAGTTCGAAACCCAAGGTCATCAAGGTTTGGATACGGGCAGGTTTGAGGATGGGCAATACCACGTGCCCTTGCCACCACACCAGAAACTCCTTCAATTTGCCCGGTGTCATCCGGGTTTCTGGGGAAATGGTTTTCAGGCGCAAATGGAACAGGGTGCGCTTGCCAGTTTGCCCTGCCAATTGGTCAAGGAAGCGCGGGATACCTTCCAAACCTTCTGGGGCGCGGGCAAGGGAAGTGGCGGAAGCCGCCAAGCCTGCCAGCAAACAGCCTGTGTGGGTGTGGGCATTGGCAACGTCGGTGACAGGCCAATCCATCCGGCAATAGGCAACCTGCACATTCAGGCGTAATGCCCGCAAATCCAGTGGCACACGCTCATGGAACAAGTCCACCCCCACATTATTGCAGCCGTACCAGATGCAACACACGGTTGCAGGGCTACGGTTCTCTATCGCAAAGGCAGCGCGTTTTCCCAGCTCCCCCGATTGGGTGATACGGTCAAGCTTGTGTTCCCAATGCGGGTCTTGTTTGTCCAGATGGAAACGTTCTGGCTTGCGCTTGGCTTGCCAGCTCCCGTAATGGCAGTGCAATATTGGCGTTACCCAACGTACATCCCCGCTGGTGCTGCCGCAACGGGTCAGGGCATCCTGCAAGGCGGTTTCCGGGGTGCGCACCTCCAATAACAGGCGCTCCAGAAACTCCTGCCCTTGCTGCATGGCGGTTTGGATGACCGCCGCCGTCCGGTTGGCAACCACTGCCGCGCACACAGCACCCAGTTGCCACCCTGCCCCCATACGCCCGCCACTGTTACCGAAACAGGCATTGATGTAACACACCTCTGGCGCACCGCCTTTGGCACGGAGCAAGGCTTGGCGCAAATCCAGGAAGCTGCGCAAATCCGCCACTGCCCCGGTGGTGGTAAACAACAGGCGCGAGGCATATTGGTCGCCGCTGCCATGCCCGTAGTAATACAGCACGTCAAAATGTTGGGTTTGCAAAGCACGTTGCAGTTCTGCCCAAGTGGTGACGGACTGGAACAGTTCAGCAGTGTCATACGCCGGGATACTGGCAACCAGGCGTTGGCGCAGTGCCTGTACATGCCCACGCGATTGGGTGGGTTCAATGCGGTTGCCTTGCTGATTGAAGATGGGTTCAGGGGTAACTACCAGCACGGCGGGCAGTGCAGGCCATCCCACCACCCGGTTATCGGGTTCCACCGCCAAGGTAATGTGCCAACCGTAATGCAACGGTACACTGTCCCGCGCCAGCATATTCCACGGCAGGCGGTGGATATGCGGGCAGGTGCTGATGATGCGCAGGCTGACTTCCTCACCGGGCAACAGGTGATGCTGGGGGAATTGCCCCAGGGTCTGCTGGTAGAGGTATTCACCGACCGCATACATCCCAGCCTCATCCAACTGCTGTTGCAGGTTGGTGCGGTCAAAGTTGTCCAACCAGCCGAGGATAGCCTTGATGGTGGTGGTCGAACCACGCAGGCTGATGGCGCAGCTTTCCTGTAACGCAGCCAAGCCCAAGGACACCCGTTTGCCTGTGGGCAGCAAGGCCACACTGAGGCGGTAATTGTCACCGTCCGGTTCTAACCAGCAATTGACCTGTTGCAAGGGTGAATCCTCGTGTGCCACATGCTATAAAGGTAGTTTACCTTAACCGATTGATAAGCAAATAGGCAACATACTTATGGGAACCTTGAAAGTCCGCCTTGACGACACCCCGGAAACGGGTGCTTTACAAACCTTTTCCAACACCCCGTTTGGTGGGGGGACACTCTCTGGCAGCGGTAAGGGTGGTGTATTTGAGGTGGATACTGGCCGCCTTGCTGCCTCCATGCGTGAGCTGAAAACCCAACTGGCGGACGTATTTGCCGACATCCGTGATGTTGGGCCGTTTGAGCTTAGCTCGATTGAGTTAGGTCTGGAAATCAACACCGAGGGCGGCTTTAACCTGATCGGCAGTGTGCGTGCCGGGGCAAAAGGTGCAATCACATTGAAGTTCGAGCCACCCAAAGCCAAAGCCTGACACCATGCCGCCGTCACCCGTGTTCCCCTTTGCCGAATTCCTGCAATGGTTGGACACCGTTGAAGGGCTGAACCTGCACGTCACACTGGTGGATTACCGGCGTATCCAGCGGGTATTGTCGGTTGAGGCAGACTGGACACATGCGAGGCTCCAGCAAGTGTTGGCAGGCTTGTTGGCGCATAGCCATGAACAGCAGGTGGTGTTTGCACAAGCCTACCGGCAGTTTTTTGCTGTGCCGGAAGCAACAGCAGCACAAGCCCCGTTGGATATGGTACGGGTACGCCAAGAACTGCAACGGCTGGTACAGCGGGGAGAAGTCAACACACCTGATTTTCAGCCACCCACTTCCGGCGAACCTGATGGGGGTGGTGATGTCGGGCTACCTGTGCCTTGGTGGAAACGTGCGGCTTTCCGTTGGGTGATGGTTGCTGTGCTGGGTTTGTTGCTGGTGTTTGGTGGGCAGGTTTTATACCAGTCCCGTAACCCGCCGGATAACACACCTGCACAAGCCAATCTGACACCTCAGCCGGATAACACACCTGCACAAGCCGATCCGACACCTCAGCCGGATAACACACCTGCACAAGCCGATCCGACACCTGAGCCGGATAACACACCTGCACAAGCCAATCCGACACCTGAGCCGGATAACACACCTGCACAAGCCAATCCGACACTCACACCCGGCGCAACACCCGCGCCCGCAGTAGAAACCCCGCCACCTGTCAGCACTGCCCCTGATGGGTGGTGGTGGCTGTTACCGTTGGCAGGGTTGGGCTTTACCGCGTATGCCGGATACCGCCGTTGGCAATTGGAGCGGATACCCCGCTTGCCTGCTGCACCGCCGTGCAAGGGGGATGGCACGGCGTATTTTGACCCGTCCCAGATTGGTGGCAGGATGCCGGAATGGCTGGACAAGGACACACTGGATTATTGCGCCGACAGCGTGGGCTTTTTCAGCACCGAAGAAAGCAGCGACGAGCCGGATATGCCCGCTACTATCCGTGCCACTGCTACTGCTGGGGGGATTCCCGACATCCGCCTGCTGCGCCGCAAGCAGTTGTTCCATGTGTTGGTGTTGGTGGACAGTTTGGCGGAAGGCACGCGCTGGAACCCGTTGGCACAGGAATTGGCGGATGGTTTGCGCCGCCGGGGTTTGCCGGTGACGGTAGGGTATTTACAGGGCAGCTTGCGTGAATTCCGTACCGACGATGGACAGCAACGCGGCTTGTTGGCATGGGGGGAAGAGCGCGGGCATTACGTGGTGGTGGTGTTTGCCGAGGCGACTTTGCTGGATCGGCAAGCCGACCGTGATGTGCTGGAGGAGTTGCAGCAATGGCCACAACTGGCGTGGCTGGTTTTCCGCGAGCAACGCCATTGGGGTGGGGCTGAAGGGTTGTTGCAGCAACACGGTATCCACTTGTGGGAAGCCAGCCCCCGCAACTTGCCGGAAGTGTTCCGCCATTTGGCAGGGGAAATGTTGCGCTACCGCCTGCCACAAGTCCCCGGCAGGCAATGGCTGGCACAACAGCCGCAGGAAACCTTGGAATACTACCTGCCACGGGTATTGGGTGATGCTTTGCCGTTGGCACGTTTGGCGGCCTTGTTCCCGCCGCCGGTCAGCGCGGCGTTATTGGTGCGTTTGGCGTTGGCCTTTTTGCCGCAGTTGCCGCTGTTGCGGGTGCAACGCCTCTACCGGGTGGCAGGTAGCCGCGTGGAGGCGGGCGGGCTGCATTTGTCGCTGGCAAGCATCAAGCTATTGCGCAGGCAGTTCAAAGCCCTGAATAGTGATGCGCAACGTCTCAACATCATCAACACCTTGCTGGAATGGCTATTGGAAGCCGAGCCAGCCGACAAGCACAGCCCCGCCTGGTGGGCGTGGCGTTGGCGCTATGCCCGCTTGTTGGCGGAAGTGGACAGCGACCGTGCTTTCCCGATGCTGGCAGCGGTGGAACATGCCGGACTGTTTGCCGAAGGTGTGGCAGCGGATTTGGACAACCTCCCCGTCAGCAGCCCGCCAAAAAATGCCAGTACCCTTAAAAACCTCTACTGGCTGGGCAAACGCCACGGTTACACCCTGTTGGACAAAGCGCAAGCCTTGCCGGGGTCAGCTTTTTGGCAACGCGCCGTGCAGGCGGGTGGTTTGGCGAGCGTGCTGCTGGCGGTTTCGCTGGATGTGTGGCAGTTCTGGCCTGAGCCGCCCGTATCTACCCCGGTGGAAACCCCTCCCAACCTCCCCTTATCAGGGGAGGGGCTTAAAGTGGCACTGCCTGTGATGGTCAGAATCACAGGCGGCACATTCGAGATGGGCTGCGTGGAAAACAAAGATTGCCAAGACAATGAAAAACCCGTCCACACTGTTGCCATCCCCGACTTTGAAATAGGTATGTACGAAGTGACCAATGCCCAGTATGTTGCTTTCCTCAACACGGTTGGGCAACGCGGCACAGAACAACAACCGTGGTTTGAAACAAAAACTGAGGATAGCACCAGCCGTATTGTGGAAAAAGACGGCAAGTTTAGTGTGGACGTGGGTTATGAGCAGCATCCAGTCATCAATATCAGTTGGTATGGGGCAAAGGCTTATCTCCACTGGTTAAGCAAGCAAACACAACAGCAGTGGCGGCTACCGACTGAAGCCGAATGGGAATACGCCGCCCGTGCCGGGACGAAAACCACCTACAGTTGGGGTGACCAGCCGCCCGTGTGTGACACGCAAACTGTCAATGGCGTACAATTCGATGATTGCAAGGAAAAAGCCCCGCTCAAGGTGGGCAGCTTCAAACCCAACTCGTTGGGTTTGTATGACATACACGGCAATGCTTGGGAATGGGTGGAAGACTGTTGGCAGGATGGTTACCAGGATGCACCTGTCGATGGCAGTGCCCATCAGGGTTGCGGCGCGGATGCGTCGCGTGTGTTGCGCGGCGGGTCGTGGTTCAACGACCCTCTGTGGTTGCGTTCCGCCAACCGCGACGACATCACGCCCGCGAACCGGACCAGCGGTGTGGGTTTTCGCGCTGCCAGGACAATTAACCCTTTACCCTTTACCGACCAAGCCACGACGGATCAGTTGGCACAGCCTCCCCAGCAAGGGCAGGTGGTGCAGGCTTCTTCCCCCCTAACGCTAACGGATACCCAGAAAGTACCAGCCCCAACGATGGTGCAAATCCCCGCTGGCACCTTCACGATGGGTTGTGACCCCAAGCGTGATGATGTCGAAGGTGGGTGTTTGGATAGCGAGAAACCTGCGCATGAAGTCAATGTACCGACCTTCTGGCTGAGTAAAACCGAGGTGACGGTGGGGCAGTACATGGCGTGCGTGCAGGCAGGTGCTTGCCCTGAACCGGAGTGGAAAGCTACGGACACACCCAGTTACTATAAGGATATGGGGGCAGCCCTCACCGGCGATAACTATCCGATTGTCGGGGTCAGTTGGGAAAACGCCCAAGCCTATGTGCAATGGTTGGGTCAGCAAACAGGCAAACAATACCGTCTGCCCACCGAAGCGGAATGGGAATATGCAGCGCGGGCGGGTACGGATACGGCGTATCCGTGGGGTAACACGGCTAGCCATGATTTTGCCAATTATGGTAAGGACGAGTGCTGTGAGAGTTTGGCAAGCGGCAAGGATAAATGGGTTTATATTTCTCCGGTCGGCAGTTTTGCGAAAAACCCGTTTGGGTTGTCTGATATGCATGGCAATGTTTGGGAATGGGTGGAAGACTGCTTTGGCGATTACAAGGATGCCCCTGTGGATGGCAGTGCACGTCAGGGTTGCAGCGCGGATGCGTCGCGTGTGTTGCGCGGCGGTTCGTGGAACTTCTTTCCTCGGGGGTTGCGTTCCGCCGACCGCTACTACAGCCTGCCCTCGACCCGGGACGACGGTGTGGGTTTTCGTGCTGCCAGGACCAATTAGCCTTTTCCCTTTACTGTCGATGCCACCCAAACTAGGGCTTTAGGTAGGCTTTACCGGGTGGGCAGATGGTTGGGTGGCCTTCATACCGCGCTTGCGCGGTCGATTTTTGGGTGGGTGTGTAGGTCGGGCTTCAGCCCGACAGGTTCGTGAATGAATGCGGGATTGTCGGACTGAAGTCCGACCTACGGCGACGGGTTTGTGAATGGATTGCAGGATTGTCGGACTATATCACCGTTTGTCTTGTATGATGGTTGCGGAGTTGAGGGCTGTCCGTGGTTAGGTATCAGGGCGAAGGAAAAGGCGAATGAGCAGACTGATTTTGGTTGATGATGACAAGGCGATCCGTGATTCAGCCGGGCAATCCCTCGTGCTGGCTGGGTTTAATGTCGACTGTTTTGCCAGTGCTGCCGAAGCATTGCCGCATTTGACGGCTGATTTCCCCGGTGTCTTGATCACCGACATCCGCATGCCTGGGATGGATGGCTTGGAACTGATGGAGCGTGTCCTTAAGGTTGACCGGGATTTGCCGGTTATCCTGATCAGTGGGCATGCTGATGTGGCCTTGGCGGTGAGTGCAATCCGTGAGGGGGCGTATGATTTGCTGGAGAAGCCCTTTGCGGTGGCAGAGTTGGTGGATTCGGTCAAACGTGCCTTGGAAAAGCGCCGCCTGACCTTGGAAAACCGCGCCCTGAAAGAAGAATTGGAAGGGCGTTCACGCATCGGGCCACGCATTATTGGGCAGGCGGCGGGTATTGTCAGCTTGCGGAAGATGATTGCCAGGGTTGCCAATGTGGATGCGGATGTCTTGGTCTGGGGTGAAACCGGCACAGGCAAGGAGCTGGTGGCTCGTTCCCTGCACGAGCAAAGCAAGCGCCGTAACCATAATTACGTTGCCATCAATTGTGGAGCCATTCCTGAAAGCCTATTGGACAGCGAGTTGTTCGGTCATGAGGCCGGAGCTTTTACGGGCGCGAAAAATCAGCGGATTGGCAAGTTTGAGCATGCCAATGGTGGTACGTTGTTTCTGGATGAGATTGAAAGCATGCCCCTGACCACGCAAGCGCCTTTGCTGCGTGTTTTGCAGGAGCGGCAGATTGAGCGCTTGGGTTCCAATAAGCTGATCCCGCTCGACATCCGGGTGGTTGCCGCCACCAAGGTTGACCTGAAGGAAGCGGCAGAACGTGCCGAATTCCGCAAGGATTTGTATTACCGCCTGAATGTGGTCACGCTGGAAGTACCGCCCCTACGCGCCCGCCGTGAGGATATTCCCCTGCTGTTCCAGCATTTTGTCCTGGTGGCGGCTGCACGTTGTGAAACCGAAGTCCCGCCCCTGAACAGCAAAGCCCTGCATGCGCTGCTGGGACATGATTGGCCGGGCAACATCCGCGAACTGCGTAATATTGCCGAGCGTTATGTGTTATTGGGTGAGGCCTATAATTTCGACTTGGCTGCCCTGATGAATGCCGACGAGCGCCCGGATGGTTTGTCATTGGCGGATCAGGTGGCCTGCTTTGAAAAAGCCCTGATTGAGCAAGCCCTCAACCGTTACACCGGTAATATCAGGCTGGCGATGGAAGCCCTCGACATCCCACGTAAAACCCTGACTGACAAGATGCGCAAATACGGGCTGGAGCGTGGTCAGTTTAGGGAGTGAACTCAGCTTCCACACCAGGCAGTGCCACAAGCACAGCAGTCGGCAATCAGGCAATCCGCTCTGCCCACAAATCATGTTCATCCGCATGGGTAATCATGACCTTGACGAACTCGCCTACCGGCAACTCGACACCTTCAATGATCACTTCCCCGTCAATTTCCGGTGCATCGCGGTAGCTGCGGGCAATGCTCACACCATCGCCCGCCTCATCGACCAGTACTTTCATGGTTTTGCCGATGAGGGTGCTGAGTTTGTTGGCACTGATTTCTGCCTGAAGCTCCATGAAACGTTCCAGGCGCTCTTCCTTGACTTCTTCGGGTACTGCGCCGGGCAGGTCGTTGGCAGGTGCGCCATCGACGGGGGAATAGGCAAATGCGCCTACCCGGTCAAGCTGGGCTTCTTCGAGGAAGTCGAGCAGGGTTTCAAAATCGTCTTCCGTTTCACCGGGGAATCCGACGATAAAGGTACTGCGCACGGCAATTTCCGGGCATTGCTCCCGCCATTTACCCAGGCGTTCCAGCACTTTTTCGGCATGGGCTGGGCGGCGCATATCCTTGAGGATGCGTGGGCTGGCATGTTGGAATGGGATGTCCAGATAGGGCAGGATTTTGCCTTCCGCCATCAGGGGGATCAGATTGTCCACATGGGGGTAAGGGTAGACATAATGCAAGCGTGTCCAGACACCCAGTTCACCCAAGGCTTCCGCCAATTGTTGGCTGTGGGTCTTGAGCGGGCGGCCTTGCCAGAAGCCAGTGCGGTATTTCACATCAATGCCATACGCACTGGTATCCTGGGAAATGACCAGCAGTTCTTTGACCCCCGCCCTGACCAGATTTTCAGCCTCCTGCATGACATCACCAATCGGGCGTGACACGAGGTCGCCACGCAGGGAAGGGATAATGCAGAATGAGCAGCGGTGGTTGCAGCCTTCGGAAATCTTCAGGTAGGCATAATGGCGTGGGGTCAGGCGGATGCCTTGCGGTGGGATCAAGTCCATGTACGGGTCGTGCAGGGGCGGCAGGTTTTCATGCACAGCCCCCATCACGGCTTCATAGGCATGGGGGCCGGTCACTGCTAGCACATTCGGGTAGGCACTCAGCACCTTTTCTGCATCAGCCCCCAGGCAGCCGGTGACAATGACCCGCCCGTTTTCGTCCAATGCCTCACCAATTGCGTCCAGCGATTCCTGCACAGCAGAGTCAATAAACCCACAGGTATTGACGACTACAAGGTCAGCACCCGCGTAGCTGGGGCTGATGGCATAGCCCTCTGCCCGCAGTTGGGTGAGGATGCGTTCAGAATCCACCAATGCCTTGGGGCAGCCAAGGCTGACAAAACCGACGCGGGGAGTAGAAGGTTGCTGCATAGGGTGATACCGGTCAAACAAACACTAAAAAGGGAGGCTATCATAACGTATTCGGTAGCAGGATGCTGCTACTATGCAAGTATGATGGACGTGTCAATGACCTCAAGGCAGGGGCTTGGGTGGGTGATCAGTAGCAATAAAAAACATTGATGGCAAAATGGCTTGAACCGGCGTGAGCTTTGTTGTAGCACACTGAGGTTATCAACATTTAGACAAGTGTTTTATCCAACAATAAGATTTTTAAATTTGACGCGATTTTGTATTTAAAATCATTATTTATCATTGGTTTATGAATTGGTTGGTAAGAGATGTTGAGGCGGTAGCCCCGGTAGGAAGTATTTTTCCGGGTAAGTCATCCACTAAGTTATCCACAGGCTGGCTTTCAGCTCACGTCTACCCAACGGCCTGCACCGGTCAGGGTTATATCTCTTGACGGCAGCCTTTACCTATCGAAAGACATATTCAGGTTTAGGTCGGTGCATGGCTAAAATGGAATCGCGCATTAAAATTTGAGGAGATTTGTATGTCCAGTCAACACCCCGTTATCGCTGTGACCGGCTCGTCGGGAGCTGGTACTACGTTTGTCAAACGCGCCTTTGAGGGTATTTTCCGCCGCGAAAAGATCAAGGCAGCCATTGTGGAAGGTGACAGTTTCCACAGCGTGACCCGTGCCGAGTTCAAGCAATATGCCAAAGAGCAGGCAAATTTCAGTCATTTCGGCCCTGAAGCGAATGATTTTGTTGCGTTGGAACGCTTGTTCCGCAGTTATGCTGAAACCGGCATGGGCAAGAAACGCTATTACTTGCATAATGATGATGAAGCCCGTTTTCACGGTGAGCGCCTGAAAGCCATGGGCGTGACCTGTACCGCAGGCTCCGGTGAGTTTACCCCGTGGGAAGACACTGAAGCGGGTACGGATTTGCTGTTTTATGAGGGGCTGCATGGCTTGGTCGTGGATGAAACAGACGACAAGAGGTACGGTGGCTATGATGTTGCCCGTCATGTCGATTTGGGGGTGGGTGTCGTACCCAGCGTCAATCTGGAATGGATCCAGAAGATTCACCGTGATCATGCTGAGCGTGGTTATTCGCCGGAGGCTACCGTGGATACCATTATGCGCCGGATGCCGGATTACATTAACCACATCACCAGGCAGTTCTCGCGTACCGATGTGAACTTCCAGCGTGTGCCAACGGTGGATACGTCCAACCCCTTCATTGCCCGCGAGATTCCGACCCCGGATGAGAGTTTTGTCGTGATCCGCTTCCGTGACCTGAAAAAATTCCCGATTGATTTCCCTTATTTGTTGGCGATGATCCATAACTCCTTCATGTCGCGTCGCAATACCATCGTTGTCCCCGGTGGCAAGATGACCTTGGCGATGGAGCTGATCCTGAACCCGATCATCCACGATATGATTCAGGCCAAGAAGCGCGGTTAAACAGTATGCCCCTTTCCCCTGAGCATCTTGCTGAACTGCGTGTTGCCAAGGCTTTGTTGGAGAATCCCGGTTTGGCTGCCAAGGCAACGAATGTGTTGGGCAGCCCGATTGAGAAGGGTTTTGACCACCTGCCTGCCAACTGGCGTGACAAGGTGGCCAATGCCACGCGGGAAGCCTTGTTTTACGCCCTGAAGGGGGCATTGCTGACGATGGATGCCCGTGCAAACAAAGCCTCCCTGGGGTGGCACAAGTTTGCTGCTACCCTGAGTGGGGCTGCGGGTGGGGCATTTGGTTTGCCTGCCTTGCTGGTTGAGCTGCCGGTGTCCACCACGATTATTTGCCGTTCCATTGCCGATATTGCCCGCGCCAATGGTGAGTCACTGGATGAGGTGGCAACCCAGTTGGCTTGCCTGGAGGTGTTTGCCTTGGGGGGCGCATCGGCTGCTGATGATGCAACTGAAACGGGTTATTTCGCAGTGCGGACGATGTTGGCAAAGGCGGTTTCAGATGCGGGCAAGTATTTGGCGGGTCAGGCCGTGGTCAGTGATACTGCCCCGGCCTTGGTGCGTTTGGTTGCTCTGATTGCTGCCCGTTTTCAGGTGCAGGTTTCCGAAAAGGTTGCTGCACAGGCTGTTCCGGTGTTGGGGGCTGCGGGTGGGGCATTTATGAACCTGTTGTTTATGGATCATTTCCAAAGCATGAGCCGGGGGCATTTCACCGTCCGGCGTTTGGAGCGAATCTATGGCAAGGCCACCATTCGGGTGGCCTACCAGCAGCTACAGGTATAGGTGTCAGGGAAGGTTTAGACCCTGACGTAATATGCCCAGGCATTCGTTGGCAGCAGCAGGGCTGTATTTTTCCGCTGGAAATTTCCCCCAGACCGGTGCAGGCCAAGCCGCATCGCTTTTGAAGCGGGCAATGTGGTGGATATGCAGTTGTGGCACGACGTTGCCCAATGCCGCGATATTGAGCTTGTCCGGGCTAAACAGCTCGACCAATAAATGGCTGAAGCGATCTGATTCTGCCCATAATTGCGCCCGTTCCGTTGCATCAAGCTGATGGATTTCACTGATACCTGCCCGGCGCGGTACGAGGATGAACCACGGGTAGCGTGATTCATTCATCATCAACACGCGGCAAAGAGGTAAATCCCCCACGAGAAGGCAATCAGCCGCCAGTTGTGGGTGCAGGGCGAAGGTGCTGATAGTTTCCTGTGCTTCACGCATGACTATGCCTGCGCCAGTGCTTTCAGGGTATCACTGCTGAATTCAAACGAATCCGAATACAGTTGGGCAGAAGGTAAGCCCTGGGCGCTGAATGCTTGGCGGGCAGCCATGATCATCGGTGGTGGGCCACTCATGTAAACCTCAAAACCAGACAAGTCCGGGAAGTCCTGTATCACCGCTTCATGCACCCAGCCAGTACGCCCTTGCCAGTTGTCAGTGGCAGCCGGTTCAGACAGCACAGGTACATAGGTGAACCATGCATGGCGGTTTTGCCAATCGCGTGGCAAGTAGTCCATATACAGGTCGTCCTTGGCACGTACCCCCCAATAGAGATGCACGGGGCGCTGGTTGTCGGCTGCCTTGAGTTGCTCCATCATGCTCTTCAGTGGGGCAAAACCGGTGCCTCCTCCCATGAGGATGATCGGGCGTGTAGAGTCCTGGATATAAAAGCTGCCCATTGGCCCCTGGATACGGAGCAGGGCTTTTTCCTTCATATCGTTGAAGACATGAGTCGTAAAATGCCCGCCCGGTACATGGCGGATATGCAGCTCCAGAAACGCCTGACCAGTGGGGGCATTGGCGAGTGAGAAGCCACGGCGTTTGCCATCCTTCAATAAAATATCGATGTATTGCCCTGCATGGAAACGCAAGCGTTCGCTGGCAGGTAGTTTCAGGGTCAGCTCCATGACATCGGCATTCAGCTTACGCATTTTTTCCACACGCACCGGCAGGGTTTTGACCTCAATATCAGGATCTAAACCAACCTGCGGGCAATCAATCACCAAATCGGAATAGGCAATGGTCTGGCAAAGCAGGGCACGTCCTTGCTCCATATCGTAAGGGGACAAGGCCATCGGTTCGCCATTGGGGTAATCCACCGTGCCGCTAACCACGGTGACGGCGCAGGAACCACACGAACCACCCTGGCAGCTATAGGGCAGGGCAACGCCTTGGCGTAAGCCCGCTTCGAGGATATTTTCATGTTCATCGACGCGGAAAGTATGCCCACTGGGCTGGATGGTGACGGTATACATGCCTGCTTGGTTTCCTTTGGGTTGGTTTGCTGACCGGTGTGCCGATCTGCTTCGGATGCTGGATTCTAGCGCTGTCTTGGCAGTGCAACAAATCCCCTGTTGGCTGCTGGGTTTGCTCAGGTCAGGACTCCGGCTTGGCGCATGTTTGCCAACTGTTCTGGGGTATAGCCCAGGCTTTGCAGGATGGCAAGCGTATCTGCGCCAGGAGCGGTGGGGGTGGCAGGCGTGCGTGCGGGGGTACGGCTGAAGCGCGGGGCAGGGGCAGCCTGCATCACCCCGTTGACACGGGTGAAAATCCCCCGTGCGGCATTATGCGGATGGGTTTCAGCGGTATGGAAATCGAGTACCGGGGCAACACAGGCATCACTCCCGGCAAAGAGTTGCATCCATTCGGCTTGGGTTTTGCTGCGGAACAGCTTGGCATAATCCGCTGTTTTTTCCTGCCACTGCTGGCTATCGTACTGGCTGGCGTGCTCACTGGCGGGCAATCCGGCCTTTTCCAGCAAAAGGGCAAAGAAGGCTGGCTCCAATGGCCCGACCGAGAGGTAGAGGCCATCAGCCGTTTCATAGCAACGGTAAAAGGGTGCACCGCCATCCAGAAAATTGCTGGCGCGGTCTGTTGTCCATTGCCCGCGTGCAAACCATGTATGGATCAGACCCATTAGGGCTGGTACACCATCGACCATGGCCGCATCAATCACCTGGCCTTTGCCGGAGTGCGAGCGCTCGTACAGGGCAGATAACACCCCCAACAGCAGGAACATCGTACCGCCGCCGTAATCTGCAACCAAGTTGAGCGGTGGTACAGGCGGTATGTCGCTGGAGCCGATGGCATGCAGTGCGCCGGTCAGGGCAAGGTAGTTGAGGTCATGACCTGCCGTCTGTGCCAAGGGGCCGCTTTGCCCCCAGCCAGTCATGCGTCCGTAAATCAGGCGGGGGTTTTCTGCCAGACAGGTTTCCGGCCCCAGACCGAGTTTTTCCATCACACCGGGGCGGAAACCTTCCAACAGGATGTCAGCACCGGAAATCAGTTGCCGGGCAGCCGCCATGCCTTCTGCTGTTTTCAGGTTGAGTGCAACAGAGCGTTTATGGCGACGGTTGATGTCGGTGGGGTCAGCATCCCCGGAAGCCCGATCCAGCACGATCACCTCTGCACCCAGGTCTGCCAGCAATTGGCCTGCCAAGGGACAAGGGCCGATACCACTCATTTCAATGACACGCAAATGGCTCAAGGGGTGGGGCATGATTGTTTGTCTCCATCAATCCAGATCGGGACACTCATTTTACACAGGATGGGTGGTTTTGCCTGCTTTCTGGTTCAGCAAGGTGGGTTCGGTAAGCAGGATGTTTTGTTTGTTAAATAGGCATAATCGTGTGATTAAATCTTATTGCAGCCCCTGTCTGGCAAGCGTATAAGACGCGGAATGCCCGGAACTTGAGGTGCTGGGGCATGTCTATTGGCAGGATGGGATGGATGAACCCATGCGTGTCTGATGAACTGATTGTTTTGATAGGAAAACTATAAATTATGCAAGCAACAAAAATAAAAATGGCAGCACTGTTGATGGTGCTGGGTTTGAGTATGCCGGTTTATGCTTCTCCAGCCGTGGAGGGCGCGGCGGGATCAATGACCTTGGCTGCCAATGAAGCGGCTCCGGTTGAAGTGGTTGATGCCATGCTGGATGAGGAAGCAGACGTGCCGGATGGGGCTATTCCAGAAGGTATGAGCCTGGAAGAGTTGCAAGCTGAGATTCGCATTGCCTGCGAAGAGTTTGCCGTGGATGAGCAAGTGACCGATGATAAACAGGCGGAATTCGTTGATGCCTGTGTCGCTGAAAATATGCCTGCTGAGGGTGCGGCTGAAGAAGATGTGACCATCGAAGAAAATGATGCTGTCCCTGCGTTGGAGGAAGAACCCCAAGTGGCGGTAGAACCGGCGGTCGATGCTAACGGTGTGCCGGTGGCGGTTAAAGAGTAATCTGTTGAGCCACCTTTGCGGAAGCCAGTCCGTCGGGTGACTGGCTTTGTTGGTAATCGTTTTTGGTGATCGTTGGCAGGGCAGCCCCTACCTTGGGGGTAAGCCCTGCCAGTGATAGGTTTTCCCGATATAGGGCTATTTTCCCCATCAGTTTCCCATTGAGTGTCCCATGAGTCTATCCCCCTTTGCCTCAGCGCAGGACTGGTTGGCCTTTGACCGTCAGCACCTGTGGCATCCTTATACGTCCATGCATAATCCCTTGCCCTGTTACCCCATTGAGTCCGCGCATGGGGTGCGTTTGCGTTTGGCAAACGGGCATGACCTGATTGACGGGATGGGGTCGTGGTGGTGCGCGATTCATGGCTATAACCACCCGCGTTTGAACCAGGCGTTGGTGGCACAAAGCCAGAAAATGAGCCATGTCATGTTTGGCGGTATTGCCCATGAGCCTGCGGCTCGTTTGGGGAAATACCTGATCGACCTTACGCCGGAACCACTCCAGCATGTATTTTTTGCTGATTCCGGTTCGATTGCGATTGAGGTGGCTATCAAAATGGCACTGCAATATGCCTATTCCCAAGGCCAACCGCAGCGCCATAAGCTGTTGACGGTGCGGGGCGGCTATCATGGCGATCCCTTTGCCTGCATGAGTGTGTGCGATCCGGTGAATGGTATGCACCATATTTTCCAGCGTATCCTGCCACAGCAGGTGTTTGCACCTCGCCCGACCACCCGTTTTGGGCAAGACTGGAACCCCGACGATATAGTAGTATTCCGTGAGCTGTTGGAAGCGCATCAGGATGAGCTGGCTGCTGTGATTTTGGAGCCAATTGTGCAAGGTGCAGGTGGCATGTGGTTTTATTCGCCTGCTTACCTGCGCGAAGTGCGTGCCTTGTGTGACCGTTACGGTATTTTGCTGATTTGTGATGAGATTGCTACCGGGTTTGGGCGCACGGGCAAGTTATTTGCCGTTGAGCATGCAGGGATTAGCCCTGACATCCTCTGTGTCGGAAAAGCCCTGACAGGTGGCTATATGACATTGGCGGCTACCTTGGCGACAACGCGGGTGGCGATGGGTATTTCCCAGGGGGAAGCCCCGATGCTGATGCATGGCCCCACCTTTATGGCGAACCCGCTGGCGTGTGCAGTGGCATGTGCCAGTATTGAAGAGCTGCTGGCAACCCCGTGGCAAGCGCGGGTCTTGCATATCGAAGCCGTGCTGCGTGAACAGCTTTTGCCGCTGTTGGATAGCAGCAAGGTCGCTGATGTGCGGGTGTTGGGGGCGATTGGTGTGGTGGACATGCGTGAGCCAGTGGATGTGGCACGGATACAGGAACAGTTTGTGGCGCAGGGGGTGTGGATCCGTCCGTTTGGCAAGTTGGTGTATATCATGCCTGCTTACCTGATGGAGGATGTAGACCTGCTGCAATTGACCAATGCCATCAAGGGTGTGTGCTGAATGTTGGATTTGCAATGGGTGCTGGCCTATCTGGCCTTGGGTGCAACGGTGGGGTTTTTTGCCGGGCTGTTTGGGGTCGGTGGTGGTGGCATCATGGTTCCGGTTTTGACCACGCTGTTTGCCGCACAGGGCGTGCCATTTGAGCATATTGTCCACATGGCGTTGGCAACCTCCATGGCAGCGATTGTCATTACCTCGATTTCCAGCTTGCGGGCGCACCAGAAGCATGGCGCGATCCAGTGGGCTATCGTCAAAGGGATTACCCCAGGCATTTTGCTCGGAACTTTTGGGGCAGCTTTGGTGGCGGCTTATATCCCGTCATTGCCGTTGGCAATTTTCTTTTCGGTATTTATGGCCTATGTGTCCGTGCAAATGTGGCTGAACATCAAACCCCAGCCTAGCCGCCAATTACCTGGCCCCTTGGGGTTGACCGGGGTCGGGGTGGGCATTGGTGGGGTATCGGCACTGGTGGCGATTGGCGGCGGCTCCTTGTCTGTACCCTTCATGACATGGTGTAATGTGAAAATCCAGCAGGCGATTGCCACCTCGGCTGCGATTGGCTTGCCGATTGCCCTCGCCGGAACGCTGGGCTACCTGATCAGTGGCTGGGGGGAGCAGGGCTTGCCTGCTTATACGGTCGGTTATATCTATCTGCCAGCGGTGGTGCTGATTTCCATTGTCAGTACCTTGACTGCCCCCTTGGGGGCAAAACTGGCACATAGCCTTCCCGTGGCAGCGTTGAAGAAGCTGTTTGCCTTATTGCTGATTGTGCTCAGTTTGAAGATGCTGCATACCATTCTGACATCCTGATCACCCAGAACGGATCGCTCAGAAAATGCCCAGCTTCACGCCTTCGCCGATGCCTGTACCCAATTCGGTGCATGCATCGACAAAGGATTGTTTGAATTCGCCTTTGAGGATCAGCGGCTCCTGTACCAAGCGCCAGCGTAAGCCGCTGGTAATCCGTTCCACGCTGTTCTTTGCCCCGGTGCCATCCAGCCCCGCTTTGATATACAAAGCCATCGGTAGCCCTTGGGTCTGTTCCAGGCAGGGGTAATAAATGCGCTCGAAAAAGTCTTTGATTGCCCCACTCATGTAGCCGAAATTTTCCGTCGTGCCAATAATAATGGCACTGGCTTGGAGGACATGTTCAGCATGGGCAGCGGCAGGTGTTAAAGAAAGGGCATCCATGCCCGAAAAGTTAACTCCTTGAGTCACCGCATCGAATAATCGCTGCGTATTCGGAGAGGGTAGGTTGGCAATGATCAAAATCGGTTTCATGCCACCAGTGTAGCCTGAACCTGCCTACCTGTCGCCAGCCAAGAGCGGCAGTTTATTTGGTTTTGGCGTGGCGGATGGAGTGGACAATCTTCATGCTGCCCTTATCCAAAATATACGTAAAGCCGTTACTGTCGCGGACATAAACCAACTGGCTACCGCTAATCGGCTGATCACCCGCTTTGGTAGCAAGCTCCTGGCTTGCGGTCGTTGTAATGTTTTGTAATATTTGCTGTACCAGCGCAAACAGGATGGAGATAGGCGGGATAAGCCCTGCCCGACCCCAATTAAAAATGCTGCTGCGCGTACTATCCGTTTGGTGCGCTTGTGCCCGTGCATGATCATGACGTGTCTCATGGTTACGGGCTGCATTATTCAGGATGGAACTGGCGCTTTGCCCACCCACATGCAAGCTATGCATACTCGTTATCCCTACAGCCGACTGGGGGCTGTGTTGTACTCCCGATAACCATCATAACTGACGTAAAGGTAAAGCCACGCCCTCTGCGTGGATGCAGGTTCATATTTTTCCGATAAACGGTTGGTATCGCAGGATGAGCTAAAATCATCCAATTTTTCTTTCCGTTTGATTATGGAAACTTATTGCGAAGGTCGAAGGTCAGGTTTCTACCTGAATCCGCCCTTCGACCAGATGCAGGGGGTAGGTGCGTAACGGGGTTTCGGCAGGTTCAGCAGCAGGAGCACCTGTTTTGACATTGAATTTGCCGCCATGCAGGGAGCATTGTACCAACTCACCCTTCAGGCAGCCCAGATAAAGGGAGGCATCCTCATGCGTACACTGATCATCAATGGCATAAAATTCCCCACCGACATTGCAGACCAGAATCCGCTTGCCATTACCTATCTCGACACGCTTCATTTTGCCCGGTTGGATTTCGTTTATACTGCCTGCATCAATCATTTGGGATAACCTCTGGAATCGGCTCATGGCTAGGTTGTGGATCATGGGGTGTGGCGACATCGGTCGCCGTGTAGCCCGCTTATATCAGAATGCAGGCATTGTCGCCACTGGCTGGGCTCGCTCTGCGGGCAGCCTGCAACAAGGGGAGGCGCAAGGCTTGGCAATGCGTTTGGGCGACCTGGATGCGGGTTGCTTTTTTCCGCGCAATGCTTTTGTGGATGCCGATGTTTTTTGGTTCATGCCGCCTCCGGCTGAGGGCTTGAGTGATGATCGGTTGCGGCGGTTTTTGTTGGCAGTGCAGGATGCACCCCGCCGGATCGTGCTGATCAGTACCACGGGCGTGTATGGTGACTGTGCGGGGCGCTGGATTGATGAGTCTGAGCCGTTGAATCCATTGGCAGGACGGGCGCTGCGCCGTGTCGATGCAGAGTCTGCCTTGCAGGACTGGGGTAAATGTTACGGCAAGTCGTGGGTGATTCTGCGCGTTCCGGGTATTTATGCGGTTGACCGTTTGCCCTTGGAGCGTCTGCAACGTGGCGAACCCGTTTTGCTGGCATCCGAAGCACCGTGGACAAACCGTATCCATGCCGATGATTTGGCGTTGGTGTGTGTGCGGGCAATGACCGTAGCGCCCAGTGGCAGCATTTATAATGCGACCGATGGGCATCCCTCCACCATGACAGACTATTTTAATCAGGTGGCTGATTTTGCCGGTTTGCCGCGCCCACCCCAAATACCAATGGCAGAAGCAGGGCAGGTGATGGGGGCGGGGATGCGTTCGTACTTGCAAGAGTCACGTCGTATCCGTAACCAGAAGATGTTGGATGAGTTGCACCTGCAATTGCGTTATCCGTGTTTGGCGGATGGTTTAAGGGCTGCACAGGCAGGCTGAGGGAGGCATTATGTTGTTATTGATCAAGGGTGTGCTGGATGCGGTGCATTTGCGGGAAGTGCGTGGTTTGTTGGCACATGCCGAGTTTGTGGATGGGCGTTCATCCGCAGGCAAAGAGGCCGGGCAGGTCAAGCATAATGAGGAGTTGTCAGCGCATAGCCCGTTGCGGCGGCGGCTGGATGCGAATGTCATGTCGGCCTTGATCCAGCATCCCCAGTATCAGGCTGCGGTATTGCCTTTGAAGGTGGCAACCGCTTTTTATGCCCGCTATTTGCCGGGGATGGCTTATGGCTTTCATGTGGATGACCCGGTGATGGGGCCGATGCAGGGGCGTTACCGCAGTGATGTGTCCACCACGGTCTTTCTGAACGGGGCAGACGAGTATGACGGTGGCGAGTTGGTGATCCGTACCCCGTTCGGTGAGCAGCGGGTCAAGGGCGATGCCGGGGATGCGGTGGTTTACCCTTCAGGCAGTTGGCATCAGGTTGCCGAAGTTACCCGTGGTGAGCGCCTGGTGGCGGTCACTTGGGCACAAAGCATGGTGAAAAGCCCGGAACAGCGTGAATTGCTTTATCAGTTGGCTTTGGCTCGGGAGGGTCTGCTGGAGAAGTTACCACAATCGGAGGAAGTAGCCCAGGTCAGCACGGTGTATTCCAATCTGGTGCGGATGTGGAGTGAGGTTTAAGCAACCTGCCATCAAGGATCTTGGTTCTGCTCTTTGTACAGAGCCAATTGGACTTGTGCTTTGTGCTGGGTTTCAACGATTTCCTTGGTTTTTTCGTTTTTCATCGCCAGTGCATTGGCTTCCTGCTGGGCTTTCTTTAACCCTGCCATCGTTTGTTCGAGCTTCTGTTGGGCGACGGGGATGGCTGCCCGCAGTTGTTCTTCCTGTTTTGCCAAAATTTCCAGTTTAGTCCGGTATTCCTGCATCGCTTGTGGTGTGCAGGATTGACCTTGCAAGCCTTTAAACAACTCTTCTTGATGATTCAGCCGCCATGCCCGGAATTGCTCCAAATCCTGGTGGGCTTGTGCCAGCGCGGTTTGGGCGGCTGCCACAGTGTGGCGGTGTGCCATCACTTCGGTTTGTTGCTTTTCCAGGCGGCGTGCCCGGATTTTTTGTAACTGTTCAAGGCTCATGGTTCACCTTTATGCTGTAAAGCCTGCAATTTGTACCAACCGCCCAACGGTATCCTGGAAGGTAGTGTGCTCATCCGGTGGTTGTTTGAGAAAAGCGCGGATGGCCTCAATTTTGGCTAATGCCTCATCAGCCTGTGGGTCTGCACCCCGTTGGTATTCCCCCACCCGCACGAGGAATTCAATTTCCTTGTATTTCGCCATCAGTTTGCGGATATGGGCGGCTGCCTGGCGGTGTCCGGGGGCGGAAATGCGTTGCATCAGGCGGCTGAGGCTTTCCAGCGCGTCAATCGCTGGATAATGGTTGGCAGAGGCCAGTTCCCGCGAGAGGATAATGTGCCCATCCAGCAGTGAGCGCACTTCATCACCCACCGGGTCTGACATATCATCACCCTCGATCAGTACCGTGTAAAAGGCGGTGATGGAGCCTTGTGTGCCGCACCCTGCCCGTTCAACCAGTTTGGGCAGTTCAGAAAACACCGAAGGCGGATAACCGCGCCGGGCTGGTGCTTCCCCTGCTGCCAAGCCGATTTCACGCTGGGCGCGGGCAAAACGGGTCAGGGAGTCCATCATCAGCAGGACTTTTTTCCCTTGGTCGCGGAAGTATTCTGCCACAGCGGTTGCCACATAAGCGGCTTTCAGGCGTTCAATCGGTGGGCGGTCGGAGGTGGCAACCACCAGGATAGTCCGATCCATGCCATGTGGCCCCAGGGACTCTTCGATGAACTCGCGCACCTCACGTCCCCGTTCACCGATCAGGGCAATGACGTAGACATCGACATCCGCATGTTTGACCAGCATGCTCAGCAGGGAGCTTTTGCCCACCCCTGCACCGGCAAAAATACCAATCCGCTGCCCGACCCCACACGTGACCAAGCCATCCAATGCCCGTACCCCCAAGGATAACGGTTCATGCACCATTTGCCGGGTGAGTGGGTCGGGTGGGCTGGCATACAGGGGGTAGTATTCCTGGATGTTGACATCACTTTTCCCGCCCATGCTCTGGATACGCCCGATACCATCCAGCACACAGCCTTTCAGGTCTTCACCGACCCCGACTTTGAGCATGTCGCCGGTTGCCGTCACCTGGGTATGGACGGACACCCCTTGCATGTCGCCTATCGGGGCGAGCAGGGCAATATTCTGCTCGAAACCGATCACTTCGGCGGGAATGGGCGGGTCATCACTGCCATTGCGCAGCATGCATAACTCACCCAGCCTGACCTTGGGGATAATGGCGCGGACGACCGTACCAGTTACTTGCACAATCCGTCCATGCAATACCAGCAAGGTATTGTTTTTGACTGAGGCGCGTATCCGGTGTGGGATGTAATCGAGTGACATCAGTGCCTGCCTTTATTGCAAAAGTCGGATTTCACCGACGGGCTGCACGGAGACATTCGCAGTCAGTTCGGGCAGGGACAGGATCGGCAAGTCAGGGAACTCAGCAGACAAGTGCGTCCGTAAATGGCGGCGCAATTCGAGGCTGGTGAGGATCACCGGACGTGGGCCGTCAGCAATCAGTTGGCGGTTGTTTTCTTCCAGCAAGCGCAGGTTGGCGGCAAGTGCCCGGTTAATGTCCGGGGTCAAGGCCAAGTGTACTCCGGCTGGGGTTTGGCGCACGCTGCTTTGGGCGAGCTTTTCGCTTTCGGGGTCAAACATATAAACCGGCAAACGCCCTGTGCCATTGGTATAGGTGTAGGATAATTGACGGCGCATCCCCATGCGTACCCGCTCGGTCAACATGCCATTGTCTTTTTCAGCCTCACCGAATTCGACCAGTGTACCCAGAATTTGCCGCAGGTCGCGGATAGATACCCCCTCACTGAGCAAGCGGCGCAGGATGTCCACCATCCGGGTTTTGGTCACAGCGCGTTGTGCTTCCTGTACCAGGGTGGCATAACCCGCGCCTTCCAGCTTGCCCATCAGGGCATGCACCTCCTGCACACCAATAAACTCATGGGCATGTTTGCGCAAGATGTAGGAGACATGGCGGGTAAGGATTTGTGTGGGGTTCAAAGTCTCAATACCCCGGCGCAACACCTGCGGCAATGCCGTTTGGTTATTGGCCTGGCTTACTTCATTGCTTTGTGCAACCAGCGGCTTTTTGATACCCAACTGGCCTTGTCCAACCGGGATGCCATGCACAGAAATTTGGTAGCTGTCATCTTCGATGCGGTTGGACAGGCTAAGGCTAATGCCTTCGATATTGACCCCCAGGTCTTTATAAAAGTCTTGGCGGGCATTGTTGAAGCTCTCATTCAAACCGGGCAGGGAAATGGTCTGCCGGACAGATTCAGGTGCTTCAACCAGTACAGGGGCTAATGGTTGCATGACTTCCAGGGCTGCCATTTCAGTAGGGGAACCGCCACCGCCACCTTGCAGTTTTTCGGTACGCTGATGCCCGATCACTGTTACCTCATCGCCTTCACCAAAGTCCATGCGGTTCTGAACCTTACGCAGCAGGAAGCCGGTCAAGCCCAGTATTGCACCCAGGAAGAAGAAAACAATGGTGGGGAAACCGGGAATCAAACCCATCAAGGTCACAACCGCCGCACCGATCAGCAGGGCGCTGGGTTGCCCCAGCAATTGTTTGCCAATGTCCTCACCCAGATTGCTGTCTTCATCCACGGTAACGCGGGAGACGATAATGCCGGAGGTGATCGAAACGAACAGGGCCGGTATTTGTGATACCAGACCGTCACCGATGGTCAGGATGGTGTAGAGGTGGGTCGCATCGCCAATCGACATGCCGCGCTGGAATGCCCCGATGGAAATCCCCCCAATGATGTTGACGATGATAATGATCAGGCCTGCGATTGCATCGCCTTTGACGAATTTCATCGCACCGTCCATGGAGCCGAACAGTTGGCTTTCCTTTTCCAGCTTGAGGCGGCGGTTACGGGCATCTGCCATGCTGATGACACCGGCACGCAAGTCGCTGTCGATACTCATCTGTTTGCCGGGCATTGCATCCAGGGAGAAGCGGGCGCTTACTTCCGCAATACGCTCGGAGCCTTTGGTAATAACAATAAACTGGACGATGGTGATGATCAGGAAGACGACAATCCCGACAATGATATTGCCTGCAACGACGAACTCACCAAAGGTCTGGATAATTTCCCCGGCCTCCCCCTCACTGAGGATGATCCGTGTGGTGGCGATGCTCAAGGCAAGCCGGAACAGAGTGCTGAGCAGCAGTACCGATGGGAAGGAGGAAAACGACAAGGGCGAGGGCAGGTAAATACCCAGCATCAGCATGATGATTGCAAGCGACATATTGAAGGCAATCAGGATGTCGATGACGATGGTTGGCAGTGGCATGATCATCATGAAGATGATCATGACCAGCAAGACCGCTAACGCAATATCACTGCGTTTGGTCAGCTTGGCCAGTAGGCTTTGTGACTGTTTGGATTGCATGTGCGTGCCCCGCCTTAAGTGTTGGTCGTCGTAGGCTCGTTTTCTGCGAGGCTGACATAGTTGATCGTGCCAGTCAGTTTTAGCAGGTTGATAATGTCCTGGCTGGCGTGGCGTATGATGGGTTTCATCCCAAAACTTTGGTAATAGCCCAAGATGATGCGGGAGCCTGCTGCCGTGATATAACTGACCTGTTTCATGTCAAACACAATGGGTGGGGCAACTTTGGAAACCAGGGGAACTAGGTTCCCAGCCAACTCATGGTCGAGTATCCCTTGCAAGGTCAGGATGGTTTTGTCTGCTTGGCGGGCAATACGTATGCTGTTTTCTGCCTGCCTCATGCCAATGTCCCCCGTTTCAGGTTATTGGCCTGGATGACATATAAGGTTTTTGCATCCAGGGTGACAATCCGCACCTCTTGGCCTGCCTGACAATCAGGGCCGGATACCTGCCATTCACGACCTTCTAGGATGGTTTGCCCGCGACCGTCAACAATCGGGCGTGTCAGCGTAATGGTTTTCCCGACCAAGTGTTGTTGTTCGGTGTGACCAAACAAACTGTTCAAGGCTGCCGGGATTTCAAAAAAGATCGGGGCAACCAATGTCAGGATAAAGGCCAGCGGGATTTGCCATAACCAGAATTCTTCCGGGCTAAAAAGCATGATCAGCCCGACCGCACCTGTGCCGATGCCGACCCATTTCTGCCAATCATCACGCAACCGCCGTTTGTATTTGGAGAGTAGGCTGTCAGAGGCTTTGGCCTGTTGTGTGTGCCGGAACAGGAAGTAATGTAAGCGTGCCTTGAACTCGCCGGAGCGGATGCGTTCCAGTGTGCTGGCCATGATTTGGCTGGCGCGGTTCCCCTCCTTGGCAGCATTGGGAGTACCAGTGCTTTCACTCGCTGTTTGTTGCTCTTGATTTGCTTCCATCATCATCTTTTATTTCTTTATACAGGCGTTTGAAGGACGAGTGTGTTTATTATCGTTTATTTGTACTGCGCATAGCTCGTGCAACCCGATCAATGGTTGATGGGGGAATGTACTGGTCGAGTTTGCCCTCTTCCAGCAGATCGTCCACCAGGCGGGCATCACTGACGAGGGCAACGTTCTCAATTTGGGCGATTTCCACCATCTTGCGGGCCATGCCCTCTTTGCCGATCGCAACAATAACAGGCAAGGGGGTAACATCTTGTTCATAGTACAAGGCAATGGCAACACCGATGTCGATAATGACCAAGCGTGCTGTTTTTATGCGCGAGTGGATGTCCTGTTCCGTCAATTCCCGGCGCATCCCATGTCGAGCACCCCGTACATGGGGGTCGCCGTACATGTCTTTCATCTCGCGCTTGATCTCTTCCTTGGTCATGCGCTGGTCTTTTTCAAATTGAATCTTGTGGAAAATGAAGTCGATGATGGCAAGCGTAATGATCAGTGGAAGGATCATCATCATGAGGTTGCTCATAATGTCCGTTACGACATCTTTTTTGCAGGCAACATCACATTGTTTGATTTCGGTCAGTAGCTCAGGTAGCCCGTTGTGGACAACGACATAGAGCGCAACGCCGATCAGGATGGTTTTGACCAGGGATAGCAGGGTATCCACAAACTGTTTCATGGAAAAAATACGTTTGAACCCTGAGCCGAAGCTGACTTTCTCCAGGCGTGGTATAAGCGGGTCAACAGAGAACAGGATGCCAAACTGGACGATATTGCCGATCAGTCCAGACAGGGCGGCAATGCCGACAAAGGGCAGGATAATGATCGCCCCTGCTACTTGCAGTGTAATGGTCAGGGCGTGGCTGACTGCTTCGTTAAATGACAGGGTTTGTAAATGCGGGATAATGATGAATATCTCCCCCATTTTTGCCAATAGCCAATCGCTCATTACCCAAAAGTAAATGGTTGCCACCAACAGGATCAAGGCTGAGGGTATATCTTTACTGCGGGGGACTTGGCCTTTCTTTTTCGCATCCCGCAGTTTTTTGGGGGTGGCTTTTTCGGTTTTTTCGCCGCTACTTTCCGCCATTCAGTAATCCATCCAGTAAGTGCAGGTTTGCACCAAAGTTAAGGAAGCTGTCGTGCAGGTAGCGCCCGATAATGCCGATATAGAAAATCAGGATTAAAAATACCAAGGCGCTTTTGATGGGCATGGCAACAAGGAAAATATTCAACTGTGGCAGGTAGCGCCCCACCAGACCCGTGCCAATGTCAATGACCAGCATAATGCCAATGAAGGGTGCGGCAATCAGGATGGTGGTGTATAGGAGCAGGTCTAGCTGTTTCAGGAAAAACTCAGCCGCTTTGGGGTTAAAGTCAGGCATGAATTTATCCAGAGGCCAGACCTGGTAGCTCAGCATGATGGTTTCCAGCAACAGCATAAAACCGCCACTGGTGAAGAGCAGTGTGATGGCAAGCTGGGCGAGCAGGTTGCCGAGTGGGGAAACCATGCCACCGATGGTCGGGGAGAAAAACAGGGCACTCATTGAGCCGCGCTGCATGTCCATGACGAAACCCGCCCCACGTGCTGCCCAGAACGGGACACTCATGGCATACCCGAGCACTAGCCCGATAATGGCCTCCTTGATGATCAACATGGCAATATTGGGCAGCTCCAGGGGGACACCCACCAGTTGCTCCTTGGTCAGGGGCAACAGCGCAACGGACATCACCACCATGACACCGTTTCGGATCATGGCAGGGAATATCGGCTGTGAGAATACAGGGATGACATTGAAGGCAACCAGTATCCGGGGCGTGGTCAGGATTAGAGCCAGTGACCAGATATGCCATTCATCCATCAGCGGTGTACCAGGGGGATTTGGTCAAAAATGCCGATAGTGTAGTTATAAAGTTCAGGCCCCATCCAGCGGATCGTGAATGCCAGTGCCAAAATGACAGCGACCAGTTTGAAGCCATGCGGCAGGGTTTGTTCCTGGATGGAGGTAAGCGCCTGGAACAAGCCAATCAGGAGGCCAACGATGGTGGCTGCGGCAATCGCTGGCAACGACAAATACAGTACGAGCTGGATGGCTTGGGCAGTAAAATGCAGGAAGTTATTCTCGTTCATGGCTAGGAGTAACTCAATAGCAAGCCGTGGATAAGGCGTGACCACCCATCAATCATCACAAACAATAACAGTTTGAAAGGAAGGGAGACGATAACAGGGGAAACCATGATCATCCCGAGTGATAACAGGATGTTGGAGACAATCAAATCAATAATAATAAAGGGTAGGTAAATCAAGAAGCCAACCTGAAACGCCAGCGTCAGTTCACTCACCAGAAAGGCAGGGATCAAGACCAATAAATGCTTTTGGTCAACATCCTGGGCATATTTGGGCGGCCAGATTTTCTGGGTGGTTTGTACGAAGAAATTCCGTTCAGCTTCCGATGAGTGTTTGGTCAGGAAATTTTGTAAGGGTGAGGCGCTTTTGCTTAATGCTTCCGTAAATAATGGGTTCTGGATGTCGGTTATCGCTACCCCTTGGCTATTGAAAATCTCAAAGGTTTCCATTGCTACCGGAGCCATGATGTAGATCGACAGGATAATCGCTATCCCGCTAATCGCCATATTCGGTGGCTCTTGCTGCAAACCAAGCGCACTGCGCGTCAGTTGCATGACAACTACCAGCTTGATAAAGGAGCTGACGAGAATCGCAATGAACGGAGCCAAGCCTAAAACAGTCAGCAGGCCAATCAGGATAATTGGATTTGGGAAGGTTTCCATCTGTTCACCCCGCTTTTGAGCGGGTTCCGAACAGGCTCAGGATGCGGATACCAATGCGTCCGCTAATATCCACCAATTCACCTGTCCCGATCAGTTTGTTTTGTGCCCGGATTTGTACAACCTCTGGTAAGGCTTGGGTCAGGTCAATGACATAACCGGGGCGTAGTTGTTTGACCTCGTTGAAGGACAGGGTTTTTTGCCCCAAATCAAACGAGAGTTGGACAGGAATCTGATTAATCTGTTGGAGATTTTGTTTTGGTTCATTGTCACTCATGGTGTTCCAGCCTGTCGTGATGGTTAGTTGCCTGGTCGGTTCGGCAATCAGTTGTGCGCTACAGTAAAGGTGGGTGTTAAAGCGCAGGTGCAGTAAGCCTTCAGTACGGAAGCTTGAGTTATCCAGCAAAATTATGTCTGAAGTTTCAAGGTTGTTGATGTCCTGGATCGAGACCGAGGCAGTACCAATTTCCAGAAAGATATTGGTTTCCAGTGTTTCCCAAACCTCATCCGTATCCGAAGGCCAGAAGCGCAAACGTTCCTGCATCAAGGGGTAGAGGCGCTCTTCCAGCACCAGCAGCCCTTTGATCAGGTGGTCTGAACCGGGCTTTTCCTTGTCACCCTCCAGCAGTTCAAACTCAATGGGCAGGGTGTAAAGGCGGCTATTCTGTTCAGCGGACAGCGATTGGATTTTGACTTTGCTCCCGAGTGCATTTTCAATGCGGCTGATCAGTGGATCCAGGGCATTTTCGGCTAGGGCAATGCCAAGGTTTTCAGGGAGGCGTGCCAGCATGCCTTCAGGGATAAATGAGCGGATATTGTCCAGTAGCGGCCAGTCTGATAACCACAAGCCTGCCGTTGAGTCACCAATCCCCAGCGTCATGCCAATGGGGTGGGGTGTCTGGACAGGGTGGCTGGCCGGAAAAATTTGCAAACGGAATGCCTTGGTTTCATCCATGAAAAAAGCAATCGGTTGGGATTTGTTGAGCAGCAGGTTATTCATGCGTACTGCCGCAGGTGTCCACCCCGGAGGCGTGAATGGCTTTAATTTGATTCGGCGGCGATCATCATTCATTTTTATTTTCTTTTATACCTGACGCGCCCAGACCCGTGCCAAACGCAGCAGTGCGTTTGCTGGAGCGTAAATTATGTTTTTTATATGCTGAAACCCAGCCTGTTTATAAAATGATTCTATAGACAAGCTGGGTTTCCTGCAAGTTAGACCGCTGGTCGGGGTTAACGCACCACAGAGGCATCGTCATCCCAGTCTTTAATTCTGGCTACGTTCGGGTCAGCTACCACAGCTCCCAGGTAGTAGCCAGCAAGCCTGCCGGTCGTCGTGAAGTCCTTACCATCAAAGGTAACGCTCAGCAAGCCGACGCTATTGCTCCAGAATTCGTGGCTACCGTCTGCTTTTTGTCCCATGTAGACGGCATTCCAGCCTTGTTCTGCGGTGGTGGTATCACCGGGGAGGTCAAAATAGTAGGTATTGCCTGGGATCAGTTTGTCACCTTTGGCGGGGTCAAACTTGGCGGTTTCACCTGCCAGATTGGCTTTGCCATTGACTGTTATCTCGCCCGCAGCCGCAGTACGGACGTTGGTGAGGTAGCCACCGTCAAAGCGAGAGGTGTCGTATTGGTCATACCAGGATGAAATGAGCAGTTGGCCTGCATTGCGGTTAAAGTCATCCTTGCCAATCGTGTCCAGCGTGCTTTTCAGGTTCATGAGCGGCATGGGGCTGGCGCAGTCAAAGGCATAGTTTTTGCGGTTGGTGAAAACATCATTAATGGCATCCGAGGCCAGGACGGGTTTACCGGCATTATCCGTGTTACGCATGACCAGAAAACGATTTGAGCCCCGCTCGACCACTTCCCAGAAGTTATTGCGTTCCACCACTTTTTCAGTACCCCGCGCACCATTGCTATCGGTGTATTGCCGTGTTTCAGGTTGTGCCAACTGTGCACCTTTAATGCTGACCAGTTTTTCGGTGAATTCCCAGCCAGCCCCGATTGAGCCAGCGTTCTTCAGCATGTTTTCACGGAAACGCATGGCATAGATGTCATCCGCTGTCAGTGTTTTGCGCGACACTTCCTGCCCGGCTGTATTCCGTACCAGCAAGGTATCACCCTGGCTCAAGCGTCCGTCCGCATTTGCCCCGTCTTGCACGGTAATGGTTCGGTCAGATGCCGCCATCCCTGCATTATTTGTTGTAAAGGCAGAGTGTAATAATGTTTGCTCTGTCTGGCTTAGGGTAATATTTTTTGGCGTTGGCGTTGGCGTTGGCGTTGGCGTTGGCGTTGGCGTTGGCGTTGGCGT
>CAXYXW010000043.1:0-29544 GCA_964293005.1 uncultured Thiothrix sp.
TCACTGAAGTCACCTTGTCCTGATGCTGGTCGAAGGTTTTCAGGCACGCGCCGCTGGCCACATCCCACAGTTTCACGGTCTTGTCACCAGAGCTGGAGGCCAGCCTCCCCCCATCCGGGCTGAATGTCACTGAAGTCACCCTGCTACTATGCTGGTCGAAGGTTTTCAGGCACTCGCCGCCCGCCACATCCCAGAGTTTCACGGTTTTGTCCCAAGAGCCGGATGCCAGCCTTCCGCCATCCGGGCTGAACGCTACTGAACTCACCCTTCCCTGATGTTGCCCAAAGGTTTTCAGGCACTCACCGCTCGCCACATCCCACACTTTCACAGTTCTGTCCCAAGAACCCGATGCCAGCCTCCCCCCATCCCGGCTGAACACCACTGAATTAACCTCGCTACTATGTTGGTCGAAGGTTTTCAGGCATTCGCCGCTCGCCACATCCCACAGTTTCACAGTGCTGTCCCAAGAGCCGGAGGCTAGCTTCCCGCCATCTGGGCTGAACGCAACACAGTTTACTGCATTCCCATGCCCAGCATTGAGATGCGCCCACACGCTGGCGGGGATGTGCTGATCGGTGCGCTGGTTGTGCGCCAGCACATTGCCCCACGCCTGCCCTTGGTTCCGTACCCATTGCGAATGCGCGAGTTGGCAAGTGCTGACATCCAGCCTCCGCAGCTCATTGAGCCGCCACACGCTGGCGGTGAGGTCGGCATTTTCCAGTGCGCACGCCTCAAACCGGCAATGCTGGAATTCGCTTTGCCATAGCCGCGCCTGCTTGAAGTTGCAGTGGCGGAACTCGACATGATCGAACGCTACCTGCTCCAGCCGTGCGCCTTGCCAATCGACATGATGCAGTTGCAGTGGCTTAGCTTTTGCCCCTTGGATTTCCCATTGGAACAGGTCTTCGCCTGCCAAAGCCATACGCTGATAAGGGACAACTGCCCCCCGTTCTGCCAGCAATAGCCAGATATGAAAAACGAGTTTGCTGCTTTCTGGATCGTGTTCTGCCAACCATGCGGACAGGTGTTGTTCGCAACGGGCGCGTTTGCTGCGGTCGCTGATGAAGAGCTGGACGAGGAAATCGATGGTTTCCGGGGAAAGAAACCCCTCCCCAACCCTCCCCTTATCAGGGAAGGGAGCTAAGCTGCTCTCCGAATTGGCTCCTCCCCTGATAAGGGGAGGCTGGGAGGGGTTTCTCCACGCCGCCCTTATGCCATTCACCAACGCACGGTGCAGATACGCCGCAAAGAAAAACTCCTGCAAGGACGTATGCGCAAAGCGGAAATGCTCATCATCCGGGCGCACGATGAAGGTCGCAGTACGCAAATCCTCTTTCAACACCGCCCGATCAATACTCCGGTAAGCAGCATCCAGTTTCGGGTTGTTGTAAAGGAAATCATCCAGCCATTCATCGAGGTCATCGACACTCCACTGGCGTTGCCCGCTTTTCCACAAGGCAGCCGCCAGATATTCCATCAACTGCTTTTTGTGCTGCGGCGAAAACTGGTGTTTGCCGGTATCGCGGGACAGCCAGCTATCCACCATGCTTTGGTAGAGCGTGACACCCTGAATGGTTTCACCGCGCAATGACAATTGCTCAATCTGCGGGATATGCTGGGCAATCAGCGACAGCGTGTAAGGGCGCTCTGCCATTTCCGGCAGGTTATGCACCGAACGGATCAATTCCAGCACGCGGCGCAACTGGCTTTTGTCCAGATTCAGGCTTTTGCTCAAGCAGGTTTCAATCTGCCCCTCAGCAAACGGCAACAGGATCAATGCCTGATAATCCTGCCCCTTGATACCATCGCGGTGTTCGCTGGTGAGCATCGCATTTTGTTCCTGCACACTCCGAAAATAATGCGAACGGCAAGAAACCAGCATTTTACCTGCGTTGGGGTTCTGCTGTTTACCCTGCTTCAAGGGCGGCAATACCCGCCAAAGCTGGCGGATAAAATCATTCGCCTCTTTGGGCGGCATGTGGACGATGACCTCATCCAAACCATCCCAAATCATCAAAGCCCGGTTGGTTTGCACCTGCTGGATAATATCTTCGGGCTTAATCCCCACATCCAACTGCCCACCTTTCCAGCTTTTTTTCAGGATGTGATCGAGAATATCCGCCAAGGTGAAATCAACGCGCTTATCCCAAGTGTATTCGCGCAAATCCACATAAATCGGCAACGGCAGGTTTTTATCAGCCTGACGCTGTTCCAATAATTCACGGGTCAAGGCTTTGCAGGTAGTGGTTTTGCCCATGCCATACTCACCGAGCAAAGCACAAAAAGCCGGGGAATCCTTACCTGTCAACCAGTCCATCAGGTATTCGGTGGCAATAACGCCGCCCTCTGCGTGATGCGCCTCCCCTTTATCAATCAGGCTTTGCACATTCTGGATGCTGGTTGCCCGTGCCTTGCTGTGGGTGTGGTTCTTGTCAAAGCCCTTTTCTGCCTCAATCCACATCCGCTGCGAAATCCGCTCAACATAATCAACGCACTCCGCCTATTCACTCCCCACTTTGCAAAAGGGGGGCTGGGGGGGATTTCTCGGTGGCTCTGCTGGTAATGCATCAACTCTGGCTTTGATCTGTGTAATCAGCTCACTGAAAAAGTCGCCACGTTTATCCTCGCCCCGACACTCGCTATAAGAACGCTGCCGATCCCTCAAGCGGAAAACCTGTCGTTCTTTCACACCCAGCAAATCTGCTTTATGGATGTCCAGCTTTTTGAATCCGATAGGCAAAGCCCTTTCCGTTGCCAATAACTGAGGCAATTCATGTTCTTGGATGTACTGACGATCCAAAAAGGAAACGCTCAGAAAAAGCAGTCCGAAGTGACATTTTTCCAGTGCGTCCTGTATTTCACGATTCCAGTCTTGCCCGATCGTGATATGCCAATCCGCCCAAATCTGGAAACGGTATTCCCCCGCATAAACACGGGCATACTCCTCAAATTTCTCAATAAAGAGGTCAACTTCACCCTGTTTATTATCCTTCCGCGCATAACTGACAAACAGCTTGATAGTACGCTTGCCATCCATTGGCCTGCCGCGTGCAGGCACGATATTCGCACTATCACTATCCGAGGCCTCTTCCGCCGAATAACGCGCAATATCAGCAATCTTGCTATCTGCCCATGAACGGGAGGTTTGAATCGCAGTGGGTTTGCTTTCAGACATAACAACAGCACCAGCCAAAAAGGGGTTATGGCTAAACTAACAGTTGTTATTGATTTGGGCAATGCCGAACCGCCCCTCCACCCACGCCCTGACCGCCTGCAAATCCGGCAATACCACCAACTCCCCTCCCACATACACAAGGGGAATCCGCTCCCGTAACCAAGGCGGCACACCGGCTTCCTGCATCCACTGTTTCAGTGCTACGGTGTGCCCATCCTTGCGACGGAGGCGTTCACCGCCCTGCCGGAACCTCACAGTCACGGCCTGTGGGTTAGCCAGCAAATCATCCTGCCATGCGTCCAATTGCCCAGCCGTCAGGGTCAAACCTAAAGAGGGGATAAACAAAGGTATTGCCAAATCCTGCCACGCCCACACCTGCGCCGGATCGTGCGCTGGCAAGGGCGGCATCGCATACACATTGTCACGGTAGCGGCGCACCTCGCAGCCCGACCAGGCCACACATGGCAGCGCATCTGCGCGGGCTTGCAGGACATCATGCAGGATGTGCCACAGTTTCTTGGCGGAGGGCATGGCAAAACCCAAACCGTGCAACCAGTGGCGGATCAGGGCTTTTTGCAGGGGTATATCGTGTTGCAGGACGGCACGGACAGACAAGGTATCCGGCTGGCTCCCCCTTGCTGCCTGCATCGGTGCTGCCAGCAAGTGCTGCTGGAGGTCGCGGCTTTCTGCTTGCCAAGCCGCCGCCCGCGCCAGATTCGCCGTGACCGCAGGCCAACGCCCCTGCAACAGCGGCAAGATAGCATGGCGCAAGTAATTGCGGTCAAAATCCTCACGGGCATTGCTGGGGTCATTGATAGGGCTGAGCGCGTGCTGTGTAGCATACGCCTGCAAATCGGCACGGCTTAGCGCCAATAAAGGCCGCCCCAGCCACCCCGCCCCCAACGCACGGCACGCAGGCATCGCTGCCAGGCCATCCACCCCACTGCCACGCAACAGGTTCAGCAACAAGGTTTCCGCCTGGTCATCCTGATGGTGTGCGCTCAGGAGCATATCCCCTGCCTGCATACAATCCATAAATGCCCGGTAGCGGGCAGCGCGTGCCACGGCTTCCAGACTTTCCCCGGCGGGTACGTGCAACCCCAAGCGGATCACCTGCACGGGCATCCCCAAACCGGCACATACCGCCTGGCAATGCACCGCCCAGGCAGCAGAATCCGCCTGCAAACCGTGGTCAATATGGATCGCCTGGAAATTCAGCCGGGGATACTGCTGGCGCAAACGGGCACAGGCATGCAGCAAAACATGGGAATCCAGCCCGCCGCTATAGGCAAGCCAGTAGGTCGGGGCGGGGTGGTTCTGGATAAAGGTTAAAACCACCTCCCCCACCATCCCGTCAGGCCTCTTCGTATTGCCCGAAGCCCATGATGCGCTGGTAACGCTTGTCCAGCAGCTTGTCCATAGGCAAGGATTTGAGTTCACGCAGGTTACTTTCCAGCGCCTCACCGACCGACTGCGCCGCCACCGCAATATTACGGTGCGCCCCACCGAGAGGCTCCGGGATAATCTGGTCGATCAGCCCCAAGGATTTCAGGCGGTCGGCGGTAATACCCATCGCATCGGCAGCATCGGCTGCCTTGTCCGCACTTTTCCAGAGGATGGAGGCACAGCCTTCCGGGGAAATGACCGAATAGGTGGCGTATTGCAACATCATCACCCGGTCGCCCACGCCAATCGCCAAGGCTCCCCCCGAACCGCCCTCACCGACCACCGTGCAGATGATTTGGGTACGCAAGCGTGCCATTTCATACAGGTTACGGGCAATCGCCTCACTTTGCCCACGCTCTTCCGCACCGATCCCCGGATAGGCTCCGGGCGTATCAATGAAGGTGATCACCGGAACCTGGAACTTTTCCGCCAAGCGCATCAGGCGCAGTGCCTTGCGGTAGCCTTCCGGGCGCGGCATGCCAAAGTTGCGCTTGATGTTTTCCGAAGTATCACGCCCCTTCTGATGCCCAATCACCATCACCGACTGCCCCCGGAAACGCGCCAAGCCGCCGACAATCGCATGGTCATCGGCAAACGCACGGTCGCCATGCAATTCCGTGAAGTCGGTAAACAGGTGCTTGATCAGGTCGAAGGTATAAGGGCGCTTCGGATGACGCGCCAATTGTGAAATCTGGCGCGGGGTGAGCTTGGCAAAGATACTGCGGGTCAGGGTCTGGGCTTTCTCTTCCAGCTTGGCAATTTCTTCACTGAGGTTGATTTGGGTATCATCCACAAAGCGCAGCTCTTCGATTTTTGCTTGCAATTCAGCAATGGGCTGCTCAAAGTCGAGAAAATCCGGGTTCATGGTTTAATGTAGTCCTGACCGATAATTAAAAATCAAATTCTATACTCTGCTGACCGCGCATGCGCCACCAGCCCTTCCCCACGCGCCAGCACTGACGCAACCCGCCCCAACGCGGATGCACCCGCTGCTGAACAGTTTATCAGGGATGAACGCTTCTGGAAGTCATATACCCCAAGCGGGCTGGAGAAACGTGCCGTCCGTGAAGTCGGCAACACATGGTTCGGCCCGGCACAGTAATCACCCAAAGCCTCAGCGGTATAGCGCCCCATGAAAATCGCCCCTGCATGGCGGATTTGCCCCAGCAGCGCCTGTGGGTCTTCGACCGACAGCTCCAGATGCTCAGGGGCAATGTAATTGGCAACCTTGACCGCCTCTGCCATATCCTGCACATGGATCAAAGCACCACGCCCTTGCAGGGAGGTTTCGATAATCGACTTGCGCGGCATGGTTTCAAGCAAACGCCCAATGCTGGCGTGTACCGCCGCAATGAAATCGGCATCGGGTGATACCAGAATCGCCTGGGCATCCTCATCGTGTTCGGCTTGCGAGAACAAGTCCATCGCAATCCAGTCCGGGTTGGTCTTGCCGTCACACACCACCAGGATTTCCGAAGGCCCCGCAATCATGTCAATACCCACCACACCGAACACCATGCGCTTGGCAGTTGCCACATAGATATTGCCTGGCCCGACGATCTTGTCCACCTGCGGGATGGTCTGTGTACCATAAGCCAAGGCAGCCACCGCCTGCGCCCCGCCAATCGCAAATACCCGGTCAACCCCCGCCACCGCTGCGGCTGCCAACACCAACCCGTTCATTTCCCCGGCTGGGGTTGGCACGACCATGATCAGCTCAGGCACACCGGCAACCTTGGCCGGGATGGCATTCATCAACACCGATGACGGATAAGCCGCCTTGCCACCGGGCACATACAAACCCACCCGATCCAGTGCCGTCACCTGTTGACCGAGCATCGTGCCATCGGCTTCGGTATAACTCCACGACTCCAGTTTCTGCCGCTCAGCATAGGCACGCACACGGGCAGCAGCCTGCTCCAAGGCAGCGCGTTGCTCAGGGTCAAGCTCAGCGAGTGCCTGCTGCAAACGTAGCGGTGGCACTTCCAACTCAGCCATCGAAGCCACCGCCATACGGTCAAACCGGTTGGTAAACTCAACCACGGCTGCATCACCCTGGCTGCGTACCGCCTTGATAATGCCATTGACTGTATTGAACACGGCATCATCCGAGACACTTTCCCAAGCCAACAGCGCATCCAGACGCTGCCAAAAATCGCTGTCTTGTGTCCGTAACTGCTGGATATTCATACCCTACCCCTTTATTTCTGCTTGCGGCGTGCCTGCACGGCAGTAGCCAACTGGCGCAACACCTGATCGGTCATCTCCCAGTTAATGCAGGCATCGGTAATGCTTTGTCCATAGGTCAGATCGGCGCGTTGCTTGCCATCGGCCTTCTGGTTGCCTTCCACCAAGTGGCTCTCGATCATCACCCCACAAATGGCCTTCTGCCCGGCAGCAATCTGTGCTGCCACATTGGCGGAGACTTCGACCTGACGGCGGTAGTCCTTGGAACTGTTGGCATGGCTGAAATCAATCATCAAATAAGGCGGCAAACCTTCTTTGTGCAATTCCGCCACCGTCTGGGCAACGCTATCCGCATCATAATTCGGCGCTTTGCCACCGCGCAGGATCACATGGCAATCCTCATTGCCACGGGTGGCAAAAATCGCGGTATGCCCGTCCTTGGTGACAGACAGGAAATGGTGCGGGCGCAATGCCGCTGAAATCGCATTAATGGCAATATTGACGTTGCCATACGTGCCATTCTTGAAGCCAATCGGGCAGGAAATGCCGGAAGACAGCTCCCGATGCCCCTGGCTTTCGGTGGTACGTGCGCCAATCGCCCCCCAACTCACCAGGTCAGCCACGTATTGCGGGCTGATCAGGTCGAGGAACTCCGTCCCGGCGGGCATGCCCATGTTTGCCAAATCCAGCAGCAACTTGCGGGCGGTGCGCAACCCCTTGTTGATCTTGAAGCTGTTATCGAGGTCAGGGTCATTGATCAAACCCTTCCAGCCGATACTGGTGCGCGGTTTTTCAAAATAGACGCGCATAATGATGTGCAAATCCTTTTGCAGCTCCTTGCGCAAGCCATCCAGACGCTGGGCATACTCCAGGGCAGCATCCACATCATGGATGGAACACGGCCCCACCACCACCAACAGGCGGTCATCGCGCCCATGAATGATCTCATGCGCCATTTGCCGCCCCTTGTAGACGGTTTCACTGGCGACCTCATTCAGGCCAAATTCGCGGTGCAATTCAACCGGCGGGATCAGCTCATCCATCCCGATAATGCGCAAGTCGTCTGTCTGGTATTTCATTTCTTTGTCGTCCTCTGTTCAACCGCAGCTTGCACCTGCGTCAGCAAATCCTGGATGGCAGCATGTTTCAGCTTCATGGCGGCCTTGTTGACCACCAAACGTGAACTGATGTCCGCCATGTGTTCGAGTGGGGCAAGACCATTGGCACGCAAGGTATTGCCGGTGTCGACCAAATCGACAATGCAATCCGCCAAGCCCACCAGCGGAGCCAGCTCCATCGAGCCATACAGTTTAATAATGTCGACCTGCCTGCCCTGCCCGGCAAAATAACGGCGGGCGCAATTGACGAACTTGGTCGCCACCTTCAGATTGGTTGCTGGTAAAGGGCGGTCAGGGAAACCTGCCACCATCAGCCTGCAATTGGCGATCTTCAGGTCGACCATCTCATACAGGCCATCCCCGCCATGCTCCATCAATACGTCCTTGCCTGCCACACCTAGGTCAGCCGCCCCATATTGCACGTAGGTCGGCACATCAGTCGCGCGGATAATGACAATTTTCACATCCGGGCGGCTGGTATCGAGAATCAACTTGCGGCTGGTTTCCGGGTCATCCAGTGGTTCAATGCCCACCGCCCGCAGCAGTGGCACGGTATCCTTGAAAATACGCCCTTTGGACAGTGCAATCGTAATGGTGTTGTTCATTGTCTCACCCGTTCACACGCTGGATACGCGCCCCCAAAGCCACCAGCTTCCCTTCCATCCGCTCATAGCCACGGTCAGTATGGTAAATGCGGTCAACCAGCGTTTTCCCTTCCGCTGCCAACGCCGCCAGAATCAAGGAAGCAGATGCCCGCAAATCCGTAGCCATGACGGGTGCACCCTTCAGGCTTGGCATCCCAGCAACAATCGCCGTATTGCCTTCCAGCCGGATATTCGCACCCAAACGCATCAACTCAGCCACATGCATCATGCGGTTTTCAAAAATGGTTTCCACCACCACCCCAATCCCTTTGGCAACGGTGTTCATCGCCATGAACTGTGCTTGCATGTCGGTCGGGAACGCAGGATAGGGGTCAGTACGGATGTCAACACACTTCAGGGTACGCCCCCGCATGTCCAGCTCAATCCAGTCTGCACCGGTTTCAACATGTGCCCCTGCCTCACGGAACTTGTGCAATACCGCATCCAGTGTATCTGGGGCGGCACTCAGCGCCCGCACCCGCCCACCGGTAATCGCTGCCGCAGCCAAAAATGTGCCGGTTTCAATACGGTCAGGCAGCACGGTGTAATCTGTGCCCTGCAAACGCTCCACCCCTTCAATCACCAGCTTGTCTGTACCAATGCCGCTAATTTTCGCACCCATTTGGTTCAGGCAATGGGCAAGGTCAGTCACTTCCGGTTCGCGGGCGGCATTTTCGATAATCGTTGTCCCTTCCGCCAGGGTTGCCGCCATCAGGAGATTCTCCGTGCCGGTGACACTGACCATTTCCATGACAATATGCGCCCCCTTGAGGCGGCTTGCCTTGGCACGGATATAACCTTCCTCAACCACCACCGTTGCGCCCATTGCCTCCAGACCGGCAATATGCAAATTGACCGGACGTGTACCAATCGCGCAACCACCGGGCAAGGACACTTCCGCCTCACCAAACCGTGCCACCATCGGCCCCAGCACCAGAATCGAAGCCCGCATGGTACGCACCAGCTCATACGGTGCGCTGAACTTGTTGATGGTGGAGGTATCGGTATGGATATTATTGTCCGCATCAAACCGGACAGTCACCCCCATCCCCTCAATCACCGCCGCCAGCGTCTGCACGTCTTTCAGGCGCGGCACATTGCGGATAGTCATCGGTGTATCCGCCAACAAGGTGGCAGCCTGAAGTGGCAACACAGCATTCTTTGCACCAGAGATCACCACATCCCCTTCCAGTGCCACACCGCCTTCGATCATGAATTTTTGCATGGTTACGCTAATCCGTTTGCTTGTCCGTCTTGCTGATTGTCAGCAAAAGGATGGCATGATAACGAAAAAATGCTGCGTATTCACATGGAATCCTTCAATTGACGGGAATTAAACGACCGAAGTTCGTGCTAGCCCATCAGCACGAGGCGGGGAGCGGCTGCTGGGGGAGGAAAAGCTATCGAAGTCTGGCGGCATCGGGTGGATACCGTCCTCACCGCTTATCTGCTCAATACCCTGTAGCTGACCGTCGGGGTTGGTGCTTGGGGATGAGGAATGACCGATCAAGACCGTTCCAGTGCATTGTTGAAAGGCTGGGGTGAATTCAAAGCCGACAGCATTAACTTGTCCGAACTCGGCAAGAACAATACGGAGGCGGTGAAAATAATGGATAAGACAGGTTGAAAGTAACAATTTTCTTCCCGCTTGGGAAGAAGTAGGAAAGGTCTTTTCTTGCTTCCCGGATATAACTGCATCAGTAAGCGTCGTCCTCTTGCACGACATCGCTTGTAAACATCCAAAACCCATCCCATATGAAAACGATGGACAAGAATTGCTGATTAGAAGTATAGTTCTACTCAACAATCCGTCTTGCATGAAAAATCCCAGTGCCAGCGATATTAAAATTTGCTTTTTTATTGCATATGAATTTATACAAGTTTTTAGCAATCAGCAACTTAAATTTTTATCTGAATTGGAGTGTTTTATGAAAAAATTAAACATATTTATTTTTTTATTTATTTATGGATGTGCAAATACAAACAATAACCCACCTCCACATTCATACTCACAAAATGGAAAAAAATCATATACTGTTCATTGTGGTCAAGGAGCTGCAATTATATTTGGAACAAACCGTATTAATTATAGTCGCTGTTACAATTTAGCGGGTAGCCTTTGTAAAACGCAAGGATTTAACATCCTTAATAAAACACATAATGGTTATGAAGGAATCATGCAGTTTGAATGTAGATAGCTCTACCAACTCCAGACGTGATCTAAACGCCAGAATAGGAAAATGGTTCACCGATGATGGTACGATGTACATGATTTTATTTCGATAGTTCACCTAAGTGGTAGCCCATCAGCACGAGGAGGGGAGCTGCTGCTGGGGAGTGATCCGCTCCCTGACGTAACAGCGGTAGCAAGTTTTCGTAGGGAGCTGCCCTGCCCATAGATTTTAAGGAATTCTGCTATGCTTAAGCAACTCAACATCACAAACTTTACCGTCTTCACCCAAGCCACTCTCGAGTTCTCCCCCGGCTTGAACGTCATCGTCGGCGAAAACGGCACGGGTAAGACGCATGTGTTGAAGCTGGCGTATGCAGTGATTGCGGTTATTAGAAAGCCCACATACTCCTCACGCTCCTTCGTCTACACAGAAAAGCTTATTAATACTTTTCGAGTGGAGAAAATTAAAAATCTTTTAAAAAAGAAAATTAATAGGGATAAGCTGTCTAAACTTGATTTTTCACTAAAAAAAAATTTCAATGTTTCCTGTTTTTTTGATGATCCACAGATAGATTGTGAATTTGGACTAGATTGGGCTAATGAAAAAATTATAATTTCACGGATTCCTGCCAAAGTTCTGACTAATAAATCAGTTTTTATCCCGGCAAGAGAGCTTTTAAGCATCTACCCCGGCTTTGTTTCCTTGTACGAAGGCCGCTATCTGGAGTTTGAAGAAACCTATCGCGATACCTGCCTGCTTCTAGGTGAGCCATTACTCAAGAAGCCGATGGCAGACCTGATGTCAGTGCTGGAAGAAGCAATGGGCGGCAAGGTTGAGCTGGAAAATGGCCGTTTTTATCTGGTAACACCTGCACAAGGCAAACTGGAGATGCCTTTAGTTGCAGAAGGCTTACGCAAACTGGCAATGCTAGCGCAATTGATTGCAGTGGGGGCATTGGAAAAAGACGGCTATCTGTTCTGGGACGAGCCGGAAGCCAATTTAAACCCACGTCTAGTCAAGGTTGTTGCACGGGTCATCCTACAACTGGCAAAGGCAGGGATTCAGATTTTCATCGCCACGCACAGTTATTTTCTGTTGAAAGAGCTGGATATTCTGACAATACAGCAGCCCATCCCAACCCGCTATTTTTCTTTGCTCAAGGGTGAGGATGGCGTAGTTGTGGAGTCGGGTGACTCCTTGGATGAGCTGCAATCGATTGTGTCACTGGAGGAAGAGTTAGCCCAGTTCGACCGTGAACAGGATGCACGCCATGCCTGAAATCACTGAAGGACAACTGACCTTCCATTTCCCAACCGAATGGCAGGCGATAAGCTATGATGCGCCCGGCAGCTTTTACCACACAAAGGTGCAGCGCTCCCCCTTGGATTTTAAAGCTGTCGATATTCTGGCGTGTAGCCCAGATACCTGCATTTTTATAGAAATCAAAGACTGTGCAGGCAACGAAGCCGAAAACCGCCCACGCTTTGCCGGACAAGATCCCGCCGAACTGGTAGAAACTAAAAACTGGATTAAGCAACAAGGTTGGGACTCCCTCGTGAAGGCAAAGCGTGCCAAACCTTATTTGCCGGATGAAGTTGCGCAAAAAGTGGTGGACACACTTACTGGGCTGGTTGCTTCCATGCGTCAAGCGGATACAACCTTAGCCAACTTTCAGCCGGGCTTGTATGCTCAGAAGCTGGATATTGTATTGTTTTTAACACTGAACCACGAGCCAACCACCTACAAGCTGCTGGCGTATCGTTTAGCGCAAGCCATTCGTGCCCGTTTACATTTTTTGAAGATTAATGAAGTCATCGTGTGCAATGAACAGAGCATACCGTCGAGTGCTGCATGGTCTGTCACAAGGAATGTTGCAAGCACCTGAAACCTACCCCCAATGAGCCACGTAAAATCCTTTCCGTTTATCTTCAACCCGGAACCACTGACACGCTATAATAAGCCGTCCGTCCCGTATTCCTTAGCCATGCCCGCTGCTACGGCATACCCTTTGCTTCATGGATTGGGATGCAGTATCAGGAAAAAAATGGGGAGTTAAAAATGCATCTTAATCCTATTTGTGGCGGCCTCGCGGTTGCCCTGTCCGTTGTCTTTTTGCCCCCTGCCTGGGCAGATGCACGCCTGACCTATACCGATACTGGCTTGGGTGCACCTGTCCCCACCCGTACCACCAGCATACAAATCCAAGGCGACAAAGTACGCATGGAAGAAGCTGGCAGTGGTATTTATTCGTTATATGATCACAGCAAGCAGACGTTGCACACTGTCAACACCCATGCCCGCCAATACCTTGAGTCCAGTCTGGATAAGGTCAGGCAGCGCATGGAAAAAATGCTGGTGATCCAGACGCGCATGCAGACACAATTGCGCCAACAAATGGCACTGCTGCCACCGGAGCAGCGCCAACAGGCAGAAGCCCAAATGCAGCAGGCGGAGGCCATGAAAAAAGCCCCTGCCCCGGTTGCCAGCCAGCAAAATACCGGCAAAACAGAGCAGATCCAGGGCATCCCGTGCAACATCACCAACGTGCTGATGAATGGTGCGCCGGTGCGTGAGCTGTGCAACGCTACCCAGCCTGTGCTGGATGAGGCCGATTATCAGCGGCTGCTCGGCATGTTCACCTACATGGATTCGATGGTGACGGTTGCCGCCCAAACCCAAGGTATCACACCGCCCCCCGCCGATGCAGACTCCGCCAGCATCCATAAGCAAGGGGTCGCCTTGCGGGTGCAGGCATTGCCGACCGGCCCCCGCAGCGAACTGACCGCCATCAGCAAGGACAAGCTGGAAGCCAGCCTGTTTGAGTTGCCGGTTGGCTTCACCCTGTACGAGCCGAGTGATGCACCCAATCCAGCGCCAACGCAACCCACACAATAATAGGAACCTGCATGCGCCCGACCCTGATCAGCTCAGTCCTTGATAAAGAATTTCTTGGCACACTGGATGGACACCATACGCCGGTCATGTTGTGGGGGCCGCCCGGTGTCGGCAAGTCGCAGATAGTGGCGCAAGTCGGGCAACGCCACCACGTTCCGGTGATCGACATCCGCCTTTCACAAATGGAACCCAGCGACCTGCGCGGTATCCCCTTCCGTGAAAACGGCTTGGTGGAATGGGCGATCCCCTCACTCTTGCCGGATGCAAACCGCCACGGGGTGCAGGGCATCCTGTTCCTGGATGAAATCACCTCGGCTGTCCCGAGCGTATCGGCTGCCGCTTACCAATTGATCCTTGACCGCCGCCTGGGTGATTACCGCGTCCCACCCGGTTGGGCAATCTTTGCCGCAGGCAACCGCCAGGGCGACCGGGGGGTGACGTATACCATGCCTGCCCCACTGGCTAACCGCTTTTCCCACTTTGAAGTGGAGCTGAATCTGGATGACTGGGTAACGTGGGCTTACCAAAACGGTATCGACGAGCGCATTATTGGCTTCCTGCGCTTCCGCCCGGAGCAGTTGTTCAAATTCGACCCGGCACAAAACCCGGTCGCCTTCCCGACCCCGCGCTCATGGGAGTTTGCCCATCGCGCCCTCCAGAAATTTGCCAACACGCCCCCCTTGCTTTTGGGTTCACTGCAAGCCTGTGTTGGCCCCGCTGCCGGGATTGAACTGAAAGCCTTCGTTGACAGCCTCGACCAAATGCCCGACCTGGACGCAATCTTGCGCGGGGAAGACATCAAAGCTCCCAAGGAAGTGGATTTGCAATATGCCGTCGCCTCAGCCCTGGTCGGGCGGGCAATCCGCGCCAAAGGCAGCGCAGACAAGGCAACGGTTTACGGGCATATCCTCCACTACGCACATGCCTTCCCCTTGCGGGAAATGGGTGTGATGCTGGTGTCGGACATGCTGCGGGCAGTCGGGGATGACATCTTCAGCATCCCCGCCTTCGCACAATGGGCAGAACGCATCGGGGATGTGATGTTGTACGATTGAAAGGGGTGGTGGCAGCCCCACCTCGATCAACCTCATGCGTCACCCTATCCCGATGCTGAAAAATATGTAGTGTGTCACATGCTCCAACCCGTTTTTAGGGCTCATCACGATTGACCCCATCAATCACAAGATACCATCTTTCAATTTGCATCAATATTCAAATCCCTTTACTTTAGCTTATAAAATAATAGTCCCGTATCAGCCACCAGGAGCCTTATGAATCCAACCACCCCACCGGATCAGGTTGATACCGCCCGTATGGCGGCACTTGTCCACTCCTTGCAAGACCAACCGGGTGCAGTCTTGCCCATGTTGCATGCCATCCAGCAGGCTGTGGGGTTTATCCCGGAACAGGCCGTCGGCTTGATCGCCAAGGCGGTGCAGCGCACTCCGGCTGAAATCCACGGTGTCATCAGTTTTTACCATCAGTTCCGCACCACGCCGGGTGGGGCGTACCGCTTGCAAATCTGTCGTGCTGAAGCCTGCCAGGCACGCGGTTCACGCACGCTGGAACAGCAAGCCAAGGCGCTATTGGGCATTGATTACCACGCAACGACGGCAGACCAGCAAATCAGTTTGGAAGCGGTTTATTGTCTGGGCAATTGTGCAACCGGGCCAAATATCCGTCTCAATGACCGGCTGGTTGGGCGGGTGGATGGGGCAAAACTGGAGCGCATTATCGAAGGCTTAAAGGGGCTGGCATCGGTGGCAGGTGATCCGGCGGAAGGTCATGCGCGTGGGGGAGTAATGGTATGAGTGTACAAATTTTTGTTCCCCGTGATGCCACGGCCTTGTCCTTAGGGGCGAATGAAATCGCCCAAGCCCTGACTGCCCATGCCACCAGCCTCGGTATCGTGTTGGATCTGGTGCGCAATGGTTCACGCGGCCTGTGCTGGTTGGAGCCACTGATTGAAGTCATGACCCCGCAAGGGCGGGTGGCTTATGGCCCGGTTACACCAGAAGATGTGGGCAATTTGTTAGACAGTGGTTTATTGCAAGGGCAAGCCGGACACCCTTTGTATTTGGGTTTAACGGCGGAGTTGCCTGCACTCAAATCACAGCAGCGTATCACTTTTGCACGGGCAGGCATCACCGACCCAGTATCCTTGGCTGATTACCATGCATGGGGTGGCCTCAAGGGGTTGCAACGTGCCCTGACCTTGAGTGGGCAAGCCATTGTAGATGAAGTCAAAAGCTCTGGCTTGCGTGGGCGCGGGGGAGCAGCCTTCCCGACCGGCATCAAGTGGCAAACGGTCTTGAATGCACCCGCCACCCCGAAATATGTGGTGTGCAATGCCGATGAAGGCGACTCCGGCACGTTTGCCGACCGGCTGGTGATGGAATCCGACCCCTTCATGCTGATTGAAGGCATGCTGATTGCCGGAATTGCGGTGGGGGCGGCACAAGGTTATATCTACTTGCGTTCAGAATACCCGGTCGCCCACACCATCCTCGAAGAGGCGATTGCCAAAGCCTATGCAGCGGGCTATTTGGGAAAACAGGTCGCAGGCAGCACCCATACCTTTGATCTGGAGGTACGTCTGGGGGCAGAGGCTTATATTTGTGGCGAAGAAACCTCATTGCTCGAATCCCTGGAAGGCAAGCGTGGCACCGTGCGTCCCAAGCCGCCCTTACCGGCACTGGAAGGGCTATTTGGCAAGCCGACCGTGGTGAACAATGTGTTGTCATTTGCCGCCATCCCCTACATTGTCGCGCAGGGTGGGGCGGCTTACCATGCGTATGGGGCGGGGCGTTCACGCGGCACACTTCCCTTCCAGTTGGCAGGCAATATCCGCCAGGGCGGGTTATTTGAATTGCCGTTTGGTTTGACCTTGCGCCAATTGTTAAATGAATTTGGGGGTGGCACGGCAAGCGGTCGCCCAATCCGGGCTGTGCAGGTCGGTGGCCCCTTGGGGGCTTATTTGCCGGAAAGTCAATTTGACTTGCCACTGGATTATGAGGCTTTTGCGGAAGCCAACGCAGTCCTCGGGCATGGCGGGGTGGTGGTATTTGATGACAGCGTGGACATGCTGGAACAAGCTCGCTTTTCCATGGAGTTCTGCGCCAAGGAGTCCTGTGGCAAATGCACACCCTGCCGGATCGGCTCGGTACGGGGCGTGGAGGTGATTGACCGCATTAAGCACAACCAGGAACGGGGCAAGAACATGGCACTGCTGGATGAGTTGTGCGACACGCTGTTTTTTGGCTCCCTGTGTGCGATGGGCGGCATGACCCCCTACCCGGTACGCAGTGCCTACACCCACTTCCCTGAAGACTTTAACCGCTAAGCGGAGAACAGCATGATTGAGTATTTTGACCCCAATAAAGACTACGGTACTCCGGCGCGGTTATCTGAGCGGCTCGTGACCCTGAGCATTGATGGTGTGGAAGTGACTGTCCCGGAAGGCACATCCATCCTGCGGGCGGCTGCCACGGTGGACATCAATATCCCGAAACTGTGCGCCACCGACAATCTGGAAGCGTTTGGCTCCTGCCGTTTGTGCGCAGTGGAAATCGCCGGGCGGCGTGGTACACCGGCCTCCTGCACCACCCCGGTGGAAGCAGGCATGCAAGTCACCACCCAAAATGGCAAACTCGCCAAACTGCGGCGCAATATCATGGAGCTGTATATCTCCGACCACCCACTTGATTGCCTGACCTGTGCCAGTAATGGCGATTGTGAATTGCAGGACATGGCAGGGGCAGTCGGTTTGCGCGAAGTGCGTTATGGCTATGCCGGGGAAAACCATCTGGCAGCCGCCAAAGATACCTCCAACCCCTACTTCACCTTTGAACCCAGCAAGTGCATTGTCTGCTCACGCTGTGTGCGTGCCTGCGAAGAGGTGCAAGGTACATTTGCCCTGACCATTGCCGGACGGGGCTTTGCATCCAAAGTCAGTGCGGGGACAGCAGCACAAAACTTCCTGCAATCGGATTGCGTATCCTGCGGGGCGTGTGTGCAGGCCTGCCCAACTGCAACCCTGATGGAAAACAAGGTCATCGACCACGGGCAGCCCGAACACAGCATCGTCACCACCTGTGCCTATTGTGGGGTCGGCTGCTCCTTCAAGGCCGAAATGAAGGGCAGTCAACTGATCCGTATGGTTCCTTACAAGGGCGGGCAAGCCAATCACGGGCATTCCTGCGTCAAAGGGCGCTTTGCCTTTGGCTATGCCACCCACCCTGACCGTGTGACCCAGCCCATGATCCGCAACAGCATCCATGAGCCGTGGCAAACCGTGTCATGGGAAGAGGCCTTTGCCTTTGCTGCCCAGCGCCTGCAAGCGATCCAGGCCAAATACGGGCGGGAAAGCGTCGGCGGCATTACCTCCTCACGTTGCACCAATGAGGAAACCTATCTGGTGCAGAAACTGATCCGGGCAGCGTTGGGCAATAACAATACCGATACCTGTGCACGGGTATGCCACTCCCCCACCGGCTATGGCCTGAAAACCACGCTGGGCGAATCGGCGGGGACACAAACCTTTGACTCGGTGATGCAAGCCGATGTGATTATGGTGATTGGTGCAAACCCGACGGATGCCCATCCGGTGTTCGCCTCGCAATTGCGCCGCCGCCTACGCCAAGGGGCAACGCTGATTGTGGCTGACCCGCGCCAGATTGACCTCCTCAACACACCGCACCTCAGTGCCAGCCATTACCTTGGCCTGCTCCCCGGAACGAATGTCGCACTGATCAATTCCTTGGCGCATGTGGTCATTACCGAAGGGCTGGAAGATACGCGCTTTATCGACGGACGCACCGAAGGTTACAGCCAATGGCGCACCTTTATCCAGGATCCGGTCAACTCCCCCGAACACAATGAGGCGATTACCGGCGTTCCAGCCGCCGCAGTACGCGCAGCAGCACGGGCGTATGCCAGCGCCCCCAATGCTGCCATCTATTACGGCCTCGGTGTCACCGAACACAGCCAAGGCTCGACCATGGTGATGGGTATCGCCAATCTGGCCTTGGCAACCGGTAATATCGGGCGTGAAGGCGTGGGTGTGAACCCCTTGCGTGGGCAGAACAATGTGCAAGGCTCTTGTGATATGGGCTCCTTCCCGCATGAATTGCCCGGCTACCAGCATGTGTCTGACAGCGTGGCACGCGGGCGTTTTGAACAGGCATGGGGGGTCAGCATTGACCATGAGCCAGGCTTGCGCATCCCGAACATGTTCGATGCCGCCATTGATGGTTCATTCAAGGCTCTATACGTGCAAGGCGAAGACATTGCCCAATCTGACCCGAATACCCAGCATGTGCAGGCGGCCTTGACGGCGCTGGAATGCCTGATCGTGCAGGATATATTCCTGAATGAAACCGCCCAATATGCCCATGTATTCCTGCCCGGCTCCTCCTTTCTGGAGAAGGATGGCACGTTTACCAATGCGGAACGGCGCATCAACCGGGTACGCCAAGTGATGCCACCCCTCCCCGGATTGGCAGATTGGCAAGTCACGCAAGGGCTATCCAATGCCTTGGGCTATGCGATGAACTACACACACCCCTCTGAAATCATGGATGAAATCGCCTCCCTTACCCCGTCCTTCACCCATGTCAGTTACGCCAAGCTGGATGCCTTGGGCAGCATCCAATGGCCGTGCAATGAGCAGTTCCCGGATGGCACGCCGATCATGCATGTCGAAAGCTTCCCCATCGGGAAGGCGCGTTTTGCCATTACCCCCTATGTGGCAACCGATGAACGTGCCAGCCGCCGCTACCCGCTCCTGCTTACCACCGGACGGGTACTGAGCCAATACAATGTCGGCGCACAAACCCGCCGTACCGACAACCAGGTATGGCACAGTGAAGACGTGCTGGAAATCCATCCGCATGATGCCGAAGAGCGTGGCATTCTGGACGGTGATTGGCTGGGGGTCAGTAGCCGTGCCGGGGATACGGTGTTGCGGGCGCGGGTCAGCGAGCGCATGCAAGCAGGCGTGGTGTATACCACCTTCCACCACCCGTTTAGCGGGGCAAATGTGATCACCACCGACAATTCCGACTGGGCAACCAATTGCCCGGAATACAAGGTGACAGCCGTGCAGGTGGAAAAGGTCACATCCCCGTCCTCATGGCAGCAGCGTTACCGGGCATTTAGCCAAACACAGCAACAATTCCTGCGCAAGGCCGTGCAGGTGGCAAAGGTATCGTGACATTGACCCATTGTGGAGTGGGTGACATCCCCCCATCCCCCTCCGCACAGCCCCCCACTGGCTATATGACCTTGCCTGTGGAACGCTGGCGGGCGGGCACTGCCAGCCCCACCCTGGATCAGATTGCGGAAGAGCAGGCTGTTGCCCTAGTGTACAACGGCATTTCCCATACGGTCATGATGGCGACCCCGCTCGACCTGGAAGACTTTGCCCGTGGGTTTAGCCTGACGGAAGGCATTATCGGGCAAGCATCCGAGCTATACGATATTGAAATCTACCCGCAAGCTACCGGGATTGAAATCCAGCTGACCATCAGTTCTGCCCGCATGGCACAATTGAAAACCTTGCGGCGCAACCTCACCGGGCGCACCGGTTGTGGCCTGTGTGGGGTGGAGTCGCTGCAACAGGCCTTGCGCCCCGTGCAAGCCATCACTGCCCAAGCACCACCCGCAGCAGAAGCCGTACAGGCTGCCTTGGCACAATTGTCGCAGCACCAACCCCTGCAAAATCTGACCGGGGCATTGCATGGGGCGGCATGGTGTAATGCCAGGGGTGAGATCCAATTGGCGCGGGAAGATGTCGGGCGGCATAATGCGCTTGATAAGCTGATTGGCGCACTGCACCTGCCGCCAACAGACATCGCCGCAGGCTTTGTGTTGGTTTCCAGCCGTGCCAGTTATGAAATGGTGCAGAAAGCCAGCCGCCTGCAAATCCCGACGTTGGTGGCGGTTTCAGCCCCCACCACGCTGGCACTCGACTATGCCAAAGCAGCCCATATCAACCTGATTGGCTTTGCCCGCTGCGGGCAACACACCCTGTATAATAACGCGCTTAACACACTGCATGAGGCGACCCCATGAGCCAACTTGACCCACTGATTAAAATGATCAACCAAATCGCCAGCAATAACCTCTACCAGGATGGGTATGAGCTGGCTGCCAGCAAAACCGCCAGCCATATACAACGCTTCTGGGCAAGGTCGATGAAAGAAAAGATCCATGCCTATGCCGACCACGATGGTGAACAATTATCAACGGTCGCCAAAATGGCCTTGGAGCAGTTACGGGCAACGGCTCACCCCCAATAATCCCCTAACAATGCCTAACGCCCAACCTCCACTTGCATGCGCAAAACTGCTGTGCCTTGTGCCGGAACATCCCCAACCTGCCATATCCCGTTGGCAGGGTCGTATGCCCCTGCCGGGCTGCTGCTGAGCAAACGCAAGCCGGAAGGCAAAACATCCTGCACCACCACACCACTGGCTGGTGCAGGCCCTGCATTATTGAGCGTCAGGGTATATGTCACCGTGTCGCCATAACGGGCGCTGGCCTTATCCAGCACTTTGCTTAAACTCAGGTCAACCCGCCCGTCCATCACCCCCAAATCCCAACTGTTATCCAACTCGCCCACCGCAAGCACCAGCATTTCTGTTTCCCCGGTAAAAACACTGGCATCACTATCAGCCGTGTCTTTTGTGCCGGTAGCACCGCGCACGGTGGCGATATGCCCTGCCGGTAAGCTGGCAAGGTCAAACTTCACGGCATACGTTCCCGCCAACAGGCCAGCAAAACGGTAAAGGCCATCCGCATCCGTCAATTGGGCTTCCAGCGGGAAACCATCGGCATCCAGCAAAACTGCCTTCACGGCTGCCACCCCCACCTCACCGGCATCCTGCACCCCATTGCGGTTCTGGTCGAGCCAAGCCCTCCCAGCCAAGGCTGCGGTTTGTGCTGCCAACGCCATTTCAGGCCGCAAGCCCATGTCCCAACCCAAGGCACGTTCCCCAGCCATCAAGGTTATTTGGGCGGTATTACTTTGGCTGTCCGTATCACTGTCGGTTTCGGCATCCCCGCTGGTATTCGGGCGGGTCGGCACATAGCCTGCCGGTAACTGGCTAAAGGCAAGGCTATAGACCCCCGGTCTTAGGCCATCAAAACGGTATGCACCTAGCGCATTGGTGGTGGTCGTGGCGAGCGTCTGCCCGAATACATCCCGCAAACTGACGCTCACACCCGCCACCCCAGCCTCATCCGCATCCTGCACACCATCGCTGCTTTGGTCGAACCAGACCTTATCCCCCAGCACCGCCCACTGGATCAACCCCAGATCGTGGCTATCGGCAAAGCTACCCGCCACACCTGTTTCCACCGTCACCACCGGATACCCGCCCTGCAACAGTGCATCACTGTCCAAGCCACCATGCCCACCCATCTTGGCTTGGGTCGGCTGCATACCCGCCAACACATTGCCCACCACGTAATCATCCGCCTTATCCAGCTTGACGGTATACGCATGCTCAGGCAGCAAGCCGAGGAAGGCATAATAGCCCTGGGCATCAGTACGGGTTTCAGCAAACCATGCCGCCCCGTCATACAAACGCACCGTCACCCCTGCCAAGCCCGGTTCCACACCATCCTGGAGGCCATTGCCATTGCTGTCCAGCCAGACACGATCTCCCAGACCGGCTGTCACCGCCGGATCGACTTGCAACAAGCCAACCTTGGGTGGTTCGCTGCTCAATAAGGCCGTCACTGCATTGCTGCTGGTATCCTGATAATGGGCGGTATAAGCAAAGCTGTTCCAGGCAACGCTGCGGTTACTGGCACTCCCCTCCCCTGCCACTTCCCGGATCGGGACTGTCACCCGTAAGGTTTCCCCCGGTTTTAAACCCTTGGCGGGACTCCAGCGAAAACTGAATGCCCGTGCCCCCGATGCACTGGCATCCCAGGCTGCTGAACACCCCGCCGGGGCAAACAAAACCGGGCGCTCCGCACTAATTTGCCCAGCAGCATCCAGGGTACAGGGTGTCGTGGTCGCCGCATACTGGATGCCCCATGCCAAGTCAGCCGCCCCCACCGGGGTGGCACTGCCATCCAGTGCCAGATGCTGCAATTCAGGCACACCTGCCAAAGCTGCGCCCCATTGCGACTGACGAGCCTCACCGCCCAGCAATGCCGTATCCCCGACCGCAGGCAACACATCCACCGCATCCATCTGGGTATGGGTGACATTGCCGGTATTGCTGATCTCCAGCACATACGTCCCGCTCAGCACCGCACTAGCGGGCAAGGTCTGCCCCTGCTCCGGGAAACGGTGATAGTTGCTGTCAAGCAGCCCCTTTACCCATTTTGCACTGTCGAGGTTGGTCAATTCCGGGACATTAAAATTGACATTACTGGAACGGCAAGCCGCCAACCCACTTTTGCCCGCATCTGCACCATTGATACAAGCCACCAAGGGGAAATCGGCTGCCATCAAACTGGCAGTATTGGTGATGCGCGTCCCAGCGGCTACCCCAGGGCGGATACGGGCACTGAAATACACCGCAGCCGACCCCGGTTGACTGGGGCAACCGGCAAAATCCCAACGCAGTTTGACCCGTCCATCGGCTTGCAGGGTACGGCTAAAAATCGGATTGCCACAGGCAGCTTTCTCAGCAGCCGTCAAGCTGTTCGGCACAGAAACCCGCCACCAATTACCGCCGGTATCCGTCAGATAATCGAGGGTGGCAGGCAACACATCTTCCAGTACCAAATGCTGGCTGGCTACCCCGGATAACTCATCAACACCGATGGCAATCCGGTACAGATGGTCATTGCTGCCGGGTGCAGGTGCGACCATCGGCCCCCAGCCTGTGACGTTGTAAACCACGGTTGTACCATCCGGTGAAACCACCCCACCACTCGGTGTAATCTTGCTGATACTCAGGATCGGCGACCCCGCACCCAGTACCGGAATATCGGCGGCACAGGCCGTCCCATGCAGGCTGGACGTGATGCAATTGCGGATGCTGCCGCTGTTATAATCCCGCGCCAACACAAAACGCAGGTCAAGGCTTTGGGCTGCACTATTGGCAGGCACGCTCCAGCGCAAACGGCGGATGCTGCTGACCGTATTACCGGTCGGCAAGCGGGTTGCAACACAGCCGGTCGGGTTGCCACCCGCATCCAGCAGGTTACTGCCACGCCCCGCATCATATTCTGCACTCGCCCAACTCAGGATAGGTGCATTCAGTGCATGGAAATCATCGACACCATTGTCTGTGCAATCAACCTCAGGATGCCCCATGACAGTGGGGACATTGCTGGCAACTGCCCAATACGCCGACATCCCGACCGGCACTTGCTCGGTCACGGTATAAGCAGTGCTACTGCTGGGCAAAACCACCGCCCAACGCTCCAAGCCACCCGCCTGGATAAAGGCAGCACTGCCAGTCTTGGCAAACCCGGCACTGGCAGGGGGTGGGGCTGTTGGGCAAGCGGCATTGATCCCCGCCGGAACCGTGACGGATGGCGCACTCACCACCGAAGTACCGCCATCGCTGGCAACCGTGACTGAGCTGGTGACACTGCTGAGCGGGGTGGCAACACCACAGCTTGGGAACCTGACCATCACTTTCAACAAACCCGTCGAACCTGCGGCAAGGCTCCCTGCCGGGACACCCGCAGGCAAATGGTCAGCCGGGGTTGCCAATGCCCATGTTAGCGTCCGGCTGGCAAAATTGGCATCAGCCACATGCCCGCCCTCCACGGTATAAGACAATACTTGCAAGGGCGTGGGAATGGCAGAACTCAACACCGGTGCAGCACAATACAAGCTGCCCATACTGGCACAGCGGTAACGGATGATATAGGAGAGGGTTTCACCGGGAGCCGGATTTGTGGTGCTCACCTGATGGGTAACAAACAGATTGGGTTCAGCCGCCTGTACCAGTGACGCATTCAACAGGCTAAATAAAATGTTTAAGCAAAATACACCTGCACCGCAAACAGATAAGCTTTTTATTGTCCACATTGTCTTTATACGCCTCAATTTATCAATTGTGTTTATAGGGGCTATACGCGGTGACGATTCTAATTATGCTTATTTTTAAAACAAGTCCCTGTAACAATTTTTACATAACCGTATCATGACAACCTGACAGTGCTTGGCAATTCCCGTACACTGCCCATTTTCCTCGCAGGATACTCATGCATGAACACCGATACCGACAAAACCGCCCCCGATGGCAACCTGCTGTTGCGCACCCTCGCCATGCCTGCCGACACCAACCCGAATGGTGATATTTTTGGGGGGTGGATCATGGCGCAAATGGACATCGCCGGGGGCATTATGGCGAAAGAAATGGCACAGGGGCGGGTCGCCACTATTGCCGTTAACTCCATGAAATTTATCAAACCCGTCAAGGTTGGTGACGTGGTATGTTGCTATGGCAAGCTCGTGCATACGGGAACAACCTCCATCACCCTACATCTGGAGGTCTGGGTGAACCCGGTGTGGCGAAAAGATCGCCCGGAACGCTTCCAAGTCACCGAAGCTGACTTCACCTATGTGGCAATTGATGACTCCGGCAAGAAGCGCCCATTAGTTCCCAGCGCCCAATAGAAATCCAATAAAAAAACGCAAAGTCTACTCGAGTCAGCTTCCAGTAAGCTATAGTATGGATAATACAAACTGTTTCTAGTGGAAACGGCTCATAAACAAAAGAACTGAGCAGATCAGGAAGCCAGATGCCCGAGAAAATGATTCCTCCTCCAATCAAAGACGTACTCTCCTCGCGTTGATTTCAGAGGTATCTGGTTTCCTAACTTAATTATCTTTTTATTCTCATTAAATTTTACCCCCCCACTATCACTGTCGGCACAGCTGCACCGCTTGTACATTCTGTCATATCCCTTCTTGAAGTAACCGTTACACTGTGTTTATGGCTATTTCAAAACAGGAAAGCATAAAGATGAACGGAATTTTCAACTACCAAGTACCCGGACGCGCCACCAGCCAACAGTCAGCACAATCCGATTGCAATGCTGCAAAGCCTTGGGCTTGCGACAAGAACACCTTGCCAACCAGCCATCCTGACCGATTGCAGCCACTCAACCACCAAATCAGCTCATTGCTGCAAAACCTGCTACAAAAAACCGAAGGAAACGGCACAGCAACAGCAGGTTCTGGTAATACCTATGGTAGTGGCACAACAACCCATACCCAGCCACCAGTCTCGACCAAAGCACTCGGCGAAGAAGACGGTGGCGGCATGCCCCCGCCCAACCATGCCAATAACCCACCCTCCAAGCCTGACATAACCACCTTGGCGGTGGGCGAAGAAGATGGTGGAAACATGCCACCCCCGGATGTCACCACACTAGCGGTCGGTGAAGAAGATGGTAGCCTCAATCCACCCCCGGATGTCACCACGCTAGCGGTCGGTGAAGAAGACGGTAGCCTCAATCCACCCCCAGATGTCACCACCTTGGCGGTCGGTGAAGAAGACGGTAGCCTCAATCCTCCCCCGGATGTCACTACGCTAGCGGTCGGTGAAGAAGACGGCGGGGCTAGTACGTGCTGAATGGGTAACAATAAAGGGGAGGCCTGAGCCTCCCCCAAAGCCATTTCCCTGGAATAATGATGATAAAAACGATCTTGGTGATTGGCTATGCCCGCCAAACCCAAACAGCTCACCAAATTAATACCCTGCAAGCGTCCGGGGCACAGGTAATCAACCTTGACCCTTATGGGCAAGCAGGTATTTATGCCCCACTGAGCTGGCAAGGACAACAGATACATTGGCAAGGGCAGGACATCAGCCCGCAACAGCTTGCTGGCATACTGGTTTGCGCCCAAGCCCCGGAAATACCCACCCAGGATGCATTTAACAGCAACCCCCAGCAGCAACTGGACTGGCCGAACTGGTTCCAACATTTTGGGCGGCAACGTGACCGTAGTGATACCTTATTAGGCTTATTACTGGCTTATGAGCAGGCAGGTGTTCCCATGTTCAACCCACCGGGGAAATCCATGCTTTCCCGCCGCAAGCCTTACCAAATCAGTATCCTGCAAGCCGCTGGTTGCCAAATGCCCGCCACCCTTGTCACCAATGACCCCGACGCTGCCCGTACCTTTATCAGGACGCATGGCGAGTGCATCATCAAACCGGCAGCAGGAGGGGCACTGACCCTATCCGCCAATCAACTGCTGGAAAACGATGGCTTGGCACAACTCAGCGTTGCACCTGCCATTGTCCAACAGCGTATTGTCGGGGAAGATTTGCGGGTCATGGTGGTCGATGGCGAAGTCGTTTCCTGCGTTGCTATCGGCGTACCCAGAGGGACAATCGACTTTCGGGGGGATCGGGATTACCAGCAGGGGAAAATCCATTACCAGGAAAGGAAACTGCCTGTTGCCATTGAACAGCAATGCAGCCGAGCGGCAGCCGCACTGGGTCTGCGCTTCACAGGGATCGACCTGAAATGTACCGACCTGGGTGAATACTACCTGCTGGAATGCAACTCCAGCCCGATTTACCTCGATGTTGAGCTGAAACTGCAACACCCCATTACAGAACGGCTCTGCCGCAGCCTACTCTATAATGGTCAAGTAAATTAACCTGAGTTCGGGATAAGGAAAGGACGCAGCCTTTTATGGGACAATGCGGGTAACCACACCCGACGTTGACCCCAACCAAGGCTGTATCCCCATGTTAACACGCTTATTTTGTGAAATAGACGATTTTTGCCAAGACTTCCTTCCTGGGTTATTGTACCTTCAAGGGGTACTATGAACGCCATGTCACCGCTTTCCTGAAAGGGCACTTCCCACAACTTCCGGGTTATCAACGCTTTATTGGGTTAATGCCGCGTGTCTTCCTGCCGTTAACCCTGTTTATGCAGCAACGTTGCCAGACGGGACGGGGCATCGCCTTCATCGCCCCCCCTTGAAGGTCTGTGAAAACCTGCGCACCCCCCTCCACCGCACCTTTCGCGAAAATGCAGGGCGGGGCAAAGCTTCAACGGGCGGTTCAAACTCCACCTAGTTGTTGATGGCTGCGGCAATATTTTATCGTTTGCCATCACACCGGGTAACACCGATGACCGCAAACCTGTCCCTGCTTTGCTGAAGGCTATAGTGGGCAAAGTCTTTGGTGACCGGGGTTATATTTCCAAAGACTTGGCGGCCTCATTGACAGGGCAAGGGGTAGAATTGATCACTTGATTGAAGAAAAATATGAAAGCGGTGGCGCGTGATACCTTCGACCGGTTGATGTTGCGCAAGCGGAGCCTCATTGAGACCATCCATGATCCGTTGAAAAACATCCCGCAGGTTGGGCACACACGCCACCGTTCGCTCACTAACCATATGATTAACATCATTTCTGGCTTGGTGGCTTATTTCTATCAAGACAAAAAGCCAGCGCTGAATTTGAAAACATCAGCCTTGGTCGTGATTAGAATGAGCTGAAAACTTATCCTGTAATGGTCAAGTAAATTAGGACAATACTTTAGGCCTGTTTGAAAAAAAGCTGCTCAGATTGGTTGGGTGTCCTCGCCCCGTTAGCAGAATGGATGCGTTTGGTGTTGTAAAAGTGGATGTATTTTTTCACTGCCCAAGTGAGTTGGTCGGCTGTTTGATAACGGTCACGGCTGATCGCTTCGACTTTCAGGCTCCTGAAAAACCGCTCCATGACCGCATTGTCCCAACAGTTGCCACTGTCGGCTCATGCTGGCTTTGAAACCGAGTTTGGCAAGCCTGTCCTGGTAAGCATGACTGGTGTACTGGCAGCCTTGGTCGGAGTGGAACAGCACGCCGGTGGATACGGTTACCTGGCGTAATATCATCGCCTGGTTCAGTGCGGCGGGGGTCAGCGCGGTATCGGGTGCAGCGGACAGATGCCAGCCCACGACCTTGCGTGAGAATAAATCCAGCACAACGGCGAGATACATCCAGCCGATCGCTGTCCACACGTAAGTGATGTCACCCACCCACTTTGGGTTGGGTGCGCTGGCTTCAAATTCACGGTTGAGGTGATTGTCCGCCACGTGGGATACTGCGCCCACTGGGTAGCGATGGCACTTCCTGGGATAGATGGTCATGACACCCGCTTCCTGCATCAGGCTACGGGCTTGATAACGCCCTACGTCCAGCCCTTTTTCCTTCAGGGCATCCGACATCCGGCGGCTACCGTAGGTTTGGTTGACTTCTGCATGGATGGCTTTGGCCTGCACTTGCAGGTGAATACGCGCAGCGGTTGGTTTAGGGTGGGCTTGCCAGTCGTAGTAACCACTTTTATGCACACCCAATACCCCACACAACTGGGAAACCGGGTAGGCCTTCTTTAGCGTGTCAATAAGTCCGTAGCCCATGACATTTCCTTGGCAAAGAAGGCACTGGCTTTTTTAAGATTTCCCGCTCGGTCTCCAATTGTTTAATTCGTTGTTTTAACTGTTGAATTTCCCGATGCTCCTCAGTCAGTGTCGGTTTGTCAGGCAGTGCAGTGCCTGCCTTTTCCGCCAGATATTCGGTGTTTTTCAAGGTAGTTGTCGCAAAAATCATGCTGCGCCCCTCACCTTTTCCCATACGGGTTTGTCCGGGTTGAGGGTGACAGCAGCCATGGGTGTCCAGTTGCGGGTATTGCCCGACCAGCGTTCAGGGTGCTTGGCTTTGGCAGCGGTATAGACTTCCACCCGTTTGGCAAGGATGGCGGTGTCTTCCCCGTGGTGGCGTTGTGCCGGGGTGACAAAGCGGATTTTGCTGTGCTGGTGTGCGTGGTTGTACCATTGCATGAACGGTTGCACCCATTCACGGGCTTCCCCCAGCGTGGCAAAGCCTTTGGCTGGCCAAGCGGGGGCATATTTGAGGGTACGGAAGAAGGATTCCACATAGGCGTTGTCGTCACTGACACGCGGGCAGCTGAAGG
>CAXYXW010000044.1:0-29438 GCA_964293005.1 uncultured Thiothrix sp.
CGTCCCCATCGTCTAGAGGCCTAGGACACCGCCCTTTCACGGCAGTAACCGGGGTTCGAATCCCCGTGGGGACGCCAATTTTTTCTTTTGTTACGCCTTTTCAGGCAGTCCTTTATCAGCGAAAATAACCATAATTGCATATACCTTTGATCTTTATGCAGGGTTCCGCTGTCTAATAGCCAATGCTATCCTAAATCGTTTTATCCATATATAAAAAAGGGTGGGTATACCCATGAATTTGCGCCGTCATTTGTGTTTACGGGGGCTGTTGTTATTGCTGTTGCTCCTGTGGGGACAGGGCATGGCTGCTGATGCAGCTCCAGCCGCACTCACACCACCAGAGAAACCTGCCTATACCAACCAGCAACTATTGACGGAAATGTTGATTGTTGATGCATCCGAACAGACGCTGGATAACATCCCGGCGTTGGCGATTACGTTTTCCCAGGATATGGAGCCGACAGCGGGGTTCGATGATTTTTTCACAGTGACGCAGGACGGTAAGGCTGTGCCCGGTGGTTGGGTGTTGACCAGCAATACTCGACGGTTGTATTTCACCCATATCCAGCCCAATACCCGATACCGGGTGCAAGTACGTCCTGGCATTACTGCCAAGAATGGCCTGAAGCTGCAAAAGCCTACCAATATTGAAATCCAGACCCGTGACATCCAGCCTGCATTTGATTTTGCCACCAAAGGCAGCATTTTGCCGACCCATTTAACCCACGGCTTGCCGGTGCGCGTGGTCAATGTGCCGGAATTGGATGTTGAATTCCTGCGGGTGCAGCCGGACAAATTGGGCGAAGTTCTGAAAGTCATGCGCCTGGATGGGGCGATCCAGTCGTGGGCTTTGGATCAGGTACATGCTGTGACCCGCAGTGTCCACACCAGCCGTTATGCGACGGATGCCAAAACCAATGCCCGTGAAACCCGTCTGCTGCCAGTGGAGGACATCAAGGCCTTGCAGGAGCCCGGTTTGTATTTTGCAGTGATGCGCCAACCGGGGCGGTTTACGGATAATGCGTACCGGATTACCCATTTTGTTGTCACCCAGATTGGTTTGCATGTGCGCCTTTATCCACAACGTCTGGATGTGTTTGCCCATGCCCTGGATACTGGCAAGCCGTTGGCGGGGGTGCAGGTGCGCCTTCAGGGGGAGGATGGGGTATTGGAGGCCACGACTGATGCAACCGGGCGTGCCAGTTATGCACAGCGCCCGAAAGGTGAGTTGTTCCTGACGGGTATGCAGGAGGGGCAGTTTGCTTTCCTTGATTTGCGTGAGCCAGCCCTGGATTTGTCGGATTACCCGGTGACTGGGCAGATGGACAAGGCTTTGGCTCCGTTTGTGTATGCACCCCGTGACCTCTACCGTCCGGGTGAGGCGGTTGACCTGTCGGTTTTGCTGCGCGATCGGGATGGCAAGGTTGCACCGGTGAAAGCACTGAACCTGCGTTTGGTCAGGCCTGACACCAAATGGGTGCGTGAGGAAACGGTGGTGGCGACCCAGCCTGCTTTGGGTTATTTCTCCCACCGCTTTGCCCTGCCTGCGGATGCCCCAACTGGTGTTTGGTCGGTTGAGGTGCGTTTGGGCAATCAGGATGAAACGCCCTTGGAAACGTTCAATTTCCACGTGGAAGAGTTTATGCCGGAGCGCATGCAGCTGGTGTTGGGTACAGGTGCGCCTGTGTTGCAGAAAGGTGAAAAGCTGATTGTATCGGTGCAGGGTGATTATTTATATGGCGCTCCCGCTGCGGGCAATACCGTCAAGGCGGTGCGTAGCCTCCAGTTGGAACCAACGCCAGTGCCTGCTTTCCGTGATTATTCGTTTGGTAATCCCGCCGATGCCAAGCGCCTGGAAAATGTCGATTTGCCCGATAGGGTATTGAATGCCCAAGGCGGCGGGTTTATCGAGGTGGATGCCATCCCGGACACCATTACGTCACCCCTGACTGTCAAGGTGGTTGCCAGCCTGCAAGAAGCCGGGGGGCGTGCTGTGACCCGTACTTTGCGTCAGGCGTTTTGGCCTGCACAACAGTTGGTCGGTGTGCGCCCACTGTTTGTCGGTGAGGGGGTTGGCGCGAATACCGAAGCGGCTTTTGAGGTCATCAGGGTTGATCAGGCGGGCAAATTGCTGGCGAGTTCCAACCTGTCGGCAACCTTGGTGCGTGAGGAATATGATTATTTCTGGGAATACCGCAGTGATAGTGGTTGGCAACGCGGCGAGAACCGCAATGAATACCCCGTCATGCAACAAAAGCTGGAGTTGAAGGAGGGTGTTGCCGGAAAGTTGGCATTCACGGTCGGTGAGGGGCGCTACCGCCTGGAAATTGAAGATGCAGATACCAGGTTAAAAACCGTCTATCCCTTCCATGCCGGTTGGCAGGCAGAGACACCGCAGGCCAGCCGCCCTGACCAGATTGGTTTGACGCTGGACAAGCCCGCTTACAAGGCCGGTGAAACCGTCAAATTGACAGTGAATATGCCTGCTGCGGGTGAGGCTCTGGTGGCAGTGGAAGGCGATGAGCTGCTGTGGTCGCAGCCGCTGGCTTTGCTGGGCGGGGAAACCGTGGTCGAGATTCCGGTGGATGCGGCGTGGCAACGGCATGACCTCTATATCTCCGTGACCGTGTTCCGCCCGGCGAATAACCAGGGGAAGTTGTCCCCGAACCGTGCTTTGGGGCTGATCCATTTGCCCCTAGACCGTAGTGACCGCCAGTTGGCTTTGAGCATTGATGCACCCGAGAAAACCTTGCCGGAGCAGCCGGTCAAAGTGGTGGTGAAGGCGGCTGGCCTGCGTTCGTCTGAGGCAGTTGTGACCTTGGCTGCTGTGGATGTGGGGGTGTTGAATATTACCGGCTACCCGACTCCTGACCCCTTCAAGTTTTATTTCTCACCCCACCAGTACGCGGTCAACCTGCATGATGATTACGGCAAGATCATTACCGCAGAAGAGGGCATGAGCCTGCGCCAGCGTTTTGGGGGCGGAGAAGGTGGCGCGGGTGAGCCGCGTCCGCAGGCCGATGTGCAAATCGTTTCCCTGTTCAGTGGGGCGGTGCGTTTTGATGCTGAGGGCAAGGCTGAAATCGAGTTGGCTTTGCCAGGGTTCGATGGGCGCTTGCGTCTGATGGCGGTCGCCATGGGTGAGGAGCAGATGGGCAGTGCAGAGCGGGATATGCAGCTTGTGTCCCCCGTGGTTGCCAGCTTGGCTGCCCCGCGCTTTTTGGCGGCGGGCGATGCCGGTTTCCTGACGGTGGAGTTGAATAATACCAGTGAGCAGGAGCAAAAGGTGAGCTTTGCCGTGACTGCCAATAACCTGTTGGATCTGGTGGCGGTTGAGCGTGACGTAACCTTGGCGAAGGGGCAGAAGGAAGTATTGCGTTTACCGTTGTCAGCACGGCAGGCGTATGGGGTTGGTGTTGCCAGCTTGCAACTGACCGGGGATGGGTTTGTTGGCAACCGCGTGGTCAAGCTGGCCTTGCGCCCCGCTTATCCGGCAAGCCGCCTCCAGCAGCAACAGGAGTTGCCTGCGGATGGCAAACCGTTGCTATGGGATGCGGCTTTGGTGGAGCCATTCCTGCCCTCCACGGTGCAAGCCCGCCTGACGGTATCCAATACGCCCCCCTTGCCGGTTGCCAGTGCCATCCAGGGGCTATTGCAGTACCCGTATGGCTGTCTGGAGCAGACGGCAAGCAGTGCCTATCCTTATCTGTTTTTGGAAGACGATACCAGCAAGCAATGGGGCTTGCCGCCACTGGGGATGGAGGCGCGTAACCTGCATGTGCAAGAGGCCATTGTCCGGTTGGGCGGCATGCAGTTATCCAGTGGGGCGTTTACCCTGTGGGGCAGTTATGGGGCAGATGAGTTTTGGCTGACCCCGTATGTGACCAACTTCCTGCTGGATGCACGCCAGCAAGGTTTCCAGGTTCCAGCAAGCCTGCTGGAAAATGCGCTGAAGTATTTGGAAGGGCAACTGCAAGACAGCTATCGGCAACCCGAAGGCCGTTATCCGTATGCTGATAATCCGGCGCACATGGATTTTGCGGCGCGTGCTTTTGCTGCGTATGTGCTGGCGCGGGAAAAGCGTGCCGTGCTGGGGACTTTGCGTACCCTGTATGAAAAGGATGCAACCCAGGCGGTATCCGGCTTGCCCCTGGTGCAACTGGGTTTGGCCTTAAGCATGCAGGGCGATAAGCGCCGGGGGGATGAGGCGATCCAGAAGGGTTTGGGTATGCCGCGCAAGCCTGAATTGTATTTGGGTGATTATGGTAGTCCGCTGCGGGATCGGGCGATGATGCTGTATGTGTTGCTGGCTGATGGTTACACCGTACCCGCACTGGAGCAGCATATGCAGTATCTGGCGCGTGACATTCAGGAGCATGCTTACCTGAGTACGCAAGAGCAGGTTTTTATCTTCTTGCTGGGGAGGCTGTTGGAAAAGCAGTCGGCGGAGCATTGGGAAGCGCATCTGTCTGTGAATGGCAAGGTGTTGGAGCTGGCGCAGTCCGGGAGCTTTAGCCAAACCTTGGCGGCAGGCGATTTTGAAAAGGGTATTAGCCTGCAAGCCAAGGGGGGCAAGCCGGTGTATGCCAGCCTGACGGTCGATGCTTACCCGGCAAAAGCCCCGGCGGTGCGCGAAGAGCCATTGCGCATCACGCGCCAGTGGTTTGACCTGACGGGCAAGGAAGTACCCGCCGCCGCCATCAAGGTTGGCGATGTCTTGTTGACGCGCTTGTCGGTATCCAGTTCTGAACAGATACGGGATGCCTTGGTGGTTGACTTGTTGCCTTCTGGTTTTGAGCTGGAAAATGGCAATTTGCAAGAGAATGAAGTCTTGCAGGCGTTGAAACTGGAGGGGATGAGCTTGTCGGTGGTAGAAACGCTGGCTTCTTCACCACCCAAGATGGAAGAGTTCCGTGATGACCGTTATCTGGCGGCGATCGAACTGAATGCCAAGGCCAGCTATCAGTTGTTTTATCTGGTACGGGTGGTATCGGTTGGCAAGTCACTGATACCGCCGCCGTATGTGGTGGATATGTATCGCCCCGACTTGTATGGGGTGGGTGCATCGGCAGGTGAGTTGCAGATAGCCCCGTAGTGTTGGGCATGGCGGGTGTGCGCTGGTTGCGGCGTTGTCGGGTTTGCCAGGTCGTGTTGGGTGGCCTGCTGGCGTTCTTGCTGGCAGACCGTCTGTTTCCCTTGCCAGACCCGCAGCGGGTGCAGAGTGTGATTATCCTTGCGCAAGAAGGTACGCCTTTGCGTGCTTTTGCGGATGCGCAGGGTGTGTGGCGTTATCCGGTTACGCTGGATGAGGTTTCACCACGCTATGTGCAGGCCTTGCTGACTTACGAAGACCGCTGGTTTTATTACCATATTGGCATTAACCCCTTGGCATTGGGGCGGGCGGCTTGGCAGTGGCTGCGTTATGGCGGGGCGGTGTCCGGTGGTTCAACCCTGACCATGCAGGTGGCGCGGATTCTTGACCCGCATTCGCGTAGCCTCAGCGGTAAGGCTTGGCAGATGTTCCGTGCCTTGCAGTTGGAGTGGCATTACAACAAGGATGAAATCCTGGCGGTTTATTTAAACCTTGCCCCGTATGGTGGGGCGATTGAAGGGGTTCAGACTGCCAGTTTCGCCTATTTGCGCAAACCTGCCAAAGATTTAAGCTATGCCGAAGCTGCCCTGTTGGCAGTGTTGCCACAAGCCCCTTCGCGTTTGCGTCCTGACCGCCATCCTGCCCGCGCCCAGCTTTTCCGTGACAAGGTATTGAACCGCATGCAGGCACTGGGGGTATGGGATGCGCAAACGGTGGCTGAAGCGCAAATGGAGCCGGTGGTACAAAGTGCGTTGCGCCAGCCCATGCTGGCTCCTTTGTTTGCGCGGCGCATGAAAGGGGTGGCATTGGCACGGGGGCAAGCCCGCTTGGTGACACCAATTGACCCAAACCTGCAATGGATGGTGGAAAATGTGCTGCGGGCGCGGTTGGGCGCATTGCCTGCCGATGCATCGGCGGGGATTCTGGTGATGGAAAATGCCACCGGCTTGGTGCGTGCCTATGCCGGGTCAGCAGATTTCTTTGCAGCGTCGCGGGCGGGTCAGGTGGATATGGTGGCGGCCTTGCGCTCCCCCGGTTCGACCCTGAAACCCTTCCTCTATGGCATGGCGCTGGATGCCGGGTTGGTGCACTCTGCCAGTCTGCTCAGTGATGCCCCCTTGACGCTGCAAGGTTATGCCCCGCGCAATTTTAGGCGGGATTACCAAGGGGCTGTCACCGTGACGCAAGCCTTGCAATTATCCCTGAATGTGCCTGCGGTCGACCTGTTGCAGCGTCTGACTCCGGCTGCCTTTGATGCCCGTCTGCGCCATGCTGGTATCCCCTTGGTTTACCCTGAAAATAGCGTTGCCAATTTGAGCATGATTTTGGGTGGGGCAGGGGCGCGTCTGGAAAATCTCGTGCAGGGATTCAGTGCCTTGGCGCGGGGTGGCCTCAGTATCCAGCCCCGTTATACCGAGGCTGATCCGGTGGTGGAACGGCGCTTTTTGTCAGCCGAAGCCAGTTGGATTATCGGGGATATTTTGCGGGGGGTAGCCCCACCCGCTGGCTTTTCCAGTGTGCAAATGAATTTGGCCTGGAAGACTGGCACGAGCTTCGGGTTTCGTGATGCGTGGGCGTTTGGTTTCAATGCGCGTTATACCGTGGGGGTGTGGACAGGCCGCCCGGATGGTACACCCTTGCCGGGCAGTTTTGGTTCCCGTGCTGCTGGGCCGATCCTGTTTGAAGTGTTTCAGGCACTGCCGAAACCCCAGACGGTATTATCTCGCCCTGCGCAGGTCAGTGCGCGTACCATCTGCTGGCCGTTAGGGCAGGACGAGCAGGCAACCCCGCCGGAGCATTGTCACCAACAACATCCGGCTTGGGTGATTGCAGATCAGGTGCCGCCAACCTTGCACAACCTGCGTGACCCGAGTTGGTCGGCAACGGTGCTGCCGGTTTGGGTCAATCCAGCCAGTGGCTTACGGGTAACGGCTGAGTGTTCCAGCCCCCAACGTGAGCAGCGCAAGGTAGCCATGTGGCCGGTTGAGGTACAGCCCTGGTTGGCTGCGGCGGTCTGGGAGCGTATGCAATTGCCTGCCTGGGATGCCTCTTGTCCGGCAGGCACGCAGTACAGCCAGATGGCAAACCTGAGTATTGAGCATTTTGACGACAGCAGCCGCGTCAGTTTGGCGGGGCAAACCAGCTTATGGCTTAGTCTGCGTGCGGCGGGTGGCAAGGGTACGCGGGTCTGGTTGGTGAATGGCGTTCCGGTTGGACGCGCTGCTGCCGGGGAGGAGCTGAAATATCAGCTCACCCGACCGGGGCATTATGAATTGATGGTGCTGGATGAGCAGGCCAATCGGGACAAAGTAAGCATCGTGGTAGAGGAATAAGCCTTCAAGTCGGCAAATGCAACCTGACCCGCGCCCCAACATACGGCGATACCAGCAACTCAATTCGTCCGCCGACGGCTGCCACGATTTCGGTACTGACCGCCAAGCCAATGCCTTGGCCTTCTGTTTTACTGTCTTCGCGGATACCCCGCTTGAGCAGTTTGGATGGGTTTTCGCTGGGGAAGCCCATGCCGTCGTCGTCAATATCAATCACCAGCATGTCGTTGTCACGGAAGGCGGAAACCTCCACCAAACGGTCACAAAAGCGGCAGGCATTATTGAGCAGGTTGCCAAACAACTCCATAAGGTCTTCTGCATCCAGGCGGCATTTGGCATATTCATCCACATTGATGCGGATTTCAAATTCCTTGCCCCGGTGGACTTTATGCATGGTGCTTGCCAGGCGGGTGAGGATGGGACGCACAGGCTGGGACATGATAATGGCGTTTTCGCTTGTCACCATCGCCTTGCGCAATTGCCGCGAGATGATTTCCTGCATGTGCTCCATTTCAGCCGCAATGCCTGCCAAACCAGGGTGGTTACGCGGCACATCCTGGAAGCTGTTGCCTTCTAAATGGGACTGGATGGCTGCCAAGGGGGTTTTCAGGCTGTGTGCCAAATCGTCCAGGGAGTCCTTGTAACGCTGCTTTTGGCCTTTCTCATGCCCAATCAGGGCATTAATGGTGTTTTTTATCGGAATCAGCTCATCCGGGTATTCGTCCTGGATTGACTCCTTATTACCTGCCTCAATCGCCCGGACTTCTTCCTCAAACTCACGGATAGGGGCAACCACCCAGAAACTGGAGGCGAGCTGTGCAATCAGGATCAGGATGACCGAGGCAAAGAACAGTATGGAAAATACCATCACCAGGTCATCAATTTCCTTGTCCACATTCGCCATCGATTCGGCAACAATAAACAGGTAATGGCGTGCAGAACTCCCACCATCCAGTGCGGCATTTTCCCGGAAGGAGAAGTGCTGGACAGCCACCATATACTCTTCCGGGTGGAAGCTATTGCTGTTGTCCATGCCTTTGACGGAGGTGATTTTGCGGGCAAAGGGGGTGAAGTTCTGGACTTTGGGGTCGTCAAACAGGGCTTCATAGTCGAAATAAGCAAAGAACGTATCAACCCGAGCAGGGTCGACCCGTTCATTGTCAATCGAGCTCCAGATGATGCGGTTGAGCTGGCGATCCCAGATATAGGCAAAGCGGCGCTTTTTGTCCTGCACCAGATGGTTGCGCGAGATGAACTGGTCGGCGGCTTCTTTATTGCGCGGGGTGATCAGGAATGTCCCCCGCTCGTATTCGATGTAACCCAAGAGGTCAGAGGCCGTCCGCTCCAGTTCCAGCCGGATGGCTTCCGTTTTGCGCTGGTAGATACTGAGGCTAAGCAATGCACCCAATATCAAGATACCAATCACAATAATGGTAAAGCCGCTGACCAGTTGGCGGCTGCGCAATGAGCCCATCATGGTGCGTTATTCGTTCTTTGCCAAGGTAAAACGATAACCACGTCCGCGCAGGGTTTCGATTGGCTTGAGGGTCTCATCCGGGTCGAGTTTCTGGCGCAAACGGCGGATGAAGACCTCAATGACATTGCTGTCACGGTCTGCATCCTCTTCATAGAGGCTATCAGTCAGGTGTGTTTTGGAAATGACCTGCCCCGCATGCAGCATCAGGTGCTCAAGCACCCGGTACTCGTAGGCGGTCAGGGTGATTTCTGTCTCATTGACATAAACACGTTGTTCTGACAGGTTAAGGCGGATAGGGGGGCAGCTCAGTTCGGCTTGTGTCCAACCCTTGGTGCGGCGGAGCAGGGCACGCAGGCGTGCAGCCAACTCTTCAGCATGGACAGGTTTGACCAGATAATCGTCAGCTCCAGCTTCCAGTACCTCAACCTTGGTTTCCCAGCGGTCACGCACGGTCAGCGTCACAATCGGATATTCCAGCCCTTTGGCACGGACATTGCGGATAATTTCCAGACCCGTCACATGCGGCAGGCCGAGGTCGATAACGGCAATGTCAATCGGGTATTCGGTTGCTATATATAGCCCTTGAGCCCCGTCGCTGGCGACATCCACCGTAAACCCGTTTTTCTTCAGGTCACTGGCAATCTGTTCCCGGATGGGTGCTTTATCTTCAACAACAAGTACGCGCATAGTTCTTCAATTTTAGTTAGTGTTGATTGTAAACAGCTTTGAGTGTAGTCGAGAACTGACAGCGGAGCCCTGTCCCGCGCCCGACAAACGAAAGGCTTGCCGGGCATCCGTCAAGGCAACATCAAGACCTGCCTGTTGTTACTTGCAGGCGACATGGATGATACGGAATTCACCATCGTCCCCCATGGACTTGACTATGTGGCAATCGGGCCCACCGGATGTCTGGGGTTCAATCGACAGTATCCGGCCTGGATAGGTGTCTTTGACCTTGCCCATGATGGTGGATTTGCGTAATGGATCGTCGGGTTGTGCACGGCTCATGTCTATTTTGTAAGGTACATGCGTCTCTGCTGACACGACAGAAGTGGTTCCGATGGCTGCGGTAACAGCCAAAGTGTATGCACAACAATGTGCAATGCCTTTGATTGACATCAAAAATTCCCCTGTTTAAAAAACTTGCTTTTGAAAGACTGCATTGCCCTTGCAGCCTTTTTGAGTTTAGTTAGTCGATTATAAGTATCATTTTATGAACAAAAAATTAATGCATGGCGTTTACTATCAATTTGGTTGATTTGTACGCAAAATTAGGTTTTTATATAAGTTTTTTTTATATATTGAGTTAAAAATATTATGAGCAAGCAGAAATTATTCGATTTAAATGGCAGTGCATTGTTTTGCTGAATCATTTAGTCAAATAATATTGGCTGTGAATAATTTTTGTCTATAAGGTTTTTGTTACAATGTTTATCGATACATGCAGCGGTCTGCTCCGTGATGCCCGCCAATGTCCTTCCCCCAATCATGATGATCGCCCGGATGGCTGTGTGCCTGATTTGTTGGTTGTCCACAATATTACCCTTCCACCGGGTGAGTTTGGCGGAGATGCAATCGACCAGCTGTTTACTAACCAATTGGATGCAAATGCCCACCCCTTCTTTGCAGGGATTTGCCATTTGCGGGTGGCTAGCCATTTGCTGATCCGGCGGGATGGCGAAATTGTCCAGTATGTACCATTTCACAAGCGTGCTTTCCATGCGGGTGTTTCCGAGTATCAGGGACGTAGCCGTTGCAATGACTTTTCGGTGGGGATTGAGTTGGAGGGAACGGATTTTGTGCCTTTTACGGATGTGCAGTATTTTCAATTGGAGGCGGTGATCCGTGCTTTATGTGAAAATTATTCCACCTTGAGTTTTAAACATATTACCGGACATGAGCATATTGCACCGGGGCGCAAGACGGATCCGGGGCCATTCTTTGATTGGGGGCGTTTGGGGGGGGGCTTGGGGGTGATGTTACCGGCTACAGCCCGTTTGGATTTTGTACAATGTGGTGAAAATACCGACTAGTGTTGTAGAAAAAATAATCTTTTCTGCAAATGCATTAACCCTTTCCTATACTTAAGGTGTTGCTGAAACCCTACAACAACGTTTTACTGCGATATAATTTGTTTATATAAGGAGAGGGAGCTGATGAACAGCGAAAGAGAACAAATGGATATTTTTTCACCTACTCGTCGGCGGTTGCTACTGCTGCCGTTAGCCGTTTGGGGGGGCAGTGTGTTGGCAAATACCCCAGTGACAGGAGCGGTGACTCCGATACCGGGTTCCGCTGCCCCAACGGGCGCATGCCCATTGAATAGCGGTGGCCCATCCCTGTTGGGGAGCAAGTGGAAACTGATGTCCGTTTACGGTAATGCTGCCCCCAAGGAGTTGCGCGTCACGATGGAGGTCGGGCAAACCGCCATGAGTGGGCGGGGTGGCTGCAATAATTATGCAGCCAGTTTCCAGCAAGTAGGGAACCGGGGCTTCAAAGTGGTCAATATCCAGCAAACCAGCAATCCGTGTGAGGTATTGCGCCCAGGCGATGGCTTGCCCACCATTGACACCGGGGCATGGGAGGGGATGTACCTGCGGGTATTGCGCCGTGCGGGGAGTGTGGAGCAAAAGGGTGTGACCTTGCAGTTTTATGATTTCAATGGTAAGGCTTCCATTGTCTTTGCCAAGATATATGGTAGCCGTTCCCCTTCCGCTTGACCGTTTTTGACCTTTCTGGTTATGCCTGCCTTTGCCAAAGCCATCCTGACTGGATGGCTTTTTTATGCACGGGGCGTGTTGAAGCCGTATAAACGGCATAGGTTGCACTGCCATTTGTTGCTATCATAGCCCCCTTATTTAGACGTTAACGTTGCAGGAGAATAAGCAGCATGTTTGCGAAGAATATGGGTATTGCGGGCTACGACCACGAGTTGGCAGAGGCGATGGCGGCAGAAGCCCGTCGTCAGGAAGAGCACATTGAGTTGATTGCCTCGGAAAACTATGCCAGTCCGCGTGTATTGGAAGCACAAGGTTCCGTGCTGACCAACAAGTATGCGGAAGGCTACCCGGAAAAGCGTTATTACGGCGGGTGTGAGTACGTTGACAAGGCTGAGCAGTTAGCGATTGACCGTGTAAAGCAGTTGTTTGGTGCAGATTATGCCAATGTGCAGCCACACTCCGGTTCGCAGGCGAATGCGGCTGTGTACATGGCTTTGTTGAATCCGGGTGATACCGTATTGGGGATGAGCCTGGCGCATGGTGGGCATTTGACACACGGAGCCAAGGTCAATTTCTCTGGCAAGATTTATAATGCCGTGCAGTATGGCATTACCGCTGATGGCTATATCGACTATGACGAAGTGGAACGTCTGGCGGTCGAACATCAGCCAAAAATGATTGTTGCCGGGTTCTCCGCCTATTCTCGTGTGATTGACTGGGGCAAGTTCCGGGCGATTGCCGACAAGGTGGGCGCTTACCTGATGGTTGATATGGCGCATGTGGCAGGTCTGGTCGCGGCGGGTGAATACCCGAATCCGGTGCAGATCGCGGACGTGACCACTTCCACCACCCACAAGACCTTGCGTGGCCCACGTGGTGGCATCATTCTGGCAAAAGCCAATCCGGATTTGGAAAAGAAATTCAATTCACTGGTTTTCCCTGGCATTCAGGGCGGCCCTCTGATGCATGTGATTGCAGCCAAGGCAGTCGCGTTCAAGGAAGCCCTGGAGCCTGAATTCACCGCTTACCAGCAGCAAGTCACCAAAAATGCCAAAGTGATGGCAGAAACCCTGATCGGGCGCGGTTATAAAATCGTTTCCGGCGGTACAGACAACCACCTGATGCTGGTTGACCTGATTGCCAAGGGCATTACCGGCAAGGCGGCTGATGCGGCTTTGGGTGCTGCCAATATTACCGTCAACAAGAACTCCGTACCGAACGACCCGCAGTCGCCGTTTGTCACCAGTGGCATCCGGGTGGGTACACCTGCCATCACCACCCGTGGTTTTAAGGAAGCTGAAGTGCAGCAATTGGCTAACTGGATGGCGGATGTGCTCGACAATATCCAGGATGCGGCGGTCATTGAACGGGTGAAAGGGCAAGTGCTGGATATTTGCAGCCGTTTCCCGGTTTATAAGGGCTAATACGATGCGTTGCCCGTTTTGTGGCGCGGAAGATACGCGCGTGATTGATTCCCGTCTGGCTAGCGAAGGTGAGCAGGTCAGGCGGCGCAGGCGTTGCAGTGCCTGCGGCGAGCGTTTTACTACGTATGAAATGGCTGAATTGACCATGCCGCGTGTGATCAAGTCAAACGCGGCGCGTGAGCCATTCCATGATGACAAGCTGCGGGCGGGCATTATGCGGGCGCTGGAAAAGCGCCCCGTTTCCATTGACCAGGCGGAAGCTGCCATTAGCCGCATCCGCAAAAAAGTATTGTTGGGCGGGGAGCGTGAAGTTTCGTCTGCCCAGATCGGGGAGCTGGTATTGGCAGAGTTGCGCCATCTGGACGAGGTGGCCTATATCCGCTTTGCGTCGGTTTACCAGCGCTTCGGCAGCATGGCTGAATTCCGCAATATGATTGACCACATGGAAAGTGAACCGGCAAGGCGGCAAGGCTCGTTAGCCCCCTTGTCAGACGGGCTGCCTGATGGCGATGAGCATGATGACCACTGATAAGGGAAGCAGGGACAATATGCCATTTTCAGCGGCTGACCATAGCTACATGGCGCGTGCCATCCAACTGGCGCGGCGCGGTCTTTATACCACCCATCCCAATCCGCGTGTCGGTTGTGTGATTGTGCGTGATGGGGTGGTGGTGGGTGAAGGTTGGCATGAGCGTGCCGGGCAAGCCCATGCTGAGGTACATGCCTTGCGCATGGCTGGGGAAGCAGCGCGTGGTGCGGATGTGTATGTCACCCTCGAACCTTGTGCCCATTTTGGGCGTACCCCACCGTGTGCGGATGCGTTGGCGCAGGCCAGGGTAGGGCGAGTGGTGGCGGCGATGGTAGACCCTAACCCGCAAGTGGCAGGCAAAGGCTTGCAGCGTTTGCAGGCGTTGGGTGTGACGGTCGCTTCCGGTTTGCTGGAAAGCGAAGCCCACCGTTTAAATCCCGGCTTTATCAGCGCGATGGAGCGTAAACGCCCGTGGGTACGCATCAAGATGGCGATGAGCCTCGACGGGCGTACCGCGATGGCTTCCGGTGAAAGTGCTTGGATTACTGGCGAAGCGGCACGGCGTGATGTGCAGTTTTGGCGTGCACAAGCCGGGGCAGTCCTGACGGGGATTGGTACGGTCTTGGCGGATAATCCTGCCCTGAATGTGCGCTTGTCGGCTGCTGAACTGGATATTCATGGTGATGTGCGCCAGCCAGTGCGGGTTATCCTCGATTCCAGATTGCGTTTGCCGATTGATGCCAAACTGCTGTCAGAGCCGGGGCCGGTGTTGGTCTATACCTGCGCACCCGATGCCATGAAAATGGCTGAGTTGGAACAGCGCGGGGTGCGTTTGCAGTATTTGCCGGATTATATGTCAGGTCGGCAATTGGTATTGCCGGATGTGCTGCGTAGTTTATGTGCCGAGGGTATCCATGAAGTCCATGTTGAAGCTGGTGCAACCCTCGGTGGGCGGTTATTGGAGCAGGGATTGGCAGATGAGCTGTTGGTGTATATGGCTCCCCATTTGATGGGTTCAGAGGCTCGCCCCTTGTTTAACTTGCCTGTGCAGCAGATGCAGGGGCGCTTGCCCTTGCAGATCAGGGATCTGCGGGCAGTAGGGCAGGATTGGCGTATACTAGCTGATTTTTCAAAGGGTCAAAGTTGAATGTTCACAGGAATTATCCAGTCTGTTGGTACGGTTCATACCCTGCAAGCTGTCGGGGGGGACCTGCGCCTGACGGTTGCGACCGGCAAGTTGGGGATGGCAGATGTGCAATTGGGCGATAGCATCGCAGTCAATGGGGTTTGCCTGACTGCGGTCGTGCTGGATGGCAACAGTTTTGCGGCGGATGTCTCGCGGGAAACTTTGTCACTGACCAGTCTGGGGCATCTGGGGCAGGGTTCGCGGGTGAACCTGGAAAAGGCCTTGACCCTCAGTACCCGTTTGGGTGGGCATTTGGTCAGCGGGCATGTTGATGGTTTGGGTGAGGTTATTAGCCGCCATGATGATGCGCGGTCAGTACGCTTCCGCCTGCGTGCACCTGACCACTTGGTGAAGTACATTGCCACCAAAGGCTCAATTTGTGTCGATGGAACCAGCCTGACCGTAAATAAGGTGGAGGGGGCATTTTTCGAGCTGAATATTATCCCGCAGACCTTGCAGGAAACCATTATGGACAGCTACCGGGCGGGTTCGGCGGTGAATCTGGAAGTGGATGTGATTGCCCGTTATCTGGAGCGTTTGATGCTGGGGGATAAGGCCGCGATTGCAAGCCCTGGCGGGATTACCGAAGCTTTTTTGGCAGAGCACGGCTTTTTGCGGTAGCCAATCCCCCTTACCAAAATGGCAAAGGGGATGGTGATATTGTGGGAATATCCCTTAGACGATTTTCTTCATGGCGGTCATGTAAGAGCGCAGCTCTTCGCCGACGATTTCAACCGAGTGGTTGCGGATTTCGTCATTGATGTGTACCAACTGGCGGTTATCCACACCGTTGTCTTTCACGGTCAAGCCTTTGCCGATGACATCACTCTTGATGCCCTTCATGAAGTCAGCCAGCAAGGGGCGGGCAGCTTGGTCAAACAGGTAGCAGCCGTATTCAGCCGTATCGGAAATGACCACGTTCATTTCATACAGCTTCTTGCGGGCGATGGTATTGGCAATCAGCGGAGTCTCATGCAAGGACTCGTAGTAGGCTGATTCTTCAACGATACCGGCTTCGACCATGGTTTCATAAGCCAGCTCAACGCCTGCCCGTACCATGGCAACCATCAGGATACCCTTGTCGAAATACTCCTGCTCACTGATGGCAGCATCGGTGATCGGCTGTTTTTCAAAGGCTGTTTCAGCCGTTGCTGCCCGCCAGCGGTGCAGGTCGTAGTCGTCGTTTGCCCAGTCAGCCATCATGCCGGAGGAGAATGCACCGGACATAATGTCGTCCTGATGCTTCTGGAACAGCGGGCGCATAATGCCTTTCAGCTCTTCAGACAGCTCAAATGCGCGGATTTTTGCCGGGTTGCTGAGGCGATCCATCATGTTGGTGATACCACCGTGCTTGAGCGCTTCGGTGACAGTTTCCCAGCCGTATTGCACCAGTTTGGCGGCATAAGCCGGGTCAATCCCTTCCTCAACCATTTTGTCGAAGCACAGGATGGAACCGGTTTGCAGCATACCGCACAGGATGGTCTGTTCGCCCATCAGGTCGGATTTGACTTCGGCAATCGGGGAGGATTCCAGCACGCCTGCACGGTCGCCGCCAGTCGCGGAAGCCAATGCCTTGGCGATTTTCAGGCCATCACCATTCGGGTCGTTTTCACGGTGGACAGCAATCAGGGTGGGTACACCAAAACCACGCACGTATTCGGCACGGACTTCAGAGCCGGGGCATTTTGGGCACATCAGTACCACGGTGATGTCCTTGCGGATTTGCATGCCTTCCTCAACCAGGTTGAAGCCATGTGCATAGTCCAGGCAAGCGCCTTTTTTCATCAGCGGCATGATGGCGTTGATGACGGAAGTATGCTGCTTGTCTGGGGTCAGGTTCATGACAATATCGGCATCCGGCAATAGCTGTTCATACGTGCCGACCGTGAAGCCGTTTTCAGAGGCGTTTTTCCAGGATTTACGCTTTTCGGCAATCGCGGCTGCCCGCAGTGCATAACTGACATTCAGGCCGCTGTCACGCATGTTCAAGCCTTGGTTCAAACCTTGTGCGCCACAGCCGATAATGACGATTTTCTTGTTACGGATATATTCGACACCATCCGCAAATTCGGATTGCTCCATGAAACGGCATTTGCCGAGTTCTTCCAGTTGTACCCGCAGTGGCAGGGTATTGAAGTAGTTTTGACCCATGATAGGCTCCATGATGACAAGGGTATGAATTTAGGGTATGCACTTTAATGGATCAGCGGCATGGCGTAAACCAATAATATTGGCAATGAGGTCTTGTGCCTGGTGGTGTATCTGAGGGGCTGCCTTTATCCTGCGGTTATGTTGGGGTTGGCTGGGTCAGTTTGCAGCGGCAACACAATCTTGATGCGCAAGCCACCTTGTGGACGGTTGCTGGCCTTGATCGTCCCGCCGTGCGATTCGATGGCGCGACGGGCAATCGCCAAGCCCAGACCGTAGCCATTGCCATTGATCCGGGTCAGGCTGCTGCGCCGGAAGGGTTCAAAAATCAGCCCCAATTCGGCATCAGGCACACCAGAACCTTGGTCATCCACCACAATATGCAGCAAGGCATCTGCCGTATCGACGGTCGCAGTCAGGGCAACAGCGCTATCCGGTGGGGTGTGGTAGATTGCATTGCGCACAACATTTTCCAGTGCCCGGTAAAGCAGTTCGCCATGCCCTTGGATGACGGTATTGCCCGATCCGTGGCTTTCAAAATGGACTTCGCGGTTCAGGGTGCTGGCTTCAAAGCGGGCAGCATCCAGCACGGTATCCAATAATTCCAGCACATCCAGATACTCATCGGTGGTATGGGGAACGCCAGCTTCCAGCCGTGACAGGGTAAGCACCTCACCCACCAGTTTGTCCAGCCGGGCGGTTTCCTGTTCAATGCGGTCGAGGCTGTCGGCAACCCGTTCCGGTCGTTGGCGGGCAAGGCCGACACTGGCTTGCAAGCGTGCCAGCGGTGAGCGCAATTCGTGGGACACATCATGCAGGAGGCGGCGTTGCGAGGCCATCAGGTTTTGCAATTGGCTAGCCATGTGGTCGAAATCACGCCCAAGGTCAGCAATCTCATCGCGGCGGGAGCCAATCGACGCGGAAACCCGTTCCCCCAGATTGCCTTGTGCCAGCGCATGGAATGCATTGTGCAGGCTGCGAACCGGTTTGACGAAGTACCAGGCCAGCAGGAAGCTGGAGATAAAGCTTAGCAGCAAGCCCGCACTGACCAGCAACCACAGGGGGTCGATGTGTTGGCGGCGGGGCGGCTTACCCCGGAATTCTGCTGGGGGCATCGCATGCATGTCCTTTGATGCGCTGCTATGGGTATGGGGTGGCGGTGCTTGGTGCAGTAACCAAAAACCCCCACCGACCAATAAGGCCGTGATGAGGAGTGTCATCCAGAAGGTCAGGAGAATTTTCCAGAACAGCCTACCCATGTTTACTCCCATACCAGTTGGTAGCCGACCCCACGCACCGTCTGGATGCATGAGCGCCCATCCGGCAGTTGCCCCAGTTTGTGGCGGATACTGCTCATGTGCACATCAATGCTGCGGTCATAACGGGTGAGGGCACGCCCTAAACCTTGTTCGGACAGGTCGGTTTTGCTGACGACCTTACCGGCCTGCTGTGCCAATACATGTAACAGGTTGAATTCTGTACCGGTCAGCTCCAGGGCTTGGCCTTGCCAGGTGGCTTGGCGCTTTTCAGCCCACAGCAACAAGCCACCGGCTTGCAGGGGGGCGTGGGGCAAGACCTGATTCCCGGCACGGCGCAGGATCGCCCGGATACGCGCCACCAACTCACGCGGCAGGCAAGGCTTGGGGACATAATCATCAGCCCCCATTTCCAGCCCTAAAATCCGGTCAATATCATCACCGCGAGCGGTCAGCATCAACACAGGAACCTGGCTATGCTGGCGGATTTGCCGGAACGCCTCAATCCCACCCATACCGGGCATCATCACATCCAGTACCACCAGTGCATAGTCATGCCGGAGGGTTTCAGCCACGGCGGTTTCGCCATCCTTGGCGGTATGTACCTGGAAGCCTTCCTGCACTAGGTATTCCTTTAACAGCGTGCTGAGTTCAAGGTCATCATCGACCAATAGGAGTGTGCCCAATCGGATACCTGTTTCCTGTCATTACGGCTTATTTGAGGGCATTACCCAATACATCCATCGGGTTACGTTGCCGGGTGCTTGCCAATTGGCGCAGGGACGTGGTGGGGTCATCAGTGGGCAAGCCTTGGCTTGCCAGTTGTGTCTGCAAGTCTGCCCAGCTTTTGCCGGTGATGCCTGCCAGTTTGTCCAGCGGCGCATCCAGCAGCACCTCCACAGCCCGCATCGGGCCGGGTCGGCCTTGTTTGTCATTGGGAATCAACAAGGCTGTCAGTGTCAGGACAACAAACAGGGCGACCACTGCTACAGCTACCTTTTGGGTGAAATAACGGCTAAACGCCCGCCAGTTGAGCACAATATGCACGCCGACAGCGGATAGCATGATCCAGCTTAACCATTCGTGGGCGACCTTTGCCAGCCCCAGCTCGATATGGAAAAACATTAAAATTCCGGTCGTTGCCATCAGGAGAAATGCCCCGATGGTCAAAGGGGTTGCCCAAGGGCGCAGTAGGTTGGTATTCATGGCTATATCCTTATATTGTTGCAGGGAATGTTACTACAGGCAGTATCATCAAGAGCCACAGCGGGATTGGAAAGCGTTTTTACACTTTTTTACACAGACAAATTTATATCAGATAGCGGGGTAGGATAAGGAAGCCGGGCGGTGCAGCAGGTGCACACACCGCCCGCTAGTGTCGTAGCCGGATTAGCCAGCCGCTTCAGCTTGTTGTTGCCCACGACCCTTGCCGCCGCCGCAGCCTTCAGCGCCCTGAGCCTGACCTTGACCGCCATGACCACCCCCTTGGCTTTGTCCCTGGCCTTGGGAGCCTTCCGCATCACCGCCTTGCAGGAGGGCAACCAGTTGTTGCATCAGTTGGGACAACATACTGGTCAGTTGCTCAAGGCTGGAGCCGCTGTTTGAGCTGCTGCCACTGCCTTGGCTATTGCTGCCCTGGCTGCTGCCGACACCGGACAAGCCCTGCATGCCATTGTTGAATGCCTGCACACTGCTGCTGGATGCCGGGGAAGAAGCTGCCGCCATTGCGCCTGCGTCAGCGGCTTGGGAGCCGGATTTGATTCCATTGACTTGCATGTTCATGTTCCTTTTTTTAATTGAATGTCATGAGTGACGTACAGAGTATAGGTAGGGTACTCAGGAAGACAGCCAGCTTTACACAGTTTTACACATGTCTAAAGAATCGGCTGTAATAAGCTGTTTTTTAAATAACTCTTTTTGAGGGTTAGCAAGTATTTTGCTAGGTGGTCTGTGGGCAGGGATTAGGGGTCAAGGCCGTCAGGCAGCCTGACCCAAGCAGGGCAGGGGCTGCGTGTCAGGCTTCCTGCGCGACGGCATCCTGCATTTTTTCCATACTGCTGCCATGTCCGAGGTCGATGGATGCATGGGCAAATTCATGCCCGAGCAGTGATTGGAACTGGTCTGAATTGGTGGGGGCGACATTGTTCAGGTTCATGAAAACCCGGCCTTGCGTATTACCCCAACTGGTATTGTCAGGCCGTTTGCCGACGGTCACATCAAAGGAGGGGTCAGATGAACTGTCGATCATATTGCGGAATGAAGGGCTATTGTCGTACAGGTTCTGAATATTGCCTGCGGTAGCCGCCACTTCAGCCGCACTGCTGCTGCCATCCCCGCCGACAGTGACTTGCTTGCCACCCAGGTTTAAAGTCTGGAGGTGTTCGGTGGGGGGCGGGATCAACTCGCTGCTGCCTGCACTACCGCCCGTACCTGTCCCTTCCACAGATTTCACCCCACCGCCTTCACCCACCGAGCTGCCGCCGTGGGTCTTGCCTGATGCCCCGCCTGCCCCTTCAGCGCCGCCTTTCAACAAGGCCAGCAATTGCTGGATCAGTTGTTGCAGCATGCTGGTCAATTGCTCCATGCTTTGCCCACTGGCAGCTTCCTTGCCGCCTGCCTTTGGTGATTTGTCCCCACATGCCGTGCAACTGTCTGCCCCGGCTGTCCCTTGTCCTTGCATGATACTATTGAAGGCCTGGACGTTATCACTGCTGGGTGGGGCGATGGGAGCCGTCGCCGACGCGAGGTCAGAAGCCCGCGTAACGGGATTGATTCCATTCGTTTGCATAAGTTGAAATCCTTTTCTTGGTAAATGCCATTCCGTGCATACCAAGTGTATGTGAAACCGCTGTGTGGGGGCGGGTCACTGGTCTGGGATAATGCGGCTCCGGTCGGTATGGGGTGATTGGGTGGGCTTATGGCTGCTCAGTGGCTTCCATATATCCGCCCCGGTAGAAGCGGTTGTTGATGGCGCTGGCTGGTTTTGGAGGGAGGCTGGCGCTGGCTGGCAAATCTGCTGCAACAACAGGGGCAGGTTCTGGTGCTTGGGAGGTTGGCATTATCCCCAACAGGGCGATACAGGCCTCATGTTCGACCCCTGCACTGGTTCGGTAAGGTAAGTGTTGTTCTGAAAATGAGCATGAGCCGCTCTGTGTGAGCAAGAAGCTCTGTATGGCTGCCAGACCTTGGTTACGCCCATGTGTGCAATGCGTGATTTTGCCAGTGGTGATCGCAAAACGGCAGGATGCGTTCAGGTCGGTGGCAACAAAAAATGTACCGGATGATTGTTGGGCAAGCAGGGCGGCTAACTCAGCCAACAAGTCGGCAAGGGGGCGGTTTGCGTGCGTGGTCATGACATTCCCTCAAGTCATTATTTTCTGGATGTACTGGAAAACTAAAGCAATAATTGTACCAAGCCCACTCGCCAACCACTGGATGGTGTCATGAGGTTGGGGCTGGCGGTGCACTCGTCCCCTTAATCAGCAAGGGCGCACGTACCACCCGTTGCAGTGCCTCCAGCGGTTCACCAGCAATACGCTTCACCAGAATTTCTGCCAGTGGCTGGGAGGCATCACTGAGCGGAGAGAGGGTCGCGGTCAAGGTCTCTGGCAGCCTGCGCCAGCCAGTGATTTTGTCATCGTGGGCGACGACGGACACGTCGTGGGGTACGCTCAACCCGGCTTGCTCCAAAGCTGACATCAAACCTGTGACCAACAGGGTGTTTGAGCAAATGAATGCCGTTGGTCTCTCGGTGAGGGAGCGTTCCAGCATGGTTTGGGCGGCCTGGAAACCAACGGACTCCAGCATCAGGCCGTGGTGGACAAGGGCTGGGTTTGCGGATAAGCCGTGTGCTGCCAGCACGTCGGTGAATCCCCGGTAGCGCTCTGAAGCAAACCCCAACTGGGCTGGACCATTGATAAAGGCAATGCGTTTGTGCCCAAGGTCAAGCAGGTGCTGCGTCAGTTCACAACCGACCTGATAGTTGTCGATGTCGAAATACGGGTAGTCTTCCCGCTCTGGGCTGCGCCCATGCACCACAAAGGGGATGTCCTTGTCCAGCAGCAGGGCAATGCGTGGGTCATGGCGGGCAGGTTCGGTGAGGATAAAGCCATCAAGGATGCGGCGGGCAACCAGTTGCTGGTAGGTGGTCATCACGTCGGAGCCGGTGCTGACATGCAGGATAAAGTGCTTGTTGTACGTGGACAGGTGCTGGGATATGCCAGTGATGACTTCAATAAAGCATGGGTTGGAAGACAGTTCAGGCGATGCCTGCTGGACGATGCCCACCATCCCTGATTGCCCTGTGACCAGCTTGCGGGCAAACTGGTTTGGCTGGTAATTCATCTCCCTGGCGGCCTGCATGACCAATTCCCGTGTTTGTTCGTTCACCTCAGGGAAACCATTCAAGGCGCGGCTAACGGTTGTGACCGAGAGGTTGAGGGCTTTGCTGATGTCTTTCAGGGTGGTCATGGTATCACGGGTCGTCGGGTAGCGGATGTCGGCGGTATGATGGTTTCTATCATGGCTTTTGGCAATCAATGATTTATTCCAAAACGTTTCGGATTTTTCCAAAACGTTTTGAAACGCCTGATCCAATCCATTATAGTATGGAAATGTCGTATGAAAACCAATGTTTCCAATGGAGTGAGTCATGAGCGAATGGTGGCGTGGAGCCGTAACTTATCAGATTTATCCGCGTTCTTATCAGGATGCTAACGGGGATGGCATCGGCGACCTGAAGGGGATCACCGAGCGCTTGCCTTATATTGCCAATCTGGGCGTGGATGCCATCTGGTTATCGCCCATTTTCACCTCGCCGATGGCAGACATGGGCTACGATGTTGCCCATTATACCGATATTGACCCCCGTTTTGGCACTTTGGCTGATTTCGATGCCATGATTGCCCGCGCCCATGAGCTGGGGTTGAAGGTAATTATTGATCAGGTGTTGTCCCACTCCAGCAACCAGCATCCGTTTTTTCAGGAAAGCCGCATGAGCCGCGACAATCCCAAGGCGGATTGGTATGTGTGGGCTGACCCCAAGCACGATGGCAGCCCGCCCAATAACTGGATTGCCATTTTTGGGGGAGGGGCATGGCAATGGGAAGCCCGCCGCCAGCAGTATTATTTCCATAACTTTTTGGTTGAACAGCCTGATTTCAACTTCCATAACCCGGAGGTGCAGGATTGGCTGTTATCGACCATGCGTTTCTGGTTGGAGCGGGGCGTGGATGGTTTCCGCCTGGATACCGTCAATTTCTACTTCCATGACAAGCTGCTGCGGGATGATCCGGCTGATTTCCGCAAGAAAACCCGCCGTGACTGGAACCCTTACGACATGCAATACCATATTTTCTCCAAGAACCAGCCAGAAAATCTGGCGTTTTTGGAGCGGATGCGGGCGCTGCTGGATGAGTTTGATGGGCGCACCATGGTGGGGGAAATGGGTGAGTCCCATCACCCGATCCAGATGATGGGTGAATACACGACTGGCAAGCGCCTGCACATGTGTTATTCCTTTGAAATGCTCAGCAAGCCCTTCAGTGCAGCGCATTTCTGTAAGCAGATTGAGGATTTCTTTAGCGGCGCACCACGCGGCTGGCCTTGCTGGGCGTTTTCCAACCATGATGTGATCCGCCATGCCAGCCGTTGGGCTGAGCACGGTACGAACCGCGAAGCACTCGCCAAGCAAGCCGCCGCCTTGTTGTTGTCCCTGGAGGGTTCAGTTTGCATGTACCAGGGCGAGGAGCTGGGGCAAACGGAAACCGACCTCGAATACCATGAGCTGACTGACCCGCAAGGCATCCGTTTCTGGCCTGAGAATAAGGGGCGTGATGGTTGCCGCACCCCGATGACGTGGGATGCTAGCCAGGTGAATGCCGGTTTCAGCACTGCGAAACCGTGGTTGCCGGTGAAAGCCGCACAAGTGGGGCAACATGCAGCGGGGCAATTGGGCAAGGAAGGTTCTGTCCTTGAGTTCTACCGGCAGATGCTGCAACTGCGCCGCGAGTTGGCGGTGTTGCGTACCGGGCGCACCGTGTTTTTCGATACGTTTGAACCTGTCCTGGCTTTTAGTCGTGGTGGGAAAGTGCTGTGCGTCTTTAACCTTTCCCCTGCTGCCCAAACGGTACAGGTTCAGGACGTAAAAACACCTATCCTGCTGGGTGCAGCAGCGTTGCAGGGTACAACCCTGAAGCTGGGGGGCAATGGCTTTGCCCTGTTTGAGTGCGGGGATGGTGTGAGCGTGGGGTAATGGATGCTGGCTATCCCCTGGCTTGGCTCAGGGGATAGTGCTTGACGGGATGATGTTGTGATGCGGATTTGTCGTTTGTCCACCCCCCAGTAACACCGATGACCGCAAACCTGTCCCTACTTTACTGAGGGCTTATTGTGTGGGCAAGGTTTTTACTGAGGGCTTATTGTATGGGCAAGGTCTTTGGCGACCGTGGCTACTTTTCCAAAGACTTGGCGACATCATTGGCAGGGCAGAGAATAGAAAACGGGGAATCATTGAGGCCATCAATGACCAGTTGAAAAACATTTCACAGATTGGGTACATACGTCCCCGTTCGCTCACTAACTATAAAGACGAGCGCTGAGTTTGAAAACATCAGTACTGATCTCCCCCATCAAAAGTGGACACCTCAAGAAGCGGGTGGTTGATAAAAATCTGCCTCAAAGTTTACCGGATTCCAGTAGTGGTTGGCAGAGTGTAACCGAAGCCGGTTGTAGTCAGTTTCGATGTATCCGAACACCGTTTGGCGTAGGGCTTCACGGGTGACAAAACGTTCACCGTGGATAGCTTCCACCTTCAGTGAATGGAAAAAGCTTTCAGCACACGCATTGTCATAGCAGTTGCCTTTGGCACTATGCTGCCCTGTAACTGATGTTGCCCCAGCAGTTCGCGATAAGCATGGGGGCAATATTGGCTGCCACGGTCGGAATGCACGGTCACCCCTTTGGGACGTTTGCGTTTGAAAACAGCCATTTGCAAGGCATCACACGCAAGATCAGCGGTCATCCGTTCGGACATAGACCAGCCAACGACTTGGCGTGAATAAAGGTCAAGAATGACTGCCAGGTAGAGCCAATCCGTGTCTGTCCACCGGTAGGTGATGTCACCGACCCACTTCTGATTCGGAGCTGTGGCACTAAAGTCCTGATTTAACAGGTTATCAAACACGGGTAAGTTGTGTTTGCTGTGGGTAGTGGCCTTGAACTTACGGGCGGCTTTGGCCACTAAACGTTGACGTTGCAAACTGGCAGCGACCGTTTTCAGGTTGTAGTGTTGTTGGTCATCCTGTTGGATTTGTTGCTGGATACGCTTCTCCGTAACGGCATTTGTGCCGTTCAAACAATGCCTTGACGCGGTTATCCAACGCTTGGCGTTGTCCGGCACGTTGGCTGGGTTTGCGCTGCAACCACGCATAGCAGCCACTGCGTGACACACCCAAACACGCAGACATCCCATCAATAGAATACCCGACCCGATGATTTTTCATGTATTAGTACCGCGCTTGATCTACCCCACGAATAGTGGACAGTCTTAAAAGCGGGTATTCTCCCCCGACAGAGAGGTACTTGAATGACCACGACGAAGACATCTGGCAAAAAAGCCACGTACATACGGCACAGCCAAGAATACAAGGGCGAAGCCCTGAAGCTGGCAGCAGCCATCGGCGTAACCCAAGCTGCCAAGCAATTGGGTTTGCACGAATCACAACGGTACGCTTGGCGTAAAGACAGTGAGCACGCCAAAACGGTCAGTGACCGTGAAGCGGCTTTGGCAGCCGAAAATGTGCGCCTGAAACGTCAACTCGCCCAGCAAGCGGAGGAGTTGTCGATCTTAAAAAATGCGGCGACGTACTTCGCTCAACAACTCAAGCGCGGTACGAATACATGAAAAATCACCGGGTCGGGTATTCCATTGACGGGATGTGTGCGTGTTTGGGTGTGTCACTCAGTGGCTACTATGCGTGGTTGCAGCGCAAACCCAGCCAACGTGCCGGACAACGCCAAGCGTTGGATAACCGCGTCAAGGCATTGTTTGAACGGCACAAATGCCGTTACGGAGAAGCGTATCCAGCAACAAATCCAACAGGATGACCAACAACACTACAACCTGAAAACGGTCGCTGCCAGTTTGCAACGTCAACGTTTAGTGGCCAAAGCCGCCCGTAAGTTCAAGGCCACTACCCACAGCAAACACAACTTACCCGTGTTTGATAACCTGTTAAATCAGGACTTTAGTGCCACAGCTCCGAATCAGAAGTGGGTCGGTGACATCACCTACCGGTGGACAGACACGGATTGGCTCTACCTGGCAGTTATTCTTGACCTTTACTCCCGCCAAGTGATTGGCTGGTCTATGTCTGAACGGATGACCGCTGATCTCGTGTATGATGCCTTACAAATGGCTGTTTTTAAACGCAAACGTCCCAAAGGGGTGATCGTGCATTCTGATCGTGGCAGCCAATATTGCTCCCATGCTTATCGCCAACTGCTGGAGCAATACCAGTTACAGGGCAGCATGAGCGCCAAAGGCAACTGCTATGACAATGCGTGTGCTGAAAGCTTTTTCCATTCACTGAAGGTGGAAGCTATCCACGGTGAACGTTTTGTCACCCGTGAAGCCCTACGCCAAACGGTGTTCGGATACATCGAAACTGACTACAACCGGCTTCGGTTACACTCTGCCAACCACTACTGGAATCCGGTAAACTTTGAGGCAGATTTTTATCAACCACCCGCTTCTTGAGGTGTCCACTTTTGATGGGGGAGATCAGCTTGAGTTGCTGGGCGAAGCCTGTCCTGAGCCTGCCGAAGGGTACGTCGCCGCATTTTTTAAGATCGACAACTCCTCCGCTTGCTGGGCGAGTTGACGTTTCAGGCGCACATTTTCGGCTGCCAAAGCCGCTTCACGGTCACTGACCGTTTTGGCGTGCTCACTGTCTTTACGCCAAGCGTACCGTTGTGATTCGTGCAAACCCAATTGCTTGGCAGCTTGGGTTACGCCGATGGCTGCTGCCAGCTTCAGGGCTTCGCCCTTGTATTCTTGGCTGTGCCGTATGTACGTGGCTTTTTTGCCGGATGTCTTCGTCGTGGTCATTCAAGTACCTCTCTGTCGGGGGGAGAATACCCGCTTTTAAGACTGTCCACTATTCGTGGGGTAGGTCATTCTGGGCTATGCCGTATGTAGGTGGCTTTTTTGCCGGATGCTTTCGTCGTGGTCATTTAAGTACCTCTCTGTCGGGGGAGAATACTCGCTTTTAAGACTGTCCACTATTCGTGGGGTAGATCAGGTGGATTTTTTAGTCAGGGGGATAGGGGCTTAAGTTGGCGCGTATGAGCCAAGACGTTCCGACAATTTCAGGGCTTCCGCGTTTCTTGAGATATCCGGGAGTTGCTGAGTCGGATCAAACAATTACGCTGCCATCACGGTAATCTATATTGACAACTAAGTGTTAAACGACAATTTTTTTTTAATTAACAAATACGCTCCATAAATAAGACCTGGTGCTTTTACCACATCAAGAGACACCGCAAGTAATCCAACTAGTATCCAACGCCATGGTAATAAAAAAGATATTTTTTCCCTGATTAATAATGGCTTGAGCAAGCCACGGAAAATAAAATATATAACAAAAACGATAATAAGATATATTTTTGTGATATTAGGCACAAAATAAACACTATCTGAATTCCAACTTGCAAATATAGCATTCCAATTGTAAGTAAAAATTAGAATAAATATTAATATTAACAATAAGTATGCAAATTTCCTTTCTTTATATATTTCTGTTTTCGCATTGGCAAAAGAATAAACTACCCATTTTTTTATTGCTTTGGAAAAGGTTTCGGGGAATCCGTCATATACAATGGTTGGAGTTTCATGACTTATCATCTTTATATTGTGTTTCTTAAGTTTGTTAACCCAGTCTATATCTTCTCCCGCACGTACATGTGGTGCAAAACCATTGGTTTTATTAAATGCTGTTTTTAATACAAGTGCACCAGGAACCGTTTTTATAATATTTCCGCCATACGTAGTAGCCCTGAGTAGTCTCTTAAATGTGGTATTTGCGCTTGCAATCATTACGCCACTTACATATTCAGCATTTTTTTTTGTAGCTAAAGACATACTTGTTTCCAGCCAAGTTGATATTGGTAAAGTTCTTATATCCAAAAAAGCAATCCATTCACATGTTGACAAACTCACACCTATATTTCTAGCATGCCCAGGGTAAGCAAAAAAAGCTTTTTGATATATAATTGGAATATTAAAACTATGCTCATCAATATTTTTTTTCACCAAATAATTTTCACTTGAATCAATAATAATGATTTCTTTTGGTGAAAAAGTTTGACTTTCTATATGATGAAGCAATAGTAAAATATGTTGCTCTGCATTTAGTACTGGAATTATGATACTTACTTTTGGAAACATAAGCTATACCTTTCAAGGTGAGTGCTTGCCCTTCCGCTGGCTGAGTACCCTTGCGGTTGAGACATGGGGTTTTGCCGAGTCATCCTTCTTGGCGGGCATCGTTTTTTTCTGCCCGCGTGGATGTTTGGTGTATTTAGTTGCGCTTTTCCCGCCAGTAACAGTAACCATGCCCCCAGCGCTGGGACAGTTGCTTCCTTGATGGGTTGCCAGTCTTCCGGGTCAATGATGGTATCAAGGCTTTTCGCCATTTCGTTGGCAATGTAATAGTGGAAATGTCCGCTTGGATGTCGGTTTTCGGGTGTGCTGCCCGTAAGGCCGCCATCACCCTGATCTACCCCACGAATAGTGGACAGTCTTAAAAGCGGGTATTCTCCCCTCGACAGAGAGGTACTTGAATGACCACGACGACGAAAGCATCCGGCAAAAAAGCCACCCACATACGGCACAGCCAGGAATACAAGGGCGAAGCCCTGACGTTGGCAGCAACCATCGGCGTAACCAAAGCAGCCAAGCAGCACGAATCACAACGGTACGCTTGGCGTAAAGACAGTGAGCACGCCAAAACGGTCAGTGACCGTGAAGCGGCTTTGGCAGCCGAAAATGTGCGCCTGAAACGTCAACTCGCCCAGCAAGCGGAGGAGTTGTCGATCTTAAAAAATGCGGCGACGTACTTCGCTCAACAACTCAAGCGCGGTACGAATACATGAAAAATCACCGGGTCGGGTATTCCATTGACGGGATGTGTGCGTGTTTGGGTGTGTCACTCAGTGGCTACTATGCGTGGTTGCAGCGCAAACCCAGCCAACGTGCCGGACAACGCCAAGCGTTG
>CAXYXW010000045.1:0-29164 GCA_964293005.1 uncultured Thiothrix sp.
TATTTCTTGCCCATGCCATGCGCCTGCCGTTTTCATGGCAGTAAGCATGGCTCATAGGGGGCGACAAATCAAAGATGATGGGGTACTAGCTTGCGGTGTGGGGGATGATGATCGGGATTCGTGTTTAATTCCTGACCCTGCTCCGAATGCCCCCCCTCACCCCTTGCGAGGAAAGGCTTTGGAGAGGGGGAACATCCAACAGGCCACATTTGGCGCGGCTGTGCCAGCTTAAAATATCTCTTCCTGCTCCTCCGTCTTCGGTTCCAGCGACAAGTTCATAAAGCTGGGTGTTGGGGGTTCAACGGGTTTGCTGGCGATGGGGGCAGTCACCGGAGCAGGCGGCGTGGGCGCTGTTTGTGGGCGTTCATTGGCGGATAGGTTGATGCGCAGTTTCAGGTTGCTGGCGGAGTCGGCATTGCGTAAGGCCTCTGCCAATGAAATCTTGCGTTCACGGTAGAGGCGGTAGAGGTGGCTATCAAAGGTTTGCATGCCTTGCTCTTCCGATTTCTCCATGATTTCCTTGATTGCCCCGACATCGCCTTTCATGATCAGGTCGCGCACCATCGGCGTGCCCAACAGGATTTCAATGGCGGCAGTGCGTTTGCCATCGACGGTTGGGATCAGGCGCTGGGAAATGAAAGCCCGCAGGTTGAGCGACAAATCCATCAGCAACTGGTGGCGGCGTTCCTCCGGGAAGAAGTTGATAATACGGTCAAGTGCTTGATTGGCGCTGTTGGCGTGCAGGGTCGAAAGGCATAGATGCCCGGTTTCTGCGAAGGCCAAGGCATGCTCCATGGTTTCGCGGGTACGGATTTCCCCGATCAGGATCACATCCGGGGCTTGGCGCAGGGTATTTTTCAGCGCATCCTCGTAGCTGTCGGTATCCACACCGACTTCGCGCTGGCTGACAATCGACTTGCGGTGGGGGTGGACGTATTCAATCGGGTCTTCGATGGTAATGATATGCCCATCAGAATTGCGGTTGCGGTAGTCGATCAGCGCTGCCAGCGAGGTGGACTTGCCGGAACCTGTGCCGCCGACAAACAGGATCAGGCCACGTTTGTCCATAATGGTTTGCTTGAGGATGTCCGGTAGCCCCAGCTTGTCCGCATCCGGGATTTCGGTCTTGATATTGCGGATCACCATCGCTACTTTATGGCGCTGCTTGAAAATATTGACGCGGAAACGCCCAATCCCCTCCTCACTGATCGCCAGGTTCATTTCTGGCTTATGCTCGAACTGGCGTTGCTGTTCGGCATCCATCAGTTCATAGGCCATTCTGTGTACATCTTCCGGGCTAAGGCGTTCGCGTGCCAATGGTTTGAGTGAGCCTTGGAATTTGCCCGCAGGCGGGGCATCCGCCGTCAGGTAGAGGTCGGAGCCATCGCGGGTGGCAAGGGTGCGCAAGTAGTCTTTCAGCGACATGGTTGTACCTTTATTGTTATTTATGCATAGATCGAGATTGCTTATTGTAACAGCAATTTGCCGTCAGTTGAGTTCAGTTCGTCAGGACACTTATACTGATCCTTCATTTTCAACCACGTAGGGTAGGATCATGGGCATGTTTGCACGGCTTTTGCTGGTTTTTTGTCTGTTGGCACTGATACCGCAAACCCTGTTGGCTGCACCGGGCAAGGCGGGGCAGCGCCCCAAAATAGGTCTGGTGCTGGGCGGTGGCGGGGCAGCGGGCATTGCCCACGTGGGGGTATTGAAGGTATTGGAGGAGCAAGGTATCCCGATTGATGTGATTGCTGGAACCAGCATGGGCGCAATTGTCGGCAGCCTCTACGCGGCAGGCTACAAAGCCGATGAGCTGGAGCAGGTGGTGAAGGCACTGGATTGGCCAGAGTTGTTTCAGGATGGACAAGCCCGCAGCTTGCAGTCATTCCAGCAGAAGCGTGAGAACACCGGGTTTTTCAATACCTTTGAAGTCGGCGTAAAAGATGGCTCATTGAAACTGCCAGAAGGTCTGGTCAGTGGGCAAAAGCTCATGTTTGAACTGCGCCGTCTGTTGGGGCGGGCTTCCCAGGTCGATGATTTTGACCGTTTGCCAATCCCGTTCCGTGCGGTTGCCACCGATATTGAAACGGGTGAGGCGGTGGTCTTGCGTAAAGGTAATTTGGCAACGGCGGTGCGTGCCAGCATGTCGATTCCCGGTTTGTTTACCCCTGTCACTATCGACAACCGCGTTTTGGTGGATGGTTTTGTCTCGAATAATGTACCGGTTGATGTGGCGCGGCAAATGGGCGCTGACATCGTGATCGTTGTCAGTATCCCCTACTACTTTGAAAAGCGCGACAAGCTTGATTCAGTGCTGGCAGTCTCATTTCAGGCCATGCAGTTCCTCACTGCCAAAAACAGCTTGCCGCAACTGAAGGGGCTGAAGTCACCGGATGTCGTACTGGAGCCTGCCTTGAAAGAGATCGGTTCCCTGGCCTTTGACCGCGTACAGGAGACCATCCCGATTGGTGAGGCGGCTGCCCGTGGACAATTGGCAGCCCTGAAAAAAATTGCAGCATTGGCTCCTGCGAATAAGACATTGGCTACCGGGCAACAGGCCGCCAAGGCAGGAAACACGGAAAATGCTGTGCCGACGACAGGGCGGATTGCCAAGGTGGTCTTGCAAAATGAGTCAAAGCTGGCGGATGAGGTCATTCTGGGCAAGTTGGGTATTGTGGCTGGCGACCAGATGGATACGGCTGTGTTGCAGCAGGGGTTGGAGAATGTGCATAGTCTGGGGTATTTCGATTTGGTCGATTATAGCCTTGATCCTGATGCCCAGGGTGATTATGAGTTGAAAGTGATTGCCCGTCAGCGCTCAACCGGCGATAACCGCTTGCGGTTTGGTTTTTTGCTGGAAGATGATTTTGAAGGTGACAGCCGTTACCAGTTAGGGGCGCGGCATGCTTACAAAGGGGTGACGAGCAACGGTGGGGAGTGGCGTAATAGCCTGGTCATTGGTAACAACCTGCATCTGGAATCGGAACTGCACCAGCCCCTGAATACCGACCAGAATGCATTTGCCAAATTGCAGGTTTGGCATGACCGGCAGGATTTATTTGCGTATGAGGCTGCCAATCGCGTTGCTGAGGTGCGTTTGGCTGAAACGGCGGTGCAGGCAGGTTGGGGGCGTGATGTCGGGAATGATGCGGAAGTCAGGGCAAGTCTTGCCTATCGCCATTTGATCCCGGATGTAAAAACGGGGCAGATCAGTTTCCCCGGTGAATCATTCCAGATTGCTGAAGCCCAGTTGAGCTATGGCGTGGATACCTTGGATGATGCGGACTTTCCGGGGCATGGGCATTGGCTCCGTGCCCATTATAGCCGTGGTTTCCAGGTGCTGGGGGCGGATTTGGAATATGACCGCTTGAAGCTGGCTGCCGGTGTAGCTTACACCAAAGACCAGCATCGGGTTTTGTTCAAGGGTGAGCTGGGTTCAAACTTTGATAATGATACGCACCCAGCCGAACAGCTGACCTTGGGGGGGATTGGACGCTTGTCTGGCCTCGGCAATGAGCAGTTGCGCGGCAACCATGCAGCTTTGGCAAGTGGTGCTTATATGTATGAGCTGACCGATTTCTCCAAAATAGCCAAGGTCTACGCGGGTGGCTCCTTGGAGTTTGGCAATGTCTGGACGAACCGTTCTGAGGTCGGCTGGGGGAGTTTGTTGCTGTCCGGCAGCCTGTTTATTGGTATGGAAAGTCCGATTGGCCCTGCCTTTTTTGGTATTGGGCAAACCGAGGGGTATGACTCCAGCCTGTTTATGCAGGTGGGGCGACGTTTTTAATCAGATTAGGTGCAGATGATGGGCAAGTTTGCGCAATGGCTTTTGGTGTCTTGTGTGTTGCTGATGTTGCCACAGACCCTATGGGCGGCAGGCGAAAAGGCTGGAAACCAGGGAAATGGGGGGCAGCGCCTTAAGGTTGGTTTGGTCTTGGGCGGTGGGGGGGCGGCTGGGATTGCCCATGTCGGGGTGTTGAAAGTTCTGGAGGAGCAGGGCATCCCGATTGATGTGATTGCCGGAACCAGCATGGGGGCGATTATTGGCAGCTTGTATGCTGCTGGTTATAAGGCGGATGATCTGGAAAAGATCGTGAAAACCTTGGACTGGCCTGCCTTGTTTCAGGACGGGCAGCCGCGCAATTTGCAAAGCTTCCAGCAGAAACATGAAAACACGGGTTTTTTTAATACTTTTGAGGTGGGTTTCAAGGATAAGGCGCTGAAATTGCCGGATGGTCTGGTCAGTGGGCAGAAGCTGATGTTTGAGTTACGCCGCTTGCTGGATGGTGTATCCCAGATTGATGATTTTGACCGCTTACCCATCCCGTTCCGGGCTGTTGCCACGGATATTGAAACGGGTGAGGCCGTGGTGCTGGGCAAGGGAAATTTGGCAACGGCGGTGCGTGCCAGTATGTCGATCCCCGGTTTGTTCACCCCGGTTAGCATCGGCGACCGCCTGTTGGTGGATGGGTTCGTATCCAACAATATTCCGGTTGATGTGGCGCGGAAAATGGGCGCTGATATTGTGATTGTTGTTGGTATCCCTTACCGTTTTGAAAAGCGCGAAACCCTCAATTCTGCCTTGGCGGTTTCGCTCCAATCAATGCGCTTGCTGGTTGCACAGAACAGCATGCCGCAATTGCAGGGATTAAAGTCACCGGATGTGGCGATTATCCCGGAGCTGAAAAAAATTGGTTCACTGGCCTTTGACCAAGCCTTGGAAACCATTCCCATCGGTGAGGCGGCAGCACGCAAACAATTGGCTGCCTTGAGGAAGATTGCAGCCTTGGCTCCAGCGCCGGTGAGCCATCCTGTGCCAGCCATTCAGGGTGGGCAGCCAACCCCTGCTACCGTCGCGGCTATCACTCCTACAGGCCGCATTGCCCAGGTCATTTTGAAGAATGAATCCAGACTCGCGGATTCGGTAATTTTGAGCAAGCTGGGAATGGCAGCGGGCGACCGTCTGGATACCGTGGCTTTGCAGCGTGGTCTGGACAGGGTGCATAGTTTGGGGTATTTCGATCTGGTGGATTTTAGTTTGGAGAAGACCGCCACCGGGGATTACAACTTGCATATCCGGGCTTACCAGCGCTCAACGGGGAATAACCGGTTACGGTTTGGTTTTACACTGGAGGATAACTTTGAAGGGGATAGCGGTTATCAATTCGGGGTGCGCCATACCTACAAGGGTATCAATGCGTGGGGTGGAGAGTGGCATAACAGTCTGGTGATAGGCAATCGGCAGCATCTTGCTTCCGGGCTGCGCCAGCCCTTGGGGGTGGCGCAAAATAGCTTTATCAATGCCGATGTCTGGCATGACCGGCAAGACCTTTCCTTTCATGATGGTCAGGATAAGCTCGTGGAGGCGCGGGTGGCTGAAACAGGTGTCAGTGCCGGTTGGGGGCGTGATGTCAGCCAGAATTCTGGATTACAGGCTCGTTTGGCTTACCGTCATTTGGGAACCAAAATAAAAGTCGGGCTTATTGATGCCGAGGAGGAGACGACGGATGTGGCAGAGATGCAGTTTAATTATTCGGTTGATACGTTGGATGATGCAGATTTTCCCAAGCGGGGGCATTGGTTGAATGTCGATTATAAGCGTGGCTTTAAATTACTGGGGACAGATTTGGAGTATGACCGCCTGCAAATGGCTGCGGGCGTGGTGAGTACCCACGGGCGGCATCAAATGACCCTGAAGGGTGAATTGGGTTCAACGTTTGATGATTATACCAACTATATCGGTTATTTGACCTTGGGCGGGGTGGGGCGTTTGTCTGGCCTTAACCGTGATCAGTTGCGTGGTAGCCATGTCGCTTTTGTGGGTGGCACGTATATGTATGAGCTGACGGATTTTTCCAAAATCGCCAAGCTTTATGCGGGTGGCTCATTGGAGTTTGGTAATACATGGGAAGAGCGCTCGGAGATCGGTTGGGGCAGCTTGTTGCGGGCCGGTTCGCTGTTTGTGGGTATGGATAGCCGGATTGGCCCCGCCTTTGTGGGTGTCGGGCAGACAGAGGGCTATGATCCGACGGTATTCATGCAGATTGGGCGGCGTTTTTAATGACGAGGCAACAGAACCGTATGCGTCTTGACCAGTTTGTCAGTCAGGCTACTGGCCGATCCCGTAGTGATGCGCAAAAGCTTATCCGTTGGGGGCAAGTGCAGGTGGATGGCGTGGCGATGATCAAACCTGCCAGCCACCTTGATTCTGCTGCCCGTGTGACTTTGGAGGGGGAGCCGATTACGCTGCCCGGCAAGCTTTACCTGATGCTGCACAAACCTGCCGGAGTGGTCAGCGCCACCGAAGACCCCACCCACCGCACCGTATTGGATTTGGTTAACCATCCCCACCGCCATACCCTGCATGTGGTCGGGCGGCTGGATAAGGACACGACGGGCTTGCTGCTCATCACCAATGATGGGGATTGGTCACACCGGATCACTTCCCCCAAGCACCATGTACCCAAAACATATGTGGCAACCCTGGCAGAACCCTTATCCGCCGAGGCTGCGCAACAGTTGATGCTTGGTGTCTTGCTGCATGGCGAAACCCAAACCGTGCAGGCGACCGACGTTGAAATCCTCCCCCAGCAGCAGGTGCGCCTGACGATCCATGAGGGCAAGTACCATCAGGTCAAACGTATGCTGGCAGCCGTGGGCAACCATGTGCTTGCCCTGCATCGCGAACGGGTGGGTGAGTGGGTGCTTGCAGGTTTGCAGGAGGGAGAGTGGCGGGAATTGTGTGTTGGTTGAGTAAGGTATAGATTTTGGTATTGACATTGGTATAACTAGCTTCAATAATTTAAGTCTGTATCCCTAGCTTACAGGTGTCATGATGACTGCCAGTGTAAAAACCGCGATTTCTGTCCAAGAGGAGTTGTTTAAGGCCATCAACCGTTTGGCAGAAGAGCTGCATGTCTCCCGCAGCAAACTGTTTGTGATGGCAATGGAGGAATTCATTGAAAAGAACAAGAACCGCAAGCTGTTAGCCCAAATTAATATGGCACAAGCCGACCCTGCGGAGGCGGATGAATCGCCCATGCAGGCACAATTAAAGAAAAGGCAGGCCAGTATTATCGGGGCTGATGCATGGTGATTCGGCAAGGCGATGTGTATTGGGTTGATTTGGGTGAACCGACTGGCTCAGAACCTGGCTACCAGCATCCGTATGTGGTGGTTCAGAATGATGTTTTTAATGCCAGCCTGCTCCAGACAGTCGTTGTTTGTGCGCTGACATCCAACCTGAAGCGGGCACAGTCCCCTGGCAATGTCTTGCTGAAAAAGGGTGAAGCCAATTTACCCAAAGCCAGTGTCGTCAATATCACCCAGCTCTATACGGTCAATAAAGATGATCTGACCGAAAAAATTGGCAAGTTGTCAGTGGAGCGGGTGCAGGAAGTGGTGGCGGGCTTAAAACTTTTGCTTGAGCGTAAGGTGTTGTAGGCAACCAGAAACCAGTACAATCCACCCATGGACATATCCCCAATACTGAATCCCCTGAACAAGCCGCAGCGTGATGCTGTTTCCTCTCCACCGAAGCCTGTGCTGGTATTGGCGGGGGCGGGCAGCGGTAAGACCCGTGTGCTGGTTCACCGCATTGCTTGGCTGCTGGAAGTTGAGGGTGTATCGCCCTTGAGTATCCTCGCTGTCACCTTTACCAACAAGGCCGCCAATGAGATGCGCGGGCGTATCCGTGAGCTGCTCAATGTGCCGGTCGGTGGCTTGTGGGTGGGGACGTTCCACGGCTTGGCACATCGCCTGCTGCGCATGCACTGGCGGGAGGCCAGATTGCCGCAGACTTTTCAGATTCTGGATTCGGAAGACCAGATCCGCATGGTCAAACGTATCCTTAAGGCTTTGGATATGGATGAGGCACGTTGGCCGCCGCGCCAAGTGGCTGGCTTTATCAATGCCCGTAAGGATGACGGTTCACGCCCACAGCATCTGGATGACCGTGGCGACCCGGCGCAGCAGCAGTTGATCCGCGTGTATACCCTGTACGAAGAGCAATGCCAGCGGAATGGGGTGGTCGATTTTGCCGAGTTGTTGTTGCGCTCCCTGGAGTTGCTGCGTGATAACCCCGAGTTGCAGTCCCATTACCGTAACCGGTTCCGCCATGTGCTGGTGGATGAGTTCCAGGATACCAATGCCTTGCAGTATGCGTGGTTGCGCTTGCTGGCGGGTAGCCAAAACCCGATTTTTGCGGTGGGGGATGATGACCAGTCGATCTATGGTTGGCGGGGGGCGAGGATTGAGAATATCCGCAACTTTACCCGCGATTATCCCGACTGCGAAACCATCCGCCTGGAGCAGAATTACCGCTCGACAGGCAATATCCTCAAAGCGGCTAATGCCCTGATTGACAATAACCGGGGGCGTTTGGGCAAGAACCTGTGGACAGATGGCAGTGATGGCACGCTGCTGGATTTGTATGCGGCGTTTAATGAACTGGACGAAGCCCGTTATATTGCCGGGCGTATCAAGCAATGGGTTGACCACGGCAACCGGCGCGAGGAGGTGGCGATCCTGTACCGCTCCAATGCCCAGTCGCGTGTTTTTGAAAGCGTGTTCAATGAGCAGCGTATTCCTTACCGGGTCTATGGTGGCCTGCGTTTCTTCGAGCGGGCAGAGATCAAGGATGCGTTAGCCTATTTGCGGCTTGCGACCAACCCGGCAGATGATGCCTCCTTTGAGCGTATTGTTAACCACCCACCCCGTCTGATTGGTGAGCGCACGGTGGATACCCTGCGGCAAATTGCCCGCACCGAAAACCGCCCCCTGTGGGAAGTGGCGGAAGAGACGGTACAATCGGGTGAGCTTACCCCGCGTGCCGCCAGTGCCTTGGCGCAGTTTATCGGCTTGATCCGGCAAATGGCGGCAGAAATCGCCCGTTTGCCACTGGCAGAACAAGTTGATGCGGTCATTTCGCTGTCGCAGTTGAAAGAGCATTTCCGCCATAAGGAAAAGGGTGAGACCGGGCAGGCACGGGTGGATAACCTCAATGAACTGGTGACAGCCGCACGCGGTTATGAGCAGGTGCAGAATGATGAGTTGCCCGAAATGGATGAGCTATCGGCCTTTCTTGCCCACGCTGCACTGGAGGCGGGTGAAGGCCAGGGGGATGCGGGTGAGGATTGCGTGCAGATGATGACCCTGCATTCTGCCAAGGGGCTGGAGTTCCCGCTGGTGTTTCTGGCGGGATTGGAAGAGGGGTTGTTTCCCCACCAAATGTCGGCGGATGAACCGGGCAGGCTGGAAGAGGAACGCCGCCTCTGTTACGTTGGTCTGACCCGTGCTGAGCAGCAATTGGTCTTGAGTTATGCCGAGCAGCGCCAGTTGCATGGGCAAACCCGTTTCAGCCCACCCTCACGCTTCCTGCGTGAGTTGCCAGATGAGCTGATCAATGAAGTACGGCCTAAGGTTAAAACTTACCAGACAAGCTATCGCCCGACAGCTTCTGCCACCCATGCTGCACCGCCACCACGCGGTAGCAAAACAGAAAGTGGTTACAGCATTGGGCAGCGGGTGAGCCATGCCAAGTTTGGTGAAGGGGTCATTACCAATGCGGAAGGCTCAGGGACGCATGCGCGGGTGGAAGTGAATTTCCGTTCAGCGGGGCGCAAATGGCTGGTATTGGGTTATGCCAATCTGGATAAGCTGTAAGCAGCCCTTCAGACATAAATGCCCTGCTGCATACTGAGCAGGGCATTGACTGCCGCAGCCGCAAACATACTGCCACCCCAGCGGCCTTCAATCATGATGTACTCCAGGCCTAAGTCAGCATAACTTTCTTGTAGGGTATTCTTGCCCAGTTCGGTATTGATGAAGCCGGAGGGCATCGCCACCACCAAGGCAGGTTTTTCTACCTCACCCTCTTTCATCAGCTCCATCAGGCGGCATAGCGCGGTGCTGGAGTAACCAAAAATGGCAATGCTGCCTTTGAGGTAGGGCTTCCAGACATCAATCGCGGTCATGGCACGGGTCTGCTTCTTGCTTTTGGCTTGGGAAATGACCACCGATTTGTTGATGAAACACAATGGCTCCTGATAGAGCAATTTCTCATCCAGTGTGCCGCGTATGGTTTCGTGATCATAGAGCATGTAGGCATATTTCTTGATGGCTTTTTTGCCTGCGTCAATCGCGTTGGGGCTGAACTTGACCCGTTCCGCCAATCCCGGTTCCCCACAGGAACGCACCAGATACAGCACAATCTGTTTTTCATCCGGGGTGAAGCGGTCAAGGTTGGTCATCTCACGGATTTTGTCCCAGACTTGGACTTCAATCTTTTCGGGGTCGCGCACGTAGTTCATGGGTAGCGAACCTTTTCGCAGGTTTCAGGGCTTCAGGTGATGGGAAAGTCGAAGTATTGGTTGGGGAATGGCTCATTCGCCAAGGTGAAGTGCCACCACTCCAGCCCAAACCCCCGGAAACCATACTGCCCCATGATTTGCCGCAACAGCAGGCGGTTGCTGCGTTGCTGGAGGGGTAAGCCTGTATAATCCGGTGCAGACTGGCGACCAAAAAAGTCGAACTCAGTCCCCATATCCAGCTCTTCCAGACCGTGGCTGCCATCTGCCACCAGGGTCAGGTCAACGGTGCTGCCGCGTGTATGGCTGGAGCGGGTGGCAATATAGCCTTGAGCAAACAGCTCCTGCTTGCTGAAGTCAGGGTGGAAGCGGGCAGCAATGGCAGGGTCTTCCGGTTCATGCTCCCAGCGGAGGAAATGTGCCACGGCCTGTTGGGGACGGTAAGCATCAAATATTTTCAGGCCAAAACCGAAGGCTTGCAGGGCGGCTTGCACTTTTTGCAGGGCAAGTGCCGCAGGCAAGCTCAGGATAGCCTCTGGCTGGGTGTAACCCGCCACCGGCATGCCAAGGAAGTTGTCTGAGCCGTGATAACGTATATCCAGCACCACACCGGGGATGAAGTGGGAGAGGCGCACAAAACCGCTGGGCAGATCGGGGCTGTCTGCCTGAGTGCCGGTGAGGGGGCGCATCAGTTGGCCTTGCTGCCGAGCAAACCATCCACCCGGATCAGGGGGCGAATATCTTCATACGGGATGGTAAATTCAGTTGGCCCCATCACATAGGGGGCGACTTCATAGCTATTGAAGATAAAGCTCAGGCCGTCCTTGTTGACCCCGTAGTTATTGTTGTTGAGGATGAAGGTATTGTTTTCAAAGGTGAAACCTTCCTCTTCCAGATTGGAGCCTTCCGGGAGTTGGCGGGCAGCACGGAAGGCCTTTTCGCCTTCGACATTCAAGGCCGACTCATAACCGGGGGTCATCAGGTCAGCCAGTTGCACTTGCTTACCGGTTTCCAAATCCAGCACCAAAAAGCGGCTGCCGTTAAAGGGGTGTGCTCCACCGGTAAAGCCAAATTCTTCAAACAACAAGGTGATCAGCTTACTGGTGTTATGTACTACCCGGATGCTGCGTTCAATTTCCCAACTGGTGAAGGTATTGGGGTCTTGTTTGTATTCTTCGATGAAATCGTCCGCGAATGATTCCAGGGTGGTCGGTGCATTGGCGGCAGGCTGCCCGGCTTCTGCATCTTCGATGGTATCCAGCAGTTGTTGGCGGATGACGGTATTGAGCGTGTTAGCCAGCTCCGGTTTGGATGCCGAGTTGATTTCCGGGTAAGTGAATTTTACCGTGGCGCACAAGGCATCATCAGCTTTGACCCCCGGATCGCCGAGGCATTTGCTGCCACCTTGCCGTTTAAACTCCACAACATTATAGCTAATCCCCAGCGGGGTCGCGTTACTGCCTTTATCACTCCCCTCTGCTGCACCATTGCCACCGCCACAAGCGGACAGCAGGGATGCTAACAGGACGATTGGCAGGATATGAACTCGCATACAGGTTTCTCACTTGGTTTATGCTGCTGACACACAGAAACACAGGGAACAGCTTAGCGCATCAAAGGCGAAAAATCTTGCGAAATTCCCCTTATTATCCCCTGCTATTGCCGCTTAGGGCGACAAGCGCTCAATTTGCCAAAGCGGGCTGTCATCTTGGCGACGGTATTCAAATCGGTCATGCAGACGGTTCGGACGACCTTGCCAGAACTCTACCGTATCTGGGACGATGCGGAAACCTCCCCAGAAGTCAGGCAAGGGGATTTCTCCGGCACTGAACTTGCGTTTCATCTCGTCCAGCTTCATTTCGAGCAGCTTGCGTGAGGTGATAATGGAGCTTTGCGCAGATACCCACGCCCCCAATTGGCTACCGCGTGGGCGGCTGGAAAAATACTTGAGGGATTCGAGGGTGGAGATTTTTTCAGCCCGACCGGTAATTTCCACTTGCCGCTCCAACTCTTTCCAAAAGATCAGGGCAGCAACCTGTGGGTTCGCTTCCATCTGCTGGGCTTTTTGGCTGTGGTAATTGGTAAAAAAGACAAACCCTTGCCGGTCGAAGGATTTGAGCAAGACGGTGCGCAAGGTGGGTTTGCCGTGGGCGGATACGGTTGCCAACTGCATGGCATTCACTTCAGTCACTTGCCCGTGGGTGGCTTGCGTAAACCAATGTTCGAATTGGGTAAACGGGTCGGCAGCCAAGGTCGCCCGTGTCAGGCCATCCTGGGTATATTCACGCCGTATTGCTCCAATATCCATTTTTTTATCCCCAGCAATTCATCAAGTGGCGGTATTGTAACGGATCGGGCTGACAAGAAAAGAAAAAAGCCAGACCAAACGGTCTGGCTAAAAAAACGCAAAGGAAGGGCTAGAACCTTTGCGTCAATCCGAGTCCGCGAGGACTCAAGGGGCTAACAACCACGAAAAAACTTAAATTCCATAAAAATCTGCAATGTATTGCTGTTCTGGCTCCGGCAAGGGCGGCTGTGGCCTCATGAGTGGCTGGGCAGCGGGCGGGTTGCCGTAGTCGTTATAACGGTAATCGGGTGTGCTGGCTACAGCACGTTGTGCTGCCACTTGTCTGCTGGGCACGGCTACCGTGCGGAGCAATGAGGGCAGTACACTTGCATTATGAACGGGGGCAGCTATCCGGTAAGCCGAGTAAGCTTGCCTTTCCCAATTCTGGTAGAGCGAATTGCTTTGTATTCCTGAGCAACCTGCCAGCAGGTGAGCGGACAAGATTGCCAGTATCAGCCGCTTTAACGGTCTTGTTATTTTGGCTTTCATGATGTTTTGGTTTGTTTGGGTTTGTATGCTTCCTATACTCGCAGAAAAAAATATTTTATGCACTGATTATTGGGATGAATGGCTGGATGATACGATAATCGGCATCTTTCCTTTTAAAAAAGTCTATAATTAGTGCTTCTTGTCCTTTTCAAGAGGGAAAGCCATGCAAGCCTTGTTCCAACGATTCATCACTGATTTTCAGGAAGCCCCGCCGAAGGTAGCCGTTGCCCGCGACTACACCATTCCGTTGGATAGCCGCAAGATCATTTCTTTAATCGGGGTGCGCCGTTGTGGGAAAACCTATTTGCTGCATGGCTTGATTAACCAGTTACGTGCCAGCGTTGATCCGCGCAACCTCGTTTACCTGAATTTTGAGGATGACCGCCTGTACCCGTTGGCACTGCACGATCTGGACAGCTTGATGGAGGGTTATTACGCGCTCTACCCGGATAAGCGCAACGAAAAGGTTTATCTGTTTCTCGATGAAATCCAGAATATCCCTGAATGGGAGCGCTATGTACGGCGGGTTCACGATACGCTGAATGTGCAACTGTTTGTGACGGGTTCATCCTCACGGCTATTGAGTCAGGAAATCGCCACCAGCCTGCGTGGGCGCACTTTGACCTATGAAATATTCCCGTTTTCCTTCCGCGAATATTTGGCTTACCAGCAGATTGAGGTGAACCTGAATTCCTCCCGCAGCCGCAGTTATATCCAGCATGCGTTCAACACCTATTTGCATCAGGGCGGGTTTGCGGAAACCTTTGGCGAAACCGCCGACATCCAGCAGCGGACGTGGCGTGATTATCTGGATTTGATCGTTTACCGCGATTTGATCGAGCGTTACGACATCAAAAATACCGTGTTACTGCGTCACCTGATCAAGTACGCGATGAGCAATATCGGTACGCTGGTTAGCCTTAACAAGCTGTTCAACGAGTACAAAAGTTTGGGGCATAAAGTCAGCAAGGATACGCTGTATCAATACCTGGGGTATCTGGAAGATGCCTATGCCTTGTTCAGCGTGCCGATTTTCCGCAACTCGGTACGTGAGGAACAGCATCACCCACGCAAGATTTATGCGGTGGATAACGGCTTCAAAACCCTGTTGCAAACTTCGCTGTCACCTGATTACAGCAAGTTGTATGAAAATCTGGTGTTCCTGCATTTACGCCGCCAAAGCCGCGAGGTGTATTACTTCAAACAGGTGCAGGAAGTGGATTTTTATGTGCCGGAAAATGCCATGCGTCCGGCGCAATTGGTGAATGTCAGCGTGGACATCCGCGCACCGGGGACGCTGGAGCGGGAGGTCAAAGGTTTGCTGGAAGGGATGCGTTATACCGGGTTGGATGAGGCGGTGCTGGTTACGCAAGAGCGCGAGGACGTGCTGGAAGTGGATGGTAAGCGCATCAGGATTGTGCCAGCGTGGTTGTGGTTGCAGACGGTTTGACAAAACTGCCGGAGGCGGATAGGTTGAAGATTGTTATTGGTCATTAAAATGGGGGGCATCGTGCAATCCGTAGTACCGAAATATGAGCATTCAACCATGCACACTTCCGAAAAAACCGAGGCGATTGAGCAAGAGAAAGGCATCCGTCTGTCGTTCACGGATACAGCGTGGTTTTTCGATGTGCTGGAGAATCCCCCCAAGCCTAATGCGAAATTATTGCAGGCAGTTTCCAATTATCGACAGGGACTGCGTTGAGAAAATCAGCGGCTAGTTCTTCACCTGCTTTATCTCTTCCAGCAATATCTCATAGTTTTCCCGCACGGTTTTGGTACTGGGGTGATCCTTGCCCAACACCTTTTCCAAAATCCCCAGTGAGCGTTCATACAGCGGCTGCGCCTTGTCATATTGGCCTTGCGCTTTGTACAACTCGGCAAGGTTGTTGAGGCTGGTGGCAACATTCGGGTGATCCTTGCCCAACACCGTTTCCAAAATCCCCAGCGAGCGTTCATACAGCGGCTGCGCCTTGTCATATTGGCCTTGCTCTCGGTACAACGCGGCAAGGTTGTTCAGGCTTTGGGCAACATCCGGGTGCTCCTTGCCCAACGCCTTTTCCCGAATCGCCAGCGAGCTTTCATGCAGCGGCTGCGCCTTGTCATATTGGCCTTGCGCCCCATATAACTCGGCAAGGTTGTTCAGGCTGGTGGCAACAGCCGGGTGACCCTTGCCCAATACCTTTTCCAAAATCCCCAGTGAGCGTTCATACGGCGGCTGCGCCTTGTCGTATTGGCCTTGCGTCTGATACAACTCGGCAAGGTTGTTCAGGCTTTGGGCAACATCCGGGTGATCCTTGCCCAACACCTTTTCCCGAATTCCCAGCGAGCGTTCATACAACGGCTGCACCTTGTCATACTGGCCTTGCGTCCGATACAACTCAGCAAGGTTGTTCAGGCTTTGGGCAACATCCGGGTGATCCTTGCCCAACTCCTTTTCCCGAATCCCCAGCGAGCGCTCAAGCAGCGGCTGCGCCTTGTCATATTGGCCTTGCGCATAATAGAACCCGGCAAGGTTGCTCAGGCTGGTGGCAACAGCCGGGTGATCCTTGCCCAACACCTTTTCCATAATCCCTAGCGAGCGTTTATACAGCGGCTGCGCCTTGTCATATTGGCCTTGCGCTTGGAACAACACGGCAAGGTTGTTCAGGCTTAGGGCAACAGCTGGGTGATCAGCAGGCAAGTGCTTTTCCCGTAGGGCGAGGGCTTTTTCATACAGTGGTAGGGCTTGCGTATATTGTCCAGCATCCTGAAAAGCCTTACCCGCCCCATTCAAGTATTCCCCCCATTTGGCATGCTGTTCCTCACCCAAGGCAGACATTGCCTGTGCCGCCCGCTCGTAATATTCACCGGATTTCTGGTATTGCAAGCGAGTGGCGGCAAGTGCGCCGTTGGCAGCATCGGCTTCGGCAGCGAACAGGATGTTCTGGGCGGCGGCCTGCATGTTTAATTGATGGATTTCATTAAGCAGTTTTTCGGCTTGGTCGAATTCGCCATCCTCAATGGATTGTTCCGCTTGGGCTTTAAGCTGTTCGCCCTGGAGGGAGTTGGTCTGGATGCGCTTGGTTTGCGCTTTCAGGTTTTGGTAGTCTTCTGCGATTTCGCGCAGTTTTTTATCCCAATCTTCCAGCGGAATATTCTGTTCTTGTAGAATTTTTAGGAAGTTACTCACTGCCGATTTGGCAACACCTAGTTTTTCAACGGATTCCTTATCAATGATTTGGGTGATTTGTCCGCCCGTCATGATAATGATGGAGCCGTTATCTTCAACTTTGGCAGTGAAATTACCGCCAACCGTCACGCCATTGCTATTGGAATTGGTCGTTTCTGCCCAGACGGGATATTGGTTGAGCAACAGTGTGACGATGCCAATCAGAATAGTACGTTTCATGGCTCACTCCGCTTGCTGGACTTGTCCGTTACCCGTAATGACGTTCACTTTGCCTTTGCCCGTGGCTTCGATCACCAGATTGCCGTCGCTGCTGATGCTGGAGTCGGTCGGCGTGGCGGGCTGTTCTTTCAATTCACCAGAGGCTTGCTTGCCTTGCACCACCTGCCCATTGCCGGTGATGACATTCACCTTGCCATCACCTTCCGCCTTGATTTTGGCATCTTGGCTGGCATGAATACTGCTGTCGCGCCCTGCTTCTGCTGGTTTTGGGGCGGGAGGTGCTGCACTTGCCGGAGTGGGTTGGGCAGCATTGGGCTGTGCCTTATCCGCCACTACCGGCGCAGCCGCTGAATTCCACCACGCCAGTACCAATACAAATAATGCAATCCCACCCGCTGCTTTCAATGAGGTGCTGGATTCCTTATGCTGCATTACCAGCGTCATATCTCCTGTCAGGAAAAAGCCAAACAATCCCGCCAGCAATGCCATCGAAAAGGCCAGAATCTGTTGTTTGAAAGACGGCAAGGTATCGGGTGCAATCCAGAAAACAGCGAAGACAAAAACCAGCAGGATTGTGCCGAAAATCCAGCTACCGTAAGTGCGGTGGTTTGTGCGCGTCATACAGAAGCCCCTATAACTGAAGTTCGGTGTATTTTAGCCGATAAAAGGTGGTAATGCCGGGTTTTGTTATCACACATCCTTCAAGCCTCGATATTGCCGATGCAGTGCCCATTCAATATGCTCGTGGATCAGGTCATCATTATGCGCCGCATGTTTTTCTTTCAATGCGCGGATAATGTCCGGGTTGCTGGGGGCATTTCCCAAGGCAATGGCAATATTGCGTAGCCAACGCCGATAACCGATCCGGCGGATGGGCGAGCCAGCCAGTTTGTCGAGGAAGTCAGCTTCGCGCCATGCAAACAACTCCAGCAAGCGGGCGCTATCCAGCCGGTGGCGCACGGCAAAATCGGCTTCCGGCGAGGTTTGGGCAAAGCGGTTCCATGGGCAGACTAATTGGCAGTCATCACAGCCATAAATGCGGTTGCCAAGCAAGGGGCGCAATTCCACCGGGATGTTGCCTGCATGCTCAATCGTCAGGTAGGAAATGCAGCGGCGGGCATCCAGCAGGTAGGGGGCGATAATCGCCTGGGTCGGGCAAATGTCGATGCAGGCCGTGCACTGCCCACAATGCTCCGTGACCGCACCGTTTTCCGGCAAGGGCAAGTCCGTATAAATCTCACCCAGGAAAAACCATGAGCCTGCTTCCCGGCTCAGCAGATTGGTGTGTTTGCCCATCCAGCCCAGCCCAGCCTTGGCAGCCAGGGGCTTTTCCAGAACGGGAGCGCTATCGGTAAAGACACGGTAGCCAAAGTGCCCGATATGGGATTGCATCCGTTGTGCCAGTTGCTCCAGCCGCTGGCGTAAGACTTTGTGGTAATCGCGCCCCAAGGCATAACGGGAGATATACCCCAGCTCGGGCTGGTTGAGCACCATGATTGCATCAGCGCTGTCCGGTGGCAGGTAGTTCATACGCACACTGATGACTGATAAAGTCCCCGCGACCAGCTCAGCGGGACGGCTGCGTTTGCTGCCATGCTGCTGCATCCACTGCATATCACCGTGATAACCCTGATCCAGCCAGGTGAGCAGGCGTTGTTCGGCAATACTGAGGTCAAGCTGGCTAATGCCAACCGCGTCGAAACCGAGTTCTTTTCCCCATTGGGTGATTTTGGCGGTAATATCGGTGGGTAATACAGCCTTTTCAGGACAGACAACTTCAGGACAAACAGCAGGCATGGCACTCGACAATCATCTGGATAAAATCCAAGTCTACACCAGTACACAGGTGCGTGAACTGGATCGTATTGCCATTCAGGCGTTTGGCATTCCCGCTTATACCCTGATGCAACGGGCAGGGCAGGCCTTGTTTGCCGCCATCACGGAGCAGTGGCCTGCTGCCCGGTCAGTGTGTGTGGTCTGTGGGGCGGGCAATAATGGCGGTGATGGTTATATCGTGGCACGTTTGGCACGGGAACAGGGTTGGCAGGTCGCGGTTGTTGGCGTGGCAAATCCAGCCGGGTTGCTGGGGGATGCGGCGCGGGCTTGTCAGGATTATCTGGCAAGTGGAGGGGAACTGCTTGCCTTTAATGGCACACTGCCGGTAGCTGATGTGCTGGTTGATGCCCTGTTGGGTACGGGTCTGACCCGTACTCTGGAAGGCGACTATGCGGCGGTGGTCAAGGCCATGAATGCAGTATCCACCCCCGTGGTGGCAGCCGACATTCCTTCAGGCTTGCAGGCGGATACCGGACAGCCTTGTGGGTGTGCGGTTGAGGCGGATATGACTGTGACCTTTATCGGCATGAAGCAGGGCTTGTTGACGGGGCAGGCACGCACATACGTTGGGGTTTTGCGTTTTGCGGGGCTGGATGTCCCGGCAGCGGTGTATGCCCGTTTACCGACGGATATGCAGGTGATTGGCCTGTCTGAGGTGCAGGCCGCCTTGCCCCCGCGTCCGCGTTGTGCACACAAAGGCCATTTTGGACATAGCCTGCTGGTGGGGGGCTATGCCGGGATGGCAGGGGCGATCCGGCTGGCAGGTGAGGCGGCTTTGCGTACTGGCAGTGGTCTGGTATCCGTCGCAACCCATCCCGCCCATGCCGCTTGGTTAAACCTGACCCGCCCGGAGCTGATGGTACAGACGATTGAATCGGCGGGTGACTTACGCAGCGTATGGGCAGGTAAAACGGTGGTGGGTATTGGCCCTGGCCTTGGGCAAACGGCGTGGTCACGCGCTGTGTTGGTGGCGGTATTGGGTAGCGGCTTGCCAATGGTGGTGGATGCGGATGGCCTCAACCTGCTGGCGGGTATGCCTTGCCAACGCGGGCAGTGGATTTTGACCCCGCATCCCGCAGAAGCTGCCCGCTTGTTGGCGGGTACGACGGCTGAGGTGGAACGGGATCGGGTGGCAGCGGCAAGGCGTTTGCAACAGCAATACGGTGGCGTTGTGGTTTTGAAAGGGGCTGGTACACTGGTTGCCTCTGCGGATGGCGTGGCGTTTTGTACCTTGGGCAATCCGGGGATGGCAACCGCAGGGATGGGCGATGTCCTGACCGGTATTCTGACCGGCCTCTTGGCACAAGGGCTGGGGTTGGGGCAGGCCGCTCGTGTTGGCGTGTACCTGCATGCCCAGGCTGCTGACCGGGCAGCACAAGGCGGTGAGCGTGGCCTGCTTGCCGGTGATGTAATCGACCACCTGTGCGGGGTCGTCAATCCATGAGCGGACAAACACAGATGATGCCCCAAACGGTTTATCTTGCAGACACCATTTATCTTGCAGACGAAGCTGCGATGCTGGCTTTTGGTGCTGCCTTGGCACAGCAGCTTCCGGGCGGAGGGGTTGTTACCTTGCGGGGTGATTTGGGCGCAGGAAAAACCACCCTGGTACGTGGTCTATTAAGGGAACTTGGTTATACCGGCACGGTCAAAAGCCCAACTTATACCTTGGTTGAGCCCTATCATTTGCGCGGGCGGGATATTTACCATTTCGACCTGTACCGTTTGGCTGATCCAGAAGAGTTGGAGTATATGGGCATCCGCGATTACCTGCGGCCTGATGCCTTGTGTTTGCTGGAGTGGCCGGAAAAAGGGGGCAATGTTATTCCGGCGGCGGATATGGATGTATTGATCACCCATTCCAAGGGGGGGCGGGTGATTTCAGTTTCAGTAAAATAGCCATTTTTATCAGTTAGTTATATATTATTCATTAAAAAGTACTTGAAAAATAATGCACCTGCGCTAGTATTTGGGCATACCGGAACGTATTGTTGTTGGCGGGCTGCCCATCCTCAGGGGTGGTTCGGGTGTTGGCTGGGTAAATAATCATGCAAAATCGCAACGTAACACGTCGAAACTTCATCTTGAAACTGGGTGCAGCCGGTCTGTTGGGCAGTAGCCTGTTGACCAGCCAGTTGTGGGCTGCTCCGAGTGGCAAACTGACAGGAGCCAAGTTGGCGGGTAGCCAGGATGCCCTCACCATCTCCTTGATGCTCAGCGCCCGTGTCAAATACAAAGTATTTACTTTGGATCAACCTGACCGTGTAGTCATTGACCTTATCCAGACCAGTTTGGATGGCAACCTTAAGCAGGGTCGGCATGACCGCCCGCCCCTGACGGCTATCCGTTATGCCTCCCGCCCTGAAGGGACGCTACGGGTTGTCCTGGATATGGCTAATGCTGTTTCGGTCGAGTCCAATATGGAAAGCGCCGATGGTGGGCAAGTCCTGACCTTGTTGCTGACGAATAAGGCCAGCAGTGGCAGAAGCGCCCGCCGTGGGCGTGAGCAGCCTTCGGTCGATAAGGCCAGTAGCCAGGAGCTGACTGAGCCTGCCCCAATGCCTGCACCGCAACCCTCTGCCCGTGGTAACTTTGTGGTTGCCATTGACCCCGGTCATGGTGGGCATGACCCCGGAGCGATTGGCTCACAGGGGACACGGGAAAAGGATGTGGTATTGGCGGTAGCGCGTAAGCTGAAGGCTCGCATTGATGCCGCACCGGGTATGCGGGCAGTTTTGACCCGGAGTGATGACAGCTTTGTCCCCCTGCGCCAGCGCATTGATATTGCCCGCAACAGCCACGCTGACCTGTTTATTTCTGTCCATGCGGATGCCAACCAGCGTTCACAATTGCATGGCTCATCGGTGTATATCCTGTCTGACTCCGGTGCATCCAGTGAGGCTGCCCGCTTGTTGGCGGAGAGTGAAAACTCGTATGAGTTGCGGGTTGGTGATGTGCGTCTGGCAGGCAGCAGCAACAAGATTGCCTCCATCCTGCTGGATTTGAGTCAGGACGCGACCATGGATCGGAGTTTGGCGCTGGCGAAACGTACCCTGCGTGAGTTGGGGCGGATCGGCAACCCGTTGCGTACTGAAGTCGAAAGTGCCGGGTTTGTGGTGTTGAAAGCACCCGATATTCCATCCATGCTGGTGGAAACAGCCTTCCTGAGCAACCCGGCTGAAGAGCGGCGCTTGCGTACCGAAGCCTACCAACAGCAGTTGGCGGATGCCATTTTCAAGGGCGTGCATGGTTACCAACAGGCTTTCCACCCATCCAGCAGCCGTGGCAGCTATGTCACCAGCCGCGAGGGTGGGCATTATGTGGTGCGCTCAGGTGATTCCCTGTCCGTGATTGCTGACCGGCATGGCGTGCCTGCTGCCGCTATCCGACGTGTGAACAATATGAGTTCAAGCACGGTTCGGGTTGGGCAAAAGTTAAAGATCCCAACCAGCACCTGAGTGCTACAGGGAAACCGGGATCTCTCTGTTAGCCGGGCGTTTTGCCCGGCTCTTTTTTGTCAGTCTGGAAAAATCCGTTCCCGGATGAAATCTTCCCGATAGGGCATGTGCTCCCGTACCGCCTGCATGTAGTGTGCGACCGAGCGTTGTTCGTGCAGGGTATGTTGCCGCACTGCCTGATGGAATGCATCGCTGGCTAGCCAATGGCTGGAGCGGGTCAGGGTTGGGATAAAGCCACGCGGGACTTTGTGCTCACCCTGAGCACCCGGCTCAAATACCTGCAAGCCATGCTGGATGCAGTATTCAATCCCCTGATAGTAACAGGCCTCAAAATGCAGGCTGTCAAAATACTCAGTACACCCCCAATGCCGACCGTACAGGCGGGTATCGCTGCGGAACATCAAGGAACCGGCAATGCATTGCTTATCCTTGTCTGCCAAAATCAGCAATATCTGGTCAGGCAGGGCTTGGGCGACTTCACGGAAGAAACCTTCATTCAGGGTCGGTGTACCCCATTTGCTTTCAAACGTATGGCGGTAAAAAAAGGCAAACTGTTCCCAATCGGCAGCGGTGGCAGTCTGTCCATCCAATACCCGCAATTCCACCCCCGCGTCATTGACCTTGCGCCGTTCCTGTTTCACATTCTTGCGCTTTTTGGAGCTGAAGGTGTCCAGAAAATCCCCAAAATCCTGATAACCGAAATTGCGCCACTGGAACTGGCAATCATGGCGGACAAACAGCCCTTGCCCAGCTAGCCAATCCTGCTCCTGTGCCTGCGGGAATAGCCAGTGTACGCTGCTGCACTTCAATTCCTGAGCCAAGTGGGTGGCTGTGCCGAGTAAGGCCGGGTAAACCTTGGCCTCCAGCCCCGGCAAGGACAACAGGCGTTGCCCGGTGGCGGGTGTGTAGGGGATGGCTGATACCAGCTTGGGATAATAACGCATGCCATGCCGCTTGTAGGCCTCTGCCCAGGCATGGTCAAACACAAATTCCCCGTAGGTATTGTATTTCTCATACAGCGGCATTGCGCCCACCAGACATCCATCCTGATAGGCCAGCACATGGCGGGGTAGCCAACCAAACGCCTCACCAATACAGCCATGATGCTCCAGTGCTGCCAGGAACTCATGGCGCACAAACGGGTTATTATCCTGCACGAGGCTATTCCATGCGGCGGCAGGTACTTGGTCAAGGCTGGAAACGATTTCGATACGCATGGGCAGTATTGTGTCGGTTGTTGGCAGTGCTGCAAGAACTTGTACAGCATTTAAGGCCATGTTGCCAGTGACCCAAGCCTCCTTGAATGATGTGATGCGGATGATGTTGTCGCCAGCCTTTTTGTTATACTTACCCCCGACAACCAACGATTTTAAACGATCCAATACAAGGATGTGACCAATGCCCATCCCCGCTAGTGCCCTTGCTTTCCCGATTGCTTCCCAAGGGCTGGCTGCCCAGATTTTGCCATTCAGCCCTTATCTGCAAGAACAGTTAGGCCGCTTCCCGCAGTGGGCGACAGGGCTAGCGGATAGCCAGCCTTATGCGGAAGGTGAGCTGTTGGCAACCGTCGCGGCTGAAATTGCTGCCATTGCCGATGAAACCCTGTTGCTGCAAGTGGTGCGGCAAATCCGTCACCGGGAAACTGTGCGGATTGCGTGGCGGGATTTGTCCGGGTTGGCAGAGTTGACCGAATCACTGCGTACAACCTCTGACCTTGCGGATGCACTGGTTGGCGCGGTGCTGGATTGGTGGCATGCCAACTTGCTGGCCAAGCATGGCACACCCCGTAACCGCGAGGGTGTCGAACAGCGCCTGCTGGTATTGGGTATGGGTAAACTGGGCGGGCGTGAGCTGAATTTTTCTTCCGATATTGACCTGATTTTTACCTTCCCGGAAGCCGGGGAAACGGATGGGCGGCGCAGTCTGGATAACCAGACCTTTTTCACCCGTGTCGGGCAGAAGCTGATCAATACCTTGGGGCAAGTGACCGCTGATGGCTTTGCCTACCGCGTGGATATGCGCCTGCGCCCGTTTGGGGAGGTCGGGGCTTTGGCCTTGTCCTTCGATGCGATGGAGCACTATTACCAAACGCATGGGCGGGAATGGGAGCGTTATGCGCTGGTCAAGGCGCGGGTGATGGCGGGCAACCCGGTGGAGGGTGATGAGCTGATGCAGCGGTTGCGCCCGTTTATTTACCGGCGTTACCTCGACTATGGCGCGATTGAGCAATTGCGCGACATGAAGATGATGATCAACCGTGAGGCCTTGCGTAAAGGTAAGCAGCAGGATGTGAAGCTGGGCAAGGGCGGGATCCGCGAAATCGAATTTACGGCTCAGGTGTTCCAGTTGATGCGCGGGGGACGCTTGAAGGAGTTGCAGCAGCGCAACTTGTTGGCAACGTTGGAGGTGTTGACTCGGCATGAGCTGCTGACGGCTGAGGATGGCGCGATCCTGCATCAGGCTTACCATTTCTTGCGTCGCACAGAGAACCGCCTGCAAATGTGGAAAGATGAGCAGGTGCATGCCTTGCCGGGCGACCCGCACCAACAACAGGCGTTGGCTGCTTCGCTGGGCTTTGTGGATTGGCCTGCGTTTATGCAGGTACTCGACCAGCACCGGGAGCAGGTTAGTGCCATTTTCCAGCGGGTGTTTGCCGTGGAGGATGAGGAAAAGCAGGAGCACAAGGCGCTAGCGCATGCTTGGCAAGGGCAAATGGAGGATGAGCAGGCGGTGGCCTTGTTGGGGGCGTGGGGTTATGAGCCTGCCCGTGAATGCCTGCAACAGTTGCAGGTTTTGCGCGAAGGGCGTTTATACCAGGCCTTGACTGAGCTGGCGCGTAACCGCCTTGATCGCCTGATGCCTGACCTGTTGGCGATTTGTGCGACACAGGACAAGCCCGCACAGGCCTTGGAGCGTAGCCTGAAGGTCATCCATGCGATTGCCCGCCGTTCCGGGTATATCGCCATGCTGGCTGATCATCCAGGGGCGCTGGAGCAGTTTGTCAAGCTGGTGCATGCCAGTGTTTGGGTGACGGTGCAGTTGACCCAGCACCCGATTTTGTTGGATGCCTTGCTGGATACCCGCCAGCTTTACCGCCCACTCAACCGCCAAGAGCTGGGCGCGGCGTTGCAGCAGCAACTGGCACAGGTTGATCCGAATGATACCGATGGGGTGATGGAACGCTTACGCCAGTTCAAGCAGGCACAAGTGTTACGGGTGGCTGCGGCTGATATTACCGGCATGCTGCCGTTGATGGTGGTGTCGGATCAGCTGACCTGGATTGCTGAGGCAATCCTTGAACATACCGCCCAGCATGTGTGGGGCAACATGACCAGCAAGGCGGGTGTGCCACATTACCAAGTGGATGGGGCAAGCCATGCTGCGGGGTTTGCGATTGTCGCCTATGGCAAACTGGGTGGCATTGAGCTGGGTTATGGCTCTGATCTGGATATTGTGTTCCTGCATGATAGTTGCGGGCAGCAGCAAGTGACGGATGGTGAAAAACCGCTGGAAAACCCGGTATTTTTTGCCCGCCTCGCCCAGAAGATCATCAATGCCCTGTCCACGTATACCCATGATGGGCGCTTGTACGAAACCGATACCCGCCTGCGTCCCAGTGGTGCATCCGGCTTGCTGGTCAGCAGTACCGAAGCCTTCCGCCAGTACCAACTGGAAAAGGCCTGGATATGGGAGCATCAGGCATTGCTGCGGTCGCGGGTTATCCGGGGTAGCCCAGCCCTGCAAGCCCGTTTTGCCGAAATACGTGCAGAAGTCTTGTGCCAGCCGCGTGATGAGGGGGTGCTGTGTGCTGAAGTCGTCAATATGCGCCAGAAAATGTGGGATGCTCTCGGCAGCAAGGAAACCGGTCAGTTCAACCTGAAAAAAGACCCTGGCGGTATTACCGATATTGAGTTTATTGTCCAATACCTGATCCTTGCCCATGCCCACCAATACCCGGAGTTGGTGCAGTGGAGCGACAATATCCGCCAGCTTGATTCCTTGCGTGAATGTGGCCTGTTGGCGGTGGCAGAGGCCGGGCGCTTACAGGATATTTACCGTACCCTGCGTAACCATGCACATAAACTGGCTTTGCAGGAATTGCCTGCGGTCGTCGGGGGGGATGCCTTCGCGGAAGAGCGGGCGTATGTGCGCGGGGTTTGGGTTCAGTACCTGGGGTGTGACCCCCGGTAATGCCCTTCCCCCGGTGCAGGGGAAGGGCTGGACGTAGACGGGAAAAGCCTTAGAAGAACAGTGCTACCTTGGCTTCTGCGCGGTATTTGTGCAGCAATGGCTCCGTATAGCCATTCGGCTGCTCACGCCCCTTGAACACGAGATCACAAGCCGCCTTGAACGCCACGCTTTTCTCAAAGTTGCCGCTCATTGGGGTATAAGTCGGGTCGCCTTGATTCTGTCCATCGACCTTGGTCGCCATGCGCTTGAAGGCCTCCATGACTTGTGCTTCCGTGCAGATGCCATGATGCAGCCAGTTCGCCATGTGTTGGCTGGAAATACGCAGGGTGGCACGGTCTTCCATCAGGCCGACATCATTGATGTCAGGTACTTTTGAGCAACCAACACCTTGGTTGACCCAACGCACCACATAACCCAGGATGCCTTGTGCGTTATTGTCCAGCTCCTGCTGGATGTCGGCAGCGCTCCAGTTCGGGTTGCTGGCAACCGGAATAGTCAGGATGTCATCCACCTTGGCGCGTGGGCGTTGCTTCAACTCCTGCTGGCGGGCGAACACATTGACCTTGTGGTAATGCATGGCGTGCAGGGTGGCTGCGGTGGGTGAGGGAACCCAAGCCGTATTCGCCCCTGCCAGTGGATGCCCAATTTTGGTGGTCAACATATTGGCCATCTGGTCAGGGATTGCCCACATACCTTTACCAATTTGCGCATGTCCTGGCAGGCCACATTCCAGGCCAATATCCACGTTCCAGTCTTCATAAGCCTTGATCCAGGCGGCTGCCTTCATATCACCTTTGCGTAGCATCGGGCCTGCCTCCATCGAGGTGTGCATTTCATCGCCAGTCCGGTCAAGGAAGCCGGTATTGATGAATACAACCCGTTCCTTGGCAGCACGGATGCACGCTTTCAGGTTGACAGTGGTGCGGCGCTCCTCATCCATGATGCCGACCTTCAGGGTATTGCGCGGCAAGCCCAATGCATCTTCCACCCTCCCGAACAGTTCATTGGTGAAAGCTACTTCTTCTGGGCCATGCATTTTCGGTTTCACAATATAAACCGAGCCAGTGCGCGAATTGGTGGCAGTGCTATTGCCTTTGAGGTTGTGGATGGCAATCATCGATGTCAGGTAGCCGTCCATGATGCCTTCAGGGATTTCATTACCTTCTTTGTCCAGAATCGCCGGATTGGTCATCAAGTGACCAACATTACGCACGAACAGCAGGCTACGCCCTGGTAATGTCAAGCGCGAGCCATCGGCAGCAGTATATTCACGGTCGGGGTTCATGGCACGAACAAACGTCTTGCCACCTTTGCTGACCTCTTCCTTCAGGTCGCCTTTCATCAGGCCTAGCCAATTGCGGTAAATCAGCACTTTGTCGACATCATCGACAGCGGCAACCGAGTCTTCACAATCCATAATCGTGGTCAGGGCGGCTTCCATCAGGATGTCGTTCACACCTGCAGCATCGGTTTTGCCAATGTTGCCTGCCCGGTTGATCTGGATTTCAAAATGCAGGCTGTTATTGCGCAGCAAAAGGGCGGTTGGGTTCGCGGCATCACCTTGATAGCCCGCCAGCTTATCCGCTTGTGCCAGACCAGAAACCGTGCCGTCTTGCAGGGTGGCTTGTAATGCGCCATTGACAACTGCATAGCCAACAACCTCCTGATGGGAGCCGTTCGCCAGTGGGGTGGACTCATCCAGGAACTGACGGGCAAAGGCGATGACTTTTGCACCCCGCACCGGATTAAAATGCGAGCCTGCTTCTGCACCGTCGGTGGAAGGGATGGCATCCGTCCCATAGAGCGCATCGTACAGGCTACCCCAACGGGCATTGACCGCATTCAGGGCAAAACGGGCATTCATGACAGGCACAACCAGTTGTGGGCCTGCGGTTGCGGTAATTTCGGTATCGACATTAGCCGTTGTGACAGAAAAACTTTCGCCTTCTGGTAACAAGTACCCAATCGACTGCAAAAAGCTTTTGTAGGCAGCAAAATCAAAAGCACCCGCGTGTTCACGATGCCACGCATCAATCTGTGCCTGGATGTGGTCACGCTTGGTCAGCAGTTGGCGGTTACGGGGGGCAAGATCGTTTACAATCGCTTCCAGTCCAGCCCAGAAGTCCCCGGCTGCAATGCCAGTTCCTGGAAGTGCTTCGTTATCCACAAAGTCACGTAATAGTGTTGACACTTGCATGCCACCAATCAGGGCTTTATCACTCATTTTGCCGTTTTCCTCAAAACTTAACTAAAATTGTCGACACTTTACCTTATAACGCAAATTTAGAAGTGGCTAAAATTAGAATTCTCAATGGTGAGTATTAATGGCGCGACAGTGTATGGGTGAAAAATAGCAGTAGCATCCATAAAAAAGGCCGGTTTTGCAACCGGCCTTTTTCAGCGTGCCTGTATAACCAGAACTTGCTTACGAACCATTGCCAGTCGCTGCTGCGGCTACGACCGGTTTACCTGCATTGTCGCCGTTGAAACGGTTGAAGTTGGCGAAGTTCACATCGAACAGGTCAGCCACTTCATACAGTTGTACGGTTGTTTTATCGCCTTTGGCGGAGATCGTGCCGTCCAGTTTCTCGATAACACCACCACCTTGAGCGCCAGCACCTTTGTCACCAGTACGAGCCTTGCCATCACCATCGGCAGTTTGACCCCACAGTCCATGTGGCATCACATTGTCAGCAGCAACGTTATCACTTTTGAAATCAACATTCAGGTAAGTGCCTGTGCTTTTAACAGCAATATCATACTCTGCTGTTTTCAAGGTAACTGTTTTACCTTTTTTGGTCACAGAACCGCCATCAACATCATAAGTACCATCTTTCTGTGCTTGACCATTGATGCTCAGTGATCCATCGGTATCAATCTTTACCTGATCTTTACCCATCGTTGCGCCGATTTCACCCATGATCGTAGAACCATGACTGCCCCAGTTTTCGAACTTGGAGTTCAGTTGGAAGCTAGCGTCGCTCAGGATGTTATAGGTTTTGCCATTTGCGCCTTGAACATCATAATTATCGCCTTCAGCACCTCTAAAATGTGGGTCGCCTTCGATGTTGGAACCTGGTTTTACGGGTGTAGGCTTGACGGGGGCTGGGGCTGGAGCTGGAGCTGGAGGTGGAGCTGGGGCTGG
>CAXYXW010000046.1:0-27364 GCA_964293005.1 uncultured Thiothrix sp.
CCAAGAAACCCGAATTATTCAATAAGCGGGTCTATGATCATATGGGTCTTGACAACTAGGTGTGGCGATACTGGTTTTATTCACCGTCTATTTTGTGAATGCGGCGAACTTATCGGTTTTTTTAACGCTGGGCAATATCGTAGCTCCCTCTAAAGCGGTGTTATGGCTGGGGATTGCGGAGGGTGAATCATGGCAGAGTCTCGGAGTCAGTCTGTCGCTTTCCATCACACTCGCTACATCCACCTTTGTCTATTTACAGTTTCGTCAATCTGTCAGCAATATCAAACAACTCCTACCTTACCTGCCGTGGGTTCTGCTGTTTGCTTGCATGAATTCATTCTCAGAAGAAGTGATTTACCGTCTCGGCGTTATTGTACCGCTGGTTGGTTCTGTGGATACCGACTACATATTGCTGATTTCGGCTGTTGCCTTTGGTGCGCCGCATCTGCGCGGTATGCCCAACGGCATAGTGGGGGCACTGATGGCTGGCTTGTTGGGATGGTTGCTGGCCAAATCGATGGTGGAGACAAACGGAATGTTCTGGGCATGGTTCATTCACTTTTTGCAAGATATTGTTATCTTTTCTGCCTTTGTTACAGCAGCAGCTAATGCTGCTACCGAGAGGGATTGCACAAAAGAAAATGTTTCCTGATGTCATGCTGATTCCATTTCTTCTTTTACTAAGCGTTACTCTAGCAGTGCTTTACCTTTTCTGCTGAATACGGTACGGATACTTTTATGCCCCCTAGCTCTGAATACACCGATTATGTTTTGGAACTGCTCCAGCCCATTGGTTCTGTACGCACCCGCCGCTTTTTTGGCGGTGTAAGTCTTGTCCTCGATACCGTACAGTTCGCGATGATCATGGATAATACGCTGTATTTTGTGGTGGATGATGAGACCCGCCAGCCTTACGAAGCCGCCGGAATGCAACCGTTTTCATATCTGACTAAAAAAGGGCGGGTGCAAGTACGGCGGTATGTGGAGTTGCCAGAAGACGTTCTTATGGATGCCGAGCAACTGCGGTGTTGGGCACGGGATGCCATCCGTGTTGCAAGCAAAACCTTAAAACCCAAACAGGTCAAGTATGTCAGTCTTTGATCCAATAGCCTACATCCCGTGCCCTGAGCAAGCCTGATTACGTCGTCTATCCCCGTCGGTCAGGAACATCCCCACGAAATCACCAATTCATCGCCAAGCGGGATGTTGGGGTGGATTATTACGAAGGGGAGGGCTGATGCTACAGCCATTAACGTTTAGCCCTGATTTAATGCCTTGCCAATTGCCACGGCTGCTGGAGTAAAACGGGTATCACCCCATATTTCCCGTCCGTGTACATCCTCCAAACGATGAGGGCGAAACCACAGGTAAGCCATCTCTGTGAGTTCCCGCCACATTGGCACGACTAATCCGCCAGTTTTGATTAACCACCACGGCATCCCAGTTGTTTTTAGCGGCTTGTCGAGGGCAGTTTCTAACAGTCCCCGCCATTCTGTACCCGTTAGGGCGTGTCCGGGGAACAGGATGTTTTCAAACCTTCCCAGCTTTTCATGCTGCCCTGCCAACACCACGAAGGCTCTGGCAAGGTCTGGCAGGTATGCCCACGTATGCACCACTTCCAATGAACCGGGGTAAGTCAGGATACCCTTGCTTAATTTTGAGGTGATTGCCATATCAAACCATGTGCCGCTACCGCCTCCGTAGAAGTCCCCCGCCCGCAAGACTAGCGTCTGAACCCCGTGTTGCTGGGCAGCATCTGCAAAAAGCTGCTCCATCGTGATACGGATACTGCCTTTACGGGTGTTAGCATGGAATGGGGTTTGTGGGGTGCAAACTGCTGGGATGTCGTTTCCATAATTGTATACATTGCCCGGAAACAGATGCACTGCACCGTGTCGGCGAGCAGCTTCGATCACATTTTGCGCCATTGGCAAGGCTTTTTGTTGCCATTCCGTATAAGGCGGGTTAAGACCATTGAAAATGAAATCTGCCCCTGTCGTGGCGGTCTGTAAAGCCTGTGGGTTGAGGGCATCGGCACTACGTTGTTCTACACCATCCGCCAAATGCCTCGCCTGCCCAGTGCGTGTTACCGCAATTACATGGTAATTTTCTTGGCAGAAGGCGTGCATGGCTGCTTGCCCCAGTCTGCCATTTGCGCCAAGTACGGCGACTGTTTTCATGAGGCTTTTCCCTATTGCGTATTTTGATAAGAAAACTGTACCAAAACATTTTTCCATGATAAACAGATGAAAATTAACACTTGGTATTCATATTTGAATAGTGGTGATGGAATGGATTGGAATTTGATCCGTGTGTTTCTGGCGGTGGCAGATAGCGGTTCGCTGTCACAAGCAGGCGATGTATTGGGCATGAGTCAGCCCACCGTTGGTAGGTTAATCAATGCACTGGAAAAGTCTGTCGGTCTGACGCTGTTTGTTCGTGGGCGTTCCGGCATGGAATTGAGTGAAAGCGGGCTGCTGCTAGTGGAGGAGGCACGGGCAATGGCAGCGCAAGCCAACCAGTTTGCGCTCAAGGCAGCAGGCAGTACCCAAACGCTAGCCGGAACGGTGCGTATCACTGCCAGCCAATTTGTCGCTACTTACCTATTGCCCCCAATACTGTGCGCGTTGCGGGATGCCGAGCCGGACATTGAGCTGGAACTGGTGGCGAGTGATGCGGTGGATAACCTGTTGGCACGGGATGCGGATATTGCCGTGCGTATGTTCCGCCCCACTCAAGGCGACCTGATTGCACGTAAGACCAATGACTTGTCGATGGGAATTTATGCACACCGCCACTATCTGGAGCAAGCAGGTTATCCGCACAATCTCCATAACTTACTGGCACATCGCTTGGTTGGTTATGACCGGAGTGAGCTAATACTCTCTGGCATGGCAGCACTGGGAGTTGCTGGAAACCGCCAACTGTTCGCCTTCCGCACTGATGACCAAGTGGCATATTGGCAACTGGTCAAGGCGGGTGCGGGAATCGGTTTCATCGCCAACTGCATGGCGGCGGAAACGCCCGGCATGGTGCGCTTGCTCCCAGAAGTGGTAATACCTGCCTTGCCCATGTGGTTGGCGGCTCATCAGGAGTTACGCACCAACCTGAGGATTCGGCGCACAATGGATTTTCTGCATGACAAATTGGGCAGTTTACGTTTGTAAAGGGTGCACACAGCGGTATGGTTGTTTTGCCCGATCTCTCTTCATCAAACCCGCGTAATTGAGTAACGAAAACCCTACGTCCATCGAAACACTAGTGCTAACCTGAGTGCATAGTCACTGCATGGAATTACCACGATGGACTCCCTTCCCACGCCTCCCGCTGAAGTTCCCGTGCGCGAACGCTTGCTCAAAGCTGCACTGGATTGCTTCCTTGCCGATGAATACCACCACGTCACCACGCGCCTGATCGCGGAAAAGGCTGATGCTAATATCGCCATGATCCGCTATTACTTCGGTAACAAGGAAGGTTTATACGAAGAAATGATCCGTACTACCCTCACACCGCTGCTGGACGTACTGGATGGACAAATGCTCAATTCCCCGCAAGGCTTGACTGATTTTCTGTGCTTGTATTACCGCACCATGAGCCAGCACCCCGAATTTCCCAAACTGATCCTCAAAGTCCTGGCATTAAATCATGGGCCGGGCAAGCGTTTCATCCTGCAATTACTGGAACGTGGGCGTACCCACGGCAGTCGCAAAGTTGCCGCACTCAAAGCCGCTGGGCAAATTGATATAGCCACTGACCCCGACATCTTGCGCATGGCATTTGTCAGTTTGGCGATGACCCCGATGTTGCTGAAAGGCATTTTTGAACAGCAATTAGGGCGCGAAATGGATGCTGATTTTCTGGAAACACTCGCGCAATTCAACGGGCGTTTACTCGTCACGGGGCTAACACCATGCAACACCTGAGTACTCACCCGATCAAAGTCTGGCTTTACCAGCGTTTGCTGTCACTGGCGGCCTGGATTCAGGGCATTCCCGCCAAGGTCACACCACCTCCGTTTCGCTTACTGCAAATTGGTTCGGCATTCTGGCAATCCCGCGCTTTGTACGTGGCGACCCGTTTAAAAGTGGCGGAAGCCTTGGGCGATACGCAAAAAAGTACGCAAGAGCTGGCTGACACCTTGGGCTTGCACGAAGACCATTTGTATCGGCTGTTGCGGCTGCTGGCATCCCTCGGTATTTTCCACGAAACCGCGCCGCGCACCTTTGCCAATTCCCCAGCCTCGCATTACTTGCGCGAAGATAATCCTGCCAACATCCGCGCCATGATCCTGATGCACAATTCCCCCGAAATGGTGCGCCCGTGGCTTGAACCGCTAGAAGATTGCCTGCGTTCAGGTCATATTCCCTTCAAACAAGCGCATGGAGCTGATTTGTTTAGCTATATGGATGCGCATCCCACGTTTGACCGGCTGTTTGCGCAGGCGATGGATTCGGTCGAAAACCTCACAGGTACAGCTTTTCTGGATGACTTCAACTGGAGCGCATTTCAGCGGGTGATTGATGTGGGCGGGTCGCGTGGGCACAAGGCGTTGACCATCCTCAAAGCGCATCCACACCTCCGCGCCATCGTGTTTGACCGCCCGCAAGTCATTGCCGAAGCCAGCACCGCGTGGCAGGGCAAAGTGGCGGCGGACGTGCTGGAGCGCGTGACGTTTCAGGCGGGCGATATGCTAGAAAGTATCCCCACTGCGGATTCGGATGAGGATGTATATGTCTTTTCCGCCATTTTTCACTGTCTCAGCGATGCCGACAGTCGGCGGCTGTTGCTGAACCTTAAACACGCTTGTGGGGAAAAGCGTCCGTCGGTGTTGATAGCCGATGCCGTGCTGGCGGAGAGCGGAGCCGATAGCACGCTTGCTTCCTTCGATATGCAAATGCTGATTGGCACAGCGGGGCGGGAACGCACCTTGAGCGAATGGCAGCAATTACTGGCAGGCAGCGGCTTTACGTTGGTCAAAATGCTGGATGTGAGGACGTTTGCGAAGTTTTTAGTACTTAGGCGAGAGTGACCTCGCCATTAGATTGTACCTTCAATTATCCAATGCTCCCGAATCCGCACTTTCGCGCCCATCCGCTCGAAGATTTTGCATAAGCCATAGACGGTACGGTCAAAAAACACAAACTCGTCCGCCACCTTATTCAGCCCCGACGCTTTGGCAAGGTTCTGGATGATCTCGCGGGCTTGGCTGGTGTAATCCCGGTGCTTGCCGAAGTCGAAGGTTTCTTCCTGCATCGGACGGGAAACCCACTCGCCAAAGGGTTGCAGCGCTTTTGCATAAAAATCGTCTGGTGCTGCGGTGTGCTCCATGTCCAACTGCCGATAAGCGGCAAAGACGGCATCGGCATCATTGCGGGCAAATGCGTTTAATAAGCTTGGCAAGGTGTCGACAAAGGTATCCGAAAGCTGTTTGACACAACCAAAATCAATCAGGCTGACCGAACCATCATCATGGAACAAATAATTGCCAGGGTTCGGGTCGGCATGTAGACGTTTGAGGGTACGGGTCGAATATACCAAGGTGTCGTATAAATGTTGCGCTGCCTTGTCACGGATCGCTTGGCTCGGCTGTGTCGCTAACCATGCATCCAAATGCTTGCCCGATAGATATTGTGTGGTCAGAATACGCTCGCCACTCCACTGGGCAAACACCTGTGGCACACTGACCCCCGTTAAGGCCAAATGCGCCCGGAACCACTCGGTAGCCTGCGCTTCGTGCAGGTAATCGACTTCTTCGCGCAACCTCGCCTGGATTTCAAGCAAGGATTGCTGGGCAATGTCTGCATTGGGCAAGCCCCGCGCCAGTTTGCGCAGTAGCAGCATATCGTTGTCCATCGCCACATGGATGCCAGGGTACTGAATTTTCACGGCAACCGGCGTGCCATCCGGCAAGGTGGCGGCATGAACTTGCCCCAAACTGGCGGCAGCAAAGGCTTGGCTATCAAACGTCGCAAACAGGTATTCGGGCGGCTTGCCGAATTGATCCACGATAGCCTTGCGCACGAGTACCCGGTTCAAGGGGGGAACTTGGTGGAAGGATTTTTCCAGTTCATGGCGATAACGTTCGGGCAATAATTCAACTTCCATGCTGAGCATTTGCGCCGCTTTCAGGGCAGTGCCGCGCAATTGGGTAAGCGCGGCGAAAAGCTGGCGGGCATTATGGTCGTCGACCTCCTGTTTGGCTTCTTGCTGGCGCTCTGCTGACAGGAAGGGGCGTTTGACCTTGTGCTGCACTTCACGCAAACCGACTTTCAAGGCAGCGGAGCCGACGATGCTTGCGCGTGTCCATTTGCCTTCTGGGATAGTGTCTTGCATCATTTACCCTCCATGAAACGGCGTTTGGCAGCGGCAAGGTCGGTGGTTTGGTGCAGGTTTTTCAAGCTATCCATGTGCGTCATGATGTGGGTGCGGAACAGGAACGAAGCCAAATCCAGCAGCTTGCCAACCATGCCTTGCTGCAAAATGTTCGCCACCAGTTCCATACTGCGATCAATGACTTGTGTGGTGTTGGCAAAGCCTTCCGAGGTGTCCTTGAGCCAGTACGCCATAATCCCGGTCATGTAATCCCAGAACAGGCGCGGCAACAGTTCGCGGTAGGGCTGTTCGGGGATTTCGCCTGCTTCAATCGCCGCATCAATCATGTCCACCACCATTGAGGTGAACAGGCGTTTGGTTCCGGCAATATTCGCAAAACCCGCGACTGGCTCAGTGAAACTGATCTCGAAAACTTGCTGCAAAAACTCCCGTGCAGGCAGCCATACCCGCAAATTGGTTTCCACCAATTGCTGCAACTGCTCCTGCACACTGTATTCGTGGAAATCGCTGATTTCCTTGAGTTCCAGCATCACCTGTTGCTGCACGTATTCGCAATAGCCGTATAGCAGCTTTTCCTTGGTCGGAAAGTAGTTGTAGATGGTGGCATCACCGACCTTGGCCTCCTTGGCGATTTCGCGCATGGTGGCGGATTTGAAGCCTTTGATGGTGATCACATCCACTGCTGCTTCGAGGATGCGCACGCGGGTCAGTTGCTGGTCTTGGGCGTTGATCTTCATGGTGGTGGTTCCTTTTATGGAAATTACACTATTATAATTTCATTATTTTTGTATTTTTACAATAGCAAATTCATTTTTAATGTGCGAAAGATACTGTACAATGTATCCCCAGGTTGGATGCTTTCGGTGAGTTCTTAGCCTGTTATTCATGGCTTTCGTCTCATACAACGGCATTCAAACAGCAACACAGCGAGAGCGTGAAATATGATAGGCAATTGTTTGTGCGGCACAGTCAAGTTCGAAGCAAAAGTTGAGACCCTCAAGGTCTATCAGTGCCATTGCTCACTTTGCAGAAAGCAAACTGGAACAGCTTCGAGTTCTGGATCTGTCATTCACACAGACAACCTCGAATGGCTGTCAGGTGAAAACAATATTTCAAAATGGGTTAAAGACACCGGGTTTACATCCCACTTCTGTAGTACTTGTGGTTCGTCCGTTCCCAACAAACTCAAAGACACTCCATATTACTGGGTTCCAGCAGGGCTGATTGAAGGCGACAACATCGAAGTCATTACAAATATATTTGTTTGTGATGCCGCAAAATGGAGTCAAGTCTCAATGAACATAAATCCATACGAAACAAAACCTGAAGTTGAAAAGCTAATAGAGCTTCTGTGTGGCAAAAGCGCCTAACGCTTTGGCTTGGGTGGCAATGGTTTTCAGCAGCATGTCGGGTGCTTGGAAAAGCGATTGCCAGGGCGCTTCAAGCGGGGAGCGACCAGCATTTTCCAGCTACTCAATGCACGGATATGAATAGTCTTTTATGCGAGTATTGATTTCTACAGCAGGCAGTCACAGTGATGTGCTGCCTTTTGTGGCTTTAGGCCAGGAGTTTGCAACGCAAGGCCACGAGGTCTTTCTGTATGCCAACCCGTTTTTCAGCCATTATGTCACGGATACGCCGATCCGGTTTGTCACGATCAGTACGGTCGAGCGGTATTCTACCGTCTTGAACCACCTTGTAGAGGATGATTCGACCAAAGTGTTCAAACGGGCTGCGCAAGAATATGCAGCACTTTGCCCTGAATACTGATGAATCCGGCGCTTCATTGACCCCTGTTGTGCCTGATGAGTGCCTACCAGTCATTTTCCTCATTGAAACAGTCAGTCACCGGAGGCTCGAAAATGTTGGTAGAAAACTATTTATAACTTTTGCATAGGTACTTAGGGGTAAATTTCTTTGACTTTGCTGCGTTGGTTACACACCAAAAAGTTGCCACCAGCTAACTGTAACTTTTCCCGCTATCGCTGGTATAACCGCTATTACCCACTAGCCGAGAACCGTTGTGGACATCTCATCCATCCTCCAGCAGATCGCCAAGGGCAATCGGCAGGCATTCGCGCCGCTGGTGGAGCAGTTTCAGCGTCCGCTGTTCAGCTACTTGGGGCGTATGGGTTTTTCACCCGCGCAGGCGGAGGACTTGGCTCAGGAAACCTTCATTCGCGCCTGGCAACATTTGGGGCAATACGATGTACGCCGCGCTGAATTTTCCACATGGCTGTTCACCATCGCGCGTCGTTTGGCATTAAACGAGCTGGAACGCGCCGGTAATCGCCTGGAAACGCACTGGGGCGAAGACCCGCCCGACGTTGCCAGTCATGACACTACCCCGTTGGAACACACAGAACAACATGAGCAGCAGCGCCGCTTGCAAGCAGCCCTCAAGCGCTTGCCGCCGCTAGAGCGCAGCCTGTTAGCCTTGGCGTATAGTCAGGGTTTGGACATGCAAGCCATTGCTCGCATCGAAGGCTGTAGCGTAGGCGCGGTTAAAGTACGTTTGCATCGTGCGCGTGAACAATTACGCCAATGGCTAGGAGCTTGACATGGCACAACATGACGATCCGTTGGAACAATTACTGCAATCTGAGCCGCTCGATGTACCACAAGGTTTTTCCGAACGGGTAATGCAGCGTATCACCTATTTACCCCTGCCCGCGCAAGGCAGCCAGCCCTTGGAATGGCTGCAATGGTTAGCACTGGCGGGCGGTGCATTGGCGGGTATGGGGCAAGTATTGGGCTTTGTGTTCGGCATTTGGATGGTGAGTGCAGCGGGTTAGGCTTTGACTACGCTCAGCCAGCGCTGTGTAACCGTTGCCACCCTCGGCGGTATAACTCAGCATGACTCATAACTTTGGAGCTTCTCATGCAACCCGATACCTTGACTTATAAACGCCGCCAGCCGTGGTTTGCGGCGTTTATGTCCTTCATCCTGCCCGGTTTCGGGCAGCTTTATAATGGTGAGTGGAATAAGGCGACGTGGCTGTTTTTGGGCTTTGCACTGCTGGTAATCCCCGGTATTGCGGTGATTGCGCTGTATTTGCCTGCTAGCTGGACGTTTCCGACCCTGCTACTGAGTTTGCTGACGCTGTTGGTATTGTGGGGGTATAGCGTGGTGGATGCGTTTCGCAGCGCGCGACGCTTGCAATCTTATATGCTGAAACCGTGGCAACGCAGCAGTTTGTACGCGCTGGTATGGCTGGTATGCAGCGTTATTGCCTTGCCCTTACTCACCGATTTTGTGCGCACGCATTTGGTGGAATCGTTCCGCGTACCGTCGGCAAGTATGCAGCCTGCGGTGTTGGCGGGGGATATTTTGTTTGCCGACAAACGCTACAACCGTCCGGGCTTTAAACAGGCGGTACAACGCGGTGATATTGCGATTTTTGTATACCCAAATGACCGCACCACCTATTACATCAAGCGCATTGTCGGCTTGCCGGGGGATGTGATGAAACTCGACGGGGGCGAAGTCACTGTGCCAGCCGGGGAAGTGTTTGTGATGGGCGATAACCGTGCTGCCAGCAAAGATTCGCGTGATTTCGGCACAGTGCCGCTGCAAGACGTGGTGGGTAAAGCACGGCAAGTCTGGTTTTCCAGCGAAAACGGTGAGGTGCGTTGGGAACGTTTGAGCAAGGTGGTGGACTGAGCGTAACCTCCGCCATCTGCCAGGCTCAGGCCGCCACCCACCAATCGGCCTGCTCCCGCAAGCCCCACACTAACGCCGCATTTTTGCCATCACTGCGGGCAATACGGTCGGCGGCTTGCTCACGGCTGATGCCCCAAGCGGCCTGATGCCGTGCCAACAGGCGTTCTTGAGCCAGCTCCAGTGGGGTATCCAGAAACCAGATTTCATCAAACAAACCCGCCAAGTTTGCCCACGCCCCTTCGCGGTAGAGCAGGTACAAACCCTCCACCAACACCAGTTGGCAGGTGGTGGGGACATGGATGGCATCCGCTATTGGGTCGCCGACGCTGTGTTCAAATGCAGGCCAAGTGACCGTAGCGGTATTGGCTTGCAGGGCTTGTATTTTTTGTACAAAACCGCTGGCATCGAATGTCCACGGTGCGCCCCGGCGGGCAAAAGCGCGTTCTGGGTCGGGCATGGCTGCCAATTGCGCTTTGCTGAGGTGGAACCCATCCATGCCCAATACTTGCATCGGGATGTCGGGGCAGGTTTGGCTGAACACCTGTTGCCATGCCTTGGCTTGGGTGGTTTTACCGGAGCCAGGTAAGCCTGCCAAGCCGATCAGGAGCCGTCTGGGGTGGCGTTTGGCAAACGTTGCCAAATGCTGGATGGGGTCGGGCAGGTAGTTCAAGGCACGCTCCTTCAGTGTCTGCGGTGGGTATGTTGGTATCCGGGCGGGAGGTATGCCAGAATGCCCAGCATCACTCATCACCACAAGGATACCTTAACCATGTCAGAATCCAGCCTGCCTGCCAATACTTTCCTGCGCCTGCTTGCCGAGAAGCGCTTCTTGCTGGCAGATGGTGCGACCGGCACAAATTTGTTCAGTATGGGACTAATGACCGGTGATGCGCCGGAGTTGTGGAATGTCGACCATCCTGACCGGATTGCTGCCCATTACCGCACCTTTATTGAAGCCGGTTCCGACATCATCCTGACCAATACCTTTGGTGGCAATCGCCGTCGCTTGATGCTGCACCAAGGGCAGGAGCGGGTGCATGAGCTCAATGTTGCGGCGGTGCGTATCCTCAAGGACGAAATTGCCAAGTCAGGGCGTACCATTGCCGTTGGCGGGTCGATGGGGCCGACGGGCGACATCTTGGAGCCGAATGGCCCTTTGAGCATGGTGGAGGCGGCTGATGTGTTTGAGGAGCAGGCGCGGGCGTTGGCAGAAGCTGGTGTGGATGTGCTGTGGCTGGAAACCTTGTCATCCCGTGAAGAGGTGATGGCAGCGGTGCAAGGGGCAGGGCGGGTCGGTTTGCCGCTGGTGAATACCCTGAGCATTGATACCAATGGGCGCACCATGATGGGGTTGACGGCAGCCGACATTATCCACCTGCAACCGGTGTTGCATCCCCACCCGATTGCATGCGGGACAAACTGCGGTGTGGGGGCCTCCGAGGTAGTGGCGGCAGTGCTGAATTTCTTCAACGCAGCAGGCGTGGAACAAGAGCCGATCATTATTGCCAAAGCCAACTGCGGCATCCCGGAATATGTCGATGGCAAGATTGTCTATAACGGCACACCCGAGCTGATGGCACGTTATGTCGAGCTGGCGATGGATGCGGGGGCGCGTATTATTGGTGGCTGCTGCGGCACTTCGCCTGAGCATATCCGTGTGATGCGGGCGGCAATGGACAAGCATATCCCGGCTGCCAAACCGACCCTGGAGGCAATCCAGCGTGAGCTGGGGGATGTATCCAAAGGGGCGCAGGCGCAATTGGCTGGGGATTTGAGTGTTGAGGGCGGTGCACTCGGTGGCACAGGACGGCGGCGGACAACACGGCGGGGGTGAGTTTCAGGCCACCCGCTCGACAAACAACACGCCATCCAGGTGATCACATTCATGTTGGATAATGCGGGCAACAAAGCCTTCATATTCGGCTTCGACCGCCTCACCTGTCAGGTTCAGGTAGCGTACCCGCAGGCGGCTGGCACGGGTGACGGGTGAGCGCACGCCCGGTACGCTCAGGCAGCCCTCTTCGCCGGAGCAGGTTTCGGCGGATTGCCAGATAATGTCTGGGTTGATCATGGTAACCGGTTCCATCAGCGGGGCATCCGGGTAGCGCGGGTTGGGGCGGGAAGCCACGATAATGATGCGTAGTGACACAAAGACCTGGGGGGCTGCAATGCCCACGCCATTGGCAGCGAGCAGGGTGGCGTGCATCTGCCCAATCAGGGTGTGGATCGCTGGGGTAAGCGGCAAGCTGACCGGTTCTGCCCGTTGTTGCAGGATCGGCTCGCCTTGCTGGGCGATGGGCAGGATGTCGACAATCTGGTTCATGGGTCTGGCGTACTCCCAGCGGCTTATTTGGAGACTTATCCTGCATGGCTTCTTGGGCAGATGCAAATTTATCTGCCCAAGAAAAATGTGCAAATGCACATTGTCGACATAAATTGCGCCTGATAGCGGGAAAATCAAGGGATTTATCGTGAGCCTTGTTGACAGATTTAGCCCCTATGTCGACAATAGCGCCGTTGTATGACTTGATAGTGACAGCCACCAATGACACTGCTTGCCCTCTACCAGGCCGAAACCGCCACCGGTAAAATCCAGCGTGACCCTGCCCAGGAACGTGCCATCCAAGTATTGCAAGGCATTCTGGATGGTTTGGCGAACCCCAAACCACCGCCCCCTTCGCGTGGGTTCCGTTTTTTCTCCAAGCCTGAACCCCGCAAGGAAGTGACCGTCAAGGGTGCTTATCTTTGGGGTGGGGTAGGGCGTGGCAAGACGTGGCTGATGGATTATTTCTTCAATGCTGTGCCGATTGTGGAAAAAGCCCGTTACCATTACCACCACTTTATGCTGATGGTGCATGAGGAGCTGCGTAAGCTGGGGCATGACCACAAGAACCCGCTGGAGTTGGTGGCAAAGAAGCTGGCTGCCAGTACCGAGTTGCTGTGCATTGACGAATTCCATGTGCTCGACATCGGTGATGCCATGATTCTGTCCGGTTTGCTGGATGGCTTGGTCGAAAATGATGTCACCATTGTCACCACCTCCAACCGCCCACCGGATGATTTGTATAAGAACGGCCTGCAACGCGCCCGTTTCTTGCCTGCGATTGAAGTCCTGAAAAAGAACCTGCATGTGATGGAGCTGGATAATGGCGAGGATTACCGCATGCGCCATGTGATTCCGCTTGACCAGCAGCCGGACAATATCACCCAGTCTGATCCTGAGCTGGAAGAGCGCTTCCGCGACGTGGCACAAGGCAAAGTGTATCAGGACATGACGATTGAAATTAACCATCGCCGCTTGCCTGTGAAAAAGGTTGCGGATAACATCATCTGGCTGGATTTCAAGACGGTTTGCGATGGCCCGCGAGCCACCAGCGATTACATTGAGTTGGCTGCCCGTTATGGCACAATCATTATTTCCGACATTCCGGTCTTGAATGAGGAGAGTGAGAATGCAGCACGGCGTTTCCTCAATTTCATTGATGAGTTGTATGACCGCAAGGTGCAACTGATCATTTCGACCCGTTTCAGCCTGAAAGAGCTGTATCAGGGGCAGTTATTGCGTTTCGAGTTTGCCCGTGCGTTTAGCCGCCTGAACGAGATGCAATCACCCCAGTATTTGGCGGCTTAGGGTTCTGCTGGAAGCTATTCATGCCCACTTGGTTTATCTCTGACCTGCACCTTGATCCTGCCCGCCCGGACAGTATCCGGTTATTGTTTGCGTTCTTGCAGCAGATCGGGGGTCGGGCGGATGCCTTGTATATCCTCGGCGACTTTTTTGAATACTGGATTGGGGATGACTTTCTGGACACCCCGGCGGGGCAGGTGGTACAGCCGGTTGTCTCCGGGTTACGCGCATTGGTTGGCAGTGGTGTGCCCGTGTATGTCCTGCATGGCAACCGGGATTTCCTGTTGGGGGCGTTGTTTGCCGAACGTAGTGGCTGCCAGTTGTTGCCGGAGCAGCAGATCATTGACTTGTACGGTACGCCGACCTTGATCATGCACGGTGATACCCTGTGCACCGATGATGTCGAGTACCAGCAAACCCGCAAGCTGTTCCGTGACCCGCAGTGGCAGGCGCACGTCATGCAGTGGAGCATCCCGGAACGTTTGCAGAAAGCGCAGGCCATGCGCATGGAAAGCCAGCAAAGCACACAAATGAAGGCGGGCGATATTCTGGATGTGAACCAACAGGCGGTGCAGGATGTGATGCGTAGCCAAGGTGTGCAGCGCCTGATCCACGGGCATACCCACCGGCCTGCCATCCATGATTTCTGGCTGGATGGCAAGCCCGCCCAGCGGGTGGTGCTGGGCGACTGGTATCAGCAAGGCAGCTTCTTGCGGGTTGATGCCGGACAGATGCGCTTGCTGACAGACTTTAACGCGGCTTAGCCACTCACGGAGAAGCCTTCTGCGGGGCCTGTCCTTTCAATGCCTTGCTCTTTGGGCAGGGCGCGGATATTGAGCTCTTCCGTTTTGCCCGCCTTCAATTCCAATGCCCACTGGTTTTGCTCCAGACGGTAATGCTTGGGCAATTGCCCTTGATCATTAATCACCAATTGCCAGCGCCCTGCCGCCAGACCCAGCAGGGAGAAGCGGCCTTCTGCATCGGTTGTGCGTTGTTGCGGCTGGGCCGTGCTGTTCCCTAGCGGGCGCAACTCCACCGAGACATTGGCGATGCCTTCACCTGCCTTCAATTCGGCTTGCCCGGTGGTAGCCTGCTTGTCCCAACGTAGCAGTTGTCCGTTCACTCCAGCGGCGGGGTACAAGGCAATACGCAGGTTTTGCTGGTCGCCCGCTTGCAGCCGGATGGTTTTGCTCAAGCCCTCGTCGCCCAGCATGTAGCTTTGCCCCCGCAGGCGGCTGGGGTCGAGTTGCAGGCGATACGTCTTGGCGAGGATATTCGGGTAGCAGAACTTGCCCTGTGCGTCCGTCACCGCCGCGTATTGTTCCAGACGCAGCACCATGCCGGAGAGTGGCAAGCGGTTGCCTGCGTCGACCAGTTGCCCACACAAGCTGGCGATGTCCTTGCGGCGGCGTAAGGGCAGGTCTAGCGGTAAGGTATAATCAACTTGCACACTGCTGTCGTTGCTGTCCTGCCCGGTAGTCCCTTGGGTTTGTTTATGGCTGGCACGCAGGCTGAGCTTGCGTTGTTGCTTGAGTGTTTTCTGGTAGGCCAGATTGGCAGTGGTGGATTGGCTGCCTTCCGCCTCTGCCACTTGCAGGTAGCCGGATACTTCCTGCTTACCGGGCAGGCGGTAGGTTCCGCGCACACCGAGCGCCTGTTTTGTGCCGCTGTTTTCCAAGCCATCGTCACGGCTGTAATCGGCTGCCATATCCCAGCGTTTTTCGGGATGCCAACTGAGGGTCAGTTGCTGGCGGCTGCCCATATCCGCCTCTTGACCCTGTGGGCTGCGTTTGCCGATTTCCAGTTGGCTATTGACCGTCAATGCATCAAAACTCCGTTGGTAGCTCAGGGTGGCTGCGGTCAGGGTTTGGTCGGTGGTGGGCGTTTCACGCAGGTCTTGGTCATGCCGATGGCGTATGCCAACCCCCAGCAAGGTATCACGGCCTGCCCCGACTGCCCGGTCAACCCGGACTTTATATTCTTGGTCTTCACGGATTTCGAGGCTGGTATTTTCAGACAGGTTGGTGCGTGAACGGCGTGCCAGGGCGCTGACACGGGTGGTATCATTGGCTTGCCATTGCCCCCCGACGTTCAGTTGCTCCGTATCAGCATACGCTCCCTGGAAGCCGGTATCACCTTGTACATAGTTCAGGTTGGCGGACAGGTTCCCTTGGCGGGCGTGGGTATCAAGGGCAACCGCTTTGGCTTTGCCATCATGGGCAATGGCAGCCCCCACATCGGTTTGTTCGCCACTCCAGCGGGTTTCGAGGCTGCTAATGTCTTTGGTCTGGCGGCCTGCGGTGGGGCTATCCTTTTCGTAGTGCAGGGCAGACGCGCTGATCTCCAGACGCTGCTCTTCAAAACGGTGTTGCCCAACGACGGCTGAGACGACTTCCTGGTCAGCACGTCCTTCCGGGCTTTGCCCGTGGAAAACACGTACTGAGCTGGCAGATTCGCCTTTCTTGCCTTTTTCACGGTTAGGGTGCTGGTATTGTGCCGCGACACCTTCACCAGACAAGCCATTGCCCGTCAAGCGGTGGGTGAAAAAGCTTTGGTGTCCAGCCTTGACCCGCCATGCATCGTTTTCGTATTGGGCTTGGTACTGGGTTTGAGCCGCCGTAAAGGGCTGGTCAAATGCCCGTCCGGTGCGGGCGTGCAGGTCAATGCGGTGTTCACCCGCACTATCCAGTGCGCCGCGTAGCCGGTAGTCGAGAGTTGCTTCCTGTTGGGTATCCTGGCTGGTTGCTCCCTGGGTTTGGGTGACGCTATAACCGGTGGCGAGTTCACCATACAGCAAATGGTGGGAACCTACCCCATTGGGTATCCGGGAGATAATCGGGATGTTTAATTGCTCTTCAATCGGCTCACCGGGGCCATCGACCACCACGGTTAAACGGTGGGTATCCGTATTTGGTTCGGCACTCACTTGTCCCCGGATGCGAATGGTCTGGCTGGCTCCCGCTGCCAAGGTGACAGCCTGTGGCTCAATTCGTTGGGCAAAGCCATCCTCATCATACAAACGGATACGGTAGGGCTGCTGGTTATTGCCAGTATTTTTCAGCAGGAAGCTGGCCTCATAAGCCTCACCTGCCAGCAGGTTGGCGGGTGCAGATTGCCTGCTGAGATGGATGCCAGGTGTTTCCTGTACGTCGACATACACCTCTTCCTGTTGTTGCAGGCTATTATCTGCCAGCGAAGCCAACTGATAGGCAACCGGAAACTGGCCTGCCGGACTTTGGCGCGGGATGAGGATGTGCAGGAGGCGCACATCCCGTTGTGCTGGAGCCAACAGAAACGGGGCTGGTGTGGTCAGCAAGCTCCAGGAGTCTGGCAATTGCAGGTACTCCTGAAGTTCCAGGGGTTCTGCACTGCGGTTTTCTACTTCAAAACGGAGGGTGACAATACCGCGTTTGTCAGCCACCAGTTGGCGTTCCAACGGTATGAGCTGGATACGCCCATCGGCATAGGCATGCATGCTGATGGGCATGGATAACAGTGCCCACACCAGGGTGCGTATGACTGTTCCCTGCTGCATGGCTCACCTCACCGGATGTTCAGTTGCATGTCTGCGCCAAAGGTGCGTCCGCTGTTGGCATCTTCTGCCATCAACAGGGCTTTGTATTGGCCTGGAGCCAAGTTGTGCAGGGGGATTTCAAAAGTCTTGCTTACCCCTGGGAACAAACCGCGTTTATTGCCATGCCATGTGCCCAGGGTTCTGCCATTCTGGTCAAACACTTCCATGGACAGTTCTGGACGGCTATGGAAGATGCCTTGGTTTGCCAAATTCAATTGCAGCAGTTTGTCACCGCCTTGGGTATTCTGGAGGGTTGGCTTACCAAACACCACTTTGCCCGCCCCTTGCCCGATATGTGTCAGCAGGCTAACCGAGTAGCGCACTTTTTGTTTGACCCCAACGGTCACTTGTCCGGGCTGTGCAGGCAGGGTTTGGCTTTCAGCAGTAACAGGTTCGATATTGATGCCGCTCCAATAGGTTCCAGAGCCTTTGCCTGCCGGGACTGCAATGGTATAGCTGATCTGTTCGGTTGTGCCCGGTTGCAGCAATAGCCTGTCTTGGGTGAGGTATACCCAGCTACGGTTGGAGCGCGGATGGTGGGCTGTTGAGCCATCCGGTGCACTGTCTGCCTGGGTCACTAACAGCTCGATGGCTTGTGCCCCATTATTCTGTACTTCGACCATGCCACTTAATTGTTGCCCAGGTGCGGTGGTGTATTCGTGGGTCAGTTCACCATTCAGCAAGAGTGCCGCTTCAGCCCTCGCACTGAGCAGGATAGCAAGCAACAGGGCAGGTAACAGGATCAGGTTGGTGCTTTTCATTGTTTTCATAGGGTTTCCACTGAGTAGTCGATTTGCCATGTTTTTGTGCCGTAACCATCCCCGGTATCGAGTGCATCTACCTGAAATTGCAGGTCAATATTCGATACATCGCTGTTGCCGCAGAACAGGGTGGTTGGAAAGGCGCTGAGGGTGGTATAGCTTTCCCCGCCATAGACTGTGCCCCCTGTACCGTTGCTGGTACGTTTGACACGCAAGGTCAAGCCGGAGACATCGGTATTGACTTGGGCAACCAGTTTCCATGCCGGGTCGGTTGCACCGCATTCACTGTTGCTGACAGCAGGGGTGTTAGGTGCACTGCCGACCGAAACGGACGCGGCAGTGCTGTTGCTTTCTGTGGAGCTGCCAAAATATTCCCCCGCCTGATCGAGTGTCCCCAAGACGGAGGAAGGAATCGTGGCATCCGTAACGGTCAGGGTGATTGCGCCTGCGGGCATGCTCAAAAAACAGAGCAGGCTGGACAATAATAGGCGCATCATGACCCCCTAACCGTCAACGGATTTTTTATTATTAATGGCTTATGCTTAACTAAATTACCCTGGCTTTTAAAGCCCGGTAATTATTTACCAATTAAACATCATCGCTTAAGGTAAAGGTTAATACAATGTTTTCACTGGTTGTACCATCTGTACCGGTATAAGACGGGACAATGGAGGCACTTTCTGGGCCAAAGGTATAACTGATGGCCGTGTCTTTAGCCGCCACATTACCAATGGCTGTTACCAGGTCTTTTGAGGCAACATCGCTGGATGTAAAGTTAATGGTATTCGCGGTTGCACCACTGACGGCAGTTGGAGCCAGTGTCAGTTTCCAGCCTGCACTCAATGCATCCGCAGATACGGTGACTTTACGGGCTGTTGAGCCACCTGAAACCACGTTGGAGGTGACATCATAGAAGCCGCCGGTTGCATGGGTCACTGCACTGAAGTTGTCACCTGCCACGGTTGGCGCGGTCAGGGTGAAGCTGAGTGCATCGGCTTCATCAGCCGAGGTTGATGTGCCAGAGGCAGCTTTAATATCCAGCAGCTTGACGGATGGGACGGTAACAGAAACGGTTTGGGTATCACCGGCTGTATCAGCCAAAGCCAGATTGCTGATTAGCAAGGAGGAGATAACGAGGAGTAGGCTTTTTTTATTCATGATATGCTTTCCTGTGTTTGTGGTTTAAAGTATTTCTTTCTCTGACGCTTTTAATATTAATACATTTTATCCTTTAATTCTATGCCACTTATCGGAATGTATATTATTTGGTCTATATGCTTATGTTTTTATCTTTTTTAGCCGGTTACTGAGAAACTGTATACAAAAGATTAAATTATCATCAAATAAAACCATTTTTTATCATAAACTTATGGTTTTCTGAGAAACCTTTATACTAAATTAATAATTCAAAATGATGTGGTGCTTATTGTTTTGGCAGCAGCTTTTATTAGAAACTTGAGTAGCATTGTCGGATATAAGACAGCTTACTTGAGTGAATAAGTTGGATACAGTTCTGTATTGTGACGGGTAAAATGCGCTTAGAGTTTTTTTAATTTCTGCAAGCATTCCAGATAAGCGGCTTCATCAGGGGCGCGTTGGTTGCGCTGTGCCAGCCACAAGCTTTCTGCCAGACAATCCATCATGCGGTGTTCGGCGGTGTGCAGGTCGTATTGGCTAATCAGTTGTTGATAGAGCTGGCGTATCCCAGCGGGACGGTCGGTGGCAACCTGTTCGCGCAGGCCAAGGTGCAAGCCCATGTGCAGGAAGGGGTTGGTTTCGCCATTTTCCGGCAAGTATTCGCGTTGCAGGGCGCGTTCCGGGTGCTCCAGGAGGGCGTGGTATTCTGGGTGCTCACCGACCACGGCAGCAATTTGCTGCTCCAGGCCATCCAGTGCTTGTCCGGCCTGCTGCTTCTGCCAACAATGCAGGTAGTAGCGGCGCATGCTGTCACGGTCATTGCCAAACATCAGGGGGTTTTCTCCTTATGATCGCACAGGTCTGCAATCAGGCAGCCAGGGCATTTGGGTTTACGTGCCACGCAGGTATAGCGCCCATGCAGGATCAGCCAATGGTGGGCATCGAGCAGGTATTGTTTCGGGATATGGCGCAGCAGGCCATGTTCAACCTCCAGCACATCTTTACCCCTGGCAATTCCGGTGCGGTTGGCAACCCGGAAAATATGCGTATCCACGGCCATGGTCGGTTGGTGGAAGGCAGTGTTGAGGATGACATTGGCTGTTTTGCGCCCGACACCGGGCAAGGCTTCCAGGGCAGCCCGTTCTGCGGGGACTTGGGATCCGTGTTTTTCCACCAGCAGGCGGCAGGTTTCAATAATATGTTTGCCTTTGCTATTAAACAGGCCAATGGTTTTGATGTAGTCACGCAAGCCCGCTTCGCCCAGTGCATAAATCGCCTCTGGAGTATTGGCGACCGGGAAGAGCTTGGCAGTCGCCTTGTTCACGCCCTTATCGGTGGCTTGGGCAGACAGGATGACGGCAACCAGCAACTCAAAAGGCGAGTTGTATTCCAACTCGGTGGTGGGATGCGGGTTGGCTTCCTGCCAGCGGCGGAAGATTTCAGCCCGCTTGCTGGCATTCATGCCACTTGACCTGCCGCTGGGGTGGTCATTGAATCGGCGGTTGTCCGGGCAAGGCGGCGCTGGTCAAGCCAGTTTTTGCCTGCAACCAGAAAGCCGAGACTAATGAATGCCCCTGGTGGCAAAGCCGCCAGCAGCAAGCCTTTGAAGTTGTCGCTGATATGGAATGTCAGGCCACGGGCGGCCTCACCGAACATGAGGTGGGCTTGGGCAAAGAGCGTACCGTGTGCCAGCAGTTCACGTATCCCGCCGAGGGCAACCAGCACCAAGGTGAAACCAACCCCCATCATCAGCCCATCGAGCCATGCATGGGCGGGCGGATTTTTGGCGGCAAAAGCTTCCGCCCTGCCAATAACGATGCAGTTGGTGACAATCAGCGGAATGAAAATCCCCAGCACGGCATACAGACCGGGGAACCAGGCATGGATCAGCAATTCAATCGCAGTGACGGTGGATGCAATCACCAGCACAAAAGCCGGGATGCGGATTTCTTCAAGAATAAAATCGCGCAGCAAGGAAATCAGCAGGTTGGTGGTTGCCAGTGTCAGCAGGGTTGCCAAACCCAGACCCAGACCATTGGTCAGGTTGGTGGTGACAGCCATCAACGGGCACAAGCCGAGTAGCTGTACCAAACCGGGGTTATTGTGCCAAAGGCCATTCAGGGCGATTTGTCGGTAAGGGGATGGTGTGCTCATTCCATTCTGCCTTGCAGTGATTATGTGCCGATTCTAACAGTTTTGTGCCGATTCCGCAGGGCTTGCCAGCCTGTCAAAGCAATTTTGCCTTGAATTTCCGCCCTTTGATTTTGCCATTCAGCACGCAGGTGAGGGCTTGTTTGGCAGCACTGCGTTCGATGGCAACATAGGTGGCGTAATCTAGCACGTCAATTTTGCCCACGGATTTGCCATCAATCCCATTTTCACCCGTCAATGCGCCGAGTACATCACCGGGGCGGACTTTTTCTTTGCGTCCAGCCGCAATGCACAGGGTAATATGGCTGGGTTGTGTGGGGCTGAGGGCGGCTCTGGGCAGGGAGGCGATCACCTCATAATCCATCTCGGTTTTTTGTGCCATGCCGATGTCAGCCAGTTTGTGGAGTTCCGTGTCAGTCAACAGATTGAGTGCCATGCCTTCTTTGCCTGCCCGTCCGGTACGCCCAACGCGGTGGATGTAAATGTCCGCATCATGTGGCAATTCGTAGTTGATGACACAGGGCAGGTCTTCAATATCCAGGCCGCGTGCCGCCACGTCGGTTGCTACCAGAAAGTTGAAGCTACTGTGTTTGAACTGCACGAATACCTGGTCACGGTCACGTTGTTCCATTTCCCCATGCAGGGCTTGGACGCTGAAACCCAGTTGGCTCAAATGCTCAGTGATGTCGCGTACCCCGACTTTCATATTGCAGAAAATCACCGCCGAGCGTGGTTTGAAGTGTGCCAGTAAGGTTTCCAGCGCTTGCAGGCGCTCACCCCGATGGCAGATGAAAGAGTGCTGGTTGATTACGCCTGCGGTGTGTAAGGCTTCGGCTTTGACTTCAATCGGCTGGCGCTGGAATTGTGCGCTCAGGCGTTTGATGTCATCCGGGTAAGTGGCAGAAAACAGCAGCGTCTGGCGGTGTTCCGGGGTCAGGCGGATAATGCTGGCAATGTCTTCCATGAAACCCATTTCCAGCATCCGGTCGGCCTCGTCCAGCACCAAGGTATGGATTTGGCTGAGGTTGAGGGTGCGTTTGCCGATATGGTCATTAATGCGCCCCGGTGTGCCGACAATCACGTGTGCGCCGTGTTCCAACGAGGCGGCTTGCGGGGCAAGCGGCTGCCCACCGGTTAGCGTGACCACTTTGATATTCGGTTGGTAGCGTGCCAAACGGCGGATTTCTGTCGCCACTTGCGCACTGAGTTCACGGGTAGGGCAGAGTACCAGGGCTTGTGCGGCAAAATTTTGTGGATCCAGTTTTGCCAGCAGGGTAATGGCGAAAACAGCCGTTTTGCCACTGCCGGTTTTGGCTTGCCCGATCAGGTCAGCGCCTTGCAAGGCAGGTGGCAGGGCTTTGGCCTGGATGCCGGTCATCCGTTGGTAGCCCAAACTGTCCAGATTGGCGAGTTGCTGGGCAGGCAGGTTCAGGTTGGCAAAGGATGTGGGCATGGAAAGCTCTTCAGTCAAGGAATGGCTGCGCATGATAGCCGGTTTTGGGGTGGGGCGGCTATCAGCTATTGGCTGGCTGGCGCAAACAGTTGGTTTGGGTTGTGTTGCACCCATTCCAGTACCCGTTTTACCGCTCCAACCACTGCCCGTGGGGTAATAGTTGCCCCGGTAAACTGGTCAAACTCACCGCCATCCTTGCGTACTGCCCAACCCGAGGGGACAGGGTTTTGCAGGGATTTGCCGGTAAAGCCGAGTATCCAGTCATGTTTGTCCACTTCGATCAGGTCGCCAAGGCCAGGGGTTTCCTTATGTGCCAAGACCCGTACCCCTGCCAGGCTTTGGTCGCTATTGACCCCAACCACCAGGCTGATATTGCCGCTATAACCCTCCGGTGAGGTGGTAATGAGCACCGCAGCTACCGGTTGGCCTTGCTTGCGCAAGCGGTAAACCGTCACCGCTTCTGCACTGTGCAGGACAGCAGCAGGCAGGGTCAGGCTATCTTGCAAGGGGTCATTGTCATAGCGGGTGGGGTCAACCAGCGTATTGATTTTGCTTAGCAAGGCTTGCCGGGCATTTTCGGCGATTTGCCCCGATGTGAGGGTCTGCATGCCTGCCAGCAATAAGGTTCCGGTCAGGGCAAAAGCTGCCAGCAATAAGGCGGGCTTGCCAATTCCGCCCAGCAACTTGTTGAGTGCGTTCATTATTTTCATCAGCCAAAACGTCCTTTCGTGCCATAGACGCGCGGTTGGGTGTAATGGTCGAGTAGTGGAACCGCCATATTCATGATAATGACCGCAAAAGCAATGGCATCCGGGTAGCTCCCCCAGACACGGATAATGTAAGTGAAGCAGCCGATACCACCGGCATAGAGCAGCTTGCCGAGCGGGGTCGTGCTGGCAGTAACGGGGTCGGTTGCAATGAAAAAAGCGCCCAGCATCGTTGCACCACTAAACAGGTGAAACAGCGGGGAGGTATAAAGCTCAGGGTTAAGCAGCCAGAACAGCAATGCCATGCCACCCAAGCTGGTGATCAGGCCAAGCGGGATATACCAGCTAATAATTCGCCGGTACAAAAGCCACATACCGCCCAGCAGCCAAGCCAGACTTACCACTTCCCAGCCATGCCCTGCCAACCAGCCAAAAGCATCACCTTGCAGGATGGTTCCCACCCCATCACCCAGGCGCAGGTTGGTTTTGACCGTATCGAGTGGCGTGGCTTGGGTGACTGCATCCCATCCGGCTGTGCCGCCTGCAAAGACCTGTTGCAGCGTTTGGGTGAAGCCGACATGGGCAAACCCGGACAAATCCGGGGCAGGCCAACGGGTCATTTCCAGCGGGAATGATACCAGCACAACTGCATAACCAACCATTGCCGGGTTAAAGGGGTTATAACCCAAACCACCATACAAGTGTTTGCTGATCACCACCGCAAACAGCAGCGATACCAGGAGAAGCCACCAGGGGGAATAGGGGGGCAGGGCAACCGCCAATAACCAGCCTGTCACCAGCACACTGTAATCGGTGAGGAACGGGGCAAGCGGGCGTTGGCGCAGCTTGAGCATGCTGGCTTCCAACAGGAGTGCAAAGCCCAAGCCCAATAACAGGTTAGTGACAACACCCCAGCCAAAGAACCAGAGCAGGGCAAGCGTACCGGGGACGAGGGCATAAATGACATGCGCCATCACTTGTCCAACATCCAGTGGGGCTGCCAAGGCGGGGGACGGGCGGGAAGCAAAGCTCATGGGGCATCATCCTTGGGGGTTGGGGCGGCTGCTTTTTTTGCTTTTGCCCGTTCCAGTGCGGCCTGGATGGCGGCTTTTTTGTCGTCATCACCCTCCAGTTTGTCCTGCGAGGCTTGCTTGTGTTTGGCAAGCTTCTCGGCCTTTTCCCGCTTGGCACGCTCAATCCGCTCCAAATGGAACTCATGGCGCTCACGGGCGAGATCGGCTTTTTGGTGGGTTTGACGTTGGGCGATAATGTCGGCCTTGGCATAGCGGTAATAATCGACCAGCGGGATATGACTGGGGCAGACATAAGCACAGCAACCGCATTCAATGCAGTCAAAGAGGTGATGGTTTTCAACCTGTTCGAGGTTGCGGGCGCGGGCATGCCAATAGAGTTGTTGGGGCAACAGGCTGACCGGGCAGGCATCCGCACACTGTCCGCAGCGGATACAGGGCATGGCAGCCTTTTCCTGTTTGCCTTCATCACTCACCAGCACGCAATTGGTGGCCTTGACGACCGGGATGGCATCGTTTGGCAAGGGAATGCCCATCATCGGCCCCCCCATCAGCAACTGTTTGGCAGCGGGCGTATAACCACCCGCCCGTTCAATCAACACACGTATTGGCGTACCAAATGGCACATCGAGATTTTGTGGCTGTGCCACCCCCTTGCCTGTCACCGTCACATACCGCGACAGCAATGGTTCACCGCGTACCACGGCATGGTAAATGGCGCGGGCGGTGGCTACATTGTGGCAAATCACCCCCGCATCCGCAGGCCGCCCCCGGCTGGGGACTTCGCGCCCGGTAAGGATTTTGATCAATTGTTTTTCCCCGCCGGTCGGGTACAGCGTCGGGACAGGGATAATCTCGACACGCCCATCACCACAGCGCTTGGCTGCTGCTTGCATGGCAGCAATGGCCTGGGGCTTATTGTCCTCAATCCCGATCAGGCAGCGGGGGCCACCGGGCAGGGCATGGGCTTGCAGGATATGCAGCATAATGCGGCTACCGGCAATAATCGCATCTGCCTGGTCGCGCATCAGCATGTCATCGCAGGTGATATAAGGCTCACACTCTGCCCCGTTCACCACCAAGGCGGTAATCGGGATGTGGGGACGCACATTCAGCTTGATGGCAGACGGAAACACGGCTCCACCCAGACCGACAATCCCCGCCTCAAAAATACGTTGGCGCAAGCGGTCAGCATCCGCTTGGGCGGGATCCGGGATCGGCTCCAGCCGCTGATTGCCCCAGTCGTCTTCGCCATCCGGTTGCAGGATGATGCAGAGGTCATCCAGCCCTGACGGGTGCGCAATCGGGCGGTTTTCAATGGCGCGAATGGTTCCTGATGTACTGGCATGCAAGGGGACACTGGTTGCGCCATTGGCAGCAGCCAAGCGTTGCCCTTTGTAGACATAATCGCCCGGTTTGACCAGCAGCTCCGGTTTGTTCCCTGCGTGCTGTTGCAAGGGCAGGATCAAAACTGTTTCTGGCTCAGGGGACAGCGCCGTGACCGGGAGCTGGGTAGATAGCTCCTTATGGTAATCGGGCAGGTGCAAACCACCGGGGTTGCGCCACAGTTGACGTAATGCCTGGATCATGTGGCCTCCTGCTGTGGCTGATGGGCTGGCAGGCTGACAATGGGGTAAGGCCATTTCCAGTTGGCAGGTTCGGTTTTCAGGGGAACCATCAGGATGCAATCGACCGGGCAGGGTGGCAGGCACAGTTTGCAACCGGTGCATTCGTCTGCAATGACGGTATGCATGCGTTTGGATGCGCCAACAATGGCATCCACCGGGCAGGCCTGGATACAGAGGGTGCAGCCGATGCAGGTTTGTTCATCAATGACCGCCAACAACGGTACGTTTTGTGCCTCCCCGTTTTCAGCATTGAGGGGTTTGGCTTCAACCCCCAACAGTTCAGCCAGTGCCTGGATGGTGGGTTCGCCACCGGGGGGGCATTGGTTGATGTCGGCCTCGCCTTTGGCAATGGCTTCGGCATAGGGGCGGCAACCGGGAAAGGTGCATTGCCCACATTGGGTTTGGGGCAGTAGTTTGTCGATTTTGTCGGCGAGCGGGTCGCCTTCGACTTTGTAGCGTTGGGCGGCATAACCCAGCAATAAACCAAACAGGACAGCCAGGCCGCCCACCACCAACAAGGCACTCAACATCAGCTTTTCACCAGGCCAGAGAAACCCATAAAACCAAGCGCCATCAGCCCCGCTGTGATGAGGCCAATCGGATTGCCCTTGAAGGTGGCAGGGATATCCGCCACTGCCAAGCGCTCACGGATGCTGGCAAACATGACCATGACAAAGGTAAAGCCGAGTGCCCCACCCATACCGTACAAGGCCGATTCAATAAAACCATGTGATTTCTGCACGTTCAACAGGGCAACACCCAGCACGGCACAGTTGGTGGTAATCAGCGGCAGGTAAATGCCCAGCACATTGTGCAATACCGGGCTATTTTTGCGCACCGCCATTTCCGTAAAGCCGACAATGGCGGCAATAACCAGAATAAAACTGAGGGTACGCAGGTATTCCAAACCAAGTGGTTGCAGCAGCCAGACATCCACCAGATAACTGCTGACGGAGGACAGGGTGAGGACAAAGGTGGTTGCCAACCCCATGCCAATGGCTGTTTCCAGCTTGCGGGATACGCCCATGAAGGGGCATAAGCCAAGGAACTGGGACAAAACCAGGTTATTCACCCAGATAGTGCCGACAATGATGAGCAGGTAATCGGTCATAATGATAGTTAACGGGTTTTCAATGAATCCACGGGCTGGCTAAGGGGCATATTGTGCCATAAGCCGTTTGCTACAACCTACTGGAAATCGTGGCGGGTTGACAATTGTCAGAGAGTTTATGGGATATAAAATCAGGGCAATCGCTTGAACACTTGGTTGCAAAAGATGCATAAAGGAGGTTTTGCC
>CAXYXW010000047.1:0-24913 GCA_964293005.1 uncultured Thiothrix sp.
GTGGCATGTCGGGCATGAATGGGATGTCCGGTATGAACGGCATGGGTGGCATGTCTGGTATGTCAGGACAGAATTGCCAATGGGTTTGGGTTCCAGCCCAAAGTGGCATGGGTGGGATGTCTGGCATGAACGGGATGTCCGGCATGGGAGGTATGGGTGGAATGAATGGCATGTCAAGCAATTAACTGCCATCCGTTTTACATACCTTCAAATGGGATAGTTAGTTACCGCTAATTATCGCGGTATTGCAGGGGGAAAATCCTTCTCCCTGCAATATTTCAGGATATAGGGAGTCTTTCATGAACTCAGGTAGGGAAAAATGGCCACTCGTAGCTTTAGCTGCCGGAATACTGGTGGGTCTTCTGGGCATGGCTACGGTTGAGGCATCCGAACAGCAGCCCGCCCCTACGGCTCAATCTAATGTGCCAGAACAAGCAACAGTCCCGGTTCTGACCCAACCAGCCTCCATCCAATTGGCTGCCGCTGACCCCGCAGCCTCACCTGTGCCAACAGTTATATCCGCAGATTACCTGCGGGCGCGTTGGGATCCCATCCATTTTAAGCCAGGGATTGATAAGGCAACGGATGCAGATTGTCTTAAATGCCACCAGGAAGTGCTTAGCACCAATGTGCGGGATGCTTCGCCAGCCGGGTTAAAAACAGATAATACCCTCGCGTGGTATCAAACACTGGATACTTACGAAGGCGGTCAAATGACTTTCCACCAGCGTCACCTGACGGCTCCCTTCATCAAGAAAGTTGCAAATATGAGCTGTACCACCTGCCATCAGGGTAATAATCCACGGGATGAGGTTGCAGATACAGCAATGGATAGCCCCAAGAATATCACCATGCGCAAGGGGGTTAACCCTAATGTTTGCCTGATGTGCCACGGGCAGTTCCCTTACCAGGTCATGGGATTACCGGGGCCTTGGCATGAAAGCGCCGCTGCTTTCCAAAATAATTGCCTGTTATGCCATGTGGCAATCCGTACCACCCGGCATAAAGTGAATTTTCTCAATGCGGAGGCTATCGAAAAAGAGGGCGCTGCCAATGCTGATACCTGTTATGGCTGTCATGGTGGACGCTCCTGGTATCGCACCAGTTTTCCATACCCGCGTCACCCTTGGGCTGGGGCTGGCAGCGTTGTGCCGGATTGGGCGAAAGACCGCCCGACTGAATCCGACTTGCGTTTCTTAATCCAAGGCACAGCCCCACAAAGCAATACCGGGAGTAAACCATGAGTGAACAAGACTGGAAAGACAAGCTGGCATCTGCCCTGAAAATTGACCGGCGTACTTTTCTCAAGGCTTCAGCCGCTGGCTCTGCTGCCGTTGCAGCTGGTGGGCTGACGGTAAAACCGAAGGAAGCCAAGGCATTCGCTTACGAGCCATACCCACGCGATAACGACCTGACCACGGTGGTAACTAGTTGCGCCCACAACTGTGGTTCACGCCATATGTTGGTGGCACATAAGAAAGGGGATGTGATCGTGCGCCTGTCCACCGATGATGGGCGTTACCAACAGGGGGGCGAGTTTGGGAAAGATACCTTCGAGGAGCCGCAATTACGCGCCTGCCTGCGAGGGCGCTCCTACCGTGCCCGGATCTATTCCCAGGAACGCCTGCTTTACCCGATGGTGCGCACAGGTGCACGGGGTGAGGGCAAATTCAAGCGTGCCTCTTGGGATACCGCCCTTGATTTGGTTGCCGGGAAAATGGAGCAAATCAAGTCCAAATATGGCCCAACTGCCCTTCTGGATCAGGCGTATGCGGGTGCATCGTATGGCGTATTGCACAAATCCGACCAGATTGAGGGTTTGCAGGCACGTTTCCTTGGGATATATGGCTGCCGCACCAGCTCATGGTCAGTCCCTTCGTATGAGGGCACAAAATTCAGTTCACGCATCACCTTCGGCACCATCGAAGACGGTAACGAAGATGATGCTTATGCCTATTCCAAGCTGATCATCATGTGGGGCTGGAACCCTGCCTATACCTTCCACGGTGGCAATACCTTCTACTACATGCGTATGGCAAAGCAGAATGGTTGCAAATTTGTCTTGGTTGATCCGCAATACACCGACTCAGCATCCGCCTATGATGCATGGTGGATCCCCATCCGCCCCAATACCGATGCGGCGATGATGGCGGGGATGGCACACCATATCTTCACCAATAATCTGCAAGACCAAAGCTTCATCGACAAATTTACCCAAGGGATGGATGCCGGGACAATGCCGGAGTGGGCGAAGGATAAGGAAAACTTCAAGGACTACATTCTCGGCAAATACGACAACACCCCGAAATCCCCGGAATGGGCGGCGGAAATTTGTGGTGTGTCGGCGGAAGACATCAAGAAGCTTGCCAATTTATATGCAACCACCAAGCCTGCTGCATTAAAGGCTTCGTGGGCTCCGGGGCGGAATGCTTATGGTGAACAATACAACCGCATGGCAGCCGCCTTACAGGCCATGACTGGCAATATCGGTGTTTTGGGTGGGTGTTCTGAGGGCATCGGCAAAGCATGGCATGCTGAAGGGGTGGCTTACCCTTATGACGAATACGCAAATATATTTTATGCCTCGATCAAGTCTGACCGCTGGGCACACTGTGTATTGAATTACCCGAATGTGAAGCGTGAAGAAATTGGGCTGTGGCCCGGTGGTGCTGCCGGTGATGGGGTGATTCCTGATATTCGTGGCCTGTTCTGGCAAGGCTCCGACTGGTTCAACCAGCTCACCAATATCAATAAGGAAATCCAGGCCATCAATAAGCTGGATTTGGTGGTCTGTAATGACTCCACCATTACCCCCTCCGGCTTGTATGCCGATGTCCTGTTCCCGGTTGCGACGCATTTTGAGCGCCACGATGTGGCCTTGCCTTGGTACAAGGGGCATTACTATATCCACCGCCCAAAAGTGATTGAGCCAATGGGCGAAAGCAAGACCGATTTGCAAATTTATACCGAACTGGCTTACCGCTTGGGTGGAGAACAGTTTGGGCGACGTTATAACCCAAAGGCCAACCGCGATTACTTCTTGTATAACGATGCCGTTGATGATGCCTATCTGCGTGAATGGTGGGAAGGCCGGGTCATGGCACACCAACATGTTGATATGTCATGGGATGAATTCCAGAAGTATGGGGTATACAAGTTTAAACTGGATCGCCCCCATGTCGCCTTCCAGGACAATGTGGAAAAAGGCCTCGGCTGGCCGACTGCATCCGGTAAGATTGAGATATTTTCCGGGCAATTGGCGCAATATACCGATTGGACAAAAACCGCTTACGGTTATGAAATCCCCACCATCCCCAAATGGGTTGTGCCGTGGGAATACTTGGGTGACAAGGAAAAAACCACCAAGCACCCATTCCATTTGATTTCACCACACCCACGGTGGCGTACCCACTCGATCTTTAACAATATCGGTTGGTTACGCGAGACCTACGAGCAGGAAGTGACCATTAATGCCAGTGATGCGAAAAAGCTCGGCATTAAGACGGGGGACACGGTGGAAGTGTTTAACGAACGGGGCAAAGTGGTGGTTCCCGCTTATGTCACGGAACGTTGCATGCCCGGCGTGTTGGTGTTGCACGAAGGTGCTTGGTTGGATCTGGACGAAAACGGTGTCGACCGCTCAGGGAACCCTGACATGTTGACCCTGGATGAGCCAAGCCCTGCCGGGGCATTTGCTTACAACACCGTGCTGGCCAATATCCAGAAAACCGACCTTGCCCATAAACCGGGCTGGGATCAATTATCAACTGCCCGTAGCCACGTTTTCCGGCGTGATCTTTAAGGCCCAGGAGGGTTGTCATGGCAAATGAAGTTGTTAGCAAGGATACAGCGGCTATTAAAGAGGCGGTCAAACGCCGGAAGAAGGAAGTCTATACACCCGTCAAGCCCGTACAGCAGCTGGGTTTTATCCATAACAATGTTGACTGTATTGGTTGCCGGGCTTGCGAGATTGCCTGCAAGGACAAGAATGGCCTTGCCCCAGGGCCACGCTTCCGGCGGGTGATGTACGTTGAAGGTGGCACTTACCCGGCTGTCTATGCCTATAAGGTCAATATGTCGTGCAACCATTGTGCAGAGCCTGCTTGCCTGCCCACTTGCCCGACCGGGGCGATCTTTAAGCGGGAAAAGGACGGCATTGTCGATATTGACTCCAGCTTGTGCATTGGCTGTCGGCGCTGTGAGGCGGCCTGCCCCTATGGTGCACCCCAGTTTATCCCGGAGCAGAATATTGTCTCCAAATGCAATATGTGCGTGGATGAGATTGATGCGGGCCGTAAACCCTATTGCGTGCAGGCCTGTATGATGCGTGTGTTGGATATAGGGCCGATTGATCAATTGCGGGCAGGGACTTACCCAACCAAGGCCGTCGGGGTCAATGAGCATGATAAATTGGCACGTCAGGTTAAGAATATGGCAGACCCTGACTTGACCAACCCATCCATCGTGTTTGTTGCACACAGCCAAGGGATGGTCGAACCGGTAGCCCCCGTGGAAGCTCCGGCAAAGGCCGAACCCGCCCCAACCGCCACCAAAGGATAACCCCATGTTAGAACAAGCCAATATCACGACCCAGTTCTGTCGCCTGATGGCAACAGATTTGTATGTGCTGGCAGATTTACATGCGGTTGAACTGACGGTTGAGCGTATGCGGGAACTACAGGCATTGGAGTTCCCCAGCATTCTGGCACTGAACTCCGATGATCAGGCGTACCTGCTGACGGTGCAACAAATGGAATCCTGTCTGCGGGAGTGGGGCAAGTTACCGGATAGCCTGGTCGATGACTTGGCCTCTGATTTTGCTGACATTTATCTCAATGGTAAGTTTCATAGCTCACCCAATGAGTCGGTTTGGCTGGATGAGGAGGAGCTGGTTTGCCAACAACCCATGTTCCAAGTCCGGGAATGGTATGCGGGGCATGATCTGGAAGTCCCCAACTGGCGGCGGATGCCGGATGACCATCTGGTTAATGAGTTGCTGTTTGTTGCAGCCTTGCTGAACAAGGCTGCGGTTGACCATCCGACGCAAATCCTGAGCGATGCCGCCTGTTTCATGGATGAACACTTATTGCGCTGGCTCTTGCCGTTTGGCAAGCGCGTGGCTGACCGCTGCAACACGCCCTTCTACGCGGCCTTGGCACTATTGACCGCCTTGTATGTGGAGCAACTCCGGGATTTGTTGGCAGGCATCCTCAATGCGCCCCGCCCCAGTTATGAGGAAATCGAAGGGCGGATGCATGCTCACCATCATCTGGCCTCCCGACCAGAGCCTATCCGTTACTATCCTGGCATTGCGCCAAGCTGGTAAATGGGGTGAGTGCATTATTTGGCTGGATCAGGAAAATCAAACAGGAATGGGCAATCCCAGTGATTGTCCCAGACCGTTGCGTTCATAGCCATTGCGAAGTGGGAAGCTGTACCCGTTGTGTGGATAGCTGCCCGCAACAGGCGTGGATACTGGATGATGACAGTTTGCATATCAATACTGAACAGTGTGATGGTTGTGGTTTATGTGTGGCAGCCTGCCCGGAATCCGCCCTGGAGCAGACCTTGTTGCCCTTGCGCAGGATACGGAGCAGCAACAAGGCCTTGTTGTTTGCTTGTGAGCGCTTACCGGACAAGATGGATGGGGAAGGGGTTATCCCCTGTTTGCATACCATCAGCTACCGCCAGCTCTTGCAGGAGTACCGAGCCGGTTATCAGCAAGTCATCGTGTCGTGTGGGGATTGTGGGGATTGCCCCCGCTCCGTGGGACAAGAGACACTCCCCACCCGTATCGACAACCTTAATACCCTGCTGGCAAGCCGTGGTGCTGCACCCCCTCTGGCCTATCAGGTGGTGACAGGGGCGCAATGGCAGCATTACCGGCGTTACCTTAAGTACCCCACCCCCAACACCGCCATGACAGCAGATAGCCGCCGCCAGTTTTTGCGCCAAGCGCTCACCCTGAGTATGGAAACCGGGTTGGGATCTAACCCCACAACTGAGGTCATAACCGCATGGTCAGCCTTATTGCCGCCCCCCTGCCCGGATGTCACACCACTCTACCCCTTTGTTCCGCTTATCGATGTGCAAGCGTGTAACGGTTGTGATGCTTGTGCAGTGCTGTGTCCCCAGCACAGTATTGGCCTGGTTTATAGTGATAATAAAAGGGTATCAGCCTACCAACTGCATCCTGATGGCTGCACGGGTTGTAACGTTTGTGTGGATAGCTGCGACCAACAGGCCATCCACATTAACCACCTCCAGTCAGCCACACAAACCACGGTCAAGCTAACACAGGCTGTTTGCAAAGCCTGTGGCAATGCCTTCCACTATCCAACGGCTGAGCCGCCAAAAGTTGCGTCAGAGTCAGAATCAGGGTCAGCACCCCCGCCAACGCGCCCGTATTGCCGAATTTGCGCCCATACCCAGCAACACCGGCAGTTGTTCCAGGTTTATTAGGGCTGGCAGGCCAAGCACTCTCCCATGCCCGGTGAGCCAAGGGCTGATTAAACCTGTCACCGCTGGGTTTGCTACCGTTGGCACAGCGCAGCACTGGACATCCTTCCGCCATCTATAGTCTAATTCCCGCATTGCAAATAACAGACAAAAGCTAACCCATCATGAGCGAGACCGGCAGACCCCTCAATTTTATCGAGCGCATCGTCAAGGATGACCTTGATAACGGCATCATCACCGAAGTCAAAACGCGCTTCCCCCCCGAACCCAACGGCTACCTGCATTTAGGGCACGCCAAGTCCATCTGGCTGAATTTCGGGCTTGCCCAGCGTTATGGTGGCAAATGCAACCTGCGCATGGACGACACCAACCCCGCCAAGGAAGAGGAGGAGTATGTCGAATCCATCCAGCGGGATGTGCAATGGCTCGGCTACCAATGGGATGGCAATGTGCGCTATGCCTCGGATTATTTCGACCAGTTGCATGAGTGGGCGGTCTACCTGATCAAGGAAGGCAAGGCCTTTGTCTGTGACTTGAGTGCAGAGCAAATGCGCGAATACCGGGGCACACTGACCGAACCGGGCAAAGATAGTCCTTACCGCAACCGCTCCGTGGAAGAAAACCTGGCCTTGTTTGAACAGATGCGGGCGGGCGGGTTTGAAGAAGGGGCTTGTGCGCTGCGTGCCAAGATCGACATGGGCTCGCCAAACATCAACCTCCGCGATCCGGTGTTGTACCGGATCAAAAAGGCATCGCACCATCAGACCGGCGATAAATGGTGTATTTACCCCTCTTACGATTATGCACACGGGCAAAGCGATGCGATTGAGGGCATCACCCACTCCATCTGCACGCTGGAATTCGAGGCACACCGCCCCCTGTACGACTGGTGCATCAATAACCTGCCGGTTCCGGCAACCCCGCACCAGTACGAATTTTCGCGCCTGAATGTGAACTACACTGTCACCAGCAAACGCAAGCTCAAGCAACTGGTGGACGAAAAGCACGTTGACGGCTGGGATGACCCACGCATGCCGACCATCGCCGGGATGCGCCGCCGGGGTTTTACCCCGAAAGCCTTGCGCGAATTCTGCGAATTGGCAGGCGTGACCAAAGTTGAAGGCGTGGTTGACATCAGCACGCTCGAATACACCATCCGCGAAGACTTAAACGAAATCGCCCCGCGTGCCATGTGCGTCTTGCGTCCGCTCAAGGTCACACTGACCAATTACCCGGATGGCAAAACCGAAAGCATGACCGCCCCCGTCCATCCGCAGCGTGAAGACATGGGCAACCGTGAGATGCCTTTCTGTCAGGCGATCTACATTGACCAGGACGACTTCCGCGAAGAGGCCAACAAGCAATACAAACGTCTGGTTCTGGGCAAGCGGGTGCGCTTGCGCAATGCCTACGTGATTGAAGCTGATGAGGCCATCAAAGATGCCGCAGGCCAGATTATTGAAGTCCGCGCCCGCATTATTGAAAATACCGTGGGCAAAGACCCTGCCGATGGCATCAAGGCAAAAGGCGTGATCCACTGGGTTTCCGCCGACGCACATATCGACTGCGAAGTGCGCCTGTACGACCGCTTGTTTGCTGATGTCGCGCCTGATGCAGGCGGCAAAAACTTCCTCGACTGCATCAACCCCAACAGCCTGCAAATCCTGCAAGGCTGCAAGGCAGAAATGAGCTTGGCCACTGCAACGGCTGATGACCGCTACCAGTTTGAGCGCGAAGGCTATTTCATCCTTGATTCACGCTACACCACCCCAGAAAAGCCGGTGTTCAACCGCATTATCGGCCTGAAAGATACCTGGGGCAAAACGGCGGAGGCAGATTAAAAAACCATGACTGCTACCCAACGCAAGCGCTTGCCCCTCGGTATCCAAACTTTCGCCAAGATCCGTCAAGATGACTACTATTATGTGGACAAAACGGCCTTGGCTCTCAGCCTGATAAATGACGGCACACACTATTTCCTGTCCCGCCCACGCCGTTTTGGCAAAAGCCTGTTCCTCGATACCCTTAAAGAATTGTTTGAAGGCAATGAATCCTTGTTCCAGGGGCTGGCTGTGCATGGGCAATGGGATTGGTCTGTCCAATACCCAGTGTTACGCTTCAGTTTCGGCAGCGGCAACTTCACCCAAGCCGACTACCTGCAACACAACCTGATGGCGCAACTGGATCGCCTGGAGGCCGTCTTCGGCTACCGCTCCGTTTACACCACCTGCCCGGAACGTTTCCATGAGCTGATCCAGCGTGCCGGACAACACAGTGGCCTGCCCGTGGTGGTACTGATCGACGAATACGATAAACCCATCCTGGATGCCCTTGATTACCCGGAAGTTGCCAAAACCAACCGTGATTTCCTGCGGGGTTTCTATGCCAGCATCAAGGATAATGATGCCCATATCCGTTTCAGCTTTTTGACCGGGGTCAGCAAGTTTTCCAAAGTCAGCTTGTTTTCTGGCCTGAATAACCTGACCGATATTACCCTCACCCCCAAATACTCCAGCCTGTGCGGTTATACCGACTCCGATGTGGATCGGGTCTTTGCGGCTGAACTGGAAGGTCTGGACAGGGAAGAAATCCGCCGCTGGTATAATGGCTATAACTGGCTGGGTGAAGGGGTGTATAACCCCTATGATGTCCTCAACCTGTTTGCCAACCGCGAATTCAGGAATTACTGGTTTGAAACTGGCACACCGACTTTTCTGGTCAACATCCTGTTCAAACGGCATGTACCCACCTTATCCCTGGACAAGATGTTCACCAGCACTTCGGTCATCTCCAGTTTTGATGTGGATGATATTGCCACTGAAGCCCTGTTGTTCCAGACCGGCTACCTGACCATCAAATCCTCCGAGCGTCTGGCTGAACAGGTTTTTTATACTTTAGGCTATCCGAACCTGGAGGTTTATAAAAGCCTGAATGAAAGCCTGTTATCGGCAATGGTAAAAGACAAATCAAAACAGGCAACGAACAGTGCCCAGCTCTACCGCCTATTACTGGTCAATGACTTCAATGGCCTGAAGGGATTATTCCATGCCTTTTATGCCAGCATCCCCAATAATTGGTATAACAGCAATGACATCCAAGAATACGAAGGCTTTTATGCCAGCGTGTTTTATTCTTATTTCGCCGCCCTCGGCCTGGATGTCACGGTGGAAGATGCCAGCAACCACGGACGACTGGACGTGGCTTTGAAATTTAATGGACAGGTTTATTTGTTTGAATTTAAAGTCGTGGTCAACAAACCGAAAGGCAAGGCCAACCGGCAAATCCATGAACGCCGTTATGCGGACAAGTACCGCCACCTCAACCAGCCGCTGCATTTGGTCGGCGTAGAATTCAGCAAAAAGGACAGAAATATCGTTGGCTTTGAAGTCGGGGCTGGATAAGCATCAGCCCCGTGCTGCCACCTTCCGCTCCATCGAGAAATACGTCGCCATTAACGCCGACAGCAAGGCCAGCACTACTGCCCATGTCAGCACCTCAAACAAGGCTGGATATTGCGCTGGGGTGATTTTCACTGGCCCGACATGCACGGACATCAGTAAGGTCACGACGGCGGTTCCCAGCATTTGCCCCAACAGGCGGGAAACATTCAATAAGGCAGAGGCAATGCCCATCCGCTCCGGTGGCACAGCACCCAGCACCGCATTGCTGTTTGGGGTGGAAAACAGCCCAAAACCGATCCCAAACGCTACCAGTGCCACCGCAACCACCCACAAAGGGGCGAGGGGGTTGGGCAGGAGGGTGAACAATACCAGCGTACCTGTCACCATCGCCACACAGCCCAGGGTTGCAATCAGGCGCGGGCGATAATGGTCGGAAAGCTTGCCTGCCACCGGCGCAAGAGCCGCCATCACCAGTGCCTGCACCATCAGCATTTTTCCGGCATCGGTGGGCGACAATCCCCGGTTGTATTGCAAATACAAGCCCAACAGGAATAACAGGCCATAATTGCTGGCATACACCATAATCGCAGCCCGCAAAGCCCGCGACAGGGGCAGGTTTTCCCGTACCAGTTTTAACCTGACCAACGGGTTGGGGGCTTGATGGCAATGGCGGATAAACACATAGGCAAACACCACCCCCATCACCAGCCAGCCGACGGCAACCCCGGCAGGCAACAGGCTCACGCCGACAAACAGGCCAATAATGGCAAGAGCCATATACAGAGTGCCCAACACATCAAGGCGGTCGGCTTGCGGGCTACGCCATTCGCCTTTCATCTGGAAGGCCGCCAGCAGCAACATCAACAGCACCCAGGGGACAGTAAACAGGAAAATGGCCTGCCAGCCAAATTGGTCAGTCAACCACCCGCCCACCAAAGGGCCACAGGTCATCCCCAGATAAATCGACGATACCATCCACCCCAAGGCAGCACCCCGCCCGTGGTGTTGGTAAACACTGCCAATAATCGCCATGCCGGTACTGAAAAACAGCGCACTGCCCAAGCCCTGCACAATGCGGCACAGCAACAGGAGTTCGATATTCGGTGCAAACCCCGCCAGCAAGCTACCCAGTGCAAACACAACGCCACCCAACAAGAAGATGCGCTTGCGCCCATGAATATCCGCCAAGCGCCCCGCAGGTAGCATCCCCAACAGGTTACTGAGCAAAAATGCCGCCGGAATCCAACTCGCATAGACGGCATCGGCATGCAACCCGGCAGCAATCGCCGGAACTGCCACCAGCGAACCCGACAAGGACAAGGGCGTAAGAAAACTGCTGACACACACAATCAACAGGACACTCAACCGCGCTGCCGCATGGTGCTGGTAGTAGTCGTTGGTTTGCTGGCTGTCCAAAGCAGATGTCCGGTAATGGAAGGTGGGGGATGATGATAGCACATCGCTGGATCAGCTTGCCTGCGCCTTATACTGCGCGTATAAAATGCGCGTATCCGCTAATCCCAACTACCCAAAGGTGTGCATGTGCCCAAATATCTATCCGCCCGCTATGATGTCTGCGGTCATGCCGAATGACAGATAGCCGCCTGCTTTATCAGGGAGCTGATGAGTTTGGCCCCATCACGGTCAGCGAGGAGGATGGCTATTGCACGCTCAGCTTTGCACTGGGCGATGAACAGAGCCGCTGCCTGAAAACCGCACCACATATCCTGCAATACGAATATACCCAAGCCATGCTGCTGGCTTTATTGTTCTGCCAGCCGAAACGGATACTGGTATTGGGCTTGGGCGGCGGCAGCCTCGTCACCAGCCTGCTCCACCACTTACCGGGCGTGCATATCACCGCGATTGAGCTACGCCCACAGGTCGTGGAGCTGGCTTACCGTTATTTCCGCCTGCCGCGCAGCAAGCGACTGGAGATTATCCAGCAGGATGCCAATCTATACCTGCGCAGTGGGGTGGGACGCACAGTGGATCTGGTCTTTGCAGACCTTTACCATGCCCAGGGGGTCGATGCGGCCCAATTGCAGGCCGAGTTTATTGCTCACTGTGCAGCGCGTTTAAAAACCAATGGCTGGCTGGTTTTAAACTGCTGGCTGGAGCACCGCGCAAACCCTGACTTTCTTGACGCATTACAGCAACACTTTGCAGACATCCGCACGGTGTTAACTGGCAGCCTCAACTGGGTTATCCTTGCCGGTAAAATCCCAGACACCCAAACAGCGAACCACCTGAAACAAAGCGCCGCTGACCTGTCTACCCCGCTGGGTTTCACGCTCACCCGCCATCTGGCACGCTTACGCCCACTGGAGGCTTAAGCACTGGGGCGCATCCTGACGATCCTTATTGTTTACACAATTTCCTGCAACTTCCTGCGTATTCAAACCCTAAACTGTATGCCAAATACAGCGCATCTGCGTTAATACCCATGACCTTCCCATAAAGCACAGGAACCTTATATGAAAACCTTCTTCGCAATTGCCGCATTAACAGGCAGCTTGTTAGGCGCTGCCCAGCCTGCATCAGCCGCCCCCTATGGCCCGCATGCCCAACCGTATGCAGCCCACCAAATGGCTCCGACCCGCGCTGCCGCTGGACACCGCAACCGTGTCCAGCACCGCCGGGTCAGCCACCGCAACCAGTGCGTGCGCGTTGATGGCAGGATTACCCTGCGGGAACGTGCCTGCCTGAGCAACCGCCATTACACCAACAAAGCCCACTACCATGCCCAACGCCATGCCCCCGGACATGGGCATGTACAAGCAGCCATCATCGCGGTTGGTCATCACTGAAACCAACCTTCCCCAGCACCTGCAAAGGTGTTGGGGAAGTCGCCAAAGCACGCTACACTACCCGCTCATCTGACCAACAAGGGGGTATGCATGCAACTGGAGGAAATCAGGGCATTTATTGCCAGCGAGTTCCCACAAACGGATATACAGGTGGAGGCCGTCGGCAATCAGGGCAGCACGGTGCGCCAACGGGTGCATGATGCCCACCTGCGTCCGGGCGGGACAGTTTCTGGCCCCACCCAAATGCTGGTGGCGGATGTTGCCCTCTATGTTGCCATCCTCAGCGAACTCGGGCCGGTTGCCCAGGCAGTCACCACCAGCCTGACCATCAACTTCCTCAACCGCCCGACCGCCGATACCGACCTGATTGGGGTATGCAAGCTGTTAAAGCTGGGCAAACGACTGGTCGTGGGTGAAGTATCCATTTACTCCGCTGGCAAAGACGAACCCGTCGCCCATGCCGTTGGCACTTATTCGATCCCACCCGGAGCCAATGCATAAGCCAATGTCAGCTTAGCGCTGGCAAATCGCCGAATCGTCCGGGCTTTCAACGCTGCGCACGATGGTATCAACAAAGGTATTGAACTCATCCAGACTGACCACAGACAACATGCGGTTCATAACCTCAGGGTCAACCTGGGCAATGGTCTGTTTACCACCCGCCAATTGCAGGTAAATCCCGGCAGTACTGCGGGCGGTTTCATCTTCCATGCCTGACTCAAGCAAGGCCTGGTCTTCAACGCTCAGCTCGTCGTACCACTCGTCCAACTCATCCCAAAGGTCATCCCCCACCCCTTCAGAAACTTTCAGGACAATCGCTTCCTGCACCGGCTCAATTTCTTCAATATAGTCCAGACCACGCTCCTGTAGCCGCCCAATAAACTGATCGGCAACCGGGCGGGTAAAAAACAGGTACTCCAATACGTCACTCATTACCAACACTCCTCATTTGTTTTCATTACGTGACACATACAACAACACTTTATCCAGCCAACGGGTCGACAGGACACGCTTACAAACGGCAAACAGATGGCTGGGGAAAGTCACCCGGTAACGCGCCCGTGGATATTCACTTTCCAGTGCATGGATCACTTTTGCCAATACAGCCTCAGGCGGCAAGGTAAAGGGAGCGGCTGGGTCTTCCTTTTCCAAACGGCGGATAGAGCCTTGGTATTTATGGCGGTGGACACTCTTTTCAATATCCACATGCGCCCGCAAGGATTGTAAGGCATTGGCACGGAAACGGCTTTCCACGGGCCCCGGCTCAATCAGGCACACATGGATGCCAGTACGGTGCAATTCCAGACGCAAGGTATCCGCCAACCCTTCAACCGCATGCTTGCTGGCATTATAAGCCCCCCGGAAGGGTAAACAGACATACCCCAAAAGGGAGCTATTATAAATAATCCGCCCCTGCCCATGATGGCGCATGATGGGGAGCAACAAATTGGTCAACTGATGCCAGCCAAACACATTGGCTGCAAACTGCTTTTCCAGCACCTCCCGACTGAGATCCTCCAAAGCACCGGCTTGCCCATACGCGCCATTGTGGAAGACAGCATAAATATCATTGTTGGTGCGCAGCATCAGCTCATAGGCACAATCCTGAACACTTTGCGGGTCTGCCAACTCCAGCGGTATCACCTTGAACCCTTCCGCTTCCAGCCGCTCGATGTCTTCCTGTTTGCGGGCAGTGGCAAAAACCGTGTAACCACGTTCACGCAACCCCTTTGCCACACAATATCCAATCCCGCTCGAACAACCTGTCACCAAAATATTTCGCATGCCAACCCCTAACTTGTCCCTAACCTGTTGTTTCATGATGCCGGATAGACAAGCCACCATTGAATTCCAATCCATCCGCCCCTATGATTGCCCCGAACTTGAATATCAAGAGAAACTGATTATGCCAATATATGCTTACCAATGCAGTGCATGTGGTCATGAAATGGACGCTTTACAAAAAATGAGCGATACCCCCTTACAGGATTGTCCCGCCTGCCATACCGCCAACCTGCGTAAACAAGTCACCGCCGCCGGATTCCGTTTGGGCGGGGGTGGCTGGTATGAAACCGACTTTAAAAGCGGGGACAAAAAGAACCTGGCCTCCAAAGAGACGACAAAAGAAACAGCGCCTTCACCCGCCTGCGGCACAGGTGCTTGCCCCGCCTGCCAATAACAGGAAAATAACTGCTTTTTCTGACCGCCTAACGGATGCAACAGCATAAGACAGGCGGTTAGAAAAGGCAGAATTCCAGCAAAAACCTGTTGCTTTCCCGCCAATTATCGGAAACATCCGGGTCAGCATTGCAAAACCACAGCATTCGCCCCAAAATTATCACCATCAACTTGTTTGATAGTGAAAATAAACAACAATAATAGAATACGGGGTCAACCAAATGAAAAACATGTTAATGTTCTCTCTGTTCACGGCAGCCATGTTGGCGGCAGGTACAGCAGCTGCGGGCGGCGGTAACTTGCTCGGTGGTGCAGGTGGCGGTATCGAAGAAGGGACAATGTATGGGGGTGGCAGCGTTGGTCAATCCACCACCAACTGCATGATCCAGGATGCGTTTGCGGGTGATCCTGTGCTGGGTGGCGAAAAAGACTGTTCCACCAATGGTTGGAAGGTCTACGGTGGTTATCAAGTCACCGATATGTTCGCCATTGAAGGCGGCTATTATAGCCTGGGCACATCCGAAGAAAGTGCCGTTGGCACGACCACCAAATCCCTTGATGGAACCAGCTATACCTTCCAGGATCCCAAGACGGAAGGCAATGCCTCAGGTGTCGGTATTTCCGGCGTTGCCACCATCCCGGTCATGGATAACCTGAATGTATTTGGCAAGGTCGGGGCAATGAAGTGGCAATCTGAAGGCACGATGAGCAGCACCGTTTCCAATGGCGCAACCACCCTCCCCCTGAAAGTGCAGGCCGATGTTGATGGCACAAGCTTGCTGCTGGGTGCTGGTGCAAGCTATAGCATCAATGAAAACTGGGGCATCCGTGGCGAATATGAACACTTCAAGCGCCAGGACGTGTTAGGTGAAGACCGTGATGTTGGCATCATGTCAGCCGGTGTGACCTTCTCAACACTCTAACCCCCCAATAATCCGGGCAGCAGGCAAACTGCTGCCCTTCCCTACCCCAAGAACAACCACAAAGGGAAAAGATGATGAAAAAATTACTTGCTGGCAGTGCCCTCAGCCTGCTGCTGGCTCAATCGGGTGCATTCGCCTACGACTACACCTATGCCGAACCTGACGCAGGCGATGACCGCCTTGAAATCTATGCGGGCGCAGGTATCGGCCTATTAGGTGGCGATGCAGGCAATGTCTGCGGTGAGCAAGACCTGAGCTGCATTTCCAAAAAAGCCTTTATTGGCTACCGCCCCTCTGACCATTTTGCCGTTGAAGGCAGCTACCATGACTTTTTTGGCGGGCGTGCATCCACCAACGGGGTCAAGATGGAAGCCAGTGGCCTCAGCTTATCGGCGCTTGCCCTCATGCCCGTCAAAGACAATATCGAAGCCTTCGGTAAACTGGGCTTTGCTGCGTGGGAAGCACGCATGCAGGGGACAGCCTCCGCCAATGGCACTAACATGCTCCTCGGCGGCGGTGCACAAATGCGTATTACTGAACAAATGGGAGTACGCGGTGAAGTTGAATACATCGGCGGCGACCTGGACAGCACCAATATCAGCGCAGGTGTGACTTACTCGACACTGTAATCCCAGTGTAGCCAAAAAACCCGCAGGGGCAGGCAGACCAAGCCTACCCCTGCCACATGCCCGCAAGAACTCATCAAGCAGCCAATGCCCGTTGGTGGCTGGCCTCCTCGACTTCCTGCTGGTATTGTAACTGCGCTAAAGCCATATCCCGCCGCACCATCTCTTCTGCCAAGGCCTGGGAAACCTCAATCTCTGCAATATCCTGACGAACCCGCGCCTCTACTTCGGTCTGATGCCGCTGATGTTCCAAACGAGCCAATGCATATTGTGCATCCCACTCCAGGGTCTTCAAGGCCGCATCAAAATCCAGACGTTTAATCGCCAACTCTGCGTCACGCATCCGGGCATGCAACTGGCAGGTTTCGGCCAGCCGTTTGGCAGCCAATAAAGACAAGGCTTGACCATCAATGCTCCGTTCATCCCGGTGGTAGTGCAATTGGCTGGTTTGCTGGAGGTCGCTGACCGACACCAGGATCAGTTCCAGACCCGCCCAGTGCATTTCAGCATTCAAACGTTGCTGCACCTCCAACTCAAAATCCAGACGGTTACAGATCAGCGTATCAAATGGCATTTTACTGGCGACCGCTTGCACAACCACCTTGCAACGCTCTTCCAGCAACGGGCGTATTTTATCCACATCCCCGCCAAACGTTTGGCGGGCAGCCACGATAGCTGCCTGTTCCGGTCGGATACGGGCAAGCACCCCCAGCGTCACATCAACACGCAGCGGATCACAGGTCAATACCGAATGCTCCCCGACCTGACTCACGCCAACGCTAAAACTACGCAAACTGATGGCGCTCACCTGATGCAAACCGGGAATCACGAATCCACCCCGCCCGAAGAGCACACGCTCTGCGCCAAGCCCTGTGCGGATATAGGCAAACCCGGCAGGAACCTGCCAATACAGGGTACGCATCAGCAGCAGCAAAACAGCCACCAAACCCGCAGACAACCCAAGCGTTACCATTGTCATACTAAACCTCGGAGCCGAACTTCCAAACATCATTTTCGCCGAAATAAACCCCTAGCATCTCCATGGGATGAATTTTCAAGACAACGGCAATCTGGATCAACGTGGACAGTTTGGCCTCCTTGATGTCGGCATTCAGCAAGCTGTACCACGTCTGGCGGGAAATGCCTGCCTTAGCAGCAACTTCCGAGTTACTTAGCCCTTGCAAGCTCATGCGACGGCGCAAAAAAAACGCGAGCGACTGTGCTGACATACCGCGACCCCCTTGAGCAAAAAATAATTATTATAAACTAGACTATATTTTAATCAGTTTTTATTATCGATTGTCAAGCCTGCTGGACAGTTTTTTGTGTATTCTATGTCCAGGTCAAAAAACGACCTTATCAACAGCATACAACTCAATAACAACAAAGGGCTTTTGTTATGACAATGAAAAAAACACTATTGGCTACGTTTATTGCTACCCTGTTGGCAGCACCGGGGGCTTTTGCAGCTTATGATGCTGACCCAGATGTAAACTCCGCTGCACCCGATGATGCAGCAGATGTACAAACCTTGAATGTCACTATTCCTGAAGTTGCACTCCTGGACATTAGTGATTCGGATGTAAACCTGGACGAAGCTGGCTTGCATGCCCCCACAGATGCTGGGCTTGGTTTTACAGGTACTGCTACTGGCTCAACCACCTACGCAATTAGCTCCAATGTCTCCAATGAGGACAATCCAAAAAAACGTAAAATCACCGTTGCCGTGGATACAGGTGTTGGGAAAGTACCGGCTGGCGCAAGATTATCCGTTGCTGTTGCCGTACCAGTGGCCAACGCAACTGCCGGAACAGCCATCCTGACCAACACAACCCTCAGTGCTGATAGTGCCATAGATATTGGCAACACAAGGGAATCCGGTTTGAATATCGTTTACACACTGGATGCAGGCGACCCATCAGGGACAGGCATGATTGCCCACACTGCCAGCAATGGGACAGTCTCTGACAATATCGGCCTGATCTATACCTTGACTGACGATTAAACGATCCACTTTCGCTGTATTTGTCCGGGTGGCAACGCCCGGACTTTTGTCTCAGGGGCTAGATAGGGTAACAATATGCGGTTCTGGCAATACAATCTGCTAGGTCTATTGCTGGCTGGTATTTCTTTGCCAGCAGCAGCCGTTTCGGTCAGTGCCTCCACTGACTGGTCAAACTGTCAGGCAAGCGACTCCATCACGGATGCAGGGGATTACTACACCGGCTCACTGGAATCAGGCTCAGCCTTGCTCAGTTGTACCGATGCCTATCTCACCATCAGCGGGACTGCCACCTCAACCACGGCCTGGACACTCAGTGCCCGGTTGGTTTCATCCGCTACCGGCTTGGGGCTGGAGTTGAAACGTACTGGCAATGGCACGGGCAGCAGTGCTCCCAGCGGGGGTACGGACTACACAACCCTGTCCACTGCCTACGAAACCTTGTTCACGGGTCAAGGCAATGTTAGCAGCATCCCTTTGCAATTCAGGGTCAATAACCTGGATATCAGCGATGGCAATGGCACAAAAAACATACAAATTCAGTACCAAATAACCACCCAATAAATAGCCGATCATCACTCATTAATCACTTGAAAAATACAACAGGGGCTTTATGAAACACCTAACAATAAAGCTGGCTGCCACTGCACTGCTGTGCTTGCCTTGGCTCCCGGCACAAGCGACTGTCATGCTGGCAGGGGGCTTATCCCACGAATATAAACTCCAACCGGGCGGTACAATGACCGGTCAACTGGAGCTGCGCAATACCGGGAAACAACCCGTCGAAATCAAACTCTATCAGGAAGATGTCCGCATCCGCGCCGATGGCAGTACCGAATATGTTCCCGGTAGTGGTAGCCATGCCCGCTCCAATGCAGCGTGGATCAGCCTGCCCACTGACCGCATCGTGTTGGCTCCGGGAGCCAAACAGCCGATAGCCTATACGCTGCAAGTCCCCAATCAGGCGAATTTGGCAGGGTCATACTGGAGCAGCCTGGTGCTGGAACCCGTATCCAACCGCTCCCCCGAGTCGCAGTTGAAAACCCCGCAATCCCCGGATAAACCAGACATTACCATCCAGCAACGTGTCCGCTATGCCGTGCAGGTTGTGACCAATATCGGAAATCAAGGGCAGGCAAACCTTACCTTTTCCCCGCCAAAAATCAGTAAAACGGCTAAGGGACAACGCCAGTTCCAGGTAGATGTGCGTAATACCGGCAACCAGTTCAGCCGCCCCAAAGTATGGCTGGATGTCTTCAGCCCGCAGGGTCAAGAAATGGGACGCTTTGAAGCGGACACGCATGGCTTGTATGCCGGGGAACGGGAGAGCTTCCAACTGAACATCGCCAGCCTGCCGCCTGGTCAATATAAAGGCTTATTGGCAGCAGAAGATAATGGCAGCGGGCAAGTGTTTGGTTCAGACATCAACCTGAATATCCAGCCTTAAGCAGCCGACAGCTTATACGGGAGAGGCTCATGCGCCAACCAATCCAACAAGGCCAGAAAACACTAGGCAACTTGCGCCTGACGCTGGCTGCCAGCTTGCTGGTATTGGCACAAACGGCCTTGGCAGCGGATGAAATCGGGATTACCCCCTACCAGCGGCAACTCAACCTGAAGGGTAACGGGATTGTCACCCTGCGCTTTGAGGTTGAAAACCGCTCGGGGATGACCCGCCAGTTACAGGAAAACATCAGCCTGCCTGAGGGGTGGCAACTGATCAGCAATACCGCCCCGTTCCTGTTGGCAGATGGGATGCGTGATGTGCGCCTGATCCATGTCAGCCCACCCAAGGGGGCTGGGGCTGGCAATTACCAAATCGGCTACAATGTCACCTCGTTGGATAATGGTGGCATTGCCAGCCATGAAACCGTCACAGTACAACTGCAAGCCCAGGCGGGCTTAAAGCTGGAGATGCAACAGGCTCCGGGTAGCCTGTTGGAAGGTGAGGGTTTCATCGTTGATTTTTTGGTTGAAAATACCGGCAACCAGGAAGTCACCTATGCCTTGAACGCCAATGACAATGAAGGCTTCATCCATGCCGTTGAACCGAGGCGCATGACATTGCCTGCGGGTCGGAGTGCCCTTGTGCGGATAAAAGGCAGGGTCAGCGGCAAGATTAGCGAAACCAGCCGCTATACCGTGACACTACAGGCACGCGGAGGTGGCAATAAAGCCGAACAAACCGCCCAAATCCCCTTAATTGCCCGTGTTCCGGCAGGTCTTGGCAAATACCAGAAGCTGCCGGGCAAAATTAAAACGACCTATACCATTGAGGCGGGCGACGGGAAAGACCGTGACACCAGCCGTGCTGTCCAACTGGAGTACTTCGGACGCGGCAGCATCGACAAGGATGGCGAACACTCGGTTGAAGTCAAGCTGCGTAATGGGCAAACCCAGGCAAATGGTCAACGCAATGAGCAGCTTGAAGAGTATTATCTGGCTTACTGGAATGATGGGCTGAAAGTCAAAACAGGCCACCAGTCATTCTCCACCAACCATCTGACCGGCAATAGCCTGACCGGTATCGGTGCATCCGCCACCTTCAATCCGAAAGGCAAAAAGGGCAAACGCCCCCTGACTATCCATGCCTTTTACGGGCAAACACGCCCCGGAGAAAAGGAAACCGAACGCTCCGTATTTGCTGCCCTGAACTATGACTGGGACAAGGTTTCATTCGAAGGCTCGGTACTGGAGCACCAAAAAAACAAGGGCAAAAAACAGCTCATTACTGCCGCCAGCGGAACTTGGCGCGGTGAAAACCTTACCGCCCGTGCAGAAATCGCCAGCGATGGGACAGCACAGGCCTATTCCACCGACCTGACCGGACAATGGGACAAACTGGGCTTCAATGCATCCGTTACCCGTGCCGATGCCGCTTTCAATGGCAGCATCAGCGATACCTTGCAGGCTTATGCCAACCTGAACTACCAACTGGATGAGCGCAATACCTTCAGCGCCCGCGCCCGTCAAACCCGCGATAACCTGGCGGAAGACCAACGCCGGGAAATCCGCTCTGACCAGGAAGGCCAAATCCGTTATACCCATGTGCTGGATAGCGAAAACCCGGCAGAAATTACCGTCGGCTACCGCCATCGCCGGGAAAAGGATCTGCGCCCTGCGCCGACAACCAACCGCAAAACCGAGGCGGTCATCCTTGAATACCAAAAGCAGTTTGATGCGGTGGAAGTGCGGCTAGCCACCGAGTTTGGCAAACGCACCGATACACTGAAAACAGGCGGGACAGGTAGCCGCCAGGAAATTTCAGTTAACTGGCATCCCGAACAAAAGCTCCACCTTGGCGGCAATTATGCCATCAATAATGGCCTGGATAATGTTGGCAAGAGCCACTCAGCCGGTATCAATGGTCGTCTCGACCTGACACCGCGCAGCCATCTCGGGGGCTATGTCCAGTATACCAACAAGGAAGAAGACAACTCCCACTCCCGCAGCTACGAATTGCAGTACCAGCATGACTTGCGGAAACTCGGGGAAATTGGTATCCGCGCCCGCCAGATTGATAACCTTGCCAGTGATGGCGAGCGCAAGCGTGACCATACCTTGCAACTGGAATATACCCTGCCTCTCGACATCCCTTTCCGGCGACGCGATAACATAGGCTCCCTGCAAGGTAGCCTGCGCACCCCGGATAACCAACCTGCTGCCGATGTTGTGCTGCAATTGGATGGGCAATATGCAGTCACCGACCAGCAAGGCCGCTTCAGCTACCCGGACATTGTGGCGAAGGATTACCAGCTCAGCATTGACGCATCCCGCCCCGGTACACAAGGGCTGATGATTGATAGCAGTACGGGTGAAAATACCGTTCAAGTCGAAGCGGACAAAACCGCCAAACTCAACCTTACCCTAAGCCAAGGCGCTCATTTGAAAGGGCGGCTGCTACGCTTTGTCCCCGATACCGCAACCGTCCTGCAAAGCCCGGAAAACAGCGGCAATAACCTAAAAGCGGATAAAGGGGTGGGGATGGTTTTACTGGAGCTGCACCCTATCGGCGAGCGGGGCAAACGGATTGTCCATCGGCGCAGTACCTTGTTTGATGGCTCATTCAGCTTTATTGGCATCCCGCCCGGACAATGGGAATTGGTGGTGACTGACCCAAGCCGCTTGCCGGACAACTTCCGGCTTGAACAAAGCCGGTTTGCCATCGAACTGTCACCCGGCAACAACCAGGATGTTTTGATACGGGCATTACCTGCCGCACAGACCATCAAGAAAACCGGCCCCCAACAGGGCTTCGATGTTTCAGGCTAAGGCAAACACCCGACCCAAGAGGCAACAACCGATGAAACCGACACACTTGCTAAGTTTGCTGAGCCTGCTGCTTGCGCTCCATGCCACTCCCGCCGCCGCAGAAACAGCGACCACCACCCAAGACATCAATCTGGGCATCCCGGTGGTTGCCTTACTGGATGTTGAGGACATAACACCCACCTTCACCTTTAATGCTCCCACCAATGCAGGCGACCCTTTCACCCTGTCTGCCAGTAACAACCAGCCCAGCGTTGCGGTCAGCTCCAACAACCCCAACGCCAAACTGGATGTGCGCCTGACACAGAACCTGACCCCCTTCGGTTTTGACATTGCATTGACTGGCTCTGGCTTAGGCTCCTGCTCCAGCAACCTCCTGTTGAGCACCAACAACCAAACCTTGTGCAATGTGGGTGGTTTACAAACCAACAGCGGGCAAGTGACAGTCAATATCGACACCAGCGCAGGCAATGGCATGGCTGCCCACGGTAATTACGCGGCGGAAATTGTCTATACCCTGACCGAAAACTGAGCCTATTCCGCCAATACTTCCCGCAAGAAATCCATAGCCAGCCGCCATGAGCGCTCATCCGACCTGCCGTGGTAAACCATGCCGCCATCCGGGTTGTTGGCTGCCGGGTTGGTAAAGGCATGCATCACCCCGCCAAAGGCATGGACTTGCCAATCGGCCTTGGCTGCCGACAGCTCCTGCTGGACGCGCTCCAATTGCTCGGGGGGAGCCAGCGGGTCATCATAGCCATGCAGGATCAAAACCGGCGCATTGACAGTATGGGTCGGGTGCTCAGGCGCACCCAGCAGGCCGTGGAAACTGATGGCTCCGGCAAAGGCCTCGCCACTGCGCACCAGATCCAGGACACACAAACCGCCAAAACAATAGCCGATTGCCGCCACTTGCCCAGCATCCACCTCAGCCTGCTGGCGCACGGTTGCCAAGGCCGCCAACATGCGCCCCTGTAAAGCCTTGCGGTCAGCCAACTGTTGCGACATCAGGGCAGAACATTCTTCTGTGGTAGTACCGACTACTCCTTTGCCATACATATCCAGCGCAAAACCGACATAACCCGCCTCAGCCAACAGGCGTGCCTTTTCCTCCGTGAATGTACCCCGCCCTGCCCACGGGTGGGCAACCAACACCGCCGGGCGTTTGCCCTGCACTGCCGTATCCCAGGCCAGATACCCTTCCAGCAGCGTGCCGTTATGGGTGTATTCGACCCAGCGTGATTCAATAGCCATCTGTTTCCCCTTCCCTTTTATATTCAAGCCACACGGAAAGCCCCCCGGACTGATTGGGTGGTCACGTCTTAGTTTCCGCGAATCTGGGGCTAGGTCAAGGGGTTGGAGATAAATTGACAGCGGCCTTCCCGCCATGCAGGGCGAAATTCCCACAGCCCTGTCCGCAAGAGGCATGGGTATCTACGCAAGTTTCGTGTTTAATGCCTGACCCGGCTCCGAACTCCCCCTCCCCAACCCTCCCCCCGCAAGGGGTGGAGGGAGTAAGAACCCTCTCGGTTCATGATTTTTTTATTTTAAATATCAATTAGTTAACAAACAGCCCGAGAAACTGTCCAGTAACCATTTTAAAGCGAGTCATTGCGGGCGGTATCTTCTTACTCCCTCCACCCCTTGCGGGGGGAGGGTTGGGGAGGGGGAATTCGGAGCGGGGTTATGGGCTTCCCCTCGGTTTGTGCAGATACCCATGCTGATAAGGGAGAAGTATTTAACCCGCTCCCAATTGTCGGACTGAAGTCCGACCTACACGATACTCTTTTCAAACAGGGCGGTATTCAAACTACATCGGCTATCAATGGCAGCCAGTTGTTTGAGTCTTAATCCCTTTTCAAACAGGGCGGTATTCAAACAATTTCATGGCTGTTAACCTTGGCATGGTTGAGTCTTAATCCCTTTTCAAACAGGGCGGTATTCAAACCCACAACCACAAATCCAGTTATATGGTGAATAGTCTTAATCCCTTTTCAAACAGGGCGGTATTCAAACCATAAGGCTGGTATGTCCCCTACAAGCAAAGAGTGTCTTAATCCCTTTTCAAACAGGGCGGTATTCAAACAGTTCGACGAGTTTGATTGGACGTACACTAATGGTCTTAATCCCTTTTCAAACAGGGCGGTATTCAAACATGGAAGAACTGCCCCGTGGTGAATGGAATGGCATGTCTTAATCCCTTTTCAAACAGGGCGGTATTCAAACTATAGCGCAGAGCGCAGTT
>CAXYXW010000048.1:0-23985 GCA_964293005.1 uncultured Thiothrix sp.
TGGCGGTCACGGAGATGGCGGTCACGGAGATGGCGGTCACGGAGATGGCGGTCACGGAGATGGCGGTCACTGCGGTGGTCATGGAGGCGAGGGCGGCGACCACGGCGGTGACAAATAAGCCCTATCGCATCGTGGACAAATACTACGCCTAATAAAAAAGCCCCGCCAAAATGTGCGGGGCTTTTGTTTTGAAGTATCAAAAAATCGATTTTGTTAGGCCAGCATCACGGCTTGTTCCAACCGTTGTCCTTTTAGCCAAATCCCATCGGCTTGCAATGCCAATTGCCCTTGGCAGAACCATGCCACCACTTGTGGGTAAATGACATGCTCCCGTGTCAACACCCGTGCAGCCAGGGTATCCGCCGTATCATCTGCCAGTACCGGGACGCGGGCTTGCATAATGACTGGGCCACCATCCAGTTCTGCTGTTACAAAATGCACACTCGCCCCATGTTCGCTTGCACCGTCGTCCAATGCCCGCTGGTGGGTATGTGTGCCTTTGTAGGCCGGTAGCAGGGAAGGGTGGATATTGAGCAGTCTACCGTGATAATGCTGCACAAACGCCGGGGTGAGAATACGCATAAAGCCTGCAAGGATGACCAGATCGGGCTGATGGACATCAATGACCCCTATCAGGGCATGGTCAAAGGCTGTGCGGTCAGGGAATGCCTTGTGGTCAAGCACTTCTGCACTGGCTCCTGCACGGCGGGCGCGTTCCAGGCCGAACACGCTGGGGCGGTTGCTGATAACACTGACAACTGTTCCGGCAATCAAGCCCGCTGCACAGGCATCAAGGATGGCTTGCAGGTTGCTGCCGCTACCCGATAGCAATACCACCAGGCGCTTTGGCCTGTTAGCGGTTTCAGCCGACATAGGCGACCGCAGGCTCAGTGGATTCGCTACTGCTGGCAATTTCACCGATCACCCAAGCAGGCAGGTGGTCAAGGCGGCACGTGGTCATGATGTCTTCGGCTTCGCTGGCAGGAACAACCAGTACCAGACCAATCCCGCAGTTGAAGGTACGCAGCATTTCGGTTTCGCTGATATTGCCAGTTTGTTGCAGCCAGTCGAATACGGCGGGACGTTGCCAACTGCCCCGCTGGATACGGGCTTCCGTGCCTTGTGGCAGTACCCGTGGCAGGTTTTCAGTCAGGCCACCGCCGGTAATGTGGGCAATACCGTGAATATCGTGGCGTTTGAGCAGGTTCAAGACCAGTTTGGCATAAATACGGGTTGGCTCCAGCAAGGTACGCCCGATGGTGGAGTTGCCAAACGGCATATCCAGCGGGGTCTGGCTGACTTCCAATACCTTGCGGATCAGGGAATAGCCGTTGGAGTGTGGGCCGCTGGAGCCGATGCCAACCAGCACGTCACCCCGGTGCACTTTGGATGAGTCGATGATTTTGTCGCGCTCAACCACGCCCACGCAGAACCCGGCAAGGTCAAAATCATTGCCGTGATACATGCCGGGCATTTCAGCCGTTTCGCCACCCGCCAATGCCGCCCCGGATTGCAGGCAGCCATCCGCAATCCCTTTGATGACTTGTTCAGCGACATCAACATCCAGCTTGCCGGTGGCATAGTAGTCGAGGAAGAACAGCGGCTCAGCCCCGCTGACGATAATGTCATTGACACACATCGCCACCAAGTCGATACCAATGGTGTCATAAATGCCGGTATCCAACGCCAGTTTGAGCTTGGTTCCGACCCCATCAGTCCCTGAGACGAGGATGGGTTGTTTGTAGTGGGGGGGGATTGCCAGCAGTGCACCAAAGCCGCCAATGCCGGAGAGCATTTCTGGGCGTTTGGTTTTTTGCGCGAGTGGTTTGATCCGTTGTACCAAATCTTCACCGGCATCAATATCAACGCCCGCGTCACGGTAAGTTAGGGAAACACCTTCAGCCATTACATTCATCCAAGAGTCAGGAAACGGGGAATTTTACCATGACTTTTTTCCCCTTGCCTGCTTTTCCTGACGCTTGATTTCTGCCCGCCAAGCCTGCTGTGTAGCCATTCATGGGGATTAACGGTGATGCAGGTGCATGATTTATATGCAGTTCCCTACCCATTGGCGAAATTATTTGTTACAATAAGCTCAGTTTATTAAAACAAAGATGGCTGTTGGTTTTAGGGCTTGGCGGGGCGGCGTTATGCTGGGGGTAGAGGCTCCCTGCCTCAACACACATTAAGAAGAACAATGAAAATGATCAAAATTAGGGCGACTTTGCTGTTGTTAGCCGTGTGCCTGTCTTGTCCTTTGGGCTGGGCGGCAACATCATCCACCACCACAAAAATTCCAGCTGCTGAAGCAGGTATCGGCACGGATCAGGACACCGATAAAGACGGCTTGCCTGATGCACTGGAGGAGCGCATCAAGACTGATCCGGTATTGGCAGATACCGATGGGGACGGTATCAAGGATGGTTTGGAGGTGGGGAAGGATCGGGATAAACCGCTGAATACCGACAAAGACCGGCGTATTAATGCCCTTGATATTGATGATGATGGTGATGGCATCCCGACTGCGGCTGAGTCCAGTGATGACAGCGACAAGGATGGTTCTCCCGATTATCTGGATAACGATGCGGATGGGGATGGCATCCTGGATGCGCAGGAAGGTGGCTTGACCGGGCTGGATCATGACCGTGATGGGGTCGATGACCATTACGATGTCGACAAGACCGATGGCAAGGACAAGAACGGCGATGGTATTGATGACCAGGCTGGTTTGCCGGATAAGGATGGCGACAAATTACCCGATGCCCGTACTCCTACCCCTACCCAAGTGGCGGTCAAGAGCACGCAACCTGACCCGGTGATCGAAGTGGAGGTGGCAGAGAATACCAAGGAAATCAGCATGGTCGTCAAGAGTCCGGCTGATTCAGCCCCCTTGCCGGTTCTGGCGAGTGGTGTGCGTGATACCGATGGTGATGGGATGCCCGATGAACTGGAGTTGGGGCTGGATACGGATGATCCTGTGGATACCGATAGTGATGGTATTTTCGATTTTCTGGATGAGGATGACGACGGTGATCAAGTGCCAACCCGGATTGAAGGGGAGGCTGACCGCGACGGTGATGGGCGCGTCAACTATCTGGACAAGGATGCCAGCGGTTATTTCTACTGTGCAACGGATGGGCGGATCGTAGAAGGTATCCGTAAATTCCGTGTGACCCCAGAAAAGGGTGTGACCTTGCATCAGGATGCCAAACAGGGGCGTTACCGTTGGCATGCAAAAAAAGCAGGGGTATATACCCTGCAATTCATCCTGCCCAAACAGATGCGTACCCTCACCACGCTGGAAAAAGGCGAACTGTATGTTACCCGTGCCAGTGGCTTGCTGCTCAATTTGGGCTGGGGGGAGGACATTGGCAAAGCGGGCTATCTGGCAAAATTTACCCCTGGCAAGTTGCCGGTTTGGTATAGCTCTTTCAATATCCAGCTAGGCGCACCCCTGATGGTTAACCATAATATTCCGTTGGTGGGTGGGGCGTGCGGTGAGTTGCCCTCTGAACCAACAGTTGATGAGCTGCCTGAATAGGCGGTCATTGATTAGGGGCAGGCAGTTGCCAAGGCAGGGGCGTTAATGGGTATACTGCACCACCCATTTTTACTGTTAGGTACTGTGATAGTGTTGACCTTGTACCAATTTAATTCATGCCCGTTTTGCGGGAAAGTACGCGCCCTGCTGAATTATGCCAAGATTCCTTATACAGTGGTTGAAGTCTCCCCGTTTGGGATGAAGGAGCTGGATTTCACCACCCACAAAAAAGTGCCGGTCTTGCGTGATGGTGAACAGGTTCTGGTGGAGTCTGCGGCGATTGTGGTTTATCTCAACGAGCACTATGCCCACTTGCCCGCCACCGCCCGCGATGCCGAATGGTCGGCTTGGCTTGACCAGACCCTGGTGCATTACCTGCCCCCGTTGATCCATCCGGGGATGGGTCAGTCATTCAAAAACCTGGGCTTATTGATGCAAGGCCAGCCAGGTAGCCTGGTCAAACGCTGGTTTTCAAGGCTGGCGGGGGCGGTGGTGATGCCGCGTGTGGCTAAAAAAATGCAGCAAAAGCATGCGATCCAGCAACCCGAAGCCGAGTTTCATGCAGCCCTTGACCATTGGGTACAGGCTGGTTTGGCGGGGCAGGCGTTTTTTGGTGGCGTGCAACCGGGTATCCTCGATACCAGTGTCTTTGGTGTGCTGCATTCTGCGGCGGGCATGGGCATTCTGGAGCGTGCCAGCGCCCATAACCCGGCCTTTGGGCGTTGGTATCAGGCAACTCGTGCACTGGCGGCATGAGTAGGTTTGTTTTTGTCGAAGAGACGAATGGAGGAGCAGATGAAGCCACACCATCCAGCCAGCCCTGTCCCCGCTGATGCGGCGGCTCGCCGTGCCGTTGCCCCGGTGATTTGTTACCCGGTGGATAGTTTGCCGCGCCCGGATATTCCGGCTTGGCAGGCGGCGTTGTATCCCTTGCAGAAGTGCTCTGAGGTCAAGGTTCCGCCGCGTGAAGCCCGTTTGTTCGAGGTTGCTGCCGGTCAGGTCTTCCGTATCCGCTCGGTGGAGGGGGCGCAAGTGGGGGATTTGAACCTGTGGTCGGCAGCCAATCTGCATGAGCGTTTCTATTCGGGCAAAACCCGCGCTTTGCATGGTACGCACCTGAGCACCGGCGACCGGCTGTGGTCATCGTTCCCGGCCTTGCGCCCGTTGGCAACCATTACGGCGGATACCTTGGACTGGTATGGTTTTGATGCCCACGGTGGCTCTGTCCACGATGTGATTGGCACACGCTGCGACCCGTACACCCACCACCTGTTATCTGGTGGGCATTATCACCACTGCTGCCACTCCAACCTGACCCGCGCCTTGGCAGAAGGGCAGGGCTTGCCACTCCATGAGGCGGAAAGTTTGGTGCATGATGTGCTGAATGTGTTCATGTGTACGGGCTTTACCCGTGATACCGGGCAGTATTTCATGAAAGCCAGCCCGGTGCGTCCGGGGGATTATCTGGAGTTCTTTGCGGAAATTGACCTGATCGGTGGCTTGTCTGCTTGCCCTGGAGGGGATTGCTCGTCTGAACACTCCTCGGATGCCGCCGCGTGTTACCCCTTGCTGGTGGAGGTGTTTAACCCGGCTGCTTTGCCACCGGCATGGGTTCCCCCAGCAGTTTCGGGGTATCGGGGTGGGCATGGGGTTGGATAAGGGGATCCTGCTGGCAGATTGGTGAAACATCCGACGACCGGCGTGAACTGATTGGTTGGCAGGCAATCCAAGGCAATACCAATAACAACATAACTGGATCATACCATGCTTAAACCGACTGTCCGTTTGCTCACCCTCTCTGCCCTTTGTCTCGGCGTAGCTGCCTGTGCACCGTTGCCACATCAGCCACAACCAGCACCTGTCAGCCCGCCACAGGCGTTCAGCAGCCATGCCTTGATCAACCAGGGTGCGCTCTGCCTGACCCGGCAAGCCAATAGCCTGATTCAGATCAATTACTTGCCGCTGGCAACCACTTGTGCTTCCTCGTCCTTGAACCGTTGGGAAAATCCGCAACTGGCTGCGCGGCTGGTCAACAGTGCAAAACGCGGGCAAGCGATCCGGGTGGAAACTGCCATCACCCATTTGCAAACCAATAGCCCGGTGGCGACAGCCGATTGCGCGGGTGCGTATGTTGGTTCGACCCAGTTGGCGACCACCAGCCGCTATGCACAGGAAGTGTTCTGGGGCAAGCAAGCGGTTGGGCGTTTACCCGGTGAGCTGGGAGCCATGCTATGCGTGCGGCTGGATGCCAACGGGCAAGTGACAGCCGCACCGGAGTTGCAGGAGCAGATGCGTTAAGCCTGCTTAGGATGGCTTGGGCAAAAACCGCCCCAGCCGTTCCACGGCCTGTTCCAGTTCTGCCATGCCGGTGGTGTAGGCAAAGCGGACATGGGTTTGCGGCTGATTGTCGCCAAAATCAATGCCAGGGGTGAACGCCACCCCTGCCTGTTCGAGCATCTCCATACTCAGGCGCTGGGCATCATCGCCGAAGCGTTCTGCCCCGGCATAAATGTAAAATGCCCCATTCGGGCTGGAAGGGATGCTAAAGCCCAGTTCACGCAGGGCAGGCAGCAGGAAGTCACGCCGCCGCGCAAACTCCATGCGCCGCGCTTCGGTGATGTCGATGGTCTCAGCGGAGAATGCCGCCAGTGCAGCATATTGCGCTGGGGTGGAGGGGGCGAGGAAGATGTTTTGTGCCAGCCGGTTTATGGCATCCAGCGCGTATTCGGGGGCGATCAGCCAGCCGAGCCGCCAGCCGGTCATGCCGAAGTATTTGGAGAAGCTGTTCACGATCCAGATGTCATCGGCGACACTCAGGGCGGTGGATGCTTCTTGCCCATAGGTCAAGCCCTGATAAATTTCGTCGATGATTAATGTGCCACCCTGTTGCTGGATGTAAGGGTGGAAAGCCCGGATGTCCGCTTCTGCCAGCAATGTCCCGGTCGGGTTAGCAGGGGAAGCGAGCAGGGCAAGACGGGTTTGGGCTGTCCAGGCTGCCTGGATGTCTGCCAGTGAAGGCTGGTAGTTGTGTGCTGCGGTGACTGGCAGGCCGATGGGTGTGCCGCCGAACAAACGGACAAAGTTACGGTTGCACGGGTAGCCCGGATCGGTGAGCAGCACTTCGTCAGCCGGGTTGACCAGCACGCCCAAGGCCAGTTGCAGTGCACCTGATGCCCCTGGGGTGACAATCACCCGTTCTGGGGCAATGTTTAGCCCGAAGCGTTCAGCATACCAGCCCGCAATGCGTTCACGCAGGGCAGGCAGGCCGCAGGCAGGCGTGTATTTGGTGTGGTTATCCCGTAGCGCCTGCATGCCCGCTGCCATGATCGGTGCAGGTGTGGCAAAGTCCGGCTCACCGATTTCCATGTGCAAAATGTGTTTGCCGCTGCTTTCCAGTTGGCGGGCGCGGGCAAGGATGCCCATGACATGGAAGGGCTGGATGGTGTCCATGCGGGTGGCGAGTGTGGTATGCTTCATAGCCGGATTCACCTAAAAATAGTTAAAAATTATCACTTAAACAATCATATAAACAATTACGTAAACAAAGGTATTCGATCATGTTCAGGGCTATCCCTGCGCTCAGCCTGAGCGCCCTGTGTGCCTTGCCGTTGGCGGCACAGGCTTTCCCCACCCACCAGCCCGTTCCGGGTGGCGTTGCGGTTGTTCCCCTCGCATCCATGCAGGAAACCATGCCCATTGTATACTATACCGACCAGCGTGTGACGGTGGTGGAGCATGATGGGCAGTGGGTCGCCTTGGTCGGTATCCCCTTGGATGCGGAGGCGGGTACACACCAGGTGCGCCTCAGCAGCCCGCTGGATGGCTATGGTGCAATCAATTTTACTGTCAATGCCAAGGCTTACCGTACCCAGCGCCTCCAGATTGCGGACAAGAACAAGGTCGAGCCAGATGAGGAGTCATCCTTACGCATTGTCGATGAGATGGCGGTACAAAAAAAGCTGGTCAGCCATTTCAGCACTGATGCCGCTGCGCTTGATTTCATTAAGCCAGTCAAGGGGCGGGATAGCGGGCGTTTTGGCTTGCGCCGTATTCTGAACGGGCAAGCACGCAATCCCCATAGTGGCATGGATATCGCCGCAGCCAGTGGCACACCGATAAAAGCCACCGCACCGGGGCAAGTGATCTATACCGGCAATTTCTTTTTTAGTGGGAATGTGGTGTATGTTGACCACGGTTCAGGTGTATTGAGCCTGTATGCACACCTCAGCCAGATTAGTGTCCAACCGGGTGATAGCGTGGCGCAGGGCGACGTGGTGGGCTTGGTGGGGAAGACCGGCAGGGCGACCGGGCCACACTTGCATTGGTCGGTTTATCTCAATGGGGAAGCAGTTAATCCTGCCTTATTCCTCCAGAAAAGTAATTGATTAAAAAACCGTCCAAGCATTCAGGTTTGATTCAGTGCCCACTCCATAAAATAGCCTCAACTTCAGCAGGAATCGCGAAAATTGGGGTTTGTGGTAGCGGTTCTGTCGTCACGAGATGCTGTAATAAAAAAATAATATTCCGCCGTTCTGACACTCAATGGCTTAAAGGTTTCAGAATGACGCGAGCTGAGGTTAAATGTTCCCGATTCACCCCTTCAACCGGCCATTCATTGGGGAGCTGGTTGTTGGGTGAGGCCGGGAGCTGATCGAGGATAGCGCATTTGGGATTGCACGTCCTTGGTCACAGGCAGGAAGATTGGATCTTTTTGCCGTTCCAGAGGCTAGTTCTCTGGAGTTCTTGAGTCACCTTCACAAAGCAAGCGGGTCAGGTTTTCTGATCCGCTTTTTTACTTTTGTCGATTATAGAAAATTTTTATTAAATAAACAAGACCTGAATGCATGAATCATCAGGATGCGATGATTGAAAATCCTGCTGGCTTAACTATCAGTACTTCACGAAGCATTATTCAGAAATCGGCTGGAACGGGTGGTGTCACCTAATGAACTCGGCAACACCCCCCACCTTCACTGGGGCTTAGGCCAAATCAAAGCGGTCAAGATGCATCACCTTGCTCCAAGCTGCTGCAAAATCCTGCACGAACTTTGCCGCCGCGTCGTTTTGCGCATAGACTTCCGCCACCGCCCGCAACTGGGAATTGGAGCCGAACACCAGATCAACCCGCGAACCTGTCCACTTCAAACTCCCTGTTGACCGATCACGTCCCTCAAACCTATTGGCATCGTCAGTCACCTTCCACTCGGTACGCATATCGAGCAAGTTCACAAAGAAATCCGTCGTCAGCGCGTCAGTCCGTTGGGTAAAAGTTGCGTTTAACACGCGCATCCCACCAACCAGCACGATCATTTCCGGTGCGGTCAGCGTCAGCAATTGCGCTTTGTCGAGCAGCATTTCCTCCGCTGTCACTGCGTATTTGCCCTTGAGGTAATTGCGGAAACCGTCTGCCACGGGTTCAAGCACCGCGAAAGCGTCCATGTCAGTCTGTTCCTGTGTGGCATCGGTACGCCCCGGTGCAAACGGCACGGCGACGTCATGCCCTGCATTCTTTGCCGCCTGCTCGACCGCAGCACAACCGCCCAGCACAATCAGGTCAGCCATTGACACCTTTTTGCCACCGGTTTGTGCCGCATTGAACGCGCTTTGAATGTCTTCCAACACAGCCAGCACTTTGGCGAGTTGCGCAGGCTGGTTCACGTCCCAATCCTTTTGCGGTGCAAGGCGAATCCGCGCACCATTTGTGCCACCGCGCTTGTCGGAACCCCGGAATGTGGATGCGGAAGCCCACGCCGTTGTCACCAGCTCAGCAATGCTCAGACCCGATGCCAGAATCTTGCCCTTGAGGTCGGCAATATCCTGCGCATCAATCAACGCATGGTCAACCGCAGGCACGGGGTCTTGCCACAGCAACACTTCCGCTGGCACTTCCGTGCCGAGATAACGGGAACGTGGCCCCAAATCGCGGTGGGTCAGCTTGAACCAGGCACGCGCAAACGCATCGGCAAATTCTGCCGGATTTTGCTGGAAATGCCGCGCAATCGGTTCATAAACCGGATCCATGCGCATCGCCATGTCCGCATCGGTCATGATAATCGGCACTTTTTTCGAGGCATCGTGTGCAGCCGGAGCCATATTGCTGTCGGTTGCCTGCTTCGGTGTCCATTGCCACGCACCTGCCGGACTTTTGGTCAATTCCCATTCGTTGCCGAACAGCATGTCGAGGTAACTGTTATCCCATTGCGTTGGGGTTGGTGTCCACGCACCTTCCAAGCCGCTACCGATTTGGTCGCCACCTTTGCCGCTGCCAAAGTTGCTTTTCCAGCCCAAGCCCTGTTCTTCGATACCTGCCTCTTCGGGTTTTGGGCCAACATGGGTGGCACTGCCTGCGCCGTGGCATTTGCCGAACGTGTGTCCGCCCGCAGTCAGTGCGACGGTTTCGTAGTCGTTCATCGCCATGCGGGCGAAGGTTTCACGCACATCCTGTGCCGATGCCAACGGATCCGGCTGACCATTAGGGCCTTCGGGATTCACATAGATCAGCCCCATCTGTACTGCCGCCAGTGGGTTTTCCAGGTCACGTTCCCCAGAGTAGCGGCTGTTGGGTTTGTTGCTGGTAGCCAGCCATTCGGCCTCAGAACCCCAGTACACATCTTCTTCCGGTTCCCAGATGTCTTCGCGACCACCCGCAAAACCGAAGGTTTTGAAGCCCATCGACTCCAACGCACAGTTGCCGGTGAGGATCATCAGGTCAGCCCATGAAATCTGGTTGCCATATTTTTGCTTGATCGGCCACAACAAACGCCGTGCCTTGTCGAGGTTGACATTATCCGGCCAACTGTTGAGCGGGGCGAAACGCTGGTTGCCGTGACCTGCACCACCGCGCCCGTCCGAAACCCGATACGTGCCTGCGCTATGCCACGCCATGCGGATGAACATTGGCCCGTAATGACCGTAATCGGCAGGCCACCAGTCTTGCGAATCGGTCATCAGCGCGTAGATGTCTTGTTTGAGGGCTGCCAGATCGAGCTTTTTGAACTCCTCTGCGTAATTGAAGCTTGCACCCAGTGGGTTGGATTTTGCGGTGTGTTGGTGCAGGATATTGAGTTTCAACTGGTTAGGCCACCAGTCCTTGTTGGAAGTGCCGCGCCCCGCGTTGCTGGCAGCAGGTGTATTGGCATGTCCCGCAACAGGACACTTGCTTATGTTGCTCATTGTGTCACCTCCGTGGTGATGGTTAGTTCTCCCCTCCAGTTATAGCCCTGTAGTTAAAATCCATCCAGTTGATTAATTAAATTGAATCGATCTGTTTTATGAGTTATTTGCAAGCAGTGCTGGCGGGCTGCAAGGGCGCTAAGCCGTACTTTGCCCGAGCACGGTCACACGCTTCATTATGCCCCCCCTCGACCCATGAGGCATTGAACTCGCGGCACGGTGAGGGGCGTTGCGGGTGGATGGTGCAAAACACCTCTGTACCGACTTCCCCCTTCAAGGCAACGCAACGCGGTTCTGGCTGGTCAGTCCCCAGCATGGCTGCCCGCCACGGGGAAATGGCCTGAGTCAAGGCGGTGGGGACGATACCACCCGGAGCAGCGTCTGTTTCACCCCAGTAAAAAGATACCCGGAAGCACGCACAGCATGCCCCACAATCAAGGCAAGGGTTATCGGGTCGGGCGGCTGGTCTGGCTTGGTCTGGCATCGGTCAATCCTGTGCAGGCTAAAAAGTGGTTAGAAAGTGATTAGTGTAACCAACCTTGGGCATGTTCAGTAATGGCTTTAATGGCGGGATGGGTAATGCGCCGCTCAATCGAGATGGCATAAAAATACTCATCCACTTCACGGGTACGCCCAATCACCTGTACCTTATCCTCAGCCAGCAGGGTGGCTTCCAACGCGGTGGGGGCTGTGAACACCCCTGTTCCGGCTTGCCCAAAGGCTTTCATCAGGGCGCTGTCATCGAATTCACCGACGATCTGGGGGCGGACTTGTTGGGTATGGAACCAGGCCATCAATTTGCTGCGGATGGCAGCGCCCTCACTCAGCAACAGCAGGGGAGCATCGTTCAGGCATTGCGGGAATTCCCCTTTCAGGCTGATTTGCAAGTCGTGGGTGGCAAAAAAGCTGATGCCACTGGAGCCGAGTTTGTGGCTGAAGCCTTTCACATTCATATTGGCGGGCATCGGGCTATCGGCAATCACCAGCTCCATGCGGTGGACAGCCAATTCCGCCAACAGGTCAGAAAGCTTGCCTTCGGTGCAGACAATGCGGATTTGTTTGCCCATCAGCATGGCAGGCTCCAACAGGCGGTAGGCAATGGATTTCGGCACAAGGTCAGATACCCCGACCCGGAACAGTTGTGCACGGCCTTGCGGGAAGTGTTGCAGCATTTCCTCGAGTTCTGCACCAATCTGAAAGATTTGGTCGGCGTATTGCAGGGCAACCTGCCCGGCCTCGGTCAGCTCCAGGCTACGCCCCTGGCGGCGGAACAGTTCAATACCGAGGTCTTCTTCCAGCAAGCTGATTTGCCCGCTGATGGTTTGCGGGGTCAGGTGCAGGCGTTCACTGGCGCGGGTGAGGCTGCCAGCCGCTGCGACTTCCCGCATGTAATACAGGTGTTTGTAGTTGAGCATGGTGATCTCCAGAAAACACTTCGGTTTTTACGAAACGAATCCATTTAAAATTCGAATTTTTCTTATGATAGGTCTTTCCTATAATCATTCCAAGCCTTAAGTGAACCGTTGCAGGAGACGGAAAAAGATGAAACTGACAACCCAGAGCCAACGTGCGGTCATGGCCATGATGGCGTTGGCATTGCACAATGACCGCAAAGTGCTGCGCCTGAGCAATCTGGCGAAAGAGCAGGGTATTTCCCTGTCGTATATGGAGCAATTGTTTTACAGCCTGCGCCATGCCGGGCTGGTGGAAGGTATCCGTGGGCCGGGAGGCGGTTATCGCCTCGGTCGCCCTGCGGGGCGTATTTCGGTGGCTGACATTGTGCGTGCCATTGAAAACGGCGAAGACGGCGATACGGACAAGGAAGCCTGCTCCAACCATGCGACGATTGACCAGATGCTGGCAGGGCTGGACGAGCAGGTAGCCAGCTTTTTGGATGGCATTACGCTGGAAAGCCTGACTTATAAGCACAAGAAGCCGGAAACGGCTTACCGTCCTGGCACAACCGCGAGCCTGATTGCCCGCATGTTCCCGGCGCGGGGGGGCTTGATGCCACAACCTGTCGGGATTTAAGCAGGATGTAAGCCATACCGGTAAACCATGCCGGTTAGTCGCCGGTGCAGGGTTAATTCCCTGTACCGGTCTGGATTTAGGCTAATGAACCACTCAAGTGCTGCCGACTCCTCCAAGACCACTCAATGTGGGCAGCATTCTACCAAGCGGGGTTGAAGCAAACGTCAACCCCGCTTTTTTTATTTTCAGAACCAACGACGCAGCAAACGGTTTAACCATTCCGGCAGGTTATTGGGCGTGCTGTTGCTTGGCACAGGGACGGGTGTCGGTACAGGAACTGGAACCGGCACGGGTACTGGGACAGGTACGGGCACAGGAATTGGCTGCGGCACAGGGGCTGGAGCCGGTTGGGGTACAGGCACAGGAACCGGCTGCGGTGCTGGGGCAGGAGCCGGTTGTACAGGCACAGGAATCGGTTGCGGCGCTGGAGCGGGCGGGATAACCGGCGGCTGGGTGCTGCTTGCCGTTGTGCCCGTCACTGTCGGTGTACCCCTGCTGGGCGGCACAGGTGCAGGTACGGGGGCTGGTATCGGGCGGGGCGCTGGGGCAGGCGCGGGAGCCGGTACAGGATTGCTTGCCGGTGCAGGCGCTGGTGCAGGCACAGGTGCGGTTGCCCGGCTGCCAATATTGGCGAACTCAATCATTTGCTCAACAATTTTTGCCAAGGGCGAACGCTGTTCGCCGGATGCCTGAATCGCGGAGGTACGCCAACTGACCGGGATGGCACGGCGCATATCTGACCATGTGCCACTGGCTGTACTTTCAAAGCGTGTTTGTGCCTGCGCACCTTTCGGGGGTGTCCACAGGAAATCAGGGTGCTGGTTGCGATACCACTCGCCGCCGATGATGACATCATTGGCATCCAGCTCCAGATCGTATTCATACTGCACTTGCTGGATGGCATCCAGTGCCGGTTTATCCTCTTCACGCTGGCGCGGCTGGGTTTCAACGATATAGGAAACGGTCATGGAAATGCCGACCACCGAACGGGTCTGGGCGCTGCGGAAGCGTTTGAACTTGTCGTTGGTATACGCACTCAGTGGGATTTTCGCTTGGGCGAGTGCACTGGTGGCGCGGCGGGTTTGTGGGTTGAAATAGGTGTAGGTGTAGGCATAAACCGGTTGGTTCCAGACTTCGTAGTCGAAGGTGACATCAAACACCATGCTGCGCCGTGAAACGCCAAGCTGGTTAACAACGGATAAATGCCATGTTCCAGGGTTGGTGTCGAAACACTTTTCGGACGTGATGCGCCCGGTGGCCTGGTCAATGGCTGGCTCCTTGTCATTGCAGCGCCCGCCGATGAAACGGGTGCGGGCAGCGGCATTCGCCCAGAGCAGGGAGGCCAGTGCCTTGATGTCTGCCGGGAAAAACTTGATCGGGATATTGTCCGGGGTCATCAGGGTGACGGGCTTGGTGGGGCGTGGCAACATGTAGGCTGCCGGAGCCCAACCGTGGCAGATGCCCATCCACGTTTCTACGGAACCGTTGGCATCATAATAACGCTTGCCTTCGATCCACATGCGCTGCGTGAGTGTGCCGTTGGCATCGCCCACCAGGGCATCGTATTTTTCAGCCGGGGACAGGCGGTTAATGCGCGTGGCACTGCGGCTTTTCAGGATTTCAGACGCAGGGTTGGCAAGGATGTAATCCGCATGTTGTTTCCAGTCATCGCTGGAAGGGAAATTCGGATCGGCATAACGTGCCCCCAGCATACCCCGGTAGATCGCCCAGTAGTCATCCGACCACGGTGATTCAGCCAGCTTGGCTGAGCGCAGGTTGGCGCTTTCCATATCCTGCAATTTGTTGTAACGCAGGGTATCCACCAGGTTGGCGGCATTGTCATTGGCAGTGGCGGCTGCCCGTGCAGAAACCCGCGCCCCTTGTGCCAATGCCTGTTGGCGGGCGGTATCGCGTGCCTCGATAAACGTCTTGTCTGCAATCGTGTCAGCCGGGAACAGGGTGACACCCTCAACTGGACTGCCATCTGCATCAAACTTGGGTGGTTTGGCGTTCATGAACGTCACGGGGTCACGCTCGAAAGCCTCCAGCCGGGCGTTGATGTCTTCTTCACGATCCAGGGACATATCATCTTCTCCTTGTTCCAGATTGGGCGGTATCGGTTGATTATAGTCGGCTGGGGGAGGTTTGTTGAGTTTGTTATTTTCACTTCACATTGGCTGATATTTTAACTAAAATGCTGTCTTGCCTATAAATACCGCAACGCCTCGTGCTTGCCATTATAAACGTATTGAATTGAAAGACTTAGGTTGTTATTTATAACTAAAAACGAACAAAGTGGAGTGCTTGTATTTCACTTTTTAGGTTTTGACCGACAGGTTTCTTTTCAAGAGGTTTTACATGGATGTTGCTTTGGTAATTGCCCATCAACGTGAAAAAGATGGTGCAAAACAGTCTTTGCAGCAGCACTTGCAAGGCGTGGCTAAGCTTTCAAGATCGGCAGCAGCAAAGATTGGGCTGGGTGAAGCGGGTGAACTGATTGGCTTGCTGCATGACTTGGGCAAGTACAGCAAAGAGTTCCAAGACTACATCAATTCTGCGTTAGGCAATATTGACCCAGATGCTGATGACTACGTTGATGCCAAGGGCAAGAAAGGCAAGGTTGACCATTCGACGGCAGGCGCACAAGCCATTTGGGATGCGCTGTCAAAGCAAGGGCAACTGCAATCCATTACTGCGCAGATACTGGCGTTGTGTATTGCCTCCCACCACTCCGGCCTGATTGACTGCCTTGAGTCGGACACCAAGACCGTTATTAGGGACAAGTTCTCAGGGCGGATGCAAAAGCCCGAAGAACACGCTCACCTGCAAGAAGCCTTGTCGAAAATGGATGAGGAAATCCAACAGAGTTTCCGACAACTGATTGAATTGCCAGCTTTGCATGAAACCGTGATCAACAAGCTGGCGGAAATAGGCAAACAAAACAAGGGCAGCAACCTGACTACCAGCTTTAAACAAGGCTTGTTGGTAAGATTGTTGTTCAGTTGCTTGATTGATGCTGACCGGGTGGACACCGCCGATTTTGAGAACCCGGTAGCAGCGCAGAAACGTTTGCAAGGCCGTTACACCAGTTTTGGCAAGCTGATTGATAGGCTGGAGAGCAAACTTGCCAGTTTTAAGGCAGATACGGATGTAAACAAAATCCGCAAACGCATATCTGATGACTGCCTGTGCAAAGCCAGCCATAAGCCCGGTATTTTCACCTTGTCTGTACCCACAGGGGGAGGCAAAACCTTGGCGAGCCTGCGTTTTGCCCTGAGTCATGCCCAAACGCATGAGATGAAACGGATCATCTACGTGATTCCTTTCACTTCCATTATTGACCAGAATGCGGAGGAAACCCGCAAGATTCTTGAGCCTGTAGGCAGTGGTGATGAGGGTAATATTGTGCTGGAACACCACTCCAACCTGACACCCGAAGAGCAAACCTGGAAAACCAAAATTCTCTCGGAAAACTGGGATGCGCCAGTGGTTTATACAACGATGGTGCAATTCCTTGAAACCTTGTTTGGTTCAGGCACTCGTGGCGCACGCCGGATGCATCAATTATCCAAAGCCGTTTTGATCTTTGACGAGATTCAAACTTTACCTGTCAACTGTGTCCACTTGTTCAATAATGCCATCCACTTTCTGGTGGATCATTGCGGCAGTTCAGTGGTGTTGTGTACGGCAACCCAGCCTTTATTGAATGAAGTTGATCCGAAAAAAGGGCGGATTGAACTTGCTCCTGATAGTGAAATGATGCCCGAAGTCAAAGAACTGTTTGCGGATTTGCGGCGTGTTGAAGTCATTGACCAGCAGAAACCCGGCGGTTGGGGCTTTGATGAAGTGGCTGACCTTGCCATTGAGGAAGTTTCGGAGTGTGGTAGTTGCCTTGTCATTGTCAACACCAAAAAAGCGGCGCAAAAAATCTTTGAGCTTTGCAAGCCACAAATGGATAACAACATTTTCCATTTGAGTACCAGCATGTGTCCGGCGCACCGTAAAGCCATATTAAGCCACGTCAGACAGTTGCTTGAGGCAGGGGAGGACGTACTTTGTATCAGTACCCAATTGATTGAAGCTGGGGTTGATGTCGATTTTGGTGCGGTTGTGCGCTTTACGGCTGGACTGGATTCGATTGCACAAGCTGCCGGACGCTGCAATCGGAATGGTAAACAGCGTAATCCTGATGGTTCGCTCAAGAAAGGGCGTGTCAGTATCGTGAATCCAGCCGATGAAAACCTCGATATGCTACCTAGCATCAAAGAGGGTAAGCAAGTGACAGAACGCCTGTTATGTGAGTTTAAAGAGAATCCTGAACGGTTTGATAACAATGATTTGATTGGCCCGACGGCGATGCAATGGTATTTCCGTTATTACTTCTTTGAGCGGCAGGCTGAAATGACCTATCCAGTCAAGTCTATCGGTTGGGATGACAACTTGCTGGGCTTGCTATCAAGCAATGAGAAGCTGGTTCAGGATTACGGGCGGGTCAAAAAAACTAAGCCAGCGATTTATTTCAAGCAGTCTTTTATGACCGCTGCCAAAGCCTTCAAAGCCATTGATGCCCCGACCCGTGGCATCATTGTGCCGTATGGTGAGCGGGGCAAGGAAATTATCGTGGCCTTGTGTGCCGCCTATGAGCCTGACAAGCAGTTTGGGTTGTTGCGGGAAGCTCAGCAGTATACCGTTAATATATTCCCTAACCTACTGACAGCTTTAGTTGATGCTGGTGCGATCCACACTGTTCAGAAGGATGTCGATATTTTGTATCTGATGAAACCTGAGTATTACAGTGAGCACTTTGGACTCGCGGACATCCCAACCCAAAAGGGGACAAACTTTTATGACCTTTAGATCAAGAACCTACGAATTCAAAGTGTGGGGGCGATACGCCCTATTTACTGATCCTGTCACCAAGATTGGTGGGGAAAAATGCTCGTACCATATCCCGACCTATGAAGCTCTGAAGGGTGTTGCAAAGTCGATTTATTGGAAGCCGACCATCGTGTGGGTGATTGATGAGGTGCGTATCATGAAACCCATCCGCACCCAGACCAAAGGGACAAAACCGCTCGTATTCAGTGGTAGTAATACATTGGCTATCTACACCTTTCTAGCCGATGCGGAATACCAAGTGCGGGCGCATTTTGAGTGGAACCTACAACGTTCAGAACTGGAGCATGACCGCAATGCCGCCAAGCATTCGGCGATGGCAGAACGCGCATTAAAACGTGGCGGACGACAGGATATTTTTCTCGGTACACGTGATTGCCAAGGCTATGTTGAGCCGTGTGAATTCGGTACTGGTGTGGGTCATTACGACACCATCGACGAATTAGGCTTTGGGTTGATGTTCCACGGTTTTGATTACCCTGATGAAACCGGAGTCAACGAATTACATGCACGTTTCTGGTATCCCACCATGAAGCAGGGTGTCATCCGTTTCGACGCGCCAGTGCAATGCCAAATCCGCAAATACGTCCGTGAGATGGAGCCGAAGCAGTTCAAGCTGGGAGCCAATGTTTCAGTACTGATGGATGAGGAGGTGGAGGCATGAGTTGGTTGCAACAACTGTACGAAACGTATGAAGAATGCAGCAAAATACCTGAGTTTGTTACAGGTGATAATCCGCTACTGCCCATTTGTCATACCACCCAAAACGCCCACATTGAAGTCATTCTGGATGGGGACGGTAATTTCTTACGGGCGAAAGTTTTATCCAAGGATGAATTGCTGACTGTTGTACCTTGTACGGAAGGTTCAGCGGGGCGTTCTGGGAGTAAACCAGTCAACCATCCTTTGTGCGATAAGTTGCAATATGTGGCGGGTGATTACGTTGCTTTGGGTGGTGATGTGACGGTGGGCTTTAGTAAAAATCCTCAAGAGCCTTACCAGAACTACCTGTCACAGCTTGCAGCGTGGGTAAATTCTGCTGACTCGCATCCTAAAGCCAGGGCTATTTACGAATACGTCAGCAAGGGAGCGCTGATTGCTGATTTGGTCAAAGCACAATGTTTGTTTTTGGATGATCAGCAGCAGTTACTGAAAAAATGGGATAAAGATGAAGATGCACCTGCCATTTTCAAAACCTTACCTGCGGGGCAGACTACCGAGGCGGCTTTTATTCGTTGGCGTGTAGAAAAACCGGGCGAGTTGGTAACGGCAACATGGGAAGATCACAACCTAATGTCTGCGTGGATTCGCTTTTATAATCAGCGGGAATCTATCAAAGGCTTGTGCATGGTGACAGGTGAAACGGTTGCTTTAGCCTCTCAACATCCATCAGGTATTCGGCACGGCGCGGATAAAGCCAAACTGATTTCATCCAACGATTCATCTGGCTACACTTTTCGGGGACGCTTCACTGACAGCGAGGGTTCACAAGCGTGTTCAGTATCCTCTGAGGTTTCCCAGAAAGCCCATAATGCCTTGCGCTGGTTGGTACAACGCAAGCAAGCATACCGCTTTGGTGATCAGGTCTTTGTGTCGTGGGCGAAATCAGGGGAAGACATTCCCGACCCATTCGCCGATAGTCATGCGTTATTAGGTACTGAACCGGAAGAAGCAGAAACGGCTGGTATTGGCGATGTCGGACAGGCATTTGCTAAACGCTTGTCGAAAAAAATTGCGGGTTATCGGGCTAATATCGCTGATACCTCCAATATCATCGTGATGGGTTTGGACTCTGCAACACCGGGGCGGATGGCTATTACATTTTACCGGGAACTGGCGTGTTCCGAGTTTTTAGGACGGATTGAACATTGGCATAAACAGTTTGCCTGGTATCAGAATTACAGCAAAGAAGTGAAGTTTATTGGCGCACCTGCTCCCAGAGATATTGCCGAAGTAGCTTTCGGGCGGCGGCTGGATGACAAGCTGAAAAAGGCTACGGTAGAACGCTTGCTGCCTTGCATTATTGACCAATCCCCCTTGCCACAGGATTTGATGTTTTCCACCGTTCACCGGGTTTCCAACCGGGTAGGGATGGATGCGTGGGAGTGGGAGAAAACGTTAGGTATTGCCTGTTCCCTGTTTCGGGGTACTCACCAGAAGGAGAATTATCGTATGAGTCTGGAAGAAGACCGCACAACCCGCGATTACCTGTATGGGCGTTTGCTGGCGGTGGCGGATTACATTGAAGAAGTTTCGCTGTCAGATAGTGAAAAGAACCGTCAGACCAATGCTGCCAGATTCATGCAGCGGTTTGCCAGTAATCCTTATAAAACCTGGCCGATGTTGTATGACCAGTTGACTCCTTATATTTCTCGCTTGAAGTCCAACCGCAAAGGTTTGTGGATCAAGGTCGAAAACCTGCTGGATGACATCAAATGCAAGTTCACGGCAGATGTTTTCACCGATAACTCCCAGCTTTCTGGCGAATACCTGCTGGCTTATCACTGCCAGCGTAAAGAGCTTTGGAAGAAAGCTGAAAAAGATACTGCAACCGACCCATCTGACGACTAATACAAGGAATCCAGAACATGACACTGCAAAACAAAATTGATTTCGCCGTTATCCTGCGCGTGAAAAATGCCAACCCGAATGGTGATCCGCTGAATGGCAACCGTCCACGCACGGATTATTCCGGATTTGGTGAAATCTCTGATGTGGCAATCAAGCGCAAAATCCGTGACCGGCTGCTGGAGAACGGGAAGGCTATTTTCGTACAGTCGGATGACCGTAAAAATGATGATGCCACCAGCCTGAAAGACCGCGCTGACAAAACTTTGGGTAAAAAGCTGCTGTCGGGTGATGCTGCCAAGCTGGCTTGTGAAACATGGTTTGATGTGCGGGCATTCGGTCAACTGTTTGCTTATGCGGCTGAAGGCAAAAAGAAGGGTGAAGGCATTTCCATTGCCATCCGTGGCCCAGTCAGTATCCATCCGGCTTTTAGTGTTGAGCCGGTCAGTGTAACCAGTACTCAAATTACCAAAAGCGTCAGCGGTGAAGGTGATGGTACAAAAAGGGCTTCCGACACGATGGGGATGAAGCACCGCGTTGATAAGGGTATCTACGTTTTCAAGGGCAGTATGAATCCGCAATTGGCAGAGAGAACGGGCTTCAGTGATGTGGATGCGGCGGTTCTTAAAGACGTGTTACCCAAGCTGTTCGAGAACGATGCGTCATCTGCACGACCTGAAGGCAGCATGGAAGTGTTGAACGTGTTTTGGTGGCAGCACAACTCTAAAGGTGGGCAATATTCTTCTGCTAAGGTTCACCAAACCTTGAACGTTAATCCTGATGGTACTTTTGAATTGGCTGGACTGGATGGCTTGCAGGCTGAAATTCTGGATGGGTTCTAGCAGTCGTGACTACCCGTAAAACAGCGAATAGGCTACAATGTAATACACTGTAGCCTATTTGGGAGAAATGATCATGTCAGTGACTAGTATCCGTTTACAAAGTGACCTCGAAAACTCACTAGACCAACTAGCTGCCAAGCTTAGCCGCAGCAAGAACTGGATTATCAATGAAGCACTTAAAGCCTATATTTTTGCACAGCAGCAAGAGGAGGATCGCTGGAAAGAAACCTTGTCAGCCTTGGCTTCTGTGCAATCTGGGCAGGTAGTTGACGGTGATAAAGTCCATGCCTGGCTGGATAGCTGGGGTACTGACAACGAACTGCCAGTGCCCAAACCATGAAACTGATTTATTCGGCGGATGCCGTTGAGGATTTGATCCGTTTGCGGGAATTTATTGCTGCGGAAAATCCTCCCGCTGCTAATCGGGTTGCGCGTGAGTTAAAGGTAAAAATTGAGCAACTGCGCCAACTCCCAAAGCTGGGTAAGGCAGTGGCCTTGTCACCCGACCCGGAAAACATGCGTGACCTGATTGCAGGGCGCTACATCATCCGCTATCAGGTATTGCCGCACCTGCTGGTCATTTTGCGTGTCTGGCATCACTGGGAGGATCGACCGTCGAATGACTGAACTCACCCCCATCATGCTTTCCGCGCTGCAACACTACAGCTATTGCCCGCGCCAGTGCGCCCTGATCCATCAGGAGCAGACGTTTGATGACAACGTGCATACGGTGCGCGGCAATCTGGCGCATGAGCGGGTGGATAGTGGCGAAAGTGGCACAGAATACGGTGTGCGGGTGGAGCGTTCCTTGCCTTTGTATAGCGAGCAGTACGGGTTGACGGGCAGGGCGGATGCGGTGGAGTTTCTCGATGACGGCACGCCTTATCCGGTCGAGTACAAGCAGGGTTTGCGCCAGAAGAAAACCCATGATGATGTGCAATTGGTGGGGCAGGCGTTGTGTTTGGAGGAGATGACCGGAAAGGCTGTGCCGGAGGGGGCGGTTTTCCATCATAAAAGCCGCCGTCGCCGCGCTGTGCCGATTACACCGGAGTTACGGGCATACACGGTCAATCTGATTGCCAAGGTGCGGGCGTTGCTGGAGTCGGGGCAGATGCCGCCGCCAGTGGATGACCGGGCGTTGTGTCGGGAGTGTTCGTTGCAGGAGAGTTGCCAGCCGGATTTGGTGGGTAGCCGGGCGCGTATCCGCTGTTTACAGGATTCACTGTTTGAGGCAGGGGAGGAGGGGGCATGAGGCAGTTGCTGAATACCTTGTATGTATCGACCGATGGGGCATACCTCAATTTGGAGGGTGAGACGTTGGTGCTGTCCGTGGATAGGGTGAAGAAGCATCAGGTGCCATTGCACCATTTGGGGGCGATTGCGTGCCTGGGGCGGGTGGCGATTAGTCCGGCGCTGATGGCGCGTTGCATGGAGGATGGGCGCAGTATTGTCTGGTTGAGTGAGTACGGGCGTTTTCAGGCACGGGTCGAAGGTGCGGTGAATGGCAATATTTTGTTGCGGCAGGCACAGTTCCGGGCGGCTGACCGGGTGGAAACGGCATTGGCATTGAGCAAGGCCTTTATCGCGGGCAAGTTGCGCAATAGCCGCAGTGTGTTATTGCGCAGTGCTCGTGATAGTAAGGATGAGGAAGAGAAGGCGCAGTTGGTTCGGGCGGCCAAGTCGTTGGCGATCAATTTGCGCAATTTGGCACAAGCCGCGTCAGCAGATTCGGTGTTGGGTCTGGAGGGGGATGCAGCGCGGGTGTATTTTGAGCAATTCAATACGATGATCAAGCCGCAAATGCGCGGGGAGTTTGAGTATCAGGGGCGTAGCCGCCGTCCGCCGAAGGATACGGTGAATGCGCTGATTTCGTTTTTGTATGCGTTGTTGTTGAATGATTGCCGCAGTGCATTGGAGACGGTGGGGCTTGATCCACAATTGGGGTTTTTCCATGTGGTGCGCCCCGGTCGCCCTGCCTTGGCATTGGATTTGTTGGAAGAGTTCCGGGCGGTGTTGGGGGATCGTTTGGCGTTGACCTTGATCAACCGTGGGCAGTTGCGGCAAAAGGATTTTGATTTCCGACCCGGTGGGGCGGTGATGCTGAATGACAGCGGGCGCAAGACCGTGATTTTGGCCTATCAGGAGCGCAAGAAGGAAACGTTGCAGCATCCTGTGTTGGAGCAGGCGGTCGAGATTGGTCTGTTGCCGTTGTTGCAGGCGCGGATGTTGGCACGGTATCTGCGCGGGGATGTAGCGTCCTATATCCCGTTCCTTAACAAGTGAGTTTAAAGAATTCCCCCTTCCCCAACCCCTTCCCCCGCAAGGGGGCAGGGGCTATTTTCTGGAGCACAAGGCATGTTGATATTGGTGAGCTATGACGTTTCGACGCTGGAGGCTGCGGGGCGCAGGCGGCTGCGGCGGGTAGCCAAGGTATGCCAGAACTATGGGCAGCGGGTGCAGAAGTCTGTGTTTGAGTGCAAAGTGGATGCCGCAACCTTGGAAATCCTGCAAGCAGCCTTGTTGGATGAGATTAGTTTGACTGAGGATAATTTGCGGATTTACCGGCTCACGGAGCCATTGACCAAAAACGTGAAGGAGTTTGGCAAGTTCCGGGCAACAGACTTTGAAGCACCATTAATTTTATAGGTCAGCCTCGAAATCCATGCGCCTGACGTGGATTGCCTATGGGTTTTTGGTATAATAGCCGGTGTAGCTTGGTTGCGCGAACCCTTAGCTATGGCAAATTTTCTGGATAGTTCGCGCAAATTTAGTCGCTTGATTTTATTAGAGATATTGGAATGACCCCTCGCCGTGAACCCACCCTGACAGACCTACCTTATCGGTTCGCGCAACCCCACGAAAAAATCTTTACTTTTTATGCCCTTACCTATGGGCTATTCTCCCGGCTTATTTAGTCGGGAGTGGATTGAAACA
>CAXYXW010000049.1:0-23493 GCA_964293005.1 uncultured Thiothrix sp.
GCAGCAGCTACCGACTCAATGGCTACCTCAACTCCGATTTGAATATGGATGGCGCAACTTTGTTCATGGGGCCAAGCAATGACTCCAACTTGTTATTGGGTAATATTTTGTTGTTCCCAGGCAATACCAAGTTTGCGAGTAACTATGTAGTGGTTGGTGGTCTGGGGCGTTGATCAATGTAGGTCTGCATGTTCCTTGTTTGGGGCATGCAGGCTTGCCCGTTGATCCAGAAAAAATATCCATTCGTTTAATTTATGTTAATATATGTGAAAATAATTAGGTTCTTTTTTTCAACAGAGTAATTAATGTGAACAACAATAAAAAAATTCGTTTGCTGGTTTCCCTGATGGGTGGGGTTGTTCTGGCTGCTTCAACAGCATCAGCCTTTGCTGACCCGGTACTGGAATATAAGTTGGCCTTATCTGATGACGGCAAGAGCTACGAAGTCTGGATGCGGCCTACCGCTACCCCTAAGCCAGATATGAGCTTGACTGGACAAATTACTTTCAAAGTGCCCCATGCCGCCCAATTTAAGGCGGTTAATGTGGTGGCAGGCATCGAAGGGGCTGAATGGATTGAAGCCTCACGGGTTGATGCTCCCGTCGAGGACAAGGCATCTGATTATATTTCTTTCTCATTTATTGGTGCACAAGGGGGCAGTGCCCAAGGCTACCAATGGCAAGAAGGTGAAGAAAAGCTGATCTTTTCCTTTGCGAGTGAAAAGGGGTGTGTGGATGGTGTCAGCATTATGGCAGACAACGATCCATTCAATACACCGAGCAATTCAGAGCACACGAATCCGGGCAACCAGTTTACCAACCTCGGTTGGGGTGCAGTAGGGGAAAACAATTTTAAAGGGGTTTATGGTGATGCCCCGAAGTGTTTGAAGTAAGCAGATTGTATTTAAGGTGAGCTTGATAACTCAGTATCAGCCGCCAGCTTGTCCTCAGAAAAAAATATAAAAAGAGAAATTTTTGAATGCGTACTGGAAAATTGCGTAAATATCTGGGCTTGAGCGCTTCTGTGCTCATGTTGACCGCCAATAGCGCGTGGGCTGCGCAGACATTGGAGTATAGCATCCGCTGGAGTACGGTCGATGACCGTTACCATGTCTACATGAGGCCAACGGTAACTCCCAAATCAGATGTCAGTATGACGGCTCAGGTCACTATTGTGGTTCCTCATGCCTCTGCCCTGACTGAGGCCTTCAAGGTTTCCAGCTTGACCTCTGCGGTGACAGGTGTCACCTGGAAACAGGATTCCCGCACAAATGCGCCAATTGAAACCAACGGTGCGTATGACTATATTTCTTTTACACTGGCGGGCATGGAGTCTGTCGGTATTTTTGGATGGCAGGCAGCCAAGGAACTTGAGGTTTTCAATTTCTCCAATACGGGTAAGTGTGTTGGCCCCGCCAGTGTGATGGCGACTGCCGATCCTTTCAATATTCCCAATAACTCAGCCGGGACTAACCCTGGCAACCAGTTCACTAACTTCGGTTGGTCAGATTATTCAGGTGAAAATAACTACCTGAGTAACTATGGGACATCCGCAGATTGCACCGATAGTTTGGATACCGATGGTGACGGGCTGAAAAATGGCGTTGAAAAAGGTTTGGGTACTGATCCGGGCATAACCGATTCGGACGGTGACGGCCTGTCAGATAGTGTTGAGGTGAACATCACCAAGACCGACCCACTGAAGCCAGATACGGATGGTGATGGCCTGAATGATGGTACAGAAGTTAATACGACCAAAACCGATCCACTAAAAACGGATACAGATGGTGATGGCTTAACGGATGGCAATGAAGTCAATACACTTAAAACTGACCCGTTAAAAACGGATACGGATGGTGATGGCTTAAGTGACAGTACGGAAGTGAACACCACCAAGACCGACCCCTTGAAGGCGGATACGGATGGTGACGGTTTAAGTGATGGTGCAGAAGTGAACACCACCAAAACCAATCCGTTGAAGGCGGATACCGATGGTGATGGCCTGAATGATGGTACGGAGGTTAATACGACCAAAACCGATCCACTGAAAACGGATACGGATGGTGATGGCTTAACGGATGGCAATGAAGTCAATACACTTAAAACTGACCCATTAAAAACGGATACGGATGGCGATGGCTTAACTGACAGTACCGAGGTGAATACCACCAAGACCGATCCCTTGAAGGCGGATACGGATGGCGATGGTTTAAGTGATAGTGTGGAAGTGAATACCACCAAAACCAACCCGTTGAAGGCGGATACGGATGGTGATGGCTTGGGTGATGGCACTGAGAACACCATTAAAACCGATCCGCTGAAGGCTGATACCGATGGCGATGGCGTGGGTGACGGCACGGAAGTTGGGGCTGATCCTGCCAAACCATTGGATACCGACACCGATGGCAAGATTAATGCGTTGGATACCGATGATGATAATGACGGACTGCTGACTTCCAGTGAAAATTATAATGGCGGCACGCCCGTTGATGATGATACCGATAAGGATGGTAAGCCGGATTATCTGGATACCGATGATGATGGGGATGGCAAACTGTCGTCCAGCGAGGGCAATGATGTCAATGGCAATGGTTTGCCGGATGATGCCACTGACCGCGATGGTGATGGCAAACCGGATTATCTGGATCTGAATGATACCGATGGCCCGTTGGGCGATCCTGATAAGGATGGCTTGACGAATGCCCAGGAGCAGACCTTGGGGACATCACCGACGGATTCGGACAGTGATGATGATGGCATCCCCGATACGGATGAGGTAGGCGATCCAACCAAGCCAACCGATACGGATGGTGATGGCAAGATCAATGCATTAGACCCGGATGATGACAATGACGGTGTGCCAACTGCCAGCGAAGATAAGAATCTGGATGGGGACAAAAACCCCGCGACCGGCAAGCTGGATACCGACCTCGATGGTATACCGAACTACTTGGATACCGATGATGACGGCGACAAAATTCTGACGGCTGCCGAAGATGCCAATAAGGATGGTGACAAGAACCCGGCGACCAGCCCAACCGATCTGGATGGTGATGCCATCCCGGATTACCTGGATGCTAACAATACCGATGGCCCAACGGGTGATAAGGATGGCGATGGCCTGACAAATGCCCAGGAAGTTGCATTAGGGACTGACCCAACCAAGGCAGATACCGATGGGGATGGCATTCCTGATAAGACGGAAGTGGGGGCTGATCCAGCCAAGCCGGTTGATACCGATGGGGATGGCAAGGCCGATGCATTGGATCCCGATGATGATAATGACGGCGTCCTGACGGCAGCCGAAGACAAGAATCTGGATGGCGATAAAAACCCGGCGACTAGCCCGACCAATACGGATGTGGATACCAAACCGGATTATCTGGATACGGATGATGACAATGACGGCCTGCTGACATCGGCTGAAAATTACAATGGCGGTACGCCAGCGGATGATGATACCGACAAGGATGGCAAGCCGGATTATCTGGATACGGATGATGATGGCGACGGTACTGCCTCTGCCAGCGAGAGCAATGACCCGAACAAGAATGGCTTGCCTGATGATGCCATTGATACCGACAAGGATGGTAAACCGGACTATCTGGATAATGTGGTGGATGCAGTCACGCTGAAAGTGCGTGCCATGCTGCAAGGCGCATTTAATACCACTACCTTGCTGATGCGTGACGATTTGCGCACCAAGTCATTACTGCCAGCCAGTCAGCCTTATACGATTGCCCCTTATGCCTATACCGGGACTGAAAAGGCGATTGCCAGTGTGCTGGGCATCACCGGGAATGATGCGGCGGTGGATTGGGTATTGGTCGAGCTGCGCTCCAGTGCTGACAGCAAAACCATCATCAAGCGCAAGGCGGCCTTGGTGCAGCGTGATGGTGATGTCATGGATGCCGAGACAGGTAGTTCGGTGTTGAGTTTGTCAGGTGTCGTACCGGGCAATTACTTTGTCTCTATCCGTCACCGTAACCATCTGGGCATTATGACTGCGGCTGCGGTGTCCATCCAGCCAACACCTATACTGGTGGACTTCACCCTGTCAACCACGATGGTGTATGGTCAATATGCACAGATCTCAGCGAAAGGGGTATCCCTGCTGTGGGCAGGTGATGCCAACATGGATAACCGCTTGATTGCCAATGGTGCAGGGCAGGATACGGGTATTGTTTATGCAGATGTTTTGGGTGCAGCAGCTAATACTTCATTCAGCAGTAATTTCGTTGTCCCCGGATATAATCTGACGGACTTCTCAATGGATGGGCAGACAATTTTCTCCGGCCCGAATAATGATGCCAATTTGCTGCTTGCAAATGTGTTGTCCCATCCGGCGAACACCAGTTACAACGCCAACTATATAGTCAAAGGGCAGTTGCCTTAGGCTTGGTAGTGGGAGGGGGTGACTCCCCCTCCTGCTACAGTTGTGTAGGGGCTGGTTATTTTGAATAAGAATTAGAAATCGGTAGAGAATATAATGAAAAAATCACTGAGACATGCCGTAGCACAAGGGGTTGCACTCTTGATGTTGGCGCAGGCGGGCAGTGCGATAGCCGCCACTGAGGGAGTGGAGTACCAAATCAAGTGGGACTCTGTTGAAAGCGTCTATCGTGTCTATATGCGCCCGATTGCTACCCCAGCCAAGGATTTGACGACATCTTCCCAAATCACCTTGCGGGTTCCTCATGCAGAAATTCCCGATCGTTTTATTGCCTCCTCCATTACATCGAAACATACCGGTGTAACGTGGTCAAATAGTTCGAAAGTCTATGCTCCAACGGAGGATAAGACGGTCGATTATTTATCATTTACCGCCAATATCAGTGATTCGCAAATCTTTGCTTGGCAAGCCGGGGTTGAGCAGGAGGTATTCAACTTCAAGAATACCGGTAAGTGCATTGGGGTGGTTGAGATCATGAATAATGATACTGACCCGTTCAATAACCCCGCAGGTAATTCCGTTGATACCAATCCGGGGAATGAGTTCAGTAACCTGAGTTGGGATGCGCCTAATGACTATGTTGGGAACTATGGCACAGGTGCAGATTGTCGTGCCACTGTTACCAATAATGCACCCAAGGCCAATAACGACACCGCCACCGCGACAGCGGGCGTTGCCCAGACCATTGATGTCTTGCTGAACGATACCGATCTGGATGGTGATGCCCAAACGATTACTGCGGTGACGGATGGTGACTTTGGCACGGTTGAAATTGTTGCTAACAAGGTTGTGTATACCCCGCTCGCCAGTTTCACTGGAACTGACTCGTTTACCTATACCATTTCTGATGGCAAAGGTGGCTCTTCAACCGGCACCGTTTCTGTGACCGTGAATGCGGATACATCCATTGTTGATACGGACAAGGATGGTGTGAGTGATGTTGATGAGGAGAGCCTGGGCACTGATCCCGATTTGGCTGATAGTGATGGTGATGGTGTTCCAGATGGTGTAGAGGTCGGCGCAGATCCTGCCAAACCCGTTGATACCGATGGGGATGGCACAATCAATGCCCTGGATACCGATGATGATGGCGATGGTGTCCCGACTGCCGGGGAAGACAGAAACCAGGATGGTGATAAAAATCCTGCCACCCAGCCCACCGATACCGATGGGGATGGTAAGCCTAACTATCTGGATAATGACGACGACGGTGATGGCAAGCTGACCAAAAATGAAGATACGAATGTGGATGGGGATAATAATCCTGCCACGAATCCGCTGGATACGGATGGTGATGGTGTGCCAGACCCGATGGATGCCGATGACAATACCAGCAATCCCGCTGCCGATGATGACGTGGATGGCTTAACCAATGGTCAGGAAGCCGGGTTGGGAACCAATCCCAAGAGTGCAGACAGTGATGGGGATGGTATCGGTGATGCGGCAGAGGTCGGCACGGATATAAGCAAGCCTGTGGATACGGATGGCGATGGCAAGATCAATGCCCTGGATGCTGACGATGATGATGATGGCTTGCAGACCCGCTTCGAAAACTACAATGGTGGCAAGCCCAATGATGATGATTCCGATGCGGATGGCAAGCCCGATTATCTGGATGCTGATGATGATGGTGATGGAAAGTTAACCTCTCAGGAAATGTCTGACCTGAACAAGGATGGTTCGCCTTCTGATGCTCTGGATGCAGACAAGGATGGAGTACCTGATTACCTTGATAAAAGCGTGATCATACCCGTCGCAGGACAGCAGGTTGCAGTTCCGACCCTGAGCCAATGGGCACAAGGATTGTTGACAATGCTGTTGGGTGTGTTTGCTTTCCGCCGGTTTGCCAAAACCAGGTAAACCATCTGATTTAGTCCCATTTAAAAGCCGCAGGCTCTCGGATTCTGCGGCTTTTTATTTAGGTATAAATAAAACTGTTTGACTATGAAAATGTTGTGGAAATACAACTTGCATTCAAAGGAAGGTATACCTAATCTTATAGAGTAGGTTGGGTATGGTATTTTTTACATGTGTGGTATGTGCGGTCAGTCTTGCTAGGAATTGATTTGCTTATTTTTTGCTCAAGTAGTCGGTTTCGTCAATAACTAAAAATGGGTCGATGATAAGTTGGTTCTGGTTCAATGTACAAATAATAAAAATTATATATTTTAAGTAAAGACTGATTAATTAATCAACTAGGCTAAAAGTTTGAGGGTTTTTCTATGAAGTTATTTAAGTTAGCGGCTTTGTTCTCGGGTTTGCTCTTGTCCTCGGTCGTTTCTGCTCAAGCACCGGATTTTTCTTTTCAGGATATTTACGGTAAGCAACACCAGTTTTCTGAGTACCGTGGGAAGTGGGTGATTGTTAATTATTGGTCCCCACAGTGTGGCCCTTGCGTGTCTGAGCTGCCTGCATTAAAGCAGGTTGCCAGCCGTTTCCGCGACAAGGTTGTCGTTTTGGGGATGGATGCGGGTGAAACCCCTGATCCAGAAATGCGCCGTTTCATTCGCCAGAAAGGTATCAATTACACGGTTGTCCCGACTCAGGATAGCACCATGTTTGCACTGGGTTTGATTTATGGTGTGCCGACAACCTATATCGTTTCCCCACAAGGCCAAGTGGTTGATACCCATATGGGTGCTGTTTCAGTTGAGCAGTTGCAGGGGTATTTCGGTGGTGAGCGGCAGAATGCCCGTTCTGGGCAAACGGATCCTACTTGTGAAAAGAGTGTCTGCTAAATGATCGGTGTGCCAGATGTAGACTGATTCAAAAAGAATTCCCGCAAGAAGCCCGCATCATCGACGCGGGCTTTTTTATGGGTGCGATTATTTCAGCTTCAGGGTTTGGCCTGGGTTAATCTGATAATTCGGGGCTTGCAAGTTATTCAAGCGGATGATGTCTTTCCAGTATACGCCCGTGTTGCGCATGACCTGGAATACCGTATCCCCGCGTTGGACGGTATAGCTGTTGCCGCCTGAATAGTTGTTGGGTGCGAAAGAGCCGCTGCTAGCACCTGTATCGGAACCACTATTGCCACCATTGCTGGGTGCGGTGTAGCTGTCGTAACCACCAGAGCTGGAGCCACTGCTCGGTGCGCTGTAGTCATACGTGCTACTGCTACCCTTGTTGTCGTAGTAGTTGGATGGGACTTTTGGCTGGGAATAGTTGGAGCCACTGCCTTGCTGGTTGCCGCTACCGCCATAGGTGTAATAGCTGTCATTGCCACCATTGGCTGCCCCACCTCCGGTATTGCCGTTGTAGGAGTCATAGGTATTGCCGCCAGTGCTATCATACGGGCTGGCTGCATTACCACCTGTATTACCGCCACCGTATGTATAATCGTAACCAGCGGCATTATTGTTTTGGCCTTGTTGCTGGTATGCATTACCCCGCTGAGGGTTGACATACGGTTGCTGTTGAGCGCCGCCTGCACTACCTGCCGGGCATGCAGGGTTGCCGTGGGTGTGTGCCAGACCTTGCGGAGGCAATGCATGGCTATGTACGCGCCCACAATGGGAGTGCGGCACACCGCCGTTATTGTTGCCCGGCTGTTGTTGGACAGGTGGGCGATACGTATTGACGGGGGCGGTATAGGGACGCTGCACATATTGCTGTGGCGGGCGCGGCACATAGGTTTGCTGGGGTTGGGTGTAACCACCGCTATAGCCGCCGCCAACACCAGTCGCATGGGTATGGCGCAAGCCTGTGCCTGGTAATGCATGGGAGTGGACTTTGCCACCGTGGGAGTGGGTAACAGGGGCTTTATTGCTGCCACCCCCATAGTTACCACCACCGCTCCCACCGTTATAAATGGAGGTGCTGGGCGTGGTTGTGCCTGATGTGCTTGCGGCTGGGGTCTGGTATTGGCTATAAGCAGGAGCACCGTTGTTAGGTGCACAAGCGGTCGTGGTTAAGGCGACCACTGAGCTTGCCGCGAGAAGCTTGATTGTTCTGTCCATGAGTTACACCTGTGTTATTTAAACGCTTAAAAAAGAGAGCAGCCACAACAACCCGCGTTGCTGGTTTTAGGTAATGGAAAACAGCGTGTTCCATTCGGGGGCCCTAAGCAAGCCAAGTCATGTTGTAACGACAAAAAACGTGCTCCCATCGGATGATGGCTGCAATTATAAATGGAATCAAGACCGTTAACAGCGAACTGCCTGTAATCGTAACGATTTTAATGGGGATTTGCTGCAAACTTTGCAAGGTAAACGGTTAAGGTTTCTGCTCCTTCAAGGCTGCCTGCGGACGTACCCTGGTTGTTACTTTGTCGTACAGGATAGGGAAAAGTTTCATGGGGTGCATCAATTTGTCTGCTTGCCCGCCGCTAGCCTAATCGCTGACCAAAGGTACAAACTGTACAGGCTCATGGGACACGGTTGTATAGTTTTCTTCATCGGTGCGTGTAATGGTCAACAGGGTTTGGTCGGCTCCTTGTTTACCGGTTGGGATGACCAAGCGTCCGCCAATCGCCAATTGTTCAAGCAGGGCAGGGGGGACGTTTTCGGGGGCAGCCGTGACAATAATGGCATCAAACGGGGCTTCCCGTTGCAAACCCCAACTGCCATCACTCAGTGACGTATGGATATTGCGGTAGCCAAGGGTGTGCAGCAGTTCGCGGGTTTGCCGGTAGAGGGCTTCGATGCGCTCAACTGTATAGATGTGCGGAACCAATGCACCGAGGATGGCAGCTTGATAACCGGAGCCTGTACCCACTTCCAGCACTTTATGCAAGGGGCGCTCACTGTTGAGCAGCAGCTCGGTCATGCGGGCGACAATATAAGGCCGGGAGATGGTTTGCCCATGTCCGATGGGTAAGGCTGTATCTTCATACGAGCGGCTGGCAAGGGCTTCATCCATGAACAGGTGGCGTGGCATTTTACGCATGACTTCCAATACCGCTGTATGGCTGATGCCTTGTTCACTCAGGCGTTGCACCAGGCGGTTGCGGGTACGCTGGGAGGTCATGCCAATACCGTGGATGTCCAGTTTACGTGTCTGCATGAAGGGTTCCTTGGAGCCATTCCTGGGTGCTTGCCATCGCTTGGTAACGGGTCAGGTCGCTGTGGATGGGGGTAATGGAGATGTAGCCTTGGTTAACTGCGTGGAAATCAGTCCCCTCACCGGCATCAGCAGGCCCACCCACACCACCGATCCAGAAGATTTCCTTGCCGCGTGGGTCACGGCTACGGATGGCAGGTTCCGACTTGTGCCGTTGCCCCAAGCGCGTGACCTTGAAGCCTTGTATCTGTTCCCACGGCAGGTTCGGGATATTGATATTCAGGATCATGTGGCTGCGGTCGGGATAATATTGTGTCAGTGGCAGCAGGTGCAGGATAGCCCGGACAGCCGTTTGCAGGTGGTCGGGCTGGTGTGAGTTCATGGAGATGGCGAGCGATGGGTAGCCGAGGTGGCGGCCTTCCATCGCCGCAGCGACTGTACCGGAGTAAAGCACATCGTCGCCTAAATTAGGCCCGGAATTGATGCCAGAAATCACAATATCCGGTGCAGTATCGTACAATCCCAAGCCGAGATGGACACAATCGGTCGGTGTGCCGTTGACGCTGTAAACCTGCTCACTTTCACGGCGCATGCGTAGTGGCCTGTCCAGGGTCAATGAGTTGCTGGCTCCACTGCGGTCGCGGTCAGGGGCGACTGTGATAACATGGTGTTGGGTGCACAAGGCTTGGCGCAGTGCAGTCAGGCCAGGAGCCTGGAAGCCATCATCGTTACTGAGCAGTATGTTCATTGTGTTCCAAACGTGTTCTAAAACGTATTCTATAAGATGGTTGTTAGGGTGTTTCGGGGTTATGGCCCAGGAGGAAATCGAACATGCAAAAAGAAGAGAACCTCCCGCTGCGCGATGATCCATCCCTGTTCCGGGAGTCTATGCAGGATGTTGCGCCCCTGCAACCGCTAAATCAGGCTGTGCTGGATGTCCCCAAGCCACCTGCGGTTCCCTTTAAAACCTGGGAGGACGAACAGCAGGTCTTGCAGGACATGTTTTCTGATGAGTATGACCCGACGGAAATTCAGCCAGGGGATGTACTGACGTATCTGCGCCCTGGCATCCAGCACCGGGTATTCAACAAATTACGGCGCGGAGAATACCGGGTAGCCGCTGAGTTGGACTTGCACGGCCTCAATACCCGACAGGCACGGGCTTATTTGGCGGAGTTTCTGGTGACAGTTTACCCATTACAGGGTGAGTGTGTACGTATTATCCACGGTAAGGGCAACCGTTCAGACCACCGAGGCCCGGTATTGAAGACCAAAGTGAACAGTTGGTTACGCCAACATGACCGGGTGCAGGCTTTCCATTCTGCCCGCCCGGTCGATGGCGGGACGGGAGCCGTCTATGTGTTGTTGAAGCGTTAGTGGCTGGCGCTTATTATCTGTTTTTATTGCACATCAGCCAGAAAAAATGGGCATAATGCGCTTTTTATTTGTTTAGGAACACAGCATCAATGAAAAACAATTTGATGGTTTCACTGGCCTTGGCCTTGTCGGTTAGCTCCGTGTTGGTTGCCTGTGGTGACAAGGCCGCCGCTCCCGCTACCGAGGTGAAAACAGCGGAAGTGGCAGCTTCTGCTGCACCGGCTGCCACCGCACCAGCGGGTAGCAATGCCCCAGCCGCAGCACCTTCTGGTGAGAGCGCACCTGCGGTTGCAGCTCCAGTTGCTGCCCCGGCTCCGGGTTTGCAATCCACCGATGTGAAAGCGGGGGAGGGTGCAGAGGCCGTGGCAGGCAAGATGGTTTCTGTCCATTATACCGGCTGGTTGTATGATGAAAAGGCAGCCGACAAGCACGGTGAAAAGTTTGACAGTTCCCGTGATCGTGGCGAGCCATTCGAATTCCCGTTGGGTGCAGGCCAAGTAATCCAGGGTTGGGATCAGGGGGTTGTCGGCATGAAGGTCGGGGGGCAGCGCACGTTGGTCATTCCACCTGAGCTGGGCTATGGTGCGAATGGGGCTGGCGGCGTGATTCCACCGAATGCAACCCTGATGTTTGATGTTGAGCTGTTGGGCGTGCAATAAGCTTTGCAGTTAGCAGGCTCCAGCCCGTTTGCTTGAGCCTGCTGTTTACCCCCCCCCCTCTTGTTCTTTTGGACGCTTCTGTCTAATTGGTCTTACCAATTTATCATTTGTCAATCGCATGTAACTGTATTAGGCTATGCATCAGCTAAAAACTGCTGAATACCACAAAATTGGTCTTACCAATTTAAGGTTTGTCAATGTAGGGCTGATGCAGTAGGATGCAAGATGTGCCTTAAAGGCAACACTACAGACTCAAACCAAGTAACGCTGGCATTGCCAATAACTAACAAGCACAGTAGGGCGCAGATGTAAGCGTATTGTTTTGGTCTGTCTAGGCGGCAGCACAGATTAAAGAGGAGGAGAGAGTATGAATGGGTTGTTGTCCCTATCGTCCACAATTGACAGGCTCAATTATTGGATAGGTCGTACCGTAATGTGGCTAGTATTGCTGATGGTCTTGATTAGCGCTGGTAATGCCATTATTCGCAAAATGTTTAATGCCAGCTCTAATGCCTACCTAGAAGCCCAATGGTACTTGTTTGCTGCCGTATTCTTATTAGGGGCTTCCTACACAATGCTGCAACAAGGGCATGTAAGGATTGATGTCATCATTTCGCGTTTTTCTCGTCCTACCCAAGTTAAAATAGAAATCTTTGGGATCGTGGTGTTTTTATTCCCTCTGGTTTACTTTGTCATTGTTGAAATTTTTCCTATTTTAATGCAAGCGTATAACACAGGTGAGATGTCCGAAAATGCTGGAGGGCTGATCCGCTGGCCAGTTTACGCGCTAGTGCCTATTGGCTTTTTTTTGTTGGGTTTGCAGGGAATTTCTGAGCTGATTAAGCGCCTTGGCTTTCTAAAAGGATTATGTCCAGATCCGGGTGATATGAAAGAAACAAGTGTTGAAGCCGCGTTGGCTGAGCATATCCAACAACAGCAATTGGTACAAAAAACCCAATAACCCCCCACTACGGGCTGCCTAAGTAACCACCACAGTCGAGTATCATATGATAGAATTTTTAGTTGCTAATTTTGCCCCTATCATGTTCTGTGGGCTGATTTTATTTCTGCTCATGGGCTATTCCTTAGCCTTTTCTTTAGGTGCCTGTGGGCTGTTTTTCGGTTGGCTAGCGGTCTGGGCAGGTGTTCCGGGTATGGAGTCACTGCTTAATGCTCTGCCCTTACGTATTATTGGTATTTTGAAAAACGATACCTTGTTAGCCATTCCCTTCTTTACCTTTATGGGGCTGATACTGGAGCGGTCGGGTATGGCTGAGGACTTGCTGGAAACGATTGGGCAGGTATTTGGTTCGGTACGCGGTGGCTTGGTATTTGCAGTTATTTTTGTAGGCTCTTTGCTAGCAGCGACTACAGGGGTAGTAGCAGCATCCGTGATCTCAATGGGCTTGATTTCCTTGCCGATTATGATGCGCTATGGGTATGATCGAGGATTGGCAAGTGGCGCAATTATAGCGTCGGGTACTTTGGCTCAAATTGTACCCCCTTCCTTAGTACTCATTGTGATTGCAGACCAAGTAGGGCGCAGTGTGGGTGATCTCTACCGGGGTGCTTTATTTCCGGCATTAGCACTGATTGGCTTGTATATTCTATGGATTATCATCATCACCTTGATCAAGCCCAAGGCAGCGCCCGCACTACCAGTTGAAGCACGGGTATTCCGTGATGAAAAGGGTCATTCTGGCTATACCTCACTGTGGATGTTGATGGCAGTCTCTACGCTAGGTGCAGTGCTTTATGCCAAAACGCAACTTAGCGGGCAGTCTTTAGATAATGTTGTCGTGTTATCCATGGCAGTAGGAATCGGGATTGCCTTTATACTAGCACTGATTAATCGTGCGTTAGGGGCGCTGACCCAAGGCAAAATTAGCTTGCTCTCTAAAATGGCACAGCAAGTAACCTTTGTACTCATTCCACCCTTAGCGTTGATCTTCTTAGTATTAGGTACGATTTTCTTAGGCTGGGCAACGCCGACGGAGGGTGGTGCTATGGGTGCGGTGGGAGCATTACTGCTCGCATTGTTCCGGCGTCGCATAGGACTAGAACAGTTAAAGCAGGCGATGGAGTCAACACTTAAACTATCAAGCTTTGTACTCTTTATTTTGATTGGTGCAACGGTATTCAGTCTGAGTTTCCAAGGGGTCGATGGTCCAGAGTGGATTCATGAGATGTTTAGTCTCATTCCCGGTGGGATGATTGGTTTTCTGATTTTTGTGAATCTTTTAGTGTTTATTTTGGGCTTTTTCTTGGATTTCTTTGAAATTTCATTCATTGTTATTCCGTTACTGATGCCAGTAGCGACTGCCTTGAATATTGATTTGGTATGGTTAGGAGTGATGTTAGCGATGAATTTGCAAACTTCATTTTTAACACCTCCGGTAGGTTTTTCGCTGTTCTATTACCGCAGTGTGGCTCCAGTCAAACCTTATCTGGATCGTATTACCCGTAAAGAAATTGCCCCAATAGCGACCATAGAGATTTATCGAGGTGTCATACCTTTTATTGCGATTCAAGTGGTTATGATTGGCCTGATCATTGCGTTTCCACAGTTGGTAACGGGTAACCTCGATAAAAAAGTGGAGGTTGATTTAAATACTATTGAGATTAATGTACCTACTGGTTATGGTTCGGGGGGGTATTCTAATGACTCGCCCGCAGCGGGTGAAGACCCGCTCATGAAAATGCTTAAGGACGATAAGTAAGCACTTGCTTTTACCAAATGGATTCGATTTCATTTAATTGAGTGATGAGGAGAATATAATGGAAAGACGTAAATTTATTCAACATGCTGGTTTAGCAGGTATTTTAGCATCAGGAATTGCTCCAGCCGTGCGTGCGGAAGATACGACGGCTATTCGTTGGCGTCTGGCTTCTAGCTTCCCTAAAGCGCTAGATACGATTTATGGTGCAGCAGAAACATTTGCAGCCAAAGTGAAAGAAATGTCGGGCGGCAAGTTTGAAATTTCTGTGCACCCTGGTGGTGAGTTAATGCCTCCCTTCGGTGTAGTGGATGGTGTACAACAAGGTACAGTGGAGTGTGCCCATACCGCGCCTTACTATTTCTTTGGTAAGGATGAAACCTTTGCTATGGATTGCGCCATTCCCTTTGGTATGAACTCACGCCAAATGAATGCATGGTTCTATGATGGTAATGGTTTAACACTGTTCCGTGAGTTTTATAAAAATTATAATATCGTCAATTTCCCTATGGGTAATACGGGCGCACAAATGGGCGGTTGGTATCGCAAAGAGATCAAAACCCTTGAGGACATTAAAGGCCTGAAAATGCGTATTGGTGGCTTTGGCGGTAAAGTACTAGAGCGTATTGGGGGCGTGCCACAAAATATTCCGGGCGGTGAAATCTACCAAGCATTAGAAAAGGGTACGATTGATGCGACTGAGTGGGTAGGACCCTATGATGATCAAAAACTAGGTTTTTACAAGGTCGCTAAAAATTATATGTATCCAGCCTGGTGGGAAGGTGGTCCACAGTTAGTGTTGTATGTCAATAGTAAAGCCTATGAAGGTTTATCTGCTGAGAATAAGGCTATTATCCAAGCAGCTTCGACCTATGCTCATGTTGAAATGCAGGCTAAGTATGATGCACGCAACCCTAAAGCAATTAAAGAACTGATTGCTGAAGGTGTGAAACTGCAACAAATGCCGAAAGATATTATGGATGCAGCCTTTAAAGCCTCCGAAGAGTTGTATGCTGAACTTTCAGAAAAGAATGCTAATTGGAAGAAAATTTTTGCTGACTTTTCAGCCGCCCGTCGTGATATGAATCAATGGTTCCGCGTCACTGAGTTTGGCTTTGACAGCTATATGCAGTCACAAAAGCTCTAACATAGCTTGAAAGAGCTTAGCGGTTAGCGGGCAAAACCTGAAAAATCTAAGGCTCTGGTCAAAAATCGGCACACTAAAGGAGAGTTTTATCTCCTTTAGTTCTAACATGCTGATTTTAGGCAAGCTCTTGCAATGAGATTAGTTCAGTAATGGAGATTTCGCCGATACTTCTATTGAACAAGGCGGGGATGGTGAACTTTTCGATGGAGCCAAGCAAACCTTCCGGGGATAATCTAAGCCTCATCCGGTATTTATTTCCCCAGCATCCCTTTCTCGACAATAAAATCAATAATCGTCTGCAAACCCTGCTTGGTTTTGAGATTAGAAAACACAAACGGCCGTGTACCACGCATCCGTTTACTGTCTGCTTCCATAACCTCTAGCGATGCACCGACATAGGGCGCTAGGTCAATCTTATTAATCACCAACAAATCCGAACGGGTAATACCGGGACCACCTTTACGCGGAATTTTTTCACCCTCGGCTACATCAATCACATAGATCATCAGGTCAGCCAATTCAGGGCTGAAGGTTGCAGATAAGTTATCGCCACCACTTTCAATGAAAATCACATCCAAATTCGGAAAGCGGATTTGCAAATCCTCCACTGCTGCCAGATTCATTGACGCATCTTCACGAATCGCGGTATGTGGGCAACCGCCGGTTTCCACCCCAACAATACGCTCCACCGGCAAGGCTTCGCTACGCATCAGAAACAGTGCGTCTTCTTTGGTGTAAATATCATTCGTGACCACCGCAATATCGTAGCTATCACGCATAGCCTTGCATAACGCATCCAGCAGTGCGGTTTTGCCCGACCCGACTGGGCCACCGATACCGACACGAAGCGGATTACTCATTGTTTTCTCCCTGATTTTCAAGATCTAAATAAACGGGTGTATTGGGTTTCATGGCGACTACTGGCAATGGCTAAGGCGGGTGAAGATGCACCAATCTCGTCATCGCTCACTTGCAAACCTCGCGCTACCACGTCCGGTAATAACAGTGTCATTTGATGCAACAGTTTTTGCCCTTGCGTTTGCCCCAAAGGAATAATCTTTACCGCCGACAACAGCAGATTTTCCAACCAGCTCCAGACATAACCATAGGCGGCTTGCGCTAATGGAATATCACTCTGTACCGCTGCTAACGCAAACGCGGCGGCCTGACTTTGGCTGAGTAACGGTTTCCACTCAGCGGCATGAGGAGTATCTAAGGCAATCAGTAGATCAGTTAAAGCACGCCCACGATTTTTTTCTTCCAGTAATAACTCACTGGTTTCGCGGCTGGCATTGAGGGTGTGAATCCAGTGCTCCAACACGGTAATATCTTGCACCTGTACCGCCTGATACATGCGTTGCAGAATGGGAATATCGACATAGGTCATGCTATTGTGGAGCTGATTCGCCAACCATGTCTGTAAATCGGCTGGGGTTTGAATCCAGGCTGCTTCCACCGCCCACTCAATGCCTTGCGAATAGGTAAACGAACCAATCGGCAAGGTGGGGCTTACCCAATGCAATAAGCGTAATAGTGCCAGATCAGTGATCATGGTCGTGATTATGTGCGTGGCTATGCGAATGCCCACCCGAATATGCACCCGCTTCTGGCTCGAAGGGGGCTTGTTCCACCACGACGTGTAAACCTAAGCCGTGCAACATATCGTCCAGCACATGATCGTGCAGGTAACGCAAACGCCCGTCACTGATTTCCAAGGGAGCATGGCGATTGCCTAAGTGATAACAAGCGCGGGCAAACAGCAACCGATCCGCGCAATACAAGGTAGAAACGGTTTCCACGGCTGCTTGAATGCGTACTACTTCGCCGCTATCAGCTTGTAAATAATCGCCGTCCTGCAAACTCGCGCCACGTGGTAGGAATAAACCTGCGTCGCTGCCATTATCCAAGGTCACGCGCTGACGGCTGATCATGCGGCGCTCGTAAGGTAGCGTGAGTAATAGCGGCGTTTGGTGTAGTGCTACACTGGGTTTATCGAGAATACGTTCGATTTTTAGCATCACTCACTGAACTCAAAAAAAGAAATAATGTTTATATAGCAATTTTTGTGCCGACGCATACGCAAATATCCAAAAGCTAACCCAATAACACCCCAGCCTTTGCATCCAGTCTAGCCTTGATCACTTCCCATGTGGGCATGACCTGATGCAGCAAGCGGTAAAAGCGTTCGCTGTGGTTATGCTCGGCAAGATGACACAACTCATGCAGAATCACGTAGTCAATGCACTCCCGTGGAGCTTTCACCAAATGCGGGTTCAGTGTCAGTCTGCCTTGGGGTGAACAACTGCCCCATTGAGTTTGCATGGTCAGGATGCGTAACGGTGGGCGTTCAGCCACCCAGAGTGCCTGTTCCAGAATGGCATCCAGTCGTTTAGCAAACACCTCTTTGGCACGTACTTTGTACCAATCGCTCAGGAGTTGCTCAACCCTTGCTGCGCTTTTCTGACGTAGCGTCACTTCCAGTTTGCCGCGTAACAATTTCACTTGTGGCGTGGCATTGGGGTCTTCCAGCACTTTCAGCAGGTATTGTTTGCCCAAGTAATAATGGCTTTCGCCGCTGATGTATTGCCGTGGGGTGACGTAGGCTGATTGTTGGCGAAAATCGCGCAGTTGTTGGTAAATCCAGCGACCGCGTTTTTTCACCGCTGCCAGCACTTCGTTATCATCTGCTTGGGTAGGGGCAGCTACTTCAATCCGGCAATCAGGATGAACCTTGATCAGAACGCGCTGGATGCCTTCGCTACGCGGCAAACGCTCAAACGTAATCTGTTCATCGCCATAGCTAAACTGAAGCATCCGCTTACACTCCACTCAAACCCACACGCACAATCTGTATCACCCGCTCGACCATTGCCTTAGCCTGATCCATGCCACCGCCAATCGCTTTGCATTCCTTGAACAGCAGCGGCAACAGTTTCTTACGAATGTCGGCTTCGATATTTTGCGGGTTAATGGAATGTTCGGCGACGGATTGTTCCACATGGGCATCCAGCGCGAAGGCCAGTTGCACCCATTGGTCTTGCGTAGCTTGATCGGCAGCAGCAGTGAACACTTCCGGCAAGGTTTGTTTGAACACGCCGAAATACGCCTGCGCGTGGTGATTGCCTGCAAACACATTCGGCATATCCGGCACGCGCCGCTGTTGCACTTGCTCGGCGAAATCGTGGAACAGCAGGTATTGCTTGAGCGGGTGATCGAACAGCTTTTCTGCCTCGGCAATCGCTTGGCGCAACAGTTTGGAAAAGACTTCCTGTGCGTAAGGGTCATCGCGCAAATCCTGCTCGATCATGCGGGTGACGCGGGTTTTGATAATATCGGTTTCGTTGCGGGTCTTTTCCACGCTCCAGTCTTCGGGGGTTTGCTTTTGCCCCATTTTGTTGACTTCGTAAACACCCTTGGCATCTTTGATGTCAACGCCGACCACATGCTTATCCAGCAGCTTTTTCACTTGTGCGGCGTATTGGTCGTAATTGACGGTTTCGCCCGCGTCCTGTTTTGCCAATTGGCGCAAGCTGGAGAGTTGCTTGAGGGTTTCTTTGTAATGGCGGCGGTCAGCATCGTTGAAACTGGTATCGGCAAAGAACGTGGTAGATTGCAACGCGACTTTCAGGCAACTGGCAAAGGCGGTCAGGGCTTCGTAAAAGTCTTCGCGCACTTTCAGGTTGGCATCAACCAACTCCCCGCTTTGCTCCACCATTTTCGGCACTAGTACCTGCCGCAATTGTTCAATGTCGTGCTTGTTTTTAACACCCGCAAAAATTGCCCACAAGGTTTTGTAAAGTTGCGGCAAACGTTTGTATTCGGTACTCATCTGGCTATACAAACCCGCAATATCGTTGATGTCGTAACCGCCTTGAGTACGTGATGCCAAATCTTGGTATTTCTGGAGGGTGGTATCCAGTTCCGCCAAAATGCCGCGATAGTCGATCAGTAAGCCGAACTTTTTCAGCGGATGCAAACGATTCACCCGCGCAATTGCTTGAATCAGGTTGTGTTCCTTCAAAGGCTTGTCGATATACAGCACGGTATTTTTCGGCTCGTCGAAACCAGTCAACAGTTTGTCTACCACAATCAGTAGTTTCAACGCATCGTCTTTGTCGAAACGCTCAATGATGGCTTTGGTGTAGATTTGTTCGTCTTGTGTGCCGATATTGTCTTTCCACCATTTAGCCACTGCGGGCAATGCTTCCTCATCGACATCGGTATTGCCTTCGCGGGTATCGGGCGGACTCATCACCACCGCCGATTCAAACAAACCGGCTTCATCAAGATATTGCTTATATTTAATGGCAGATGCTTTGCTGTCGCACGCCAGTTGGCCTTTCAAGCCGTCGTCGATGTTTTTCACGAAGTGATTGGCAATGTCGAGCGCAATCAGGCGAATGCGGTCATCCACACTGTAGATTTCGCCTTTGCGAGCAAACTTGCGTTTCAGATCGGTTTTTTGTTCAGCGGTCAAACCGTCGGTAATGCGTTCAAACCAGCTATCAATGGCGCGTTCATTGACATCCAGATCGGGGATACGCTCTTCATACAGCAATGGCGTAACGGTTTGGTCATCCACCGCGCGTTGCATCGTGTAGGCGTGAATGATTTTGCCGAACTTGCCTTCGGTCTTGTCGTCTGTCAGCAAGGGTGTGCCGGTAAAAGCCACAAACGCTGCTTTGGGCAATGCCTGTTTCATGCGGATGTGGTTTTCACCGCCTTGGCTGCGGTGGCCTTCGTCGATCAGTACAATCATGTCAGGGCTGGGGTTACGGCACTCGGGCAGCTTGGTGGCACTGTTAAACTTCTGGATCAGGGAGAACATAATGCGCTCCGTGCCTTTGCCAATCTGTTCAGCCAGACGTTTGCCGGAAGTTGCCATTGCGGCTTCTTTGTCTTTTTTGCTGGCTAACTCACCGCCGGAGCTAAAGGTTTTGCTGAGTTGGCTTTCCAAATCGACCCGATCTGTGACAAGCAGAATGCGGCATTGTTTGAGGGAGTCGTGCAGGATCAGGGCTTTGCTTAAGAACACCATTGTGAAAGATTTGCCTGAGCCAGTGGTGTGCCAGATAACGCCACCTTCGCGCCCGCCGTCTGGACGTGGTGTATTGATACGTTCAATTAGCCGTTTGATGCCGAATACTTGCTGGTAACGCGCGACAATCTTGCCGACTTTTTTATCGAACAGGGTGTAAAACCGCACCATTTCCAGCAAGCGTTGTGGCTGTAACAGGCTGATCAGCAGATGATCTTGACCTGTCACTGCCAATTCAGCAGCACTCCAAACCTGATACCACTCCCAATCTTGAGCGGTGCGGTGGGCAAACAGGATTTCGGTTTGTAGTGGGGTCAGCGGGCGGTTTTTGATGATGTGCATTTCAGCGGGAGTGATGTCTTCCTCGCGCCATGCTGACCAGAATTTGGTGGGGGTGGCACATGTGCCGTAACGACCTTCTGCACCGTTGATGGAGAGCAATAATTGGCTGTAGGCGAACAGGTGCGGGATTTCGTCAGGGCGTTGGTTGCGCAGGCTTTGCGAAATGCCTTCGTCGATGGTGGGGCCTTTTTTCGCGTTACCAGCCGGACGTTTGGCTTCGATGACTACCAGCGGAATGCCGTTGACAAAACACACAATATCCGGGCGGCGCGTGTCGACACCGCCAGCGCGAGTGATGCTGAATTCTTCGGTAAAGCTGAAATGGTTGTTGGCGGGATTGTGCCAGTCGATCAGGGCAATGGTCGGGCTGGCTTTTTTGCCGTCGACAAATTCGGTGATGGAAATGCCGTACAGCAGGTGGTTGTAGAGCTTTTCATTGGCAGACAGCAAGCCTTCATTGAGGGCGGGGCTACAGACCTCAGCAATCAGGTTATCCAGCGCGTGGCTCGATAGGGTGTGTTCGCATCCAGCAAAGGTGAAACGGCGTTTTTGTAGTTCGCTGCGTAATATATCGCGTAACACCACTTGATCGTAGTGACCGTGACGGGCAATCACGGCCTGCTGCGGGGATAGGAATGACCAACCCAATTGGCTCAATAATGCCAATGCGGGGAGTTTGGCGCTGTATTCTTCCTGGAATTTGGGTGTGGGGTTCATAACTCAATGCCCTGTTCTTTGAGCCAGTGCCGCCCGGCCTCTGAAGTTTGATATGCCTGTTCTGGGTGGCTGGTCACTTCGGGATAACGGTATTCAAGCAAACCTTCTTTTTCTCGCAGAGGGGTAAGGTGCTTGGTCTTGAGAGAGCTGGCATCTCGTTGTAAAAGTCCTCCGAGTTGTTCTGCCTTGTAGGGATGTAGCGCACATAGCCAGAGGATAAGACGACGAATCTGCCGTGATTTGGCAGTCAGTTGGCAACTCAGTTTCTAATGCGGGAGGCAGCCCACTTCCATTTGAGGTTAACTCACTTCTATTTGGGTCTAGCCTACTTCCATTGTCCAAGTTAGCCCTGCTATTTATTTCAAGTGACAAAGCATAAATTGAGGATAACTCGTAGTAAGTAGATGAACCTGCCCCGCCTTGTGTGAGTAGTTGGCGTTGGTGGTTCAACTTTCTCAGTACTTGGCTGGCTGACAAGGTATCCAGCCCGGTTACAGCGCGTAAGCCTGCATTGTCCACAACACCTGTTTCTTTTGCCAGAATCAGTGCTTTGGCTTCGTTATCGGATAATGCTAAATGTTTGAATTGTTGTAACCAGACCAGTTGTTCTTCGCCAAGCAATTGATGTAATAAATAAATGGATGAAAACTGGTTAGCCAAGGTGTCGCTAGTGAACACAGGTGCACTTAAGCCTGCCTGTTCCAGCAAGCGCCGCATGGTGCGGATACCAGAACCTTTGGTTTCGGCGAAATCCAGATCGTACAAGACGGCGGCTAAAATCGGGTTGCGCAGTTTAGAACCCATTTCCCCTAACACAACCTCTGGTTTGAGGGAGTAACCCGCATTGCGAATTTCCAGCCGATTACTGTAACGCACCACCAAGGTGGGTTGATTGACTTGATAATCGCGGTGCATCACCGCATTGATGATGGCTTCACGTACCACTTTTTGTGGCAGCAAAGGCTGATCGGAACGTTGCGTATCGCCTTCCTTCAAGCGAAAGTGGCGTGGCATGTCGTCTAAAATGGTCGCTTCCAATTTTGGAATCAGGCGCAATAAGGGTTCACGCAGATCAAACGTGGTCATGAAACGTTGTTCAGGGTCTTCGACCCACAGTGTTCCTTGTATGCGCACATAATCCACTCGCACTGCGGGTAACAAACGGCGCAATGCCAAGGGTTTAGCCAGCAACAACAGCCCCGCGACATTGGGTACATAAACACCGTTTTGCCGTTTAACCAGATTCAACGCCCGTAGCATCTCTGGATCATCGACTTGCAATTCTTCCGCGTGAGCGCGAACTTTTCTGCGTAAGGTGAGATACAACGCGATGGCAGCAGGGTCAAGGTCATCCCACTCCGCATCAGACGGAATGATTTGCTCAAAACTCATCCCGCTTTTTGCCAGTAATAACGGCTCTAATTCTTGTTGGCTGCATTCGTAATCACCGTTCAGACCACGCCGCCATACGCCGGTTTTCCGTTTGTTTTTGCTGTCAAATTTACCTTTGAAAATGCACGGTTTGGCAGCGGGTTCTAATTCGGGAACAAAGACAATCAAGACACGCTGACCTTCCAATATGGCTGGCATTCCCTTAATCGGGATCGACTGTTCAAACTGTTCGCGGCAATTATTTTGCAACTGGTTTAATAACTTATCGCTGTCAGCAACGCCAACCACTTGAAAGGTGGCGTGGGTTTCATCGGGTTCAGCTACGCCCAAGAGTAGATAACCACCGCCTAAACCTAGCTCATTCGCAAAGGCACACACGGTCTGCATGACGGAAGCACCGATTTCACTAGCGCGTTTGGCTTCAATGCGGGGGTGTTCGTCTAGCTCGCGTAGCTGTTCCAGTAATTGTTCGGGGGTGAATTCTTCCATGATCACATTGCCTCCCTTTTTTTGTCAGCGTTGGAAGAAGACCCCCTCCCGGCCTCCCCCTTGCCAGGGGAGGAGGAAGAGAGAGTGCTTGTTGGATTTGGGTTAGGTGTCAAGACCTGTGTGATCATAGGCTCTACAATCATGCTAAACTCCAACAGGCAC
>CAXYXW010000050.1:0-21813 GCA_964293005.1 uncultured Thiothrix sp.
ATTTCGGTTTGAATACCGCCCTGTTTGAGAAGGGATTAAGACGCATTAGACAATTCATTAGAATTGATAACATTTGTTTGAATACCGCCCTGTTTGAGAAGGGATTAAGACAGTTGGCTCATTTGAGCCTCAAGATCATAATAGGGTTTGAATACCGCCCTGTTTGAGAAGGGATTAAGACAGGCAGGCCACAGCTTCTTCAGCCGACCGCCCAAGGTTTGAATACCGCCCTGTTTGAGAAGGGATTAAGACCCCGACCTTTCTTTTCATAGTTCTGAAGCCAAGGTTTGAATACCGCCCTGTTTGAGAAGGGATTAAGACACCATCGCTGCTATCTCGGCATCTGTAAAGTAGGTTTGAATACCGCCCTGTTTGAGAAGCGTATCGTGTAGGTCGGACTTCAGTCCGATAATCGAATCGGGAGCTGGTTTAAATACCAACCACATCTAAATCTTCGGCTTCCTTAAAAAGAAACCCCTCCCGGCCTCCCCTTGTCAGGGGAGGAGTTAAGCAATGCCGACGGTTATTGTTCCTCCCCTGATAAGGGGAGGTTAGGTGGGGTTTATTCTTGACGGGTTTAATACCGCCCTGCTTGAGAAGCGTATCGTGTAGGTCGGACTTCAGTCCGACAATCGAATCGGGAGCTGGTTTAAATACCAACCACGCCTGAATTTTTGCCTTCCTTAAAAAGAAACCCCTCCCGGCCTCCCCTTGTCAGGGGAGGAGTTAAGCAATACCGACGTTTTTTGTTCCTCCCCTGATAAGCGAAGGTTAGGCGGGGTTTATTCTTGATGGTTTGAATACTGCCCTGTTTGAGCAGCTTAGGGGCGCATTCAATAATACGCCCCTACCCCACGGATTACTGTTGTACGCAGTCCACGAAATACTGCTTTACACCATTGACGGTATCGACCGTCAAACCATGCACATCCGCTTCAAAGCCGGTGAATTTCTCATTGAACAAGCGGGTGAACTTCAGGTAATCCACAATCGTCTTGTTGAAGCACTCACCGGGGATCAGCAAGGGGATGCCCGGTGGATAAGGCGTGACCAGGCTAGCCGTGATGCGCCCTTGCAGGTGGTCAATCGGTACGCGCTCAATCTTGCGGTGGGTCATCATCGCGAAGGCATCAGCGGGTTTCATGGCTGATTCCATATCGGACAAATACATTTCCGTGGTCAAACGCGCCACGTCATGCTCCGCATAAAAATCATGCAACTGGCGGCACAGATCACGCAGGCCAATCTTCTCATAGCGCGGCTGACGGGCTGTAAACTCCGGTAGCACCCGCCACAGTGGCTGGTTCTTGTCGAAGTCATCCTTGAACTGTTGCAGTGCGGTCAGCAGCGTATTCCAGCGGCCTTTGGTGATGCCGATGGTAAACATGATAAAGAAGCTATACAGGCCGCACTTTTCGACGATAACACCATGCTCGGACAAGTATCGGGTCACAATCGCTGCCGGGATGCCAATCTCGTCACTGAATGCGCCATCCACATCCAAACCGGGGGTAATAATGGTCGCCTTGATCGGGTCGAGCATATTGAAGTTTTCAGCCAGATTGCCGAAACCGTGCCAACGGTCATTGGCCTTCAATATCCAGCGGTCACGGTCGCCAATGCCATCCTCATCATTGGGCAGGTCTGGCCCCCAAATTTTGAACCACCACGCCTCGCCGTACTCCTCATCCACCTTGCGCATGGCACGGCGGAAATTCAGTGATTCGGAAATGGATTCCTCAACCAAGGCAGTACCACCGGGGGCTTCCATCATGGCTGCCGCCACATCACAACTGGCAATAATGGCGTATTGCGGGCTGGTGGAGCTGTGCATCAGGTAGGCTTCATTGAAAATATGCTGATCCAGCTTGGTTTCTGCCGCATCCTGCACCAGAATTTGTGAAGCCTGCGACAAACCCGCCAGCAGCTTATGCGTGGATTGGGTCGCAAACACCATCGACTTCTGCGTGCGCTCGCCATTGCGTGACATGGCATGCATGCCTTTATAGAGGTCATGGAACGTCGCATGGGGCAGCCATGCCTCATCAAACAGCAGGTTATCCACCCAGCCATCCATGCGCTCCTTGATCATACCGGTGTTATACAACACGCCATCATAGGTGCTTTGGGTAATGGTCAGGATGCGTGGGTTCGTGCCCAGCTTGCTCGCCAATGGATGGGCAGCAATTTTCGCCTCAATCGCCTTGCGGTCAAACGAAGCCAACGGGATCGGGCCGATAATGCCGTAATGGTTACGGGTCGGGGTCAGAAACACCGGGATTGCGCCTGTCATGGTAATCGCATGCAGGATGGATTTATGGCAATTGCGGTCAACGATCACAATGTCGTTATCCGCCACGCAGGAGTGCCATACCATCTTGTTGGAAGTGGACGTACCATTGGTGACGAAAAACAGGTGGTCAACATTGAAAATCCGCGCTGCATTGCGCTCGGAGGCAGCAACGGGGCCGGTATGGTCAAGCAGTTGTCCCAATTCATCAACCGAGTTGCACACATCCGCCCGCAGCATATTCTCGCCAAAGAACTGGTGGAACATCTGCCCGACCGGGGACTTCAGGAAAGCCACTCCGCCGGAATGCCCCGGACAATGCCAGGAATAGGAGCCGTCCGCCGCATAATGGGTGAGCGCCCGGAAAAACGGCGGGGCAAGGCTATCCAGATAGGCTTTGGCCTCCCGGATAATGTACCGTGCCACAAACTCCGGGGTATCCTCGAACATGTGGATAAAACCGTTCAGTTCGCGCAGGATGTCATTGGGGATATGGCGGGCAGTGCGGGTTTCACCATGCAGGAAAATCGGGATTTCGGCATTGCGCCAACGGATTTCCTCCACAAATGCCCGCAAAGCACGGAGTGCGTGTGGCTCATGTTTGCCATGCGCGTCGGCCTCGGCAGAGGTCGCGAATTCCTCGTCGTCAATGGCCAGAATAAAAGAGCTGGCACGGCTTTGCTGTTGGGCAAAGGTAGACAAATCGCCATAGCTGGTTACGCCCAGCACTTCCATGCCGGTTTCTTCAATGGCTTTGGCTAAAGCCCGGATGCCCAGGCCTGATGTGTTTTCGGAGCGGAAGTCTTCATCAATGATGACGATAGGAAAACGGAATCGCATAGAGTTAATGGCCCTCAGTTAGTATGGATAATTAAAACAGCCCTCAAGGAGCCTGTTAAAAGCCAGCCTATTTGCCAGCCTAATGCTGGCGCGTATAAGGACATGGGCAGGGACAATAGTCACCGCTCAAGCGGGAGGTAGTGTAACAGAAACCGCATTTAGCCATAGCCAACTAAACCCAGATATTGCACATCGAAAAACGCTATGGGCAATGCTCAAAGGGGGAAATAGGTGGCGGGCAAGAAGAAAAGGCAACCGAGCTGGAAAGCTCCAGCCCGGTCACGAACTACAAATGGTTATTACCAAAGGTAAGTAACCGAAAGTTCGACAATGAAAAATCAAGAAAAGGAGATAAAACTAAAAGGAAAATGCAATGAAACGAAAAAAACTTGGTGGCCGGGGGCAGAATCGAACTGCCGACACGCGGATTTTCAATCCGCTGCTCTACCGACTGAGCTACCCGGCCAACGAGAGGTCGCTATTAAAGCGCTTCAGGCTGCGCTTGTCAAGAATAGTTGCAAAAATTTTTGTGCATTGCCACCGTACAATGATAGGCGCGACTCAACCAGCCCGTAGCCCATACGTCCGCTGCACATAAGCATCAACCAGCGCCTGGAACTCCGTGGCAATATGCTCGCCTTTGAGCGTCACGGTTTTCTCACCATCCTCATACACGGGAGCAACCGGCACTTCCCCACTACCGGGCAAGCTGATGCCAATATTCGCATGCTTGCTTTCGCCAGGGCCATTGACCACGCAGCCCATCACGGCAACCGACATGCTTTCCACACCCGGATATTGCCCACGCCACACCGGCATTTGCCCACGCAGCCAGCTTTGGATTTGCTCCGCAAGACGCTGGAAATAATCACTGGAGGTACGCCCACATCCCGGACATGCCACCACTTGCGGGGTAAAAGAACGCAGGCCAAGGGCTTGCAGGATTTCCTGCCCAACCACAACCTCCTTCTCACGTGCTGCCCCTGGCTCTGGGGTCAGGGAAATACGGATGGTGTCACCGATCCCCTCCTGCAATAGCACAGACAAGGCAGCGGTGGATGCAACAATACCCTTGCTGCCCATCCCGGCTTCGGTTAACCCCAAATGCAGCGGGTAATCACAACGGCTTGCCATGTCCCGATAAGCACGGATCAAGCCCTGCACATCACTGAGCTTACAGGAAAGGATAATATGGTCATGCGGCAGCCCGTATTCTTCCGCCTTGGCAGCACTGCTAAGGGCAGACTCAATCAAGGCAGCATGCATGACATCTTCCAGCTCCAGCGGCTGGGCATGCTTGCCATTCTCATCCAGCATGCGTGCCAGTAACTCCTGATCCAGTGACCCCCAGTTCACGCCAATCCGCACCGGTTTCTGGTAGCGCACGGCAAACTCAATCATCTGCGCAAATTGCTCATCACGCTTTTTCCCGCGCCCGACATTGCCCGGATTGATGCGGTATTTGGCAAGCGCTTCTGCACAGGCAGGAACCGCCGCCAACAGTTTGTGACCATTAAAATGGAAGTCGCCAATCAGCGGCACATGGCAACCGATCTTGTCCAAGCGCTCACGAATCTCTGGCACGGCTTGTGCCGCCTCCAGGCTATTGACGGTGATCCGCACCAGCTCCGAACCGGCTTGCGCCAACTCCGCACACTGGATGGCAGTCCGCACTGCATCGGCAGTATCGGTATTGGTCATCGACTGCACCACCACAGGGGCATCACCCCCAACCGTGATCTGCCCAACCCGGACAGGAACAGTGCGATGGCGTGGAATTGGCTGGTTTGGCATGGCAGAACCTGATAATGGTTAACTAAATTGCCGGTAACTCTACAACAAGCCCTTCTGCTCCGGCAATTGCCAGTAGCAGGTAATAATCAGGTAATATTTTGCCCCACAAGGCTCAAACACCCCAAACCTCCACCTGCAAGCCCGCATCATGGCGCACCTGATGCCAAACCTTTTCATCCCAACTGACTTCAGGGTCACGGTTGAAAATCACCAAATGCGCTTCCGTTGCCCCGCAGTGGCGGGCGTAGCCTCCCACTTGGCTAACCCCATCCGTGATGGTTTTATCCAGATTGGCGTACAGGATTTTCAGCTCCAGCACCACGCGCTGCACTTCGCCATAAAAGCCCTTGGCCTCATCCAGCGGCCATTCAAGATACAGGTCAGTGTATTTGCGCCCCAGTGCATACTCGCGGTGGATGCGCCCACCGCCATTGACAATCCGCTGTAGGAACGCTTGCAGGATCAAATGCGGCCCCGCTTCCTTGTAGGGTAAACCTTGCAGCCAGACATCCGAGTTTTCCCGGAAAAACTGCTGGAAAGCAGCCAGCAACTTCACCATATCCAGACGGCGTTCGGGGGTCAGGTACCAGGCCTGCTGGTGGGTGATGGTCGCCTGCCATTGCCAGGTAATCTCCCGTGGGATGATTTCCTGATAAATACGGTTGCTGATGGCGATTTGTGGGCGGGTACGGATCAGCCCCAAATCCTCCACGTATTGCAGGTCATCATCCTGCAAATTGGCAATCCGGCTTTCACCTGCCAATAGCGCAGCAATCACAGCATGGACACGGGGTTCCTTGAGCTGGTTAGTCAATTGGTCAAGGTGGGTGGCACGGGAACGGATCAAACGTTCGCGGGCAGCCTGGTAACGCTCCTGCGTAATCGGGGTGCTGCGGTCACGGGCGGTTTTATCCTTCCACGTCATTTCATGCCCCAATGCATTCACTAGCCACGGTTGGCCTTGGGAGTCCTCCCATAACGCTGGAAAAACATCCTCGTCAAAGGTTTGCCCAGTCGCATCCGTATGTTGTTGGTACAGCCTCCTGACTTCCACAAGGCTGAAATTGCCCATGCGCAGGGATTCCGCCTTGATGTTGAAGGCACTGCCGCCGGTGATGGTTTCCTTGTGCGCATTTTGCATGCGGTAATCACGCACATCGCGTACCCCACAGAGAATGATGCTTTGTGGGAAAGCACGGGGGCGTTGCGCATATCCGGCACGGATTTGCCGTAACAGGGAAATCAGGGTGTCACCGATCAGGGTATCGACCTCATCCAGCATCAGCACAATGGGCTTGGGGCTGAGTTGTGCCCAGCGGGACAGCAGCTCGGTAAGCGCCGTACCGGGGTCAATATCCGCCAAAACGGTTTTGGCAAGATCAGGCAAATCTACTTGAATACCGTAGTCACGCGCGCGTGCCGCAATGCTTTGGCACACCAAGGTCATACCCCAACGTGCATCCCCGCGAGCAGCTTGGGCAGCTTCGATATTGACGTAAAGGGCATGGTATTCGCCACTTTGGTTCAAGACATCCACCATTGCCAGCAGGGTGCTGGTCTTGCCGGTCTGGCGCGGAGCATGCAGCACGAAGTATTTTTTGGCATCAATCAGGTAGTGGATTTCTTCCCAATCGAGGCGCTGCATCGGGTCGATACAGTAATGGTCTACGGGGACAACCGGGCCAGAGGTGGTGAAATGTTTATTCATGGCTACCACGGGAATCATTGGAGAAGGGTTTAGTTTAGCATAGGCACGACAGGGGATGGCATGTTGTCTGCCGCCACCCCCTGCCGCACCATCGCCAGCATGGCTGCCACAATCTGTTCTGGTGTGCGTTTGCCTTCGTGATACCAAACATACACCCAGTTCATTGCCCCCAGCAGCAGCAAACGCAGCAAAGTACGGTCAACGCCCGCAGCCAATGGCAGTGCATTGATCAATTGCTTCACCTCATCCTCGTAAGCGTCACGGTCAGCCCGGATTTTGGCTAACAAGCTAGGATGCCCGGTCATGGCGAGGCTGTGTCCGGTCAAACGCTGGACAGCCGACAAGTTAGACCCCACCATGCATTCCACGTGCACGGTAAATGCCCGCCGCAAACCATCCCACGGGTCTGTGCCCTCTGCCGCTGCCGCTTTCAGGCGCTGCATCACGGTGCGAAAACCCTCCTGGTGCACCGCCAAATACAGCTCATCCTTTGAGGTAAAATAGTGGTACACCGACCCTGGCAATAACCCCACCTTGCCCGCAATATCACGGATACTGGTGCGGTCATAACCCTGCTCCGAGAACAGTTCAGCCGCCGCATGCAGGATCAGGCTACGCCGATCCAGCGTATCCGCCTCCCCTGCTTCCAAATCCCCTTCCCCCTCCTCGGCTCCCTCCCCGCGTGCCAAGCGGGTACTGAGCAAGCCACGCTCCAAGTAGCGGCGCTGGCTCAAGGTCAGGTTCCGCACATCCCCATCATTCTCCACCACCAACGCTTGCAGACGCTTCACAGCCGTTTCCAGCCCGTGTTTTTGCCAGATATAGCGCACCCCGGATGCGGAAATTTGCAAGCCCGCCCGCTGTAACCGGCTGGCAACGGCTGCCTGCCCCAACTCCGGTTCAGCCAGTGCCAAGCGTAAAATCTCAGCTTCCACCGCATTGCCCGTCACCGCCACCGACTGCGGGTGTATAAAAATCTGCTTCATGATGTCCTGCCTGCTACCTGTATGGGTTCACCAAACTGACTAACTAAATTAGAACAAACTAATCAATAAAACAACTGTTTGACAAGTTAGTTTTTTACTGTTAGCTTTTGCCCATTCGCTGCTGCCTGCCACCAGCGATACACAAGGCGGAGGAGATTAAAGGAGGCCACTGTGGATTTACAGATAGCGCTGATATTGGCGCAGGATGGCATTACCAATGGTGCAATTTATGCGCTGTTGGCGCTGGCCTTGGTGCTGGTATTTGCTGTGACCCGCGTCATCTTCATCCCGCAAGGTGAGTTCGTCGCGTATGGCGCACTGACATTGGCTATGCTACAAAGTGGTGTCACCCCAGCCACCGTCTGGCTGTTACTGGCCTTGAGCGTAGCGGTTGCCATCCTGGATGGCCTGCCTGCCTTACGCAGCCACCATCACCCCAAATTGCTTAAAATCCTCGGCTGGAACCTTGCCTACCCCTTGGCCTTGCTTGCCCTGCTCTATTTCTTGCCGTTGCAAACCCTGCCGATGCCCTTACAAATCCTGCTCACCTTGGGGATTGTTGTACCGATGGGGCCACTCCTTTACCGGCTGGTGTACCAACCGTTGGCAGCCTCCACGGTATTGGTGTTATTGATTGTCTCCGTTGCCGTGCACTTGTCGATGGTGGGCTTGGGGCTGGTCTTCTTTGGTGCAGAGGGTCAACGCACCCCACCCTTCAGTGATGCCCGTTTTGAACTCGGTTCGCTGATGGTGTCCGGGCAAACCCTGGCAGTCATTTTTACCTCACTGGCGTTCATTGTTGGCCTCTACCTGTTTTTTGAGCGCACCCTGTACGGCAAGGCCTTACGTGCCACCGCCATCAACCGGGTTGGTGCTCGCCTGATGGGTATCCGCCCCGCCTTGGCAGGCAAATTGACCTTCTTCTTGGCAGCCTTGATTGGTGCATTCTCTGGCATCCTGATTGCGCCCATCACCACCATCTACTACGACACCGGCTTCCTGATCGGCTTGAAAGGCTTCGTTGCCGCCATTATCGGTGGCTTGGCAAGCTACCCGCTGGCAGCCGGAGGCGCATTGCTGGTGGGTTTATTGGAAGCCTTTTCCTCCTTCTGGGCGAGCGCCTACAAGGAAGTGATTGTCTTCACCCTGATTATCCCCGTACTGTTGTGGCGCTCCCTGAAAAGCAAGCATGTGGAGGACGAGGAATGAAAGCACTCCTGACACCACGGGTATTGCTTGGCGTATTTCTGGCAGTGCTGGCGCTTGCGCCGCTGGTGTTGCCTGCCTTCCATATCACCCTGCTCAACTACATTGGCCTGTATGCCCTGGTCGCGTTGGGCTTGGTGTTGCTGACCGGCGTGGGTGGCCTGACCAGTTTCGGACAAGCCGCCTTTGTTGGGTTGGGAGCCTATACCACCGCAGTCCTCACCACCAACGCCCTACCGGAGGGCTGGGCTTGGCTCAGTGGCTCACCGTGGCTGGCCTTGCTGGTGGGCTTGGTGCTGACAACCGCCGTCGCCTTTGTGCTGGGTGCATTGACCCTGAAGCTGTCCGGGCATTACCTGCCCCTAGGCACAATTGCGTGGGGCATCAGCCTGTATTTCCTGTTTGGCACGATGGAAACCCTCGGTGGACATACCGGGATGACCGACATCCCCCCGGTGTCGATCTTCGGTTGGGTGCTGGATGAGGGGCAGGAAATCTTCTACCTGATCTGGGCATTCCTGCTGGTTGCCATGATCACCACGCAAAACCTGCTCGATTCACGTTCAGGCCGTGCCATCCGCGCCCTCAAAGGTGGGCGGGTAATGGCAGAGGCGATGGGAGTAAACACCTTCAATGCCCGCATGGCGATTTTCCTGTTTGCTGCCCTGCATGCCGCCACCTCCGGCTGGCTATACGCCCACATGCAACGCTTTGTCAACCCCACGCCCTTCGGCCTGCACAATGGCATTGAATACCTGTTCATGGCTGTCGTCGGTGGGGCTGGCAGTGTGTGGGGAGCCTTGCTCGGCTCCAGCGTCATCACCATCCTCAAACAATGGCTGCAAGACTGGCTACCGCAACTGCTGGGGCAATCCGGCAATTTTGAGGTGATCATTTTCGGCATCATGATGATCTGGGTGCTGCAATACGCCCCCGATGGCCTGTGGCCTTTCCTGCGCCGCTGGGTTCCGGTGCGTGCGCCCCAGAAAACCATCGACCCGCAGGCAGAGCCTTTGCCACGCCGTACCTTGCCCAGCGCCGGAACGGTAATTCTGGAAGCCCACAATGTCACCCGCCAATTCGGTGGGCTGGTCGCCAACAACAAGATGAACCTGCATGTCCAGGCGGGGGAAATCCTTGCCCTGATCGGCCCGAACGGGGCAGGCAAAAGTACGCTGTTCAACCAGATTTCAGGGGTGGATACCCCCACTTCCGGGGAAATCCGTTTCCTTGGGCAGTCCATTGCCGGGCATAACTCACGCGACATCGCCGCGATGGGCATGAGCCGCACCTTCCAGCATGTCAAGCTGTTGCCAACCATGACCGTGCTAGAAAATGTCGCCATTGGCGCACACCAACGCGGGCATAAGGGTGTCATCAGTGCCGCATGGCGGATGGAACGTGCTGAAGAAAGCAGCCTGTTGGCTGAGGCTGCCCGCCAGATTGGACGTGTTGGTCTGGGTGAATTCCTGCACAGCGAAGCCGGTAGCCTTGCCTTGGGGCAACAGCGCATCCTGGAAATTGCCCGCGCCCTGTGCTCCGACCCTTGCCTGTTGTTGCTGGATGAACCGGCGGCGGGTCTACGTTACCTTGAGAAGCAAGCCTTGGGTGATCTCCTGCGCAAACTCAAGGCAGAGGGTATGGCTATCCTGCTGGTTGAGCATGATATGGATTTTGTCATGGGGCTGGTGGATCGTGTGGTGGTAATGGAATTCGGGGAAAAAATCGCTGAAGGCCTGCCTGAAGATGTGCAACAGAATCCAGCCGTGCTGGAAGCCTATCTAGGCGGGGTGGAATGATGAACGTCCTCGACATCAAGGATTTATCGGTTGCCTATGGCAATGTGGAAGCCTTAAGCCAGATCAGCCTGCACGTCGCCGAAGGGCAAATTGTCACGGTAATTGGCCCGAATGGGGCAGGTAAAACCACCCTGCTCTCGGCAATCATGGGGCTACTCGCCTCCAAAGGCAGCGTCACCTTCGATGGTACTTTGGAAGCCGTCCCGGAAGTTGAACATCTGGTGGGGCGCGGCATGACCCTCGTCCCGGAAAAGCGCGAACTGTTCGGCGAGATGACCGTGGCGGATAACCTGATCCTGGGCGCATTCCAGCGTTACCGCACCGGTGCACGCGACCAAACCCAGACCTTGCAGGAAGTGTATGAGCTGTTCCCGCGCTTGCAGGAGCGCCGTCACCAATTGGCAGGCACGCTCTCCGGGGGGGAACGGCAAATGTTGGCTGTCGGGCGGGCATTAATGGCAAAGCCGCGCCTGTTGATGCTGGACGAACCCAGCCTGGGGCTAGCCCCGCTGATCGTGCGCGAGATTTTCCGCATTATTACCGAACTGCGCCGCCGGGGTGTCTCGATCCTGCTGGTCGAGCAAAACGCCCGTGCCGCCCTGCAAGTCGCGGATTATGCCTATGTGCTGGAAAACGGGCGCACTGCCATGCAGGGCCCCGCCCAACAGTTGGCAGATGACCCACGGGTGATCGAAACCTATTTGGGGCTGGGTGGCAAACACCAGGCCTTGTTGTCGAGTTGATTGTTTTAATTGAGGAGAGACTGAATGAAACTGAAAAAACTGGCACTGCTGTGCTCTGTTGCCCTAGCCCTGAGCTGCCCAGCCGCGTTTGCCGACATCAATGTGGGTGTCACCCTGTCTACCACAGGCCCTGGTGCAGCCCTTGGCATGCCAGAAAAGAATGCACTGGCACTGATGCCGACCGAGATTGCCGGTGAAAAAATCAATTACATCGTGCTGGATGATGCCACTGACCCCACTGCCGCCACCAAGAATGCCCGTAAATTTGTCACTGAAGATAAAGTCGACGTGCTGATCGGCTCATCCGTCACCCCCACCTCGCTGGCTGTTGCAGAAGTCGCGGTCGAAACCAAAACCCCACAAATCGCCGTCGCCCCCATCAATCTGCCCGACGACAAAAATGCATGGGTATTCCGCACCCCACAACCCAATGGGGTAATGGCCAGTGCCTTGATTGGGCACATGAAAGCCAATAATGTCAAAACCCTGGGCTTCATTGGCTTCTCGGATGCCTATGGCGAAGATTGGCTCACCGCCCTGAAAAAACCACTGGAAGAAGCGGGCATCAAACTTGACCCGGTTGAGCGTTATAACCGCACGGATACCTCAGTCACAGGGCAAATCCTGAAAATCACCTCTGCCAACCCGGATGCAGTCCTGGTGGTTGGCTCGGGTAGCCCTGCCGCCCTGCCCCAATTGGGCTTGGTTGATCGCGGCTTCAAAGGCCAGATTTATCAGACCCATGCGGCTGCCAGCCCCGCTTTCATGAAAGTCGCTGAAAAGGCTGCTGAAGGTGTGATCATGCCCATCGGCCCGGTGGTGGTGGTTGACCAAATTGCTGACGATCATCCATCCAAGAAAGCCGGGCAGGATTTCGTCAAGCTGTACAACGAAAAATACGGTGAAAAGAGTTTCACCTCCTTCGCAGGCCACGCACATGATGCCTTCAAACTGCTGGAAGCGGCTGTCCCGGTAGCCCTGAAAGCAGGCAAACCCGGTACACCTGAATTCCGCCAAGGCTTGCGGGATGCACTCGAAGCCACCAAGGATGTGGTGGGCGTACACGGCGTATTCAATATGACACCAACCGACCACTTCGGCACAGACGATCGTGGGCGCGTACTGATCAAGGTTGAAGGCGGTGCATTCAAACTGGTGAAGTAGCACACCTCCCCACCCTCCCCTTAGCCAGGGGAGGGAGCTGAAAAGATAACCCCTCCCAGCCCCAGAAAGGGAGGCCGGAGGGGTTTGTTAGCGCCACCAAGGAGACTCGCCCCCATGAACAGCAACCCTATCCACGCCACCCCCCGTGTGCAGGTGGAAAAATACCCAGACGGGACGCACATCCTCCGCTCCGGGATTGCGTTTGATGAAAACTATGCCCGCTGCGTGGGCGACTGGTTGGAGCATTGGGCAGTGGCAGCCCCGGAGCGCCTGTTCCTCGCCCAGCGTGATGCCAGCGGCGAATGGCAAAAGCTCAGTTATGCACAAGTCCGGCAACGGGTCATTGCCATTGCGACGTGGTTGCTGAAACAGAACCTGTCGGCTGAACGTCCGGTGGTTATCCTGTCTGACAATAGCCTTGAACATGCTTTGCTGATGCTGGCTGCCATGCACATTGGTGTACCGTCCTGTGCAATTTCGCAAGGCTATTCCCTGATGTCGAAAGACCATGCCAAACTGAAAGCGAATATCGCACTGCTGCGCCCCGGTGTGGTTTATGCCGACCCCGCTGAACGCTTTGTGCCTGCTTTGGATGCGATTGCCAGTCTGCATGAGGGTGTGGTGGTGGCGGGTGGCAATAGCAGCAGCCTACCAGTGGGGGCAATACCCTTTGCCGATCTGGAAACCAGTCACGATGAGGCTGCTGTTCTGGCGGCATTGGCTCAAGTCACATCCGATACCATTGCCAAATTCCTGTTTACCTCTGGCTCGACCGGCACACCCAAAGCAGTGGTCAATACCCAGCGCATGTTGTGTTCCAACCAACAGGCCAAAGCCATGATGTGGCCTTTTGTCAAACAGCAAGCGCCCGTCTTGGTGGAATGGTTGCCGTGGAGCCATACCTTCGGCAGTAACCATAACTTCAATATGGTGCTGAACTGGGGCGGTAGCTTATATCTGGATGAAGGCAAACCTGTCCCCGGCTTGCTGGAAAAAACGGTACGCAACCTGCGTGAAATTTCCCCGACCATGTATTTCAGCGTACCGCGTGCCTATGACATGCTGGTTCCCTTCCTGCGGGAAGATGCCGTGTTGCGTGAAAGCTTTTTCCGCCAACTGAATTTTATTTTCTACGCGGGGGCGGCCTTGCCACAGCATTTGTGGACTGCCATGCAAGAACTGTCTGCCACGGTTCCGGGCAATAAAACCATGCTGGTGTCCTCGTGGGGCTCAACCGAAACCGCACCGATGGCAACTGACTGCCATTTCCAGGCAGATAAATCAGGGGTGGTCGGTGTACCTGTCCCCGGTACAATACTGAAACTCGTGCCGAACGCCAGTAAGCTGGAAGTGCGCGTCAAAGGCCCGAATGTCTTCCCTGGCTACTGGAAAAACCCGGAAGCCACTGCCAAAGCATTCGATGAGGATGGCTTTTACCTGATCGGTGATGCCATGAAGTTTGTTGACCCCGACCGCCCGGAAGCAGGCCTGCTGTTCGACGGGCGCGTCAGTGAGGATTTCAAACTGCTGTCGGGCACATGGGTGCATGTGGGTGCATTGCGCGTTGCCGGGATAGATGCCCTCAAACCGATTGCACAGGATATTGTCGTCACCGGGCATGACCGCGATACGGTCGGTTTCCTGGTATTCCCGAATGTGCCAGAATGTCGGCGTTTGTGCCCTGACTTGCCTGCGGATGCACCCATCCCTATCCTGTTGCAGCATCCAAACTTACAAAACCATCTGCAACAAGCCTTGGCTGCGATGCGCACGACAGCCGGGGGCGGCTCCTCCCTGTATGCCAGCCATGCCCTCCTGATGGAAGAACCACCGTCGGTAGAGGCCGGAGAAATCACCGATAAGGGTTACATCAACCAACGTTTGGTATTGGAACGGCGGGCAGCATTAGTCGCGGCATTGTATGCGTGAGTGCGTAAACAACAAGGACATTATATGAACGAACAACTGGTCAAAACGGCGTTTGCAGACAGTATTTATACCCTTACGCTCAACCGCCCGGAAAAGCGTAATGCCGTCAGTGATCGGCTGTTGGCGGCTTTGGAACAGGCACTGCTGGCAACGCCAGACGGCACGCGGGTGATTATTCTTGCTGGAGAAGGCAAGCATTTCTGTGCTGGTCTGGATTTGTCTGAACACCAGCACCGCGAACCCTTTGGGGTAATGCTGCATTCACGCGGCTGGCATCGTATTTTTGATCGCATCCAAAATGGCGGTATTCCGGTTATTTCTGCCCTGCAAGGTGCGGTGATTGGTGGTGGTTTGGAGCTGGCAACCGCTACCCATGTGCGCGTCGCTGAGCCGAGTACCATTTACCAATTACCAGAGGGTCGGCATGGCATTTTCGTTGGTGGTGGCGCTTCGGTGCGGGTAGCAAAGATTATCGGCCCCGGACGCATGTGCGAAATGATGCTGACCGGACGCATTCTGGATGCTGATGAAGGCCAACGCCTAGGTCTATCGCATTATGTGGTAGCTACTGGTGAAAGCCTGAATAAAGCGCAGGAACTGGCGCGGCGTATTGCTGAGAATGCGCCAATGGCAAATTGGGCGATGGTCACGGCGATTGCCCGCATTGACAACATGGCAACCGATGATGGCCTGTTTGTCGAATCCCTTACTGCTGCCCTGACCCAAACCAGCCCAGAAGTGGCGGCACGGATCGGGCAATTTCTCAACCGCAAAGGACAAGGGCCACAAACATGAGTACCGCTAACGCATTTGCCCAATCTGAAGCCGCAGCCCTGAGCGCTGCTTATGATGATATTTGGCTGGTTGCTGGACAACGCACCCCGTTTGCTGATTACAACAGTGTGCTGCGTGATGTGTCGCCGACCGATTTGGGGATTTTTGCTGCCCGCGCCCTGTTCGCTAAAACGGGTATTTCCGGCAATGAAATACAGGCCGTGATTGCGGGCAATATGGCACAAGCTAGCTTTGATGCCTTTTTCCTGCCTCGGCACATTGCTTTATATTCTGGAGTTGTGGCTACTGCCCCGGCCTTATTGGTACAGCGCTTGTGCTGTACCGGCTTTGAAACCATTCTCACCGCTGCTGACCAGATTACTTTAGGCAAGGCCAAAGCGGTATTGTGTGTCGGCACAGAATCGATGTCACGCAACCCGATTGCCGCCTATACGCACCGTGCTGGTTTCCGCATGGGGCAAGTCGAATTTAAGGATTTCCTCTGGGAAGCGACCAAAGATACCGCGCCAGCCATTGGTATGGGTGACACAGCGGAGAACTTGGCAAAACGCTATGGCATTAGCCGTGAAGAAGTAGATCGCTTTGCCGAACAAAGTTTTCAGCGGGCGGTAGCGGCATGGGATACGGGCTATTTCGCTGATGAAGTTACCCCCGTCACCAATAGCCAATGGACATTGGATGGCTACCAGCCGCGCGGCCTGAAATTGGCGGATCGGGCGCAAACCTTCGAGCGTGATGGGCATGTACGCCCTACCGATTTTGCCACCTTACAAAAACTCAAACCCGCCTTTGGTGGGGTACAAACTGGCGGCAATAGTTCGGCGATTGTTGATGGTGCGGTTGCAGTGATTGTGGCGCATGGCGATTGGGTACGGGCGCATGGCTTGCAGCCTTTGGCGCGAGTTGTTGCGGGTGCTGCGGTGACAGTGCCACCCGAAATCATGGGTATTGGCCCAGCTCCAGCCATTCGTGCCGCCGCCAAAAAAGCAGGTATTGGTGTGCAGGACATTGACCGGATTGAAATCAATGAAGCGTTTGGGGCGCAATACCTTGCCTGTGAGCGTGAGCTGGAATTGGATCGTAATAAGTCCAATGTCAATGGCGGCGCAATTGCGATTGGGCATCCATTGGGTGCATCTGGTGTGCGTTTGACCTTAACGGCTTCACGCGCCTTGCGGCAGGATGGTTTGCAATACGGCGTTGCTTCCGCCTGTGCTGGTGGTGGGCAAGGCGTGGCGATTGTGGTTGAGAATGTGTAAATAGGGATAACTTCATGAAAATTCAAGATAATACCTTTATCGTTACCGGTGGTGCATCGGGTCTGGGTGCGGCGACCGTGCGTGCTTTACATGCGGCAGGTGCAAACGTGGTGATTGCTGACCTGAACGAAGCACAAGGCAACGCCTTGGTTGCTGAACTGGGTGAGCGCACGGTATTTAGCCGTACCAATGTCGCAGACGAGGCCGATGCCCAAGCCACCGTCAACCTTGCCAGTAGCCGGTTTGGTGGTTTGCGCGGCTTGGTGAGTTGCGCCGGTATCGGTGGTGCAGCGAAAGTGGTCGGAAAAAATGGCGCACACCCACTGGATGCCTTCAGCAAAACCATTCAGGTCAATCTGATTGGCAGTTTCAATATGGCACGCTTGGCGGCTACGGCGATGGCAAGCAATGCCCCGCTGGAGGATAACGAGCGTGGTGTGATTATCAATACTGCCTCGATTGCCGCCTATGACGGGCAAATTGGGCAAGCTGCTTACGCTGCCTCCAAAGCCGGTGTAGTGGGGATGACCCTACCAATGGCACGCGATTTGGCTTCCCTGGGTATTCGCGTGGTAACGATTGCACCGGGTTTATTCCTGACCCCGATGCTGGAAGCCCTGCCAGAAGAGGTGCAGCAATCACTGGGGCAATCTGTGCCTTATCCGCCGCGTTTGGGTCGACCTGCCGAATACGCCAGCATGGTTTGCCATGTGGTCGGCAATGTGATGCTGAATGGCGAAACCATCCGTTTGGATGGGGCGCTGCGTATGGCTCCACGCTAAAGGTATTGAAATGGCTCGTAGCAATATTTACCGGATGCGCATTGCGTTTAGTGATTGTGATCCGGCGCAGATTGTGTTTTTCGCCAATTACTTCAAATGGTTTGATACCGCCAGCCGTGAGTTTTTCACGGCCTGCGGGGTTCCCAGTTGGCGTGATACCAATGCCCAGCGCGGTATTATTGGCACTCCCCTGGTCGATGCTCAAGCCAGTTTTAAAAACTCCGCCACCTACGGCGAAGATATTGAAATTGAATCATGGGTAGAGGAGTGGCGCGGCAAAAGTTTCATTATGCGTCATGTGGCACGGCGTGATGGCGTGTTGTTGTGTGAAGGGCGGGAGGTACGGGTATTTGCCATGCAAGACCCAGAGAATAGCCTAAGGATTAAAGCCATACCGATCCCGGAAGATATTCGGGCGGCGTGTGAATAGCGCCCTCACCCCCTAGCCCCCTCTCCCCAGATGGGCGAGGGGGAACTCTTATCCTAGCCCGTCTAAAATGGGTAAGGGGAACAAGGCTCTTAGCCCCTCTCCCATTTGGGGAGAGGGGTTGGGGTGAGGGCGCAGCAGCAAGTATAAATAGGAAGCAATCATGTACGACTACCAAGCCCCGTTGCGGGATATGCAATTTATTTTAAATCATCTGGCTGATTTGAATGGGATTGCCGCTTTACCTCATTGCGAAGAAGCCACGCCCGATTTGGTAAATGCGGTGTTGGAAGAAGCGGAAAAATTCGCAGCACAGGTATTAGCACCGCTTAACCGTAGTGGCGATGTGCAAGGCTGTCGCTTGGTGGATGGTGTGGTGCATACCCCGGATGGTTGGCAAGCAGCTTATGACCAGTTCCGTGAGGCAGGTTGGGTTGGCTTGGCTTTGCCGCAAGCATTTGGTGGGCAGGGTTTGCCGAAGTTGGTTTCGACACCCGTTTGGGAAATGTGGTTTGCCAGTAATATGGCGTTTGCCATGTTGCCGCAGTTGAATATCGGGCAAGCGGAAGCCTTGCAAATTGCGGCGAGCACCGAACAGAAAGCGACTTGGTTGCATAAAGTGGTAAGTGGTGAATGGGCGAGTACCATGAACCTGACCGAGCCACAAGCGGGTTCTGATTTGGCGGCGACCCGTACCCGTGCTGTACCAGCGGATGATGGCAGTTATCGGCTATTTGGGCAGAAGATTTTTATTTCCTATGGCGAACACGAATTAACCCCGAATATCGTGCATCTGGTATTGGCACGTTTACCGGATGCACCAGCGGGAGTGAAAGGCTTATCGCTGTTTATCGTGCCGAAATATTTATTAGATACAGATGGCAATCCGTCTACCCGCAATGATGTGCAGTGCATTTCCATTGAGCACAAAATGGGGATTCACGGTAGCCCCACCTGTACGTTGAGTTATGGCGATAAGGGTGGCGCGGTCGGTTATTTGCTCGGGCAAGCCAATCGTGGTCTGGAAACCATGTTTATTATGATGAATGATGCCCGCTTTGGGGTCGGTGTGCAGGGCGTGGCATTGGCAGAACGGGCTTACCAATATGCACTCAACTACGCCCAAACCCGTGTGCAAGGGCGCGATGCAGTAACGGGTGAAAGTGGCAAACCGATTATTCATCACCCGGATGTGAAACGCATGGTGGTGTCGATGCGGGCACGGGTAATGGCGATGCGTTCATTGTTATATACCGCTGCCAGTTGGTTTGATATTGTCCATCATCATCCTGATAAAGCGACTGCCGATAAATACCGCCGCTATGTTGATTTGCTGATGCCGATTGCCAAGGGTTGGTCAACCGAAATCGGCAATGAAGTGTGTGACGATGCCATTCAAGTATTTGGTGGTATGGGTTTTATTGAGGAAACGGGCATTGCCCAATATTTCCGTGATGCCCGAATTATCACCATCTACGAAGGCACGACCGGCATTCAGGCGAATGATTTAATCGGGCGTAAAATCCAGCGAGAGAATGGCGCAACCTTGCGGGAATTGATCGCTGACATGCGGGAAACTGCCAATCGCTTACCCCAGACAGGCACATTGTCCGCCATTGCCCAGAAACTCACAGCAATGGTGGTGGAATTGGAAACCTGTACGGACTGGATATTGGCGCAAGGCAAGGAACAGCAAGCCGCTGTCTTGGCGGGCGCAGTGCCGTTCTTATACCTGCTTGGTACAGTCTGCGGCGGCTGGCAAATGGCACGCCTAGCCGCCGCAGCCCAGCAGCAATTGCAAACGGGAACGGGGGATACTGCTTACTTACACAGTTTGATTGACCTCACCCGTTTTTATCTGGCGACTTATGGGTCGCAGGTAGCTGGGTATGGGGTAACGGTGCGGGAAGCAGGGGGGATAGTTGTTGGGGAGTTTTTATTATGAGTAGTTAGTAAGGTTGTTTGCCAAGTATAAACTTACAAACCAGAATTATCTACCAATGCTCTGCCGAAACCACGCTGACTTCATATTTTTCTCTATCAGAATGGCTTCAGCAGAGACTGGTATAAAAATCAATGTCGAGTGGTAGAAGGTATAGAGGTAGCGGTCATTTGCTCCACTATAAATAAAACCTCAGCATTATCAGATAATGTACTATCCGCACCTGGTTTTTCTATAGAAACTTCTCCATCATTCCGCTTTATTGTAAGAATACTTTCTAATTGCCTAAAGTCTTCCCTAAAACCAATTTCATTTTTGTAAAGCTTTATCAATCTTTCCAAATGACTAATGTATTGGAGTCTAAGCTTTAGAAGCTCTACCCCCATCTGCACGGGCTCCAATAACCTCAAAGCCACTTCCGTATTCTTGCTTTTGACATGACCTTCCATCTCTGAAAGCTGCTGCCTGAGAAAGTTACAATCCATCTCAACAGCTACACTACGCGCCGCATCCAACTCTGCACGCTCATCAGAAGCATCATTATAATCTTGTTGGGCTAACTCTTTTACACATCCCTTAATTTTTTGCCTTAATGATGCAATTTCTTCACGGCAAATGTTGATGTTTTCATTATTAGCTTTTGCCTCTTTTGACCACTCCTCAAATGCGAATATTAGCTTTTGGTAATTTATATTCATTTTATATATCTTTATTTTTAATTAATAGCATGTCCAACATTTGGCATTAATCTATTAAAATACTCCATTTTCAATGAAATAAATAATAGATAATCATCAAAATCTTTTATTTTTTCCAATGCCTCCTGTGTTTGGTGTCTTTCTACACTATTTGATATAACATCAACTATATTGTTTATATATATAAAATCATCTTTTAAATTTTTATTTTCAACCACATGGGAAAAATCACTTTCCTGATAATAAACCACATCTTTAGACTGCCCAAGAATAGAGGCATATTCCTCTATATCATTTCTTAATTGATTCAATTCATTACGTTTATTCAAATCATTGATTGATTCCCTGTTTGACTCATCATCTTTTATTTTAATATTTACAACATTAAAACCATTCCTGCTGATTGGATTATTTGGCAAATTTGAAATAAAATTTCTTCCTCTATTTCTTTTAAGCCATTCATCGCATTCGTCATGTGTACCAAGAAAAAGAAATATATGCTTCTCATTATCACGAACAGTAATAAGCCGACAGCCTCCTGCAAGGCTGTACTTTCTACAATGCCGAATACGATTTTCACCATTTCTTGTTCGACTCATCGAGAGTATTTCTTCGCTCCTGAAAATATTTTGGTGTTGCGCCTTCGCCCAAACACTTAAAACCCTTTCGGCATTTCTTTGATAATCACCTCTTTTTCTATACATATGATAGACGGAATGCATAAAATCATTATGAGTAAAATATTCCATAATTATATTCCTGAATCTACATAAAAACACACTAAGAGCATGCTTATATAAAATCAACCAGATAAGCCTCATCGAAGACTCAGTGAGGCTTAAAGAAGAATACCAAAGTCAAGCCAGTCAATATCAAAACTGGAAAAACCAAATAAATACTATGCCTAACCGACCCACCTACTTCCAAAATGAACGAGCGCATCTTGAAATCGCCGCTCAGCATTTTCAGCACTCCTCTTGGTTAGCTGATGTTGATGATACAAACCATCCAACTCTTTCAGCGAGTCAATCAATCTGACCTTTACATCAACCCCTTGCAACTCTTCTTGCATAGCCCTGATCAAACCAGGCACTTTAGTAGAATCCACTTCAACATCACGCATAATTTCCTGAATATAACCAAACATTTTCTGACAATGCTGCTGCTTGACGTGCTCTTTTACCTGACTTGGTGTTTGATTCCCGGCTGCTGCCATCTGCTGGAGTCGCTGAACAACTATGCTTTGGTTTTCAATTTTTAGTCGATATTCCTTTTCTATATTATTCAAATTTTTACACAGGTTTTTAGCATTGAAAAGGCTATCGACAAGCTGACCATAGCAGGTGTCAAGCTCCCGCCTGATATCATCCATACTTTTTGAGGTAGTGCTGGTAGTCTCATTCACTGGAGCCTCATTCACTGGAGCCTCATTCACTGGAGCCTCATTCACT
>CAXYXW010000051.1:0-21231 GCA_964293005.1 uncultured Thiothrix sp.
AACCTGTCCCTACCTTGCTGAAGGCTATCGTGGGCAAGGTTTTTGGTGACCGGGGTTACATTTCCAAAGACTTGGCAGCCTCATTAGCGGGGCAAGGGGTAGAATTGATCACTTCATTGAAGAAAAATATGAAAGTGGTGGCGCGTGATACCTTTGACCGGTTGATGTTGCGCAAGCGGAGTATCATTGAGACCATCAATGATCAGTTGAAAAACATCTCACAGGTTGAACACACACGCCACCGTTCACTCACTAACTATATGATTAACATCATTTCTGGCTTGGTGGCTTATTCCTATCAAGACAAAAAGCCAGCACTGAATTTGAAAACATCAGCACTGGTCGTGATTTGAGTTGGATGAAAGCTTATCCCGAACTCAGGTTAAATATATATTGGGGGGTGCAATATGAACCGCATGATTGAAACCATCCGGGAAGATTTAACGCCATCGCAGGTATTGGCAATCCGGGAGAAAGAGCAACAGCGTGGTCGGCTGGTGAATATAAACCGCATCCATTCGGCACTGGTGGAAATCCAGATTATTCACCCGGATGTCATCGACGTGACGCAAGCCGTGGTCAGGCGCTTGGCACACAGCCACCGATAACCGCAACCAGCACAGCGAAGTTTAATAGGCGGGTTCACTGCAACCCGCCCAAAGGGGTTTTTTATGTCTAACGATCAGGAAAGCAAAGAGCCTGAAGGGTTTGATTTTGGCCTGCTGGCAGAACGTTGGTTTTTATCAAGCGGGCATCTGAGCAAAGGCACAAAGAAAAAATACCGGGAGGCACTGGATAACTATTGGTTGCCAGCGTTGGCAGGGAAGGATATACGCAGCATCAGGTACAGCGACTTGGGCGTGCTGGTGGGGGGGATCACATGGACATCCCCCAAAACGCGGAACAACAATCTGATACCGTTGCGGCAAGTGTTTGCAATGGCGTTTGATGATGGCCTGATTGACCGCGACCCCACCCGGAGAATCAAGAATGCCAAAATCCAGCGGGCATTGCCTGACCCACTCACCCCTGACGAGGTGGGTCGGATACTGGATTACATGCGCAAAGCCTACCCCCGCGAAGCCGTCCGCTATTTCGAGTTTGCCCTGTTCAGTGGTTTGCGGATTGAGGAGATCATCGAAATCCAGTGGAAAGATGTAAACCTTGATCCGACCGAACCCCGTTTACTGGTGCGGCGGGCGCGGGTATTGGGTGAGGTGAAGCCGACCAAGACATTCAAGGAGCGCATGGTGAACCTGAATGACTTTGCGGCCTGTGTCCTGCATGCCCAGCAAACTGAAACTGGGCGCAGGGTAGGGTATGTGTTCCATAACCCGATCACCAACCAACCTTGGAACACCAACGGCAAGGCGCAGCGGATACGCTACTGGAACCCGGCACTCGACCGCTTGGGCATCCGCCACCGCGTGACCAACACCACCCGCCACAGCTACGCAACGCTGATGCTGTTGGGGGGCAATAACCCGGCCTACGCAGCGGCACAGATGGGGCATTCACAGCAGATTTTCCTGAATGTCTATTCCCGCTGGATCGACTCAGACGCACAAAAGCGCGAGCGGGAAAAAACCAACCGGTTTATCGGTGAGTCCTACAGCCCACCCCTGCAACATGCCGACATCCGGGCGTTTGGCTACAAGCCAAGCCCCTCATAGCACTGGGCAAGGCTGATGGCCTGCCCAACAGACTTCAGGTGCAGGACATCAGCCAAGCTGCGGTATTCGTGCAATTGCCACCCATACGCGCCTGTGCGTTGGTAATGCTCGACCAGCACATCATCCGGCTCGACCAGCACATAATCCATCAGGCTGGGGATGGCACGGTATAGCATGAACTTGTCCCCCCGGTCAAAACTGCGGGTACGGGGGGACAAGACCTCAACAATCAGGACAGGGTTCAGCAGGGTATGCCCATTATCAGCCAACTCAGGATCACCGCAGAAGGCCGACACATCCGGGTAGGTATCCAAACCGGATGGGGTGGAAATGCGCATATCACTGTTCATCGGCTGGCAGGGGCTACCGCGCAGGACGTTGGACAGATGGCTGGAAATGTTCAGGCCGACTTTGGCGTGACGGAAGGAACCACCCGCCATTGCAAAAATCTCCCCCCGGTAAAACTCATGTTTGCCAACACTGGCGAGGTCAAGGGCGAGGTAATCGGCACGGCTGGCCTGTTGCTTGGGTAAGTCCATAAGGCTATTTTACCGACCCATCAGGGGATAAGTGAAACATGAACACAATCAGGTGTTTATGCCGTTAAAGGGGGGAAAATGAGCCAGAAAACGGCAAGCAGTTCTGGTCAAAACATGACCAGTTCACCGAAAAGCCTTAATAATCAATAACTTACGTATGGTCGGGGCGAGAGGATTTGAACCTCCGACCCCCACAACCCCATTGTGGTGCGCTACCAAGCTGCGCTACGCCCCGACCGAAAGAGGGTGCAAGGTTACTCCATACGCGCCCATATCTCAACTGGAAGTTTCAAGATTTAAGGATTTTTAATACAGTTTCCAACCTTCCCAGCAGTTCATCCACCAGCCCTTCCCCTGTCAGGGAGGGATTCACCGCCGGGCTTTGTGGCTCCTCAATACCACCCAGGATTTTTTGGCGTGCGCCACTGATCGTATAACCTTCTTCGTAAAGCAGGCCACGAATTTGCCGGATCAGCAGCACATCCTCACGCTGGTAATAGCGGCGGTTACCCCGCCGCTTCATGGGCTTCAGTGAAGGGAACTCCTGCTCCCAATAGCGCAATACATGCGATTTTACACTGCACAACTCGCTAACCTCACCAATGGTGAAGTAGCGTTTGGACGGTATCGCAGGCAATTCACTATTCGGAATAGGCGTTTCCTGCATACACCTCAACCCGTTGCTTCAATTTCTGACCAGGCCGGAAAGTCACGACACGGCGTGCATCTACCGGGATTTCTTCCCCTGTTTTCGGGTTACGCCCCGGACGTTGGGTTTTGTCACGCAACATGAAATTGCCGAAGCCAGACAGTTTGACGTTCTGCCCCTGCCCCAGCGAGGTTCGGATTTCCTCAAAAAACATTTCAACCAGATCCTTGGCTTCACGTTTATTGAGTCCGAGTTCTTCATACAGATGTTCGACCATATCCGCTTTGGTCAAAGTCACCATCACCATTCTCCTTATTACCGCAGGGTTGCACCCGTTTGTTCATGCAGTGACGCAACAACATCCCCTACGATACGGTTAACTTCGCTATCTTCAAGGGTGCGCGAAGAGTCCTGTAAAATCAAGCTCACTGCAACACTTTTTTGATGTTCTGCCACACCTTGACCGGTGTAAACATCGAACACCTGCCATTTCACCAACTGGGGTGGTGCGACCCGCGCAATTGCCTGCTCCAGCGCAATTGCCAATACCGGCTTATTCACCAACAACGCCAAATCACGGCGGATGGTCGGGAAGCGCGTGACAGCCTCATATTTAGGCAAGCGCCGCCCGGTCAAAGCAGACATATCCAACTCAAACAGGAAGACATCCTGGGTCAAACCCAATTGTGCCTCCAACGAAGGGTGTAACGCCCCCATCCAGCCGACAACTGCCGTATCCGTAGCAATCTGGGCAGACTGCCCAGGGTGCAAAGCCGGATGCGCCACCGGAATGAAATGGAAACGCTGGGCAGTCGCCTGCGCCAATACCGCCTCCACATCACCTTTCAGGTCATAAAAGTCAACCGGACGACTGGCCTGCCCCCACTGCTCAGGGGCAACTGTACCAGTCACGATCCCTGACAACTTGGTCTGTTCGCGGATCACACCCTCATCCTTGTGGAAGACAGGGCCAATCTCGAACAGGCGCACACGCCCCTGCTGACGGTTTAAATTATACTCAACTGCCCGCAATAAACCTGACCAAATCGTGGTGCGCATACGGCTTAATTCAGCCGAAATCGGATTTGCCAACACCGTTTCATGGCTACCGGGCGCAAGCAGATCTTCAATCAGCGGATCGACAAAGCTATACGTGACAGCCTCCTGATAACCAGCTGCCAACAAAGGCGCACGCAGGTTGGCAACCCGGCTTTCCGTCTCACGCGGCAAGGTAATTTGCGGCGGCAAGGCACGCACGGCAACCGGGATATTGTCATAGCCATACACCCGCGCCAATTCCTCCACCAAATCTTCCTCGATGGCAATATCGAAACGGCTATGCGGCGGTATCACTGACCAGCCATCAGCAACGGCTTCCACACGACAGCCAAGGCGGTTCAGGATGTCGAGCACCACGGTATCCTCCAGGCTAATGCCGAGGATACGGGCAATACGCGCACGGCGCAGCTTCACCACCGGGCGTGCCAACACCGACTCATCGGCACAGACATCCACCACCGGCCCGGCTTCCCCACCGCAAATTGCCAGAATCAACTGGGTCGCACGCTCCAGCGCCACCGCAGGCAAATCAGCCGCCACCCCACGCTCAAAGCGGTAGGACGCATCCGTTTGCAAGCCATAGCTACGAGCCTTGCCCATCATCTTTTCAGTGCGGAAATGGGCACTTTCCAGGAACACATGACGGGTTTCCGCCGTGACCGCACTGCCCATGCCCCCCATGATCCCCGCCAAGGCAACAGCCTTGACCTCATCAGCAATCACCAGCGTATCCGCATGCAGGGTAATGGTTTGCCCATCCAGCAACTCCAGTTGCTCACCCTCTTCCGCATAACGAGCCTGGATACCACCTTCGAGCTTGTCAAGGTCAAAGGCATGCATCGGCTGCCCCAGCTCCAACAGTACATAGTTGGTCACATCCACCGTTGCAGACAGGCTACGCACACCGTGGCGACGCAAGGTTTCGCGCATCCATAAGGGTGCTTTGGCATCGGGCTGGATATTACGGATGACGCGCCCCGCATAACGTGGGCAACTATCGGAAGCAGGCAACGTAATCGCCCGTGTTTCCGCATGCTGGGGGACATGTACCGGAACCGGGGGTGGAGTCAACGCCGTTCCCGTCAAGACCCCCACTTCACGCGCCACACCAGCCGCGCTCAACCAGTCACCCCGGTTAGCCGTCACATTCAGCTCCAGCACGCGGTCATCCAGCTTCAGGTACTCGCGCAGGGATACCCCGATGGGTGCATCCGCAGGCAATTCCAGCAAGCCATCCGACTTGTCAGACATGCCCAGCTCAGCCGCTGAACACAGCATCCCGCAAGACTCAATGCCACGCAGCTTGCCTTTCTTGATTTTGAGTGGCTTGCCATCCGCCATCGGCAGCTCTGCCCCGATCTGGGCAAGCGGTGCTTTCAGGCCAGCCCGCGCATTGGGTGCACCGCAGACGATTTGCAGGGTTTCGTCCTGCCCACAGTCAACCGTGCAGACATTCAACTTGTCGGCATCAGGATGGCGCTCAATGGCGACAATATGCCCCACCACCACGCTGGTAAAAGCCGTGGCAACGCCTTCTTCGCCTTCAACCTCACACCCTGCCATGGTCAGGCGGTGGGCAATTTCATCCAAACCGAGTGCAGGGTTTACCCACTCACGCAGCCATTGTTCACTGATTTTCATGTTTGCTGTCCTTGTGGTGGTTAATGGAATTGGCGCAAGAAGCGCACATCGTTCTCAAAAAGCACGCGCAAGTCATTGATCTGATAGCGCAACATGGTCAAACGCTCGACCCCCATGCCAAAGGCAAAGCCGGTATACGCCTCACTGTCAATCCCGACATGGCGCAGGACATTCGGGTGCACCATGCCACAACCCATGACTTCCAGCCAGCCTGTCTGCTTGCATACCCGGCAACCCTTACCGTGACAATGCACGCAAGTAATGTCCGTTTCCGCCGATGGCTCAGTGAAGGGGAAGAAGCTGGCACGGAACCGGGTCTTCAGGTCTTCGACCTCAAAGAAGGCACGGAAAAACTCATCCAGAATGCCTTTCAAATCCGCAAACGTCACATCCTTATCCACCATCAGGCCTTCCACCTGATGGAACATCGGGCTATGCGTCATGTCGGAGTCACAGCGGTAGACACGCCCCGGTGCAATGATACGGATCGGCGGCTGGTTGGTTTCCATATAACGGATTTGCACCGACGAGGTATGCGTGCGCAGCAGCAAGCCATCCTGCAAGCCGGTGTTGTCCAGATAAAACGTATCCTGCATCGCCCGTGCCGGGTGGTTGGCAGGCACATTCAAGGCCGTAAAGTTGTGGAAATCGTCCTCGACCTGCGGACCTTCCGCCAACGCAAACCCGAGTTGGGCAAAAATCTCCTGCATGCGCTGGATGGTCAACGTCACCGGGTGCAAGCCACCCGTATCCATCCGCCGCCCTGGCAGAGTCACATCCACCGATTCATCACGCAGGCGGACATTCAATGCCTCTGCCTGCAAACTGTCACGGCGCATTTCAATCGCACTGGTCAGCGCCTGCTTGGCAAGGTTGATTTCCTGACCCGCCACCTTGCGCTCTTCCGGTGGCAAACGCCCCAACTGTTTGAGCTGCTCGGTAATCAGGCCGGTTTTGCCCAGGTACTGCACCCGTACCTGATCCAACGCCGCCAAGCTTACCGCCCCGGAGATTTGCTGATGGGCTTCCCCCATCAGTTCCAGCAAACTTTGCACAACGATTTCCTTCACTCAATGGTTTGCAAAAAACAAAAAGCGGGGAGAGGCAAAACCTTCCCCGCTTTCTGTATCTTGTAACAGCGATCGCTTTACAGCAATGCCATTATGCAGCCAGGGCAGCTTTTGCTTTTTCGGCAAACTGTCCAAAAGCAGCAATGTCATGCACTGCCAAATCAGCCAATACCTTACGGTCAACGGTAATGTTGGCCTTCTTCAAGCCATTCATGAAACGGCTATAGGAAAGACCAGACATACGCGCTGCGGCATTGATACGGACAATCCACAACGCACGGAACTGGCGTTTTTTCTGACGACGGTCACGGTACGCATATTGACCAGCCTTGATGACTGCCTGATGCGCAACACGATAGGTACGGCTCCGGGCTCCATAGTAGCCTTTTGCCTTCTTCATTATCTTCTTGTGACGGGCACTCGCCTGTACACCACGCTTAACTCTTGCCATGTGTCATCCCCTCCTCAAGCATACGGCAGCAAACGCTGCACCATTGGTGTGTCAACCGCACTGACGCGGCCTTCACCCACACGCAGCTGACGCTTGCGCTTGGTCGACTTCTTGGTGAGGATATGGCGCATGAAAGCCTGTTTACGCTTAAATGTACCATTAGCAGCTTTCTTGAAGCGCTTGGACGCTCCACTATTGCTCTTCATCTTAGGCATCTTTTTTCTCCTTGACAGGATTAAACAAACGCCCTGCAAGAGTGCCTAACCTTGGCAGGACGGTGCTCAATACAACCCCCGAAAGGGGTCTGTATTATGTCTTTTTCTTCGGTGCCATCACCATAACCATCTGGCGGCCTTCGAGTTTGGGGAATTGTTCAACCAGCCCCAACTCAACCAGATCAGTCTCGACACGCTTAAGGACTTCCATCCCCAGCTCACGGTGCGCCATCTCACGCCCCCGGAACCGGACTGTGACCTTAGCCTTGTCGCCCTCTTCCAGAAACTCAGTCAGCTTGCGCAATTTGATCTTGTAATCACCTTCATCCGTACCGGGACGGAATTTGATTTCCTTGACCTGCACCTGCTTCTGTTTCTTGCGGGCTACGGCTGCCTTCTTGCTCTCATCGAAACGGAATTTACCGTAATCCATGATGCGGCACACCGGCGGCTTGCCATTTGGAACAATCTCCACCAAATCCAGCGCTGCCTCGGCAGCCATGGCTAAAGCTTCAAACGTCGAAACGACACCCTTGTTTTCCCCATCGGCATCAATCAAACGGATTTTGGGAATCCGAATGTCTTCATTGATACGATGTTCTTTTTCCTGAGCGATAAGTCTATTCCTCCAAATCAATCGAGCCGCGACCCGCAATCCCCGCGACCAGCTTCTGCTGGATGTCTGCAAGAGGCATGACACCCAGATCCTTACCGGAGCGTGTACGCACAGCTACCGATTGTGTTTCAACTTCACGATCCCCTACGACCAATAAGTAAGGAACCCTTTGCATGGTATGTTCGCGGATTTTAAAGCCAATCTTTTCATTTCTCAAGTCTGCAACGGCGCGGATACCGCTTTCACGCAACTGTTTTTCCACTGATTTCACATATTCGGCCTGATTATCGGTAATATTCAGGATCACCGCCTGCACCGGCGACAACCACAAGGGGAATTTGCCCTCGTAGTGCTCGATCAAAATACCGACAAAACGCTCCAGTGAACCAAACAGGGCACGGTGCAACATGACCGGACGTTGACGCGAGTTGTCTTCCGCCACATAGGAAATGTCAAAACGCTCCGGCAAATTCATATCCACCTGTAAAGTACCGCATTGCCAGTCACGCCCAATGGCATCACGCAACACGAACTCCAGTTTCGGGCCATAGAATGCGCCTTCACCGGGGAACAGGGTATAAGCCAGCCCCATCGCGTTTAATGCCCCCGCCAACGCCCCTTCCAGCTTGTCCCACACCTCATCGGAACCAATCCGGTTGGCAGGCCGGGTAGACAGCTTGATGACGACATTGCTGAAGCCAAAGTCCTTGTAAATGTCCAGCACCAAAGCCACCACATCGCGGCATTCCTGCTCCATTTGCGACTCGGTGCAGAAAATATGCGCATCATCCTGGGTAAAATGGCGAACGCGCATCAAGCCGTGCAATGCACCCGATGGCTCATAACGGTGTACCTTACCAAACTCAGCCATCCGTAATGGCAGGTCACGGTAGCTTTTCAGACCTTGTGCAAACATCAGTACCCCACCCGGACAGTTCATCGGCTTAAGCGCAAAAACCCGCTCATCCTCTGTCTTGGTGGTAAACATATTCTCACGGTAATTGAACCAATGCCCGGAGGTTTCCCACAGGCTACGATCCATGACATCAGGGGTATTGATCTCAACATAACCGGAACGCTCTTGGCGGTCACGCATGTAATTGATCAACTTCTGGAAAACAATCCAGCCTTTCGGATGCCAGAAGACTGCACCAGGTGCATCCTCATGGAAGTGGAACAGGTCATACTGCCGCCCCAGCTTACGGTGGTCGCGCTTTTCAGCCTCTTCCAGAAAAGTCAGGTATTGGGACAACTCTTTCTTGCTCGGCCACGCTGTGCCGTAAATGCGCTGTAACATCTCATTTTTCGAGTCACCGCGCCAATAGGCTCCCGCCACCTTCATCACCTTGACCGCCGGGATCTTGCCCGTGCTTGGCACATGCGGGCCACGGCACAGGTCAATAAAATCGCCTTGGCGATACAGGGACAAATCCTCACCTGCCGGGATACTGCCAATAATCTCAGCCTTGTACGCTTCGCCCATGTTACGGAAAAAGGCAATGGCCTCATCACGCCCCATGACACTGCGCTCAACCGGAATGTCTTGTGCAATCAATTGCTGCATACGGGTATCAATCGCAACCAGATCGTCGGGAGTGAAAGTATGGGGACTCGCAAAATCGTAGTAGAAACCATTGTCGACCGTTGGGCCGATGGTCACTTGCACATTGGGAAATAACTGTTTGACCGCCTGCGCCATCAAGTGGGCAGCAGAGTGGCGGATAACCTCAAGCCCTTCGGCATCCTTCAGGGTAACAATCGCCAGCTCACTGTCGCTGTCAATCACATGGCTGGTATCCACCAGCTTGCCATTGATTTTGCCAGCCAATGCTGCCTTAGCAAGGCCAGTACCAATATTGGCAGCCACATCATGAACAGAAACAGGGTGATCGAAGGAGCGCTGACTCCCGTCTGGCAGGGTAATAATAGGCATTTTTTTACTCCAGTGGTGATCCATACCAAGGATCACATAGTTGTGATTAGCTAAAAACAAAGACGCAGCATACCGGCTGGGACACTCCGGTTCAAGCAAATATGCGCCGAAATAAAAAAGCCTCCAGACAGGAGGCTTTTTTGGAAATTTGGTAGGCATAATTGGACTCGAACCAACGACCCCCACCATGTCAAGGTGGTGCTCTAACCAACTGAGCTATATGCCTGTCGCTGAAGGAAGCGCACTATACATGAGCAGCCTGGCTTGTGCAAGCTTTTTTAGCCACTTTTTGCGAGCCTTATTTTACTGCTTATACAGATGGGGGGCACGTGCCTTGTTTACCTCCAGCCCACCACGCCCCGGTTTGCTTGGGCGTACCCGGAAAGGCGATTCGAAGACGGTACGAACCCGACCTGTACCCGATGTTGTGGTTACTTGGGGTATTGCTGGGGCACGCTGCACGGCTGGGCGCACCACACGGGCAACCGCAGGTATAACGCGTACTGAAACACCATTGGTAGGTTGTGGTGTAGCAGGAGCAGCCAGAGCCATCACTGGCTTGGGCGGAGCGACCGGCACAACAGCATTACCAGCAGTTAACAGGGGTACTGCATCTGTTTTATCTGCTGTACTGGTTAATGAAGCCGGTGAAGTTACATCTGTTGACTTATTTAACTTGTTGTAAACCACCAGCACATTGCGCACATAGGCCTGGGTTTCCTTGTAAGGCGGGATACCCTGATATTGGTCTACCCTGCCCTCACCCGCATTATAGGCTGCCAAAACCTTTTCAAGGCTGCCATCAAAACGCTCCAGCAACCAACCCAAATAGCGCGTGCCGCCCCGAATATTTTGGGTCGTATCAAACGGATCCGTTACCCCAAAACGCTCGGCTGTTTCCGGGATCAACTGCATCAAGCCTTGCGCCCCCTTGGGGGATAGAGCCTGGTGGTTGTAGCAAGACTCAATGGCAATCACCGCCTTAATAATCGCCTGCTCAACCTTGTACTCACTGGCATATTGGTTGATGGCGGCCTGATAAGGTTCCGCACGCCTTCCTAAGCGGTCTACAGACATACGGGCACAAGGGTGGGATACGGCAAGCCCATCCTCCAGCCCATCAGCATTGGCAGGGCTACCCACCAGCAAGCCGAAACAGGCTGCGAGCGCCCATAAATGCAGTTGTTTTATCATTATGCGTCCTGTATTTTCCCTATACACCCATCAGCGCGAATGTATAAGTCCATCATCCGTGAAGTAAAGTTCCAGTCATTTTTTTATGTGTTTTCAAGGCCTATCCGGGAATAAATAGACCAAAAACAGGAACAATACAACTATCAGGCCGATAAACCTGCCCGTTCACGGGTTGTCTGGGCAATCTTATTACGCAGGTAAACAGGCTGTGCCAACTCTGCACTCACCGCCCTGCCCTGCATCCAGTCCTGCTGTGCCAACTGGGCAATGAACTCCGCCGACGGCAGCCAGGTGGCCTGCATGCCAGCCAGCACACCCGAAAAACGCGCTGCCAAAACCGGATAAGCCTGCCAGCCACTACCAACCGCAAACCAACCACTGTCCTGCGGCATCGGCACACCCTCCGGTGGCAATACGTGTTCTTCCCCGAGCAGGCGCATCTGCCCTCCCTCAAGGCCATACGCCCCCCAATAAACCTCACCCATCCGCGCATCCAGTGCCACCAAGACCTTGCTGGCTCCCTGCTGCACCCAAGCCTGTTGCGCCAACGCAGCCAAGGTCGAAACGGGTAACACCGGCTTACCCGCCGCCAATGCCAAACCCTGCACCACCCCGGCAGCAATCCGCACGCCGGTAAATGCCCCCGGCCCCCGCCCGAATGCCAAGGCATCTACCTCCTGCAAACACAGGCCAGCCCGCTGCAACACAGACTCCACCATCGGCAGGATCAATTGGGTATGGGCACGCGGGGTCAGCTCAAACTCCACATGGGAAACACCCCCAGCCAAAACGGCGGCCGAACAGGCATCGCTGGAGGTATCAATCGCCAAAAGCTTCATCGGGAATATCTCTGCAAAAATCTTACGGGCTTTGAAAATGGGTTTTGAATACGGGCATCGAAACAGTCAGGCTTCAGGGTTGTCCGCCGGGTCTGCATCAGCCACAACAGGCTCAGGGGGCGGTCGCAAGGGGCGTTCTCTGGAAAAGAAGCGCTCAACCACCTCCAGTTTCTGGGTACGCGGCATACGCGGCAAACTATCAAGGAAAATCCGCCCGTAACTGCGGGTACGCAGGCGGGTATCACAAATCATCAGCAAACCCCGGTCATGCTGGTCACGGATCAGCCGCCCCACACCTTGCTTCAGGGTAATCACCGCCTGTGGCAACTGGTAATCGGCAAATGGATTGCCCCCCTGACGGCGCAAGGTGTCCAAGCGTGCTTCCAATACCGGGTCATTCGGGGCAGCAAACGGCAACTTGTCAATAATGACACAGCTTAACGCCTCACCCCGCACATCGACCCCTTCCCAAAAACTGGCAGTCCCCAGCAACACCGCATTGCCCAACTCGCGGAAACGGTCGATCATTTCCCGCTGTGGTGATTCACCCTGTACCAGAATCGGGTAATCAAATTCACCCGCCAGCAGCTCAGCCGCCTCATTCATGGCACGGTAACTGGTGAACAGCATAAAAGTGCGCCCACCACACGCCTTGATCACCGGGATTGAAGTCTCGACCATGCGGGCAACAAAATCAGATTCCTGCGGCTCCGGCAAATGCGCAGGCAGGTACAATAAGGCGTGATGCCAGTAATCAAACGGGCTGTCCAACTTGAGGGTGGTCGCATCCTGTACCCCTAAGCGGTCGGTGAAATGCCCAAAAGAATCGCCCACCGCCAAGGTTGCCGAAGTCATGACCCAACGGCAGGGCAAGGCATCCATACAGCGCTTGAGTGAGGCTGAGACATCCAGCGGGGTGGCGGTCAGGGTAAAACTGCGGGTAAAGGTCTCATACCACTGCACCACGTCCGTTTGCGGGGCTTGCATGCGCTCCAGACGGCTACGCAGCTCCACCAAACGCCCGTGGCACAACTCCAGACCCTTACTGCGCTCAGCTGCCTCACCCAGCATGGTTTCCAAAGCCTGCATTGCCGCCAACAAGGTTTTGGTATGCTCAATAATGCCAGGCTGGTCACGCAAACGCACCCACGGCGCACGCTGCCCTGGGCTATCCATTGCCAACCGCAGATCCAGCACGGCCTTTTCCATAACACCCAATTGGTCACGGATTTGCGGCATATCACTGGCATTGACCAAGCTTTCTTCACGGGTATCGCGTGCCCACTCCAGTAACTGGCGGCTACCCACGGTTTCACTGAAAAAAGTCGAGGCAATATCCGGCAGTTGGTGTGCCTCGTCCAAAACCACCACATCGGCAGCAGGCAACAACTCACCAAAACCTTCTTCCTTCAACGACATATCCGCAAAAAACAGGTGATGGTTAACCACCACAATATCAGCCTCCTGCGCCTTACGTCGTGCCTTGACGACAAAACATTCGTTATAGTCATTGCACTCAGCCCCCAGGCAGTTTTCCTGCGTGGAGGTGACTTTAGGCCAGATGTCGGCATCATGGGGAATGGCATTCATCTCAGCGATGTCGCCCGTGGTGGTAAGCTTGCTCCAACCATCAATGCGCCGCAACCAACCGATCTCACGCCGGTCGCCAAAGCGCCCCTCATTCAGGGTCAGGCCAAGACGGTGCAAACACAGGTAGTTGGCACGGCCTTTCAGCAAAGCACTTTTGATTGACAGCCCCAGAGCCTTGCGCACAACCGGCAAGTCCTTAAAAAAAAGCTGGTCTTGCAAGGTTTTGCTGCCGGTGGAGAGAATCACCCGCTCCCCTGCTGCCAAGGTCGGTGCAAGGTAGGCAAAGGTCTTACCGACCCCTGTCCCGGCCTCCACCACCAGCACACCCTCACCTTGCAACAGGTTGGCAACGGCTGCCGCCATTTCCTGTTGCTGTGGGCGTGGCTGGAAACCATCGATGCAACGGGCAAATGCCCCGCCTTCATCCAACAAGGCGGGTACAGGCAGTAATCCACCCCTGCTTGGCTTGTCCACGCCGTTAATTTACCAGCCGCTGGGCACGCAGGCGAAGGGCAGCATCATCAGGAGCCAAACCCAGTGCCTTGCGTGCCATGGAAGCAGCCTGTTGCTTATTCCCCAGTTGCTCATTCACTTCAGCCAAACGCAACCAGAGGTTGGCATCATCGGGGGCAATACGCAGTGCACGCTCCAGGGTAGTCGCTGCCCGATCCGCCTTGCCCACACTTAACTCATTGTTTGCCTGCTTCATCAACACCGCAACAACAGGGGAACTGCTGCCACCGGAACTGCCGGTAATGCCAGTTGGCTGACTGGGTGCAGCCGAGCCATTACTGGTAATAGTCCCCATACTCAGTGGCTGGGGTGTCGTGGCTGGGGTATCTTTTTTCATATCCAACACTTCGACCTGTACCCGTCCCTGATCCCAGAATGGCACTGCATTAGGCTTTGCAGGTGCGGGGGGTTTAGGGGAAGGCTCCTGTCTGGGCGTAACAGGCTTACTGACGCGCTTGTCCGGGATAAACGTAACCGATGGCTGGCTAGGCTTCAGTGTCCTGGTCGGCTGCTCAGGCAAAGGCTCAGCCTCAATGCGCTGAAAATCATCCACCGGGATGGGCTGCGGGCTGACATACGCAGGGCTAACCGCAGGTGGCACATCAACAGGGCGTGGGCGGGGAGCGGGTGTCAACGGCATCGCCTGGAGCGGTGGATCATAACGTGGTGCTGCCTCAATCGGTGGGGCAACATAGGCAGGCGCACAGCCCGCCATCCCCGCTGCCAACAACCACAAAGGGGCATAACGTAAAATCGTACCCGTTGAAGAAAGGGTATTTGCTGAAGTTGCTGTTGTTTTCATGTCAGTTTCAGTTCCCGGATGGTGTCATCAGATTATCCACCCAATTGCCAGGGCGCGGGGCTGGCTGTGCTGCCCGTGGCGCAGCTGCGGGGGCAGCAGGCCGGGGTGCAGCAGGCCTTGGAGCCAGAGCTGCCGGTTGCGTAGCCGGAGCCGCCTGACCTGCTGGAGCGGCAACGGGTTGCCCCTCGGCTGGCTCAGCGGGTAAGCAATAGCTCATTTTCTTCGGTTGGGTTCCACGCAAGAATGGCATTTTTACCGGTTTACCACACCCTGGATTAAACAGTAAACCAGTATTGGCATCGACATCCACCCAGACCAAACGTGAGGATTGCCCGATCTTCAAGGGCTGGGATGGCAATACCTTCATCATGTCCGCCCACACCTTGAGCGCACCCGTGCCACCGGTCATATTGGTTGGCTTGCTGTCATCACGCCCGACCCAGACGGTCATCACATGCTGCCCGGAATAACCGGCAAACCAGCTATCCTTTTTGTCATTGGTTGTACCGGTTTTGCCTGCCACTTTTTTCCATTCAGGCAAGGACTCGGTAAGGGCTTTCGCTGTACCGGAAACTGTCACCTGGTGCATGGCAAAATTCAGCAAATCGACGGACTCCGGTTTGGCAACCTGCTGGACAGTCAAGGGATAACGGGTCAAGGTTTTGCCATTGGCGATATTCATGACACTACGGATGGACTTGAGTGGCGAGTAGGAACCACCAGCAGCCAAAGTCTGGTACATCTGCTGCACATCAAACGGAGTCAGCTCCAACGCACCCAACAGGATGGAGGGATAAGCCGGAATGTCCTTCTGGATACCCAAATCACCCAACATCTTGATCACCTTGTCCAGACCAACCTCAACCCCAACCCGCACGGCTGGGGTATTGCGTGACAAGGCCAGGGCTTGCAATACGGTCACAACCCCCATGTCACGCTGGTCATAGTTACCGGGCTGCCAGTATTTATTGCGCCCAATCTTGACTGTGACGGGGCCGTCGCTGATGCGCTCACTCAGGGAAGAATACTTACCCTGCCCCTCCAGACCTGCCAAATAAATCGCGGGTTTGACCAAAGAACCAATCTGCCGGACAGCCGTCAGGGCACGGTTATAACCCGGATAGCGCACATCCAGACCACCGACCAACGCCACCACTTCACCGCCCTGTACGGTGCTAATCAACATCGCACCACTCAGCTTATGCTTCGGGATGCGGTTAGCCCGCTCCAGTTGCTGGACACGTTTGATGACAATCTGTTCAGCCGTCAATTGCACAATTGGATCCATCGCCGTAAAGATCAGCAAACCTTCAGAGCGCAAGTCCTCTTCCCGGTAATCACGCTGCAACTGCTGGCGTACCAAATCCAGATAGCCGGGGAACGGGCTAGCACCAGAAGGGCGGTGCTCACTCACACCCAACGGACGGGCGCGGGCTTCCTCGGCCTCCTTGGAAGTCAGAACCCCTTCATGCTCCATGACCGTCAGGACAAGATTACGCCGTTCCAGGGCACGCTCCGGGTAACGGCGCGGATTATAGAAGGCCGCACCTTTTGCCAGACCCACCAGCATGGCAATCTGGTCTGATTTCAGCTCACGGATCGGACGGTTGAAATAGAACTGGGCAGCCAAGCCGAAGCCGTGGATGGCACGCTCACCATCTTGCCCCAGATAAATTTCATTAAGGTAAGCCTCCAGAATTTCCTGCTTGGAATAGCGCAGCTCCAACAAGAAGGCCATCATCGCTTCTTTCAGCTTACGTTCCCAACTGCGCTCATTGGTGAGATAGAAGTTTTTCACCAACTGTTGGGTGATGGTACTACCACCCTGCACCGTTTGCCCGGCTTTCAGGTTGGTGAGCATGGCGCGGGCAATCGCCAACGGATTAACCCCTTGATGCTCATAAAACTTTTTGTCCTCAACCGCCAGCAGGCCATTCAACAGCAAGGGCGACACATCTTTAATGCGCACCAATACACGGTCTTCATTGTGGCTGGGATAGAAGTTGCCAATCAGCACCGGCTCCATGCGCATCAATGGCAAAGGCTCCTGCCTGTTCGCCAAATCCAGGGAGGCAACCTTGCCACGCGCCACAGCCAGCTTGATACTACGGGCTGGTTCAATATCCTCCGCAAACTGGAAACCCCGGGTGATGATTTCAAAGTTGTCGCCTTTACGCAGGTACTGCCCGGTTTCCGTGGGCTTGTCTGTTGACACATAGTTCAACAGCTTCAGCTCCTGCTCCAGATGGTCAGCATATAGCTGCTGCCCCTTGAACAGCTCCAAAGGACGGGCAAACACCCGCGCAGGCAATGCCCAGCGCCTGCCTTCAAACTGTGCACGCACCTGCTCGTCCAGTTGCATGGCATACACCACCAAACCCAGCACACCCAGCACCAGCCCAACAATCAACAGAATGCGGAAAACCCGCCCAAAAAGTGCCATCACAAACCAGATTCCTTTCAAGGGGAGAAGCCACCACGCAGTGCTTGACTCCCGTGCCACTGCCTGCGGGTTTTGCTTGGATTCCTGAGTCAACGTGTTATCCTGATCAATATAATCCCAATGATGCCTGCATCCGGCCACCATGCTGCCGCTAACACCATGCCCTGACAACCACAGGGCAGGCGGATACCGGGATTCTACACAATAACCGTGCAGGAAACATTAACCTCTTGTGCAAGTTTGGTGGATTCAGAACGCCGTTTGGTGCGGCACTGTGCGGCACTGCCTGGAACCCCCACCGGAAAGATGAGCCGATTGATGAACCTTGACGTTCGTCTGAATTCTTTCCTGTCTACCCTGCCCTGCCTTTATACTCGCTGTATAAAGAACCCATAAAATAATAAAAACACAGGGGCATCATGAACCACACGCTCACATTGCGGGCTGTCATCCTCGCCGGGTTGTTATCCCTTGCCCATATGGTCAAGGCAGATGACCCATCCTCAGCACCACCCAATTACATGGGAGCCAGCATTGGCTCGGTTTCCTCAACAACATTCTGCACAGACCTGATTGATTGCACTGAAACCGGGCGTAGCTGGAAAGCGTATTCCGGTGTGCGTGTCACTGACAAGATCCTCATGGAAGGCGGTTATGTCCAATTCGGGGAGCAACAAGGCTCCGATGGCACAAACACAGTCAAATCCAGCCTCAATGGTTACACGACTGCCGGGGTAGTCACTTACCCGCTGGATCAGCTCGAATTGTTTGGCAAGGCAGGCATGTGGTGGTGGAAGGATGAAACCAAAACGGGCAGCAACACGGTTAAGGCAGATGGCTCAGACCTCTTTTATGGGGCAGGGGCGAATTACAACCTGGGTGGCAATATGGGTGTGCGGGCAGAGTGGGAACGCTTTGAAACCAGCAAGCAGGCCAATACCAAGCAATCGACTGATCTGATTTCGGTGGGTGTGACCTTTTCATCCCTATAGGTCAGGCCGCCGCAGCGCTGCCACGCAAGAATTGCACCGGATAGCACTACTGCTTTCAGCCAAAAATACAACGAACACAACAATAAAATTAATAATGCAAGGGGTTTGTACAACATGAAAAAAACAATAGCGCAAGCAACATTCATCCTGCTTGGCATCGCACTGCCGCCTGCCTTACACGCTGGCGGGAACTATGTACAGGGTTGGGGAGTCCCTCATCCCAGCGGTTTTTATGGTGGAGCCAGTTTAGGCGCAGCCAACCAAGGCGAATTTGATGATGGCATCACCAAAACCGGCAAGTTGTTTGGTGGGGTACGCATCAACCACATGCTGGGCGCAGAACTCGGCTACGTCAAAATAGGCGAAGCCGAAAGCAAGACCGCAGATGGGCGTTTGCCTGCCAACATCAAAAGTGATACCAGTGGGCTATATGCCGCCGCAGTCGGCTACCTGCCCGTCGCCCCCAACCTGGATCTGATGGGCAAGGCCGGTATCATGCGCTGGAGCCAAGAGAACAGCAAATCCGTTGACATGATTGAACAAGCCAGCTCATCCAACGATAGCGGTGTTAGCCCCCTGTTCGGTGTGGGTGCACAATACCGCATCAGCGAAAATGTACGCATCCGGGGCGAATGGGAGCATGCATTAAAAGCGGGGGAAGAGGATTCAGACTATGAAACCGACATTGGCCTGTTCACACTCGGTGTCAGCCTGTCCACCCTTTAAACCGCGCCACCTGCTAACAACATAAGAAAAACAACTGGGGTTTGTCATGAAAAAACGTATCCTTTTAGGTCTGGGCGTTAGCCTGTTACTGGCCACGCAAATCGTTGAGGCGAATGGCTTGCTCGGCTACAGCACTGCCCCCATCCGCTCCAATTTCAGTTTCAATAATGGTGTAAAAATGTACGCTGGGGTCAGCGCAGGCTATGCCATGCAAGGCAATGCCTGCAATATGCCCTTTTTTGAAGGCTCGTGCGAAGATGGTTCGGCGGCATGGAAAGTATTCGGCGGCACACGCATCAACCCGATGCTGGGCGCAGAACTGGCGTATACCCGCTTGGGTTCATCAGAGAAAAACGGTGTCATTGGTGAGCAGGGCGTTAAAATCACCAATCAAATTAGCGGCTACCAACTGACCGGGGTAGGTTATCTCCCCATCAACAACATCCCCAACCTGGAAATGACCGGCAAGGCAGGAGCCATGTTCTGGGAGCGGGAAAGCTCGGAAGCCTTGGGCTTGGAGCCAGCCACCCACTCAACCGATGATGGCATTTCGCCGATGGTGGGTCTGGGGGCGCAATACCAGCTTGACCAGAACCTGCATGTCCGTACCGAATGGGAGCACGTCTTCAATACCGGCTCTGGTTCCGACCATGAAACAGATGCGGACAATTACTCCGTGGGGCTGATGTACTCCACCCTGTAAGGTCTGCATACCCCGACGGTGGGGGCTGCACATTTCCCTCCCATGCGCTAGAGTGGTTGGCTTTCCAGTCCCGCGCATGAGGAGCCGGTTATGGCACGACAGCCTGATTTTATTGCACCGTCGATTTTGTCTGCAAATTTTGCCCGTCTTGGCGAAGAAGTGGACAATGTGCTGGCCTCTGGGGCCGACATTGTTCACTTCGATGTCATGGACAACCACTATGTCCCCAACCTGACGATTGGCCCTTTGGTCTGTGAAGCCCTGCGCAAGCATGGTGTCACCGCACCGATTGATGTCCATCTGATGGTCAAGCCGGTTGACCGGATTATCCCGGACTTTGCTAAGGCAGGGGCAAGCTATATCACCTTCCACCCGGAAGCATCCGAACATGTTGACCGCACCCTGCAACTGATCCATAACGAAGGCTGCAAGGCGGGTCTGGTCTTCAATCCAGCCACCCCACTCTCGATCCTTGAATATGTGATGGACAAGGTGGACATGATCCTGTTGATGTCAGTCAACCCTGGGTTTGGCGGACAAAGCTTCATCCCCTCGGCACTCGACAAACTGCGCCAGGCACGCAAGCTGATTGATGCATCAGGCCGTGACATCCGCCTGGAAATTGATGGTGGCGTAAAAGCCAGTAATATCCGGGAAATCAAGGAAGCCGGAGCCGATACGTTTGTGGCTGGCTCGGCCATTTTCGGGGCAGCCAAGGCCACTGACCCACAACGCTATAACAGCATGTTGGCAGAGTTCCGCGCCCAATTGGCGGCTGCCAAACTGTAAACACATCAGCAAGCCTGGGTATAAAAAAGCCAGCCCCATCAGGGCTGACCTTTTGCCTTAAGCCAATCCCGGTTAGGAAGCCTGGGCAAACCAAACGTCTTCCGTCAGGATACTCTTGCCGTTTGCCGTCTTGGCATCTGCCTGCATCAGCGTTTCGCCACGGGCATTCTGCACATCCTGCTTATTCACACCCAGCTCAGTCACGCCAAAATCAGCCAGTGACTTCAGCTCACCCTCATCAACCTGGGCATTACCATTGTCAACCCACAGGTTCAGACCTTGCAGCTCTGCACCCGCCAGCTTGCCATCCTGGTTCGCATCCAACTGTGCCATGCGCTCATAGCCATTGTTGTACTGACCACCCAAATCACCAAACAGGCGTTGACCGCTCATGTCGTTGGCTGCCATGCCATCACGGTTGTCGACCAATAGGCTGTCACCATCACCCGCCATCCATTCAACATTCTCTTTAGCCCCATTGCCATCGAGGTCGAATTGGACAGTATTGCCGAGTTGTGAACCCTCGGCACGATCCTTGGCAGTACTATCGCCGGTTGTACCGATTTTGCCGTCACCGCTGGTATCGAGTGCCACGGGGCTACCCAGAAACAGGGGAGCCAACGCCAACGCGCCCATCGCCAGACCACCGCCCAAGGCTGCGCCACCCAGTAAGCCACCCAAAACACCGTTACCACCGCCCCCTTGAGGCTTTTGCTCCTCAGGTTTTGGCTCTGGAGCCGGAGCCGGAGCCGGAGCCGGTGCTGGGGCTGGAGCTGGAGCTGGAGCTGGAGCTG
>CAXYXW010000052.1:0-18942 GCA_964293005.1 uncultured Thiothrix sp.
TTGCCACCAGTTCCGGTATTGCCACCAGTTCCGGTATTGCCACCAGTTCCGGTATTGCCACCAGTTCCGGTATCGGCAGGCTCCCCGTCTGTGGTGGTGTTTGCAGTTGAGCCTGAACCTGACTCACCACAACCCGATAGGCCACCTGCCAGCAACAAGGTAGCGAATATAATCAATAAGTAGCGCTTGAGCATGTTCAATCCTAAAAATGGTAAATGGCAGTGATACTGGCATGTGGCGCAGTGCTATCAAGAAACTGCTTATCTGCCTTGAGGCGGTCAACGTAGCGATCTGCCTCGTATTGCAGGTCGGTATTCAGGAAGGGCAAGTTGGCTGGGTTATTGGAGCGCATAGTCAGTTTCGGGTCTAAACCAACCAAAGCACCAGCCTCGAATTGTACTGACCAATCTTTATAAGGCAGGGGGGTTGACCATCCCATCCCCAGATACGGGATCAGCGGCTGGTAACTGATGGTTGCTTCCGGTTTGCCAAGTTGGATACCGGCATAATAACGTCCATTCAAGGAGTATACTGCATCGGCTTTCGGGGAGGCTGTCCACTGTGAGGCTTGGTCAAAATGCAGTAACCCCCCGCTGATATATAAGCCTGCGGGTAATTGCCGGTCAATCAATATCTCTATGCTATTACGCTCAAAGCTTTCTTCAAAAGCCACCCAGCCTAAATGCTGATTACGCTTATAGAGGCCATGCTCCAGCTTTCCCCGAATGCGCCAATCGGGTTGGGGTGTTTGCCAAGCAGCTTCCAGAGCCATACTTTCACGGGCATCACTGGTATAGGCTAACCCCACTCCCACCGTTTCTGGCTGCCATGCCAACACCGGGCAATGGATTATTGCCAGCCCCACCAAACTTAGCCCCATTAATCGTATACGCATAGCGACTATCATCATTCCTGTTGTCTTAACGTGGCTCAATCACGAGGAAGGGTGTCCCATAGTTCATATACTGGGTGAAGTAAGTCTCCAACCAGGCAGGGGTGGCAACCGGTTGCTGGATTTCAAGTAAAGGGTCGAAATTGAATATCTGCACAGGTTGGTCATTGGTATCTTTGTTGAAACCATAAAATGCACCATCGTCTGCAACGACAACAGCCCGCACATTATTATAAGTGGCTGCGGGGTAAGTCGTGAATGTCATACCATCGGCGGCAGTGATGGTTTGCTCTGGAAAGTCAAAATCACCCAGATTTTTGGCTTTACCTGTGACCAAATTCAGGACATTCAGGCGGTCAACCCCCTCATTCACCCATTTGCTCATAAAGGTGGCGCGTCGCCATGTATATACCGACAAGGTATTGCCACCATCCAGCAGTTTGGTGCGGTATCTTGGTATAACGGTATAGGTTTCCCCGGCAGGTGCAAGCGGATTGATGCAGCCTAAGCCAATATAAAAGTCACCGTTTCTGGTTCGGCTCAGTTTGGACTCAAGCAGACCCTGTAACTCACCCCCTGGGCAATTGGTGTTGTCACTCAAATGATCCAGACCTTCCTGGGGTCGCCACCATAACAAGTAGGCTGTTTGTTTGTGTATGTCCGTTTCCTTGTTCGGCTCATGATTTAGGCGGATATGGAATAGGATAGCTGCATTGGTTTCATCGACAACATGGATAATCTGGCTTTCCTGCTCAATAAAATACAGCCAGCCCTTATCCGCTCGCCGGTACAGGGTCGTCCAGTTATTGTTGTAGCCATCAATCTTGCCGATCAGGGTATCTTTCGGCTGGTCTGGGTTATTGGCATCGTGTTCCAGTTTACGTAACTCACCGGCTGTATCCGGGTTAGTTCCAAGATCACGCACGGTATAAAACGCATAGGCACTCGGCAATACAGTCGATGGGGCGGGGACATTGTAATCACTGGTAACGGTCACATCCGCATATTGGGTACTGCTGGCATCCCCATCTGTCACCTTAAAGGCAAATTGACGTGTACCACGATCACCCAGGATAGCATAGGCATTGAGTGCGGCTGAATTAAAGTCGGAATACGCCAAACCAAGCATGGTGTCATTAAAGATATGCTCGCTGGTGTTATTGCCCAACAGGAGTAATTGGGATAATTCATTAGCACCATCAGGGTCATACCACGTCAGCAAATTGGGTAGGTTGGCGGGCGGGTCATATTCATTGATGGTAAGGGGTACAGGCGGCGTATCCAGTAAAGGCGCTGCATTTTGTACCGGTGACTGGCTGAGGGTATTGCTGCCTGTCACCCAGGCGTGGAGGTATTGGTAATCGGCATATTGCTCGATAAGGACTTGCGGGTGGCGTACCTTGTGTTGTGTCTCCGTTAATGGGTTGCCATTGATGTCCTTGCCCAACGCATAACGCAGAAGTTCGGATTGCTCAGGGTTGGCAAAGTTGATCCGGTAACTGGCTGACAATAGGGTATTGTAACGTGAGTTTTCCAGGTGGCTTTGCCATGTGTATTTTGAATAAGCGGTATCCAGCTTATTGGCAACATGGTTGTGTACCATAAAGCGCATGCGGTTATCGCGTTGCCCGGTGTCGGAGCTAAAGCGTTTTTCCAGCGGCAAGCCGAATTGTGCGTCTTCAATACCACCACCATTGGCTCCCGTAAAGCTGTTGTGGCAGCTGAAGCAATTGCGCACCATGGCCTGATAAGCCTTTTGTCCGGCTGCGCCCCAGCGGTAATTGTTACCTTGGGCGGTGAAGGTCATGCGGTCAGACAAGCCCGCTGGCATTTGGGTAGCAGAATAAGTGATAAATTCCTGGATGTCTGCCGCTGACCAATGTTGGCTATGGTCATATTGTCCATTGATGCCCTGGATGGTTTGCTCAATCACCTCATCATAGCTTGCGCCATAATCACCGGTGCGCTCCAGCGTGCGGCTGCTGTCATTGGCATGAGTGCCATCCGGCGGTACAGTCAGGTCATCCCCCAGAACCAGACTCCACAGCAAAGGCGCAGGGCGGTAGTTATCATCCATACCCAGCGGGTTGATCGAGTCATTCGAGTACGGCAGGATGCGCCCATCCGGTAATTGCCGCGCTCCCCGCAACAAGGTGCGGAAGGTGGCATTCATGGCTTCTGGCCCAGTGGTATTGGACAAGTCCAGTTTGGTTCCAGCGCTGTGGCAGCTTGCGCAGGACTGCCCGCCGTGGGCTGCCGGTTTGGTCAGCAGCGGCATAATGTCCTGATGGAAATCTGGCACTGAATAGCTGGCGTTATAACTGCTGATGTCGGTGACATCGGTGAGTGTGCCATGCATTTTCTGGGCGGCAATGGAGTCATATTCAGCATATTTGTCCAAATTGGCTTGGTTACGCTCCTGGTGGCATTGGTTGCAGGCATTGACCCGGTTAGGTACAAATGCCACTTCCTGCCGCTCAGCCCGTACCGGAATCCAGATGTCCTGTCCCTGATGACGATAACGCTTGTTGACCTTCCAGACATACAAACCGTTTTTCATGACCACACCCATCGAGCCATCAGCTTCCGGCTTGATGAAACCACTGGCAGGGATGCTCATTTCGGCACTGGTTTTCAGGCCGACTGTTTGCGAATTGCTGAAGTGGTGCGAGGGGATAAAGAACTGCATCGACAAATCGTCAGGGGCAATCCCATCCAGTTGATGCTGCACGCCATTGTCGGACTGCGTGAGGTTCTGCACGAGGAAGCCGGATTTGCCTTGCAGGTTTTCATTGGTGAATGAAACCCGGTTTTCCCCCACATCATAGGCATCAGAAGGTGCAACCGGGGTGCGTTCAGGCGGATAATAGCTGCGAGCCTGGACAAAGTGGTAGTCGTTGGTATTCGGTGTCAGTTGGCTACCGGGCAGGTCGGAGGCAGCTTGCCCCGGTGTTGCCGGGAAGTCCTTCACATACAGCTGGTAGGTGTAATTGCTGTTGTTTCGGTAGGAATAAACAAAGCTCTCATTGTTGTAATGCTCCGGGTTGCGCGACAGGTGGGTAGGTGTTGCCCCTACTGCTTTAACCTGTTGCAAGTAATGCTTGTCACTGCGCAACTCCTGATGGTGGCGGAACGTCATGGCAATATGGCCTTCCGCATCGAACTTGTTATGGCTTTCCGTCATCAGCGTATAACCGGCATAAGCACCGGAGCGCACTGCCCTTGGCTGGAACAGGTGTGTGCTACTGCGGTCACTGGAGCTTTCCTGCCCGAAGAACGTGAAGTTATCGCTGCCGTCGATTTGCATTTTCCATAAAGCAAAACGGTTGACCGAATCCTGATGTTCCCATTGGGTGAAAACGACAATGCGGTTGCCATCTGGCCCGGTCATGGCGAGGGGTTCAGTCTGGTGTGAGTTGTTAAAGCCAATCCGTACTGTATCCCCGGTATGGGCATCCATTTTATGGATCAGCGGGGTGGGGGAGCGATCATACTCATCCTGCAACGTTGCGCGGGCATAATTGATCGGGATATCCGCATCGGTGACGGTTTTGGCAACCACCAGCATTTCGTGCTGGGTGTCAGGGTCATTGCCAATATAGGTCGGGTACATGTAATGGACATTGCTTTCCTGGCTGATCTTGGCAAGGTCGCCTGTTTCCAGATCCAGGCGGTAAATGCCGAGGTGGGTTTCACCCAGGGCGGTACGTGCCATCGACACATACAGGCTACGCCCATTGGGGGCAACATCGAAACTGTGAATGCGGATTTTCTCGACATCCTGGCAATTGTTGTCGAGGTGTGGCAAGAGCTGCCATGTGCGTGTCAGGTTGCCTGCATTCGGGTCGTTGGCATCGGCGGGGCTGGCAGTCTTGCGTGTGACCAGCAATTTGTCTTCGTAGCCAGTCCCGTCATAACCTTTTTCCGGGAAACGCAAATCAGAGCGCATATCCAGTTGTGCCCAACCGAGATAGAACACGTCAGGGTGGGCGCGGTTATCTGTTCCCAAGGTAATGGCATCGCGCGGGCGGTAATCCTTACCATCTTCAACACCTGGGATAGCGCTGCATTGGGTGACATCGGGTGTCCCCATGCCATCAAGCACTTCATTATCCGGGGTTATACACCCGCCTAAAATAGACAGGCAAAAGAAAACCACCAACAACCACGCTGGAACAGGAACATGACTACGCATTTGCTTATTCTCTACACACGACTTTGCTGGATAATAAACGACTGCAAAGTCAACGGGAAGGGGGACAAGCGGTAACAACTGAAATATTTTTGCCAGAAAACAACGCGCTGTTGTCAGTAAGCATCAATTATCTACGGAGACTTGTTGCACCTTAGTGGGGTAATACCTGATCCAGCAACTCGATCCAGTGCACAACCTGTTTATCTGCCCCGGTTGCCAGGTGCATTTGGCAGCCGATATTGGCAGTGGCAATGATGTCCGGGGTGGGGGCTTGCAGGGCGGTGAGTTTGTTGTGCAGCAACTGTTGCGATAATCCGCTTTGCAGGAGGGAATAAGTCCCGGCAGAGCCGCAACATAAGTGGGCATCGGCAACTGGTGTCAATTCAAATCCGGCACGGCTGAGAATCCCTTCCACCACACCGGGCAGTTTCATGCCATGTTGCAGGGTGCAGGGACTATGGAAAGCCACCCGTTTGATAGCGGCGGGAATGACCACTGCCCCAAAATCAGCATCGCGCACGATTTCACTGAAGTCTTTTGCCAAGGCCGACACCCGCTGGGCTTTGTCCGCATAGGCGGGGTCATGTTTCAGCAGCTCAGCATATTCCTTGACCATGACCCCGCAGCCGCTGGCGGTGATGGCAATCGCCTCTGCCCCGGCCTCGATAGCAGGCCACCACGCATCAATATTGCGGCGCATGAAGTCCAGAGCTTCTGCGGGGGCAGCCAAGTGGTGGCTTACTGCACCACAGCAACCTGCTTGTGGGATGCTGGCCAGCTCAATCCCCAGATATTGCAATACCCGTGCGGCGGCGGCATTGGTGGCGGGTGTGGCGACCCCTTGCACACAGCCATCAAAGGCCAGTACCTTGCGGGCTTGTGGTTGGGGTGTCCAGCGGTACTGCTTGCCCTGTTGGGTGGGCAGTTTGCGTTTCAGGCTGGCAGGCAGGACAGGTTTGAACAGGTTGCCCAGCGCCAATAGGGTGTGTACCCGTTTCGGGTAGGGCAGTATGTGCCGTAACCCTTGGCGCATCAGTTTGTCGGTCAGGGGGCGTTCGGTCTGTGTTTCAACGACCTCCCGCCCAATGTCAAGCAAACGCCCGTAGCGTACCCCGGAGGGGCAAGTGGTTTCGCAAGAGCGGCAGGTCAGGCAGCGGTCAAGGTGCAGGCGGGTGGTGGCGGTTGGTTCTGCCCCCTCCAGCACTTGCTTGATCTGGTAAATGCGCCCGCGCGGGCCATCCAGCTCATCCCCCAGCAGTTGGTAGGTGGGGCAGGTCGCCGTACAAAAGCCGCAATGGACACAGGCACGCAGGATCGCTTCAGCTTCCTGACCGTGGGCAGTGTCGCGGTAAGTGGCACTCAGGTTGGTTTGCATGGCATTACCTTTGGGGCTGGCGGCTTATAGGCCGTGGTAGAGACGGTTGGGGTTGAAAATACCTTTGGGGTCAAAGGCCTGCTTCAACTGGCGGTGATAGCGCAAGATACCCAGCTGCAAGGGGTGGAAGACTTGTCCACTGGCACGCAAACCCTCGTCCGGGGTACGGAGCACGGTGGCATGCCCACCGGCGGCTTCTGCAACACGACGTACTTGGGTGGCCTCCGCCGGTGTCGCCAGCCAGCGTTGCGCCCCGCCCCAGTCGTACAGGCATTCACCGGGCAAGTCCAATACCGGTGTATCAGCAGGAACTGATACACGCCATAAGCTCGCTGCTGACTGGAAGAATGGGAGTTGTTGTTCCCGCAATTTATGCCAGAAATGCTCACCGTTGGGCAGTTCGTCCCCTGGCAGTTGGTTGGCGGCCTGTTTGACTGCACCGTGGCTACCCGCCAGCCGCAGGTAACGTTGACCTGTATGCAGGCAAGCGGCATTGATCGGCAAGGGTTGGCGGGCGCAGGCATTGAAATGCTGGAGTGCGGCAGCAGGATCCAGTGCCTGCACCAAGGTCAGTTGCTGTTCCGGGCGGGGCAGCACCCGGACGGAGATTTCCAGCAATACGCCCAGTGTCCCCAACGCCCCCGCCATCAGGCGCGATACATCATAGCCCGCCACATTTTTCATGACTTGCCCGCCAAAGCTGAGGATTTCCCCTTTGCCATTGATGATTTTGCAGCCCAGCACAAAATCCCGTGCTGATCCGGCATACGGGCGGGCAGGCCCTGACAGGTTGCAGGCAATGGTTCCGCCCAAGGTGGCGGTTGCGCCCCAGTGGGGAGGCTCAAAGGCCAGCATTTGCCCTTCCGTTGCCAGCACCTGTTCAATTTCCTGCAAGTGTGTACCGGCGCGTGCCGTGATCACCAGCTCGGTCGGCTCGTAGCTGGTAATGCCGCGATGCCCGCCGACCGCCAAGGGTTCGCCTAGCGGCAGCCCCGCATACCAGCGTTTGCTGTTGCCGCCTTCGATGCAAAGGGGCGTGCTGTGGGCGTAAGCATTTGCCACTTGCGCCTGTAGGTCGTGGCTTAGGTCATGGTTAGGCAGGCTCATCAGAAACGCTCCAGCTCAGGATGGGGCAGTGCCCCCTGATGGACATGCATTGCGCCAAATTCAGCGCAACGGTGCAGGGTCGGGACGGCCTTACCCGGATTTAGCAGGCCAGCCGGATCGAAGGCAGCCTTGACTGCATGGAATTGGGTCAGCTCCAGACTGTTGAATTGGCTACACATCTGGTTGATTTTCTCCATGCCAACCCCATGTTCACCGGTAATCGTGCCACCGACAGCTACGCACAGCTCAAGGATTTTACCGCCAAAGGCTTCCGCCCGCTCCAATTCACCGGCCTGGTTGGCATCGAACAGGATTAGCGGGTGCAGGTTGCCATCCCCGGCATGGAATACATTGGCTACATTCAGCCCAAATTCAGTGGAAAAATCACGGATCGCTTGCAACACCTGTGGCAAATGTTTGCGCGGAATAGTGCCATCCATACAGTAATAATCGGGGGAAATGCGCCCGACAGCCGGGAATGCCGATTTGCGGCCTTTCCAGAAAGTGGCACGTTCGGCTTCATCTTTGGCAGTGCGGACTTCGGTTGCGCCACTGTTGATGAGGATGCCATGCACGACCAGCAAGTGTTCGGAAACTTCAGCATGGGTTCCATCCAGCTCACACAGCAAAATGGCGGCAGCATCGGTTGGGTAGCCTGCATGGGCAAAGTCTTCAGCAGCCTGAATCGCTGGGCCATCCATCATTTCCAACCCGGCAGGGATAATCCCGGCAGAAATGATATTGCCGACGGCTGCACCCGCCTTGATGACATCATCAAAGGCCGCCAGCATCACCTGCACCCGTTCCGGTTTGGGCAGCAGCTTGACAGTGACTTCCACCACCACGCCGAGCATACCTTCTGAGCCGGTCATGAGTGCCAGCAAATCATAGCCAGGGGCATCCAGCCCTTGTGTGCCAATGGTCAGCAATTCGCCCTCAATCGTGACCAGTTTGATTTGCAGCACATTATGCACCGTCAGGCCATATTTCAGGCAATGTACCCCGCCGGAGTTTTCTGCAATATTACCGCCGATGGTGCAGGCGATTTGTGAGGAGGGATCTGGCGCGTAATACAGGTTAAGGTGGCTGGTGGCCTGGGAAATGGCCAAATTACGTACCCCCGGCTGCACCGTTGCCGTGCGGCGCTCCTGATTGATGTCGAGGATGTTTTTCAGCTTGGCAAGGCTTAACAGCACGCCTTGGGCATGAGGGAGTGCCCCACCGGATAGCCCCGTTCCAGCTCCCCGTGCCACCACCGGCACACCCTGTTGGTGGCAGATGCGCAAGACGGCCTGTACTTGTCCGGTGGTTTCCGGCAACACCACCAGCAACGGGGTTTGGCGGTAGGCGGACAGCCCATCGCATTCATACGGGGCAAGCTCTTCCGGGCGCGACAGGATCAGGGCGGCAGGCAATACGCCCTGCAAGGCTGCCAGCAAGCGCTCCGGGTCAGTCGTGAATGTGGCTGTGTGCATGCAGGCTCCATCGCTTAAACAGGGTTGCTACTGTAGCGTTTATTGGTAACGCTGCAAAATTAACTGTTTATTGGCTGGTTTACTACTGCCCGATAGGGATTGGGTGGGGTTTGTCGGGTTTTAGGGGGGCCTTATAGGGCATTTGTTCCCGCCAACCGGCTGGGGGATTTATAATATAATTGACATAAGTCAAGTTATGGGAGGAATGGGCATGTTGAAAGCCGTTTGCGTACAAACACCGACCCTGCCCGCAACTTTGGCAGCCGCTGATTTGCTGGGGCAGGCAGACAAGGCATTGGGTATTTACCGCCCACAAGCAGGTATCCTGTATACTTCCCAGCCCCATGATGTATCTGGCATGCAGGCATTGTTGTCTACCCTTGCTGCCCATTACCCAGGGGTGCAATTGATTGCCTGTACCGTGACCGCCGGATTTACCCGTGGTGATACCCGTAGCGATGGTTATCAGCATGATGCCTGGTTCCTGTGCCTGCTGGTGTCGGAGTCCTTGCAGTTCCGGGCTGGCTTGTTGCCAGCGGTAGCGGCTTTACAGGCTCAAGCGGGGGCTGGTGACTGTGCGGCAGATGGCGGCAATGCTTTCCGGCAGGCCTTCGCCAAGGAAGTGGCAGCCCAGGCCTTGCCCGACGTGGGGCTGTGTCTGGTTTACCCCCCTTATCATGCCGTGAATGCGGTCAGCCTGGTGGATGACATCCAGCAGGTTGTTGGTGATTCCTGTCTGGTTTTTGGGGGCTGCTCGACAGACTATTGGCCTGCTGAGTTGGCGCTAACCCCCTCCAGCAGCAACGAATACCCGATCCGGCACATGTGGCATGGCCTATGCCAACAAGGGCAGGTACGGGTGGAGGCAGATGCCATGCCTTACCTTCTGGTATCCGGTCAGTTTGACTATGCCCTGAAATATACCTGCGGTTGGCTGGACAGTGGCGACCATTTTCCAATCAGTGTCGATGGCACAACATTGACGCACATTGATGATGTGGATGCCTACCCGTTCTTGCTGAAAATGGGGCATCCTTTGGTGACATCCCGGAGCTTTACTGAGTATCCCTTATGGATTCATGAGGACGGTAAGGAGCCTTACCAGCGTGATATTTTCCTGGATCGTACCTGTGGGCGTATCCATAGCGGCTTTTTGCACCTGAACCCGGCGGCGAAAGTGAGCTTTTCCTTCCCTGACCGGGAAACCTTACTCGATGAGCACCGGGTGGTGATGGGCGAGCTGCACGATACTTACGACCTGTCCTTGGTGGCGGGGTGCTCGTCCCGTGTTTTGGCTTTGCGGGGGGATATTGGCCTGGAGGCGCAACAGTGTGGGACTGCCTTGCCGCGTTCACCCCTGTTGGGGGCTTACATGTTCGGGGAGATTTTCCCGCATGGGCGCAGCAAACCGGCCGTGCTTAACAGTGCCACCAGTGCGGTCTTGGCGATCCGGGTAGTCTGCCCGTTGCTGGCAGGGGTTGATGCGGATACGGTCAAAACCCGTTTCCTGCAACAGTTGCTGTCACATAAAAGTGGGCGTATTGCCGAACTGGAGCAGCAACTGGAGTTTTTTGAAAACAGCAAATTGAGGCAGGAAAACCGTTTCCTTGCCGATTGCCTGGGGGTTTGCATGAGCCTGTCGGGTAAATCAATATCAGCCCTGAGCGAGGTATTGGAAGGGCTGTTTAAGCAGCACTATCAGGATAAGCCTGCCCCGTACCCCACCAGCCGTGGCAAATTGATTGCACGTCTGAACCCGCTGAAAAAAGCGGTGGCGCACAAGTTCGGGTTAAAAACGGACAACTAGGCCGTTTCCCTCAAGGCCGGGGTGTGTGCCTTATGCGTACCAGCCTCGCTAGCCGGTAGGTTGGGTGCATGCACGGCGCGGCTGCCAAAATACAGGCCAATCAATTCCATCGGGTGGGTACGCAAGGTGCGGCTGATGCGTATCAGTGTGGAAAATTTTGCCTCCTGCACCTCACCATTCAGCAACTTGTACCATGTTTGGCGTGACACGGCAGCCCGGCGGGTAATCTCGGTATGGGTTAAACCGGATTCATCGGCTTTTTTCTTTAAAAAGTGAGCCACATCATGTGCTGACATAATTTTGATCCCTCGTAGTAATGCCTGTACGTGACAGTCTATGACTAAATGTAACAGTTTTTACTGATGAGGGGATAGAGCAGAGTGGGTACAAAAAAAAGATAAAAGATGATTTATGACAACAACTTGGAATTTACAGTGTCCCCTTTACCGCTTATCAGGCACGCTTTCTGGATGAATGGTCGCTGAATTTTACGCCGGTATCGGTATTTCAGGGGTGCTCATCGGCGTGTGCTGCTGGCAACCCAACGCCATTTTGTGCAAAATGAAGCCCTTCTTGATGATGATACAGGGCTGAGCCATGGCTGATTTTCCCGGAATGTTCCCATTGACCCGTATGCGCCGCATGCGCCGTGACGATTTTTCCCGCCGTTTGATGCGTGAACATACCCTGACGGTCGATGACCTGATTTACCCGGTGTTTGTGTTGGAGGGTTCCAACCGGCGTGAGGCGATTGCCTCGATGCCCGGTGTGGAGCGCAAGAGCATTGACTTGCTGGTGCAGGAAGCCGAACAGGTGGCGGCATGGGGCGTGCCGATGATGGCGATTTTCCCGGTGACACCTCTGGAGGCCAAGTCAGAGCGGGCAGAGGAGGCGTATAACCCGGAAGGCTTGGCACAACGTGCGGTGCGTGCCATTAAGGCCGCTGTGCCAGAGCTGGGTGTCATGACGGATGTTGCCTTGGATCCCTTCACTTCCCACGGACAGGATGGCCTGATGAACGCGGAAGGCTACATTGTCAATGATGAGACAGTCGAGGTGCTGGTACGCCAGGCGGTATCGCATGCCGAGGCGGGGGCGGATGTGGTTGCCCCGTCTGATATGATGGATGGGCGTATCCGTGCCATCCGTGAGGCGCTGGAGCAGGCGGGGCATGGCAATACCCGCATTATGGCCTATGCCGCCAAATACGCCTCCAGCTTTTATGGCCCGTTCCGTGATGCCGTCGGTTCGGCAGGCAATTTGGGGAAGGGCAACAAATACAGCTACCAGATGGATCCTGCCAACAGCAATGAAGCCCTGTGGGAGGTTGCATTGGATTTGCAAGAAGGCGCGGATATGGTCATGGTCAAGCCGGGGATGCCTTATTTGGACATCGTGCGCCGGGTCAAGGATCAATTCAAGGCTCCAACCTATGTGTATCAGGTCAGTGGCGAGTATGCCATGCTGAAAGCAGCAGGCATGAATGGCTGGATCAATGAACAGGCTTGCGTATTGGAAGCCTTGTTGGGGATGAAGCGGGCAGGTGCGGATGGCATCCTGACCTATTTTGCCAAGGATGTTGCACAGTGGTTGCGGAATCCGTAAATTTACTCAGGTTTCTGGCATTTACAGCCAGCATTCAGCGAGGGTTCCCCGTTTGTCGGGAAAATGGGCGTTATCAGGTTTTTGGGCTAATTGATAAAAAGTATGAGGCTTAACCAATGATCGAGATTCTCTTGGCGGGCGGGATATTGATGATTCCCATCATCCTCAGCTCCATTATTGCGGTGGCAATTGTCATCGAACGTTTCCTGTCCTTGCGGGTGGGCAAGGTGATTCCCGCCTCCGATATTGAGTTGGCACGCAAGATGGCAGCAACCGGGCAAGTCAGCCCGAATGCGATTGAAAGCCTCCGTGAAAATTCGGTGGTGGGGAGTGTGTTGGCTACCGGTTTGGCAAGCAGTACCTTGCCACGCCATGTCATGAAGGAAAATATTGAAGAGGCAGGCCGTCATGCTGTCCACAAGTTGGAGCGTTATTTGCCTGCCTTGGCAACGATTGGTGCAATTTCCCCGTTGATGGGCTTGCTGGGTACTGTATTTGGGATGATCAGTTCGTTTAGCCAGATTGCCAAAGCAGGGGTCGGCGACCCGGCAGCGGTGGCAGGGGGGATTTCCGAGGCATTGATTACCACGGCGGCGGGCATTTCGGTGGCGCTGATTGCGGTAGTTTTTCACCGTTATTTCAAGGCTAAAGTGGATAATTATGTGGTTGGCATGGAACAGGAAGCCGTCAAGCTGATTGAGCTGGTCAACCAGTTCAATAGCCGCCGTCCTGCCCCGGCAAGCCCCTCTGTTGTACCCACTTCTGCCGCATCAAATGCAGACAAGGCAGCGGCTGCCATTGCGGCTGCCCGCCAACGTGCTGCCACAGGAGGCCGCTAATGAACTTCCGTCCCCGTGAGCAACAAGGGCTTGATATTGACCTGACCTCCATGATTGACGTGGTGTTCCTGTTGCTGATCTTTTTTATGGTCACGACGACATTTGATAAAAACTCAGCCATCAAGATTGAATTGCCAACTGCCAGCAATGCCGCCACTATCCCCCAACAGGATAAGCTGGAGCTGTTGATTGACAGCCAAGGGCGCTATTATGTGAACGGGCGGGAGGTGCTGAATAACCAGCCGGAAACCCTGTTCCAGGCCATGACCCAGGTACTGAATGAAATGCCTGCCGTACCGCCTTTGGTGATTTCTGCGGATGCCACTGTGGGCTACCAGTATGTGGTAACAGCGATGGACATCGCAGGCCGCCTGGGGTTAACCAACTTCTCGATTGCCACCACGCAGTCCGAACGCAAGAAATAGGGGGCGCATGACCACAGGCCGGACAACCGGATTGCAGATTTACCGCCGTTTGGTCGGTTACTCCATCCCTTATTGGCATTATCTGCTGTTTGCGGTCATCGGCTTGCTGGTGAGTGCTGCGACCCAGCCCCTGTTTGCTTCGGTCATGGGGCCGCTGCTGGATGAGGCCATCCTCAAACGTGACCAGGAGGTGATCCAGTGGTTGCCGTGGGGCATTATGGGCATTTTTCTGGTACGTGGTATTGCCATGTTTGTCTCCAGCTTCTTCATGGGGCTGGTTGGGCGGCGGGTGGTGCAACAGGTGCGGGGCGAGGTGTTTGCCCACCTGTTACGCCTGCCGGTGCATTATTTCCAGCAGCATGCGGGCGGGAAGCTGCTCACCCACCTGACCTTTTATACTGACCAACTGGCGAATGCTGCGACCCGTGGGATTACTGTCCTGATCCAGGAAACTGCCACCGTTATTGGCCTGTTGGCCTTGATGTTTTACCGCAGTTGGCAATTGACACTGGGCTTGTTGGTCATCATGCCCTTGATTGCGCTGGTGGTGGTGTTTGTCACCAAGCGCCTGCGCCGCCTTAGCCATAAGGTGCAAAGCTCGATGGGCGATGTGACCAATATCAGCAATGAAATGATTCAGGGCTATAAGGTGGTGCGTATCTTCAATGGCGAGGCATACGAAGCCCGCCGTTTCCATGAGGCCAATGCCCGCAATATGCAACTGGATATGAAACGTCTGGTGACAGAGCTGCTGTCGACTCCGGTGGTACAGTTTATGGTTGCGGTTGCCTTGTCAGCGATGGTGTATATCGCCACCCGTGAAAGTACCCTGGAAACCCTGACCCCTGGCGTGTTCATGTCCTTTATTATTGCCATGATCATGTTGCTGACCCCGATCCGTAACCTGACCCAGCTCAACCCGCAATTGCAAAAGGCCATTGCTGCCGGGGAAAGCATTTTCAACCTGCTGGATGAGGAGCCGGAGCGGGATACTGGTACGGTCACGATGGCGCACGCCCAAGGCCATGTCGAGTTCCGTGGGGTCGGGTTTGCCTATCCGCAAACCGACAAACCGGTACTGAAAAACATCAACTTCACGGTAGAGCCGGGGCAAAAAGTGGCCTTGGTGGGCAAATCGGGCAGCGGTAAGACTACGCTGGTCAATTTGCTGGTGCGCTTCCATGATTACCAGCAGGGCAATATTTATTTGGATGGAATTGCTCTGCCGGAGATCCGCCTGCATGACCTGCGCCGCCAGATGGCTTATGTCGGGCAGGATATTGTGCTGTTCAATGATACCGTGCGCAATAATATTGCCTATGGCGACATGCAGTCTGCCCCGGAAGAAAAAATCCGCGCAGCGGCTGAAGCGGCGCATGCCCTGGAGTTCATCGACCAGTTGCCCCACGGGATGGATACGGTGATTGGTGACAATGGTGTGATGCTGTCGGGTGGGCAGCGCCAGCGTTTGGCGATTGCCCGTGCCATTTTATCGGATGCGCCCATCCTGATCCTGGATGAGGCCACCTCAGCACTGGATACCGAATCCGAGCGCCACATCAAGGCGGGGCTGGATCACCTCCTGCAAGGCCGCACGACCTTCATGATTGCCCATCGCCTCTCTACGATTGAAAATGCCGACCGCATCCTGGTATTGCAGGACGGGCAGATTATTGAGGCCGGGACGCATACCGAATTATTGGCCTTGGGGAAGCAATATGCCCGCTTGCACGCCATGCAGTTCAGTGACAGCAACCCGTGAGTGCTTTGCAAACCCGTTTACAGATGGCGTTGACGCATTGGCTGGAATCGGTTTGGTATGGTTCGCGCCCGATTGCCCGTGGCCTGTTATATCCCTTGGGTTTATTGTTTTGCTGCTTGGCGGGGCGGCGGCGGGAGCGGCTTAGCGGTGAACAAGCCCGTTTTCCTGTGCCGGTCGTGGTGGTGGGGAATATTTCCGTCGGTGGGACGGGGAAAACGCCATTGGTGATCTGGCTGGTCGGGCAACTGCGTGCCGCCGGATTCAAACCGGGGGTAGTGAGCCGGGGGGTGGGAAGCAGGCAGCCTGCATCCTTGCCCGCATCCGCAGGCCGTTTGGTATTGCCGACTGATTCGGCTGCGGAAGTGGGCGATGAACCTTTATTGATTGTCCAGCGCACGGGTGTGCCGCTGGTGGTGGGCAAAGACCGTCCTGCTGCCATCCGTACCCTGTTGGAGCATTGCCCGGATTGCAACCTTATCCTGTCTGACGATGGCTTGCAGCACTACCGTATGGCGCGTGATGTTGAAATCGTGGTACTGGATGGTGAGCGCCGTTTCGGTAATGGTTTGTGCCTGCCAGCCGGGCCCTTGCGTGAGTCACCCGAACGGGTGCAATCCTGTGATTTTGTGGTGGTGAATAACCCAAGCCCGGATACCCCCTTGCAAGCCGGGCGGGAGTTCAGGATGTCGATGCAGGGCGATACCTTATTGTCACTCGCAGCAGCTAGCCCCCGACCTTTAAGCGCCTTGGCAGGTCAGGCGGTACATGTGGTCACTGCCATTGGTAATCCGGGGCGCTTTCTGGCGCGGCTGCAAGCGGTCGGAATTCAGTATAAGCTGCATGCTTATCCAGACCATTATCACTTTACCGCGCAGGATATTCACTTCGGTGATGGTTTGCCGGTGCTGATGACCGAGAAAGATGCGGTAAAATGCCAAGGGTTTGCAGCCGCTTTACTGGCGGATGTCTGGTATTTACCGGTGGAGGCACACTTGGATAAGATGCTTCTGGAGGTCTTGTTGCAACGGATTGCCGTGGTACGGCAAGGTCAGGTGTGAGGTGGGCACAGCCCGCTGTCTAACATGATGCGCGTCCGTCGTTGGCGCAAGGCATCCGTAACGTATTGAGTTACACCTGGTGATGGATTATAGTAGCCAAAAGAAGGCAAGATGATCATTAGCTTTATTCATAAAGGACTTGAACGTTTCTATCTGACAGGCAGTAAAGCAGGTATTCAACCTGAGCATGCCTCAAAGCTACGTCGGATTCTTACTGTTTTGGAAACAGCCCAAGTGCCCGATGACATGGATTTGCCGGGCTACCGACTTCATTCCCTGCAAGGCAATAGACAAGGAACATGGTCTGTCAGGGTCAGTGGTAACTGGCGTATTACATTTCAGTTCACTGAGCAGAATGTTGAGCTTGTTGATTATGAAGACTATCACTGAGGAAATACAACTATGTCTATGTATGATCCTGCCCATCCGGGTGAAGTCCTTGGAGAAGATATTCTCAAAGAGTTAAATATAACCATCACCGCAGCCGCAGAAAAACTTGGCATTAGTCGGAAAACACTCTCCGCTATCGTCAATGGTCATGCCCCAATTACAGCAGAAACGGCTATCAAATTGGAAAAAGTGTTCGGTAAACCTAATGCTGAACACTGGCTGCGTATGCAAATGACTTATGATTTGTATCATGCTCGTCAAAAACTAGCGGCATAATCAATGCTTGTGTTACTCCAGCAACATTACCTCTGGAGGTCTTGTTGCAACGGATTGCCGTGGTACGGCAAGGTCAGGTGTAAGGTGGGGTTGGCAAGGAAAACAGATTATATCAGCGAGCAGGACTACCTTGAGGGTGAGAAGTCCAGCGATGTCCGCCATGAGTATGCTAATGGGCTGGTGACTGCCATGGCAGGCTCCAGCAGGCGGCATAACCGGATTGGTTTCAATATTGCCAAAGCGTTGGATGCGGCGGGGCAGGGTGTGGGCTGTGAGGTTTATTCTTCCGATGTGAAGGTGCGCGTGCCAGCCCGCAAGCTGTATTATTACCCGGATGTGGTGGTCAGTTGCCACCCGGATGATGACGATGAGTATTGCCTGTCCCAGCCGTGCCTGATTGTCGAGGTGTTGTCTGAGTCAACATGGCAAAAGGATTATCAGGAAAAGCTATTGGCTTATCAGATGATCCCCAGCTTGCAGGCCTATTTGATTGTTAGCCAGGATACTGTGCTGGTGGATTATTTCTACCGGGATGACGATGGCAGTTGGTGGGTTGGACATTTCCTCCAACTGGCGGATGAGTTGGTGTTAAGTTGCCCGGAAATGGTTTTGAGAGGCTTGCTGATATTTATGCGGGCATTACGTTCAAGGAGTTGGCGGATGGATAAAAAACTGTTGGATATTCTTGCTTGCCCGGTTACGAAGGGGAAGCTGGTTTATGATAAGGACGCGCAGGAGCTGGTTTCCAAGGCGGCACGTTTGGCTTACCCGATCAAGAATGGTACGCCCGTGATGTTGGAAGAGGAAGCCCGCCCCTTGACACAGGAAGAAGTGGAGAGGCTGGAAGAATGAAGCCGGTGCTGGTGATCCCGACCCGTTATGGTTCGACCCGGTTGCCTGCCAAGGCCTTGCGGTTGTTGAAGGGCAAGCCGCTGGTGCAGCATGTGTATGAGCGGGCTTTGTTGGCGGCCGATGGTTTTGCCAGCATTCTGGTTGCCACTGATGATGCCCGTATCCGTGAGGTGTGTGAGGGCTTTGGGGCAACGGTCTGCATGACTTCAACCGCCCATGAAACCGGCAGTGACCGGCTGGCGGAGGTGGCGAGCCTCCACGGCTGGGCGGATGATACCGTGGTGGTGAATTTGCAGGGTGATGAACCATTGACCCCGGTTGCCAACCTGCACCAATTGGCGCGGAATTTGTTGCAATACCCGGAGGCGATGATTGCAACCTTGGCAACCCCGTTAAGCCACGACCATGAGTTGGCTGATCCGAATGTGGTGAAGGTGGTGCGGGATGCCAAAGGCTTGGCACTGTATTTCAGCCGTGCACAAATCCCTTTCCAGCGGGATATGGCGAAAGCGGGGAGTGTGGCTATTCCTGATTATGCCCTGCGCCATGTGGGGATGTACGCTTACCGGGCTGCTTTCCTGAAGGCTTTTTCGCGTCTGGAGCCTTGTGCTTTGGAGCGGCTGGAAAAGCTGGAGCAATTACGGGCGCTGTATTACGGCTACCGGATTCATGTTGATTTGGCGCAGGAAATTCCGGGGCCAGGGGTGGATACGGAAGCGGATTTGCAGTTGGTGGAGGGGATGTTGTAGGCTGGAGTCAATCACTCTGTCCATTGAAATGTTAATTTGCGATTGTTCATTGCACAGTCGCGAAGGTACAAATTGATTAGCTGTCAAGACCCATATGATCATAGACCCGCTTATTGAATAATTCGGGTTTCTTGG
>CAXYXW010000053.1:0-18220 GCA_964293005.1 uncultured Thiothrix sp.
GGCGCAGCTATTGGGGCAAGTCATGTAAGAAAATGCTTCAAGCGATTGCCCTGATGGCAACCATCACACTACGCGGCGACGATGCTGCTTTCATGCAAGAGCTATCCACACAACTGGCGCAAGACCTGCAACGGGTCGGGCTGGATGCAGATGTGCAGCTCACGACTCCCTCATCAACCGAAGCAACACGCGGCGACTCGGCAAGTGTGGGGATGATTATCGCCACGGCAGTCGCCGCAGGTGGCGCACTCACGGTGTTTCTGGGCAAAGAGGGCGGCTTGTCGGCATTGGCGAAGGTGCTGGAAAAGTACATTGAAAGCCGAAAAGTGGAAGTGAATATCGAAACGGATGATGGCAAGAAGGTGCAGGTCAGTGGGTCATTGACGGCGATTAAAGCGGTGTTGAAAGAAGTGAAAGATTAAGGCTTGCGCCTTTCCCCCATCCCCAGCCCTTCCCCCGCAAGGGGTGAAGGGAGCAAGACGTGTTCGGAGAGACTTTCATGCAGCATTACACATTGGAATTGTTCCGCAAGGATGACTCATGCTTTGAGTTGCGGGTTGTGGATGGCGTAATGATGCAAACCTTTCCGCTGATTGAGCAGGCTGAGATTGATGCGCTGCTCAAACTGGCGGCGGATAATTACCGCGTGAATGCGCCCGATTTGGAACAGCGTGGGCAAGACCTGTTTGGCTGGGTGGATCGGCATAGCAATGGCTGGTTGCGGCGGGTGCGTCAGGTGCAACAGCCGATGACGCTGGTGCTGGATGTGCGTGAGGCGGGTTTGCGGCATTTGCCGTGGGAATTGCTGCACGATGGCGGGCAGTTTTTGTGTGCAGATGAGTTCCAGTGGTTTACCCCGTTGCGGCGCGTGACTCCCCCGGAACGCAAGCACGACTGGCAGCCGCAAAAGCGTCAGCTTGGGGTGCTGTTCATGGCGAGTTCGCCGGAGGATGTGCAGCCGGTGCTGGATTTCGAGGCGGAGGAGTCCGGTATCCTGCAAGCGACAGCACGCAAGCCGCTGGATTTGCAGGTGGAAGAAAGCGGCTCCTTGCAAGGTTTGGCAGAGCGCCTGACGGAGCGTGCCGATAGCCCGGATGTGATTCACGTCAGCGGTCATGCCGACATCGACAAGGCCAGCGGTCAGCCGGTGTTTTTGTTGGAAGATGAGGTGGGTTTGTGCGCCCCGGCTACCCTGGCGGAACTGGCGCGTACTTTGCGGGATGCCAACAGTGCGCCGCGTGTGGTGTTCCTGTCCGGTTGCCGTACCGGGGAGTCCAGCCAACCAGACGATATGTTGTCGTTCAGCGAACAAGTGGTGACGGCGGGTGTGCCGGTGGTGCTGGGCTGGGCATTGCCGGTGGGTGACGTGGCGGCTTCGCAGGCGGCGGCCTTGTATGACAAGCTGGCGACGGGCTTTGACATTGCCGAGGCGGTGGCGCTGGCACGGCAGGCATTGCTGGAAAACCATTTCCCCTACTGGCATTTGCTGCGCTGTTATGTGGATGGCTCGGCGCTGCATCCGCTGGTCACGAAAGGCAAGCTGCGGGTACGTCTGCACGATACCCCGCAACAGTTTCTGGATGCGGGTGGGCGGGTGCCAGTGTGTGCGCGGACGGCCTTCATCGGGCGGCGGCGCTTGTTGCAACGCAGTTTGCGCAGCTTACGGGCGTGGTATGGGGATGTGGCGTATGCCGAGGGTATTTTGCTGTATGGCATGGGTGGCTTGGGCAAAAGCAGCACGGCGGCGCGGCTGATTGATCGCTTGCGTAGCAGCCACGAGGCGGTGGTGTGTTATGGCGGGCTGGATGAAACCGTGCTGGTGGCGGCACTGGGTAAAGCCTTGCCGAAAGCGCAAGGCTTGCTGAACGATGCCAAGCAAACGCTGGAACAACGCCTGCGGGAACTGTTCGAGCCGGAAGACAATCCGCTGTGCGCAAAACCGTTGCTGCTGGTGCTGGATGATTTCGAGCAGAACATCCCGCTGGAACGGCGCAAGCTGGGGCAGGCGGACTACAACCCGGCGAGTCTGGCGGTGCTGCATACCGTGCTGCAAGCGATCCACGACAGCCGCAGCGACACGCGGGTGATTGTCACCAGCCGCTTTGATGTGCCCGTGCCGTTTGCATGGCGAGAACCCGCAAACTTTGCACGCTGCCGACCTGAAGAAAAAGCTGGCGCAACTGCCCGGTTTGCAGCTTGTTGCCAATGGTGGCGGGCAGGATAAGGATGTGGAAAACGCCTTGCGGCTACGGGCGGTGGAAGTGGCGGCGGGCAATCCGCGTTTGCTGGAATGGCTGCATGGGGTGCTGCAAGAGCGTAGCCTGCCGGTCAGTGCCTTGCTCGACAAGCTGGAACAGGAAGAGGCGCGATTCCGCGAAGACGTGCTGATCGACGAGTTGGTGGGTACGCTACAGCGCAGCGAGAAACACACCCTCGCCTGTGCCGCGCTCTACCGCCTGCCGGTTGCCTTGGCAGCCATCGAAGCCCTGACTGCTGACCCGCAAACCATGCAACACCTGCAAACCGCCGCCAAGGTCGGGCTGGTGGAAATTGTCCCCACTACCGATGGCACACGTTATTTCGTTTCCAACCTGCTGGACAGCACGCTGGCGGATGAACTCAGCGAAGCCGAACGCCAGCCACTCGCCGCCAAGGCCAGCCGATACCTGTTTGATGCAACCAAAGACGGCAGGCCGGAAGCCATGACACTGGAAATTATTCGGCTTGCGATTGACGGAAAAGAACAGGAGCTTGCAATCAAACTCGGCTACACGCTGGCCTATTCAATGAATCAGCAGAGCCGTTACCGGGAAGCTGAAACACTGTGTATGCAAATTTTGGCGTTGGGTGAAGATTTTCGGATGCTGACGGCACTTTCTATGGTTGAACAACAACTTGGACGGGAACAAACTCGTCAACATTTTGAGCGGGCAGTGGAGATTCTCCCTGATATTACCGACCAGACTTCCGAAGATATTTTGTGGGCAATTGCATCAACGTACCTGAACCATGCCAGCTTTCTGCAACAACAAGGCAGACTTGATGAGGCACTGAATGCCTTACAAAATCATGCTCTACCAATTTATGGTGAGCGCCTCAATAATGAACGCGAAAAAGCGGTGACGATGGGTAAGATCGCGTACATCCTGCAAGCGCGTGGGCAACTCGACGAAGCCCTCAACAAGCTGAATGAAACGCTTCCGGTCTATGAGAAGCTTGGCGATGTGCGTGAAAAAGCGGTGACGATGGGTAAGATCGCGTACATCCTGCAAGCGCGGGGGCAACTCGATGAAGCCCTCAACATCCGGGAGAACCACGAACTTCCGGTCTATGAGAAGCTCGGCGATGTGCGCGAAAAAACGGTGACGATGTGGTGGATAGCTATTTTACTGTGGAAGAAAAATCCAGAGGAACATCGGGAACGTATTCGTGAGTTGCTTTGCCAAGCCAAACAAGATTTTCTGCGTATGCGCTTGCCACAAGCGGATTCAATCCAGAAGTACATTGAGAGTTTCGGTTTGTCCTGCGACCACTAAATCCCCCTCGTTCCCCCTTTTGCAAAGTGGGAAGCCCTCCAGCATGCACCACCCTTGACTGGAGAGTACTCCCCTTTGCAAAAGGGGAGACAGAGGGGATTTTCTTACCCCCTTCACCCCTTGCGGGGGAAGGGTTGGGGATGGGGGAAACGGTTCGGAGTGAAGGTCTTCGCTCAAATTCAACACTTGATCTCAGTTAATAAATACCAGAATATGTAAACCATGAGTTTACGTAAAACCGATAAGCTAAGTACCTTGCTCCAGCAACTCCCCGAAGGTGTCGCTGCCCCCAGCGCTTGGTTTGCAGAACAAGGCTACTCACGCCAATTACTCTACAAATACGTGCACAGTGGCTGGCTGGTCAAACTGGGGCGCGGTGTCTACCTGCGCCCCGGCACAATGCTGGACTGGCAGGGCGTAGGTTTGGGTTTGCAACACCTTGCCCATGCCCCGTTTCATCTGGGTGGTATCAGCGCACTCAACCAACAAGGTTACGCACACTACCTGCCATTAGGCGGCGAACCCACCCTTCACTGGTTTGGCAAAGGTGCAATACCCGCGTGGGTCAATACGCTCGACCTGCCGCAAACGTTCCAGTTTCATACCCGCCAACTGTTTGACGACCAAGCCGTCACGTTCGGCTTAAGCCAACTCCCCACCAAAACCCGTGACTGGACACTCAACATATCCGCTCCCGAACGGGCAGTGCTAGAAGTGTTATCGCAAGTTGAGCAAGATGGCGGCATCCGTTTCCAACACGCGGCTGAATTATTTGAAGGGCTGACTGTCCTCCGCCCTGCGCTCATCAATAGCCTGTTAGCTGCTTGCCAAAGCATCAAAGCCAAACGCCTGTTCCTGTTTTTTGCCGACCATAACCAACACGCTTGGGTGAAACGCCTGGAGCGCGATGCGATTGCGCTGGGAAGCAGCAAGCTGCAAATCGTCAAGGGCGGCAGGTGGGATAAGCACTACCAGATAACCGTACCGCAGGAGTCATCCCTTGCCTATTGAGCCTAACCCTTACACGCAGCAAGTGCGGCTTTTGCTGGAATTGCTGCCCTACGTTGCAACAGAAACCGATTTTGCGCTCAAAGGCGGTAGTGCCATCAATTTGTTCATCCGCGACATGCCACGCCTATCGGTAGATATTGATCTGGTGTATCTGCCCCTGCACGAGCGGGCTACCAGTTTGCATCAAATCGGCACGGCTTTTTCACGGCTGGCTGACAAGATTGAAGCCAGTATGCGTGGCACTCAGGTGAAGCGCTTGCGGCAAGACGCATCTGCTGTTATCACTAAACTGGTCGTTCAAAAAGCGGCGTGCAGCATCAAGATCGAAGTATCGCCAGTCAGTCGTGGCTGTGTGCATAAACCCTCTGTACAAGCGGTGCAGCCCAACGTTGAACAGCGGTTTGGTTACGCTGAAATGCTGGTGGAACATCACGATGATGTATACGCCGGAAAACTCTGCGCTGCCCTCGACCGCCAACACCCCCGCGACTTGTTCGATGTACACCTCCTGCTGGCAAACGAAGGCATCACCCCCGCGCTGAAAGACACCTTCCTCATCTACCTGATCAGCTCCAACCGCCCGATGGCAGAACTGCTAGACCCCAATCGGCTCGACATCAAAGCGGTGTACGCCAACGAATTTGTCGGCATGACCAACACCCACGTTCCGCTGGAGCAACTACTGGCAGCACGTGAACAAATGATTGCCACCCTGCATCGCCTACTCACGGCTCAGGATCGTGAATTCCTGCTATCCGTCAAACGCGGCAAGCCGGACTGGGATTTATGCGTGTTGCCCAACGCCGCCAAACTGCCAGCGGTACGCTGGAAATTGCACAATCTGGTCGCCATGAAACCCGCCCAACACCAACAAGCACTCGCCAAGCTGGAACAGGTGTTAGCAGCATCCTAACTCCCCCACAACTTTAACAGGACAGAGGGGATTTTCTTGCCCTAAGGCCAGTAGCGGGTAATTTGTTGTGAGTCTTGAAAATCCCCACTTTGCCAAAATCTAGGTGATATTAGCCCCGACTGGGGGTGTCACCAAGGTTGTCCCATGCCGTATTCATTTTGGTTCTTGTTGCTGCTGGTGTTGGCTGCTGTTGCTGTCTGGCTGTTGCCGTATTACCGGTTGCGCCAGGTCTTGGCTCAGCCATTTCCGGCTGCATGGCGGAAGATTCTGGTGCGGAATTTGCCCGTTTATCGGCGCATGCCCCCTGATTTGCAGTTCCAGCTCCAGCGCCGGATCAAGCAGTTCTTGCATGAAAAGCAGTTTTTTGGTTGTGCCGGACAGGAAATCACCGACGAAATCCGCGTGACCATTGCTGCCAGTGCCTGCCTCTTGCTGCTGAACCGCAAAACCAGTGTGTATGCCGGGCTGCGTTATATCCTGGTATACCCGGATGCGTTTCTGGTGCACCAGGAGGAGGCGGATGGGGTAGGGCTGGTGTCGGCACGTCCCAAGGGGCTGTTGGGGCAGTCGTGGAGCAATGGCAAGGTCATTTTGTCTTGGGCGGATGTGTTGCATGGCAACCGGCAGTTTGATGATGGTTCCAATGTCACCCTGCATGAGTTTGCCCACCAGTTGGATCAGGAAACCGGCTCCAGCAATGGTGCTCCGTTTTTGGGTAATAAGGCGCGTTACAACCGTTGGGCACGGGTGCTGACAACGGAGTTTGAAGCCTTGCAACGGGCTGCTTTCCAAGGGGATTCGACCTTGCTCAACCATTACGGGGCAACCGAGCCTGCTGAGTTTTTTGCCGTTGTCACAGAAGTGTTTTTTGAAAGGCCGCGTGACTTGGCTGCCCAGCATCCTGCCTTGTTTGCTGAGTTGCAAGCTTACTACCACGTTGACCCCAGTGACTGGTTATAGGCCAGGGGCTGCCGCCCATCCCCATGATTTGAATTGCCGCAATGCAGAAATAAAGGCACAATAAGCAAATTAACGTAGGGAAACTAAGGGATGGCATCCAGCGGCAACACGGGGCTGAAGCGGATCATCAAGGCGGGGCAATTTTCGTGGCAAGGTTTTTGCTCTGCTTATCGGCTTGAGGAGGCGTTCCGGCAAGAGGTTTGGGTTTTGGCGTTGGCTGCACCCTTGGCATTGTGGCTGGGTGAGACGGGTGTTGAAAAAGCCTTGTTGTTGGGCAGTGTGCTGTTGCTGTTGGTCGTGGAGCTGTTGAATTCAGCGATTGAGGCGGTGGTTGATCGCGTCGGGGTTGAGCAGCACCCCTTGTCCGGGCGTGCCAAAGACATGGGGTCGGCTGCTGTGACGGTGGCTATCCTGAATGCCGTACTGGTGTGGGCATTTATACTTTTTTGATAAAGGTCATGTTGGTATGCGCCTTGAACAGGCATGCTGGCGATAGATTTTCCTGTAGTATATTACGGTTTTCTTAAATAGGCGTTTGGTATATCCTTGCACGCTTGATAAAGTTTTCGGTTTTGGTTTTTTTTAAATCTTAGTGTTGAGGGCAAGTGATGGCTCATAGTGCAGTAGTCTCTTCGGAGCAATATAACTATGAAATCGTGAAGAAATTCGCGATTGCCGCAATTGTCTGGGGTATCGCCGGTATGACAACCGGGGTATATATCGCGTCAGAACTGGCTTGGCCATTTCTGAACTTCGATATTGCCCAGATTACCTTCGGACGTTTGCGGCCGGTGCATACCAGTGGTGTTATTTTTGGCTTTGGCGGTAACGCCTTATTTGCGACATCGTATTACATTGTGCAGCGTACCTGCCAAGCCCGCTTAGCCGGGGGTACATTCTGGCCGAACTTTACGTTCTGGGGCTGGAACGTGGCGCTGATCATTGCCGGTGTCGGTTATACGTTTGGCATTACCCAAGGCCGTGAGTATGCCGAGCCAGAATGGTATGTTGACATTGCCATCGCTGTCGTATGGGTCGTTTACTTCCTGATCTATATCACTACCTTGGTACGTCGTAACCAGCCACATATCTATGTAGCCAACTGGTTCTTCCTGTCCTTTATCCTGGCAACAGCCTTGCTGCATATCTTCAACAACTTGGCGATGCCGATTAGCTTTAGCTCGGTAAAGTCTTATAGCCTGTTCTCCGGTGTGCAGGATGCCATGACCCAATGGTGGTATGGGCATAATGCGGTCGGTTTCTTCCTGACAGCTGCGTTCCTTGGGATGATGTACTACTTCGTACCCAAGCAGGCAGGCCGTCCGGTTTACTCTTACCGTTTGTCCATTATCCACTTCTGGGCGTTGAGTTTCATGTACATGTGGGTTGGTACTCACCACCTGCACTGGACGGCTATCCCGGACTGGACTTCTTCCTTGGCAGCTGTATTCTCCATCCTGCTGTTGATGCCATCCTGGGGTGGTATGATCAACGGTATCATGACCCTTTCTGGTGCATGGGATAAGCTGCGTACTGACCCGATCATGATGTTCCTGATCACCTCCTTGTCTTTCTATGGTATGTCTACCTTTGAAGGCCCGATGATGTCGCTGAAGAGCGTCAACGCCCTGTCCCACTATACCGACTGGACAGTCGGTCACGTACACTCCGGTGCATTGGGCTGGGTTGCGATGGTTTCCATCGGCTCCTTCTACCACATGATCCCGCGTCTGTGGAACACCACCATTTATAGCTCCAAGCTGATCTATACCCACTTCTTCCTGGCCACCATCGGTGTCATCCTTTACATCACTGCGATGTGGGTATCTGGTATCGGTCAAGGCCTGATGCTGCGTGCGTTTGATGAATATGGCAACTTGGCTTACACCTTCATCGAGACTGTCAGTTTCATGCATGCCCCATTGGCTGCACGTGCGATTGGTGGAATGTTCTTCGTTACGGGTATGTTGGTGATGGCTTATAACGTTTATATGACCATTACACGTGCAAAGCAGGAAGAAAAAGTGGCTGTGGTTGCGGCGGCTCAGGCTTGAGGGATAAGACACCATGTTGAAACACGAAAGTATTGAAACCAACTCAGGCTTGATGTTGGTATTGACCATGCTGGCAATCAGCATCGGTGGCTTGGTTGAGATTGTGCCTTTGCACTATATCGACGAAACCATTGAAGAGGTTAAAGACCCGCAAACAGGCTTCGAAATGGTGCGTCCTTACTCACCTTTGGAAATTCGTGGGCGCGACATTTATATCCGTGAAGGCTGCTATACCTGCCACTCACAGATGATTCGCCCCTTCCGTGATGAAGACTTGCGTTACGGGCATTACTCATTGGCAGCGGAGTCAAAGTATGACCATCCGTTCCAGTGGGGCTCCAAGCGTACAGGGCCTGACTTGGCGCGTGTCGGTGGCAAGTACTCGAACCAGTGGCATACCCAGCATTTGCTGGCTCCACGTTCGGTTGTGCCTGAGTCGATCATGCCCAACTACCCGTGGCTGTTGTCCGCCAAGCTGGATTATTCTGATGTTAGTGAGCGTATGGCTGCCCTGAAAAAAGTGGGTGTCCCGTATACGCTGACAACGGCTGAATACCAAGGCTGGACAGATGCTGATGGTAAGAAGCAGGTTGGTACGGTTGAGCGTTTTGGTGAGGCAGTTGCCAAAACACTGGACATTAACCGTGCGGAAGAAAACTTGTTGGCTCAAGCCAAAGCGGGCAACTATGACGGCGACCCCTCTTTCGTAAGTGAGATGGATGCGTTGGTTGCCTATCTCCAGGTTCTGGGGACAATGGTTGATTTCAGCAAGTTCGACGAAGACCACTTCATCCAGTTCCGTTGATCTGGCCATTTGATACTGTGTGATACTGACTGGATAGGGGAAATGCAATGTTGATAGAACTTTGGACATGGCTCACTGATCTTGGTAACAGCAAGATGGTGGCTCTGGTTATTTTTTTCACCACGTTCGTTGGCATTGTGTTGTATGTCTACTCCAATAAGGAGCGTAGTGCGCGGCTGGAGTCCTACCGCTACGTTCCTTTCTTGGATGAGGATGATCCGAAGCCAAATGCAGCATCACCAAAGCAAGGTGAGAAATAAATTATGGCAAAACCTGTAAAAGATCCCTTGACCGGCGCAGAAACCACCGGACACGTATGGGATGAGACCCTACAAGAGTTTAACAACCCCCTGCCTCGTTGGTGGTTGTGGACGTTTTACGCGACCTTCGTGTTTGCGTTTTTCTATTGGATGATTTACCCGTCTTGGCCGATTGGTAGCACCTATACCAAGGGTATTCTCAATGACATCACGTACAAAACAGATGCTGGCGAAGAGAAAACCACCCACTGGAATATGCGTGCCCTGTTGGCAAGTGAAATGCAAACAGGCGAGCAAGCACTGAAACAAAAGGACTATTTGGCTAAGGTTGCAGCAGCACCTTATGAGCAAATTGCCCAGGATGCGGAAATGAGTGCATTCGTGCGTTCGTATGGCAATGGTATCTTCGGTGACAAATGCGCTGCTTGCCATCAGGCAGGGGGTAAAGGTGTTGCTGGCCTGTTCCCGACATTGGTCGATGATGACTGGTTGTGGGGCGGCTCAGCCGAGCAAATCCACCAGACTATCGTCAATGGTCGTAATGGTTATATGCCAGCTTTCGGTCAGGCATTGTCCGGTGAGCAAGTAGATCAGGTTTCCAATTATGTCCTGAGCTTGTCGGGTGTTGAGCATAATGCAGAAGCTGCTGCTAAAGGCCAACAGATTTTCAATGGTCATGCGGGTGGTTGCTACCAATGCCACACGTCAGCAGGTACGGGTATGTATGCCCAAGGTGCTGCTAACCTGACCGACAAAATCTGGACAGTCGCCGATACAACCGCCGATGAAACCGCCGAAGAGCGTTTGGCTCTGGTTAAAAAGGTTATCACTAATGGTATCCAGCGCCAAATGCCTGTATTCGGTCGGAACTTGAACGAAACCGAAATCAAGGTATTGGTTGCTTACCTGCAACAAATGTCGGGCGCGAAACAGTAACTACCCGTAATCACTGTCTTGTGTCCTATGCCAGCCCTTTCCCTTGCTTGAAAGGGCTGGTCATATAAAACCCGTCACCCTGCTATTTCCCGCACGGCAAACCATAGCCGATCCAGACAAGTCGCTGCTTCCAGTGCATGCATCAAGCCCAGTTCCCATTGATTTTGGGTTAACCCTGCAAAGATGGGCAATGCTTTGATGGTATCCGCCTGAATACCACAACCACGGCATAGGCCAACAGCATCAAACCACGGATTACCAAAACCGGCATATTCCCAATCCAACACGACCAATTGTCCACCATCCAAGCAGAGGTTACCCGGATGCAGGTCATGGTGCACCAGGACGGTGGGAAGCTGTGGCAAGGCCTGCCAGTGGCTGAGGAACCTCTTTATCCAGGCAGGTGCATCCAGATGATGTGGTAAAGCCTCCTGATAGCTTTGTAGCAAGGTCGGGTAACTGATATGCCAAACCGGATTGGCGGATGGTGGGATGGTTTGCCATGCAGCAATGGCAGCCAGCAGTTGCTGCTGCTGTGTAACCGCCAGTGGTTTGGTCTGGGTAATCGGTTGGTAGGCACGTAACAGGCAATAGCCCTTATCGACTTGATTATCAAGCACCTGCACTGACCACGGGTAAGGCTGGATCAACTTCAGAACATGGGCTTCCCGCCGCCGATCTACACCAAATGTCAGCGGGGGCGGGGCATTGCAGCGCAAGACCTGCTGCTTGTCCGGGGATAGGTAGAGTTGGTTGCTACTGCCCCCGGCGATAGCCTGCCAGTCTTGGTATTCTCTGCTATTGCTAACCAAATGAGTCATGTCCTTGTGAAAAGCAGCATATTGGCATAACTCCCTTGCCTTTGCTAAACTCCCCTCCGCGCTCTCGGGGTGTCCGTCTGGACTGAGATGCTGTTAAGCAAACCCGTAGAACCTGATCCGGCTCATACCGGCGTAGGGAAGAGTTTTATCACTCCACTATCCCCCCTGTGCCGTTGTGTCCCTTGGTTTTATCCTGACTGAAGGTACTCAACATGAAACAAACCCTCTTGGCCTCCCTGTTGGCAGGCGTTTTTCTCGCTAATCCAGCCTTTAACCCGGTACAAGCGGCTGACAAGCCAGTGCTGACTGTTTATACCTATGATTCCTTTGTCTCTGAATGGGGTTCGGGGCCGAAGCTGGAGGCGGCATTTGAAAAAAGCTGCAACTGTGACCTGAAATTTATCGCCGTCGAGGATGGGGTCAGCATTCTGAATCGCTTGCGGGTGGAGGGTGACAAGGCCAAGGCGGATGTCATTCTCGGTATTGATAATGCCTTGCTGGAGGAAACCCGTGCTACAGGTTTGATCGCTGAGCACGGTCAAGCCTTGGATCAGCTCAAGGCCGAGTTGAAGTGGGATGATAAGCAGTTTGTGCCGTTTGATTACGGTTTCTTTGCGTTTGTTTATGACAGCAGCAAGATCAGCAAGCCTGCGGCTTCCTTGAAGGAGCTGGTTGAGTCGGATGCCAAAATCCTCTATCAAGACCCGCGTACCAGTACCCCCGGACAGGGTTTGATGCTGTGGATGAAGTCAGTCTATGGCGATAAGTCGGCTGATGCGTGGCAGCAATTGGCTGGGCATACGGTCACCGTCACGAAAGGCTGGTGGGAAGCTTACAGCATGTTCCTTGAGGGTGGGGCAGATTATGTGCTGAGTTACAATACCTCACCCGCTTACCATGTGGTGACGGATAACAAGGATAATTACAAGGCCGCCCTGTTCACGGAAGGGCATGTTGCCCAGGTGGAAGTGGCGGGGATGCTCAAGTCCAGCCAGCAGCCTGCCTTGGCACAACAATTCCTGGCTTTCCTGATTTCCCCGGATGCACAAGCCATTTTGCCTGTCACCAACTGGATGTTGCCCGTGATTGGGGGCGTGGAGTTACCACCGGTATTTTCCACGCTGGTGCAACCGACCCGTATTGGCTTCAGTTCGGTTGAGGTGGCGAAGCAGCGTGAAGACTGGTTGAAAGAGTGGCGGACTGCTGCGGCAAAGTGAAGCGGACGCTTGCGCTTTCAGTGCTTGCCCATCTTCCCCTGTTAGGCATGGGGGCAGTGACCGTGCTGGCTTTTTATGGGCTGGTCGGTTTGGGTAGGGGTGTGCCTGACTGGACGATCTGGCAGGATGCTTATATACAGGCCATCCTGCTGTTTTCCTTGCAGCAGGCCGGTTTGAGTGCTGTTTTGTCCGTGCTGTTGGCCTACCCGGTGGCGCGGGCTTTGTATTACTGGCCTCAATTGCCTTTTCGCCGGGCATTTTTGGCTTTATGCCTATTGTGTTTTGTGCTGCCGACCTTGGTGTTGATTACCGGCTTGGTAGCCTTATTGGGTCATTCTGGTTGGCTTACCCCACTCATGGGGCGGTCGTGGAGCCTGTATGGGCTGCATGGCATCCTGTTGGCGCATGTATTCCTGAATTTACCGTTTGCAGTTCGTGCCTTATACCTGCAATTGCAGGCAATCCCGGATAGCAGTTGGCGTTTGGCCTTGCAATTGAAGCTGTCCGCTTGGCAGCGGTGGCGGTGGGTGGAGTGGCCGATGCTGCGCGGGCGCTTATGGGTGTTGTTTGGTTTTGTGGCGGTGTTGTGCTTCAACAGCTTTGCGGTGGTGCTGGCTTTGGGCGGTGGGCCACAGTCGACCACGCTGGAAGTTGCCATTTATCAGGCATTGAAGTATGACTTTAATATCCCGGAAGCCTTGATGCTGGCATGGGGACAGTTCCTGATCGCAGGCTGCCTGTTCCTGTTGATGGCACGTTTTGGCTCAGTGGCCTGGTTGTCGGCGGATATGGCGAGCCGTTTATGGCTACCCAAGCCAGGCCGCTTGGTGCGCTCCTTGCACGGTGTGGTTTATGCGGCGGCTTGGTTATGCCTGCTGCTGCCGTTAGTGGCCTTATTGCCAGGGCTGTTACGCTTGGATAGTGCGCGTTGGCAACACTTGCCAGTCTGGTTGCCGACCCTGACAAGCCTGGGTTTGGGGGTAGCCTGTGCAGTTAGCTCCCTGTTTGCCGCTTATGTACTGCTGTTGCCGATCCGTTGGGCGCGGATTGCCAAGCAACAACGGCGGCAATGGCTGTTGGAGTGGGCAGCCATGCATACTTTGGTCGCCCCGGCTATGGTATTGTCCGTTGGCCTTTATGTATTTCTGTTGCAGCATATGGATATTGAGCGGTGGGGAATGGCAGTGGTTGCCCTTTTGAATACCCTGGTGATTATCCCGTTCGCACTCCAGCAATTACGCCCACGCCTGTTCCAGTTTGATGACCAATATCAGCGCTTGGTGTCGGGTCTTAAATTATCGCCTTGGCAACGTTGGCAAGTTGAATGGCCTTGGTTGCGGCAAACCCTGCAATCGGCTTTTGTCCTCGTCCTGTTGCTGGCAATGGGGGATGTGGCGATTTTTTCCATTTTTGGCAATCAGGACTGGATGACTTTACCTTGGCTTATTTATAGCTATGCCGGGTCATACCGCATGGCAGAGGCATCCGCTGTTTCCGTGTTGTTGTTATTGATCTGTGCACTATTGGTTGGGTGGTTTGAGCGCGTACAAAAATGAGCCTTTATCAGGATTGGACGGCATTATGTTGGAAATAAATGGCTTAATCTTGCGGCGTGGCAATTGGCAACGGCAGTACGATTTGCAGCTTGAACCGGGCGTTCTATTGACTATTCAAGGACGGAGTGGGGCAGGGAAGTCGGCTTTATTGGCAGCCATTGCCGGGTTTGAGCCAGCTCGCGGCGGGGACATCCGTTGGCAGGGGCAATCCTTGCTGCCGCTACCGGTTGGGCAACGCCCGGTCAGTTTGCTGTTTCAGGAACATAACCTGTTTGAACATTTAGGGGTGATGCATAACCTGCGCCTAGGGTTGGCATTTGCCAACACGCCTGAAGGGAAGGAGGCGATCCGGTCAGCAGCGGAAGCCTTGGAAATTACGCCTTACCTGAAGCAGTTTCCCCATCAGCTATCCGGTGGGCAGCGGCAACGGGTGGCCTTATTACGCACTTTGTTGCGCCCGGAGCCGTTGGTATTGCTGGATGAGCCATTTGCGGAGCTTGATCCATATACCCGTGAGTTGGCAGCGGCTTGGGTACAGGCTATCGCGAAAGCACAGCAGAAAACAGTCCTGTTGGTGACGCACCAGGATGAGGATGTCGGGCGGCTATCAGACCGGAATGTGATCCTGTAGCCGCCTGATGGGAGGTTAGCGCATTGCCAACAAGGCTTGCTGGACGCGGGCTGGTGCTTGGCGGTCAATGCGGATGTCGTCGAAATCAGCAAAGCTATTCCAGCGTGGAGCCCAATCCAGGCTTGCCCCGCCGTGGAATGTGCTGAACAGGAAGGCATCAATGGCGGCTTGATTCCCATAACGCCATACCATGTCGCGGCGTTGGGTTGCCAGTTTGCCATCAAACCAGACTTCATACAGGCCATTTTTCTTGCCTGCTGAATTCAAGCGGATGCGTTGGCTGATTTCATGCCATTGTCCAGGCTGGATTTTGGCATCCATTTTCCAATAATGCCCAAAGTGGCTTTCTTTTGGCATGCCCACATAATACAAATAAGGGACAATAGAGCCATCTTTCAACCACATCAGGCGTGCCGTCCACCCATCGCCATGCCATGGTTTGATACCCCCGGCATATTTGGCATCTCCGCTGGCAAGACCGGGAAGTTTTCCTCCCATTTTGAAGTCAAACCCTTCCTGAAACCGGACTTTATACGTAACCCAATATTCTTCGGCTGCCGGTAAGCGGGTCAGGAATTGAGTCCCACTATGCCAAGGGCCCACTGCATTGACCGGGTATTTGACCCGTAAGTGCTTGTCGCCAGGATTATGTGTATCCTGCATGATTTGGGCACGGTCATTATCCCCGCCCCACACCACCTGACTATGCCAGTCTGAAGTGAGCAGGTTTTTCCCGTACAATTGGGGCGTATACTGGTTAAATGAAATATTTACAGTGCGGTTTGGATTAAGGTTATCTGCGTTGGCAGTTGCAGCAAAAAAGAATAGGCCTGCCGCAATTCGCATGGCTGTGTTTAACATAAAGCCCCCAAGTTTATTTTTGCTAATGATCTGTGGGCTATGAAATAAAAAATAGAGGTTGTCTATAAAAAATATCTATTTTGTTAATTATTTGCTTAGCCCTAATACCCGACTATGGGAACATAGGTTGGCTGAAGAGGACTTGAATAGATGCCAGTTTTTTATCGGGCAGATGAGGGTTTTAAAGGATACCGCCCCAGCCGCTGGGCAGCCCACCACAAGCAGCCAAACAGAATGACACTCGCCAGTAGATGTAAAAAAGCAAACTGTTGGAAATAAGCTAAGGGAAACAGGCGAATCAAGCTGGAGTCACTGGCAAACCACCATGTATTGGGTAAAAAAAAACACGGTGTAATCCAGCGAAACTGGTCTTGAAGCCAAGCAGCAGGGTGGCAAGCTCCAGCAGCAGGGAGGCCAGCACACCGGTTTTGCCTAGGCAGGCCAGGGTGTGCAAGTACTGCCCACGTCCCAACCACAACCCCAGTACAAACAGGCCGCCGACCAGCGGCAATAATCGGGTGGTTTGCTGTAATAGCAGTTTTACATCCAGCAAATGGCGTTCTTCATTGCCATTAAGTTGTGCATGCCCCATGAGGACAGGGGGATCGGTGGCAAGCAAATAAACCCAGACAGAATCTGCCAAGGCTGCCAGATCGGCTGGATAAACCCCACCCCAAGGGGCATGCAGTGTATGCAGTAATGCCCCAAACAGCAGACCCCACCCCAACAGGCAACCCATCAGGAGGGTTAGTAGGCGCAGCAAGCGTTTGATCATCGTCCGAAGGGGGTAGTCAGCTCACTCCAGTTGACTGTTTCCTGATAATCAATGGAGCCATTACCTGTTTTATCCGTTTCTATTTTTACCTTGTCCACATCCAGCACCGTCACTGTAATCTGCATGAGGGCATTATTGCCAGACAAGCCGTTGATGGTGAGTTTGCCGTGGGCAGGGTATTGAGCTGCCGGATCAAGTATCAGCTTTTCTGGGGTAGCCAATCTATAAGTGCCACTATTGCTATTGCCATTTAAAGCAAGGGTTGCCTGATAATCCAGTTGTTGGACTTCTGTAATGGTTTCTTCACTCAGCGAACTGTTGAGGTTTGAAAAAAGGATCGTACCTTGATTGAGCAGGTCAATGCCCAAATCAGTAGAGCTGGTTTGTAAAACAGAGCTAGGGGCAATCTGGCTAGGATCGGCTTCGGTATCAACAAAATGCAGATGACCTGACAGGGTATTGTCTTCATCACCGGCTCCAATCTTAAGCTGGGTAAGTGTTGCATCCAGCACACTCTGGGCAGGTGTTACCGGCATGCGTTGATTACGGGTGGTGCTCTCAAGCGTGAGTGTATATGCCCCATCCATTAAGTAGCGGGTATCTTCACAAGCATCGACAGTAGCACTAAACATATCACTGGCTGTCGCAAACAGGCGGTCATTATCAACATCGGTCAAGGTATAGCTGAATGTGCCACCCTCTGGGCAATGAACATCTGTGGCGGTTAGGAAACCAGCCAGGAAATAGGGTTCAAGTGTTTTGGGTTGCTCCAGCAAGATACGGGCATTAAAGACCGGTTGGATGCCCCGGAAAGCCAGCTTAGCTAGTTGCTTGGCAGAGTCTTGATTCAAAGTGGGAGGCGTAGGAGGGAGAGGAGGCTCTGTATAATCTTCTAATAAAGACTGGGAGCGTAAAGGGTTGCTGGATAAGCCATCCCATAAGCGCCAAACAGCATCTTCGGAAGTGGACGAAAATTTTTGAGTGCTGGGGTGGAATGCTAATGAGTGAATCCTACCACTGCCACTTACGTGGAAGTTTTTTATTGGTATATGAACTGTTTTAATTCGTGTATCATCTATAGCCCACCAATGAATATAACCAAATTCATCGCCAGCAATCATTATTTTACCATCTGAGGATAAAGAGATGGCATACAGTGATACACTATCAATAGTGCTGAAGCTTTTCAATAGTTCATAAGTGCTGGCTGACCAGCTTTTTATTACTCCATCTCCTCCAGCACTTAAAAAGCTTTTGCCATCCGGCATTAATGCTAGATCGTAGATTGCTTCTGTATGGGAACCAATATTTTTAATAAGCTGACCTGTTGTTGTATCCCATAGATTTATTTTTCCATCCCCGCCTGCTGAAACTAAAAGATTCTGATTATCTAGATAGATAATGTCATAAACTCTTGCTTTATGGCCTGATAAAGTCCGAATTTTTGTTAAGTTAGTTCTATCCCATAAATAAATATTGCCATCTTCATTCGCAGATACCAATTCTTCTCTGTTTTCATTAAAAGCTATGCTATGTATGTTACTAGGCGTTCTTATTATAAATGGAGCTGTTAGTATTCCGTCATTGTTGAACCAAACACGAATCGAGTTATCACGCCCAGCACTGGCAAATTGATTTTTTTCAGAGTCGTATGCTAATGCTTGAGTCCATTCATGAAAGCTAGGAAGGGTTTGTATCAAGTCATCTGTCATGCCGCTGCGTATCTGCAAATTATTATTGCGATTACCCATGACAAGCGTTAACCCGTCATCGCTGTATTGCAACGGATAGCTGAGGTTTTCACCTTCATCATTGACGACGGTCGTATCATTGCCACCAGTTCCGGTATTGCCACCAGTTCCGGTATTGCCACCAGTTCCGGTA
>CAXYXW010000054.1:0-17579 GCA_964293005.1 uncultured Thiothrix sp.
CAACGTCAAATTGGTCTTGAAACCCAGTGACTAGGAAAATTGTCGTGTACAGAGGAGGTTGTGGATTCAGTAGCCTTTTATAAGCTGAAGCCAGCAACACAGGCGGGATCGTCGACTGCGGGGGTCGCATCAGGATAAAATGTGCGTATGCCAGACTTGCGCCGTACAAATACGGTCGTGAATTGCTTGCCATCATCACCCAGCGGCAATAGGCAAGCCGTGCTTTTATCCGCGCTTTGGGTTGGGTTTTCCGCAAAGGCGCGGGTGGCTGCTTTCAGGATGTCTTCAGCACTCAGGGTGAGGCCATAGCCTTTAATGGAGGAGCGAGCCAGACCACCAGCCGGTGTTTTCATGATGGCTCCCATCGAGTAAATGACCCCCGGTACGACTTCATTTTGGCGGAAGTTGTCCATCCGGCAGGCTTCGCCGCTCTGCTGTAATTGCACATAACGCCCGACATAATGTAGTCCACCAATCGGGCCGTTTCCTTCGGGTTCGCCACAGAAAATATGGTCAAAGGCATGTACGGCAAACCAGGCTTCCGTCAAGTCATTCAGGTAGCCCTCTACCGTCGTCTGTGCTGGGCGGTCAGCATAAACTTTGCCTTGGGTAAAGGCCTGGATGCGCCCTAATACATCCGGGTGGCTGCGTAATAGGCTTTTGAATTCTTCGGGTGATACCGATTTGCCTGCTGCCCCGCATGTCGTATTCAGTGCTTGCCCGAAGGCATCAATGGTTGGGGCGGGTGGGGTAATATCGGCTTTGCCACCCACTTTGATGGCGACCGGATTATCAGTGTTATCAAAAAATGGCAAACAGCTTGCCCCGTCCCGGTTGGTGGCAGCGGGTATTGGTGCTGCGCCGGTATAGTGCCCGCAAGTTAAGGCGACCCATTTTTGCCCACTGCCCAGTTGTATCAGTGTATGGGTAGCATCGGGTTGTTTGTTTTCGCCCACCGCCGTATAGGTCTGACCAACCGGCAAGGGCTCTGCCCCGGTTTGTTTGCGCAAGGAGGTATAAGCATCACATGCCTGATCCATAACAAATTCACGCGGTGAATCGAATGAGGTCTGTGCAGCTACATGCTGTGCTGCCAACAATAAAACCGTGGCAACACAAGTTACCATTCCCAATCCCTGTTTCAAGGCTGTACTCCAAAATTAAAAGGCTTCAGCAAGTTGCTGAGCCAGTTGTAAAAATAGACGGTCATTTCAGGGTATCACATTGGCAATATGACCTGGCATAGATTTGAGTGATAAAGCGCAGGATTCCATTGCCCATCGGTCAGCACGATATTATCAACACCTAACTTATTTAAATCAGAAACTGAGTAATACCAACCTTGTTCGCCATTTTTTTGGCAACGGTAAGCATCCTCTTGACCCATGGTGGGTAGTTTGGGGTTTACTCCTAAATATTGATACAGTTCCGTTTCCATTTTTCGGGATTCAGTCATATAGAGTTCCAAGGCTTTTTTAGCTTCAGGATCATCAAATTGCATCGTATCAAATGTAACTTGATAGGCTCCACCGTGCCAGCCGATGAGGTCTTTTTCAGAAATATATTTATTAATTCCCGCTGGGAATAAATAATTGGCACAGGATGAAAAACAAATTTCGTTTATCTCAACATCGACTTTATTATCCCTAATCCAACGGGCGAATTTTATGCTGGGTATGATGTCACCCCCGAAGCTGCGTAAGTTAAGGCGCTTGATTGAGCGATTTTGTACTTGGCTCATAGCCTGTGTGATTGTCTCATCATTAAGCCCACCCTCGAAGAATAGGGTATCACCAACAACTTCAATTTTAGTAGGTTCAACACCATCGCCGGACTCAAACGAGCAACCGGATAGAATTGTCAATAAAAGTATTCCTAATAAGTTTTTCATAATATCACTTAATTAATTAAAATTAGGGTTGGGCAGGTTCCTTAAATATCCTTCACCAACCGCAATGCATCGTAAATCGCGGCGTGGGTATTGCGGGCTGCGATGGCATCGCCAATCCGGTATAGGCGGAAAGTCCCTGTTGGGTTATGGGCTAGGGTCTGCGGTTTGCCTACCAGCAAGTCGTTGTAGTCGACTGCGCCCCGATTACGCGACAAGGGTTTAAGGGCAAAATACAGCTCATCCAGTGGCAGGGTTCCGTGGTTGACCACCACCTGATCCACCAAACGCTCGTGTTGCCAATCGCCATAGTCGCTGCCGACCAGCGCCCTGAAGCCGTTTGCCACCCGCTCGACGGCTTGCAGGCGGAAGGTTACGGTAAACGTCACGGCCTGTTGTTGCAGGCTGCGCATATACGGCACGAGGTTCATGCCCATCACTTCCGGGGCAAAGGTGCGGTCAGGGGTCATGATTTCCAGGCGTGCACCGCTGGCAGCAATCACTTCAGCCGCTTGCAGGGCAGCATGGTCGCCTGCATCATCGTACAGCAACACATTCCGCCCCGGTTTCACCCCACCTGACAGGATGTCCCAGCTTGAAACCACATGCTCGTTACCCTGTGCCAAAACGTCGGTATGGGGTAGCCCGCCAGTCGCAATAATCACCACATCCGGTTGCAAAGCCAAGACATCATCCGCTTCAGCCCATTGGTTGTAGTGGAATTGCACGCCATGCTTGCTGCATTGCGCCAAACGCCAGTCAATAATACTGAGCATCTCACGCCGCCTTGGGCTGAGTGCCGACAGGCGAACTTGCCCACCCGCTTCGCTGGCGGCTTCCAATACCGTAACCTGATGCCCCCGCTCGGCGGCAACCCGCGCTGCCTCCAGCCCGGCTGGGCCTGCACCGACCACCACGATATGCTGGCGCACGGCTGCCTGGCTCAGGGTATGCGGCATTTCCAACTCGCGCCCGGTCGCCGGGTTATGAATGCACAACGCTTCCCCACCCTGATAAATGCGGTCTAGGCAATAGGTAGCCCCGACACAAGGGCGGATGTCCTCCTCTTGCCCGGCAAGCAGTTTGCGCACGATATGCGGGTCTGCCATGTGTGCCCGTGTCATGCCGACCATATCCAGTTTGCCGCTGGCAATCGCATGGCGGGCAGTCGCCAGATCAGGGATTTTGCCCGCATGAAAGACAGGAAAATGGCTGGCTGCCCGCACCTCCCCGGCAAAATCCAGGTGTGGCGAGTTGCGCATGCCTTGTACCGGGATCACATCCGTCAGGGCGGGGTCGGTATCAATGCGCCCCCGGATAATGTTCAGGAAATCAACCATGCCAGAATCACGCAGGCGCAGGGCAATCTCGACCCCTTCCGCCCGGCTGATGCCTGCCGCATGCATTTCATCCGCCACATTGCGGATACCGACAATAAACGCCTGCCCAACCCGTTCACGGATCGCTGCCAACACCTCAAAGCTAAAGCGCAGGCGGTTATCGAGTGAGCCACCGTAAGGCGCATCCAGTGTGTTGGTCAGGGGCGACCAGAACTGGTCGAGTAAGTGCCCATAAGCCTCCAGTTCAATGCCATCCATGCCTGCTGCCTGCATACGTTCGGCTGCATCAGCATAGTCGCGGATAATGCGTTGCATATCCCAGTCTTCGATCTTTTTCGGGAACGCGCGGTGTGCCGCCTCACGGTGGTGGGAGGGGGTGACGACGGGCAGCCAGTCCCCGCGACCCCAGTGCGTGCGCCTGCCCAAATGGGTGAGCTGGATCATGACGGCTGTCCCGTGCTCATGGCAGGCATCAACCAGGTCACGCAGGTGTGGTACAACCTCATCCTTGTAGGCGAGGATATTGTTAAACGCCGGAGGGCTGTCTTTGGCAACACTGGCTGATCCAGCCGTCATAGTCAGGGCAATCCCCGCCCGCGCCCGCTCGACATGATACGCCCGGTAACGGGCTTTCGGCAGGCCATCTTCCGGGTAAGCTGGCTCGTGTGCCGTGGTCATGATGCGGTTACGCAAGGTCAGGTGCTTGAGCTGGAATGGCTGCAAAAGCGGGTCATGGGCTGGATTCATAATAATACCTGCTGCTTAGGAACGTGCACGAAACATCTTCTGTAGGAGCTTGCCATGCAAGCGAATCGCCAGCAGGGCTTGGCTTGCATTAATACCACATGTCCGCTTTTGCGGCTTTTTGTTCACGGATAAATGCCTGCAATGCCTCATCCACGCCAGGGTCAATCGGCGGTGCAACGTACTCTGCCAATTGGCGTTTCCAGAGTGCATTGGCACGTTGCTCGGCAGTCAGTTTGCCATCCTGTTCCCATTGCTCGAAGGAGCTGCTATCCGCTGTGCTGGATTCATAAAACACATCACTGTAATTACTGAGGGTGTGCGCTGTCCCGAGGAAGTGCTCATTGTGCTGTTGGCGCTGGCGGTAGGAGTCGAGTGCAAATGCATTCTCATCCAGCGCCAAACCTTGCATCATACGTGCCATCATGCCCAGCCGGTTGGCATCCAGGATAAATTTCTCATAGCCCATTGTCAGGCCACCCTCCAGCCAACCAGCGGCATGTAAGACCCAGTTCGCCCCTGACATGAGTGCAGGTGTGAGGGCATCGGCACTTTCCTGACCCGCCTGGAAATCACTGACCTTGGCAGAAGTGAATGCACCGCCACAGCGTAGCGGTACACCTGCCCGCCGTGCCAATTGACCAATGGCGAAATAAGCGAGGCTGGCTTCGGGCTGACCAAAGGTCGGCGAGCCATTCCGCAAGGACAGGGTAGTGAGGAAGTTGCCGTAAATGACAGGTGCACCCGGATGCACCAATTGCGCCAGTGCCATCCCGACCATGGCTTCTGCATGCGCTTGGGCAATGGCTCCTGCCGGGGTGACGGGCCCCATCGCACCACCCAGTACAAAGGGGCAAATGATCATCCCTTGCCCCGCAGCAGCATAAGTGCGGATAACCTTGGTGACATCGCCATCGAACAATAAGGGTGAGGTCGAATTGACATTGCCCATGACGACGCAGTGATTGCGCACAAACTCTTCCCCGAACAGGATGCGCGACAGGGCGATGGAGTCTGCCGCCCGCTCTGGGCTGGTAATGGAACCCAGGTAAACCTTGTCAGAATAGCGCATGTGTGCATAGAGCATATCCAGATGGCGCTTGTTGACCGGGATATTGACCGGCTCACAGATTGTGCCACCGGAATGGTGGATGTAAGGGCAAAGCCACGCCAGTTTGACAAAGTTTTGGAAGTCTTCCAGTGTCCCGTAGCGGCGACCCTGATCAAGGTCAGAAACAAACGGTGAACCATAAGCCGGGACAAACACAACATTATCCCCGCCAATCATTACCGAGCGGGCAGGATTACGGGCATGGTGGATGAATTCACGCGGGGCTTGTGCCACCAGTTGCTGCACCAGTCCCGGTGGGAAATGCACAATCTCCCCGTTGGCCTCTGCTCCGGCCTCGACAAAGAGGCGCACGGCCTCTTCATCGCCCCGGAACTGGATACCAAACTCCTGCAAGATAATGTCGGCATGCCGCTCGATGGCTTCCAGCCCGTCGACGGCCAGCAAGTCATACAGCGGGATATGGCGCTTGAGGTAAGCGGGCATATTGGCTTGGGTGAGGATTTCAGCTCGCCGGTTACTACGGGCGCGGCGTGGGCGGGGGGAAGGGGCAGTCGCGTGGTCAATGGGGTTCATGGGGGCGTACTCCTTGCAAGGGGGTTGAAGGTCACGGCAATATGCCGATCCGTGTATCCCCGCTGCTGATACCAAGGGGTATCCAGTTTATACTGTCTACCCCTGTTCCTCCGGGAGGCAATGCACCCTTATTCAATCACCTTGGGCACCAAATACAAGCCATCTTCCGTTTCCGGGGCGACACGCTGGTATTTTTCCCGGTGATTACTTTCCGTTACCACGTCCTCACGCAAGCGTTGCACCGTATCCAGCGGGTGAGCCATCGGTTCGATGCCGGTTGTATCCACTGCATTCAATTGTGCCACCAAATCCAATACATTGGATAGCTTGGCAACATAGTCATCCAGCATATCGTCGGGCAGTGCCAGCCGCGCCAAATGCGCGACTTTCTTTACTTCTGCTTCACTAATAGCCATCTCTCAATCTCCTTAGCCCGCCAATTTACTTTTCAGAATCGCGTTGACGGTGGCTGGGTTGGCTTTGCCTTTGGAAGCTTTCATCGCCAGACCGACAAAGAATCCAAAGACCTTATCCTTGCCACTGCGGTATTCCGCCACTTGCCCTGGGTTGTTGCTGATGATCTCGTCGATCATGGCCTCAATGGCTCCGGTATCGCTGATCTGTTTCAGTCCCTTTTTCTCGATGATTTCGTCGGCGCTGCCTTCACCATTCCACAGTGCATCCAGAACATCCTTGGCTGCTGAACTGGAAATGGTATTGTCCTTGATACGTACCAGCAGCCCGGTGAGGGCAGCAGCAGGTACAGGGGAGGCGCTGATGTCGAGTTCATGCTTGTTGAGCATGGCAGCAAAGCCGCCCATCAACCAGTTGGCAGCCAGCTTGGCATCGTTACAACCCTTGGCTGTGGTTTCAAAGTAATCCGCCAGCTCCAGGCTTTGTGTCAAGGCAGAAGCATCGTAGCTGCTGAGGCCATATTCAGCCATGAAGCGCTGCTTTTTGACCTCCGGTAGCTCTGGCAGTGTTGCCCGCACTGCTTCAATATCAGCGGGGGTAATTTCCACCGGCAGCAAGTCCGGGTCAGGGAAGTAACGGTAATCGTTGGCATCTTCCTTGCTGCGCATCGAGCGGGTTTCATTGCGGTCAGGGTCATACAGGCGCGTTTCCTGCACGACTTTGCCACCGGATTCGATCAGGTCAATCTGGCGTTCAACCTCGTGGTTGATGGCACGTTCGATAAAGCGGAACGAGTTCAGGTTTTTGATCTCGGCACGGGTTCCAAATGGTTGCCCCGGACGGCGCACCGAGACGTTGGCATCGCAGCGGAACGAGCCTTCCTGCATATTGCCATCGCACACGCCCAGATAACGCACCAGTGCATGCAGCTTTTTCATGTAGGCTACCGCTTCCTTGGCATTGCGCATGTCGGGTTCGGAAACGATTTCCAGCAACGGCGTGCCAGCCCGGTTCAGGTCAATACCGGTCTGCCCTTGGAAGTCTTCATGCAGGGACTTGCCCGCATCTTCTTCCAAATGGGCGCGGGTAATGCCCACCCGTTTGCTGCTGCCGTCTTCCAGCTCAATGTCCATATGACCATTCGCTACCACGGGCAGCTCATACTGGCTGATCTGGTAGCCCTTGGGCAAGTCAGGGTAGAAATAGTTTTTGCGGGCAAAGACAGATTTCGGCGTAATGTTGGCATTGATAGCCAGCCCCAAGCGGATTGCCATTTCCACCGCTTTTTTGTTCAGCACCGGCAATACACCGGGCATGCCGAGGTCAACCAGGCTTGCTTGTGTATTTGGCTCTGCGCCATAAGCAGTCGGGGAGCCAGAGAAAATCTTGCTGTGGGTCGCAAGCTGGGCGTGGATTTCCAGCCCGATGACAGTTTCCCATTCCATGTGCATATCCCCCTTACGCAAAGCGGGCTGGCATTTGCAAGTGCCAGTCGCTGTGTTGTTGGTACTGGTGGGCGATGTTCAACATCCGCGCTTCCTGGAAGTAATTGCCGACCAATTGCATCCCGACCGGCAAACCATCGGTGGCAAAGCCAATCGGGAAGGTCATGCCTGGCAATCCGGCAAGGCTGGTGGGGATGGTGTATACATCTGCCAGGTACATGGCGACCGGATCGTCGGTTTTCTCACCAATACGGAACGCGGTCGTTGGGGCAGAGGGCCCCATGATCACATCGACATCCTTGAAGGCATCCACAAAGTCCTGTTTGATCAGGCGGCGTACTTGTTGGGCTTTCAGGTAATAAGCATCATAGTAGCCTGCGGACAAGGCATACGTGCCAATCATAATACGGCGTTTGACTTCATCACTAAAACCCTCCCAGCGGCTGCGTTTATACAGGTCGAGCAGGTCTTGCGGGTTGTGGCAGCGATGCCCGAAACGCACGCCATCAAAGCGTGACAGGTTCGAGGAGGCTTCTGCCGGGGCAATAATGTAATAGACCGGGATGGCAAGGCTGGAGTTCGGCAAGGAGACTTCCCTGATGATGGCTCCGCGCTGTTCAAATTCCTTGACCGCCCGCTCAATCACAGCAGCGACTTGTGGGTCTAGTCCGGCAGCGAAAAACTCTTTTGGCAAGCCAATTCGCAAGCCCTGGATGGAGTCATTGAGGGTGGCGGTATAGTCTGGGACGGCAACTTCGGCACTGGTTGAGTCGCGTTCATCAAACCCGGCAATCACGTTCAGGGTGAGCGCACAATCTTCCGCCGATACTGCCATTGGCCCACCCTGGTCGAGGCTGGAGGCATAGGCAATCATGCCGTAACGGGAAATGCGCCCGTAGGTTGGTTTGATGCCGGTAACGCCACAGAATGAACCGGGTTGGCGGATGGAACCGCCGGTATCTGTTCCCAATACCATTGGCGACAAGCGTGCTGCTACCGCAGCCGCCCCACCACCGGAGCTGCCGCCCGGAACCCGCCCGGTATCCCACGGGTTGCGCACTAGGCCAGAGGCCGAGTTTTCATTGGATGAACCCATCGCGAACTCGTCCATATTGTTCTTGCCCAGTAACACCCCGCCCGCCGCTTTGAGCTTTCCGGCGACATGTGCATCATAGGGGGCGACAAAATTGGCAAGCATGTTCGAGCCGCAGGTGGTGAGGACACCTTCCGTGCAGAACAGGTCTTTCAGTGCATACGGCACACCGGCGAGTGGGCTATCCAACTCACCGGCACGGATGCGGTTATCAATGGCTTGCGCCTGTTGGCGGGCATCGTCACGCAGGATGGTAATAAAAGCATTCAGCTCCCCGTTGAAGCGGGTAATGCGTTCCAGATAGGCATCTGTGACTTCCATTACGGAAAATGTGCCTGCCTGAATACCGTCATGTAACCCCTTGAGTGACAGGGCGGTCAGGGAATCAGTTTGGGACATGGTGTCTCCTAAAACATAAGCCCGCAACCGGTGCGGGCTTGTGTAAAGCCAGTAAATAAGCGGGTTACTATAGTCAAGCTATCCTGTCACCGCAACCACTCCGTTATTGGTAAGTTATTTGTACTTGGGCACTGTACCATTAACAATATAGTTGGAGTTGAAGGTCGTATTGTCAGGATGCATCAAGACATTCCCCAGCATCAGGTTGGCATCGTTGTTGGGGCCTGCGTAAATGGTTGCCCCATCCAGATTGACATCGGTGGCGAAATACCCCAGCAACTGGTAGGACGAATTCACGCCTGCATTACCCGGCGCAATCAATAAGGCTCCGAGAATAACGTTTACATCATTACCAGGCCCCGAAACAATCAGCGTACTGCTGTTGTTGACATCACCTGCCCGCATCAACGCAAGGGTCGTACTGCTGATCCGGGCATTTTTACCATAGACGGGCGTGCTCGGCTTGGTAAAGTCATACAGGGTACTGACCGGCGACAAGGCAACGGGTGTTGCCGTCATCACGCCCATGTGGTTACGGTGGCTAGCGACCACATAATAATCACCGGGAGCGACCTCATGGATGAGGATTTCAGGTGAGCCGGTTGCTGCATCGACCACATCCCCGTCCCGTTGCAAGATGCCTGCCCGTGTTGCCACCCGCTTGCTGGGGTCTGCCTTATCGCGGATTTCGATCAGCATCCAGTCAACAATGGCATCATTGCCAGTCACGGTTGCAACTTTATCGGTAAGTTTTTCTGATCCTGCATGGCTGAAGGGCGACGCTGCATAAGGCGAGTTGGTATAGCCAAACGAGTCACCCAATGAACCATACGGCTGGGCAGTTGGGAGATAGCCTTTTTTACGCAAATCGTCTTCCATCAACCCGGAAGTGTTGTTGTAGGCTCCTTGCAGTAACGCCCGCATACTCAGGCGGATAAAGGGCGTGACCACCGGATCAAGGTAATCGACTATCGTATCCAGATCGTCATCCGCCGCATCCGCAGGGTTGCCATCCTTGTTGGGGTCAGGCTTTTCATCCTTGGTCAACCTGCCGTCATTATCATCATCCATGTCACGGTAGTCGTGCAGCTTGTCCTTGTCCGAGTCCTGACCATCATCAGGGTTGCCATTCCCATTCGGGTCAGGGCGCTCAATCAGGGTTAGCAGGCCATCATTGTCATCATCCGTGTCCAGGTAGTCAGGTTTGCCATCTTTGTCGGTATCGTCATCGGTGGATGTGTTGCCATTATAGTTTTCATACCATGTGGCTATGCTGTCATTGTCATCGTCCGTATCCAGATAGTCAGGTTTGCCATCCTTATCGGTATCATCATCCTTGGGTGTGCCGCCATTGTAGTTTTCCTTAACAGTCGGCACGCCATCATTATCATCATCCGTATCCAAATAGTCGGGTGTTTCATCAGCATCTGAATCGGTTTTGGGGGTACTACTGCCCTGATTCTCATCCACCGTCGGCACGCCGTCGTTATCATCATCCGGGTCGATCAGATCAGGCTTACCATCATGGTCTGAGTCAGTTGGTGTTCCCACGCTGCCAATTTCCAGCTTGTCCGGCAAGCCATCCCGGTCACTATCCGGGTCATCCGGGTTAGAACCGAGGATGGCTTCTTCGCCATTGGTCAGTCCATCTCCATCATTGTCTTTTGCCGGGTCATGTTGGTCGTACAGGTCGAGATAATTCGGTATTTTGTCAGTATCGGCATCCAGTGCATCGTCCGGCTTGTGGTCGCCATTCGGGTCATTGCCTTCAGCAGCAGAGGCTTTGCCATCCCCGTCATCGTCAACATCCAGGTAATCCGCTGTGCCATCCTTGTCGGTATCGTCATCAGCAGGTGTGCTGCCGTTATAGTTTTCATAAAGGCTCAAGACACCATCATTGTCATCATCCGTGTCGGCATAGTTGGGCTTGCCATCCTGATCGGTATCATCATCGGCAGGTGTACCGCCATTGAAGTTTTCCTGTTGGGTCAGGATGCCATCACCATCGTCATCCGTATCGAGATAATCGGCCTTGCCATCCTTGTCGGTGTCATCATCCGCTGATGTACCACCATTATGGTTTTCCTGGGCAGTCGGGACAGCATCATTGTCATCATCCGTATCCAGGAAGTTGGCAGTGCCATCCGCATCGGTGTCGGTGCTGCCTTCATCACGGGTCGGGATGCTGTCACCGTCATCATCGGTGTCCCGGTAATTGGGTATGCCATCCTTGTCGGTATCGTCATCGAGGGCTGTACCGCCATTATAATTTTCGCTTTTGGTCAGGATGCCATCATTGTCATCATCCGTGTCCAAATAGTCGGGTGAGCCATCCTGGTCGGTATCATCATCTGCTGCCGTGCCGCCATTGTGGTTCTCGTCGATAGTCGGGATGCCATCCCCATCATCATCTGTATCCAGGATATTGGGTTTATTGTCACCGTCCAGATCAGGGGGGCTGAGGGTTAAATCACCTGCCTCGGTTTTGTCATCCAGGCCGTCGCCATCAGTATCTGGATTGTCAGGGTTGCTGCCAATGCGGAGTTCATCATCATCGTTCAAGCCATCGTGATCACGATCTTCCTCAAGGTCAGTGACTGAGACAGTTAATGTTTGTTGGTCACAGGACTGGTAGCTATCACAGACCTTGATCAGGGTTTGGTACTGGTTATCAGCCCCTTGATCCAGTGGTTTTTCAAAGTCAGCCGGGGATTTGAAGCGGAGCAGACCCGTACCATCCAGGTTAAACAAGGCATCGTCCTGCCCTCCGCCCAAATTCCAGACCAAGCCTTTGCCTTCAGCTTCCCCTTCGGTATCGGTCGCTGAGTAATCAAGGACGGCACTGCTGGTGTTTTCTGGGATGGAAATGCTATGTGTCGGTGCGCTGTTATTGGTCGTAATGCTGGGTGGAACGTTGGAGATGGTTGTCAGCAACAGGACTGAGGTGTCATCCTCATTGGGTTTTGCCAAACGGTTATACGGGGTGGAGTCAGGGTCTTCATTAAATGCGTAGGTCAACTCGGCTGGAATCCGGTAGCTGAGGTCTGTACCCACCTTGGTACGCAGTTGCAGGGTGCGGGTTCCTTTTGCTGCCACATTGCCAACCGTCCACTCACCACTAATGGGATCAAACAAACCGCCGGAGTCTTCACCCATCAAACTTACCCCGGCAGGTAGCTCAATGTTGGCTGTGACCAGACGGGTTGCATTGGCTGAGTGGTTGGTGATGGTGTAGGTAATATCAACATAGCCATTTTTATCTGGTTTTGTCGTGGATGCTGCACCTTTTAGGGACAAGTCCACCTCAGTAGATGAGGTGCTGGTCAGCCACTTGAAGAAGGCCGCAGAATCATAAGCCTGATCGCCTGCATCCGCCAGCGCGAGCTTGATGTGGTAACGCTGTTTGGGTTGGAGTCCGCCCAGGGAGGCGGTAATGGGGGTGGTGAAACCATCCAGTTGTGTCCCCTGTTTGCCGGAGCCATCACCATTATCCTTGAAATACAGCGAGTTACCCAATTGGCAAGCTGCTCCGTCTTTCTTGCTGCCTGCTTGACCCGCATTGACGTTATTGACCGCAATGGCGTATTGGGTATCGGGCAAAAAAGCTGCATTTTTTGTCCCGGTTAAACCCGGCCCCGAAACAAACAGGCCGAAGACATCATTGAACTTACTGCACACATATTCGGGGTACTCATCCGAGCCAAACACCAACAGGAAGTTCACCCGGTCGCCTTCCGGGATCATGTCAAATTCAATGATGGCAGGGTCATAGATGGCATTGACCGATAGCCGCGTCAGGTCAATATCGGCGTATTGGGTCGTCGTGTTGTAGGTGTAGTCTTTTTTGCTATTGGGGCCAAGGATGCTGCCGGTATTGCCGGTATTCATAAACAGGCCATCAGCAATACTGAGCGTGGGGTCAGTCCCAACGGGGTCTTCACCGCCAGTGAAAATACCGTATTGACCTTTGATTCCCTTGGTTATTTTCAGGTTTTCGAGTGCTAGACCTGGCCCGTCAAGCACGAGACGCATATCAGCAGCAGTGGGGGCGGAGTTCAGTGTCAGAGCAGCCTGAGCAGGTAGGCCGCACGCAACGATTGCGCCCACAACCAGAAATCGCACACTCCTGATAGTACGATGGGACATAAAAGTATCCTGTTGTTTTTATTATCAAGCCCGAGAATCAATGCAGGGCTGCTGGTGTGGCAGCATTGCGATTATTAATATAACTTATCTTGGCATGATAAAATATTTGGCTAGTAGCGTCAAGCGGGCATATTTTCCCCAAGAAAAACGCCATTGATCAGATACGTCCGTTCATCCCTTTCCTGACTGGGTTGGGAGGAGGATAATCCGCACAACCCCGAACAATAATAAAAACAAAGCGGATAGGTGTCGGCAGTGAAAAAACACAAAACTGCGCTAATGCTCCTGGCTGCACTGAGCCTTGGATGTGGCTCTTGCTTGGAGGCCGGAGTTCTCCCCTGGGGAGACTATATGGCTCCCGATGTTGAAATAAACACAACCACGTCCTACGCTGATGTGCTTGTGCCGACCCCACAGCGACCGGTGCATGCTGGTTATGCCAATCCCTTTTCCGCGCCAAAGCTTCCCTCGGGGGGCTGTCGTGCGGGAGTTGTATCTCTGGATGCCTGCATCATCCGCTCTGCTGAAAGCAGGGAGGGCTTGCTGCAACAGGTCAAATACCTGCGTACCAAGAACCAGCAAACCCAGGTTGCGACAGGTTGGGCTAATGTTTCTAATGGGGCTTTATTGCAAACAGCCCAGGAGCTGCTCTCATGGGAGGGGAATTATTCCCCTTATGCGTTTTTGGAGCGTTTTTATTTGAGGGAAATTTACTCAAAACAGCGTCCTGGACATGCCGAATACACCGGGTATTTTACGCCCCAGATCCAGGTCAGGCGTACACCGAATGCGGAGTACCGCTTTCCGATTTATGCGCCACCCCGTTGGGCGGAGCGTAGCCTGACCCGTGCCCAAATTGATGCCGGGGCGTTACGGGGGCGAGGTTTGGAGATCGGCTGGACGAACGATCCGGTTAATTTGTATTTTGCTCACATCCAGGGTTCCGCGATTGCCCGTTTTGAGGACGGCAGTGAGTCATTCATGGATTTTGCCGCCAGTAACAATAGCCATCATGCCAGCATTGGGCGTTATCTACGCAACCAAGGCTATGGTGGGAGCCTGAGCAATGAGCGTATGCGGGATTGGTTGCATCAGCATCCAGACAGGATTGCTGAAGTCTTGCACCATAATCCGAGGTATATATTCTTCAAGTTCACCAAAAGCCGCCCGCGTACTTCAACCGGCATGGGTGTCATCCCTTGGCATACGGTAGCGGTTGATGACCGGTTTATCCCCTTGGGAGCTGTTTTGTTGGCGGAAATTCCCCGCATAGACCACAAGGGGCAAATCGTTGGGGCTGATTGGCGCTTGTTGTTTGCCCAGGATCGCGGTAAGGCTATTCAGGGGCCAGGGCGGTTGGACTTCTATACCGGTGCAGGTGCACTCGCTGAACAGGCGACTTACCACTTGACCGGCTTCAGGAAAACCTACCTCCTGGTGCGGAAACCAGGGTTTACGGGGGATAGCTTTGCCGGATTGTGAACTAAGCTGCTGTTCATCTAACTAAGTTTATGTTAAGTGTGTTGGAATTTTTGCAATCAATACGCCAAGCTTAAACTATAGATCACAACAAGACGATACAGGCTAACTCATGGTAAATATCATTGATGTTGTCATCATCGCAATCGCGTTGATGGCAGCTTTGGGTGCATTGCTGCTGTTGCGCCCGCAAGTGCATCAGCGCGATACGCATGAAGTGCGTAAAATCCGTGTTAGTGCGGAGCAGGATCAGCAACGCATTGCGCAAATACTCAATACCATCCAGCATGGTGCGCAGGATGCTGATTATTTGACAGCGCAATTGAAAAGCCGTGTGGAGCAGATCAACCGTGAAAGCCAGACCAGCCGCACGGTGGCTGAGGATGCTGAACGTGCCATTGGGCGTGCCAAAGAAGCGGAGAATGAGCTGCGTGCGATTTCTACCCAGTTGGGCGACCGTATCCAGTATGTGCAAACCTATTGGGATGAGCAACTGAGCGATACGGTTGAAACGGTGCGCAATGTTCACAAGAAATTGACCTCTGGTCTGACGCAGGTGGATGAGGGTCTGACCCGGTTGCGTGAACAGGAAAAAATGGCGCAGGGCTTTACCCAGAAGCTGGTTGAACACCAAAAATCACAATTTTCTGCCCAGCAGGAAAATGCCCGCTTGGCTACGGAAATCAATTCCCAACTGGAAGCGATGTTGCGCGAATCCAGCAAAACCCTGTCAGGGATGCAGGAACAGCAACAGCGTGCTGAGGGTATATTTGCGCATTTCTCCAAGGAGATTCAGGGTTTGGAGCAGCATGCACATGAGTATTTTGCTGGCGTATTCCAGGCCACCGATGTGGCAAGGCAGGAAGTGCATGCCGGATTGGCAGAAACCCGTCAACACCTTGCCAATTTGCGTACCCAGAACGAGCAGGGTTCAGCGATGAACCAGCGTATCCGCCAACAATTTGAGCAGGTTGACAAGCTGCAAGTAGACCGTTTGGCAAAGACGGTCGACATTACCGACGAGATGTGTGCAGACTTGCAGGCAGGCTTGGAGAATGCACGTAACCTTCTGAAAACGCTGGAAGACAAGACCCGCCAGGTTCTTGAGGAGGCTGATGGCGGAAAAAAGCCCGTCTTAACCGCTGAACAAGCCACTGCCAAGCGTGATAACCTGTTTTCCCTAAGTGCTTACCGCTAATGCCATGTGAGTAAAAGGCGTGCCGGGCGGTGTGTCGGATTGGAAATAAGGCCATCCCTGGCATCCCGAAGGTAGCTTTCCATGCTGTCTGATTGAGTTCAGTTTATGCAGCCTAACGGCCTTCCACGCCATTAGGCTGCGATAATGAGTGTAGACGTTTTCGGTGGTTTCGCCTGAAAAAAGTTATGTTTTTCGTTACGGTTAAATAGTAGCGGGTTGGCTTGTCCCTGTTTCTGTCTCTTCATGCAATTGCAGATCCCGCAAGGGGTATTTTTCTGATTTTTTTCATTAAAAACAATAACTTGAATTATTTTCAGATAGTTAATAAATGCACTAATACTTACAATGGCATCCAAGTAAAATCAATGGCTTAGGATCAAATTTACAAACGGGTAGGGCGGCTTCTCAAGGCTTCTGAATTTTTCATTCAAAAGCCTTTTTTCGTATTGCGTTTTTACCCTTCATACCCTGCACACTCTGCACTGGCGCGGGTTCCAGCCTTCACCAACCCTGCACAACATCGACAAACCGTAACCTTCTATTACGTCCTGATACCCCTTGCTACGCAAAGCTACAAATATTATTATTACTTCCGATAAGTATTATTCTCGGAACTAATAAAGGGTAGTAAATATGGGTATTTTGACCACCACACACAACACATCTTTGACCGTCAGGGAGCTGGGGGAGCAAACAAAGCAATTCGTCATCGAGTCGACATCAGCGGCGACCAGACGAGCCTACCAATCTGATGCCCGGATTTTTGCCGGTTGGTGCGAAGCTCAGGGCATTTGTCCAATGCCAGCCACACCAGCAACCATTGCCAACTTTTTGGCAGACCAAGCCAATGATGGTATTTCCCCATCGACACTGAACCGGCGCATTGCGGCAATCAAGTTTGCCCATGAAGCGGCTGGACACGAATCACCGACTGCTCACAAACTGGTGAGTGCCACCCTGAAAGGTGTCAGACGTACCACGGGCGCAAAAGTCGAAAAGAAGGCGGCGGCGACTGTCGATAAGATTTACCAGATGATTGCCCAATGCGACAGCAAGGCCTTGCAAGGCAAGCGTGACAAAGCAGTTTTGCTGCTTGGGTTCGCTGGTGCATTCCGGCGTTCCGAATTGGCGGCTTTGCAGGTAGAGGATATTGAGGTGGTGGCGGATGGCCTGAAAGTCACTATCCGCAAATCCAAAACCGACCAGGAGGGCGAAGGGCAAACCATCGCCATCTATAACGGGCGGCTGAACGTGGTCGGCATCCTGCAAGATTACATCCAATCGGCTGGTATTGTTGGGGGCGCATTGTTCAGGCCGATCACCAAGGGCGGCAACTTGCGGCAACAAGCCATCAGTGACAAGAGCATTGCAGAAATAGTGAAACGCTATGCTTCAGCGTCTGGCCTGAATCCCGACCAATTTGCAGGGCATAGCTTGCGTAGCGGCTTTATCACCAGTGCGGCAGAGGCAGGCGCTAACCTGTTCAAGATTATGGACGTGTCCCGCCACAAAAGCGTACAGACGGTTAAGGGGTATGTGCGCAATGCCGAACTGTTCAAGGATCACGCTGGTAGTTCCTTCCTCTAAACCCCGTTGGGGAATTTTTTCCACAACGGTTTGTTTGCTGCTTTTGCATCTAAGGACGCTCCTGAAGCCTCAGGAGCGTTCTTCCCCTGAACCCTTCACTTCCCTAACCCGTCACTCTGAATTTTGCAGGGGAATACACTAACCCTTCATACCCTGCACACTCTGCACTGGCGCGGGTTCCAGCCTTCACCAACCCTGCAC
>CAXYXW010000055.1:0-17451 GCA_964293005.1 uncultured Thiothrix sp.
GGGCAAAACCTCCTTTATGCATCTTTTGCAACCAAGTGTTCAAGCGATTGCCCTGTGGTTGCCATGTGTACCCCTTGAACCCAAAGAAATGATTGCTCAAGAGTTTAGCACAACCCAAACCGTGAAACGTCTGTGGTAAGTCGGGCTTCAGCCCGACCGTTTACATACCCTACTCCCCACCACCCGCCGTGGCAGCAGCATTTTTTCCTGACCTGCGCCTACGCCGCCGGGGTTTCTTCTCTTCACTTGTAGTCTGGGCAGACACTGAAGCAGGCTGGGGTTGCAGCAATACCGGCACTTCCATCGGCATCGGTGCAGGAGCAGCCGGAGAGGTGGCAGGCTGTACCTTGTTAACAGGGGTGTCAGCCTTGGGCTGGGAGGGTTTCCGGTCACGGTCGCGTGGGCGGTTGTCATTGCGCCCTCCACGTCCGCCGCCCCGCTCATCCCGACCATGCGGGTTGGCACGCACAATACGCGGCGGGCGTTGTAGCTCTGGCAGCAAATCCGGGCTGATACCTACCACCGGTAAAGATTTGCCGGTGTATTCTTCAATATCTGGCAGGTAAAACGCCGTATCCTCACAAGCAAAGCTATGCGCCTCACCCGAAGCCCCTGCGCGGGCAGTACGCCCAATGCGGTGGACGTAATCTTCGGCAATTTGTGGCAAGTCAAAATTGAAGACATGCGACACCGCCGGGATATGCAGGCCACGCGCTGCCACATCAGTGGCAATCAGCACCTGATGCTTGCCTTCGCCGAACTCCTCCAGCAGGCGCTCACGTTTGCTTTGGCGCACATCACCCGAAATCATCGCACCCTTGATGCCATTGGCCAGCAGGTAAGCATCAATCTTTTCCGCACTGTGCTTGGTATTGACGAACACAATGGCGCGGAACGGTTGCAACTTGTTGATCAGCCCCACCAGCAAGGGGATTTTTTCATTGTTTGCCGGGAAGTAAACATGCTCAACAATATTGTCGGCACTAACCGAATCCGTTTCAATTTTCACCGGAACCGGGTTGTTCATGTGCTCATAAGCCAGCTCCAGCACTTTCTGCGAAAGCGTCGCCGAGAACAGCATGTTCAGGCGCTTGTCCGGGGCAGGCAGGCGGCGCAGCAAAAAGCGCACGTCCTGGATAAAGCCCATGTCAAACATGCGGTCAGCTTCGTCCAGCACCAGCACCTGGGCTTGTTTGAAGTGGTAGACCCCCTGTTTCCAGTAGTCGATCACCCGCCCCGGTGTGCCGATCAGCACATCCACGGGCGCTTCAAACTGGCGGCGCTGCTTGTCATAACCTGCCCCACCATAGACCAGCACACTGCGCAGGCCAGTTTGCTTGCCCAGCTCTTCGGCATCACGGGCAATCTGGATCGCCAGTTCACGGGTGGGGGCAAGGATCAGGCAGCGGACTGTCCCGGCCTCGGCTTGTTGCAAAGGCTGCTCCAACAGGCGCTGGAAGGCGGCAACCAGAAAGGCACCGGTCTTGCCGGTTCCGGTCTGTGCCTGCCCCGTGACATCCTGCCCGGCAAGCGCCAATGGCAAGGTTTCAGCCTGGATACGGGAGCAAAATTCAAAACCGACCTCACGCAGGGAGGCGAGTATGCGTTCATCCAAAGGGAATGAATCAAAGCGAGTTTGGCTTAAATATTGGTTTTCCATGCACGCGAGCATACCACAAACCGCGATAAAACATGCACACCTGTACCTGTGTTTACAAGCGCCCAAAACCAAAGCCCTTTGAATCAGGGGTTCAAGCCATCATTAGCCCTCATTGTCGACATAATGACAAAAACCGCTACCGACCTATCCACAAAAATAGATGAAAAATGCAGGCTTTCACCGCGAATTTGACTTCAAATCACCGCTATAACCCTTATACTATGCGGCTTCACTGACAAGACCGGATCAACATTGTCGACATCAGTGCAGTTTCGACTTTTTTAAGCATGGAAAACATCATGACGGCTAACACCACCCTGTCTGCCTACCTGGAGTCATCTTTGGGTTTGGGCAACCTAGACCATATCTACTGGAACCTCTCTGCACCTGCACTTTATGAGGCCGCCATGCGCCGTGGCGAAGCCCACGTTGGCACGGGTGGAACCCTGGTTGCTTATACAGGCTCGTTTACCGGGCGTGCACCCAATGACAAGTTTATTGTTGATGAGCCGGGCAGCCATGACAAAGTATGGTGGGGTGAGGTCAACAAGGGCATCACGGAAGCCAGTTTCAATGCCGTCCTCGCTGATGCCCAAACCTTCCTGCAAGGCAAGGACATCTTCGTGCAGGATTTGCTGGCAGGTGCAGACCCCAGCACGGAACTGCCGGTGCGCATCATTACCCAGAATGCATGGCATGCCCTGTTTGCCGATAATATGTTCATCCGTCCAGCCGAGCTGAACCGCAGCCTTGCGGTGGATGAACCACGTTTCACTGTGCTGCACGTCCCGGACATGCAGGCTGACCCAGCCCGCCACGGAACCCGTTCAGGCGCATTCGTGCTGCTCAACTTCGCACAACGGCTGGTACTGATTGGCGGCACGCATTACGCGGGCGAAATCAAGAAATCCATTTTCTCCATCATGAACTACCTGCTGCCACAGCAAGGTGTGATGTCCATGCATGCCTCCGCCAATGTCGGCAAGTCAGGGGATGTTGCCATCCTGTTTGGCTTGTCCGGTACGGGCAAAACCACCTTGTCGGCTGACCCGGAGCGCATGCTGATTGGTGATGACGAGCACGGCTGGAGCGACCAGGGCGTATTCAATATTGAAGGCGGCTGCTATGCCAAGGTCATCAACCTGTCGGCGGAAGCAGAGCCATTGATTTATGCCACCACCCATACCTTCGGTACGGTGCTGGAAAACGTGGTGATGGACATGGATAGCCGTGAACTGAACCTGGATGATGGCAGCCTGACCGAAAATACCCGTGCCAGCTATCCGATCACGCAAATCCCGAATGCCCTCTATCCGGGCAAGGCAGGCCACCCCAAGCATATCATTATGCTGACCTGTGATGCCTTTGGGGTATTGCCGCCCGTATCCAAGCTCACCACTTCGCAAGCCATGTACCATTTCCTGTCAGGCTACACCGCTAAAGTGGCTGGCACTGAAAAAGGCGTGACCGAACCCACCACCACCTTCAGCACCTGCTTTGGCGCACCCTTCATGGCTTTGCACCCTTCTGTGTATGCGGACTTGCTGGGCGCGAAAATCAACGAGCATGGCGTATCCTGCTGGTTGTTGAATACCGGCTGGAGTGGTGGCGCGTATGGTGTCGGCAAGCGCATGAAGATCAGCCACACCCGTGCCATGTTGAATGCGGCCTTACGCGGTGAACTGGATGCGGTGGAAACCCGTGTTGACCCGATTTTTGGCCTGCACATTCCGGTCAGTTGCCCGAATGTCCCAGCGGAAGTGCTTGACCCGTCCTCAACCTGGGAAGACAAAGCTGCTTACCAGCAGAAAGCCCAGCAATTGGCAGGGGCTTTCCACAAGAACTTCGCACGCTTTGCTGAATATGTTACCGAAGAGGTGCGCAACGCAGGCCCTTTGGCAGGTCGCTAGAGCAACCTAAAAATCCAGCCCCCCTAAGCCCTCACCCCTTGCCGGGGGAGGGTTGGGGAAGATCACGTTCAGAAAAACTGGCTGAGCTTAGTGCCGACCACCATGCCCAGTACCAGAGCGTGATGCCAAATACTCGGTCAGGGTCAAAGTCGCACTGGCATCCGTATCCAGACGGGCAAAGGATTTGATGCTGCCGCTCGTGCCGTGGCTTTGCAGGGCAGTAAATTCTGCTAAACTGAGCACGGTATTGCCATCGGTGTTGGCGAGGTTAAAGACGGAAGTCAGGTAAGTGGTGGCAGCCGTGGTGGTGGCATTCACGGTCAGCTCAGCCAACGTCAGTGTGGCGCTGGTGTCGGTATCCAGAATCGCAAACGCAGCAGCAATCTCACGATTATGCACGGTCGTTTCCAGATTCTGGAACTCTGCCAACGTTAGGGTAGCGCTGGCATTGACATCAGCCGTATTGAAATCAGCCGTGCGGACAGCGGTCACTTCAGCCGTCGTCACGGTGCCATCATCGTTGGTATCATAAATGGCGGTATAGACAGATGAACTGCCATACAAGCCCGCGTGCAGGCCGCCATGACTGCCACCGTGCCCACCTTTGGCAACGGATACGCAAGGTACAGACAATAAAGTGCCAAGCAGCACGACAGGAAGGGTTGCTTTAAAGTTCATGGATGTTTCTCCAATCAAGTTTCCAAAACCTTACCCAATACGGGTAAGTAGCTGTTGACCCGGTGCTCGAACACCGGGTTTTTTACAAATCGTTTTTACACGTCAGCGTGGCCTACCACCACGATCCAGCCGCAAAACCTGCAAGCTGCCATCAGCCAGGCGGATGGCATTGACCTCGATATAATCACCGACCTTCAGGTCAGCGAAGGAAGCGACCCCATGATGCGCCCCTGGTCGCCCTAGACGGTTCATATCCTCACCGCTCAACAGCATGCTGGCATTATCCACATGCAAGGTTTCCCCCTGGAGGGTAAGGGTCTGGGCTGCGGTGTCGATGGCAGTGATCTGGCCTTGTAACCGAATGCCCGCATCCGCCTGCCGTAACACAATTTCGCTGGCTTGCAAAACGCCCGCCACTACCGTGCCTTCCACCTCAACCCATCGCCCGACGATTAGGTTTGCTGCCGCCAAGCCCACAAAACGGGTACTTGCTGTGACGGCAACAGCTTGGCCTGCCAGCGTGAAGTGGGACGCATCCTGTACCGCACTGATCAGGCCTTCGATTTCCAGCCGCGAACTGCCGGTATGCACCGGGTAACGGCTCTTGCTACTCACCTTGCTTGCCACCAAACGTGTACCCTGCACCGGGCTACTGGCCTCAACCTGCACATACTGCCCATTCACCAAGCCCGCATCACCCAAACTACCCAGACTGGCCGTGGCATAATCGACGGTCAGCCCACCCAGGTGGAAAGTCTTTTCTGTAGACTGCAAGCCACTCACCACACCTTCCAGTTTCAGAGCCAACCCGGTAGGGGTATCTGCCAGCAAAGCAAGACTGGAGGCCTGGATCACTCCAGCAGCATCACGTACCCCGGACACTTCCAGCACATTGCCCAATTGCAAACTGCCAAGCTGCGTAAAACCATGCAGCACCGTCAACAAGTCGGTTTGGACGGTTTGCCCCAATACCATCAGGCTGTTACCGTCGGTGGAAACGGCGGTCACTTCGCCTTTCAGCAGGCTATCGAACACCACACGCTCGGCAATACCACTCACACCATCGCTGCCAACCGTACCGGTGACAGTGACAAACTCACCCGCGACAAACGCCCCCTGCCCACTGGCGGTTGCACCATCCCGGTAAAACTGGGCGGCATCGACGTTGTAATGGATGCCATTGACATAAATGCTGCCAAAGCCGGTAATACGCCCATAGGCTATCCCTGTCCCGGTCATCCCGCCTTCTGCCAAGGTCGATGTATCGACACAACTGCCCATCAACATGCCACACAAGACACTGGCGACGGCAAGACTAATCCTCATTCCCTGACTCCTTTGTGCCTGCGGGGGCGATACCTGCGGATGTGCTGGCAGCCTGCTCGAAATAATAAATCCCTACCCCGGCCTGCATACGCCCTGTACCTGACACGGCGGGGTTACTGTCGCGGTCATGCTGGTATAACCAGGCATTGAAACGCAGCAACAGCTGCTGTGCATCCTGCCGCACGAACGCACGGAATTCCGGCAAGACTTCCTGCGGCAAGTTGTTATAACTGACTTTACGTTGGTAATAACGCTGTTGGGGGTCAACACAGGCCGAATTGTGGTCAATGGTGGCAATCAGCAAGGACACATCCTCGCCCAGCAATTGCATCGTGCCGCTGTCATCACCCTGCGGGATATACACCGGCCCCAGCAAGCGGATACGCCCATCGGCCTGCTCCTCCACCAGATGGATACGCTTCATTTCATCCAGCATCGCAAAGCAGGACATATCCCCGCTATAGCGCTGCACCAAAGTCTCAAAACTCCCCTGCCCCGCCGTCTCACGGAATACCAACAAGGCCGGTTGCCCGCTGCTGGCATCGGTGAACTGGCTATCATTCAACCAGCCGTTCATCACCCGCAATACCCGACTGAAACGCTGGCTGGTATCGGCCTGCCCTTCTTCACGCAACTGGGCGACATCTTTACGGGTCAGTCCAGTGATCACTGCAATGCGTGTAGTCGTGACCCGCTCCCCGGTTTTTGCCAACTCCTGTGCCACCACATCCACATAGGCCTGCTTTACCAGTTGGGTAAATTCGCCAAACGCGATCCCCTTCCGGTAAAGGATCCGCATCAACCCAGCCAGGATGCGGTAAAAAGCCAGACGTAGTGTTTTATCCATGAATGGGATTTTATTCCCATTCGTTAAATATAGTCAAGTTTTATACACCACACATTGCCAAATCAGTGCACCTGCCCCGTGATGCCCCTACCAGCAGGGATATTCACTTGGCAAGCCTGTATCTGCCACGCTTGCAGGGGTAGGCATATAGACAAACGGGAAGGGATTTGATGGCAAACACATTGCAACATTCGATTAATGCACACCGTGCCTTGTTGACCCAGGTGTTGGGTACGGCCTTGGTAGACTATGCCCAGCGCATTTTACCGCACATCCATGACCCGGAACGTTTGGACGAGTGCATGCGCCATGTGTTCAAGACCCTGGATTACTGCAAGTACGTCTATGTGCTTGATGCACAGGGCGTACAGCTCAGTTCGACCGTCAACCGCTACGGTGCAGATACCGAGGCCAAGGGGCGTGACCGCGCTGAACGGCCTTATATGCAGCATATCCAAGACCCGAATGTCGATTTTAACCTGTCGGAAGCCTACATCAGCCGCAACAAAAAACGCCCGTCGATCACCGCCGTCCAGACCATCCGCGATGCGGCGGGGCAACGGGTGGGGTTTCTGGGGGTGGATTACGACTTGCGCGAGTTGCCACACTCCGAGGTGATTTACGAAGAACCCAGCCAATGGCGGCAAATCAAGGGCGACCCTGCCATCCGTAGTGGCCTGTTCCAGCAGCAGCGGGTAGAAAGTGCGATGGATCGGCACATGGATGTGGTGTTGTCCGTGCATGAGGCGCTGATCCTCGATCAGGGCGTACACCATTTCCAAATCCACTTTTCCAGCAGCCGCACCACCCTTTGGCATCGGGATGACCCGTATGTGTACCGCATCCTCACCCATGAAGACCTGACCGACCCCAACATTTGTTTGGCATACCCACGCCGCCCGTATTTTGAGCGGGCGATTGTGCCACCCACCGAAGTGGGCAAGGTATTGCGGCAACTGAAGGCGCTGCGCTTTGCGGATGAAACGATTTACCTGCGCTCTGCCTCACTGAACATTGTCAACGGCAAAGTCGGGCTGAACTTTTCCTGTGATGGATCGCACTACCTGAGCTATGAAGAATTCCTCTCCAAGGGGCTGGAATTCTGGTTCGGGGGCAGTCAGGCAGCCACAAGCGCCTGTGCGGTACAGGCGCTGGATACCGCACGTCTGGATAGGGAAGTCGACGCTCTGGCAAGCCTCGGCTGTATCCAGGTGAACAAGCTGCTGTATGCGCTGGAGAAAGATGAAATCCCCGACCGGGTTGCCGCACTCAGCCCAGCAGAGCGCGATTACATTTACCACGAACTCAAAACGGTCATGGATGTGTATGAAGGCGGTGTCTGCGGCTTATAAGCCGGTCAACAGCCAATCGGTCACTGCCGTTGCTTGGTCTTGCGGGTCGCCACGGCCTGCAAGGGGTCATCCGGCCACGGGTGTTTGGGGTAGCGGCCTTTCATGTCCTTTTTCACATCATGGTAAGACGTGCGCCAAAACCCAGCCAAGTCCTGGGTGATCTGCAAGGGTCTGCCTGCTGGCGATAGCAGGTGGACGATCAAAGCTACCTTGCCATTGGCAAGGGTTGGGGTTTGTTGGCAGCCGAACATTTCCTGCAATTTAACTGCCAACACCGGCGGGGTTTGGCTGTAGTCGATGGCGATGGCATGCCCAGAGGGGACTTCCAACTGCTGGGGAGCCAGTTGTTCAAGGCGTTGCTGCTTGTCCCACGGCAACAAGGTATTAAGGATACTGCCCAAATCCAGTTTTTTGAAATCAGCCAAACCATTGACCGCCTCCAGATACGGTGCAAGCCAATCCTCCAGCGTCGCCAACAGATGGGGGCGGCTGACATCAGGCCAATGCTGCGGCTCGAGGGTACGCAGCAGGTTGACCCGCGCACACCATTGCACCTGTTCAGCTTGCCACGGCAATACCTCCAAACCCTGTTTGCGGATAAAACCAACCAAGGTGCTACTTTTGGCAGCAGCAGGCACACTCGGCAATGCCTTGCGCTGCCAAACTAACGCACCGATCCTGTGCTGCTCTTCCGCGATAAAGCGCCCGGTCTTGTTGTCCCACTCCACCACGGTATGTGCCTGCACCAGCCCCGCCAATGCACCGCTAAACAGGCTTTCATCCAGCGCGACTGCGGCGCGGATCGTGTCACTCTTTGCCCCACTGAGGCTACTCACTTCCGCAATCGCCAACCATGCCTGATTACCAAGCGCCTGCTTATCCGGCAAGTCGGCGCTACGCCCATTTGCCAACTGGTAGCCACCCGAATGCCGCCGTCGCGCCACCCGGTCAGGGTAAGCACAGGCCAACAGGTAGCCATGCACCTGTGCCGGAGGCAGCAAATACCCCACCCCTGTGGGCAAAACTTGGCTACGGATCGTTGCCTCGAACTGCTGCACCAATTGACGGGTGCGCTGCAACCAGCCTTGTTGCGGGGCTAGACATTTGGCCTTACCCGCCAACATGTCCAACGGCAAGCCAAGATCGGGGTTGTCATGACTGAACGGGTTACGTTCGGACAGCAAGCCCGCCAGATTGGCAGCGGTACTCAGATGCCCGGCCTGTTTGCCACAAACCAGCAAGTGGGCAAGGCGCGGATGCATCGGAAGCCCTGCCATCGTCTGCCCATGCGCCGTCAATACCACCGCTGTACCTTGGTGGGTAATTGCCCCCAGCGTTTCCAGCAGCTCCAGCGCCTGCTGCCACGGCCCAATCGGGGGCTTATCCAGCCAGCTCAGCCCGGCAGGGTCATCAATCCCCCATTGCAACAATTGCAGCACCAAGGGGGCAAGGTCTGCCCGCAAAATTTCCGGGGTACTTTGTGCAGCCAGTTGTTCCTGCTGGCCTTCCGTCCATAGCCGGTAGCATTTGCCCGGAGCCAGCCGCCCTGCCCGCCCCGCCCGCTGGATACTCGAAACGCTGGAAATGCGGGTGGTGTGCAACCCGGTCATGCCCGTACCCGGATCGAAACGGGCTTCACGTACCAACCCCGAATCCACCACCACATCCACCCCTTCGATGGTCAAACTGGTTTCGGCGATATTGGTCGCCAGCACTACCTTGCGCCCGCCGCTATGCGCAGGCAGCGGGGCAATCGCTTGCTGCTGCTCCTCCAGGGTCAGATTGCCGTATAAGGGATGCAACTGCACGTCACGTAGCTTGCGCTCCAGCAGCCACTCACCTAAAGCCCCGGTGGTACGGTGAATTTCCCCCTGCCCTGGCAGGAAAGCCAGAATGCTGCTGTCGGGGTTATCAAGCACGGCTTGCCGCAAGGCTGCCACCATGCGCTCAACAATACGCTCACCTTGTTTGGCGGCCTGCCCATAAATAAGCTCAACCGGATAAGTCCGGCCTGCACTGCGCACCACAGGTGCATTATCCAGCAAATGGGCAACGGCAGCCGTATCCAGCGTGGCGGACATCACTAACAGTTTCAGTGGGTTGCCTGCTTCACGGAACAGCTCACGCCCCTTCAGGCACAAACTGAGTGCCAAATCCGCATCCAGGCTGCGCTCATGGAACTCATCAAAAATCACCAGGCCAATCCCCGCCAATGACGGATCTTGCTGCAACAGGCGTGTCAGGATACCTTCGGTAATCACCTCGATCCGCGTCTGCGGGCTGGTTTTGCTTTCCAGCCGCATCCGGTAGCCGATGGTTTGGCCGACACTTTCACCCATCAGGCTTGCCATCCGGTAGGCCGCATGTTTGGCGGCGATCCGCCGGGGTTCCAGCATCAGCATTTTCTTGCCCGCCAGCCACGGCTCATCCAGCAAGGCCAACGGGACATGGGTGGTTTTCCCCGCCCCCGGAGGCGCTTCCAGCACCGCCTCATGCCGACTGTGCAAGGCTTGTTTGAGGTCGCCGATGCAAGCATCGACAGGTAAAGGCTGTTCAGTGAATGGCGTTTTCATGCGGCGCAATCATAGCGGGTTTATGCAGCAAACCAAGCAGTAATTGCGGTTTGCAGGGGAAAACGGGACTGAGGGGACAACGCAATGGGTATGGTAGACATGCCAGAACTGCAAACTCCCTGTATAATCGCCTTATGATTTAATATCGGAACAGCCATGCTTCCCAAAGCTGAAAACCAGTACATCGAGTTCAAACGCGAGGAAACAACCGCCCAGACACTGGCGGAGGAGGTTGTTGCGTTTGCCAATGGCGAAGGCGGGGAGATTTGGTTAGGTCTGGATGATCAAGGCACACCACTGGGTTTGTCACGTAACTATGAAGAAGACGTGATGAATATCTGCCGTACCGCAGTGATCCCGCCGATTACACCCAGCTATGAAGCATTACAGGTCAACAATGCAGCCGGTCATCTGGTCAATATTGCCCGGATTGGCATCCCAAAAGGTTCAGACCGTCCTTATTACACCAGCAAGAACCGTTATTTTATCCGGGTAGGCTCAACCAAGCGCACGGCATCAAGGGAAGAACTCACCCGCCTGTTTCAAGCTGCCGGTTTATTCCATTACGACATTGTTGAAGTTGGCGGTGCACAGCTTAAACATCTGAACCTGAATGCCATTGCTGACTACTTCAACCGCTATCATATTGATTTTTTGCAGGAAAATGAGGAAGAGCGTCTACGCCTGATCAGTGCCAGCGATATTGCCAGCGAAAATCTTGTGCCTACGGTAGGTGGCTTGCTGGTATTCGGGATTAGCCCAGAGCGCTTGTTGTCACAGTCAGGTATCAGTTTTGCGGCATTCGATGGTGCGGAAATCACTTCAGCCCTGCGTGATAAAAAAAACCTGCTGGGGGCATTGCCCATGCAGATTGATAATACACTGGCAGCCATTAAAGCGAATATCCCAACCCCTTCAGAAATTGTTGGCACACGCCGGATTGATCAACCGCACTACCCGGATAAGGTGTTCCGCGAATTATTGGTGAATGCTTGCGTACACCGCAATTACAGCATTACCGGCTCACAAATCCGCGTATTCCTGTTCACCGACCGGATTGAGTTTATCAGGCCCCGGACGGCTCCCGAATACTGTCAAAATCAGCAAACTCACGACGGGAACCAGTTTCTCACGCAATCCGTTACTGGTGCGCCTATTGGAGAATCTGGGTTACATGGACAAACTGGGACGCGGTTTGCCGATGGTCTATCAGGAGGCACGAAAACTGGGCAGAACGCTGGAGTTTAAGGATGAAGGTGAAGAGTTCAGGGTGATTTTAGGTTTGTGATTAAGGACATCCCCCATGCACACACGCCAAGCACCCCCGCACCTGCCGCATCTTGAGCATGACGGCATTTTGTTTATGGGCTTAACGCGGATTGCACCCGATGCCTGGATTGAGGCTGACCGGGATTTCCCGCGTTACCTGCAACACAAGCACCAACAACGTACCCTGCGCGGGGACGGTGTTTACCGTAGCCACCCTGACTCCTTGCCTGCCCAGCAAGAACTGGCTGCCATGTTGCGGGCGCATTTGCTGTCTGAACACGCAGACGATTACCATGAGGTGGGGGGACAACTCCATTATGCACCCACAGGCCAAGCACTCGCCACCGTGGGCGCGGAGCCTCTATGGGATGCCTCGCTATGGATAGGTGATGATGTATTGCTCATGCAGGAGCGCAAGGGCGTTTACCACCTGACCGCTGCCAGCCTGTGCAGCCCCAGCAGTTGGTCATTGGCTGAAAAATTCAACCAGCCGATCCGCACCATCCACGACCCGATTCCCGGCTTCCACCCGGCTCTATCTGACAAGATTGACCGGGTATTTGGCTTCTTGCAGGCCGAACACCCGGTCATCCGCTATAATTGGTCGCTTCAGGCCGATGATACCTTGGCCTGGTATCCAGACCGGCAACGCCCACCGGTCGCGGCAGATACAGCGCTTTATTACCGTTGTGAGCGCCAGTCACTAAGGCGCTTGCCGGAAACCGGGGCGCTTGCCTTTACCGTCAAAGTGTATGTCCACCCCTTGGCAAGTTTGGCAAACGTCCCCGGTGCACTACCACGCCTGTTGGCACAGGTGGCGACAACCCCCCCTGAGTTGGCTGCATATAAGGGTTTCCCGCGCTATCAGGCTGCCCTGGAAAAATATAGCCGCCACCAACACTAACCCGCCAGACTTTTGCTGACGATTTCATACACATCCGGCGACAAGCCCGCATGAGCCTGGATGCGCTCCAGTTGCGCCTTCATCAGGGCAGAACGCACTGGCTCATAGTGCCGCCAATTCATCAGGGGGCGTACCATGCGCGAAGCCACCTGCGGGTTACGGTCATTCAGGAACAAGACACGCTCCGCCAGGAAATCGTAGCCACTGCCATCAACTGCATGGAAATGCAGCGGGTTGCGCAGGGCAAAACTGCCCACCAACGCCCGCACCTTGTTCGGGTTACGCATATCAAACAAAGCGTGTTCCAGCAGGCCTTTCACCTGAGCCAAGGTATCCGGCAGACTAGAAGTGGCTTGCAGGGCAAACCATTTGTCCATTACCAAAGGATCATGTTGCCAACGGTCATGGAAATGCTGCAAAGCCTCGACCCGTTGTGGGCAATCAATATCCGCCAACACACCCAAGGCCGCCAAAGCATCCGTCATATTGCTGGCCTGGGCATACTGGTCGGCACATAGCTGGTAAACCGCCTCATCATCCAGATGTCCCAAATACGCGAGGCAAACATTTTTCAGGCGGCGTTGACCGATGCTGGCAGCATCCACGCGGTATTCACCGCTGTCTTGCAAGCTGGCATACATCATCTCCAAATCCATGCGCAATGTTTTCGCCAAGGTACGCAACACAAAGGTACGCACGGTATGGATCGCCTGTGGGTCGGCTGGGCGAGCAAGCTCAGCGATGTCGACCGCAGAAGGCAAGGTCAGGGCTTCTGCCCGCAACGCCGGATCAAGGGTGCTGTCGGTCAGGACGGCTTGCCAGGCACTGACAAACTCATGCCCCAAGCCCAATGGCTCACCGGCACGCAAACTTCCCAACAGATGCAGGATGGTCTGCATGACCAACCGTTGCCCGGCATCCCAACGGTTGAAAGCATCACTGTCATGACGCATCAGGAAAATCAGGTCGGCCTCACTATAGCCGTAATGCAGGCGCACCGGGGCAGAGAAACCACGCAGCAACGAGGGCACAGGACGCTCCGGGACAGCCGTCAACGTAAAGGTTTGTGCCGCCTGCGTGAAGTTCAACACGCCATTACTGGGCTTGCCATCGAGGAACAGGGGCAAATCCTGCCCATCCTGCCCCAACAAACCCACATGCAGCGGAATCAAGTAGGGTTGCTTGACGGCGGTTTCCGAGGTGTTTGGGCAAGCCTGGCTACAGCGGAGGGTACAGGTTTGCGCCTGCGCATCGTAGTCCATGCTGACCTGCACTTCGGGTGTACCGGCCTGATCATACCAGCGTTGCAATTGGCTTAAATCTGCGCCATTGGCATCAGCCATCGCCGCCAGAAAATCCTCCGTTGTCACGGCTTGCCCATCATGGCGCTGGAAATACAAATCCATGCCCTTGCGGAACCCCTCACGCCCCAGCAGGGTCTGGTACAGGCGCACCACTTCAGAACCTTTCTCATACACTGTCATGGTGTAGAAGTTGTTGATTTCCATATAGGATGATGGGCGGATGGGATGTGCCATCGGGCTGGCATCCTCGGTGAACTGGAAAGTACGCAGCATGCGTACATCCTCAATCCGCTTCACGGCCCGCGAGTGCAGGTCAGCCGTAAATTCCTGGTCACGGAAAACGGTTAGCCCCTCCTTCAGAGATAACTGGAACCAATCCCGGCAGGTGACGCGGTTGCCTGTCCAATTATGGAAATACTCATGCCCAATCACTGACTCAATATTAATGTAGTCTTGGTCAGTGGCGGTGGCTGGGCTGGCAAACACCAACTTCGAGTTGAAAACATTCAAGCCCTTGTTTTCCATCGCGCCCATATTGAAATCATCAACCGCCACAATCATGTAGATGTCGAGGTCATACTCCAAGCCAAAACGCCCCTCATCCCAACGCATGGCACGCTGCAAGGAAGCCATTGCATGGGCGCACTTGTCAATATTGTGTGGCTCCGTATAAATGCGCAGGGTGACATTCCACCCAGAGCGGGTGGTGTAATGGTCTTCGACATGCGCCAAATTGCCCGCCACCAATGCAAACAAATAAGCCGGTTTGCGGAAAGGGTCTTCCCAACGCGCCCAATGCTTACCGTTTTCCAATACCCCTGAGGCTACCAAATTGCCATTGGATAATAACACCGGGTATTTGGCCTGCTCAGCAATGATCTCCGTCGTGAATACGGTCATGACATCCGGGCGATCCGGGTAATAGGTAATCTTACGGAAACCTTGCGCCTCGCATTGGGTGCAGAAATTACCGCTGGATTGGTACAAGCCCTCCAACGCGGTATTTTTCTGCGGGTAAATGCGCGTGACCGTTTCCAGCGTACCCTGCTCCGGCATGATCAACACCGACAAACCTTCGGCAGTCAGACGGTAATCCACGCCCTCCTGCAAGGCTTTGCCATCCAATTGCAAGGACAGCAGCTCCAGTTCCTCACCATATAACTCCAGCACAGCCCCCTCGGCACTGCCCGGATTCCGCCGGTAGATAGCGGTACTGGTGACATCGGTTGCTTCATCACCCAAGGCAAAAACCAGCCGCAGTGATTCAACCTGATAGGCTGGAGGGGTATAGTCCCGCAAATAAATGGTTTTTGGCTGCCCTTCTCGCATGTCCTAATTCCTTTGCTTCATTATTTAATATTTAATCGTTTAATCTAGCGCTAAATCGGTGTTTTGACCACCACCCTCATACAATGTCCGGCCTATTTCGGCGTATTCAGGCCAAGAAGGCTGGATCATTCCGGTACGCAACAGCAGGTCAATATTCACGAGATTGCAATTGTCCTTGAAGACATTGACTGCCTGGGTGAGGCGTGCCACTTCAGCCAAGGGTAGCAAATGGAAACGCTCCACTTCGCCATCGGTATTGACCGGGACAAAATCCTCCGGCAACCACAGGTCGTAAACAAAAATTGTTGAATTTTCCAGGCCACGCCAACTGGCCTGCTGGTAACTGATCTGGGTGACGGCTTGGGCGCGGGCTGCCAAACTGGCGGGGATATTGGCTTCCTCCTGCGCTTCCTTGATGAGGTTTTCGAGCAGCCCCATCCCCGTCGGCATGCCCCCCGCCACCATCTGGTCAAGCTTGCCGGGCCAGAAGGGTTTACGTAAGGTACGCACCCCCGTCCAGACATGCAGGCCATCTGCCTTCTGCACCAGGCCATTCACATGGATACCAAAGCTTTTAACACCCAGGAAGGCTGCGGCTGCCCGCTCCACCTCCAGCACAGCAGCGCCACCGAAGGCTTGCACCACCGGGTAAGTCTCGCCCACCCAGGTATCAACCACCCCAGCCGCATGCAATTGGCGCATGACCGCATCCACTGCCGCCGTCCGCGCCGCAGGGGTCTGGAGAGTATCAGGAAAATGCAGGCCATCCGCACGGCTTACAAATACCTCCGGGAAAGCCTGCAACTGGGCGGCAAAATCCACGCCAATCCAGCCATAAACCTGCCCATCCACCCACCAACGGACATAATCAGCGAGGCGGGCATTATTACAGGCACGGATACATTCAAGGTAAGCCATTAATGGGTTCCTATTGGAAACTTACTGCTCATGCTCAGCACATTCATGATGGCCAAACATCCAAAAACCAACAGACAAAGCACGCCTGCCCAAACCAGACCCCGCCAGACCCTGGGCAAAAAATGGTTAGCTTGTTCCTGTGCCTGCATCTGGCGGTAGGCATCACGGGCAGCATAGCCTTTGGCCTGGTTAAAGGGGGCAAAATCAACCGTAACCCGTTCACCTTTCAAACGCGGCAACAAAGCCTCAACCAAGGGGGCTTCCCGCGAATAAACCGGATGGATTGCTTCAACAACACCAGCCTTGTTTATATCAGCAATGCTGGCAACCTTGCGTGGAGCACCTTTTTCATCCGACAACAGCCAAATAATCGAACCCTTGCCCGGTGAAATTTCTTTGCGGCTAATGGCGTGGATGGTGAATGTTTTTATCATGCCGGAACAATGCCCCTCTTGTTTTTATGGCGGGCAGACTAACACACTCCAACCCCCAACCCCACAAGGTTTTGGACAAAAAGCAAGCCAAACACCCACACAGCCTACAAACTGCGGTGCGCACCATCACAAAACGGCTTATTGCCAGAGTGCTTGCAGGCACACAGGCCATATTTGCGGGATTCCTGCACCTCAAACTTCATTGGCACAAATGCGGTATCCTTGTGGGAGCCATCACAAAAGGGCTGGTTGGCAGATCGCCCACACGTACACCAGTAATAGGCTTTACCAGCTTCCAGCTCAACCGCTTTGGGGGCTTTCTGGGCAATAACAGGTTCGTTCATGTTGCATTCTCCGGGTTAGGTCGTTTCTTTTGGGCAAGGCGGCGCTCACGGAAAAAAGCTTGCAACTGGGCAGCACACCCTTCCTGCAACACTCCTCCGGCAACCTCCAGGCGGTGATTGTGGCGGGCATCGGTCAGCAGGTCAAATACGCTGCCTGCCGCCCCGGTTTTTGGGTCAAACGCACCAAACACCACCCGCGCCACCCGCGCATGCAACATGGCTCCGGCACACATCGCACACGGCTCCAATGTCACATACAAGGTCGAACCGGGCAGGCGGTAATTCCCAACGGCTGCCCCAGCCCGACGCAATGCCAGCATCTCGGCATGTGCCGTTGGGTCATGCAAACCAATCGGCTGGTTAAAACCCTCACCCAACACCCGTCCATCCCGCACCAACACAGCCCCCACCGGCACTTCACCGCGTGCATACGCCTCACCCGCCAGTGCTTGCGCATAACGCATCCAGAATTCGTCAGAAGGGTTGAGGGTGTCTTGGCTCATGATGGGGATGATAACGGGAGATAGGGAAATAAAAAAGCATTAACCTAAATGTCAAGACCCATATGATCATAGACCCGCTTATTGAATAATTCGGGTTTCT
>CAXYXW010000056.1:0-16076 GCA_964293005.1 uncultured Thiothrix sp.
GATCAGGATGGCGAACAGCTCTTGGCGGATACCCTCCGGGGTTTTGCTATGAAAATGTTCCATTTCAAAGCTAATCTTTTCGTCACGGTAATGGTTTTCCACCGCCCACCGCCGGTAATACAGGTCGATAACGGCATAACAGGGGTATTTCTTGCCACCGTGCAGGTTGGATAACAGCACGGATACCGTGCCGTCAGGATGGTCAAGGCGGATGATGCGTAGTTTGATGGGCTTGAGCGCCTTGCGCTCCTGTTGGGTGAGGCTGCGTTTGAAAGTGCCGCTCGGTGCAAGCCAGACAACCCCTTCCGGCAATCCGCCCCGCACAAAAGCCATGACAGCGGGGAACGTGGATTTGGCGGGGCAACGCATCAGGAACAGGCGGGGTTGTTGCAGCAAAGTGTTGATGAAGGCGTAGCTGGGATAGCCCCGGTCAAACAAACAGATAGAGGCCAACGGCAGGAGATCCAGCAACTTGAGTGCTTGCTGGCGCTCATCTCCGGCATCGAGGGGGCTGACATCCCGCCCAACCGGCATCCGCCTGAACACGTCATACACCGTGTTCACCAGCATTTGCGGGTCATGTCCCTTGCCCGACTTATCCTGCCCACTGTTCGGGTCGAACTGTTCGCGCAAGGCGCTCGTCGCGGGCAGGTCGTATTTTGAGCCGTCGAAGGCATATACCGACAGACCACACCAAAAGTATTCGTCACGGACAGGGAATACCGCATACGCCAAGCTGACCGCTTTACCCAGGAGTGCCTCAACGGTTTCCCAGCGCACTTTCTTCCGTGCCTTGCCCAACGCACTGCGGTGGGGTGTCTGCGCATCCGACCACAAGCCACCCCGACGCGACAGACTGAAGAACTCACCCAGTTTGATGTCCACCCCGTCACGCCCCGACCCGCCTGCGACCCAATGCAGCAGCAGGACGATGAGCTTGGGCAGCGGCAGTTTGCGGTTCCGGGTGAAATCACCCGCCTTCCGTTTATCAACGGTCTCGCAGAATGACGGTATCAGCTCAACGAGTTGATGGTAAAAACTCAGCAGGTCGGCTGATGGTTTTTATCTGAATCCATGACAACCTTAAATATCAATTAGATACAACATTTATCAACCTAAAGTCAACAGCATTGATACTCACCCCCGACCCAACAACTGGATACTCCAAAATACCAAAAACCCGGCAAACAGTACCAACGTTGAGATCGGCTTCTCTTCCACCTCATGCGCCTCAATCAACAGTTCTTCTGTGACCAAATACAGCAGGGCAGCCGCACTGAATGCCAAGGCAGCCGCAATCACATCGGCTGATGCACCCGCCAGCAACCAGTTGCCCAGAATGGCAAATAATAAGACGGTTAACCCCAAGGTAGCGGATAATGCAACGATCCGCCAGCCGCGTGTGCTTTCTGAGGTCAAGGCCAAGCCTAAAAACAGCAGCTCTACCGATAAACCCAGCGCCAGGATCAGGCCGGTTTGCCCGCCCGCTGCAAAACCTGCACCAATGATAAAGCCATCCACCGCAATATCAACAAACGTGGCAATCAGCAGGCCATGATCAAGGCTATCAGGATCACGGTTAATCGCGGTATGCTCCAGATGGGTTGTCCACAGTTTCATGGCATACATGAACAGGCTACCCAGGGCAAAAGCCGCAATCAGCACCATGCCGGAAGCATGCTCACGCTCAATCTCCGGCAATAACTCCACCGCCAAGGCTGCCAACACCACACCTGCCGCAAAATGCTGAATCAGGCTACGCATGTGCCGGTCAGGATGCCAAAACATGGCAAGTACACCACCCACCAAAGCGACCAGTGCCGGAATCAGCATGTACTGAAGGTTATCGACCCCGATCCCTAATAGCCATACATCCATGCTTGCTTCTGTCATCCGGTTGTCTCCCGCTTAATGGTTATTTATCAGGGAACAAGGATAGGGGAATAGGCCATGACCCGCATCAGGCAAACCTCCGATACCCCCACCCAAACAGGTGGGTGCATCCACATGACAGGACATTTGCCCGATTGCCTCCCATCTGCCACCGGCAGGACACTGCCGTTATCTATAATCTTGTGGAGCTGTTGCCTTGAATACCTACCCGCCCCTGAGTAAACCTCTCCTCTTTGAACCCCGCCAGTCCTTCTTGCGCACCCTTAGCCTGTCCGACTGGCTTTGGGCTGTCATCATCATAGCGGGTGCTGCCAGCGTTTTCTGGTTATATGGTCAGCAGATGGATAGCTACGAAATCGCCATCCTCAGCACGACCACCCCCGCCCTGATCGGCTTTGGCTGGTTCTGGAAGCCGATCCGCCTGTATACCCTGAGCATTGCCGTGCTCAGCCTGTTTGCCCTATACCTATATGGTGGCGACCGGACGTTGGCAGACAGCAGTTTTTTCCTGAAATTCCTGCTCTCCAGCCAATCCGCCGTGATGTGGATGAGCACCCTGTTTGTATTGGCAACGCTGGCCTATTTTGCCGGATTGTTTTCCGGGAATGATTTCGCCTTCAAAACCGGCAACCGCCTGACGTGGATTGCCGCCTGCATGGGTATGACCGGCTTGATGGTACGTTGGTATGAGTCCTACCTGATTGACCCCAGCTTCGGGCATATTCCGGTCAGTAACCTGTACGAAGTATTTATCCTGTTCTGCCTGCTCACTGCCCTGCTCTACCTCTACTATGAACAACATTACCAACACCGGGGGCTAGGTGGCTTTGTGTTGCTGGTGATCAGTGCTGCGGTCGGCTTCCTGCTGTGGTACAGCTTTGAACGGGGTGCACACAAAATCCTGCCCCTTGTCCCGGCCTTACAAAGCTACTGGATGAAAATACACGTCCCGGCAAACTTTATCGGTTACGGTGCATTTGCATTGGCTGCGATGGTCAGTAGCGCCTACCTGTTCAAACAGAACGCAGAATCCCGCCAGTCACGCAGCGCCTTTGTCCGCCACCTGCCCTCCCTGACCCTGATGGATGAACTGGTTTACAAATCGATTGCCCTGGGATTTGCCTTTTTCACCATTGCTACTGTTTTGGGAGCGATGTGGGCAGCCGAAGCATGGGGCGGTTACTGGTCATGGGATCCGAAAGAAACCTGGGCACTGATCGTCTGGTTGAACTACGCGGCATGGCTACACTTCCGTTTTTCCAAAGGTTGGGAAGGCAAGGTCATGGCATGGTGGGCTGTATTGGGGCTGTTTATTACCCTGTTCGCCTTCCTGGGTGTGAATATGTTCCTCTCTGGCTTGCACTCTTATGGGCAACTGTGAGGCATTTCAGGAACCCTTAAGAATTGTCCGGCATTATTTAAGCCATCAAAACAACTGACAAGGAACGCACAATGCTTATCACACCGTTTATTACAAAATACCGGCTTACAACCCTGGCCTTGGCACTTGGCCTGTTTGCAGTGGCTGCCAACGTGCAGGCAGAAACCCCGCAAGATTTCCTCAACACCTACAAGGCCGAAGCCAAGGCCGCTGATCCGGCTTTCCAGGATTTTTCGGCAACACGGGGGGAGGCATTTTTTAAAGCCACCCACGGCAATGAATGGAGCTGTGCCTCCTGCCATACCAGCAAGCCTACCAATGCAGGCCAACATGCCAAGACCAATAAGCTGATTGAGCCACTTGCCCCTGCCACCAACCCGGAGCGTTTCACCAATGCCCGCAAGGTGGAAAAGTGGTTCAAACGCAATTGCAAAGACGTATTGGATCGTGAATGTACTGCCCTGGAAAAAGGCGATGTCCTGACCTTCCTGACGCTGTTGAAACCTTAAGGAGATTGCCATGCAAGCCCCCAAACACTGGAAAAAACTCACTCTGGTCAGCATCACTGCCCTCGTGTTGATCGGTAGCATGCAAGAAAGCGTCGGTCGCTATCACGGCAGTGAGCGCGGGGAAAGCGGCGAAGGCGGCAATGCAGCTTACCTGCGTGCCAATAACGCCACCTGGCAAGCAGAATGCAGCGCCTGCCACATGGCTTACCCACCCTCCATGCTGCCTGCCTCCTCATGGAAGGCGATGATGAGCGACCTGCCTAACCATTTCGGCACGGATGCCAGCCTTGATGAAGCCACCATCCAGGAAATCATGCCGTTACTGGAAGGGTTTGCCGCCAAAGAACCAAGCCCCGCACCAGAAAAGCCGGTGCTGCGCATTACCGAAACCCGTTGGTTCAAACGCCAACACGATGAAATCTCCGACCGGACGTGGAACAACCCCAAGGTAAAAAATGCATCCAATTGCATGGCCTGCCACACACAGGCAGACAAAGGGAGTTTTGACGAAGATAATGTGCGTATCCCACGCTAGGAGCCTGCATGCAAACACGTATTCTGGTCTGGGATGTGCCAACACGGGTATTCCATTGGTCACTCGCCTTGTCATTTGCCGGGGCTTATGTCACAGCTGAAACCGAGCGCTACCGTGACGTGCATCTGGCTTTGGGCTATGTCTTCCTTGGCCTGATCCTGTTCCGGCTGATGTGGGGGCTGCTGGGCACAGATTATGCCCGCTTCAGTGCATTCTGGTTCTCGCCAAGCGCAGTTATCAGCTACCTGCGCTCCTTGAGCGGCTCCCAGCCGCAGCACTTTGTTGGACATAATCCGGCGGGAGCATTGGCTATTTTTCTGTTACTGGTGCTGGGTCTGCTGATCGGCAGCAGTGGTGTGCTGTTATACTGGGAATACGGTGGTGAATGGGGTGAAGAGCTGTTTGAAGAAGCCCATGAAATCGCTTCCAACCTGATGCTATTGGTGGTAGTGGTGCATATCGCCGGGGTCTTTGCCAGCAGTTTCCTGCACCGCGAAAACCTGGCGCGTGCCATGCTGACCGGCTACAAACAGGGGGAGGCCCCCTCCATCGGGCAAACTTACGGCTGGTTAGGTGCACTGATGCTGGTGATCATGGTGGGTTTTTTGTACTTTTACCTGGCTTGAGGGCGCAATACGGATCTTATGCGAATCCTGGTGGTGGAAGATGATGCCCTGTTGGGCGATGCAGTACAGGTAGGCTTGCGCCAAGCCGGTTACGCAGTCGACTGGGTACGGGACGGTGCACAGGCCAGCCATGCGCTGGCTAGTGAACCGTATGCCGCTGTAGTGCTGGATTTGGGCTTGCCACGCCGCTCCGGGCTGGATGTGCTGCGCGGCTTGCGCCAGCAGGAGCAACAACTTCCCGTGCTGATCCTCACCGCCCGCGATACCGTGCAAGACCGCATCCAGGGGCTGGATGCCGGGGCAGACGATTACCTGATCAAACCGTTTGACCTGGGGGAGTTGGCTGCCCGCTTGCGTGCCTTGCTGCGCCGTGCCCACGGTTACACGCACCCGTGTTTGCAGGTAGGTGGGGTGGAGCTTGACCCGGCAGCCCACCGTGTCACTTACCAAGGGGCAGCGGTGGAGCTGTCGGCTCGTGAATTTACCGTCCTGCATACCCTATTGCTGGCAGCAGGCCGGGTTTTGTCACGGGCGCAACTGGAGGAAAGCCTATACGCCTGGGGGGAAGAGGTGGAAAGCAATGCGGTCGAAGTCCATATCCACCACTTGCGCCGCAAACTCTACCCGGAACTGATCCAGACCGTGCGCGGGGTCGGCTACCTGCTGCCACGCGACAAGGCAGGCTGAGATGTCACTCAGGCAACGCCTGTTGTTGCTGGTATTGGGTACAGTCACCCTCGTTTGGGTGGTGGCCTCTTCCCTGACCTATCACGATGCCCGCCATGAAATCAATGAGGTCATGGATGCCCACCTCGCCCAGGCCTCGACCCTGCTGGTGGCACAATTTGCCCATGAGCTGGATGAGTTCGAAGCGGAGCATAACCAAGTACCGCATAAATACTCACGCCAGGTAGCCGTCCAGGTCTGGGATGAGCAGGGCAAACTCTTGTTCCACTCCGCGAATGCCCCCCTCCAGGCCTTGGCTGACCTCTCCCCTGGCTTCAGCAATACCGAGATCAACGGGCAGCATTGGCGTGTTTTTACCAGTACCTTTGCCAATGACGATGATGGGATGGTGCATATCCATGTCGCTGAACAGGCCAAGGTACGTCGGCAACTGGCGGGGCATATTGCTGATAACCTGCTTTACCCCTTATGGATCGCGCTGCCCTTGCTGGGCGTTGCCCTCTGGTGGGCTGTTTCCCTGAGCTTACGCCCACTGGTTGATTTGACAAAAGCCGTGGAGCAACGCAAGCCTGACAACCTCGCCCCCTTGACCGGAGCAGCCCCCAGCGAAGTCAGGCCACTGATTGAGCGCCTCAACCACCTGTTTGCCCGCACCCAGGCACTCATCACCCATGAGCGCCGCTTCACAGCCGATGCAGCCCACGAGCTGCGCACCCCCTTGGCAGGCATCCAGGCACAAGTGCAGGTTGCACTCGCTGCCCAGCAGGAACCGGAACGCAAACATGCTCTCAACCAAGCCCTGCAAGGTTGCCAACGCTCTGCCCACCTGATTGGGCAATTGCTGACACTGGCGCGACTGGAAAACGATACCGATGCCAGCCTGCAAACCTGTCACCTGCACCCACTGGCTGCCAGCCTGATTGCCGAACTCGCCCCGGCAGCACTGGAACAAAACATCCAACTGGAACTGTTGGAGGGTGAAAACCTGTCAGTCGCTGGCCTGCCTGCCCTGCTGGAAGTCCTGCTGCGTAACCTGTTGGCAAATGCCATTAACCACAGCGGCAGCGGGACACGGGTACAGGTCAGCATCATGACCTTTGAACAGCGCCCTTGTTTAAGCGTCTGCGACAATGGCATCGGCCTACCTGCCACCGAACTGGCAAAAATCACCCAACGCTTCTACCGTCCAGCTGATACGCAAGCCAGCGGCAGCGGGCTGGGGCTATCAATTGTGCAACGGATTGTCGACATACACCGCGCAGAACTGCGGTTAGCCCCCGCATCCGCCGAGGGGGGATTGTGTGCGCGGGTATTGTTTGGTAGGCAGTAAAATTGCAGGTTATACCCCGCTGTGCCAAAATCAAAACAGATACCCATCAGGAATTCACCATGTACATGCAATTAAACGAGCAATTCATTATTGATGAGCGTGGCAGCAAACAGGCGGTGATTATTCCATTCACCAACTACCTGAAAATAATAGAGATTCTAAAACGCTACGACGAGCAAACATCTGCCAATGACCATGCAAACATCTGGCAGACCGAAAAGGGTAATGGACAAGCAGTCAAAACATGGTTGGCATCAGAATACGATACTTACCCATTAGGCAACCCGGAGGCGATTGACCAAACCGTCCAGGACATTCGTGATGCTTGGGGTGATGAGTGAGACATATCTACCTTGATGCCTGCATCCTCATTTATCTGATTGAGAAACATCCCGAACACTACCCCAAAATCAAAAATCTGTTAGACAGTTTGCCGGATTATAAGCTGGCTATTTCACCCTTACTGCGCATGGAAGTGTTGGTCAAACCGTTGCGGGATGGGGACATTACACTGAAACAGCGTTATGAGGACTTTTTGGCACAACAAATCTGCTTACCTATCCCGGACAAAGTGTATGAACAGGCGTTGCAGTTACGGGTGGCCTACCGTCTAAAAACACCGGATGCCCTACATTTGGCTATTGCCCGTTATCATGGCTGTACTGACTTCTGGACAAATGATGACCGTCTGCACATGGCTGCGGGCAATCTAGCCGTGAATATATTGGATAGGGGAAATGGATGATCTTTTCACAGTCCCCCCTCACATAAAATTCCGTGTATGCAACGCTGCCAAACGGCTTGCTTCGGTTGCACTGAACCCCAACCGTAACAGCCGCGCCCGCCTGCCATCCGCCATGGCACGCATCAAGTCTTGCACCCGTTGGTAGCCCACCGCCACAGCCTGGGGATTGGTATCACCCGCTGCCAACAAAACCAATGCATCAAACACATCCTCGTTCAGCCCGGATGTTCCAGCAAGAGCATCAAAGCGGGCTTCAACCGCCATCGCCAAACGGCTGCGCAAGGCTGGGTCAACACCAACATGGTGGATCAGGTGCGCCATGCCAAAGGCCACATGGCGGCTTTCATCAATAGCAGCCAAACGGGCAATCTGGCGTGTGACCGGATCGGGTGCATATTCATGCAGGAAGTTGAGCAGATTAACAAATGTACCCTCACCCAATACCGACAACAGAAAGGCTGCCAAAGAAAAATCCGGCTCATCCACCAGCGTTTTCAGTGAGGTTTGCCCGCCAACCGTCGAGAGTGCCGGTTCGTGCCCGTATAAACGGATACGGCGTGTGAAGACTTCAATATGTCTGGCCTCATCCGCAATCTGGATTGCCAATAAAGCCTGAATCTCGCGGAAATGCGGATGCAATTGCCCAAGAAAACGGGCAGGAACAATCAAGGCCGCATTTTCATTTTCCACCAGATACGTCATAACCTGCACAACCGCTGCTTCAATTGCTTCTGGCAACACCACCGCTTGTGCCCAATCAATTGCAGTATCCGGGTTCCATTGGGCAGCAACAGCCTGCGCGTACAATTGGGCGGCATTGTTCGCCCAGACCGCATCCCGCTGGTTGAGGCGAAATGACCAGCGCGGTGCACCTGCCTCGACAGTTGCACCACGTGCTGCCAAGCCCCAGTCAGGCTGTGCCTGGCTTGCTATGGCATCCGGCAAAGCAGGATTAGCATGCCCGGTCTGTTGTGCACCCTGCCAACGCCCAGAAAAAACACTGCCTTTGCGGATCAGGGCGCGGTTATGTGCCACATCCCACTCCAGCAGATGACCTTGCGCCCGACACCAGGCCGCCAACGAAACATCCCAACCGGGCTCACCACCCTGTACCTGCAAACAACTGCCATCTGCCAGCGGACGCAAGGCTTGTTTAATCAGCACATGCGCCCCGGCATCAAAGCCCAAACCTTCAATATCGATAGTTTTGCTCAAGGATATTGCCCTGTTGGTCATAAAAAGCCTCATCATCCGTCGCCCGTGCCAACAAAGCATAGCCATTGGTACGCCCCAGCTTCCACTCGCGCAAGCCTTCCAACTCCAAGAGCGGGCGCACAGCCGGATCGTCCCAGCGCATCGACAACAATAAATTACGGAACTGCTGCATCACTACCGGATCAGCATGCGGGCTGGTCGTAAAGTTGCAATGGTCAAACAGGCCGGTGCGGGCAAGGATCACCGTTTCACCAGCAGGCAACGTCCCCTCATTGGCAAACGCATGGTAATTGCCATCAATCATCCATGCTGCATCAATCTCACCTGCCAACAAGGCCACGGCTGCATCACGCTCGCCGCCGATATGGTCGCCGTGCTTACCACCCAACACATCAAACAGCCGAGCCTGATAATCCCGACCTGCCACCATCCCGGCCTGACGCAGATGGTCTTTGGGGATCAGGGTCGCCTGTGGAGAATCGATGGCACCAAAACCGATGGTTTTATCTGTGAGCTGTGCAAGCGCCCCCAAACCATCCCGTTTGCGTACCACCAACACTGATGACAAATCACAATCGGTATCACGCATGGCAATCGCCTCGACAGTCACACCCTTGGCTGCCGCCATCCGCCGCGCCCGCTCCCAGGCCAAGGGCGAATTCCACGCAACATCAATCTCACCCTTGAACTGGGCTTCCACTTGTCGCTCATAATTGGAATAAAGCACATAATCAAACGCCAGACCATGCCCAGCAAACCACGCCTTGAAACCTTCCCAGATAGTGACAACTTTCGGCGCATAGGCCACTGCCCCCATCAACACACTCGCTTGGGTCATAACTGTTATCCTTTAGAAAACTGGCAGGCCACAAATGGCTTTACCAATGAAGTCGTACAATACATCTGAAGTCGGAGCCATAATCGCCGCTGCCCGCGCATCCCGGAAATGGCGCTCAACCCCCAAATCCTTGCGGAACGCTGCACCACCACACACCCGCATTGCCACATCAGTCACTTCAAGGGCTGCTTCAGCGGCTCCAGCCTTCACTTCCATCACCCGCAGCATGGCATCCGCCCGCCCGGAAGCCAATGCCGCCAAGGTATCATCACGCAGGGTACGCGCTTGGTCAGCCCTGATCCGCGCTCGTGCCAGATAAGCACGCACGGTTGGCAAATCAGCCAGGGTGCTTTCCAAATGCTGGAGCTTATTAGCACCGACATGCTGGCACGCTGCTGCCAAGGCGCTTTCCATCAGGCCAATCGAGCAGGAGGCGTTCAGTACCGAGAAAACCGGCAAAACCACGCCGATCATCGTATCAAACCCACCCCCGTCCTTGCCAAGCAAAGCCGTGTGACTGACCGTCAAGCCCTCACTGCGCATCGGTGCGGATGCATTACCACGCAAACCCAAGCCATCAAACGTCCTGGTAATACCCAAACCGGTAGCCTTGCTATCCACCAGCCACAGGGAAGAAGCCCCCTCTGCCTTCGCAGGGCGCGATGACCAGATATAAGAATCTGCCTCACCGGCTGAAGTAACCATCGTTTTGGTGCAGTTAATGATGAAATTGTCGCCGACAGCCTCGGCTGTGCCAACCGGAGCCCAAAAGTGGCTGCGTGAACCGCTTTCTGACCAAGCCAACGTGGATAAGTGCTTGCCTGATGCAACCTGACGGCGCACCGCCTCATCAGCGAATGTCTCCAGTACGGCATTCGCGGCGTAGTGCATGGTGACAATCATGGCAGTTGATGCACAAGCTGCTGCAATCGCCTCAATCACCACCGCAGCCTCTGCCAACCCCAAGCCCATACCGCCCATCTCTTTGGCGGTCGTCAGCCCCAACAGCCCGGCTTCTCCTAGCGCGTCAATGGCAGCGCGTGGAAAAATGGCTTGCTGATCAGTTACTACAGCTTGCGGAGCAATTGTCTCGCGGATAATGCGGTCGAGCGCTTCCTTGAATTCCATCATGTATACCCATCAGGTTTGAATTAAAACACGTTACGTTAAAATAGCCTGATGCAAACAACGCCCACCAGCAGTTGGCGGAAGGGTATGGGAGTCGAACCCACCGGAAGCCGTGTGACAGCCTCCCCCAGATTTGAAGTCTGGACATCCCACCGGGGTATGCCACCCTTCCCTTGTGCTTGCACCATCATAAGCTAATTGCTGCTGAAAAGCTGCGGGTTACGCAATAACCGCTCATCACGGCGCTTACCCTGTGAACCTTCACCCACGATCCGGCGGGTAAAGCCCACCCGGTCAAAAAACTCCAGTATCTGGATTGCCCGCTTGCGCCCAATCCCCAGGTGGTCACGGAAAGCAACCACACTCAGCAGTGGCTGCGCCTGTGCACGCACCACGCTTGCCAATGCGCCAATCTGTGTGGGGGTATAAAACAGGTCTTGCACCACCTGATGCAACTCGCCACTGCGTGCCTGCTTGCGCAATACCTGCCGCACCAATGCCTCCGATAACTGCGTATCCGCTGCCAAATCACGTACCCACGGCGGTTCGAACCCATCAGCCTGCAACAAGGGTAACAACCGCACCCACGCGGCTTGCTCGTCAGGATTCAGGGTGACAACATGACCCGGTGCATGCAGGAAACTGCCTGTCTGAGCCAATGCCCCGACCGCCAGCCAATGTGTTACCAGCAAAGCAAACACCTCCGCTGGCAAGGCTGGGAAAGCCATACGCCGCAAACGCTCGGTGGAAGTCCCCGGTTCATCGGGCTGCTGCTGATGGAAATAGGCAAGGTGGGCTTGCAGGTGCGCTTGCAGATCAGCCGCCAACCCCGCACGCAGCGCCCATGCACGCCCTGATTCATCCAACACCTGCACATCCGGCAGTTGCCCGCGCACTTCTGCCAGCACTGACGGCAACGCACGGTTCATCATCCGCGCCCAATCGGTCAAGGCAAGCGGCACAGTCGCCAATGCCAACACCCCCGCCAGTGCAGCACCCGCCTCCTCAGCCAGCAGTGCCTGCAATACTTGCTGGCGCTCCGCTTTCTTGCGCCCCCGCAACGGTGGGTTGGCATCCAGCACCCGCCCCCCTGCCAACGTATGCTGCCCAGACATATCCCGCAGTACGATACGGTCATGCCAGAAAACGGGTAAAGGGGTCGCCAAGGTACATTGCACCCAGCCACGCTCCCCGGCCTGCAAACGGTTGGCATCCAGCAGCACCACCCGCGCCGGACAACGGTCAGCACCGTGGTGCAGCATCACTTCCTGCCCTTCACGCAAGGCATGGGGTGCATCCCCTGACATCTGCACCTGCACATCAAAGCGCCCGCTAGGGGCATGGAGCGCCTCTGCCAGCAACCATTGCCCGCGCCCAACTTGTTCCTTATCCACACCCACCAGCACCAGCCCGCAGCGCTCCCCCGCCTGTGCCTGCGTGGTAGCACGGTTTTGGGCGTGGATCGAGCGCACCCGCACCGGCACACCCGCAGGGCTTAATACCAGCGTATCGCCGACCCGCACCGTTCCGCTATGCAAAAGGCCAGAAACGGTCACACCACTACCCACCAGCACAAAGCAGCGGTCAATGGCATAACGTACACCGCCATTGGCAGGCAGCGACCTTTCCGGCAAGGCCAACAGATACTCACGCAAATCCGCCACACCGTCACCCTTGACGGCTGCCACCGAGAAAACGGGTGCTGCCGTATACGGCGTATCCGCCAACCACGCCTGGATTTCTGCTTGCCGCATTGCCAGCACCCCGGCTTCCACCCGGTCAATTTTGGTCAAAGCAACCGTCAACTGCGGCACAGCCATAAAACGCAAAATCCCCAGATGCTCACGGGTCTGCGGCATAATGCCGTCATCAGCCGCAATCACCAGCAAGGCATGTCCAATACCACTCGCGCCTGCCGTCATGGTATGCACGAACTTCTCATGCCCCGGCACATCCACAAACCCCAGCACGCGCCCATCCGGGGTCGGCACATAGGCAAACCCCAATTCAATGGTAATACCCCGGCGCTTTTCCTCCGGCAATCGGTCGGTATCCACCCCCGTCAAAGCATGGATCAGGGTGGTCTTACCGTGGTCAATGTGGCCTGCCGTGCCAATGATCATGCAGTCGCCGCTACTTGGCTGGAGATAACTTCCCGCGAGGTCAACTCATACTTGAACTCATCCGGCTTGATGCTGTTCAGGCGCTTGCCGCCCGTTTCGCCTTGCGGGTACATCAGGAACGTAACAGGATCACCGCTGCTGCCGGGCAACTGAATGTCGTGGGCAACGTTGTAAGCCAACCAGTTGGTTTCCCACGCGCCGAACAGCTTTTCACGCACCGCCTTGACTTTGGGGTCATCCAAGGTCAGTTGCTGATCCTTGTTTTCCTCCAAAATGACTTTGCGCACATCGGCCGGGTCAACCGGAATCCAGCCAAAACCGGAGAGGAACACTTCAGCCCGGCAATGTTGCCCTTTGCTGACATTGCCGCTTTTGCCAATACTTTTGTAACCGAAACGCGAATCAGCCACACGGATGCCATAAACATCACGGGCTGGCAGACCCGCCGCCCGCGCTAAACCGACATACAGGGCATTCAGATCGGCACATTTGCCCTTCAGGTTACCGGATTCCAGCATGAACTTGATGTCACCGATCCCACAGCCCTCGGTTTTCGGATCGCGTACCGTATTTTCGACGATCCATTCGTAAATCGCCCGCGCCTTGTCGACATCCGTGGTTTTGCCCGCAACAATCTTGTTCGCTGTTTCCAGCACAATGCCGTCTGTTGGCAGTAAGCGGGTGGGACTCGTGAACAGCTTGCGCTCATCTGCGCCCAAATCAGGCACATCACCCGGCTTGCCCAAATCCACAGCGCGGTCACGCACCGCAAAACGGCTCACCACCTCCAGCATTGGCTTGTCCGTTTGCTTGCCATCCCAGACGGCATGCAGCATTTGCGCCTGGTAAGTTGGGTCGGCTTTCACCTGCATTTCCGTCGCATTGCCTTGCCAGAGATTGCCCATCGGTTTGATCCACTCAGCCGCGTATACCGATGGCAGCGGAATCCAGACCTGCGTTGCACCACTGGCGTTTTCCAGTTCCAGCTTGGCAACCAGCTCAAACACACGCCATCCCTGCTCCGGGGACGGGGCAAAAGGTTGGGCGACAGCGACAGACTCATCCGCACCCGCAAACACCGGCAAATAGCCAACAGCCGCCAAACCGACCGCAGCCTTGATAAAATTACGACGTTCCATTAGTTATCCCTTTGGTGGTTTTGCAAAAATACCTTGCCTTCATCCGCCTCACGCAAACAGCGCAAATCCAGCCACAAGGCACGGTCAGCGATACGCCCAATCACCGGGCGCGGCAATTCCCGCAAGTGACGCTCAACCTTGTTCAAACCGCTGTTGCGCTTCCCCACCGGGCGTATCACCAGTGCGGCTGACGGCAAGCGGTCAACCGGCAAGGAACCCGAACCGATCTGCGACCAGCACGCCTCAACCCCCACCGTCAACGCCTGCCCAGCAAGCCATTGCTGCACCGTCGGCAGCAAGCGCAGGCATTGCGCCTCAATCTCGGCTTGGGTACGGGTCAATAGGCGCAGGGTTTCCAGACGTTGGGGCAAGCGCTCCGGGTCGCGGTAGAGTTGCAAGACGGCCTCCAGCGCTGCCAGTGTGATTTTGCCCACCCGCAGGGCGCGTTTCAGTGGGTTCTTTTTCAGCTTTTTGATCAAATCCGGGTTGCCAACCAGTATTCCAGCTTGCGGCCCACCCAGGAGCTTATCACCGCTGAAACTGACCAGATCAGCTCCCGCTTGCAAGGATTCACGCGGGGTCGGCTCATGCGGCAATCCCCAACGGCTTAAATCAACCAGCGTGCCACTCCCCAAATCCTCCACAAACGGCAAACCGTGGGCATGCGCCAACGCTGCCAACTCGATGGGAGGCACAGCATGGGTAAAACCCTGGATCGCGTAATTGCTGGTGTGGATTTTCATCAGCATCGCAGTACGCGGGCTGATGGCCTGGGCAAAATCATGCAAATGCGTGCGGTTGGTGCAACCGACTTCGACCAGCCTTGCCCCTGCCCGCTGCATAATATCCGGGACACGGAATGCACCACCGATTTCGACCAGCTCACCGCGTGACACCACCACCTCCTTGCGCATCGCCAGCGTATTCAGCAGGAGGAACACGGCGGCAGCATTATTGTTGACGACGGTGGCAGCCTCCGCCCCGGTCAACTCACACAGCAACTCATGCACCAGCTCATCCCGGTCGCCACGCCCTCCGGCATCCAGCGCATACTCCAAGGCGCATGGCTCACGGGCAGCCGTGGTGATGGCAGCAATCACGCTATCCGGCAGGGTTGCACGCCCCAGATTGGTATGCAGCACCGTCCCCGTCAGGTTAAACACCGGGCGCAACTGGGGAGCCGCACGCGCACGCAAATGCTGGCCTGCCTGAGATAGCAAGGCATCCACATCCGGTGCAGGGGAAGTTTCTGTCAAGTCAGCGCGGGCTTGTGCCAATACAGTACGCAGCGCCGCCACGGTTTCATCATGCCCATAGTCCAAACGCCACTGGCTGGCAAGCGGGGTATTGAGCAGACGGTCAACAGCAGGTAATTGATGCCAGGGCGCACGCGCCACTGGAACAGCTTGGGTCATTCTGGGTCAGGAAAATCCGGTAAAGGTTTAGTTGCCTTTTTACCTTGGATAGGGGCAAAGGGCAAGGGGGAGATGACAGGTTTATACGTACAAGCGCCGCTGGAACTCACTAAAAAGCTGCTTCACGCCTGCCGCTTTGCCCAATTCTTCCGGCATATCACGAATCCCTTGATACTTCAGGTCGATAAACGTTTTGAGCTTGGAGGGGGCTAGTACACAATCATTTTTGATTTGTCGAAACCGATGAGCCATGCTTCCAGCCATGAAAATGGCAGGAGCATGGCATGGTCAAAAAATACACGGTTCGTCTGGACAGTGATGAACGGGAACACCTCCAATGACTGGTCAGTACAGGCAAATCTGCCGCCTATAAACGCCAACACGCCCAAATCCTGCTGAAAGCGGATATTGGAGAATGCGGGCCGGGTTGGAATGACCAGGACATCAGTGAAGCCTTTGACGTGAGTACCCGGACGGTGGAACGTGTGCGCCAGCGCCTGGTTGAAGCGGGG
>CAXYXW010000057.1:0-15898 GCA_964293005.1 uncultured Thiothrix sp.
CAGCCTGAGCAGCCTGAGCAGCCTGAGCAGCCTGAGCAGCCTGAGCAGCCTGAGCCCGTCGTGGAAAAGCCAAAGCGCCAACCACGCAGTAAGGCAAAAAAGGCAGCCGATACGATTGATGCACCCGTTGATGCGAATCCGCCAGTTGCTGAGCCTAATGCTGAATCGGACGCAGCCATCCGTCCAAGTGGCAGCATGGAGCAGGGGAAGCCAGTCAAACCGACACGGCGCAGGGGCATTACGCTCAAAAAGGATATTTAATTTTCAAGGAGTTCCGTATGAAAATGCTTAAAAAAAATTTATTGGCTGGGGCAATTGCATGGGCACTGGTATCAGTAGCCCAAGCTCAAACCGATCTGCCAGCGCCTCCTCCTGGGCCTTTTGCTGTGCCAGTTGAAGCAACGACTTCCGCAGGTGGTGGGGCAGTGGCTGTTTCTGCACCAGTAGCTGTCACGACGGCGGGTGGTACAAGCACGGGGTCCGGTTCTGTTTCTGTGACGGTTGCACCAAACGTAAGTTTGCCAGCAGCCCCTCCGGGGCCATTTGCAAATCCGGTTAGTTTGGAAAGCCAGGGTGCAGGCACTTCGGCAGGTGGTACGATTACGGCTGATCGTGGTGCTCCAGCACAAGCGTTGGCAGCACCTGTTGTTCCAACAGAGCCTGCTGCCGCAGAAGCACCTGCTGCGCCCGCAGCAGCAGGGGAAAAATGGTGGGCATTGCCAGCGGCTCCTGTTGCGCCTGTGGTTGCACAAGCACCCGCTGCCCCAGCGGCTCCTGTCGCAGTGGTAGAGGTTCAAGTTCCTGCTGCCCCGGTAGCTCCAGTTGTTACCGAAGCACCTGTTGCGCCAGCCGCTCCAGCCGTTATTGAAGTGCAAGCACCTGCTGCTCCCGTGATGCCAGCTGTACCCGCAGAGATTCAAGCCCCTGTCGCGCCCGTGGTTGCACAAGCACCCGCTGTCCCAGCGGCTCCTGCCGCAGTGGTAGAGGCTCAAGCTCCGGCAGCTCTTGTCGCTGCGGTAGAAGCTCAAGTTCCTGCTGCCCCGGTAGCTCCAGTTGTTGCCGAAGCACCAGCCGCTCCAGCCGTTGTTGAAGTGCAAGCACCTGCTGCTCCCGTGATGCCAGCTGTATCCGCAGAGATTCAAGCCCCTGTTGGGCTCGTGGTTGCCGAAGCGCCTGCGGCTCCTGTCGCAGTGGTAGAGGCTCAAGCTCCTGCTGCCCCGGTAGCTCCAGTTATTGCCGAAGCACCAGCCGCTCCCGTCGCAGTACCAGAGCCTGCTGCACCAGCCGCTCCAGCCGTTGTTGAAGTGCAAGCTCCTGTGGTTGCACAAGCGCCTGCTGTTCCGGTAGCTCCCGCTGCTTTGGCGATGCCTGATATTCAGGTGCAGGCGCCAGCCGTTCCAGTAGCACCAGAACAAGCAGCTGCACCTACTGCACCTGCTGTTGTTCCAGCAGTACCGGAACAAGTAGCTGCACAACCAGTTGCTCCTGCGGCTCCAGAACAGGCAGCCGCGCCTGCTGTACCAGAGGCTCCTGCACAACCAGCCGCTCCAGAACAGGCAGCAGCACCGGACGCACAGGTTCCAGGTGCGGTCATGATGCCAATGCCTGCTGCCCCAGGGCCACAACAAGGGGGCGCACAGTATGGCTCCGCTATGGGTGGGCAACAAATGCCAAATATGGCAATGCACGGTCAGCCGATGCCAGCGCCCATGATGGGGGGCTATCCGCAGCAGATGCCGGTACAGTATTGGTACATTATTCCTGTCATGCCGCAGGGTGGGCAGATGCCTATGATGGTTATGCCGCAAGGTGGGCAGATGCCCATGATGGTCATGCCACAAGGCGGTATGCCGATGATGATGCCAAACTACGGAGCTCGTGGGCAAATGCCACATGCTGGCAGGCCGCAACGTGGTCAGCACGAGCAACAGCAGCGTGGACAGCAACAGTAATTAAGCAGGTTTGTCCCAAGGCCGCCGGATGATTGGGCGGCTTTGGGGTGTCAAGGATAAGTAAATGATCACACTGATTGGTAATTTGAAGGGGGGAACGGGCAAAAGTACGGTCACGTTCAATCTGGCCTTGTGGGCAGCAACCCGGCAAAATACCCATGTGGTGGTGTATGACCTTGATCCGCAGGGGACGACTTCGGATGCCTTTGAAATCCGTGCGGAAGAAGGTTATCTCCCGGCAATCCAGCCATTGCAGTCCGTGGGGAGTTTGGGGTCGGAAGGCAGCAATACCCAGGTGCTGGTTGATGTCGGTTTGTCGGATATGGCGGCAACCGAGGCAGCGATCCGCTTGGCTGACCATATCCTGATCCCCGTTTCCCCCAGTCAGGCGGATGTGTGGTCGACCCAGCGGTTTTTAAAAATGATCGCTGATGTCCGTGCGGGCAAGCCCGTCACTATTCTTGGTTTGTTGAACCGGGCAGATACGCATGCCTCGGTCAAGGAAACAAACGAAACAGCAGAAGCCTTGGGGATGTTGGGTTCGATCCGCCTGTTGGATTCACGGCTTTACCTGCGTACTACCTACCGCCGCTCTTTTAGTGAGGGCTTGGCGGTATTTGAAATGGAACCGCGCTCCAAGGCAGCAGCAGAAGTTGAAGCCTTGGGCAGGGAGCTTTACAACATTATTAATTAACCGCTTTCAGGGTCAAGGAAACAGGAGATTCCTATGCATATTTTTCGTTGGTTATTAGTTCATCCGATTGCGTTTGCCTGGATACTGGCAGTCATCGCAATCCTGCTGAATTGGATGGTGGGCGGTAAGCCGCCTGAACAGGGTGCTGGCAAGCATGCCAAAAGTGCCGAGGTTAGCCACGGTCAGCCACAACAGGCAGTTGAAGCCCATGCCAAGGCTGCTGGCACTGATCAGGCTGCCCAGACCGCTGCCGGTGGTGGTGAAGGCGTACAACAACAGGGTGCAGCAGTTGCTTCTGCTTCCATTGCTGAACAGGCTGCCGTGGCTTCTGTGCCCGCGGTCAGTGAAGCGGTTGCCAATGGTTCTGCCCAACAAGCAGCTGCCCCATCTGCTGAAAGCAGTGCGGAAGACTTGTTGTTGGCTGCCCGTGAAGCCTACTGGGCCGGTGAACTGGAGCGTTCTGTCGGTTTTTACCAGTCTTTGCTACAAAAAGAGAATAAGCCCGATTATAAGGGCGAGTTGGCTAATGTATACTGGAAGCAAGGAAACAGCGCGGAAGCCGTTGCTTTGTTTGCAGAGGTTGCCCCGTGGCTGGCACAGCAAGGCCGTATGGCTGAGCTGAAAAGTATCAAGGTTTATGCAGATCTCGTCGATCCGGTGAAAGCTGCTGAAATTGGTGCTTTGTTGAAGTAGTCGATAAGAACTAGATCGCGTTTGGTAAAGGCGTGTAACAACATGCCTTTACCTTGATTACCACCCAAAGCTGGAAACAACCAATGAGCATGCAATAAACCCTATTGCACTCATCCGTTTTTACTTTAGGGGGTAGCCGGAAGATCTTAACAGTTGCCGGTATCCCAGACAGGCCTCAGGAGCATGTTAATGTCGGCAAACAACAAACCCACACACAATTCCGATCACTTGGATGCAACGACAAGCACTCACCTGCCGGTTGAGGACGAGTTGCATGAGGTAGAGGCCGAGTTGCACGATTTTGAAACCAAGCAATCCAGCATTACCCGCACATTGCAACTGTTGGTTTACCCTTCATTGCTGGCGTTTGTTGTCTTGGCGGCTTACGGTTTTTACCTGATCCAGACTCTTACCACCGATGTGCACCGCTTGGCTAATACCATTATTGGTTTGAGCGATTCTGTGAACAAGAATATGGTGAGCATTTCCGGGACAATGGATACCATGTCCGGGCAGATGAACCAGTTGGTGGAGTCAACCCATGCCATGACCGACAATATGGTGGATATGAGCCACAGTACCCGCCAAATGTCGGGTGATGTCAACCAGATGAATGCGTCCACCCAAAATATGGCAGTGTCCACCTACAATATGCAGCGTGATATGTGGAGCATGAACCGTAGTATTTCCAAACCAATGAAGATGTTCAATAACTTCATGCCATTTGGGGGAAGTGACAATACCCCCTATGTTGTGCCGCCACCGTCAGTACCTTATTATAGCAGCCCGTATTACAATGGTGGCTGGGCTTATGGGCAACAACAAGCTCCGGCGGCGGTAGCGCCCGCCCCGGTTAATGTTGCCCCTGCAACAGCCCCGATTGCAGCGCCAATTCCATTGGAGCCACCGGCAGCCGTGCAACCCCAACAACTCCAGCAACCCGCCAATAATTCGGGTGGCCGCACACGTACTGATGTATTGCAGGCAGCCATCTTGGCGAGTACATAATAGAAAGGACAGATCATGACCCCAGCAAAACGGATAGAGCAGCGCCTTAACCTGCTACAAGAGCACCTGAAGCGGGAAAGCCCTGCCTTGGTGGATGTGGTGGGTAAGTACCGTGAGCTGGATGTGGTGGCACGGCGCTTGGGGTTGTTGGCTGCGGGTGAGTCCTATGCGACACAGATTTCCTGGTGGCCGTTGATTTCCATTCTGGGTACATTCTCGGCAGGTAAGTCCAGCTTCATTAATACCTATTTGGGGCTGGATCTTCAGCGCACGGGTAATCAGGCCGTCGACGACCGTTTTACCGTGATCACGTTTAGTCCTGATGGTACGCAGCGTACTTTGCCCGGATTGGCACTGGATGGCGACCCGCGTTTCCCGTTTTATCAGATAAGCGAAGAAATTGAGCATGTTTCTGCGGGCGAAGGCTCCCGGATCGACAACTACCTGCAAATGAAAGCAGCTCCTAGCGAAAAGCTGCGGGGTCGGATTCTGATTGACTCGCCCGGTTTTGATGCAGATGCACAACGTAAGGCAACCCTGCGCCTGACAGACCATATCATTGAGCTGTCTGACCTGGTGCTGGTGTTTTTCGATGCCCGTCACCCCGAACCGGGGGCGATGCAGGATACCCTTGAGCATTTGGTCAAGGGGGCGCAACGCCGTAATGACAACAGCAAATTCCTGTTTGTCCTCAACCAGATTGATACGTCTGCCCGTGAAGACAATTTGGAAGATATTGTCGCTTCCTGGCAAAAGGCGTTGGTGCAGACCGGCTTGTCCGCCGGTAGCTTCCATATCCTGTTCAATGACAAGCTGGCTGTGCCGGTACAGGATGAGGTGGTGTGGGCGCGGTATGTTGCCAAGCGCGATGCGGATTATCAGCGCATCATGGCGCGGATTGATGGGGTTAATGTCGAGCGTGTTTACCGGATTATTGGCACGCTGGAGTCCCTGACCAATCAAATTGAGCAGCAGGCTGTACCGCGCTTGCGTATTTTGTTGCAGCGCTGGCGCAAGGATACCCTGTTGTGGGATGGGATTGTGTTCAGTGCCCTGTTTGTCGCCGGGATGGCGTTGAGTGTCTGGCTGGGCTGGTGGAGCGGTCTGAACTTTAACCCGCCGTGGTTGATGGATGCCCTGTCGAACCCGATCCTATTGGCAGTTATCGTGGCTGTGCCGGTGTTGCTGTTGTTTGTGGTGCACCGTTTGGTGCGGAACAAGGTGGCAGGTTATATCGGCAGGTCGTTGGGTCACGCCGAGACTTACGGCGATTTGGCAGGCGCGTTCCGCAAAAGTACCGGTACGTGGCGCAGTATTTTCCAGGCCGATCCTGCGGGCTGGGGGCGTGGGACACGCAAGCGTCTGGACGCTATCCGCCATTCGATTGACCGTTTGGTACAGCGGATGAATGACCGTTTTACCAACCCATCAGGACGTAATCCTGAAGCGGGCAAAGTAGCCAAGTAACCGATCAATGGCAATGGCGATGTGTGGCATCCGTTCTTGCCTGTCTGCCTGTTGGCTGATGGTGGCGAGTGTCTGGCTGGTGGCTTGTGGGCAAGGGGAGCCTTTGCGTTTGCAAGGTGCAGCACAAGGCACAAGCTGGCATGTGGTGGTAGTTCAGCCACAGCCGCCTGTCCAGCAGGCTAGCGTGCAGGCAGGTATTGAGCAGATATTGGCAAACGTCGATGCACAGATGTCGACGTGGCGGGATGATTCAGAGTTGTCGCGTTTTAACCAGTCCAGCAGTACGGACTGGTTTCCGGTATCGGCTGATTTGGCGCAGGTGGTTGAGGTTGCTGCCCAGGTCAGTGCGCTTAGTGGCGGCGTGTATGATGTTACGGTCGGCCCCTTGGTGCATTTGTGGGGCTTTGGCGCAAAAACGCTGGAGCAGCGTGTCCCCACCGATGCTGAGGTACAGGCAGTCCGGGCTGCGGTCGGTTATCAGAAATTGCTGGTACAAACCAACCCGCCTGCCTTACGCAAAACCCAGCCGGGTATGGTGGTCGATTTGGCTTCTATTGCCCCTGGCTATTCGGTGGATCTGTTGGCACGTTATCTGGAAAGTATTGGCGTGCATGACTATATGGTTGAACTGGGCGGGGAGGTGTTTGCCAAAGGCAAAAGCCCACGTGGGGATGACTGGCGGATTGCCATTGAAAAGCCGCTGGAAGGTGAGCGCACTATCCAGCAGGGGATGCGCTTGGCGGGGCAGGGCTTGTCCACGTCCGGCGATTACCGTGACTTTTTCGAGGCAGGCGGCAAGCGCTATTCACATACCCTTGATCCTGCAACCGGTTATCCCGTCTCACACCGCTTGGCTTCGGTGTCGGTGGTGGCAGCCAATACCACCTTGGCGGATGCTTATTCCACCCTGCTGATGGCAATGGGTGAAGTCAAAGGCCGCGAGTTTGCCGATGCCCACCAACTGAGTGCCTATTTTATCTGGCGCACGGATAAGGGTTTTGATACGTATGCGACAGCGGGATTCAAGCCGTTGTTGTTGGAAAAGGAATAACTCCAGGTGGCGAGGGTCATTCTATTCAACAAGCCTTATGATGTGTTATGCCAGTTTACGGATGGGCAGGGGCGCAAAACACTGGCTGATTTTATTGCCGTACCCGAGGTTTATGCCGCCGGGCGCTTGGATCGGGATAGTGAGGGTTTGTTGGTGTTGACCGATGATGGGCGTTTGCAGCAGCGCATTGCTGACCCGCAGCACAAAACCGGCAAGACCTATTGGGTGCAGGTTGAGGGCGTGCCAACCGATACGGATTTGGAGTCTTTGCGTCAGGGGGTGATGTTAAATGATGGCATGACCCGTCCGGCTGAGGTGCGCTTGATCAGCCCGCCTGCGGTGTGGGAGCGTGATCCACCCATCCGCGTGCGCAAATCCATTCCTGCTACCTGGTTGGAGCTGACTATCAAGGAAGGGCGTAACCGGCAGGTGCGGCGCATGACGGCGGCAATCGGTTTTCCCACCTTGCGTCTGATCCGCTATCGGGTGGGGGCATGGACACTGGACGGTTTGGCGAGTGGTGCTTGGCGTGATGCCTGACGAAGTGAATAGGCAGCATTACAAAAAAGGGTAGATAAAATAAAAAGCACTCGCAGCGGTATATGATTGGAGGAGAGGAGGAGTCATGTACCTAGTGGCTGCGAGTGCCGACAAACTGTTTTGCATATTCACTTGCTATGGAACGGATATTAGTGATTATTGCTGCTCTGCACAAGTGACGATTTTTTTCCTGAGTAGTTAGTTTTTCTAACCAAAACACGCCTGCTAATCCAGCCGATTTTCCAGTTCCATGACCCGCTGTTCCAATGCCCCGATCCGTTCCAATAAGCCCGCCAGATCATAGGGTTGCGCGTGGTGTTGCTCATGGCTGCTGTGGGGGGCTTCGGTTGCATCCTCATTGCGGCTGGCATTTTCAGAGCGTAGGGTTTCCGGGTTTTCTGTACCCAAGGTGTGGTAATAGCGGTCTTCCCGTTGCCCTGACCCGGCGGGTAGGCGCATCACCAGGGGGTGGTCGCTGGCGAGCCAGGTTTCGAGGATCGTCTGGATTTCGTCTGCCCCGGTAAACTCTGCCATGCGCTCGGTGCGGGTCTTGATTTCATTGAGCGTCTGTGGACGGCGCAGCATCAGGACAGCAAGGATGGCTTGCTGTTTTTGGTTTAGCCCCAGCTTGCGGTTGACCTTGTGCTCTACCCGTTGCGCCCGCCCACTGTTTTGTATGATAGTCCAGCCAAACTCAATCAGGCTGCGGGTGATATGCCCGACATCACCTTCTTTCAGGTTCATCAAGGGTTCCCTGCTGGTTTTCTGGTTACAGGCCAGCATCAATGAGTTGATGGTCAGGGGGTAATTGTTTGGCGTGGTGAGCTGCTTTTCCATCAGGCTGCCCAGTATGCGGATTTCTTCGGCGGTAAAGGGAGGTTTGGTTTGTTCATCAAGTGTTTGCATGGTTATGCCCTTTCTGGTTGTTATGGTTTATATTGATCTGTGTCCATAGGATGGCAGGAGTACATCAGGTTATTATAAGCACAATTTCTGGTCGTCAGGAGGTGGTGAGATGGGAAAAAATCAATGGTCGGCGGAAGTCCATGCCTTGGCAGCAGCCTTGCAAGCGCAAGGTTGGCGTTTGGTGGTGGCAGAGTCATGTACCGGTGGTTGGATAGCCAAGGCCTGTACGGATATACCGGGTAGCTCAGCGTGGTTCGACTGCGGTTTCGTCAGTTATAGCAATAATTCCAAACAATACCTGCTGGAGGTGGCGGAAGAGACGCTGGCGGCGTATGGTGCAGTCAGTGAGCCGGTGGTGGCAGAAATGGTGCGGGGAGCGATTGCCAATTCGCAGGCGGATGTGGCGGTGGCGGTCAGTGGTATTGCCGGGCCCGAGGGCGGGAGTGTACAGAAGCCAGTCGGGATGGTGTGTTTTGCCTGGCTGGTTCCCGATGTACCCGTGCAGGTGGCGACCTGCCAGTTCGCAGGCGACCGGGATGCGGTACGCTCACAGGCCGTGGGCTATGCCTTGCAGGGTTTGCTGACCCTTTTGCAGTGATTTGCCCTGACTTTGCGCTGACCTGCTTTTGCGTCTCCCCAACTTATGGAATAATCGCCGTCTCTAAAATCAAAGCATTTACCTCAACCTTTAAGGAGTGACCGCATGGACGAGAACAAAAAGAAAGCTTTAGCGGCGGCTTTAGGACAGATTGAACGTCAGTTTGGCAAGGGTGCTGTGATGCGCCTGGGTGATTCCGCCGCTGTACGGATTGAAACCATTTCCACTGGCTCCCTGACCCTGGATATTGCCTTGGGCATTGGTGGTTTGCCCAAAGGCCGTGTGGTCGAAATTTACGGGCCGGAATCCTCGGGCAAGACGACCCTGACCCTGCAAGTGATTGCAGAATGCCAAAAGGCCGGTGGTACGGCGGCATTCGTTGATGCTGAACATGCGCTTGACCCGTCCTATGCTGAAAAGCTCGGTGTCAATGTCAGCGACCTGCTGGTTTCCCAGCCGGATACCGGTGAGCAGGCACTGGAAATCGCCGACATGTTGGTACGTTCCAATGCGGTTGATGTCGTGGTGGTTGACTCGGTGGCAGCCCTGACCCCGAAGGCCGAAATTGAGGGTGATATGGGTGATTCCCATGTTGGCCTGCAAGCCCGCCTGATGTCGCAAGCACTGCGTAAACTGACCGGCAACATTAAGCGTTCCAATACGCTGGTGATCTTCATCAACCAGATTCGTATGAAAATCGGTGTCATGTTCGGCAACCCGGAAACCACCACGGGCGGTAATGCCCTCAAGTTCTATGCTTCGGTGCGCCTCGACATCCGCCGTATTGGTGCGATCAAGAAGGGCGAGGAAGTCATCGGCAATGAGACCCGTGTCAAGGTGGTCAAGAACAAGATGGCTCCCCCGTTCAAACAGGCTGAATTTGAAATCCTCTACGGTGAAGGCATTTCCCGGATGGGTGAGCTGATCGAACTGGGTGTGAGCCAGGGTTTGGTCGGTAAGGCCGGTGCTTGGTACAGCTACAATGGTGAGAAAATCGGGCAGGGCAAGGATAATGCCAAAAACTACCTGAAAGAGCATCCTGAAGTGGCTGCCCAGATTGAGCAGGCTATCCGTGCCTCCTCCCTGACCCTGAATCTGGCAGCAACGGATGATGAGGGTGATTTGCCCCTTGATGAGTGATTGCTCCTTGATGAGTACCTGTCTGCCTATCCCTTGCCAGGGCAGGGGGTAGGGTATGTCTGATCCAACGGGCGATTTGTATGCCAAGGCACTTCGCCTGCTGGCAATGCGCGAGCATTCCCGCCACGAGCTGGCGCGGAAGCTCCAAAGTGTTGATGCTGATCCGCTGAGTCTTGAGGCTTTGCTGGATGGTTTGGAGCAATCCGGTTATCTGGATGACCAGCGCTACGCGGAAATGTTGGTGCGTTCATCGCTTGCGCGGGGGCATGGGCCCATGAAGATTGCCTATGCTTTGCGTGAAAAAGGTGTCGCCACTGAGCTGGGCAGTGCTGCGTTGGCACTGGCGGATGCAGACTGGCAGGCGTTGGCAGCAGCACAGCGCTGCAAAAAATTTGGTAAGGCCATCCCACGGGATGCCAAGGAACGTGCCCGGCAATCGCGGTTTTTGGCGGGGCGTGGTTTTTATCTAGAAACGATTAATGCGGTTTTCCATGAAAAGTGCTGAGTTAAGACAAAAGTTTTTGGGCTTCTTTGCAAGCAAGGGGCATGAAATTGTGCCATCCAGCTCCCTGGTTCCGGGCAATGACCCGACCTTGCTGTTTACCAATTCCGGGATGGTGCAGTTCAAGGATGTCTTTCTTGGCATGGACAAACGCCCCTATACCCGTGCAACCACGGCACAGCGTTGTGTGCGTGCAGGCGGCAAGCACAATGACCTGGAAAACGTCGGTTATACTGCCCGCCACCATACTTTTTTTGAAATGCTGGGCAATTTCAGCTTTGGTGATTATTTCAAGGAAGATGCCATCCGTTTTTGCTGGGAGTTCCTCACCGAAGTCTTGAAGTTGCCGAAGGAAAAGCTTTGGGTGACGGTATACGCTGAGGATGAGGAAGCTTTCCAGTTGTGGACGGACAAGATTGGTTTCCCCGCCAACCGCATTAGCCGCATTGGTGACAACAAGGGGGCACGTTATGCCTCCGATAACTTCTGGCAGATGGGTGATACCGGGCCGTGTGGCCCTTGCACAGAAGTGTTCTATGACCACGGCGAGCATATCTGGGGTGGCCCTCCGGGTTCACCGGAAGAGGATGGCGACCGTTTTATCGAAATCTGGAACCTGGTGTTCATGCAGTATGAGCGCACCAAGGATGGCGAGATGCGCCCCTTGCCCAAGCCTTCGGTTGATACCGGTATGGGGATGGAGCGTCTGGCAGCCATTATGCAGGGCGTGCACAGCAATTATGAGATCGACCTGTTCCAGGCCTTGTTGGGTCAAGCTGCGTCCTTATCCACGGGGGCGGATTTAAACCATCCTTCCCTGAAGGTTATTGCCGACCATATCCGTTCCTGTTCATTCCTGATTGTCGATGGCGTATTGCCTTCCAATGAAGGCCGTGGCTATGTACTGCGCCGGATTATCCGCCGTGCGGTGCGGCATGGTTACAAACTGGGGATGGAAGCGCCGTTCTTCTGCAAGTTGGTGCAGCCGCTGGTTGAACAGATGGGCGAGGCTTACCCTGAGTTGGCAAAAGCGCAGGTGCAGGTTGAGCAGGCACTGGAAAAGGAAGAACGCCGTTTTGCCGAAACGCTCGATCTGGGCATGAAGATTCTGGAAGAGGCGATTGGGCAGTTGTCCGGTGACACCCTCGATGGTGAAACCGTATTCAAGCTGTATGACACGTTTGGCTTCCCGCTGGATTTGACCGCCGATATTGCCCGTGAGCGCAACTTGAAGATTGATGAGGCTGGTTTTGAGGCTGCCATGAATGCCCAGCGTGAACGGGCGCGGGCAGCAGGCAAATTTGGCGTTGATTACAATGCCCGCCTCGATGTGAGCGAGGAAACTGACTTCCACGGTTATGAGCTATTGGCGGAAACCAGTAACGTGACGGGCTTGTTCAGTGACGGCAAGGCAGTTGCCAGCTTGTCAGTGGGTGAGGAAGGGCGGGTTATCCTTGGGCATACGCCGTTTTATGCGGAGTCAGGCGGGCAGGTCGGTGATACTGGCGTGTTACGCAGTGGCAATGCGCTGTTCCGTGTCAGTGATACGCAAAAGCAGGGCAAGACTTTTGTGCATGTCGGCAAGTTGGAGTCCGGTACATTGACCGTGGGCAGTAGCGTCGTGGCAGAGGTGGACAGTGAGCGCCGTCAGGCCATTATCCTCAACCATTCCGCGACCCATCTGATGCATGCAGCTTTGCGGCAGGTGTTGGGCGGGCATGTTGAGCAAAAAGGCTCTTTGGTGACACCTGAGCGCCTGCGTTTCGACTTTTCCCACCCGGAAGCCGTCACTGCCGAACAAATGGCTGAGGTGGAGGCGATTGTGAATGCCCAAGTCCGTCAGAATGCGGCAACGTCAGCCCGCTTGATGGATATGGAGTCTGCCAAGGCAGCCGGTGCAATGGCGCTGTTTGGTGAGAAGTATGGCGATGTGGTGCGGGTGCTCCAGATTGGTTTCTCGACCGAGCTGTGTGGTGGTTGCCACGTCGGGCGTACTGGCGATATTGGCCTGTTCAAGATTGTCAGCGAGGGTGGTGTGGCGGCGGGTATCCGGCGGATTGAGGCCGTCACGGGAGCCAATGCTTTGGCATGGCTGAATGAAACCAACGCCCGTTTGCTGGGTGTGGCACGGTTGTTGAAGTCGGGTGCAGCCGACGTTCTGGATAAGACCGATGCGTTATTGCAACGTAACCGCGCCCTGGAAAAGGAACTGGAGCAACTGAAGGGTAAAATGGCAGCCCAGGCCGGTTCGGGTTTGGCAGACCAGGCGGCTGAGGTGGCGGGTATCAAGGTGTTGGCTGCCCATTTGGAGGGGGCTGACCCGAAATCCCTGCGTGATACGGTTGACCAGTTGAAGAACAAGCTGGGCAAGGCTGTGGTGATTCTGGCAGCCGTTGCGGATGGTAAAGTCAGCCTGGTGGCGGGTGTCACCAAGGATGAATCGTCACGGGTCAAGGCCGGTGATTTGCTGGGCTTTGTGGCAGGGCAAATCGGTGGCAAGGGCGGTGGTCGCCCGGATATGGCTCAGGGTGGTGGTACAGATGTAGCAGCGCTGCCAGGGGCATTGGCCTCTGTGCAGGGCTGGGTTGCAGAACGTGTTTGATTGGGTTTAAAGGTAAATAATGGCACTGATCGTACAAAAATACGGCGGTACATCGGTTGGCACGCCAGAGCGCATCGCGGCTGTGGCTGACCGGGTAATCCGCTGGAGGCAGAAGGGCAATGATGTTGTTGTCGTGGTGTCTGCCATGTCGGGCGAGACCAATAAGTTGGTTGCCCTGATTAACGCTGTCAACCCACAAGGGTCTGACCGCGAGAAGGATGCCATCCTGGCAACCGGTGAGCAGGTCACGATTGGTCTGTTGGCGTTGGCACTGGAGAAGAAAGGGCAGCCTGCCCGCTCTTATACGGGCGCACAGGTGCGTATCCTTACGGATGATGCCCATACCAAGGCGCGTATCCTGGATATTGATGATGGCGCTATCCGGCAGGATTTGGCAGCAGGCCGTGTGGTTGTGGTGGCTGGTTTCCAAGGCGTGACGGCGGATGGCAGCATTACCACGCTGGGGGGCGGGGGGTCTGATACCACGGGGGTGGCTTTGGCGGTTGCCCACAAGGCGGTCGAATGCCAGATTTATACGGACGTTGACGGGGTATATACCACCGATCCGCGCATTGAGCCGAAAGCCCGCCATATCCCTGTGCTGAGCCTCGAAGAGATGTTGGAAATGGCTAGCCAGGGTTCCAAAGTCCTGCAAATCCGCTCGGTCGAATTTGCCTACAAATATGATATGCCTATCCGTGTGCTGTCGAGCTTTGATGAATCTGACGCAGGCAAAAGCACCTTGGTGACTCGTGAGGAGGAAGTAATGGAAGAAGTGTCCGTCCGTGGTATTGCCTTTAACCGCGATGAAGCGCAATTGACTGTCAAAGGTGTGCCTGACCGTCCGGGGGTTGCTTACCAGATTCTGGGGCCGATTTCGGAAGCGAATATCGAAGTTGACATGATTGTGCAGAACAGCGGCACGGATGGTACAACTGACTTCACCTTCACGGTGCACAAGAATGATTACCTGAAAGCCAGCCAAATCCTTGCCAAAACCGGCGAATTGCTGGGTGCAAAGGAATGGACAGGTGATGAGGGTATTGCCAAGGTGGCGATTGTGGGTGCAGGTATGCGTTCCCATGCCGGGGTTGCCAGCAAGATGTTCAAGATCCTGGCGGATGAGGGTATCAACATCCGTATGATCTCCACCTCTGAAATTAAGGTGGCGGTGGTTATTGATGAGAAATATCTGGAGTTGGCAGTACGTGTGCTGCATCAGGCATTTGGCCTATCTGCCTAAGTTATAAGCCCTTCGGGTTTTGTGTAAAAACCGTCCTGCTGTGTGAGGTAGGGCGGTTTTTTTATGGGTAATCGTGTACTTAGGGCAAAAAATCAGAATAAAGCGCTGTTGCTTTTTGTCACTTAATGGTAAAAGTACAACACAGAAGTCAAAAGTTAAGGCTCAGTTCAGTCGTTATGTGGGATTGTTAGTCATACGGGCATCGTTCTGTGGTTATGGCAGTGCAGGCTCGTGGGGGCCTAGTGGTTAAAATGCAGCGATATGGAGATTTGCGTTATGTTGATATTGACTCGTAGGGTAGGGGAAACCCTCATGATCGGGGATGATGTGAGCGTCACGGTGTTGGGAGTCAAGGGAAATCAGGTGCGCTTGGGCATCAATGCGCCCAAGGATGTCGCTGTGCACCGCGAAGAAATTTATGACCGTATCCATCATGAAAGTGCTGAGCCGGTTATTGTTGAAGAAAATTCAAATTAACTCTTTACCTGCACTCGATTGGCGGTTATCCTTACCGCCTTCATAAATACGTGTTGATGTTTGTACACGGAGAGGTGGCCGAGAGGCCGAAGGCGCTCCCCTGCTAAGGGAGTATACCCCAAAAGGGTATCGCGGGTTCGAATCCCGCCCTCTCCGCCATTTACTTGCGTCAGATGTATAAAGTATCCCTAAAGCCCTTGTAGGCATCAATCTACAAGGGCTTTTTTGTTTTCTTATCCTGAAAAATCCGCACTGCATCCAGTGATACTGGATGTTTGCTCCTTGCACATCTTGTACCCAACCACTATAAAGAAAGTTCATTAGGTTCTGTTGACATTCTAACGAACCCATATCAGTACCGCGACAAAGGCGGGGAAGCCAAGAAAGTTTTGTGCCTTCTTTTCAAAGCGAGAAAAGACGCGCTGGTAGTGTTTCATTTTCCCAAAAAAGCATCCGATCAGGTGGCGTTCCTTGTAAGCCGCCCAATCACGGGGGCGGGGCTCCAATGCTGTTGACTTTAGGTTGCCACCGCCATTTTCTTACGCCGGTCAATCTGCCATTTGTTCGCAGCCCCTTTGTTGACGCGGGGCTGCGGTGGCTTATGCTCTTTCGGTTGATAGTATTTGACCCGCCGAATCTCTGTCAGTAGATCCTGAAAGATAGCCCATGCTTTTTCAGGATCTTCCGCCACCCACAGAGCCGCGCTTCGCGGGCAACCGCTTTGGTTGCGTTTTTCAGTTGTGGATGTTTCTTGCAACGGGTGGTTTCGATGGATTCGGAGTCGACGGCGAGTGCGGTCATGGTGCGTGCCATAACGCAGACGATCAGGATGGCGAACAGCTCTTGGCGGATACCCTCCGGGGTTTTGCTATGAAAACCTGAGTTCGGGATAAGCTTTCAGCCTATTCAAATCACGACTAGGGCTGATGTTTTCAAATTCAGCGCTGGCTTTTTGTCTTGATAGGAATAGGCCACCAAGCCAGAAATGATGTTAATCATATAGTTAGTGAGTGAACGGTGGCGTG
>CAXYXW010000058.1:0-14671 GCA_964293005.1 uncultured Thiothrix sp.
GCAGCAGCTACCGACTCAATGGCTACCTCAACTCCGATTTGAATATGGATGGCGCTACTTTGTTTGCAGGCCCTGCGAATGATGCCAATCTATTACTAGGGAATGTTTTCCTGAATCCGGGCAATAGTTCGTTTACTGGAAACTATGTCGTCAAAGGTGGTTTGTAGATTGGTATAACTGATCCAGTTTGCTTCCATACCGGCACTGGGTAGCACTATACGCTACCCAGTGGCTCAACTGTCGCCACTTATCCTGCCTTGTTATACCTGTGTCCCGTCCTTTGCCTATACTGTTTGGATCGTGATCAGGTTGGTATTCACCATGTTTATCCTTTTTTGCCTTGTGGTTGTTGCCCTGCTATTTGGCATGTGGGGTGAGCCCCCGGTCTTGGGTGGTTTTTTGGGGCTGTTACTGGGTTGGGTGTATGGCCTGTCGCAGCGGGTGAAATCGCTGGAGGCGCAAGTACAGCGGCAGGCTCCCCACGAGCTTGCATCACCAGCGATGCAAGTTGCCCCACCCCCTATTCATTCAGATGAAGAAGCGGCAGGCGAGCCAAGTCTTGCCGTTGCAACGGCAACAACAGGGGCTGAACCGCTGGGTATCATTTCTGAGCCTATCCCGACCCGTGAGCCTGTTCCAGAAAATCTGGCGGTATCCACTTCTCACTCCCTACCTGTACCAGCATCTGAACCCGGACTATTTGCCAAAGCCCTAACGACTGCCCAGGCATGGTTATTCGGTGGCAACCCTTTTGTGCGGGCGGGTGTTGTCCTGTTATTTTTTGGTGTGGTTTTCCTGCTGCGTTATTCACTGGAGCACAATCTGGTTCCGGTTGAGTTACGTTTGCTCGGTGCAGCCGGTGCTGCTTTGGTTTTGTTGGTATTTGGCTGGCGTTTGCGGCAACGGCAAGGGGCTTATGGCCTGATCTTGCAGGCCGGTGGGGTAGGGCTATTGTACCTGACGGTATTCGGGGCATTTGGCTTATACCAACTGATCCCTTCCTTACCCGCCTTTGCGCTGTTGGTGGTGATTGTTGCCGGGGCTGTGATGCTGGCAATTTTGCAGAACAGCTTACCCTTGGCGGCCTTTGCTACAGTCGGTGGTTTTCTGGCTCCCTTGCTGACTTCCAGCGGCAGCAATAATTATATCGGCCTGTTTGGTTTCTACGCGCTGTTGAATGCCGGGATTGTGGCAGTGGCTTGGTTCAAGTCATGGCGCTTGCTGAATTGGCTGGGGTTTGTGTTCACGTTTGTGATTGCTTCGGTGTGGGGCTGGTTGAGTTACCAACCCGAAAATTTTGCCACCCTTGAGCCATTCCTGATCCTGTTCTTCCTATTCTATGTGGCGATTGCCGTGTTGTTTGCGACACGCACACCCGTCAGTTTCAAGGATAAGGTGGATAGCACCCTGATATTTGGTACGCCCTTGGTTGGTTTCGGTATGCAGGTTGCTTTGGTGCAGCAGTTTGAATACGGCATTGCCATCAGCTCAGTGGTGTTGGGTGGGTTTTACCTGTTATTGGCGACCGGCTTGTGGAAGCGTTATGGCAGGCAACAGCAATTGTTGGTGGAAACCTTTTTGGCTTTGGGTGTGGTGTTTGCGACCTTGGCGATTCCCTTTGCGGTTGATGGTGCACTGACTTCGGCAGCGTGGGCGATTGAGGGTGCAGGCATCCTGTGGGTCAGTATCCGCCAGCAACAGTTGTGGCGGCGTATCGTGGCGGTGTTGTTGCAGTATGCTGCGCTGATTGCATTGGTTGTTGCGCTGTTTTTGCGTGCATCGGAGTGGCATGGCTCCTTGTCAGGCCAATGGGCGTTTGCCAATGGGCATTTCATTGCGCTCGTGCTGGTGACAGGGGCGATGCTGCTATCGAGCCGTTTGTTGTCAGCAGAATTTGCTGGTAAGCGTGGTTTTGAGGGGGTGTTGGCTATCATCTTGTTGTATACCGCCTTGTTGTTCCAATGGCTGGGCTTCCTGTGGCAGATAATTGAGTTTGACCTGTTTGAACAGGTGACACGTTTGCACCTGCTTTATGCTGCGGTGGTGGCGGGCTTGCTCGGTTTGGCGAGTTGGATGCCGCGTTGGGACTTGCTGCGGTTGGTGTTTCCTTTGCTGATGTTTCTGTTGGGGACGGCATTGTTTACCTTGGTCACCTTATCCGGTTCAGGTTTTGCCGATGGTGGCTGGTTGTGCTGGCCACTGGCGGTCGGGTTATCGTATGCCACCTTGTACCGCTATCAGGTGCTGGGCTGGTTTGCGGGTTGGCTGAAGGTGATGCAGGCGGTCTTGCTGTGGTTGCTGGTGTTGTGGTTCACCCATGAAGTGGCTTGGCAGATGGGGCAGTATTTTGCCAGCTCGAATGGTTGGTATTGGGCAAGCCTGCCATTGGCGGCATTGGCAGCCCTGTGGTGGCTCATGGTGGGCAAGGTTTGGCCGGTACGGGCTTACCAGACAGTCTTGATGCCTGCGGTCGGGTTGCCGTTGGTGGTGCTCCTCGGTGCTTGGGGCTTTTTGGCCTTGCAAACGTCAGGCGACAGTTCACCGTTGCCTTGGCTGCCTTTATTGAACCCGCTGGATGTGGTGATGGCGGGCGTGGCGTTGACCCTGTTCAGTCTGTACCGGCAGCAGTTCGCTCATCAACCCACCCGCGAGTTTGGCGATGTGAAAATGCTGCTGCGTTATAGTGGCTTGGTCTTGGGTTTTGTCTGGCTGAATGTGTTGGCCTTGCGTGTTTTACATCATTTTTATGGACTGGCGTGGGTGTTCCCCGGTTTGCTGACTGCGCCCGTTACACAGACCGTCCTTGCCATTGTCTGGACACTGGTTGGGATGCTGCTGGCTTGGCGTGGCAACCGGGGCGGGCAGCGCAATCTCTGGGTTGCTGGAGCCGTGTTGCTGGGTGCAGTGGTTTTGAAACTGTTTTTGGTTGATTTCGCCTCCTCCGGGACGTTGGCGAGGGTCATTTCATTTATTAGCGTCGGGGTATTGCTGCTGTTTATTGGCTACCTTGCGCCCATGCCTCCGGCTGACAAGGAGAACGGTCATGTTTAAGTCTCAGTTTACCGCTTGTGTTGCTAAAGCGGTTGTTTCATCGCATTTGTCGATACCACTTGCTGCCTTGTTGACGGCTATCAGTTTGCAGCCGGTGGTGGCTGCTACCCAGGATGGGTTCCATTACAGTGCGCCTTTGAGTGAGGGCAGTGCCTCCCTGCGCCGTGCCGAGTTGCCGTGGCAGGTGTTGTCGCATCTGTTACAGGAAGGGCAGGCGGATGTGCGGGTCTACAACGCGGATAATCAGGCCGTGCCAGCCAGCGTGCGCCCGGTTGCTGCCGAGCCAGTGGAAGCTGAGTTGCGCTCTTTGGCTTTTTTCAGCGGCGATGATCCAGAGCGCTTGGGTACGCTCCTGACCCTGCAAGCGGGTAGTAGCCAGGTTAACTTAACCCCATTGACGCAAACGGGCGGGCATTACCTGATTATCCACAACCCGGACATAGCGGATAAGCCAACCCTGCTGCAAAAACTGGAGTTGCAATGGGAGGGTTTGGAACAGTGGTTGCCTAGTAGCTTGACGGTCGAAACCAGCAACGATTTGCAGCATTGGGAAAAGGTCGACATCGACGGTTTGCCCTACGTCCTGCAAGAAAAAGGCGTGCGTCTGGAAAACCGGCTGCTGAAATTCAGTCAGCCGATACAGGCTCGTTTTATCCGGCTATCTGGCAAAGAAGATTTTGCGGCCTTAATCCCTGCTTTGGGGCTTGTGGCTGGGTATGTCGGCGGGCAGTCCAGTGTGGCGGCGCGTTGGCAAGCAGTTAACCTGAGTGCGGGCGATACACCCCAGCAGTTCCGCTATGAGTTGCCGCCGTCCGTGCCGGTCAGCCAGTGGCGTATGCCCTTGGAACAATTGGGCAGCCTGTATGAGGGGACATTATCCAGCCGTTATGGGGCAGCAGCACGGTATGGGGCGCGTGCCAATGAGTGGCAGGTACAGGGTGATTTCCGCCATTACCGTCTGCAAACAGCGGGCGGCGAGTTGCGTTCTGAACCCGTCGAGGTTCCCGCCTATGGTTATGGCGGACGTGAGTGGCAATTGGATTTCCGTTTGCCAAATCCTCTGCCTGCAAGCACTCAGATTGAGCTGGGTTGGCAGCCCCTGGAAGTGCGTTTTGTTGCCCAAGGCAAAGCCCCGTTCCGCTTGGTCTATGGTAGCCGGGCGACTGACTTGCCTTCAGCGATGACGTTTGATGCGGCGTTGGAGAAAGTGACACCAGAAACGGTACAGGTGGGGGAGGAAACGTTGCTGGCTCCGGTTGTGCCTGAAACCAACCGCCCGTGGCTGTTATTCCTGCTATGGGGCGTATTGGTGGCGGCTGTTGGCCTATTGCTATGGATGGGCAAGCGCCTGTTCAAGGAAATGAAGGCAGGAGCTGCCTGATGCGCCATTTTTGCGGTATTTTTCACGCCATTTTGACCAAGGTGAAGGTATTGCCTGTGACCAGGCATAAGGACAGGAGGCGGATGCTGTCCTGATAATACATTTCCTGCTGGGTGAATTGCTGCTGGATGGCCTGCTGTAATTCGCTAACCCGTTGATTGACCAGCAGGCTGCACATGTGCGGGGCGGTGAATGCACCGTCTGTCCAGTCGTTCAGGCATTGCCCGGTGGGTGTGTAACCCGCCATGAAGCCTTGGTTGGCAACTTTGCCGATCCCGCCACCAAACGCCTGCAACAGGTGTGCGGCGGCGGGGTCGCCTGTTTCAACCGCTGCTGCTGCCAACCGCCAAGGGACTCGGCAGGCGTTATAATACATCATGCCGTCGTAATCGCCTTCAAGGTAGTTTGGCGGTGCGGCTTGCCAACCCTGTTTGGTTTTGACAACGAAATCCGGGAAGGCGCAGGCTTGTCCGGCAACTTGCTGGAGGATTGCATAATGGGCTGCTTTGACCTTTTCCCACAGGCCAGCCGTATTTGAGACCCGTGCAAACGCGGTAAAATGGCTTGGCATAATGTCGGATAGGCGCACAGCATGCTGTTCCTGATCCCAATCGCCCCGGCGGAGGGTGAAATCAGGCCGGATCAGGCTGGCCTCAATCCCTGCCAAAATATCCCACGCTTCGACCAGATAAACCGGGGCTTGCCAGCGGTATGCTGCCAGAATCAGTGCATAGGCTATATCAAGGTCGCCATCAGTGGCGCAGGTGGTTGGCTCATGTCGTGCCTGGGTATCATCCACATACCATGCCATCAGCCGTGGGTCGATGTGGCTGCGGTACTGTTTGCGGTAGGTATTGAGTGCATCAAAATCCGCACGGGTATCGTGCAGGGTAGACAGGTAAACCGAGATGAGCATCCCATATCCCTGCGCTTCTGAACAGGTGGTGTGCTTGTCCTGGTAATCAACGTACCGCCCGCCCGCCACTTGCTGGCTATCTTGCAGGTATTTGCTGCGCCAGTAACGGTAGTAGTGCAGTAGCCTTTGGTGGGTGGCTGCATCGGTGGGGCGGGGCGTGCAAGAGCCAAGTGAAAACTTCAGGTCTTTCATGGGGGCGGTTTGCCAGTTATCTGCAAAGTCAGCAGCGTAATCTTTTTATATACCACACCGCTACCAGCGCCCGTCTGGGCGGGGTGGATTATCGGATGGGTGTTTCAAACCATTGAAAAGACTCAGCCCTCTATATGAAATGCTGATGGCGCTTGCATTGCAGCGTACCTTGATTGTGTATAGAGTATCCCCGCTGGGACAGGTGGGCTTTTCCAGTCGGGTGTTAGTTTCTCCGGCTGTGCGGCTCGCCGGTTCTAACCGTTTACCTCTTCGGGCTAATTTATTCATGAAAAAAGCATTATCTGCATTCTTACTTTTGTTTGCCTTGGTTATTCCTGGCTTGTATGCGGCTGACGGCAAACCTTCGCTGAAGGACAATGCCAGCAGCACTGACCATCGTGATGGCATTCGTGTTGTTCCGATGCAAAACCCTGCACAACCCTTTGAAATGGCTGCCAAGTTGCAATGGAATCCGCACGACCAACGTTGGGACAAGGTGCTGGTTTTGTATAATGGTTGCCCTAATCCTCCGGCTGAGCATCCCGCCTGGGCTTACTTGAATGCACTGGGCCTGCCTGACCGTAAACCCAGCAAACCGGGCGAAAACCTGGCTTATCGGCCTTTCCATCTGAATGCGTATTGTGATGGCACAACCCCGCTCACTTCTGGCAAGCCGCTGCGGGTTAGTTTTGACCAGAACACCTTGGGGAAATATGGCGAAAAAGATTATTTCCGCGACTGGAATTGCCCGAAATGGGGCATGGGCTTGGATAATCTGGCGATTGTCAATGGCGCTGAATCGCGTACCGGTAAGGATCAGGCCTTACGCATCAAATTGGCAAAAGGGCTTTCGGGTTGTGAAAGTGATGTCAGTTGCATTAGCTGGAAACCGCTGATGGGGGCACAACTGGATAGCCTGCATTATTCCTATTGGGTGAAATTCCCGGAGAATTTTGATTTTGTGCTGGGCGGCAAGCTGCCGGGCATCGGTAATGACAATGCCAGTGCCGGGGGCGGCAAGCCCAATGGGCATGATGGCTGGAGCGTGCGTGTCATGTGGGATCGGCATGGCAAACTGGGGCAATATGTGTATCACATGGATCAGCCCAGTTATTTCGGCGACTTTCTGGAGTGGGGTGGTGCGGAAATCCAGCGTGGTAAATGGCAGCAGATTAAAACGTTCGTCAAGCTCAATTCGCCCGGTAAAAAGGACGGCATTATCCGCACCTGGCTGGATGGGCGGGAGGTTCTGAATAAACAGGATTTGCGTTTCCGTGCAGGAGATGATTTGAAGATTGAGCGTTTCCTGTTCTCGGTGTTTTATGGCGGCAGTGGGCCAGAATGGGCTCCGCCCCACGATATGCGCCTGTATTTGGATGAATTTGTCTTGTCATCCAGTCCACAGTAGCCTTAAGCCAATGCCTGCTGTTGCACCACTTTGGCCAAGGCAGATGAGTCCAGCTCGCCATCACCCTGTTCGACCAACTGGCGCATGTAATCAATCGCCAGTGCCGAACCGGGCAGGGTGAGGTTGAGGCTATCGATGGTTTTTGCCACGATCTGCAAATCCTTGTGGTGTAACCGAGCCTTGAAACCGGGCGCATAGTTGCTGTCAATAATGCGTTTGGCGTGCACTTCCATCACTTTGGAGCCTGCAAATCCCCCCATCAGAGCTGTGCGTGTTTTGTCGAGGTCAACCCCGGCATGACGGGCAATTTCAAAGGCTTCACTAACCGCAACGACCGTTTGCGCGATGATCAGGTTATTACAGGCTTTTACCACTTGGCCTGCGCCGTGGTCGCCAATATGGGTAATGGTCTTGCCCATGGCGGATAGCACTGGCAGGGCAGTGGCAAAGTCTTGTGCTTTGCCCCCGACCATAATGGTCAATGTTCCTGCGATTGCTCCCGCTTCCCCACCAGAAACGGGTGCATCCAGCATGGCGATACCTTGTTCTGCCAGCCGTGCCGCCATATCGCGGGTAGCAACCGGCGATATGGTGCTCATGTCGATCACCAGCAAACCCGGCTTGCCGCCTGCGACTACGCCCTCTGCACCAAATAGCACGGCTTCCACATCCGGGGTATCGGAGACCATCGTCACGACCATATCGACCGTTGCTGCCAATGTTTGGGGGCTGGGGCAATAACAGGCTCCGGCAGCCACCAAACTGTCGGCACTTTCCGGGCGGCGGGCATAGACGGACAAGGGATAGCCCGCCTTGAGCAGGTTCAAGCCCATCGGTTTACCCATAATGCCTGGACCAATCAGGCCAATACGGGGTGTCGGGTTGGATAGGGACATGCAGCCTCCAATGGGTTGGATTAAGGGATAAGCTGCCTATTCTAGCAATGTTTTGGCAGGTGTTGGCGTTTTACCGACACCTGCCAGAATCTGTCGTGCTGCCACTCCCTCAGCCGATCTGGCCTTAGAATGCCTTGGAGATGGCACTGAACCGGCTCATAAACTTCATTTCATCCAGCATGTTGTTGTTTGTATTGATCAGATCATTCATGATCATTTGGGAGTAGGCATCCTGCTGGCTGGTTTGGTTGCCCGCTTTGGTGGCCTTGTTGCCACCTTGGGTGTTCAGTGCGTTGAGCTGCTGCTGCACAAGTGGCATAGTAGTATCCGTATCCATTTGCGCTTGTTTATGCTTAAACTGACCCAAATGTTTGCCCGGATGGTTGGCTGTTCCGGGACGACGGGAGTGGGTTTGCTCTGGGGGTTGGTTTTGAATTTGGTTTTGCGTGGTGTTGGCTGCACCAATGCTATTGGTTCCATTCATGACAAAGTTCTCCTGAGGTTTATGTGTTATGTCAACAAGGTCTTGCCGACCCCAACAGCCATCGTACCGACGGGGCAAGCCAGGATAAATCCGGGGTCAGATGCCCGGTTGCAAATTAGAGTCTACCGGTGTCGGGTTCACTATTCCCATCCTGAATAGGGGTCAACTATTGGTTAGGCGTGGGTATGGTGTAGAATCCACGCACTTTATCTATTCGCAAAGAGGAGAGTCACGCATGGCTGAAATGACGCGCAATCAGGTGGAAGCGCTGTTGGCTGGGATACAGGATCGTTATCTGGAACAGGATCTGGTCACTGCCAAGATGGTCAAGGACATTCGCGTCGATGGTGGCAAGGTGGCTGTGAGCATTGTCCAGGGTTATCCGGCGGGTGCTTACCGGGATGAGCTGAAGGCAGACATCACCCAGCGTTTGTTGGCGGCAGGTGCGGTTGCTGCGGATGTGACGGTGACGCTGGTGGTAAATGCCCATGCGGTGCAAAAGACGGTCAAGCGTCATGATGGCATCAAAAATATCGTGGCGATTGCATCGGGCAAGGGTGGGGTCGGTAAATCCACCACAGCGGTGAATCTGGCGCTGGCATTGCTCGCCGATGGCGCAAAGGTCGGTATCCTTGATGCAGACATTTATGGCCCCAGCCAGCCACGGATGCTGGGCATTTCTGGGCAGCCCGTGTCCCTCGATGGCAAATCCCTGCAACCGATGCAGAACCACGGCCTCAAAGCCATGTCGATTGGTTTCCTGATTGACGAAGATACCCCCATGATCTGGCGCGGCCCAATGGTCACGCAGGCTCTGGAGCAGTTGTTGAATGATACCCAGTGGGGTAAGCTGGATTATTTGGTGGTTGACCTGCCGCCCGGAACCGGTGACATCCAGCTTACCCTGTCACAAAAGATTCCGGTCTCCGGTGCAATCATTGTCACCACGCCGCAGGATATTGCCCTGTTGGATGCCCGCAAGGGTTTGAAAATGTTTGAGAAAGTCGAAGTGCCGATTCTTGGCGTGGTCGAAAACATGAGCATGCATGTGTGCAGCAACTGCGGGCATGTTGAGCATATCTTCGGTTCAGGCGGCGGCGAAAGTATGTCGGCACAATACAATGTGACTTATTTGGGCGGCCTGCCGCTTGATCGCAGCATCCGTGAGCAGGTCGATGGTGGCAACCCGACCGTGGTATCAGACCCGGATGGCAAGGTGGCTGGTCTTTACCGTGACATTGCCCGCCGTGCTTCTGCCAAGCTGGCGCGTCAGTCCAAGGATTACAGCAGCAAGTTCCCGACCATCAAAATCCAGAACGTCTGATGGCTGATCCGCAGCCGGGTTCGTGTTGCTGATCACCTCTTTTGTCAGCCACCGTTTGCACGGTGGCTTTTTTGTTTTAGTATCACCTGTCTTTCATACTACGTCACACAGCAATGGGGCAAGCAGCACAATGAGCATCAAATCAGACCATTGGATTCGTCGTATGGCTGCCCAGCAGGGCATGATTGAGCCATTCGAACCGGGGCAAGTCCGCCATGTGAATGGTGAAAAGATTGTCTCGTATGGTACGTCGAGCTACGGCTACGATGTGCGTTGTGCCAATGAGTTCAAGATTTTCACCAACATCAACTCCGCCGTGGTTGACCCCAAGCATTTCGATGAGAATAGCTTTGTCGATTTTGTTGGTGATGTCTGTATTATCCCGCCCAACTCGTTTGCATTGGCTCGAACCGTTGAATACTTCCGCATCCCGCGTTCCGTGTTGACGATTTGTCTGGGCAAGTCGACCTATGCCCGTTGCGGCATCATTGTCAATGTCACGCCTCTGGAGCCAGAGTGGGAAGGGCATGTGACCTTGGAGTTTTCCAATACCACCACCCTTCCGGCAAAAATTTATGCCAATGAGGGGGTGGCGCAGATGCTGTTTTTCGAATCGGACGAAATATGCAGCACGTCTTACAAGGATCGCGGTGGCAAATACCAAGGGCAAACCGGTGTGACCCTACCCCGTACCTAAAAGCATGCCTGCCCCCAGGGGAGAGGGCGGGCACAATCGTTTAGAGTGCAACTTCCTGCTGCGCATTGCTTATTCCTGCTAAATAAAGTCGCAGCGGCATGGAACTTTGTTCAATTTATAAGAATATAAAGCAAATTATGTCTAAATGTTTCATTTTATGAACTGCTGTAAGGCTGCGGTTGCACCCGTATAATTGCCTTGCACATAGTCAAAGCCGATGGATTTCAGCATATTAATGCTCTGGTCTGACGTGGCATGTTTGGCGACGGTCATTGAGCGCAAGGCCTTCGCCGCTGAGTGGATCGACCTGACCAGTTCCAAGGCGCTGTTGCTGGTGTCCATTTCTTGGATCAGCTTGCCATCGACCTTAATCATTTCAAAGGAAAACTCACCCAATAACCCGAATGGCACATACCCCACACCAAAATCATCCAGCGCAAAGGAAGCACCCAGGTTGCGGGCTTTGTGCATGAAGGCCAGCACATGGGTACGGTATTTGAGGATGGTTTCGCCCGACAATTCAAAACAGATACGCTTGCCTTGGTCACGATGCCGCCGCAGGAACTGGAGAATTTCTTCGGTGTGGGAGGGTTTGCTGAGGCTTAAGGGCGACAGGTTGATATGGATGTCCCAACCCCGCTGGTGCAAATCGTCCCGATAGGCGGAGAGCTTTTTGATCACGGACAGGTCAAGGCGTGAGGTGTAATAGTAATACTCCAGGGGGGGCAGGAATTCTTCAGGATAAATCAGTTGCTCACCATCGTCATGCAGGCGTGAAAGGATTTCCAGGCGGGGTGGCAATGCCGTGTGCAAGGGTACGAGCGGCTGGGCATAAAGGTGGATGTCCTCTTTGCGCAAGGAGGTCAGGATCTCATTTAAGTGCTTGAATTGTTTACTTTGGATTGGGCTACCTTCCGCCCGTTCATTAATCTGGATAGCCCCCCCACCATCATGCTTGACCTGATAGCAGGCTTTGTCTGCCCGTGCCTGTACGGATTCGTCGGTATCGTCTGGATAGAGTGGGGTAATGCCGATGCTGCATGAGACAAAAATGGCTTGGTTTTTCCAGGTAAAATCAAGGTTTTCAATATCATGGATAATGCATTGCCCTTTCTTGACGCTATTATCGAGCGTATCCTTGAACAGGATAATGAACTCATCCCCACCAAGCCTTGCCAGGGTGTCACTTTCCGATAGGTTTTTCTTCATGACCTCAGCAACAGCTTGCAATAATTGGTCGCCCGCCTGATGCCCGCAGGTGTCATTGACCAGTTTGAATTTGTCGAGGTCAATAATGGTCAGTGCGTAGATACTATCCGGTTGGCGCAAGACACTGACCAGCTTTTTGGTAAAGGAAAAGCGGTTCAGCAGACCTGTCAGGAAGTCATGGCTGGCGTTGTAAGCCATTTCCTTTAATTTGGTGCTGTCGGTTTCATCGCGGATCACAACCAGAAAGCCATTATCATTTCCCCCCTGTTCGGATTTGAACAGAATATCCGAAATCAGTTTGATCTGGACAGGGATGGCAGCTTTTTCCGGGTATTCGGAGGTCATGCAAAAGGCATTGGCCTGGTAGCTGCCCCGGTCATGCATGAGGGTCAAAAGGTCAATCGGTTTGGAGTTGGTGTCATCCGTTTGCGACAGGTAGAGCAGGTCGGCCAACCCCCAATGGCTGCCTGCCAATTGGCTGGGGCTGAGCTTGAGCAGGGCATGCGCGGGTTCATTCATCAACAGGACATCGCCTTGTTGTGAGCAGGCAAACACCGCATCGGTCAAGGCGTTCAAGGTTGAGGTCAATTGACCGGAATAGGTATGGGTTTCTTGTTCGGCACGGCGGCGCAATTCGTTTTCCCGTGTCAGTTCATAATGTTGCCGCCGTAACTCATCATAATTATGGTCGAGCTGGATTTTGCTGGTATTGAGGGTATCCACCAGGGTTTGCAGCTCATCCTCGGTAATACTGCGGTCTAACACCAGAACTTCCCGTGAGGAGCGGGAAATCAAATGGGTCTGCACATAATCCAGTATTTTCTGCAAATGCCGGGTCAGGGTATGGTGGATGACCAGCAAAAACAGCATAGATAACAGGATGCTCTTGATGAATTGTGTGGAAATGATATTGATCAGGTTGGTCTTGATGCGGTCTTGTGCCGGGGCAAGGCTGATCCGTGCATGCAGCTCACCGATTTGATTGGGCTTATTGCCTTTGCCAACCTCATGCATCAGGGGCTTCTTGATGATGTCACTGTAGTTGCGTTGTTTATCTCCTGACTCCAGCAGGATTTTATAGTCCTCATCATAAATCGCCACATAACTGATAGTTTCATTGCTGGTCAACGCCTTGAGCTGGGTTTGCAGCAAATCATTGTCCATGAGCCACATCAGTTGCGTAATCGACGGTAACTGTGAGTCGATGATGTTATCCGAATTGCGGTGGATTTCTTCGATCTCTGTTGTGTACTGGTTAAACAGGATAATAAAGATGGACAGCGTGGTGGTAAAAAAACTATAAGCCAACACGATGGTGAGTATTTTGCGGGCAATACGTTGCGTCAGGTACATATTTTGTACCTATTGTCCTTGGCAAGGCCTAGCTGTCCGTTGGCGTTCACAGATTGTTTGATCCCACTTTAAGTTACGGATAAGTATGCCTGATTTTCAAGTTTTCCCCCTAGTAGTGATAAAGCAAATTTGTACAGTTTGCAAATCCTGATGATCACATGTTGAATGATAATTAATCAAATTCTTTGCGGGCGAGCGATGCACCATCGTAAGGCATAATCCCCCACTTCGTCTGCTTTATTGTCGCCTTAGTCTGTTCTTCCGGGTTGTTAAGCTACCGATTGGCTAAGTATGGGAGCAGGGGCAGAGGGTTGTAGGAAGTGACCTTCGTCCCCTCTATTAAATAATTACTCAGGAGTTCATGACATGACATATGGAATAAAAGGAGCTTCCGGGGCAGCCGGGGCAACCGGAACGGCTGGAGCCGGATGGGGCGGCGGTAGCAGTAGCTCTACACAAATGGCAAAACCTGCCACAAGCCAAGTCAGTCAATTCAATTCAGTGATGGGTGGTTCGTCATCCGGTGCAAAAGGAATGACTGCGGGTTCTGGTTCCCTGCTAGGCGGGGCAAGTGGCCTCGGCGGTGCAGGCGCAAAAGGATTATTGGGTGGTGCAGGTGGCACAGGGGGTGCAGGTGGTATTTTAGGTGGCTTGCTCGGTGCTAAAGGCGGTGCGGGTGCTACGGGTGGTGCAGGCGGTATCCTCGGTGGCCTGCTCGGTGCAAAAAGTCAACTGCTGGGCGGAGTACTCGGCGGCGGCGGCGGTGCTGGCGGCGCAACCGGTGGGCTAGGTGGCTTACTCGGTGGCGGCGGTGCAGGTGGGTTGCTGGGTGCGAAGAGCCAATTGCTGGGCGGTTTGCTCGGTGGTGGCGGCGCGACCGGTACTAGTACGATGGATCAAGTTACCAACCTGAGCAAGGGTGCGAAAGGTGGCTTCAATATTTCTATTGGCAATATGGGTGGAGCACCCGGTACAGCAGGTGTTACTGGTGGAACAGCAGGTACATCTGGTGTAACAGGTGCTCATGGTTTCGGTGGCAAGGGTGTGACCAGCCTGGTTGGCCCACAAGGTGCAACCGGAGCAACAGGGGCGACCGGTGCAATGGGCCCTAAAGGTATGACGGGTGCAACCGGCGCTACTGGCCCCGCAGGTGCTACAGGCCCAGCGGGTGCTACAGGCGCAACTGGTGCTCAAGGTACAGCCGGTGCAACAGGCCCAGCAGGTGCTCAAGGCGCAGCCGGTGCAACAGGCCCAGCAGGCGCAACTGGAGCAACAGGCCCAGCAGGTGCTCAAGGTGCAACAGGCCCAGCGGGTGCTCAAGGCGCAGCCGGTGCAACAGGCCCAGCAGGCGCAACAGGCCCCGCAGGTGCTCAAGGTGCAACCGGCGCTACTGGCCCCCAAGGCCCAGCTGGTTCCAGTGCACAATTGGAAGGTTTAGTACAAAATCTTGTTAATGTGCTGAATACTCTGGTTGGTCAGATGCAAGGTGGTGGTGCAGGTCAAGGTGGCCATGGTGCTGGTGGTGCAGGTCAAGGTGGTCATGGTGCTGGTGGTGTAGGCCAAGGTGGTCACGGTCATGCTGGCGGCGTTAACGGTGCTCCAGGTACAACCGGCACAGGCGGTACAACCGGTACAGGCGGTACAACTGGCACAGGTGGTACAGGCGGTACAACTGGAACAGGCGGAGCAACTGGCACAGGCGGAACAACTGGCACAGGCGGAACAACTGGCACAGGCGGAACAACTGGCACAGGCGGAAC
>CAXYXW010000059.1:0-13378 GCA_964293005.1 uncultured Thiothrix sp.
ATGGCCTTGCAGGGTTTTCAGGGGTTCGCCGCTCTGCGCATCCCACAGCCGCACCATCTTGTCCCAAGACCCGCTCGCGATCACCTTGCCATCAGGGTTGTACGCCACTGACTGAATATTGCCGATATTGAGTGATGGGGTTTGCTTACGTTCGCTGGACAAATCCTGTTCACGTATCGCGCTCAAACGCCCCAAGGTGGCAGGTAATACAGCCTGTTTACCCTCCGGCACGACCTGTGCTGCTGCTTCCAGCCCATACAGCCAGGCGGCGCGTATTTGCAGTGGGTCAGCCAGTGTTTTGCCACTAAGGACATCATTAGTCAAAATATTGTTAGCTTTTTCCTCAAACACCTTCGCCAGATTATAATTAGCTAGCCGAAGGTGATTCTCAGCCTCCGCTTTTGCTCGTTTTGCATTTTCTAGTGCCTTTTGGGTTTTCTCCTGTTCTTCTTGTAGTTTTGCTAACACCTCGCGCTGTTGCTGCGCCTGTTGTTCTGCCAACACACGCTTTTGTTCTTCCAGCTCGGCTTTTTCGCGCAACAGTCGGGCTTGGCGCTCCTGCTCAGCCTTGGCATCCGCTAGCCGCTGTGCTTCCGCCTGTTGGCTGTGCACCAGAAAAGCATCAGCCCCGGCAAAATCAGGGTGGTAACGCTGCGCCCACACGGGGGCAGCCTCACCTGCTGGCAAGGCTCCACGCCAGCGCAAGGCCTGTTCCAGATCAACATCGTGGTATAGGCTGGCCTTACCCTGCTGGTAGGCCTGCGCCGTTTCCACCAAACGCTGATAAGTCTTGCCAGCTTCCGCCTCTTCATCCACCCAATCACCCAGACTACGCCACTGGCGGATCAGGCTTTCATGCGAAATATCAATCAGCGGGTTGGCATACACGTCTTCGGAGGACAGCACCAAGAACGAACGCCCCTGCACCCGGAAGCGCCCAATCACTGCCATCACCTCATCCGGCGTGGCAGCCGCAATCGCGCATACATCAGCCAGATGCACCGGACGACGGATACGCCGGTTGCCCGCATCCACTGCCGTCAACGCCTGAAACAATTTTTTGGCAATATCGCGTTGCCGTGCATCCAGCTCTGCCAACGCTTCATTGGCATGGCTATCCAGCGCCTGATGGAGGGTATGCACCTGCTCATAATGCGCAATATCCAGCATGCCCACGCCGCCCGCTGCCTGCCATGCATCCCAGGTACGCATCAGCACATGCTGCAACACCGGCAAATCGTCGCGGGTATCAATCCCCTCATTCAGCAGCCGATCCACCAAACGCGGCGCAATCCGCGCCCCCGCCAACTGCACCGGATGGGTAATCACTTCCTGACGTTGGCTGCGCGTCAGGCGCGGCACTAAAAACTGGCTCTGGTTAATCGCCTCCGGCAAGCCATAAAACGCATCGCAGTCACCCAGAAAATCCGAGCGCATGGTCAGGCAGACATAAATCGGCAAAACTTCCTGCCGACTCAAGGCCAGCAACAAGGCGACAAACTCCTCTGCCTCCTGCCGCTGTTCTGCCTTGCCCTGTTCCAGCCCGAAGCGGAACAGCTCCTCAAACTGATCCACCAGAATGAACAGGTTGGTATCGCTATTGGCAAGATAGGGGGTCAGCAAGTCGATAATGGCTTGTGCGCCTTGTTCGCGGATGGATTGGAGAAGAGCCCCCATCCCCAGCCCTTCCCCCGCAAGGGGGGAAGGGAGCGAAGAGGAAGAAGGGAGTACCTCTTGTTCCTTCCCCCCTTGCGGGGGAAGGTTAGGATGGGGGGTACTCCCCGGCAAAGCCCCCAACAAGCTGCCCACCAAATTCTCCAGCGGCGCTTCCCCCGGCTTCATCCGCGCCACCAGCCATTGGTCACGCGCCTGCACCAGAAAACCCGCTTCCAGTTGCGGAATCAACCCGGCACGAATCAGCGAAGACTTGCCCGACCCGGAACTGCCAACCACTGCCACAAAACGGTGCTGGTGCAATTGCCGCAGCAGGCTTTTCACCTGTTCACCGCGCCCGAAGTAATACAGGCTATCGCTGCTCTCGTAAGGACGCAGGCCAACGAATGGGTTCTGCGGGTTTTGCAGGCGCTGCCGATCCATGTCAACGCCCTCCCTTGTGGTTGAACAAGGGTTCCAGCACCTTGTCATCAATGGTCGGTGAACCGGAGTTATCCAGACAATTGATACGGATCAGCGAAGGGACGGGGGGCAATGCCCGCTGACCGGGGCAATCAGGCAGCATCAACACCCAAATGGCATCCAGCAGCGGCGAACCGTGCTGCAACTGGCTGGCGATCACCTTGATCGTGGTCAGGATGCGCCCTTTCACCCACTGCGGAGCAACCTTGCCAAACATGATGATCAAATGTTGGGCTTCACCGACCATTTTCTCGAAGTTTTCCAGACTCTTGACCGGATCGTTGGTTTCCTGGTTAAACCCGACATCCAGCTCACGCTCTGCCAGCCGCGCCCCCAGCTCAAACGCATAACGCAAGTCTTTCTGGTGGGTATCAATCAGGAAGCGGGAAACACCCGCATTGGCATCAGCCGTATCCGCCTTGATTTGCGCCAGTTTCTGCAATACCTGATCAATGAAGGCTTGCCGGGAACTGCGCACAAAATGAAAACCACTGGCTTCACGCTGCGCGTGTTCCATTTCATGCAGCCACTTGGCCTGCTGCTCATCTTCCATATCATCGGCATTCAGGGTATCGGGAACCCATACCAGCGACGACGTAGCACGGTGGCGCACTGCCCCGGCCTGCAAACGGGGGAAGGTCATGCCTGCCATCCCCTCCACTTCGCGCCCACCATACTGGTCAAGCAAATGGATACTGAGGCTGGCCTGTTGCAAGGTGTCAGTCAGCTTTTGCTGGTGGGCGCTGGCTTCATACGGCGGGGGCAAGGAAGGCAGGATAATGGCCTGATCCCCAATCTCGTTGATCAGGCGCTTGCGGAACACTTGCAGGGAATCCGCCACATCCGCCAGAAAAATGCTCGGACGACCATCATCCGCTAGATTGGCAGGTACAGGTACAGAAACAGGGGCGGGTGCTTGCTGGTTCAAGGCTGCCATCGTCTTGGCACTGGCTTCCACCAGTTGGCGGATGGCCTCACTAAACGCATTACCCTGCAAGGTCAACGGATAACCAAAATCAGTGGATTTGGGTGCGGCATCATGCAGTTTGAAACCCACGATACCCGCCAATTCTTCAGGCCATTGTTGGTGGTGAATATTGTTGATCAGGACATTGAACAGCCGCGAATCATTGCCCACCCTAATGCCATTGCGGTAACGGCGGTTGTGCGCCATGAACCAGGCCAATTCCTTACGGCAATAATCGGAACGCTGGTAATTGTGGGAGTGCAGCACCAGAAACAAAGCACTCTGCTGGATAGCAGCCTCAATCTCCGCATCAAAGTGGGTATTACCCCGCAAACCCTGATCATCAAACCAGACTTTCAGACCCTGCAAACCGCGCCATTTGACCAGCCAACTTTCCAGATAATCGCGGAATTGAGTGACCCAACCTGCGGTTTCCCCCGGCAATACCATATTGTCATCACGCGCATAGCTGATGAAAATATCGCAATCATAACCGGTGGTGTAAGCCATTCACTACCTGGGAGCTGGGGAATTGAGGTGAATCGGTGTAGTTATAAAGCAACATACAAAACATACCATCAGGATGCAATAGCTGATGGAGTAATAGAACACACCTGCCTACCCCAAAACCGCCGCCCCCTGCACCTGTGCATAGACCCCTGTGTAGCCCCCGGAACAGAGTGTGCAAGGCTTGACCATTGGTTTACCTTGTTTCATTTTTCACTTCAAGTATTGGGTTGTCCCCACTTCTTGGGGTGTCTGAAATTGTTGGACTAGACAACCTCATACGCGCCAACTTAAGCCCTCTAAGCCATTGTTTACTCTTGAAAAATCCGTTTGTAAAATCCCTGCTGGCAGGCGTATTTGGGCTAAGCGAGGTGGTCGACAGCGGCAAACTGCGCTTCATCGTCATTGACGGCTCTACCGTGCAAGAACCGGGTTCGGCTGCCACGACGTACCGCCTGCATATCGCCGATGCCTAGTCAAAATCGACTGGTATACCCGTTTACGCAAGCTGGGCAAACGCCCCAGTTGTGCACCGGTTTGGTTATGTCACGGCAACAAACGGATACCGGGCTACCTTGACGCAATACCCTTGCCCGCAGAAAAAGCCGCCGAAGCGCGGCGCAAAGCCAGACAACGCGCCAAAGACAAAGGACGCGACCCCCAGTGTGGAAGCCCTTTGCCGAAGCGAATGGGTACTGATTTTCACCTCATTACCGCCCGAAGTCCTGTCTACCACCACCGCATCCGCACTCTACCGTGTCCGCTGGCAGGTCGAACGGGTGATCAAACGCCCCAAAAGTTTGCTGAATGTCGATGGGCTGCGAGCGCACAAAGGCTCAAAACTGGCTGGGCTGTACCTGCACGGCAAATTGTTGTACGCCGCCGTTCTGGAAAAAATGACGCAAAGCCACTTTGCCAATGCCAAGCGCAAACTCGACAACCCCCGCCAACTCACCGATTGGCGACTCTGGCGAACCGTCGCGGATGACCTGAAAGCAGGCATCAAAGCCTGTTTCCGCGTCGATGCTCGCTTTGGGGATGACAACATCAAGAGTTTGAGCGAACACCCCAGAAAGCGGACGTTGCAATGTTTGCCCAGCCCCATTCTTGCCCTGTTGAACCAATGCCGGGAAATGGCGTTGAGCCATGTTTAATCAAGGGGATAGGGGCTTAAGTTGGCGCGTATGGGGCTTCTTCCTCGTATTCCTGCTCCAGATCATCCAGATACTTCAGGAACAATATCCATGAGGTTTGCTCGGTATAATCCAGCTCAGAAGAACAACCCGCTTCTTTCCAGAGTACGTCGTCGATATTTTTGAAGGTTTGCTCAAACATGGGGGAAGTGCCATCAATGACAGGGCTGGCTATTTTGGCAGTAAGCCCCAAGAATAGCCAGCCGCTGACACAACGGCTGGCCTAATCACAGAACGTCACAAAACATCACGGAACATCAACCGGCCTGCCCACCGACCAAAAACAGGTTGCGGGCTGCCCGCCCGTACCCTTCCCGCTCCAGCATCACATCCAGCGCCAAAGTCGCCAGATCGTCCGCGAAGGGGTCAAGTTGCACGTCACGCGGCAAGGACAGCAGCTTCACATAGCCGTGACAGGCATCGCAGCACTCGCCCTGGATCGCATCCTTTTCTGATTGCCCCAGCAAGGCCACCTCTTTCGGGCTATCGCAATTGGTGCATTTGGCACGGGCGGCATGCCACTGGCTATTGCACAGTGAACACACCAAATACCGTACCCCGTGGTTGGGGTCGCCGGTATGCACCAGACTCACCATCGGATGCGAACCGCACACCGGGCAGAGGGCAGATTCCCCCTGATACCCTGCATGTACCTCGGCAGGCAACTGGCTGGCACGCAGCGTCCATTCCACCTGCAAAGCAGCAGCCAGGAACGGTGCAGCTTCCGGGGCGACCTGCGCCTCATCCCCCAACAGCAAGGCTTGTGCCTGCACTTGCCACTGGGCTTGAGGCCATGCCTGCAAGCTTTGCACCACCGGCAGGAGCGGTGACACCCCACCCGCTGGCAAGGGCTGGCTGCACTCGGTCAGCAAGGATTGCCAATACCGCCACGAGTCGTCGGTCAATTCCAGAGATAAGGCGGGGGAAGTCAACGCCGCCCCCGCCACCTGCCCATCCACCACCCGCTGTTGCGCCAGACTCAGGGCATGGCAAGACAGCAGCCACGCTGCCAGCTCATGCCCCTCGGCGAGATAATGCAGCCGCCGCGCCCGCTGCTGGAACACAGTACGCGGGTCGGGCAGCAACAGGCGGGGCGCGACTTGCGGCGCAACCCCAATCTCATTGGCCTGAATAACACGGGTGGTCGGTGACAGGACACTCATGGGCGCTTCTCTTCGGTGACTTCACGATACCACTCAGGATGATGGTGGCGTGCCCAGGCACTACCCACCTTGCCGGTGAGCATGCCTTGCATGGTTCCCTTCACCCAGAACGCGGCGTAAATGTGCACCATGATACCAGCAATCAGTACCCAGGCTGAGAAGGCATGCAATAAGGCTGCCAGACGCACCATCCCAATCGGGAAGCTGTCCGCAAACCAGGGTCGCCAGAACATCACCCCGGTCACAACCAAAACCAGCATGCACAGGATCATGACCCAGAACAGCATTTTCTGCCCGGCGTTATAGCGCCCGACCGGTGGCAATTTGTCATCATTGCCCGCCACCACATCACCAATCTGCCCCAGCCATTTACGGTCATTGGCGGTGAGGTGGTTGTGCTTCCAGAAACGCAAGGCCAGGATCAGGAAGAACAGGAACATCGCCGCCCCGAGGAAAGGGTGCAGGATGCGCGTCCAACCGCCACCGCCAAAGAAGTTGCTGAGCCAGAACAGGGCGGGATGGAACAGAGCCAAGCCCGACAAGGCCGCAAGGACAAACAGGATGGCAACCATCCAGTGATTGGAGCGCTCGGATGCATTGTAGCGCTCAATACCCTTATCATGTGCCATTACACGTCCCTCCCCTTACTGCCAGACTGCCGGACAATATGCACGTCCTCCTCGCCCTCCTCTTCCGCGACCTTGCGCCCGCGCTTGATGAAGTGGAAGAACGCCCCCAAAGCCACCAGGCCAAAACCTGCCAAACCCAATGGTTTGGTAATGCCCTTCCACAAGGACACGGTGGCCGCTATCGCCGGATTCGCAGGCAGGCCTGCATACAACTCCGGCTGGTCGGCATGTTGCAACACATACATGACGTGTGTGCCGCCCACGCCGGGTGGATCATACAAACCGGCATTCTGGTAACCGCGAGCCTTCAGGTCGGTGATACGCTCTTCAGCGTAATCCTTCATGTCCTCCTTCGTGCCGAAGTGGATCGCCCCGGTCGGGCAGGTTTTCACACAGGCTGGAGCCTGCCCCACCGCCACCCGGTCAGAACACAAGGAGCACTTGTACGCCTTGTTGTCCTTTTTCGAGATACGCGGGATATTGAACGGGCAACCCTGGATGCAATAACCGCAGCCGATGCACTGGTCTTGCTGGAAATCAACAATGCCATTGCTGTACTGGATGATCGCACCCGGCGACGGGCAAGCCTTCAGGCAACCCGGATCGGCGCAGTGCATGCAGCCATCCTTGCGGATTAACCATTCCAGCTTGCCGTTCTGCTCGGTCTCACTGAAGCGCATCAGCGTCCAGCTTTGGTCAGACAGGTCTGCCGGGTTGTCATAAACCCCGACATTCTGCCCGACCTCATCCCGCAGGTCGTTCCACTCCATACAAGCCACCTGACAAGCCTTGCAGCCAATACAGGTGGATACGTCGATCAACTTGGCGATTGCCGGGGTGTGCCGTGCCTGTGGCGTTTCGGTCGTGGTTGCTGAGCGGCGCTGGATGTCTAACATAGTCATGATAAGCCCCTTACACCTTCTCGATGTTGACCAAAAACGCCTTGAACTCCGGTGTCTGCACATTGGCATCGCCCACATACGGGGTCAATGTATTGGTCAGATAACCGGGGCGCGTGACCCCTTTGAAGCCCCAATGCAGCGGGATACCCACGGTATGGACGGGTTTGCCCTCCACCTGCAAGGTCGGGATGCGCTTGGTGACAACCGCCACCGCCTCGATCTTGCCGCGTTTGGAGCTGACCCGTACCTTGTCACCGTGACCAATCCCCTTGGACTTGGCAAGCTCTTCGCCGATCTCGACAAATTGCTCCGGCTGCGTCACTGCATTCAGCCACGAGTGCTTCGTCCAGAAGTGGAAGTGCTCAACCAGGCGGTAGGTAGTCGCCACATACGGGAAGGCATCGGCTGTACCGAGGTTTTCCTTGTCGCCGGGGTACAAACGCACAGCCGGGTTGTTCATCGCCTTGGCATTGCCCGGAAACAATGGGTTGACTGCCAAGGGTGACTCAAACGGCTCGTAATGCACCGGCAATGGCCCCTCTTTCATGCGCTCGAAAGCGAACAAACGTGCCACCCCTTCCGGGTTCATGATGAACGGCCCAACCTCGGATGGTGGGGCATCCGGGCGGATGTCCGGGACATCATTCCCCACCCACTTGTCGCCTGCCCACTTGATGACCGTGCGCTGCGGATCCCACGGTTTGCCGTTGGCATCACACGAGGCGCGGTTGTAGAGGATGCGGCGGTTGGCAGGCCATGCAAAGCCCCAGTTCAGGGTTTGCCCCAGACCAGAGGGGTCAGAATTGTCACGCCGCGCCATCAGGTTGCCCACTTGCGACCACGAACCGGAGTAAATCCAGTTGCCGCAGGAGGTGGAACCATCATCGCGCAGTTGGGCAAATCCAGCCAATTGCTCACCAGCTTTCGCCAATACCTTGGTCGGGTCTTTCGGATCCAGCACATCCGCCAGGGCAACCCCGGAGACTTCCTTCGCCAGCTCTTCCGGGGAAGGCTTGTTCGGAATCCGGTAAGGCCAGTGCACTTTCTTCAGTGGCTCGGAATTGGCTCCTTTGCCATCGGCGTACATCTCCTTGAGCTTGAGGAACAAGGCCGCCATGATTTCCGCATCACCCTTGGTTTCGCCCGGAGCATCCGCCCCTGACCAACGCCACTGGATGACACGCCCGGAGTTGGTGAAAGAACCTTCCTGTTCGGCAAACAGGTTGGCGGGCAAACGGAAGACTTCGGTTTTGACCTCAGCCGGATTGACATCATGGTATTCGCCATGCGCCTTCCAGAACTCTGCCGTTTCGGTCGCCAACGGATCCATCACCACCAGAAACTTCAGCTTCGCCAGCGCCTGCCCCAGCTTCGCGGTATGCGGTACAGAAGCCAAGGGGTTGAAGCCTTGACAGAAGAAGCCGTTCAACTTGCCCTGATGCATGCGTTCAAACAGTGCCAGGACATCCTGCGCCCCGTCGATCTTCGGCATCCAGTCAAACCCGAACTGGTTCTCCACGGTCGCATTCGCCCCGTACATGGATTTCAGGTGGCTGACAAAGAACTTGCCGTAATTCGACCAGTAGTTCATCTGCCCCGCTTGCAGCAGCTTCGGTGTTTTCGACTCAATGAACTGCGCCAGCGTCGTTTCCTTATCGGTCGGGTTATGCAGGTAGCCCGGCAAACTCGCCCCGATCAGACACATGTCGGTAATGCCCTGCACATTGGCATGCCCACGCAAGGCATTGATGCCACCGCCCGCCATGCCCACATTGCCCAACAGCAACTGGATCAACGCCATCGTGCGGATGTTTTGCGAACCCACCGTATGCTGCGTCCAGCCCAAGGCATAGAGGATGGTCATCACCTTGTTCGGCTTGGCGCATTCCGCCACCATTTCCAGGATTTTTTCATAATCCTTTTGTGGCGTACCGGTCACTTTGGAAACAACTTCCGGGGTATAGGGCGCGAAATGTTTCTTCATCAATTGCAACACGCACTGCGGGTCGCTCATGGCATAGTCAATTTTCGCAAAGCCGGTCGCCTCATCCATCTGGTATTTCCAGGTGGCATTATCGTAAGAGCGCTTGGCCTCATCGTAGCCGGAGAACATGCCTTCATTGAAGGTATAGCCGGTATCGATCAGATAACCCGCATTGGTATACGCCTGCACGTATTCGTGGTTAATCTTGTCATTCGCCAGCAGGTAGTTGATGACACCCGACAGGAAGGCGATATCAGTCCCCACGCGGATGGGTGCATAGAAATCGGCAACCGCCGCCGAACGGGTAAAGCGCGGGTCAACCACGACGAGGTTTGCCCCCCGGTTTTTCTTCGCCTCAATCACCCATTTGAAGCCGCACGGATGCGCTTCAGCGGCATTGCCACCCATAATCAAAACCAAATCAGCGTTTTTGATGTCGACCCAATGATTGGTCATCGCACCACGCCCAAACGTCGGAGCCAGACTGGCCACCGTCGGTGAGTGTCAAATGCGTGCCTGGGTGTCGATCGCGGTAATGCCTAAACCACGTAAAACCTTGTTGGTGAGATAACCCGCCTCATTGGATGCGGCTGAACTCGCCAGGAAACCGACTGACTGCCAACGGTTAACCACCACGCCATCGGCATTTTTCGCCTGGAAATTGGCATCGCGGTCTGTACGCATGTGGGTTGCAATCCGGGTGATGGCCTCATCCCAGGAAATACGCTTCCACTCGCTGGAACCTGCCTCGCGGACTTCAGGGTATTTCAGGCGGTTGGGGCTATGGATCATGTCCAATAAGCCAGCGCCTTTCGGACACAGCGTACCCCGGTTGACTGGGTTATCCGGGTCGCCTTCGATATGGATGATTTCTGCTTTGACGTTTTTGGCCTTGTCGCCGATGCTGTACATCAGCACGCCACAACTGACCGAGCAGTAGGGGCATATATTTCGCGCTTCAGTGGTGCGCTCCAGTTTGAAGGGTCGGGTCGCCGCCTGGACAGCTTCTGGGGTTAAACCCAAAGCCACCATGCCCGTACTTGCGGCTCCTACCCCGGTCAGTTTAAAGAACTGACGACGGGTCATTTGAACAGCCATTAATTGTTGCCTCCCTTGATGTCATTGTCCAACAACAAACAATATCCATTTCGGAGTGTAGGACTATTAATATTTTTTGTCACCCTACATTCTTCCAACCTTTTAACTACCTGCCCCCGCCTAACCCTTATCCCCATGCGGTCTGCTTATTCCGCGCCCATTGACAAATATCAACACCCCCCCTGACCATCTCCGGCACAGTTAAGCAAAGCACGTTCCTGTCGAGGCTGAACATGACAAACATAACTTTTGATGCAGACCTGATACGCCGCTACGATACAGCCGGGCCACGTTATACGTCCTACCCGACTGCGGCGACTTTTGGCACATTTACCCCCCAGGGCTACATCACGGAAGCCCGCCAGAGTAATGAAGACCTGATCCCCCTGCCCTTGTCCCTGTATTTCCACATCCCGTTTTGTGACACCGTTTGTTTTTATTGCGCCTGCAATAAGGTTGTCACCAAAAACCACAGCCAAGCAGATACCTACCTGCGTTACCTGTTCCGGGAAATTGAAATGCAGGCTGCCCTGTATGACCCTGACCGGCAGGTGGAGCAGCTGCATTGGGGAGGTGGTACACCGACTTTCCTCAGCCACACGCAGATCAGCGCCCTGATGGACAAGACGCGCCAGCATTTCAGGTTGTATGACAACGACGAAGGCGATTACTCAATTGAAATAGACCCACGCTCGGTCAGTGCGGATACGATCCGCCTGTTACGGGAAACGGGCTTCAACCGTTTCAGCCTCGGCGTGCAGGATGTTGATGGGCAAGTGCAAAAAGCCGTTAACCGCATCCAGAGCATCGGGCAAACCCTGGAGGTGATTGCCGCCTGCCGGGACAACAACGCCAAATCAATCAGTGTCGACCTGATTTATGGCTTGCCGCTGCAAACGGCAGACAGCTTCCTGCGCACACTGGATACGGTGATTGCCTGGTCGCCTGACCGCCTAGCCTTATTCAACTATGCGCACCTGCCCAACCTGTTCAAACCACAACGTCGCATCCATGCCCATGAGCTGCCCTCTGCGGATACCAAGCTGGACATCCTGCAACGGGCGGTCAGCCATCTGGTGGAGGCCGGTTACGAATACATTGGCATGGATCACTTTGCCAAACCGGACGATGAGCTAGCCATCGCCCAGCGCAATGGCACACTGCACCGCAATTTTCAGGGCTATACCACCCATGCGGATTGTGATTTGGTGGCCATGGGGGTGAGTTCCATCAGTAGCGTCGCCAATTGCTATAGCCAGAATGCCAAAACACTGGAAAGTTATTATGCGGCACTCGATGCAGGCCATTTACCGGTGACACGTGGCATCCGCCTGGAAGAAGATGACCTGCTGCGCCGCCATGTCATCCAACAACTGGCCTGCCAGTTTGAACTGGACTTCCAGCGGGTGGGTTGGCTGTTCAATGTGGAGTTCAGGCGTTATTTTGCCGAAGAGCTGGCCTTGCTGGAACCGATGGCTGCCGATGGGCTGTTGACCGTAGAAGGGAACATGCTGCGCGTCACACCACGCGGACGCTTCCTGATCCGTCACATTTGCATGGTGTTTGATGGCTACTTGCGGGCGCAACCCAGCAACACGGAGCAGCGTTTTTCACGCGCCATCTGAACCACAGGCAGTCTGCACGCAGGCTAAATTAACGGCAACTATGGTATCCCAAGCCTTTGAGGCGCTCAATCGACAGGATTTCAATCAAACGGTGGTTGACACTGATAATGCCATCTTCCTGTAAGCGTGAAAACATCCGACTGAGGGTTTCAACCGCCATGCCCAAATAGTTGGCAAGGTCATGGCGGGGCATGGGCAAATAAAACTCCCTACTGGAAAAACCACGTGACTGGTTCCGCTCGGAAATACCGATCAAAAAAGTCGCCAACCGCTCTTCCGTGCGCATTTGCCCCAAGGTCAACAGCAACTGGTGCTCCCGCCCGATTTCCAGCCCCACTTGGCGCATCATACCGCTGCGCATGCTGGGGATGGCTCCACACAGCTCATGGAAAGACTCCATGTTCAGCTCACACACGAAGGTATCCTCCAGTGCTTGGGCATCACAACTGTGCTTGCCATCCGCGAAGGCATCAAAACCGATCAAATCCCCTGGCAAATAAAAGCCCAGGATTTGCTCTTCGCCATCCTGCGTGGACAGCGAGGTTTTGATGGAGCCCGATTTGACAGCATAAATCGCCCGGTGGTTGTCATCACGCCGGTATAGGTAGCTTTTCTTGTTGACCTTGACCGTCTTTTCGATGGCATCCTCCAACTTGGCAAGCTCTTCCTTGGTCAAGCCACGTGGGAGGCACAACTCACTCAGGCTACAATTGTGACAGGCAACCGCTACCTTCCTGCCACCACGAATTCCAACAGAAGACATCATCCTGACTCCGCACCGTTAAAAATATGAACGCTTATTCTATAACAATAATCAAGTTAACAGGATTTACCGAAATATATCAAGCTACGTGCTTGTGCAGTGCACGACACAAAAAACAGTCCGAAAACCAACAAACAATCGTAAAAAATGATAGGGTCAACTTTCGCACATAGTGATAAAAATATTTGATCGAATTCAAGCCTTGTTAATTTAGCTCCCCCTACAATAGCTCCCATACAACCTGATGCCAACAGCAAGCGGTCAGGTCAACAGATAACAACAAGAGTTGCCACCTAGCGACCAGCTTCCTCAAGCATTTCGGCGGGCCTTCTGGCCCGCTTTTTTATGGGCAGCATCTCTGTACACGACAAAAATGTAACCAATTGATTTTATAGGGTTCAATGTCAGGGC
>CAXYXW010000060.1:0-12958 GCA_964293005.1 uncultured Thiothrix sp.
CCAAGAAACCCGAATTATTCAATAAGCGGGTCTATGATCATATGGGTCTTGACAGTTAGGGTTGTTTGGGTGTCGTGTAGGACTTGGTGGTTGGTGAAACGTAGGACTTGCAGGCCGCAGCTTTTCAGCAGGTTGTCACGTTCTTGGTCGTATTGGTGGGCATCTTCGCTGGTGTGAATTTCGCCATCGACTTCAATGACTAGGGCGCACTCGGGGCAGTAGAAATCAACAATGTAGTGGTGTATGCCATGTTGGCGGCGGAATTTTACACCTAGTCGGTTTTTGCGGAGGTGTTGCCATAGGTGGTGTTCGGCGGGCGTGGGTTGGCTACGCAGTTCTTGGCGGCGGTTTTTGTATTGGGGGTGGTTGTTGAGGCTGGAGGGGTGGGTGTAGGGGTTGCTCCCCGCTTGTGAAGAGTTGACCCCCTCCCGGCCTCCCCCTTGCCAGGGGGAGGAGGTAAGAGAGTGGTGCGGGGTTCTTGCTCCCTCCCCTGGCAAGGGGAGGGTTGGGGTGGGGTCTTTCTTCATACTTGCACCCGCCGTTTTCCTGTCAACAACTGCTGCATCAGGGCTTTCTTCTCCTGCTTCAAACCACCGAGCTTTTGCTGCAAAATTTCGATTTCACGATCAGCCGCCGAAAGCACCGCTACGATTGCTTTCTGCTCTTCAAATTCTGGAATATGAATCTTGAAAGATTTTATCTGTTCAAAGTTCAAGCCCTGCCTATTTCCACCTGCTTGAAATTGCTCTATTTGTTTTTGCCCATAATGTGAAAGCAGAAACGATTTTAAATAATCCGAATTAAGATTTTTCTTTGGTCGAATAATGCAAACATGTTGATTCACATTGGAGGTTTTTAGCTTTTCTGGTACTGTGCAGCAACGACCAATAGATGCTCCTGTAATATTTAAGAGTACATCATTTGGTAAAACTGAACTGCTAGACATCTTTTTATGCTGAGAGTCATTGATATATGCTACATCTGAAAAATCTAGCTTCCCCCAAAGAACATTTTGACTTCTAATAAAAGGAATACCCGAAGAAGCATAAACATTGCTACCGCCCGTCGGTGTTATCCCGCTGCCCACTTTTTCTGTAAGACGCCCCAGTTTTGCCGTTTGCCATGTCCCACTAAACCCCTTCAACCGCTTCTTCCCCGTCAACAATTGCTGCATCAGGGCTTTTTTCTGCTGCTGGCTGTTGGCGAGCAGTTGTTCGGTGGTGGTGATGGCTTTGTCCCAAGTGGAGAGGATTTGGGCAATTTTCTTTTGTTCGGGGAGCGGTGGTATCAAAGTAACAATACCTTTTAGTTTGTCGGGGGAAGTATGTTTTACTTTTGTTCCCGAACCCTGCTCTGCAATTTGTTTTCGTATGCTAGGTGAGTTGTAAATTAGATATAAAAAGTCAATACATGCTTTTTGAGAGTCCTTGACTTTTAGAAGCCCTAAACGCTGGTTATGTAAATACTTGTTACTTTCAGGAACATACGCAGCGCTGCCAAGTAATCCGACAGCTTGTTCTGTCATTGCAAGAACTACATCATCTTTTTCAAGAATATATCCTTTAGGTATTTCGCCAATATAATACTTTGTGTTTCCTCGCTGGTCTCGAAATCCACCTGCTTCATAGAAATGACCGGGTGTCATTAAAATATATTCCCCTTCATTCGCAAAAAACTCACTTTTGAAGGCAAACCCATGTTTTATATCTATATGCTCTTCCAATGTTGATTGAACCCACCCTTCAGGAATCATGCTTTCACCTATTCCCTTTATTCAGTACAGTGTACAAGCTTTGCTTTTCATCTATCCGCTGCCCCTCTTTTTGTAGTTCCCGCTCAATGTCTTCAATGCTAGGCAAGCTGGTTTTGAGTTCTTCGGGTAATGTTCTGGTGAGTTGCTGCTGCCATTCGGCAACACCAATGGGTTTATTATAACTGGCAAGTGCATATTCAACGATTAGGTTGTTTTTTTCCTTTACCAGCAACAAACCAATAGTAGGTTGGTCATCGGGATGAAGGAGTTGCTCATCTATGATGGTTTGGTACATCTGGAGTTGACTGACAAAACCGGGGGTAAATTTACCCATTTTAAGTTCCACCACTACATAGCAACGCAACTTGAGGTGATAAAACAGCAAATCAGCATAGAAATCTTCGTCGCCTACTTCCAAATGCACTTGTCGTCCCACAAAGGCAAAACCCTGCCCCAGTTCCACCAAAAACTTTTCCAGATGGTGGATGAGTTGCTGTTCAAGTTCTGCCTCCCTGCGTGGCACATCAGTACCCAAAAAATCGAACAGGTAAGGGTCTTTGAAAAGCTGTACCGCCATATCCGATTGTTCGGGAGGCAGTGTTGCTAGAAAGTTGTTCTGGCTTTGCCCTTGGCGTAAATGCAGCTTGTTTTCAATTTGCAGATACAGTATATCCCTACTCCAACCGTACTCTAGCGTGCGACTGGCATACCATAGACGTTCGTTAGAACAATGCAATTTATCCAGTAATACAATATTTGATCGCCAAGAAATTAGTGCAACGGTGCGTTGCACTAATTCACGATCGTCCCAATTCTCAGCAAACTTGCGCATATACTTGAGATTACGAGGACTAAAACCACTCATTTCGGGAAAAGCTTGTTTAAGATCGTAAGCAAGGCGGTCGATAACCTTTGCTCCCCAGCCCTCCTGCTTTTGCTGTTGCAGAATTTCTTGCCCTATTTGCCAATACAACAAAATCATCTGCTGATTGGCACGCTGCACTATGCGCAAACGTTCATTACCAACTAGTTTACGCAAACTGTCGAGCAAGGCTGGATAATTAGCCGGAAGATCGGACAAAGTGGTTGGCGTTGGCATCATAACAGCAGAGTTGCTGGACTCGCCCCGCTGTTTACGTTGTTGTTTGTCACTCATACCCCAACTCCCACAAATACTCGGCCATCTACACTTCCAATACCGCCATAAATATTTTTGGATAATTCCGTTTCTGATTCGCGTAGCTTTTGACGAGCATCCAAACGGCTTTGCAACGCCATGCGTTCTTCTAGTAATTCTTGTTTGCGGGTTTGCAGCGCGAAATACGTTTGGGCAAAAGCAATGGGTTCTTTACGCGAATCACCGTTCTGAGCGATTAAGTAGCAAGCATAGCGAGTGAGCATAATATCAGAAATAGGGCGTGCAGCCCCTGATCCTATTTTGACCATTTTCGTGACCTCACGAAAATGGTTGGCAGCATCTATCTTGCTGTTATTACAGGAAGTTCTTGCTTTTTCAATAACGTTTGAAAAGTTCTCCCAGCGATCATAGTCCAGCACCAACATGAGTTCACGGGCATAACAAAACTCGATCGTAGTCTCTTCGATATGATAAATATGTGCGTCAAACTGTTGTTTTAATGTACTTATTTTTTTCTTATCCATGACTTCTTTCCTTATTCATAACCCAGCTCTTTCAAATACCCCGCCATCTCCACTTCCAACGTCGCCAATTGCTGTTGCAGTTGCAACCGCTCGCGCCGTATCGCCATCAAATCAATGGTTTCCTCTTCCTCAAAGGTATCGACATAGCGCGGAATATTGAGGTTGTAATCGTTCTTGCGGATTTCGGCAAGGCTGGCGAGGTAGGCGTATTTCTCCACGCTTTTGCCGGTCTGGTACGTTTCCAGCACCTTGCGGATATTCTCCGCTGTCAGCAAGTTCTGGTTCTTGCCCGCCTTGCACTCGCGGCTGGCATCAATGAACAACACATTGGTATCGTGCTTATCCTTACGGAACAGCAGGATCGCCGCCGGAATGCCCGTGCCGTAAAACAGCTTTTCTGGCAAGCCAATCACCGCATCCAGCAAGTTTTCCTCAATCAACTTCTGGCGGATTTGCCCCTCGGATGAACCCCGAAACAACACCCCATGTGGAACGACCACACCCATACGCCCGGTATCCGGTTTCAGCGTTTCGATCATGTGCAGGATGAACGCATAGTCGCCCTTGGTTTTGGGCGGAATACCGCGCCGGAAACGGCTGAACTTGTCATTTTCCGCGTCGTCATGCCCCCATTTGTCCAGTGAAAACGGCGGGTTGGCGGTCACGATGTCAAACAGCATCAGGTTGCCGTTTTTATCCAGCAGCTTGGGGTTGCGGATAGTGTCGCCCCATTCAATCTTGTGGTTGTCCTCACCATGCAGGAACATATTCATCTTCGCCAGCGACCAGGTAGAGCCAATCGCCTCCTGCCCGTACAGCGCGTATTGCTTGCTGCCGAAGTTGGCGACGATCTTGCGCCCACACTTCATCAGCAATGACCCCGAACCACACGCCGGGTCACAAATGCTGTCGCCCAGTTGCGGCTCTAACAGTTCCGCCATCAAATCGGAGACTTCCGGCGGGGTATAAAACTCGCCCGCCTTTTGCCCGCCACTGGCAGCAAAGTTCTTGATCATGTACTCGTAGGCGTTGCCAATCACATCCAACGTACCCACGCGACTGGGTTTAAGGTTGAGTTCCGGCTTGGCGAAATCTTCCAGCAAGTGGCGCAAGATGGTGTTTTTTTGCTTTTCCTCGCCCAGCTTGTCGGTGTTGAAACTGATGTCTTGGAACACGCTTTTGCCCGCATCCTTGAGTTTTGTGCCGTTGGCTTCCTCAATCGCGTGCAGGGCTTGGTCAATGCGCTCACCGTTGCCCGGTTCGTGGCGGCGTTCGTACAGGGCATAAAAACTGGCGATGGGCGGCAACACAAAGCGTTCGCTTTTCATCATTTCGGTAATCAGTTCCGGCTCATCACCGTACTCCGCCTGATAGCGTTCGTAATGATCCTGCCACACATCCGAGATGTACTTGAGAAACAGCATGGTGAGGATGAAATCTTTGTAAGTGTCGGCGCTAATCGTACCGCGAAAGGTATCGCAGGCCGCCCATAGGGCTTTGTTGATGCTGTCTTGGCTGATTTTGTCGGTCATGCGGTTATTCCTTATCGGTTTTGGCAAGTTCTACCCATTGCGAGAATATCCTCGGAATGGTTGTCTGCCAGTAGCTCACTATTCTGACAGGATTGTGTTGTTCGTTCATGGTTCTACTTTCTTGTCGTTGAATAGGTCATTGGCAATGGTATTCATCAAACGCTCACCATTGTGCAGTAGTTGCTCAGACAGTTGCCGTTCCTGCTTCAATGTGTTGGCAAGCCCAATAATCGTGTGTTGTTTGCTTAGCGGTGGCATTGCTATGGGTAGATTTTCCAACACGCTGCGACGGATGCTTTTAGTCACACTGCCTTCGGCTTCGCGCTGGAAGTATTGCTGACTGGGATATTGGTTGAGCCACCATGCTAGAAATGCAGGTAGCACGTGGGGTGTCGTAAGGCGTAATACATAAAAGTGGGGGGCAGCTACGACTTGGTAGTGAGCCACCGCTGTATCGACTAATACGGCATAGTTTTTCGTACCACGGGCGGTGAACAAAATATCGTTTTCTAATAAAAAATCCGCTGAGCGTTGGCTAGGCAGTTCAGTGCTAATGCAATCTGACCACTCAATAGCTTGATCTACAAAGGTATCTTTCATTTGCACTACCCGCACATCTGCGTTGGGTATCGCTGTGATTGCCCCTCGAAACGGATAACCTGCCTTGATAGACACAATGTTTTTTAGTAACACTTTCTGCATCCTCAATGATGATGTAGAAATAGTAACAAGCCAAGACAGAAGTGGCAATATGATTTTTTGCGTAAAAACAAATGATGCAAGTAGTGGTGATAGACAATGGCTCTATCTACCACTCACAAAGGAAATGATTAGAACAGGAAATAACGCTGTGCCAACGGCAATTCGCTTGCAGGTTCGCAGATCAGCAATTCACCATCCGCACGCACCTGATAAGTTTGCGAATCCACTTCAATCACAGGCTGATAATCATTGTGAATCATGCTGGCTTTGCTAATCGTGCGGCAGTTTTTCACCACGCCGATTTGACTTTGCAAGCCTAATTGCTGATGCACACCCGCATTAAACGCGGCTTGGGAAAGGAAAGTCATGGTGGTAGCGTGGCAGGCTTTACCCAATCCACCAAACATGCGCCGATAATGTACCGGTTGTGGCGTGGGAATGGAGGCATTCGGGTCGCCCATCGGGGCAGCGATGATCATGCCGCCTTTGATGATCAGGCTCGGCTTTGCGCCGAAAAACGCCGGTTTCCACAATACCAAGTCGGCGAGTTTACCCACTTCCACTGAGCCGACTTCGTGCGCGACACCGTGGGTAATCGCGGGGTTGATGGTGTATTTGGCGATGTAACGTTTGGCGCGGAAGTTGTCGTTACCCTCACCCCCAGCCCCTCTCCCAGAGGTAGAGGGGGGCGCAAGATGCCCACGTTGCACTTTCATTTTGTGCGCGGTTTGCCACGTGCGGGTAATCACTTCACCCACCCGCCCCATCGCTTGCGAGTCAGAGGAGATCATCGAAAACGCACCCAAATCGTGGAGAATATCTTCAGCGGCAATAGTTTCGCGGCGAATGCGGCTTTCGGCAAACGCGACATCTTCAGCAATCGACGGCGACAGGTGGTGGCAAACCATCAGCATGTCGAGGTGTTCGTCAACGGTGTTAATGGTGTACGGACGCGTCGGGTTAGTCGAGGATGGCAGCACATTCGCTTGCCCGGCAGCTTTGATAATGTCGGGGGCATGACCGCCGCCAGCGCCTTCGGTGTGGTAAGTGTGAATCACGCGCCCTTTCATGGCGGCAAGCGTGTCTTCCAAAAAACCGGATTCGTTGAGCGTATCGGTGTGGATAGCGACTTGCACGTCCATTTCATCCGCAACGGTCAGGCAATTATCAATCGCGGCGGGTGTTGTACCCCAGTCTTCATGCAGTTTTAAACCAATCGCCCCCGCTGCGACTTGTTCACGCAACGGGTCGGGCAAACTGACATTGCCTTTGCCCAAGAAACCGAGGTTCATGGGTAAACTGTCCGCTGCTTCCAACATGCGGTGCATATTCCAAATGCCCGGAGTGCAAGTCGTGGCACTCGTGCCAGCCGCAGGCCCCGTACCACCGCCAATCATGGTGGTAACGCCAGACATGAGCGCATCGTCAATTTGTTGTGGGCAAATGAAGTGGATGTGCGTATCAATCCCGCCAGCAGTGATAATGTGACCTTCGCCCGCAATCGCTTCTGTACCCGCACCAACCAGAATATTTACACCTGCTTGCGTGTCGGGATTCCCCGCTTTACCAATACCGACAATGCGCCCGTGTTTAATACCGATGTCGGCTTTGACAATGCCCCAATGATCCAGAATCAGTGCATTGGTAATCACTACATCGACCACTTCCGCATCATTGCGCTGGCATTGCCCCATACCGTCACGGATGACTTTGCCGCCGCCAAATTTGACTTCATCGCCGTACACGGTGTGATCGTGCTCGACCTCAATGATGAGTGCAGTATCGCCTAAGCGCACCCGGTCGCCTGTGGTCGGGCCGTACATTTCGGCGTAAGCCTGTCTGCTAATGCGTGCCATTATAATGCCCCCATGATTTTGCCTTGGAAACCGTAAACCTCACGCTTTCCTGCCAAGGCTACCAACTCTACCTTGCGGGTTTGCCCCGGCTCGAAACGGACTGCTGTTCCGGCGGGAATATTGAGTCGGAAACCGCGTGTTTTATCGCGCTCAAACTGCAAGGCATGATTGGTTTCAAAGAAATGGTAATGCGAACCGACCTGAATCGGGCGGTCGCCAGTGTTCGCAACTGCCAAGGTCACAGTATCGCGTCCGGCATTGAGTTCGATCTCGCCTTCAGCGGGGAAGATTTGTCCGGGAATCATAAAGTTAGCTCCTGAATTCTCCCCCATCCCCAACCCTTCCCCCGCAGGTGGGGAAGGGAGCAAAGAGGAATAAGTGAGTGCCTCTTGTTCCTTCCCCCCTTGCGGGGGAAGGTTAGGATGGGGGCATATTTTCTTCAAACAATCGGATCATGCACAGTGACGAGTTTCGTACCATCGGGGAAGGTGGCCTCCACTTGCACGTCATGGATCATTTCAGCAATGCCGTCCATCACGTCATCGCGGCTAAGCAAGGTACGCCCGTAATCCATCATTTCCGCCACCGAACGTCCATCGCGTGCTCCTTCCATAATCGCGCAACTGATGTAAGCAATCGCTTCGGGGTAATTGAGTTTCAGCCCACGGGCTTTGCGCCGTTCGGCTAACAAACCTGCCGTGAACAGCAGCAATTTATCTTTCTCACGCGGTGTAAGTTCCATGACTTCCTCCTAAGTATTCCAAATGCGCGGTGGTGTCGCGGCTTTACCCGTTACTTGTGGGCGTAAGTGTTGCCAAGCACGGCGCAATAAACGCTGCGCTTGTTCGGTACTGTCACCCAAATAACGCAAGACCAATACGCCATTGAACAGCGTTACCCCAGCCGTGCCGGATAGGGCCTTTTCACACAGGCTTTCACACAAGGGGCGCACGCTTTCGAGTATCTCCGCTGTTGCAGGCGTGGCTAACAGCGTCGCTATCACAGGTTGCCCACGTAAACCAGCAGCCCCCTGCAAATCTTGTTCGCCATTGATAAGTAACCGATCTAACAATAGTGGTTTGCCATCCCGATACACGGCAGTTTTGAATAAGGCTTTACCGGTAGAGAAGGTTTCACCGATCACCGGACGGCCTAAGCATTGAATTTCCCAACCAATATATTGCGCCGTGGTGTCCAGGTGGATAGTGCTGTGCAAGGCAGTATTCGCGCCGGGGAAAAAGATGTTTTCCTGCGGCAACCATTCCAGACAGCCGCCAGCAACCTGAAAATGCTGGTTTTGTTGCGCTTGTAATCCGGCACTGCGGTAAAACTTGGTCGCCCCTGGTGTCGTCAGCAATGCATGAGCCGTTGGGGCGACGCGGAAGTGCATTTGCAAGCAGTCTCCGCCGACTACACCGCCAGGAGGGTGCAACACATAGGCATGGCACACGTCCCCTTCGGGATAGAAAGGGCGCTGGATCGCTAAAGGTCCCCGCTGTTGGCGTTGGGCGAGTATGGTTTTATTCGCCCGTTGTTCGAAGCCAAGGCGTAATTCGGCCTGCCAACCCGGATTATCTGGTTGCGTGGCTGGTAGTGTCACTGACGGTTTCCGGGCAGGCTCAACGTTTCCACTTCCGGCGTTTGGGGCTGGATAGCTGGGTCATGAACCAACGGCTGAGGAAATAAATAGCCATCCCCAGCCCAACCGTCATGCCCGTATGGATAAGCAAGTGCATGGCTTCATGGTGGGTTTCCATGTGCTGGAATGGCCCCGCATGGGCGAAGGCATTGCCGGTGGAAAGAAGCAGTATGGATAAAACAAGTAAATGCGTTGGCATGGCGATTGTTCTCATCAGTCCTTTGTCAGATGGTGCAAGCATAAAAAAGCAAACTCTATGCCAAAGGAGGTTGGTAGCCCGTTTCGCAGGCAATCAAGCCACTTGGGGCGAGTAGGGCTGGCTGCGGTAGTTTGGGTTTGCACCAAAATGAAGCTGCCAGAAAAGTGGCTGCTTGGTTATAGTGCATAAGTTTTTATGCTGACAATGGTTCATGATGTGTTCAGAAATTAGTCGAGCCGCTTGACAAGCTTCTTGCCAACGTCTATAGCTAGCGGTATGTTTTCTTGTAACCGTTTTGTCATAACAGAAAACACTTCTGCTCAGTGAGCAAATGCATAATTCAACTATTTATTAACAAAGGAAGCATTCTATGAAATTCCGTCACATTGCGTTCGCATTGTCCCTGTTCGCATTCTCTGCTGCTGCTACGGCTGAAACTGGTTATGTAGGAGCCGGTGCTGGTGCTCTGATGAGCACGAATGGCTGCGTCATGTCTGTCAATGAAACCCAGTTCCCTGAGTGCGGCAAAGCTGAGGCTCCAAAGGCAGAGGCTCCAAAACCAGTCGTTAAGACGATCGTTGACTGTGCAAAATGCGCAGCAATGAAAAAGAAAAAATAAGAACACCTGATAGCGGCGGGCTTACCAAGCAGCTTGCTGTTTGATCAACAAAAAGCGTCAATCTTGGCGCTTTTTGTCATTATGGAGGGAGCTACATGCCGCGTTTTGCTGCCAATCTAACGTTTTTGTTCAATGAGTTGCCTTTCGTCGAGCGCTTTGCTGCTGCCCGGACTGCGGGTTTTGATGCGGTCGAGTTTATTTCTCCTTATGGTTTGTCTGTCGGGCAACTGGGTCAGTTGGTTGAGGAGAACCAGTTGGCGATTAGCGTGTTTAACCTGCCTGCTGGGGATTGGGAGGCAGGTGAGCGGGGATTGGCGGCCTTGCCGGGGCGGGAGGCTGAGTTTCAGGCATCGGTAGGGCTGGCCTTACAGTACGCGCAGGCCAGTGGTGCAACCCAATTGCACATGATGGCAGGTATTACAGCGGGTATGGATCATGCCCTTGTCCGCCAAACCTATCTTGCCAATCTGCGTTATGCTGCTGAACGGCTGGCTGAGGCAGGCTTGACCCTGCTGATTGAGCCAATCAATACCCGTGATATGCCCGGCTATTTCCTGGCACAGACTGACCAGGCCGTGCAAGTCATCGAGGAGGTAGCACTACCCAACCTTAAATTGCAATTCGATATTTACCACCACCAAATTAGCCGTGGCGATGTGAGCCGTTATCTGGAACGTTTGATGCCAGTGATAGGGCATATCCAGATTGCCAGCATCCCCGCACGGCAAGAACCCGATACGGGGGAGCTGGATTATCGGCATGTGTTCCGCTTACTGGATGAGTTGGGGTATACTGGTTGGGTTGGGTGCGAATACCGCCCGCGTGTGGGGACAGTGGCGGGGTTGGGGTGGTTAATACCGTATTAGCTGTTCAGCGCCCAACTCCCGTACATTCCGGCAGCCCATCAGTACCATATTCCGTTCGATTTCGCTGCGCAAAAGTTCTAGTGCCCGCTCCACACCGGCTTGCCCACCTGCGGCGAGTGGAAACAGGTAGCTACGACCAATCGAGCAGGCTTTTGCGCCCAGCGATAGCGCCTTTAAAACATGTGAGCCGCGCCGTACACCACCATCAAGAATAATTTCCAGCCGGTCGCCAACAGCATCAGCAATGCGGGGCAGCATGTCGAAGGGGGCGGCGCAACCGTCCAATTGTCGCCCACCATGATTGGAGATCATGATGGCTGATGCACCAATATCTGCGGCGCGTTTTGCATCCTCCACCGACATGATGCCTTTGATGGCAAAGGGTTTGCCCCATTGGGCGATAATGTCTTCTGCATCTTTCCACACCACGGCTGGATCAAACTGGCTGTTCACATAGCCCATCACCGATACCAGGCTGTCTGTGCCGGTGCGGATGCGGTCGGAGACGTTCGCCAGTTCAAATTTATCGCTGCGTAGGTAGTTGAGTGCCCAACGCGGGTGGAGGGCAAAACTGAGCAGGCTTTGGGCAGTCAGCTTGGGCGGCATCACCAAACCGGTGCGTCGGTCACGCTCGCGGTTGCCCGCCACCAGCGTATCAACCGTCAGGCACAGCGCATCGTAATGGGCAACTTTGCAGCGCTCGACAAATGCTTGGGTTAGGCCACGATCCTTGTGGATATAAATCTGGAACATCTTTGGCGCTGAGCTGGTCTTGGCGATGTTTTCAATGCTGACCGTGGACAAGGTTGATAGGCTATACAAGGTTCCGGCTTTGGCTGCGGCCTTGGCGACTGCGTATTCCCCATCCGGGTGGAACAGGCGGGTCATGCCCGTGGGGGCGCAAAACAGTGGCATGTTCAAGGTGCACCCAAACAGGGTAGTGGACAAGTCCAGCCCACGCAAATCCGCCAAGGCATTGGGGATTAGTCCCACCGATTCAAAGGCACGGGTATTGTGATCGAGTGTCCATTCGTCATCTGCGCCGCCATCAATGTAATGGAACAAGGGGGCAGGCAAACGGCGTTTGGCCAGGCGGCGGAAATCGGCGAAATTGTGGCAGCGGTTAATGTCCATTTTGTTTGCCCGGTCTCACCCTTAGCCACGCCCGATATAGGGCATGGTAGTTGCCATCACGGTCATGAATTGCACATTGGCATCCAATGGCAGATTTGCCATGTGCAAGACCGAACTGGCGACATGGGCGACATCCATGGTCGGTTCTGGCCTGATGGAACCATCGGCTTGTGGGATGCCATTAGCCATTGGCACGGTCATCTCAGTCAAGGCATTCCCAATATCAATTTGCCCGCAGGCAATATTGAATGCCCGCCCATCCAGCGACAAGGTGCGGGTCAAGCCGGTAATCCCATGTTTGCTGGTGGTATAGGGCAAGGAACCGGGGCGGGGCATGTAGGCTGAAACTGAACCATTGTTGATAATACGCCCACCTTGGGGATGCTGCTGGCGCATGATGCCAAATGCAGCACGGGCGCAGAGGAATGCCCCGGTCAGGTTGGTGTTGATTACCCGTAGCCAAACCTCGACCGGGATTTCATCAATCGGGGCAGGGCGGGCGGCGGCTCCGGCATTGTTGAACAACACCCCCAGATAGCCCCACGCAGCATAGGCTTGCTGGAAGGTTGCTTCAACGGCTGCCGGGTCAGTGACATCGCAGGGCAAGATCAGGGCATTGGCATGCCCGTTGGCGGTTTCTTCCAGTAATCCTTGGCGGCGACCGATCAGGCCAACCTGATAGCCATGCTCCAAAAAGGCTTGGGCAGTTGCCCGCCCGATGCCTGTCCCGGCTCCGGTGATCAGGATGGTTTGCTGCGGTTGGTGCGGGTTAGGCATGGCTGGCTCCAGTCGATACAGATAGGGGCTAACCGTAGTGCTTGGGGCTGGGCTTGTCAATCTCGTGTGGGTTTTGAGGTGATCCGTATCTAGGCTACACTAGCAGGCAGGGCAATGGTTGTTATGATCGTTGTTATTATGTAATTGCCCGCCGTTTTGCTTTTGCCGTTTTGCTTTTGCCGTTTTGCTTTTGCCGTTTTGCTTTTGCCGTTTTGCTTT
>CAXYXW010000061.1:0-11753 GCA_964293005.1 uncultured Thiothrix sp.
ACAAAGGGGCTGCGAACAAATGGCAGATTGACCGGCGTAAGAAAATGGCGGTGGCGACCTAAAGTCAACAGCATTGAGAGGTTCAGTACACCCGCAAACTCAAGACTCAAGGTGCGAAGTTTCGCAAGCTCTTGTTCGCGCTCGATACGTTGTAGTTCGCTAAGGTAAGCGGCGGGGTTGTTGATGAGGTTGTCGGTCATGGGAAGCCCTGTGGTGAAAACAGCAACACTTTTTATAGCAGAATCTGGGTGGGTGAAACAGGGGTTATATCGAAGACCGTGGGGCATTGATCACTACCCGTTTAGTAGAGGTCATGCAATTCTTCACGTATCTCATCCGCTGTTAACTGGAAAGGGGAAACCTTTGCTAACGATAAGGCGGTGATGAAATCAGCACGGCTGATTCCGGCAATTTCCGCTGCCTTTTCCTGCGATACGCACTGTAACTCATACCATTTGATTGCAGTGACAAGGTGCATCTCCTGCACAAAGCCCGCAGGGTCAAGATGCAAGACGGGCAAGACAGAATCGTGTATTTGGATTGTGATTGCGGTCATAAAACACCTCGTTCTCATTTCGTAACCGTTGCTGTAGTCTTTCGCCATGTTGTTCCTCAGTGCAGTCGTAAGCAGTCACTGCGCAAAGGATAATACTGCTGGATTGCTTCAAAATCCCGGTCATTGTGCAATAAACAGCACTGGTAGTGCAGGGCGGTGGCGGCAATTACGCAATCATTGGTCTTACGGATAGTCAGTCCACGCTTGCGCAAAGTGCGGTATAAGTCTGCTGCTGATAGCCATACCGCTTCGTGAATGTCTAACCGAATCGAAAAAGTCAATCCAGACACTGGTATCAACAAGAATCATCCGGCTTCCCGCAGGCTGTCCAAATCCCCTTCCCATTGGATGTTGCCCTTCAGGCTCAACAATTTACGTTGTTGCTTGTGCCTGACCAATTCGCGCAGGGCGTGTTCAATCAATTGGCGGCGGGTTTTAATACCCGTGGCTTGCAGGGCGGCATCCAACAGGTTTTTGTCTAGCACGACATTGGTGCGGATACTGGTATTGTCCATACAGCACTTCCGTTAGGGTAATGATGCTGTCAGTATACATTGGATCTGGCAGTTTCCGCTGCCTTTTCCTGTCAGCAGTTCAGCCCATTCCCGTGCATATCCTTACACATTCAGGCCATTGGCCTTGCCATCTTCCAGCCAGGCCTGGAACATCAGGATTGTCCACAAACGTTGCTGGTGATTGCCTTTGCCTGCCAAGAAAGCTTGCCATTGTTGCCTGACCTGTTTTCCGTCCAGATAAGCTTGTTGGTGTAGCTTTCCCGGTTCCAGCAAGTTTTCCGCCCATTCGCGCAAATCACCGCGTAACCAGTCGGCAATCGGCACATTAAAACCTTGTTTCGGGCGTTCCACGAGGCTGGCGGGGACATATTGGTACAGGATTTGCCGCAATGCCCATTTGCCTTGACCCTGGCGGATTTTCATATGCAGTGGCAAGCGCCACGCCAGTTCAAACAGGCGGTGATCCAGCAGAGGGACGCGGGTTTCGAGGCTGACCCCCATGGCTGCCCGGTCAACCTTGCAGAGGATGTCATCGGGCAGCCCGGTCAGGGAGTCGAGCAGCATCATCGCATGCTCCGGGTCAGGCCATTGTTGGCGGATGCGGTCAGTCTGCCAGTGTGGCAGCAGTTCAGAACCGCCGATGACCAGTGTTTCCGGGTGTTGCCAATGGGACGACAAACGGTCAAACAAATCATGCACCGTGCGGGTATCCGGCAAGGCACGCGCCAATTTGTGCAGGTTATCGCCGGTTTGTGAGGCACGTTTTGCCAGCAAGGCATTCCAGCCTGCGGGCGGGAGGGTAGTCATCAGGTTCGCGAGGGTATTGCGTGCCGGGACAGGCAACCAGCCGACTTTTTGCCAGATCCGTTGTGCCCATAAGTAGGTACTGTAGCCGCCAAATAGCTCGTCCCCCGCATCACCGGATAAGGCAACCGTGACATGCTGGCGGGCATGGCGGCAGACCAGGTAGGTGGGGATTTGTGAGGTATCGGCAAATGGTTCGTCATACAAGTGGGGCAGCAAGGGGATTACTTCGCGGGCTTCGCTTGTGCCTACCTGAAATTCAGTGTGGTCTGTGCCCAAATGCTGGGCGACAGCGCGTGCCTGTTCCGCTTCGTTGAAACCTGCCTGTTCAAAGCCAACCGTGAACGTCTTGATGGGGCGGCTGCTTTCTGCCTGCATCAGGCTGACAATGGTGGATGAGTCTATCCCGCCTGACAGGAATGCCCCCAAGGGCACATCGGCTTGGGTTTGCAGGCGCACGGATGTGCGCAATTGTTGCTCCAGTGCGCTGAGTGCCTCACTCTCTGAGGTAAAAGCATGCTGGCTGGCGTGCAAGGCCGTTTCCGCCATTGACCACCAGGCATGCGCCTGGATGCGGCGCTGCTGGATGTCAGCCCTATCTAGCGTTAGCCGTTGGCCTGCTTCCAGTTTGTAAATGTCCTGGTAAATGGTGTGGGGCGCGGGGACATAAGCCCGGCGCAGGTAAGCGGTTAAGGCATCGCGGTTCAGCGGGTTATTGAAATCGGGCAGGGTACGCAGCGCTTTCAGTTCGGAGGCAAATACAAATGACCCACCTACCCAACCATAATACAAGGGCTTTTCCCCCATGCGGTCACGGATCAGGTGCAATTGCTGTTCTTGCCGATCCCATACGGCTATCGCAAACATACCAACCGTTTCCGGCAGGGTTTTTTCTATCCCCCATAAGGCGAAGCAGGCCAACAGGGTTTCCGTATCCGAATGCCCGCGCCAATGTGGGGCAGCCGGTGTTTTATCCAGTTTGGCGCGTAGTTCCAGATGGTTGTAGATTTCACCATTGAAGACGCACACATAGCGCCCACACGCTGAAAACATCGGCTGATGCCCGGCAGGGGACACGTCGATAATGGCCAGCCGCCGCTGCCCCAAGGCGATTTCAGCCTGTGTGTCCAGCCATGTGCCTTGGTCATCGGGCCCCCGGTGCTCCAAGGCGCGGGTCATGGCAAGAATGGCTTGTTGGGGCAGGTGGGGTGGGGTAAACCCCAGCAGTCCGGCAATACCGCACATAGTAGTTTCCCTTGTCGCGTTGTCAGGCGTAATAGAACTGTTGGAACGATGTAAAACGGTAATCGGCAAAGAGTTTTTTCAGCTTGTGCTGGATGCTTCCCCGCCCGGCAAATTGGTGCAACGCCCAGCGGCGGGATATTCCGGCAGGTTTGGCAACATCCCGGTATTCGTGCATATCTAGCTCATAAGGGTGCATGTAAAAGATGCTGCTGTCCGCATCCAGGTGGCGTGCCAGCCAATGGTTGAGCCAGTAAGGGTAAATACGGAAATAGCCCCCTCCCATCACCGGCAGGGATTTGCCAAGCAGTTTGCTGGTAGACAGCGGATAAGTATCCAGCCCGCGTGTGCGAATTTGGTCGAGGATGGAGCTGTCCGCAAAACCATATTCCTTGCGTACCTGGGCGAGCATGATGGAGGACTCATAGCGGATGCCATAAGCCAGCAGCAGCTCACAGTACCAGTCGAGCATCGGTTCGCGCACCGAAAAGGTGGGGGCACGGAATCCGAGCACTTTTTGCCCGGATAAATCCTCCAGCGGCAAGACAGAGCGCTCCAGCTCTTCCCGGAAACTGGCTGCATTCAGGGTATACAGCGGACGATGGCTATAGGCATGGCAGGCCAGTTCATGCCCGCGCTGGGCGATGGCTTTGACCAGTTGCGGGAAGCGTTCAGTCACCATGCCCTGGACAAAGAATGTCCCGGTAATGTGATGTTGTTCCAGCAAATCCAGCAATTGCCAAGTATTGTGTAACACCCGTGTGGAGACGGGGCGGTTAAAATCGAAGACGGATTGTTGCCAGTCCTCGATGTCGGCAGTAAAAATCATGTGCTGCCCTCCAGTCCGGCACGGAGGTTGGTTTGCCGCAAGGTCGCCTGGTCAGTGCAGGCGAGGTAGATTTTCCCTAGCCGTTCCAGCACCTGTTGCGCAGAAAAGTTACGCACCACGTGGGTACGGGCAGCGTATCCCATGCGCTCACGCTCTGCTGGGTTCTCAATCAGCCAGCGCATTTTTTCTGCCAGGGCTTTCGGGTTGCCCAGTGGCAAAACAAATCCGGTTTGTCGGTCGAGCACAGCTTCGCGGCTGCCTTTGACATCGGTGCACAGCACGGGTTTGGCACAGGCCATCGGTTCCAGTAAGGCGCGTGGCAAACCTTCGCCAAAGGAGGTGAGTACGCCGACATCAATCTGCTGGTAAAAGCTGGGCATATCATTGCTGTAAGGCAGGATTTCGACCCAGGGTTCCAGCTCGTGGGCGGCGATATGGGCGGCAATTTCCGTTTGCAGTTCGCCTTGTCCAATCAGGTAAACCTTGAAGTTGGGTGTTTGCAGGCGCAGGTGTTTGATGGCATCCAGTAATAGCCGGTGGTTTTTGATCGGTTCAAACCGGGCGACCATCCCGAAAACGGTTTTCCCATCGGTCTTGGCGGCAGCAGAACCGGGGCTAAAGCGGTCGGTATCAATGCCATTGCCAAGGTAAATCATCTGCTGGCTGTCGAGCAGGTGGTAGGTATAAGCCAAGTCCATGTCTTCCCGTGACTGGAATAAGGCCAGGTGGACAGTGGATTTGAGCAGGCGCTCGACCAGCAAATAAGCCCATTTTCCGGGCAGGCTGGTATTGTCGGCAATGCTGTAACCGTGGCTTTGGTAAATCCAGACCGGGCGGCGCATGAACAGGGCAAGGATGCGCCCCACCAGACTAGGTACGCCAAAATGCAGATGCACCACATCATAATCATGGCGGCGTAGCACCCGATGCAGGTTAAGGCCAGATTGCAGCAGGCGGAGTGGGTTCAGGCTGCGGTGCAGGTCAGTTACCAAAACCTGCATGCCCCGGTTACGCATCAGATCGACCTCGGGGCCATCACTGCACAAGAGGTCAATTTGCAACTGGCCTGCGTGCTGTTGGTTGAGTGCCTGTGCGCGGGCAAACACCAGGGCGTAGGCCGGGCTGCTGGCAGTACAAACTTCAAGTATTCTGATCATGATCTTAATAAAACCGGTGTAAGAGGCTGCGGGAAAGTGCCTGCATGACAAAAGGGGGGGTCTGGCGGATGACCCATGACGCACCTTCGTAAAGGCCAGGGCGGTTGCCAGCGGGGGAAGCCGCTGCGGGGATGGGTAGGCGGTAGTAGTGGATGTCACGCACTTCGTTTGCCAAACGCATCTTGAACTGGCATGAGCCACTGCCGCGTGACGAGCGCCCCAGGTTGTAGCGTTTCCGTCCGGTTTGCTCACAAAATTCGGTGATTGACCACAACATGGTCAGGAAGACATTGTGTTGTTTGTAGTCTGGATGTGTGCCTGACCACGCCCCGTAAGCCTCATCTTTGGAGAGGAAAATAAACGAGGACACCACTGGTTGCTTGCCCATGTAGCCAACAAATAAGGTGACATTTTCCCGGCAGTTCTGGGCTATCTCCTGAAAAAAGCCCAAAGAGTGGGGCAAACTGCCCAGTTCATGCATATTTTGTAAATACAGTGCATAGAATGCATCCAGCAACTCCGGGCGGTTATCCAGCTCAAAATGGAAGCCTTCCTTGAATGGCAAGCGGATGTTGCGGCGGGTGGATTTGGAAAAGTCCATCAGGCGTTCTGCACAGGGTTTGTCGAGCTGTACCAGGAGTTCCACCTTGTCGGAGTGGTTGTGTTGGCAGGGGATGTGCTGGGTGGTGCGCAGCTCCACTGCCCCGATGCGTTGGTTGGCGGAGCCGAGTGCGTGTAGCAGTGTTTCCATGCAGGCGTTGTATTCGTCGCTGCTCAGGTCGTCAATCTGCCCGGTTTTGTCGAAACCTGCCCCGATGACCAATGCTTCACGCCCGAATCCCCATAACTGGCTGCGTAAAAAAGCAGGGATGTGTACGGTTTTTCCGGCAAAGGGCAAGTGAATAGTGATGGCTGTCAGTTTGAATTCACGTGCCAACGCTTGTCGGAATGCAGGGCTTGTGAACACATTTTCTACATAACATCCTGAGTCAATAGAGCCCATCGACGCGACGGGCAGCTTTTCTATACTTATCGTCATTAAAGCTGGCTCGGTATTCTTGTTTGATTAGGTACATTATCGGTCAAAGATGCAGCTCAGGGGCGGTGTTGTCCGATCAATGGGGGAAATTTGATGGTAAGTGGGAAAGCGTGCGGTTGTGCAATAGTACTACAACCGTTTATCCAAAAAACGTCGGCGTGTGCAGCAGAGTTTTTGCATATAGAAAATCATTATACCAGTATAGGTAATCATATATCCTACTGGCCAAGTGACCTTATTGCATCATGTTGACCCTATCAGAAAGATCATTGCCTATTGTTCAGCCACCAGCGGTTATTGCCCCCGGTGTTGCAGCCCCTGCGTTTGCTTTTGCCCCACCCGCAGGAGCATTGACCCTTGAAGCCTTGTGGCGGCGCTTGTGGCGGCAAAAATGGCTATTCCTCTTTACCTTATTGAGTGTCTTGTTGGCGACGGTTGTGATTACCTGGTCGATGCTGCCTGCATACCGGGCTGTTTCTACCATCCAGATTGAAAAGGAAGGTGCGCAGATTGTCGATTTCGGCAATATCAAACAACTTCCTCCTGATATGGGAGAGCAAGATCCTTTTTTCCGTACCCAGTATGAGCAATTAAAAAGCCGCCAATTGGCGGATAAGGTTATCAATAAGCTAAATCTGGAAAAGCGCTTGTTTGGGCGTACAGAAAACCCCAATCCATTTTCCAATGTTTTGCTAATGGCTAAAGCATGGGTAAAGTTGGCAAAGGACAGCCTCATTGCCTTATTGCCTGAAAGCTTCAGGAGTAAGGATAAAGAAGTAGCCGGAAAAATAGTCCTGACCGATGAGTTTTTGAAAAACCTGTACGTTGAGCCGATTGAAAAGACCCATTTGGTCAAGGTTTTTTATGAAAGCCCTGATCCTGCCTTGTCCGCAGAGATCGTCAATACCTTGGTTGACAGTTTTATCAATGACTCACTCAGTACCGAAAGTGCCACGGATACCTATGCTCAATCATTCCTTGACCGTGAGCTGGAAAAGGCGCGCACGCGCCTGACCAATAGTGAAAATGAGTTGGTCAGTTATGCGCGGGACAATCAGATTCTGGAAGTGAACAATAGCCAAGGGACGCAAGAGCGTAAACTGGAAGAGCTGAATGCGGCACTTGCCAGTGCAGAGCGGCGGCGGATTGAGGCGGAAAGCCAGTTGGGGCAGGCACGCCAACATGGGAATGTGGCTGGGGTTTTGAATAACCCGGTAGTGGAGTCGTTGAAGCGGCAATTGGTTGACCTGGAAGCACAATACCAAAACCAATCCAAGCTGTTCAAACCCGCTTACCCGGAGATGCAGCAACTGGCACAGCAGATTGAGTCCGTCCGGGCTAAGCTGGGCAAAGAGGTCAGTGACCTGAAACAGTCCCTGGAAGCGGAATATGCAGCCTCAGCACGCTTGGAGGGAAAAATCCGTTCCGAGTTGAAGGGCTACAAAGGCGAGTTGGTTAATTTGCGTGACCGGAGTGTTGAATATAACGCGCTCAAACGCGAAGTTGAAACCAGCCGCAAATTGTATGATGACCTATTGCAACGTAAGACCGAGGTGAACGTGGCCTCGGGTGCAACCGCGAGTAATATCCGTGTCATTGATCCTGCCACCCCACCGGTGGACTCTTTCCGCCCCAAGAAACAGGTCAACCTGATTATTGGTTTGTTGACCGGGTTGATTTTGGCAACGGGGTTGGCCTTATTGCGTGAAACCCTGCGGCGTTCCCTTGCCTCGGGTGATGAGCTGCAAACCGCCAGTGGTTTGCCGGTTTTGGGAACCATCCCGCATGTGCGGCGTGCCAAAGAAGCTGAGCTGGCGATGGTGACTGCTCATGATCCTAGCTCCCCGGTGGCGGAGGCCTACCGGATTGCTGCCACCAACCTGCGTTTTTCCATCCCCGGCGGGATACCGCGTGTACTGCTGCTGACCAGTGTCAATCCGGCTGAAGGCAAGTCCACTTCTTCGGTGAACCTGGCATTGAGTCATGCACAAATGGGGGCTAAGGTGCTGTTGATTGATGCCGACTTGCGCCGCCCGACCTTGCACCTGAAGATGGATCTGCACAACCATCGGGGGCTGGGGGATTATGTGGAGGGGCGTTCTGATTTGGCGGCGATTACCCAGCGTCTGGCGGATGTGAAAAATGTTTATGTCATTAGCGCAGGCCAGTTCCGTAGTGACCCGATGGGGGTTTTAGCCAGTGCGAAGATGAAGCAGTTGCTGGAGTTGGCTCGGCAACATTTTGACATGACCATCATTGATGCGCCGCCTGTGACCGGTTTTGCGGATGCCTTGATGTTGTCTGCGCAGGCTGATGCCACTTTGCTGGTCACGAATGAAAAGAATATTGACCGCAAGCATTTGCTGAATGCGCTCCACCAGTTGCAGCGGGTTAAGCAGAATGTGGCGGGCTTTTTGGTTGTCAATGCCAAAAATGGCATCACGGATGCCCGCTACTATGACCGTTATGCCCAAACAGCAGGGCAGGGGTATAACGACTATGTTGACGTGAAAGGTGGGCTGAATCTGGGCAAAGCGCGGGCGTAAGCGTTTGCCACCCGCCAGCGACTGTGGGAACATAGCGCCTTTGTGGTCGGGTAAGGATATAGCTAGACAATGAAGCCAGTCTTTAATTTCAGTCCGGGGCCTGCGGTATTGCCGCGAGCCGTCCTTGAGCAAGCCCAAGCCGAGTTGCTGGACTGGAACGGTTCCGGTATGTCGGTGATGGAAATGAGCCATCGCGGCAAGGAGTTCATGTCGATTGCTGCCGAGGCAGAAGCAGACTTGCGCACCCTGATGGGGATTCCTGCCAATTATAAAGTCCTGTTTTTGCAGGGCGGGGCACATGCCCAGTTTGCCATGATCCCGATGAACCTCGCCCGTGGCAAGCCGCAGGCTGATTACCTCGATACCGGCGATTGGTCGCTGAAGGCGATTGAGGAAGGGCAGCGTTATATCCCTGTCAATACGGTCGCTTCCAGTGCGGACAGCCATTACACCACCATCCCGCCGTTTGCTGAGTGGCAACGTAACCCGGATGCCGCCTACCTGCATTACACCTCCAATGAAACCATCCGGGGAGTCCAGTTTGATTGGGTTCCTGACGTTGGGGATACGCCACTGGTGGTGGATATGTCTTCCGACATCCTGTCCCGCCCGGTCGATGTCAGCCAGTTTGGGCTGATTTATGCGGGGGCGCAGAAGAATATAGGCCCGGCTGGCCTGACCTTGGTGATTGTGCGTGATGATTTGCTGGGGGACGTGATGGATGGCACACCCAGCATGTTCAATTACCAGATTTATGCCGATACTGACTCCATGTATAACACCCCACCAACCTATGCCTGGTATTTGGCGGGTTTGGTGTTCAAGTGGCTGTTGGGCAACGGTGGTCTGGGGGCAATGTCTGCACTCAACCAACGCAAGGCAGAAAAGCTCTATGCAGCGATTGATGCCAGTGATTTTTACCACAACCCGGTTGACCCTGATTGCCGCTCATGGATGAATGTGCCGTTCACCGTGCCGGATGCTGCTCTGGAGAAGCGCTTCCTCGCGGAATCGACCGAGGCGGGTTTGCTAACACTCAAAGGGCATCGGTTGGTGGGGGGCATGCGTGCCAGCATTTATAATGCGATGCCGGAAGAGGGGGTGGATGCACTGGTGGCATTCATGCAGGATTTTGAACGCAGGAATGGTTGAAGGCTTGGGGGAGTAGTTATGGCTGGAAATGCAGATTTGCTGGCATTGCGTGAACGGATTGATGCACTGGATACCCAGATTTTGGGTTTGTTGAATGAACGCGCCCAATGTGCGGAAGCGGTGGCACATGCCAAGCTGGCAGAAGACCCGAACGCAACGTTTTACCGCCCGGAGCGGGAGGCGCAAATCCTGCGGCGCATGCAGGCACTGAATAGCGGGCCGCTGCGTAACGAGCAGGTGGGGCGTTTGTACCGTGAAATCATTTCCGCGTGTTTGGCGTTGGAAGAGTCCATGCACATCGCGTATCTTGGCCCGGCGGGAACCTTTACCCAAGAAGCGACATTCAAGCATTTCGGGCATGGTGTTGCCACCTTGCCGGTGGACTCCATTGGGCAGGTTTTTCGTGAAGTTGAGGCGCGGCGTGTGCGTTACGGGGTTGTGCCGATTGAAAACTCCACGGAGGGCATGATTACCCATACGCTGGATATGTTCATGCAGTCATCGCTACGCATTTGTGGCGAAATCATGCTGCGGATTAACCAGACCCTGATGTGCAAACATGACCGCTGGCAACAGGTGTCGAAAATCTATTCCCACCAGCAATCATTGGCGCAATGCCGTTATTGGTTGGATAAACACCTGCCGCATGCGGAGCGCATTGCGGTCAGCAGCAATGCTGAAGCAGCCCGCTTGTGTGCACAGGATGAGAACTCGGTATCGATTGGTAGCCAGCAGGCTGCCAGCATTTATGGCTTGCAGGTGGTGCAGCACAATATTGAAGACCAATCCAACAATACCACCCGCTTTTTGGTGATTGGCGACCAGCATGTGGGGCCAAGTGGCAAGGATAAGACCTCGCTATTGGTGTCTGCGCCTAACCGCCCCGGCTCTTTGTACCATTTGCTGCAACCATTGGCAGAAAATGGCGTGGATATGTCGCGGATTGAGTCGCGCCCATCCCGGAATATGAATTGGGATTATGTGTTTTTTGTTGACGTGCAGGGGCATGAGTCCGATCCTGCCTTGCAAAAGGCGCTGTCCATCTTGCGTGAGGACGTGGACTTGCTGAAAGTGTTGGGGTCTTATCCGGTGGCGGTGATGTGATGTAGGGGACTATTGCAGCATCAAGAGTCTATTGACGGGTAAAGCCGTTTCAGTTTGATGCGGGCATCTTGAGTGGTAAAACGCCAGTCGACAGGTTTGGCGTTGCCATTCCGCCTTTCTACCCATACATCAACCTCCTTGCGTAAGGTATCCTGGTCTGGGATCCTGCGGTCAAGACATTGCCTGCTGAGGTGGCTGAACTCGATTTCCGCCCTATTGAGCCAACTTCCGTGCTTGGGGGTGTGGTGGATTTCGAGCCGCCCCAGCAGGCGGCGGGCTTCCATCGGTTCAAAGGCTTTGTACAGGGAAGCGGGAGCCTGGGTGTTGGGGTTGTCCATCACCCGCGTAACCTTGTGGGCATCGGGATGGCAAACATCCAGCAAATTTTGATGTAATCCAAGTCTTCTTGCCAGTTGGGTAATATCCGGTTTGTCCCTTTGGGTGCGTGTTCCAGTTTTTTCAAGACTTCCTGAATACGTCGCAACCCATCTTCCCCAACAGTATCGGTAAGAGTGTGGCTCATCAGGCATTCACCGTGTGCCTCCTGCGCAACAACTTGAGCCAGTTTCTCCCACACCCCACCAAAGGGCGTGATAAAACGGCGTTCGAAGTGGGAGCCTTTGAAAATCTCGTCGGGGACAAGTGCGGCATACAAATGTTTGAGGGAATGGTGCTTTTCCTTGATGAATGGGTCTTCAACCAACACCTTGTACATCACCCGATCCATCATCGTGCTAAGAGCCTGTTCATAATCATTTTGTTTGCCAGACTCAATGCTTTTATGGGTAACTGTCATGATCCAACGCCGC
>CAXYXW010000062.1:0-10802 GCA_964293005.1 uncultured Thiothrix sp.
CCACACCTCGTTTTCAATAGGAAACAATGGCTTGGGGCTTAAGTTGGCGCGTATGGTGGTTGATGCATGGATTCAGCAATGAAATGGACATAGCTGGAGCACTATTTCGTCAACCTGCCAGATGTGCGTGATAGGTTAAAACTCACCCGCTGTTTGCAACACTTTTTGCACCAAGGCTTTTGACAATCGGTATTCCTGCGCCAGCAAGTCGTTGATGAGCGGCGCAACCGCAGGGATGGCTCCTGATTGTTTGGCTTTGAGCAAAACACCTAATACACCTACCACGGGGATTTGGTAGCTTTGCGCAACGTGCCGCCCCATCTGTTCATCCATCAAGACACCGCATCCGAGTTGACGCGCCAAATGCAGGGCTTGCACCTCGCCCTCATCCAATGTTTGGCGTAATTGGGTGCAAAAATCATTGTCGGCATCCTCATGCACAATCAAATGTTCGCTTGCAAACTCTCGAATCAGGCGTGCATCGGGGCGTTGCAGGTCACGGGTGGCCTCACTTAATACGGTAAGTGGCACATGCACTCTGGCAAAGGTACTTTCCAATAGCGTGAGTTGTTGCAGTTTTGCCAGCGCAATCAGCGGGCTGGTGTCGGCGACAATAATCCGCTTCATGTGTTTAGGTAGGCGAGTTCTTGATCCAGTTCCGCTGGATCGTAGCTAACCACGGGAATGCCCAAGCGACTGACGTGTTCAGTAAATTCAGCAATAGACATCCGCGCCAATTTGGCGGATTTACCCAAACTCATGCTGTTGGATTGGAACAGGTGGGTAGCAAGGGCAACATGTACGCCAAATGCCAACAGGTTTTCACTGAATGGAACGCTGACAAATAACGGTTGCCCGTGACGGGTCACTAGCGCCAATTGCCCTTGTTCGGCTGTGCGGCTGAGTTCCCCTGTGTGTTCGCGTAAGTCGCGGATAGTGAAGGTTTGCATGGTGTTGTCCTTCTGATAGCGTGACAACAAATGATAGCACAACGGTATTTTACTGTCGCAGTGGCCTGCTTACGGGACAATTGTTCTGCGACCTGTGAGCGATTTTGTGGAAGTGCTGCATACATTGAAACAGGTGGTTTGTGTGAATGGGGTAATAAATAATTGCAGAATGCTTTCAAATGTATTACATATGAATACATTCATGTGTTTTTAGGAGACTTCACCATGAGCCGAACTGCTGTCATTACCACCCGCATCGACCCCATGCTAAAAGCCAACGCTGAACAGGTGCTGGCGCAGCTAGGAATGACCACTGCGCAAGCCATCACCATGTTCTTGAAACAAATCGAGTTGCAACGTGGTTTGCCATTCACACCACGTCTGCCCACTCAGTCCATGCAGGTGCATAAACCGTTCAAGGTGGAAACCTTCAGCTTGGGCAGCAATGTGATCCCAGATCGGGATGAGTTGTATGCGGAACGAGGTTTGTAAACCGTATGTTCGCACTGGATACCAACCTGTTGGTGTACGCATACAACGTTGATGCGCCCTTTCACAAAGCCGCGAAAACCTTCGTCGAAAAAGTTCTGAATGAGCGCGATACCGCAGATAAGCTTGCTGTTTGCATCCCTGCGCAAGTCTTGGTTGAGTTTTTGAACGTCATCACCTGGGCAAAATTGGAATCACCATTACCGTTACCTATTGCCTTACAGGTGGTAAAGCAATGCATTGATACGGGCGTGACGATTGTGCATCCGCTGCCCAGTCAGTTGGATACCTTGCTGGAACTGCTGGCAATGGTGAAAACCCGGAAAAAGATTTTTGATGTCGCTTTGACAGCAACGCTGAGGGATAACGGTATTACTGGGCTGTATACGCTGAATACCAAAGACTTCATCGAGTTCACCTTTCTGGATGTAGTGAATCCACTGGCGAATGTTTAGTGTGACTCTACACCTACACCCCTTAGCACCCGAATTTGGCATGTTAAGGGGCAGGTGATGGCGGGGGCAGTCGTCTCAGGCTGAGTTTACTTCAGCTTCGCTGCCCGCTCCGGGAAGTTCAGTTGCAGGACGCGCAGGCTGTCGGCTGCCAAGTCGGATTTACCCAACTGGCGGGCAGCAAGCACCTTGATTTCCAGGGCATCAATGATGGCAGGGGAGCCTTGGTAATGCTTGATGGCGTATTCAGCGCGGTTAAAGGCTGCTAGCCATGCGCCGCGTTGCACGTAGTATTTGGCAACATTGACTTCAGATTCTGCCAGCGTGTTCCGCAGGTATTGAATGCGGATTTGCGCATCTTGCGCGTATTTGCTGTCTGGGTAGCGGGTGATGACCCGCGAGAAGTCATGGAAGGATTCTTTCTGGCGCACAATGTCAAGGTCGGCAATCGAGCGCGGGAAAATCTTGTCGACGATGCTGCTGCCGCGATTGAAGTTGATCAGGCCACGTAGGTAAAGCGCATAGGCCATGTGTTCACTGCCAGGGTTCATCCGCACGAAGCGGTCAACCATGTCGAGGGCGGTATCCGGCTCATCGTATTTATAATAGGCATAGGCCGATTCAAGCTGGGCTTGTTGGGCATGCATCCCCAAAGGGTAGCGGGCTTCCAGTGACTCATACAGTTTGATGGAGCGCTGATAGTCGGCTCCTTTCAAGGCTGTTTGGGCGGCACGGTAGATGGCATCCGCAGACATGCCTTCCGTTTCATCCTTCGCCGAGCCACTGGAAAACATCGAGCAGGCGCTCATACTGGCGGCAAGTGCGACGGTGGCGACCAGCCGGGCTGGCTTCCCAAGTGCTTTTCTGGTTATCGACATTTGTTTAATAACACGTATGATGGAATAAAGTTGCAAGTATAGCGTATTCAACAGCGTATTCATTGGTTTTAACATGCCCCAAGATCAGCAAATAGTCAGCATCGTCCCGCCAGAAATGGCACAACAGCGCCTGGATCAGGTGATCGCCAGCTTATGCCCACAATACTCCCGGAGCCAGTTGCAAAAATGGATCAAGTCCGGGCAGGTGCTGGTTGATAATAAGCCCCTGAAACCCAAGGAGCGCTTAACCGGCGGCGAACGGATTATCATCCAGGCGACCCTGGAAGTGCAAACCACCGCCGAAGCCGAGGCGATGGATTTGGAGATTATCCACGAAGATGACAGCATTCTCGTCCTGAACAAGCCCGCCAATCTGGTGGTGCACCCGGCAGCCGGGAACTGGTCAGGCACACTGGTCAATGGCCTGCTGCATTACCTGCCAAGTCTGGAAATGCTGCCGCGTGCCGGGATTGTCCACCGTCTGGACAAGGATACCACCGGCCTGATGGTGGTCGCCAAAACCCTGGAAGCCCACCATGCCTTGGTGGATTTATTGCAGGAACGCGATGTCAGCCGCGAATACCTTGCCCTTGTGCAGCGCCCTGTGATTGCCGGTGGCACGATTGAGGCCAATATCGGGCGGCATCCGATTGACCGGCTGCGGATGGCGGTGACAGAAGGCGGGAAAGAGGCCATTACCCATTATCGGGTGGAGGAGCGTTTCCGCCACCATACCCTGTTGCGCGTATCACTGGAAACGGGGCGTACCCACCAGATCCGTGTGCACCTGACCGCGAACCAGATGCCTATTGTTGGTGATCAGTTATATGGCGGCAGGCCGCGTGTCCCGGCAGGCATCAGTGATGATTTGCGGGAGGCACTGCGGGCGTTCCCGCGTCAGGCCTTGCACGCGACCCGTTTGGGGCTGGTGCACCCCGATACCGGGGAAGACATGGAGTGGGAAGTCCCGCTTCCGGCAGATATGGCGGACTTGTTGGTGTTGTTGCGGGCAGAGACAGGGGTTTAGGCATGGGGGTTTATGATGAGTGTTTATGATTGGCTTACCCCGGATTGGCCTGCTCCTGCCCATGTCCGTGCTGCCTGTACAACGCGGCAAGGTGGGGTAAGCGTTGCACCATTTGACCACCTCAACCTGGGTGATCATGTGGGGGATGACCCGCAGGCGGTGGCACAAAACCGGCAAACCGTTGCCGGGATTCTGGGTTTGCCCGCTGTGCCATTTTGGTTGCAACAGGTGCATGGGACGGTGGTTGCAAGGGAAGATGTCGACAATCCGTGTCGGCAGGCTGATGCTGCGGTTGCTTTCAAACCGGGGGCTGTTTGTGTGGTCATGACAGCGGATTGCCTGCCCGTTTTGTTTTGTGACCGTGCGGGGACACGTATCGCGGCGGCACACGCAGGCTGGCGCGGTTTGTGTGATGGTATACTGGAGGCAACCGTGCGCGATCTGGCCTGCGATCCGGCGGATTTACTGGCCTGGATGGGGCCTGCCATTGGCCCAAAGGCCTTTGAGGTGGGTGGCGAGGTACGGGCGGCTTTTATGGCACAGGATAGCCAGGCCAGTGAGGCCTTTATTCCCGGCATGGCAGATGGCAAGTGGTTTGCAGATCTTTACCAGTTGGCTCGCCAGCGTTTGCAAACTATTGGTTTAAATGATATTTATGGCGGTTGTTTTTGCACCTACTCCAATCCTGAACGCTTCTATTCCTTCCGCCGCGATGGCAAAACAGGCCGTATGGCGAGTTTGGTCTGGCTGGCGGATGCTGCTTGATTTTTCTTACGGAAAGTTATCTCTTTAGGGGTGGAATTATACGACCTTTGGGATATACTTGCGCCCCTATAGAACAAGATTGTCGACACTACGGTTTGGGAAGCACAACAAAGCATCTCTTCTAGGAGTTTGAAGGAGTACGGATGATGAGCCAACAAGGTAACGCTTTGCTGGATGAATCTTTCCTTGATGGCGAACATGCCATTTTTTTGGAACAGGTTTATCAGCAGTATCAGGAAGCCCCGGAAACCCTTTCCAGTGAATGGCGGGATTACTTCAAGAACCTCGACCTGCTTGAGCAGCAGGTAAACAATGCCAGTGGTGCTGGCAGTAGCAGTGCGGCAATGGCTGCCACCGACACGTATCAGCCTCAGAGTGTTCTGGAACGGCGTAGTTTTCAGGTGCGTGTTTCCCGCCTGATCAACTCCTTCCGTTATATGGGGCATCTGGCAGCCAATACCAACCCATTGGGTGATTATGGCAACCGTCTGGATGTGCCAGAGCTGCGTCTGGAGCACCATGACCTCCACAACACCGACCTGTCGATAGCCTTTGACCCAGGTTCCTTCAATATGAAGGCCAACCCGACACTCGGCAATATCTTCCATGCCTTGCAACAGACCTATGCGCGTACCATCGGTTTTGAGTACATGCATATTATGGATATGGAAGAAAAACGCTGGTTGCAATCCCGCGTTGAGCCGGAGATGGGGCGTGAAATCCTCAGTACTGAACAGAAAAAGCTGCTGCTGCGCCAATTGACTGCCGCAGAGGGCTTCGAACAATACCTGCACCGCCGTTTTGTTGGGCAGAAGCGTTTTGGTCTGGAAGGTGGCGAGAGCCTCATCCCGATGCTGCACCGCCTGATCCAGGAAGGGGGCGCGGTTGGCCTGAAGGAGAGCGTCGTCGGTATGGCGCACCGGGGTCGTCTGAATGTGCTGATCAACCTGATGTATAAGCCTGCCGGTGTGCTGTTCAGCGAGTTTGAAGGCAAGGTCGGTGATGGTCAGTACACGGGTGACGTGAAGTACCACAAAGGTTACTCCAGTGATGTGATGACCCCTGGCGGGTCTGTGCATTTGGCCTTGGCCTTCAACCCATCGCATCTGGAAATTGTAAGCCCGGTGGTCGAAGGTTCTGTCCGTGCACGGCAAGAGCGCCGTGGCGACAGCAACGGTGAGCAGGTCATGGCGATTGTGATCCACGGTGATGCGGCCTTTGCCGGTCAGGGTGTGGTCATGGAAACCTTCAACATGGCACAGACCCGTGGCTACCGTACCCACGGTACGATCCATATCGTCATCAATAACCAGGTTGGCTTTACCACCAGCACGGTCGGCGACAGCCGCTCAACGCATTACCCGACTGATGTTGCCAAGATGATCAATGCCCCGATCATCCACGTCAACGGTGATGATCCTGAAGCCGTCATTTACGCAGCCAAGGTCGCACTGGAATACCGTAACCGCTTTAAGAAAGACGTGGTGATTGATCTGGTGTGCTATCGTCGCCTCGGTCACAACGAAGCGGACGAGCCAGCCATGACCCAGCCGGTCATGTACGGCATTATCCGCAACCTGCCAACAACCCGCACCCAATACGCGGAGAAGCTGGTACAGGAAGGTGTGTTGACCCGTGAAGAATGCGATGCACTGGTCGCTGAGTTCCGCGCCGTCATGGATGCGGGTGATGTGACCAGCACCTACATGGGCGAAGACAAGGCTGAAGGCCTGCCCAGTGAGCTGCAAACCTCGTGGAAAGCGTATCTGGACGGCAAGTGGCGTGATGAGGTGGATACCAATTACCCTGCTGAACGTATCCAGGCCTTGTCTGCAAGCTGGCTGGAAAAAATCCCGGCTGAGTTCAAAGTACACCGCCGTGTCCTCAAGGTCGTTGAAGACCGCGTGGAAATGGGGCGTGGTGCGAAGCCTGCGGATTGGGGCTTCGGTGAAAACCTGGCTTATGCAACCTTGCTGGAAGATGGGCACAATGTGCGCTTGTCCGGTCAGGATTGCGGGCGTGGTACGTTCTCCCACCGCCATGCTGTCCTGCACCATCAGGAGCGCCGTGAGCAATGGGTTCCGCTCAAGCATTTGTCTGACAAGCAAGCCCACTTCACCGTTATTGATTCGGTATTGTCTGAAGAGGCGGTGCTGGCATTCGAATATGGCTATGCCACGGCTGAACCAGAAACCTTGACCATTTGGGAAGCCCAGTTTGGTGACTTCGTGAATGGTGCACAAGTGGTGATTGACCAGTTTATCAGCTCCGGTGAGCAGAAGTGGCAACGCCTGTGTGGTCTGGTTATGTTCCTGCCTCATGGCTTTGAAGGTCAGGGGCCAGAACACTCCTCTGCCCGGATGGAGCGTTTTGTGCAATTGGCTGCGCAAGAAAACATGCAGATTGTTGTGCCGACCACTCCAGCACAAACATTCCACATGCTGCGTCGTCAAGTGTTGCGCAAATACCGCAAGCCATTGATTGTGTTCACACCGAAAAGCTTGCTGCGCCATCCGCTGGCCATCAATGACCTGAAAGACTTCACGGAAGGTTCCTTCCAGGTGGTCATTGACGATGTGGATGTGGTTGCAGAAGGCAAGGCCAACATTGACCGCGTGGTCATGTGCTGTGGCAAGGTCTATTACGACCTGCTCGAAGAGCGCCGGAAAAGCAATCTGGACAACGTGGCGATTGTACGCGTTGAACAGTTGTATCCATTCCCGGCTACTGAGCTGCGCCAGATTGTATCGGCTTACCCGAACCTCAAGCATTTGGTTTGGTGTCAGGAAGAGCCAGTCAACCAGGGTGCATGGGATGGTATCCGCCACCGCTTCGAGGCGTATGAGCTGGCAGAAATCGCCTGTGTCAGCCGCCCAGCCGCCGCTGCCCCAGCCGTAGGCTCCCTGTATGTGCATCAGGCACAACAGCAGGCGTTGGTAAAAGAAGCATTGGGTTTGGGTAGCGCAGGCTAATCCACTCACTCCCTTTGGGCAGGTCTGGCTAATGCTGGATCTGCCCTGTCACTCCCCTCGTTATCCCCCCTTTATCTGAAACATTCGCCAAATCTGCGGGTCATTGATAGGTTTTAGCCATACCCAACACGGCTAATAGCCAATCATAAAAACTGGGCGAAGACATGACAAACTCCTTGCTTGATTGCGCATTGGGGATTGATGCAGGCGGCACAGCAACACGCTGGGCATTGGTATCGGCAGATGGGCAGCTGCTGGCATCCGGGGAAACCGAACCCTTTTCTGCTGCAACCCACACGGCGGCGACCCGCGCCAAAACCCATGCTGCTTTATTGGACTTGTCCCGCACGGTTGCCAGCCATGCACAACCCGTCTGGATTGTGGTGGGGGTGACTGGTCTAGGTGAAAACCCGATCCTGAGCCGCTGGTATGCCCATGCCTTACTGGATAGCCTGACGACTCCACTTGAGCGTGTGTTTATAGTTAGCGACCTGCTGTTGGCTTATTTGTCTTGTATTCGTCCGGGGGATGGTTATTTGGTGTATGCCGGAACCGGCTCAGTCGCGGTCTATGTTGATGCTGACGGTGAGTTGCAGCGTTTGGGCGGGCGGGGTGCATGGATTGATGATGCTGGGGCAGGGTATTGGATTGCCTGCGATGCTTTACGGCAGATTTGGCGCAAGGAGGATGAGCAGCCCGGTGCATGGCAGCAATCCCCGTTGGCACAACGCCTGTTTGCCGCTTTGGGTGGTACAGGTTGGGAGATGACCCGCGAGTTCGTTTATCATGCCGACCGGGGCAGGATCGGCAAGCTGGCTATCCATGTGGCAGCCAGTGCTGAGGATGACCCGTTGGCGGCTGCCATCCTGCTTGATGCAGGCAAGGAGCTGGCACGCTTGGGCAATGTTGCCGTGCAGCGCTTTGGGTTACGCCCGATCACCTTGGCGGGTGGTGCAGCCCATTTGCATCCGTTGGTTTTATCGGGCATGCAGCAGCACTTGATGCCCTGTACTTCATTAGCCTTACATCAACTGGCAGTGCATAGTGATTGTGCCCGTTTGGCAGCCAGTGGGGACAAGGCTTTTTTGGCTGCTGTCAGTCGCCATGCTGCTATTCAGCCTGCCCGTTCCGTATCCCGTTCCAAGCAGTTATCCAACCATGACACAGATAAACCCGCTTGCCTTGCCAACTGACCCGACTGGGCTGCATGCCCTCCAGACTGAAACCCATGATGGGCGTTATGCGCAGCTCGATACTTTGACTATCCCAGCGCTGTTGCAGGCCTTTGCAGCTGACCAAACACAAGCAGCAGCGAGTGTGCTGGCTGCCTTACCACAAATGGAAACAGTCCTGGAAGCCATGTTGCCCCGCATCCATGCCGGGGGGCGCTTGGTGTATGTCGGGGCAGGTACTTCTGGACGTTTGGGGTTGCTGGACAGTGCCGAGTTATACCCGACTTTTTCCTGGTCTCCTGAGCGTGCCATTGCCTTGTTGGCAGGTGGGCAGGGTGCATTGGTACGGGCGGTGGAAAATGCCGAGGATAATGCTGAGGCAGGTGCTGGGGCGATCCGGGATTTGCAGTTAAATGCCCAAGACTGTGTGTTGGCCTTGGCGGCCTCTGGACGTACCCCGTATTGCATCGGTGCGGTGCAGGCAGCCAAAGCCGTTGGCGCGTTGTGTGTCGCGGTGGTCAATAATGCCGGTTCACCCTTGGCAGCAGTGGCAGATTTGCGTATTGAGCTGCTGACCGGGGCAGAGGTGATTGCCGGTTCAACCCGTTTGAAGGCGGGGACGGCACAGAAAATTGCCCTCAATACCCTCAGCAGCAGCTTGATGGTGAGGTTGGGTAAGGTGTATGGCAACCGCATGGTTGATGTGCGTGCCAGTAATGCCAAATTGCGTATCCGTGCTTGCCGTTTGGTGGTGGAAAGTACCGGCGTGGAGGAGGCTGAAGCCCAAGCCATGTTGGAGCGCTGTGGCTATCAGGTGAAAACTGCGCTGGTGGCATTATTGACCGGGAACACTCCAGAAGAGGCCAAATGCCTGCTGGATCAGGCTGGGGGCAGGGTGCGTGAAGCGCTCAGTGCCAGCCATGCCCCACCGGTTTGCCCGCTTACGCCTTAATGACTTTTAGTATCCGGTATTGCAGGCGGTTAAAAACTTCCAGCCCGAATCCGGGGAAGGGGATAAACGGGTTGGTACGGCTCATGCCCCACAGGGAAAGGCGGGTGCTACCCGGATCAGCTTGCCCACGCCCATGTACGCCAAACGTATTGGCAATCAGCAGGGTGTTTTTCTTCACCCGGAAAGCTTTGGGGGCGGGCAAACCCAGTTGTGCCAAATCAGGGGCGTGCAGGCGGAATGAGCCGCGTGCCGAATACAACTCCGGTGCATGACGGGCAGTTTGGCTGTATTGGTATTCCCAACGCAGGCGCTGGCGGGTGAGTTGTGCTGAAGTCGGGATATAGGTGAATGGCCCATTGTGCTCGTCAACATCATCCAGATATAACCAAAACTTCATGGTCGGGTGGAAGGTGTCGGTGTGCAGGTCTTTTTGTGGGTCATGGTCATTGCTGGCATAAATACCATTGCTGATTTCTTCAATATTGAAAAAGGGCAAGCGGCTATGTCCCGCCGTATAACGCAACAAGCGGCGGAAGGTACGGTCTTCCAGCCACTGCCGGGTATGCGGTAGCTGCTGCAAGGTTTCCGGGTCAAGCAAGACACGTCGGGTTTGTGTGTCACCCTGCTGGGTAACACGGGCATTGCCCTGGAAAGCGCGGATTTCTGCTTCAATCCGGGCAAACTGTTCGGCGGGGATGTAGTTTTCTTTCGCCAAAAAGCCATCCCGTTGATAGGCTGCCCGATCCGGCGCATCCACCCCAAAACCCAGTAAGGCCATACGGAAACGCATAATGTAATGGGCAAGCACCAGCCGCCCGGCGTGTAGGCCGAGTTTGTTTAAGCGGCGGTTGCCAAGCAGCGGGTTATCCCGGAACGATTTGGCAGTAGTGAAGAGCTGGAAAAACCAGACCGGGGCGAAGAGAAGTGTTTTTATAGGGGGGGTATGGGGTGAAGGGGATGCCATGAAACCTGTTCCTGATGATTATTGTTAGGTGGGATTGTAGCAGGCGGGCGGTGCTCACTCCCCAAAAAATACGATCCCTAAATCAATTCCGCTGTCTGTAAAGGGTGGTATGTGTGTAATGGTCTAAGAACCTGCTCATAATCTTCTGAGCAATAAGGATAAGAAAGCCATATTAACCATT
>CAXYXW010000063.1:0-10453 GCA_964293005.1 uncultured Thiothrix sp.
GACCCAGTATCTGGAGCTATACAACCACCCTATCGTGCAGCGTAACCTTGGACACTTGACACCTATCAAAGCCCTCAAGGCGTGGTATGGCAAGAAACCCGAATTATTCAATAAGCGGGTCTATGATCATATGGGTCTTGACACTAAACCCACCCCTGACCCGTCAAGGCTGGGCAGGCTGTAAACCAACCTTGCTGCCGAACCGCCTTGTCGACGGAACCATGACCTATCACTTGCCCACCACCCCATAGCAGCCTGCACACCCGTAGGGCTTGGCCTTGTTACCCCGGCCTACCCACGCAACCAACGGGCGCGGCTCGTGGCTGCGATTACGGTTGCCGATACCCATGCATCCTAGTCAGCACGGGGGAGAAGCTACGCACCGCACCCTAGACTAGCCAAGCGGCAATGAGCGCTTTCTTTCCATTGTTATGATGTGACTCCAGGACAAAAGCCCCAGAAACTGCTATCCTGTAGTTACATTTCTGTATTGGGTTAATCATGGAATTTGAATGGGACGAAAACAAAAACCGTATCAATGTCCAAAAGCATAAGGTCAGTTTTGAAATGGCAATGTTGGCCTTTTCAGATCCACTGCATGTGTCAATACAAGACCGGTTCGAGGATGGTGAAGAGCGGTGGCAAACCTTGGGCAGGGTGCATGGCTACCTGCTGTTGCTCGTTGCCCATACCATCCAAGGCAATACTGAAGAAGAGGTTATCCGTATCATTTCCGCACGTAGGGCAGACCCGAAGGAGCGTAGGCGCTATGAAACAGAAAACAGGTTGGGTTAGACATACATTCGACCCCGCAACCCCTCCCACCTTGACCGACCAACAACGGGCGGGGTTGGAGGCATTGGCAGCGATGCCTGACGAGGCCATTGACTACAGCGACATTCCCCAAACAACTGATGCTGACTGGCAAGGGGCAGTTATTGGGCGGTTTTACCGTCCGATCAAAAAGCAAGTGACTGTCAGGATTGATGTGGATGTGTTGGCATGGTTGCAATCTGCCGGTTCTGGATACCAGACCCGGCTAAACAAAATACTGCGGGAGGCAATGCATCAGGCTCATAAAGTGGTTTGATAGACAACCTACCCCCCCACCAAGAGCCGGACACGATCCGGCTTTTTTGCGTTACATCCCCACGCTGTCATGTTCACTAAAACAGAATTATTTCAGTGAATGTAACCTGAATGGTGTTTTTCAGGTTTTCACTGTTTTCACGCTTAAAACTGCTGATTTCCGTAAGCTTTGCGCGTTAGCAGTGCCTGCCTTGTAATTCCAATATAAGCAACTGATTTAAAACAAGTATTTATTGTTTGGTAGCTGTTGCCCATTGGTTCGGGGTTTTTGGCGGAATCAGCCGAAGCCCAGCCAGAAAGCGGTCTGTGACGGTATCGTGACCGTAAAAAAGCATTCGTAATTTTTCGGGAGTTATTTTTAGCGCGAGCGGGAGTGAGAGTGCACGAATTGCGCCCGTTCAATGTTCCAGTGTTCCAGCCTGTTTTTTTCTGAAAGCAGCCATCCAGATGGAGCCGCGTCTGGATTCCAAATGATTTATATATCGCACGTAGTCGGCAAAAATAAAAATTCAAACAAAATAGCCGGGAGCAACAGATGCTTAAAACCGATTGGATACGCGCAATGGTCGATGGAAAAACCGTAGACGGGCGCGAAGTGAAAGCGGAGGTATTGCAGCAAATTGCCAGCAGTTACCACCCCGAAACCTACCATGCACAAGTCTGGCTGGAACACATGCGCGGCCTGTTGCCGGATAGCCTGTTCAAGGCGCTGGGCAGTGTGGCGGAAGTCAAGGCCGAGATAATCAAGGGCGGCGACCTTGACGGGCGCATGGGCTTGTATGTGAAGCTGGAGCCTGCACCCGAGTTGGTGGCAATGGTGCGGAATGGGCAAAAGCTGCACCTCTCCATTGAGTACGTCGACAAGTTCCCCACAACCGATGCCCCTTACCTGATGGGTGTTGGGGTGACGGATTCACCCGCTTCCATTGGTACTGGCATCATGAAGTTTTCAACCAGCCAGCGACCACAAAACCACTTCACTGCCCCCCTGTCCTGTGATCTGGGCAAATGCAGCGAGCAGGATGATATGCAGGCGATCCGCACCTTGCTGGAAAAACTGACCGCCCAACAGGAACCAGACTTTAAGGGCATTCCTACCCCACCCCCACAACCCATGAAATTCAGCCAACAGGATTTTGATGCACTACGGGCAGAAGTCCGGGAACTACGGGCAATGGTGCAGCCATTCAAGGAACTGGGGGATAAGTTTGAAGCGTTTATGGCACAGGACACTACCCCATCCCGCCCGGAAATGGCAGGCGGCAATTACTACAACAAACCCGTCGTTTATTGAGGAATGACCATGAAAAACGAAACCAGATTGCAGTTTAACGAGCTGAAACGTGAAGTGGCATCTGCCAACCACGTTCAGGACGTGACCGAGAAATTTAACTTGGTTCCTGTCGTGGAACAACGCCTGACAGAGCAGCTTCAGGAATCCAGCGAATTTCTGAAAAGAATCAACATTACCCCGGTTATTGAACAGAAAGGGCAAAAACTCGGGTTGGGTATCGGTTCACCCATTGCCAGCCGCATCAATACCGACGAGAAAGAACGGGATACGGTTTACCCCGGTCAATTGGGCGGCGATGACTACGATTGTAAGCAAACCAACTCGGATACGCACCTGAGCTACCGCACCCTGGACGCATGGGCAACCATGCCGAATTTTAAGGTTCTTTACCGTAAGGCGCTTATCAAGCGCATGGCACTGGATCGGGTCATGATCGGCTGGAATGGCACACATGCAGCAACAGAAACCGACCGTGCAGCCTACCCACTGCTGGAGGATGTCAATGTGGGTTGGCATGAAAAGGTAAGGTTGCACGCACCGGAGCGGCTGATGGGGTACGACTCAACCGGCGCAGCCACCACGGATGAATACACCATTGGGGAGGGTGGCGTTTATGCGACGCTGGATGCAATGGCGTTTGACATGGTAAGCAACCTGCTTGAACCGTGGTATCAGGGCGGTGATGACCTTGTGTTGATTGTTGGGCGTGAACTGTGGGTAAACCACGGCCTGAGCCTTTATAACAGCAACGTGGCGGCTACAGAAAAAAATGCCCTGCAAATCCTGATGGCAACACAGGCTGTCGCCGGTCTGCCCACCGTCACCGTGCCATTCTTCCCGGCACGGGGCATGGTAATCACCAGCTATGACAATCTGTCGGTTTATTTCCAGTCGGGCGCTGTCCGCCGTGCAGTGATTGATAACCCCAAACGTGACCGGGTGGAAGAGTTCCTTTCTTCCAATGATGCTTTTGTGGTTGAGGATTACGGCAAATATGCGGGAGTCCGACCCGGTGCAATCAAGCTGAAGAACGCGGCAGGGGGATGGGTGTAAACCATGATTTCACCGGCAGCACGCCACCGGGCAGCCTGTGACCTACAACGCAGCCATAGCCTGACAGCAGCAGATACCCCAGCGGCTGAACAGGCAGTGGTTGATGTTGCAGGGGTGGAGCCTGCCTTGCTGGAAAAAGCAGTGGGGCAGGCTAAAAGCCTGATGCACATCCGCATGGAAAACGACCTACGCAAGCTTAAGGGCGTACATAGCCGCAGCCATGCCAGCACCATCAAGCGCGGATTGATTGACCACTACATGGATTATTGCCAAGCCGTTTTGAACCGGAATGAGGCCGTGCAGGATGTGGTATTCAACCGGGTAGTGATCTGGTGTTTTGATGTGGGCGAGTTTGGCAAGGGCTTGTTGCTGGCTGAAAAAGCTTTGTCGGTGTATCTGGTCAAGCCTTGTGGCTTGCGCCATACCCTGACCCCAGAGGGGTTTAACCGCAATTTGGCTGAAGTGTTGGCGGAAGGGCTGGCAGACCATGTGCTGAAGTTGCCCAATTCTGGGGATTTCATTGACCACCTTGAACGGATGTTGGTCATGACAAAAGGCCATGACATGAACGACTTCATAGCCGCAAAACTGCACCGGGCTTATGCAAAGGCGCTGGAGCATAACAGGGACGACCTAGGGCTTGCCCTGAAGACTACCGGGAGTCCTACGCTTTGCGGCGCTTGTCCAGCATCGAGAAGGCCATCAGGCGCATTGAAAAAAGCATGGCAGGTGAAAACTTGCCACAACCGTTAAGGGAGCCGGACACCCTGAAGACCGCAAGCAGCGGCTTGCCGGTATCACGCGGGCGTGTAACGCCAAAACGTGTCCGTGTCCCCCCTTTATCCGATTCAGATTAGGAGTTCATCATCATGCAAGCAGTAAAGAAGGCAGGCCGCCACTTAATGTCACTGAGCGAGGTTGCTAAATATATTGGCGTGTCCATCAGTACGGCTAAAAAGTTTCCTATTCAGCGGCTGGAAGTGGTCACAGTCAGCCCGAAAACGAAAAAGAAAGCCACCCTGTTCAGGTTCAATAAAAAAGATGTGGATGGATTTTTGGAAAAACACTGGGTCAATCCGGGGGATTCTGGCACGGGTCAAGATTGAAGAGCATTAAACATTTCCACTGTAATGCTGATTTGGCTTAGCCAGCAATCTATAGGCCGGTAGTCATTTCCCGGCTTTCTTTTGAAAAGCAGATATTTAGGCAATGCTCAAGTGTGTTGATAACCGGATTGCAAAAACCTAGAATTGCCCTGTCGGGCTAGGCTGATCACCGAAAACCCGCACCCTTTACGGGCTGCCCGACCACTTATCATAAAGGGGGGCATGACGCAAAAAAGGGGCGGACATGGATCAAGCGCAACAACTGTCGGAATATTATTCCAACAGAAGCCGGTTAATTCTGTTACAGGCCGGTTTGCAAGATGCTTTGTGTAAAGTCACTGCTGACGAATACATTAATACAACAGGTGCTTGCAAAATTCATCCTGATATAGCACACCCGTCATGGGAAGATCTCAGACAGCGTATCTATCCCTGCATGATGATTTGGCAGATTGCCTATATGGTGCATCCGTTCCGGGATGTGTGGGCATCCGTTAATCCGTTTCGGAATAGCTACATAATAAAAAGAATCTATGTGATGTACCAAATTATTGATGCCATCGAATGCGGCTATATAAAAAAATACCAGCTTCCACCAGAGATTGAAGACAAGAGCCAACTGGACAGAGCCAGCCTTGCCGACAAGGTGAAAATCAAAATCCATTTCGATGACTTGGGGGATGCCATAAAGAGTGGGGGGGTGGCTTTCTGGTGCAGTCGCTGGGTTAGCTTATGGGTAGCGCATGCCAAACGGTCAGAAAAGCCAAAGCTGGGATTTTTAGCACCACCGGAGCCAGTCCATATACAGGGTATTTTCAATGAAACACCATATTTCCGGGAGGTCGAGGGAAGCGCGTTTGAGCTACAGGAAGTCCCCGCACCTGAAGAAACAGGCATCAGGCAAGTCTACGTTGACAGCTTTGAGCTATGGCAGGAGAAATACCGCTACAAGCCAACACATCAGGTACTTGAAAGCCATGTCGAATGGGTCAAAAAAAATCTAGATACCAGTATAGTCTTTGAGGTTCAGCCGCCCTACTGGATGGGTGAAAACAGACCGAAAACCTACAAGATTGGGGGGGAACCAGAAAATGCTGATGTTCCCCTCACCACAATCACCGACCAGGCACAAAGCCAGCAACCCACACCCAATGCCACCCGCCAGAGCAATCCTCTTGGGCAACCGGAGGAAACGGTCAATGCCCGCAATGAACGCTGGAACAATGAACTAATCAGGCGCTGGGATAGCGGGGGCTACTCGAAAAAGCTGGAAGTCTGTGAAGCAATCGCAGCCGCCGAAGGTGGGGATTACACAGGAAAATATATCAGTGACCAGACCCCGATAACATCGGCGGAACTGAAGAAGAGAAAAAAACGCTGAAAAAAAGCTGAAAAAAAGCTGAAGGAAAAAAGCATTTCTGCTTTTTTTTCATGGCATAACTATGCAGACGAAAAAAAGCCCCCGAACCAACCGGCGCGGGGGCTATGACTAACGAAATGTGCAGCCATGATACCAAGATTTTTACGAAGTTTCGACAGCAAAACCACCACAAAAACCGAATTGACCAGAAAGCGGTCAATCGCCCATACTGTCCCTGTTGGCCTGACATCAGGTCGGCAAACAGCAAAATTCTGGGATTCTTACACCCATATATGGCGGCAACACCGCCCAAAGCACGCAGGCGGTTTTTTTTCGTCTGTAGACTCCACATCCGGCGCGTTCATGCCGGGTATGCGTGGACTACAAGACGGCTACAACCGAAATAAGCGCATCGCTTTCCATATAGGCGTTAAGAGTACCCGGCAATTTTTGCCCAATCTTAAAACTGAATATGGAACCATAGCGATGACCGCCATCAATGTCATGGGCGCACCTGCCCAAAACCGTTTGGCTCGTTTGCCCACTGCTGCCAAAGCAGGCAAGCGCAAACCCGCCCACCCACTGATCACCACCACCCCGACCGGCTACATCATCCACCAGCACGGCATCCCGGTTGCTTGGGTCTATCCCGGCTACCACATCGGGCAATCTGCCAACCAGCCCAAACGCTGTGATTTTGTCGACGTTGCTTATCATCGCCAGACTGAACATGGCATCAATCTGGAAACACGCGACTTTGTGACACTCGACGAGGCGTTGGCTTTCGTGCGCTCCACTTTTGTCGGTGTGGTGGCAGCATGAGCAAAAAGCAACTGACCCCACTGGCTACCATTGAATCTGACTTATGGAAGATGCACTGCATATTGGACTTAGCCAAGGAGTGCGCTTTCAACGAAGTGAGTGACCTGTCGACGATGGCGCACCTGCTTGAAACCTTGGCTGAAAAAGCCGAAGAACTCCACCTGCTGGCTTATGAGCTGAACCAGCAGGAAGGGAAAAAGCGGGGTGCAGTATGATCACCATCCCAACCGCCATCCATCCCCATGATGTGTATTGGGTGCATGAACAACTCTCTGCACTCCCCCTGTCAACCGCAGGCAGCGTAAGCCACATCTACAGCCAAACCTACACCGACCAAGGCCGCCAAGCCGCTAATCTCTACCTGTTGCAGGTGGGCGGGCTGGCGGATGGCAAGAGCCTACTGCACCACACCGACAAAACTTTGCAGCTCAAGGCGGAACGGCTGGCGCGGATCGGCAAGGGCATCAGCTTGGAGAAGGCGCAAGCCGTGGTCGAGTCCGAAGGTTTGCCCCTGCCCACGGCATTTGATGACGCTGGGGTATTGGCGCGGATGGCCTGCCCCTTGTGGTGGGAACGCAAGCTGAGACGCAAACAAGACCGGGAACAGGAACAGCTATCCGTTGAGCTGGGATTGGTGCGCAAGGGCAAGCAAGCCTATGTGTCGTCTGCGATGTTCCAGCGGATTCAAGCGCGGCATCAGGCCAGCCTTGAAGTGTTGGCAAACTATGAAATGGTGTCCGATGACGGCGATGTGCTGCCCATGCTCGATGTGCTCAAGGGCAGCATCGCAAACCCGGAAGTCAGGCGGGCAGAGCTGATGGTTCGGATGCGTGGCTTTGAGGATTACGCCAAAGCAGCAGGCCATGTGGCACTGTTCTACACCCTCACCACCCCATCAAAATTTCATCGGTATTCAGGCGGGAAGCTGAACCAAAAATATCAGCACAGCACACCCCGACAGGCGCAAGCCTACCTGTGCAAGGTTTGGGCGCGTATCCGCTCACAACTGAAGCGCGAGGGTATCAACGTTTATGGGTTCCGCGTGGCTGAACCACACACTGACAGTACTCCCCACTGGCATATCCTGCTGTTCATGGAAGCAGCGCATGTGAGCCGCGTTACCCATGTCATGCGTGACCATGCCTTGCGGGAGGATGGCGACGAACAAGGTGCATCTGAACACCGGTTTGAAGTGAAGGTGGTGGATGAGAGCAAGGGCAGTGCCACGGGCTATATTGCCAAGTACATCAGCAAGAATATTGATGGCTTTGGCATGGACGTTGACCATGACGCTGACATCAGTGCAGCCGATGGCGCGGCGCGTGCACGGGCATGGGCAAGCGTCTGGGGTATCCGCCAATTCCAGCAGATTGGCGGCGCATCGGTGGGGGTGTGGCGTGAGTTGCGGCGATTGACGGATGCAGTCGATACCCTGTTGGAGGATGCACGGCAGGCAGCCGACAAGGGTGATTGGGCAGCCTATCTGGTGGCTCAGGGTGGCGCTGCTGTTGATCGTAAAAAACAGCCGATTGGCGTATTCCGTGAGCTACGGGCGGACACTGGAACGGGCGAGGCCGCCATTAACCGCTATGGTGAGCTGGTCAATCGGGTAAAGGGCGTTTCCCATCGTGGCGACGGCAAGGACGTTGTGACACGCACCAAACAATGGACAATCCAGCCACGCCAGCAACAGGCTGAAGCTGAAGTGGTTGCGCGTAAGCCTGCCCTGCCCTTGCCGGTTGCGGCTGGATCAGCTTTTGATTTTTTGCAGGCTGAACAGCCTGTCGTCTTCCCTTGGAGTACTGTAAATAACTGTACGCGGGGCGACTCAGGAGCCAAAACGGAGACACCGGACAGGCCAACCATACCCCTGTTTTACTCAGATGATGACCGGGCAGCGTGGCTTGAATGGCGCAATTGGCATGCTGACAACGGCATGGATGAACCCGGATCACGGCACGACCGGCAGGAACGGGCGGCAATCGTGTTGGAATCAATGGGGAACTCAACGGTGAAGCACTCCCCTGCCCTACCCACCCAAAACAATCGCCCTGCAACCCGTGTACCAGCACGGGTGCAGGACTTCACACCAACCGCTTACAAGGAGCCGTTGACATGCAAGACCCATACTACCAAACCTTAGATACCGATTGCGATAGTCCGCAATACAACCCCATCGACTGGCGCACGCTGGCACGCATGACCCCTTGGCTCGTGAACCTGTTCACCTGGGGCATCTGGTGCGGTTTCCTGCTGTTGCCGACGGTGTATGGGCTGCACAACACACCCCACTACCCGCTTGAAAACAACCTGCTGTTTGTCCTGACCGGGCTTGTTCTGGCAATCGCGGGCAGTGTGGCCTTGTCCGTGGGGCATGCCGTGCGCTGCTGCCTGTTCGCCTTTCCCGTTGTTCTGTTGGCTATCTGGTTCTGAGGAGTACACACCATGCAAAACATATCAAGCACATTGGCATTCAATGCCGGGATTGCCTACAGCGACTACACCAAGCGGCTGGTGGCCTACTGCATTGCGGCCTTGGTTGCCTTCCTGATGTCGGCCTATTTCATCGTCGGCTATCTGGTGGGCAATATCCAGTTCTGGAACTGGGATACCACCGAATGGATGAACGGCGTTGTCGGGATTGGCCTTACCTTTGTCATGACCGCGTTCCAGTTCTTCCTGTACGCACAAGGCGACAAGGCGGGCGGCAAGAAAGCCACCCTGCTTGCCGTGTTTGTGGCGGCGGGCTTTTCCCTGTTGTCTGAAGTCGGGCAAGGCATGGAACGCGATAACATCCGCATGGAATCCAAAAGCCTTGAGTCACCCACCTATAAGGCCATTGTCGGCAGCATCCACGGGGCGACCAGCTCAACCTACACCCCCTACTCTGCTGAACTACAACAGGCACAAGCGCGGCTTGCCGGTTGCCAATTGAAACTACAGCGCGGTGAGGTTGAGAATTGCGTGCACTCACAAGCGAAAGTCGACGCGGTGAATAATATGATTCAGATGGCGAATGCTTCCAAAGAAACGCGGGTATTGGCTTTGGCAAGCACGGCAAAAAATATGGAACGTGACGAAAACAATTATCACCCGTTGGTTAACCTGATCCGCAATACATTAGGCACAACCGGGATAATCGCCTCATTTGCCTTGTCATTAACCATCATCGTGTTTTTTGAATATGCCTTCCATTATCTGGGTGGGCGTTATGCGGATGCACGCGACTACCTGCACAGCCACGGCTATGACACCACCCGGCGCGAACGGCGCACGCCACGGGTTATCCATGCGGGCGCTAACCCCTCCCCTTCCCCCGTGTCCCAACCGTCCGCTGACGGTCAGGGTGTGGGAAGTGTCCCGCGTGTCCGTGCACCGTCCGCTGACGGTGGGACACCCACGCGCACACCGTCCGTACTCGGTTCACAGGAGGAGCAGCTTTCCATGCCGTTGGGTGGGGATGACACGGGGCAAGCCTATCAGGAATGGTTGCGTCTGGTGCAGGCAGGGGCAATTGAACCAACGGTGCGGCCTGCAAAACGCTGGATCAGTGAGCGGGATTTGGTGACAGGCATTAAGGCCATTGAAGCCCTTGCAAACGAATGGTTGGAAAAAGCCGAAAGGGAAGGGGCTATTAAGATAAACCCGGTGGGTGGTATTGGCAAACCTAAATATAACCTGAGTTCGGGATAAGGAAAGGATGCAGCCTTTATGGGACAATGCCGGGTA
>CAXYXW010000064.1:0-6021 GCA_964293005.1 uncultured Thiothrix sp.
GGCAAAACCCGCTGCACTTGGTGTCCGCATGGGCAAACCAGCAAAACCGGGTGCTGGGGCAGGAAGCGACCGATCAGAAATCCAACGAGATCACCGCCATCCCCGCCTTGCTGCGCAAGCTCGACATTGGAGGTTGCCTGATTACGATTGATGCGATGGGGACGCAAAAGGCCATTGCCCAGCAAATGATGGAAGCGGGTGGCGATTACCTGTTGGCGGTCAAGGCCAACCAGAAAACGCTGGCAGAGGACATCACCCTGTTTTTCGAGAAGCTGCCAGCCGGTTATGTGCTGGATGAAGACACCCACGTGGAAAAAGACCACGGGCGGCTCGAAACCCGCCGTTGCCGTATTTGCACCGATGTTTCCTGGCTGGGGCAACGGCAGGAATGGGCAGGGCTTGCCTGCCTCATCTGTGTCGAGTCCTGGGTGGAAAAAGCAGGAAAATCCACCTATTCCATCCGCCACTCCATCGGCTCACTGGCGATGACCTCCAAGGCGGCACACTATGCCGTCCGCTCCCATTGGGCTGTCGAAAACAAGTTACATTGGGTACTGGACGTGCTGATGCGCGAAGATTTGGCGAGAAGCCGTACCCATCATGGCGCACATAACCTCGCCATCCTGCACCACAGGGGCACTAACCTGCTGCGCCATGACAAAACCAACAAACATAGCCTGAAAGTCAGGCGCAAACAGGCCGGGTGGTCAACGGATTATCTGGCGCAGCTATTGGGGCAAGTCATGTAAGACAATTTTCAAGCGATTGCCCTGTGGTTGTCACCCATGTGTATAGCCAAACTAACCCAGAAATCATACAATAGTAACTAGGTGTAAGGTTGTTTAAGGTTTAATATGTACTCTGTTGCTCAGGTTGCCGATATGTTAGGTGTATCCAAAGAAACGTTACGTCGTTGGGACAATAGCGGAAAGTTATCCTCCATCCATCAACAACTACCGTTTTTATAGCAAAGACCAGCTACGCCAATTTGAAGAGTTGCGCTTCATCTTTGATGACTCCAAGCGCCTGGATGTGAAGGCACATCATACGTATAAAAGTATTGAGCTGTTTGCCGGTGCAGGCGGCTTGGCGATTGGGCTGGAAAGGGCAGGACTGGAAACCATCCTGCTCAATGAAATCGAAAAAGATGCCTGTGCCACCCTCAAAACCAACCGCCCCCATTGGAATGTGCAATGCGGCGACATCGCCAAGCTCGACTTCACGCCTTACCGTGACCAAATTGATGTTGTGACAGGAGGCTTTCCATGTCAGGCATTCAGTTATGCAGGGAAAAAAATGGGCTTCGAAGACGCTCGGGGAACTTTGTTTTTTGAGTTTGCCAGAGCCATCAAAGAAACCAACCCCAAGTTATTTATGGCGGAAAATGTGCGAGGTTTGCTCAACCATGACCAGGGCAAAACACTGGAAAACATCCGCTCAGTCATCAATGAGTTAGGTTATACCTTGCTTGAACCCCATCTGATGAAAGCCATTTTTTACCGAGTACCTCAGAAGCGCGAGCGCTTGCTTTTGGTTGGGATCCGTAACGACCTTGCTGAATTGACCACCTTTCACTGGCCCCGCCCCTACCAGAAAATCTACACTCTCAAAGACGCACTCAAAGCGGGAGAGTTGTTTCCTTGTGATGTGCCGAGTGCCATTGGACAAACCTACCCAGCCAACAAGAAAACAGTCATGGCACAAGTACCGCCGGGTGGGTATTGGCGTGATTTGCCAGAAGATGTACAAAAAAACTATATGAAAGCCAGCTTTTACCTTGGAGGCGGGAAAACAGGAATGGCTCGGCGCATGCACTGGGATGAGCCTTGTTTAACTCTCACTTGCGCACCTGCACAAAAACAGACTGAGCGTTGCCATCCTGAAGAAACCCGCCCCTTTACGGTGCGAGAATATGCACGTATCCAAACCTTCCCGGACAATTGGCAATTCAAAGGTGCATTAACCTCACAATACAAACAGATCGGCAATGCAGTACCTGTCAACATGGCCTATGAGTTGGGCTTGTCCATTGTCAACTTTCTAAACCACTTATGCAGTAAACCCCATATCCAGCCTGCGGGGATACCCGTGCAACAGGAACTGCATTTTGCCTGATTAACCCCTACGCCCCACCCGCATACTCCCAGGCAATCTGGTTAAACCCCTTACGCTTGGCACGGTGTAAAGCTCGGTCAGCGGCATTCAGCAACAATGCGGGGTAAATAACATCACCCTCGCCAATATCTTCATTGCCATTTTCCCGCATCGTCATCGGCAGGCAGCTTGATACACCAACACAGACGGTGACAATGCGCGGGATTGCCCCATCCACATGATCAATATGCAGTTTTTCAATCTCGACCCGTAGTTTTTCAGCCAACTGGACGGCTGTATCAAGCACAGTATTAGGCAGCAGCAAGACAAATCCATCATTCTGATAACGGGCGACCACATCACCGGCTCGACGGGCGGATTGGCTTAAGCATTGGGCTATGTCCAACAGGCATTGATCACCCGCTTGTTGCCCACGTACCCCGCTGAAGCGTTTGAAATGGTCAATATCCACCCGTAGCAGCGATAATGGCTCCAAGGCTCGGGTGGAACGTCGCCATTCCAGCTTGAACATTTGCTCAAAATAGCGCCGATTTGACAGGTTGGTAACAGGATCAGTATTGGCCTGTTCCAGCATACGCACATAGGCTTCCTGAAACTCCCGCAGCAATTGTGCCAATACCGAGGCTGCCAATATTGCCACCCCCGCCGCTGCCAAAACGATGCCGCCCCACAAACGTAAAGCCAGATCGGGTTGAAATAGCAACATAATGCCAATCGGAGCCAATAGAGCAAGCACTTGGATACATAAGGCCACCCATGACAACATCAACAACGGCATGGCAGCCAATGCCAGCAGCAGCAATAGCGTTATATGCAGTGCCAGGGTCGGGATGGTATCCATAAACAACAGGAACCCCGATACGCCCCATAAGGCATGCAGCAAGGAGCTTGCCAACAATTGGTTATGTGCGTAGGCCTGCAAGCGGGGATGGGGACACGGCTCATCAGGCTGGAAACGACACCCCATTAGCCAACGGGCTGCCGCCATCGTCACAATCGCTACACCCCAGATGCTAACTAAAATGGGGCTTTTGGTACTGTTCAGCCATAGCCACGTACATAACACGATAGCCGCAGCCACATGTATCCAAAACCAAACGACCCCGCGCCGCAAGAGGAACACCAGTTGCTCGTGGATAACCGCAATGGGTAGCAGCAGAAAATTATCAGTAGACAGAGTAGGCCTGCCCATGGAATGGCACACTCATGAGGATTAAAAAAGTTAACTTATAGCAGAATATCCGCCAAAAGCATGATGAATTTCCTTTATCTTAAATTAACTGAGAGAATAGACCTGAAGAAAATGTCCGGTTATTGCACGTATCGGTCTCAATACGGCTACAATCAAGCTAAAGACCAATAGCAGACCAATATAGATAAGCTACGCAGGAGACTCACCACCATGTTCCCATCATTTGCCCTCGTTGTCCTACTGCTGATTGTGGCACTCGTTTTCATGGGTGTGAAAATGGTTCCACAAGGCCACACCTATACGATTGAACGCTTCGGGCGTTATGTCCGCACCCTGCAACCAGGTCTTGGGTTAATTATTCCGGTCATTTACCGGATTGGGCGCAAGGTCAATATGATGGAGCAGGTGCTGGACATCGAACCCCAGCAAGTGATCACCGCAGACAATGCCAATGTCAGTATTGATGGGGTCGTATTCTACCAGGTGTTTGACCCTGCCAAAGCCTCTTATGAAGTCTCTGACCTGAAATATGCCATCCTCAACCTGACGATGACCAACCTGCGTTCTGTCTGTGGTGCAATGGAGCTGGATCATCTGCTTAGCAAACGCGATGAAATCGGGGCGCGGGTATTAGCCATTGTGGATGAGGCAACCAATGCGTGGGGGGTAAAAGTCCTGCGTGTTGAAATCAAGGATATTCAACCACCCGCCGAACTGGTACGCGCCATGAACCTGCAAATGACGGCTGAACGCCAAAAACGTGCGCAGATTACGGAGGCCGAAGGTAAAAAACAATCACAAATCCTTGAGGCTGAGGGCGCAAAATCAGCCGCCTTTTTGCGGGCAGAGGCGCGTGAACGGGAAGCGATGGCAGAAGCCAAAGCCACCCAAATGGTGTCAGAAGCCGTTTCCAAAGGGGATGTGCAGGCACTGAACTACTTCGTGGCACAAAAATATGTGGAAGCCTTGGGCAAGTTTGCCGAATCCAATCAGCAAAAAACCATCTTTATGCCATTGGACACCAGTGGGTTAATGGGTTCGATTGGCAGTATCAATGAATTGTGGAAAGCCGTGCAGGATAAAAAATGAATACCGTTGAAGTTGAATTTTGGTATTGGCTAATTTTTGGGGTGGTTTTTGTGGTGCTGGAAGTATTTGTACCTGGCGCTATCCTGATGTGGTTCGGTTTCGGTGCGATTGTCACGGGCATTTTGTTATGGGTCTTTCCAGCGCTGGGGATCGGCTGGCAAATCCTATGTTTTGCCTTGGTGTCTGGCGTGAGTGTGCTGGCATGGCGCAAATCCAGCTTCTTCCGGGATGAGTCCACGCCATCCGATGAACCTGAACTCAACAACCGTCTGAACATGCATATCGGTAAGGAATATGCCCTGACCGAAGCCATTATTAACGGGCGGGGCAGCATCCGGGTCGGTGATAGTGCCTGGAAAGTCACGGGGGCAGACCTCCCCTCCGGGACACGGGTGAGGATTGTTGGGCTGGATGGGGTTATTTTTAAGGTGGAGAAGGCAAAGTGATGACCGTTTTTTAGGCCAAACCTTTTATCAGAAAAATCTATCCGAACATCAATTTTACTATACAATCTCTCATGTCAAGCCTAATCCATGAAACCCAATCATGGCTCAATTAGTATGGCTTGGCATGCGAGGTTTACCCAATGAAAAAAAATATCCTTTCTGCGTGCTTGGCAATAACGCTATTAACAAGTGCCCAGTTTTCCCAAGCCGATACCATGCTCGGTGCATACATCAAAAGTGACGGTTGGTCATTGGCGGAAATAGACCGCTTCAATGCCGCCTCTAGCAAACAGATGGCGATTGTTAACCTGTTTTCTAGCTTTGATTATGACTGGGGTTATCTGAAATACCAAAGCGACAATATCGTTTCACGCGGTGCAATCCCGATGATTTCCTGGATGCCCGCCACTAAAAACCGTTCAGGGGCAAACCTGCTAGGCGAAATCAGCGCAGGCCAATGGGATAGCTATATCCAGCGCTGGATCAATGGCTTCAAATGGTTCCAGTCCAGCTATGCAGCAGATAAGAAACCCAAAGTGTTGCTACGCTTTGCACATGAGTTTAATGGCGGCTGGTATGCTTGGGGTAATGACCCGGCAGGTTATATTAATGCATGGCGTTACCTGCATAATAAATTTGAACAGTCTGGCATCAACAACCAAATTGAATGGGTATGGTGTGCCAACAATGCTAATGTTGATAGTTATAATAATATGACCTTGTATTATCCGGGTGATGATGTTGTTGATTGGACAGGTATTGACGGGTATAACTGGGGCAGTAATTATTCCTTTAGCCGCTGGAAGAGCTTTGACGAAACCTTCAGCTTGCCATACAACACCCTCGTCAGTCACTATCCATCCAAGCCGATCTTGTTAGGTGAGGTTGCCAGCACTGAACCTGCTGACCTACCTAATCCAAGCTATGGGCAAACCGGGAACAATACCGATGCCGGTGAAAGCAAGTCCGTCTGGGTACAAAACATGTTTACCCGTATCAAAACAGATTACCCCGCGATCCGGGCAGTTGCTTGGTTCAATATCAATAAAGAGTTGAGTTGGGCCTTGCACAATAGCAATAACACCGGGCTAAATGCTTACAATGAAGCGATCCAGGATGCCCACTTTCTAAGAGCCTGTTCATAATCATTTTGTTTGCCAGACTCAATGCTTTTATGAG
>CAXYXW010000065.1:0-3935 GCA_964293005.1 uncultured Thiothrix sp.
GTGCCTGCTGTAGTTTAGCATGATTGTAGAGTCTATGATCACACAGGTCTTTACATGTAGCCCATGCGGGAAAGGGCTTCGATGTAAATGCCGTTGCGTGTGCCGGTGAAGTGGAAACCGGATTCAAAGGCGACTACAAAAATCAGGGATGCAAACATCATCGCCGCCGTGTAGGTTTCTTGTGAGATTTCATTGAGGAAGCATCTCCACCACATCATCGGCTCCTGCCAGGCTACTGGCCAATCCCAGCAGTAGGATTTCCGGGAGGGGGTAGATAACCTTCGCCCGCTGGCGGGGATCGTCCAGCTCGTACAACTGTTCCAATAGGTGGCTGATCGCGGTGGATGGTAAGTTCGGCATCGGGTTAGTCCTTCCGGGCAAAACCTCCTTTATGCATCTTTTGCAAGCAAGTGTTCAAGCGATTGCCCTGGGTACTGGACGTGCTAATGCGCGAAGATTTGGCGAGAAACCGTACCCATCATGGCGCACATAACCTCGCCATCCTGCGCCACAGGGGCACTAACCTGCTACGCCATGACAAAACCAACCCACATAGCCTGAAAGTCAGGCGCAAACAGGCCGGGTGATCAACGGATTATCTGGCGCAGCTATTGGGGCAAGTCATGTAAGACAATTTTCAAGCGATTGCCCTGGCGAACAGGGCGGAAAGCCTTGACACCATCATTGACCCGGAAGACTGGCAACCCATTCGGGAAGCCACTGTCCCGGGATTGGCAGCATGGTTGCTGTTGCTGGCAGGGAGGGCGCAACTGCGCAAATATGCCAAGCATCCACGGGGGCAGAAAAAAACGATGCCCACCCGGAAGAATGACCCGGCAACCCCCCATGTCTCAACGGCAAGGCTGCTCAGCCAGCGGAAGGGCAAGGACTCACCTTGAAAGGTATAGTCTTGTCACCCCTTATGGGAAACCGGCAAGCATCCGGGGCATAATCCATTTCATTCCCTCAGGGCGGTTTTCGGATAGACTGAGTAGTTACAAAACTTAAAGTAATTTATTAAAACCTGAGTTCGGGATAAGCTTTCAGCCAATTCAAATCACGACCAGCGCTGATGTTTTCAAATTCAGCGCTGGCTTTTTGTCTTGATAGGAATAGGCCACCCAACCAGAAATGATGTTAGTCATATAGTTGGTGAGCGAACGGTGGCGTGTGTGCCCGACCTGCGGGATGTTTTTCAACTGATCATTGAGGGTCTCAATGATACTCCGCTTGCGTAACATCAACCGGTCGAAGGTATCACGCGCCACCGCTTTCATGTTTTTCTTCAATGAAGTGATCAACTCTACCCCCTGTTCTGCCAATGAGGCTGCCAAGTCTTTGGAAATGTAACCCCGGTCACCAAAGGCTTTGCCCACGATAGCCTTCAGCAAGGTAGGGACAGGTTTGCGGTCATCGGTGTTACCTGGGGTGATGGCAAACGATAAAATGTTGCCACAGTCATCCACGACCAAGTGGAGTTTGAACCCGTAGAACCAGCCCGTTGAAGACTTGCCCCGCCCTGCGTTTTCGCGAAAGGTGCGGTGGCGGGGGATGCGCAGGTTTTCACAGACTTTCAACGGGGTGGAGTCAATGAAGGCAATGCCCCGCCCCGGCTGGCAACGTTGCTGCATAAACAGGGTTAGCGGCAGGAGGACACGCGGCATTAACTCAATAAAACGTTGATAACTCGGAAGTTGTGGGAAGTGCCCCTTGAGGAAAGCAGTGACATGGCGTTCGTAGTACCCTTTGAAGGTGCGATAACCCGCTTGATGGTAGTGCATCAGAACCGTCATGATTTCACTCTCACCCAGACCACAACGGCGACGGCTATGCCCCCCTTCGGAGCCAACACGGTTTTGTCCCACTCAGGAAGGAAGCCTTGGCAAAAATCGTCTATTTCACAAAATAAGCGTGTTAACATGGGGGAAGCAGCCTTTGTTGGGGTCAACGTCGAGTGTGGTTACACGGCATTGTCCCATAAAGGCTGCGTCCTTTCCTTATCCCGAACTCAGGTTAAATACCGTATCCAGGATGCGTTTCTAAGCTTCTGATTCCACTTCATCTACCGCTACCGCAGCGCGGTGGAAATCGAAAACTTGCCTTCATCCGCCAAGCGATTGCGCGGGATTTTGCTACCTACAGCGGCACATGATTGGAGCAACTGTTTCGGGCGCAACTGGCTGCCAGCGGCGATTACAACCTCATTGGCAATTACTGGGAGGCAAGCAATAAAAATGAAATCGACATTGTGGCGGTGAATGATTTCAGCAAAACCGCGCTGATTGCCGAAGTGAAACGCAACCCGGATAACCTGCGCCTAAGTCAGCTCAAGGTCAAAGCACAACGGCTGGAACAGCGCTTGGTGGGGTATGAGATAACCTATCGCGGGTTTTCGCTGCATGATGTTGGGCATTTTCGTGGGGCTGACTATTAAGCAGCCTGCCGGAATCGCATCCACTTCCCGCGACAGCGGCACATCCGTTTCCCGCAGGCAGATGACCGCTCCATGTCCCACGTGCCTGCCCAGTTTTTCCAGTAATTTAGATACAGGTTGTCCAACTGAAAGTAGCCGACTACTATGCTTGCAGATAAATACCCATCCGAACAGCAGGGATTTATGGATCACAATACCCAAAATACCATCGTCAATTTGCCAATGACTGTGATCCGTCGTTTGGATGCCCTGTTGGAGCAGACCAAGGGATGCCGTTCTCAGCATGAAAAAACGCTGGATGCCGCAGGCATTGCCAATCAGGAAGCTGCTTTGTGTCAGGCTTCCGGCGAAGCGTTAACTCCCCGTTTACGCTCAAAGACCTGAAAAATCGCGCCAAAGCCCAACAACTGGAAGATGATTTCAAGGCTTATCTGGATGGATTTTCACCCAACGTGCAGGAAATCCTCGACAAGTTCAAGTTCCGCAACCAGATTCCCACCTTGCGGGAGGCTAATATTCTGGGCGCGATGATCGAAAAGTACCTGAATCCGGCGATCAATCTCAGCCCGAAGCCGGTGTTGGATGCGGATGGCAATGTCAAACTGCCCGGCCTTGACAATCACAGCATGGGGACGGTGTTTGAGGAACTGATCCGCCGTTTCAATGAGGAAAACAACGAGGAGGCAAGGGAACACTTTACACCGCGTGACGTGGTGAAACTGATGGCGGATGTGATTTTTCTACCGGTGGCTGATGCGATTGAGTCCGGCACGTATCTGTTGTACGACGGGGCGTGTGGTACGGGCGGGATGCTGACCGTGGCGGAAGAATGTTTGCAGCAATTGGCGGTAAAGGCAGGCAAGGAGGTTTCCATCCACCTCTACGGGCAGGAAGTGCAACCGAAAACCTACGCCATTGCCAAAGCGGATTTGCTGCTGAAAGGCGAAGGCGCGGAAGCGGATAATATCCAGTACGGTTCGACCCTTTCCAGCGATGGCTTTACCGCCAAACAATTTGATTTCATGCTCTCCAATCCGCCGTATAGTAAAGGCTGGAAAACCGATCTTGACCGCATGGGCGGCAAGGCAGACACCACCGATCCGCGCTTTGTGCTGGATTACGCGGGTGACCCCGAATAAGTACCTATGCAAAAGTTATGAAGAGATTTCTGCCAATATTTTCGAGCACACTGGTGACTGACTGCTTCAATGAGGCAAATGACTGGTAGGCGCTCATCGGCAACCACTCATATTTGATTTTTCGCCAGAGCATTTCAATCAGGTTCAGTTCGGGGTAGTAGGGGGGAATGAACCGGGGAATCACACCCCGGATCAACCAGCCTTCCATCTTGGCAGTAAAGGCTTTGTCCAGTACCACAAAGCAAAATTTTCCCGAGTGCCTGAACTCCGAAGAATAGTAATCCTCTGCAAAGGCATCAAAGGCAGCAATCACGGTGTCTGCCTTGACGGACTGCTCCGATGTCTGGAAAAACAGCCCATGG
>CAXYXW010000066.1:0-1711 GCA_964293005.1 uncultured Thiothrix sp.
CGGCACAGGTATTGGCAATCCGGGAGAAGGAGCAGCAGCGTGGGCGGCTGGTGAATATAAACCGCATCCATTCGGCACTGGTAGAAATCCAGATTATCCACCCGGATGCCATCGACGTTACCCCACGGGGTAGGGCAGGGCAGTATGACCAGCTGGTGATGCACTGAACCAACCATCTATCCACCAAAGGCTGGGGCATGTTCCTGGCGCTTTTAGAGGGGGAGGGGGTACAACCACCTCAATCGCCATCAAAAGCACCAGAAACGTTAGAAAACCAGAAAACCGCTTGAAAACCAGCTCAATCTATTGGCATACAAGATGGCATACAGCGCTGTTTTAACTGATCTAAGTTATTGTTAAGACTGAGATTAAATTAAGAGTCTAGCTTCTGTATCGAGCCGGGTTAACCAAGCCCAACGCTTGGTTAACGGCTAAACCTCGTACCCCCGCCCCTACTGGCTAATCCCACATACCAAGCGTGCCCCACCACCTCCTAAGGGTGCTGGATGGTCGGCATGATTGTCACTACCGGCATGGATCATCAGAGAGCGTCCTTTCAAGTCATCCATTTTCAGGCGTGGAGCCAGTACCGGATTATTGGCTTTGCCTTCTGCATCGACAAATAAGGCAGGCAAGTCGCCCAAATGCCCTTCGCCCCACGGCAAGCCATGTACCTTGGTTCCGGCTGGGTCATAATGCCCGCCCGCAGCCAATGCAGCGGTCATTTTGCCTTCTTTTTCCTTGGGGTCGCAACTGGGGTTTTCATGCACATGGAAGCCGTGCAACCCGGCAGGTAGACCAGCCAAAGTCGGAGTAAACACCAAGCCATATGCGGATTCACTGATTACAATCTGCCCTACTTCAGCACCTATGCCTTTCTCATCAACCGTTTGCATTTTCACGGTGATGCCAGCGGCGTGGACAGCAGTTCCTAACGATAAGGCAGCCACTAATAGCAATAATTGGGATTGGGTCGACATAAACAACTCCTGTGTAGGCCTGTCAGAGTCTCTCATATAGCGGTTAGATCAGCTCTTGTCAAATACGACTGGGTTAAAAATACAACAAATTTTATCAGGAGCGCGTGGTTTATGGAGCCAGTGAGGGCATGATGTTCCGTAGCCATTGCCCATTCTCCGCATTCAGGAGGGTAATGGTTGGAGCCTTTTGGCAAGGGTAGCCAATCGCTAACCATGTCCCATTGGGACTGAAGTCATAAGCGGTGGCATGGCTGCAATCGGCAGGGAGGCTCAGGTTAATGGCCTGTTGTTGCCCGGTGGCGGGTTCATGGCGATATAGCTGATGACCCGCCGTGAAGAACAAGGTTTTGCCATTGGCACTGAATATTGCCCGGCTGTTGCTGTTTGTGCCTGCCAATGGTGTTGTTTTGCCTGTACCTATATTAAGCAATAGTGGCATGATGGAGAGATACTGGCTATCGTGGCTGAGTGTGAGTGTCTGGAAGGTGGCGGGTTGTATGGGTATGTTAAGTGTTTTGCTGACTTTTTGCTGGTACATGTCATACAGGTGCACATCACTGCCCGTTTTTCCCAGCAGTCAGGTAGGCGACCGTGCGCCCATCAGCACTCATTCCCATTCCGAGCAGTTTTGCTACGGGCAATGTGATGGTTGCCAATAGCTTGCCATTACCTGTATGTAACCTGAGTTCGGGATAAGGAAAGGACGCAGCCTTTATGGGACAATGCCGTGT